>NZ_LMMP01000004.1 GCF_001422815.1 Methylobacterium sp. Leaf91 | reverse complement strand
TGGGACATGGACTGTCTCCCGGCCTCGAGGAATCGGTCGATTCATTCTTTCGGAGTAGGTAGTGTTAATCGGGCGTTCATCCGCCGCAAGTGTGGCAGACGCCTATGCAGTCTACATTCGTCATTGCATCGCACTTCGACACTAGCGGTTCTCACACGCCACCGGCACGAGAACACGTTCACGATCAACGACGGACGGCAGATTGGTGCATCGCACAACGATGCATATTCCGCCTCGGTAGTACTCCGTGCTCAGGCCGATTTGGGCAGTGGCGAAAACTCTTACGGATCATGAGAGCGACCTGAGGGCCGACCCTGCGCTGAGCATTCCGCCGGGCGGACGCCTCTTAAATCGATGCGGATGAAGCCGTGAGGGGATCATATAGGCCGCTGCCGGAAAGGTGCGGTGATGGGCTGTCAGAACACAACTGGAAACGACATCGTCACCACCGTGCCGCGCTCGAACCGCGACGCGATCTCGAACTCGCCCGACCATCCCATGACGATCCCCTTGACGATGGCGAGGCCTAAGCCGGTGCCCTGACCCTCGGTCTTTGTGGTGAAGAAAGGATCGGTCGCACAGGCCGCGACCTCTTCGGACATGCCACACCCGTCGTCGATCACCACGAGCTGAAGGCATGGCACCTCGGCAGGACCCTCGGTGAAGCGCCGGTTGCAACGGTCGACCCGCACCGTGATGCGCGATGCCTCGGCCTGCATGGCGTTCTGGACGAGATTGAGCAGGATCTGGGTGACCTCGCTCTCCGTGGCGAGAACCGGGCTCTCGGTATCCCGAATCGCGACATCGAGAGGCGGACGCAGCATTGGCTGGAGGAACGCGCAGGCATTCTCCACCGCATGGCCCAAGGGTATGGCTTCGGGTACCCTGCGCTCCTGTCTGACATAGGCCAGGATGTTGCGGATGACCCCGACCGCCTGATCGCTGCAGGCGAGGATGGTTTCGAGGTCTGCCCGCTCGGGCGCATTCGCCTCGAAATCCGCGAGCATGATCTCCGTCATGCCATGGACCGGCTGAAGCAGGTTATTCAGTTCGTGCGCCACCGAGCCAACCATCTGGCCGAGGGTCTCGAGGCGCTGACGCTCCCGTTCCGTTCGCTTGCTCTCCTCCTGCCGCTGCCGTTCAAGCAGTTCGAGCTTGCTCCCGAAGGCAATGGCCGCCGCGATGGCCAGGGCGCTCAGACAGGCCGACATCCGGCGGATCATGGCCGGCTCGCTGATGGCGATTCCCATCTCCGACAGGGATAGAGTGGCCCCCTCGTGAAGGCCGACAATGTCTTCGAGCGAGACACCTGTCGCGATGGCCTCGCGGCCAAGCTCCTCGATATCGACGAGAGCGGCCTCCCCCTCGGTCATCACGTAGGAGGCCATCCCGGCGGCATAGCGGTCGAGGAAGGCCTTCACACCACGGCTCCGTCGAAGGCGACGCAGAGGACGGAGCAATCGTCGCTCTCGCATCCGAAGCGTGCGAGCAGGCAATCCGCGAGCCTTTGTGGTTCGTCGCGAAACCGCCAGCAGGTCTCGTCGATATCCACGTGCCGCAGGCCGTCGCTCCATAGAACCAGCACATCCGCCGGATCGAACGCGAATGTGAGGGGGCGGATCGCTCGGATTCCTGCCCCGACGATGCCTGCGGCCCCGTCGAAGCGCCGCGTTCGAGCGCCGAATATCCCGCCCTGAATGTTGCCGACCCCCGCAACGGTCAATGTCATCGCGGCAAGGTCGATCTGCACGAGGGTGGCCGCCACGCCCCGTGTGCGCACGATCGCCCGATCGGCCCGTTGCATCCGTTCGGCCAGGCCGAGGCCGGAAGAATCCTCCACGGCGGCCATGAAGGATTCGGCGGCGAGCCGCGCGGAGGTGCCATGCCCGAGGCCGTCCGCCACGGCGATGAGCGTCGAGTCATTCTCCCGCCACCAGGCGACGACGTCACCGCAAGCGGTCTCACCCGGGAATGAGCGCAGGGACGAGGCGATCTTCATATACGGGTCAGGCTGCAGGCGATGCGGGTTCCCTCGCCGGGACGCGTCGTCACCGCGAAGGTGTCGACGAGGCGCCTTGTCCCGGGCAACCCGCATCCCAGGCCTCCGAGGGTCGAGTAGCCATCCTGCATGGCCAGAGCGAGATCGGGTATGCCGGGGCCGTCGTCCTCTGCGGTGAAGCCGATGGTTGGAATGCCGTTCACCAGCGCGGCTGTCAGGTGGATGACGCCGCCACGGTCGGCATGGAGGACGAGATTGGTCGCGATCTCGGACACCGCCGTGGCGAAGCCATAGGCCTGCACCGTCTTGAAGCCATGTCGGCCGGCTATATGCCGTGCGGCCCGCCGGGCCTCGGCCACGTCGATCTCCGCGATGATTCGGAACATCAGCGTTTCGAGGGGGGCCTCGTCCGGACGTTCGGATCCGATGGGCGTCGTCATGTATGCCGCACCATCTGCGCCCGGATCATGGTTCGTCCCGGCCGCGTCTCCACGATCATGTCGTCCATCAACCTGAGGACGGCGGACATGCCGAGACCGAGTCCTCCGCCGGTCGAGAAGCCCGGAGTGAGGGCGGCGGTCACGTTGTCGATGCCGGGTCCCCGATCCTCGATTTCCAGCACGATGGTGCGGGTCAGGACCGCCACCTGTGTGGTGATGCGGCATTGGCCACCGCCGGCGTAGCGGAGGGCGTTGCGGGCCAGTTCGGAGATCACCGTGGCGAGGCGGGTCTGATCGACGGTGCCGAGCCCTATGTTCCGGGCTGCGTCCCGCCCGGCCTGACGCGCGATCAGGATGTCTTCCTGTCCGTGAATCTCCACGACCGATACCAGGATCGCCGACGTCTCGTCGGGAAACTCAGACCTCGGGTGGTTCGTCACGGTGACCTCCGCGGGTGGCCATCGCCCTCTGAACCTTCGCGACGCCGCCTTCGAGGTCGAACGCCGTTTCCATCTGAATCAGGTTCTGGCCCATCTCCACCAGAGTCAGCGCCACGGCGGGGCGCATGCCGGCCAGTACCGCGACACCGCCCATGATGCCGACCATCTTGGCGGTCTCCGACAGCACCCGCGCCATGTACGAATCCACTACGTCGACGGCGGTGATGTCGATGACGAGCCCATCCGCGCGGTCGTCGCGGAGCAGGGCCAGCGCATCGATCTGCAGATCCATGACCTGCTGGTCCGTCAGGTCGGCGGGCAGGGAGGTCAGCAGGACGCGCCCGAGCTTCAGGATCGGGACGCGCATCAGAACCCCGCCTTGCTGGGCGGTGCCTGGCCATCGGCGGAGAGCAGGCGGAAAGCTTCGCCGAGGCCGGCCCGCAAGGTGCCGCGGGTGATCATGCTCGTGAGGTTCACATCGAGCTTCACCAAAGTCTGCGCTGCATCCGGGCTGATGCCGGTGACGATGACCTTGGCGCCCAGAAGGCGTGCCGCCTCCACGGTCTTTGTGAGATGGAGGGCGACGCGGCTGTCGATCACCGGCACTCCCGTCACGTCGAGGATGGCGATGTGGGCTTCCTCCCGCGTCAACGCTTCGAGCAGCCATTCCATGATCTGTCGCGCCCGCTGCGTATCGACGATGCCCACGAGCGGCATCAGCACGATGTGGCGCCAGATCGGCAGGGCCGGTGTCGCAAGGTCGAGAAGCGCACGGCTCTGGCGCTCGATCAGCCGCTCGCGGGTCTCGACGAAGGCCGAGAAGGTCACGAGGGCAACTCTGTCCACCGTGGCATTCAGGTGCGCGAGAGTCTCGAGGAGTTCGGACGAAAGACCGCCGGCTTCGCGCTGGATGACCGCGCTGACGACGGGTTTCAGCGACATGACGAGGGTCGCGGTCTGGGCGGGGGTGTAGCCGTCCCGAGCCCGCGCCGAGCTGATGATGGTTGCCTGTGAGGCGACCTCGCGGAAGCTGTCCTCGGTTCCTTCAATGCCGCTGAGGAAGAACGCCGTCAGCGCGTCGAGAAAGGCGGCGAGTTCGATTCGCAGAACGCGGGGTGAAGCACTCGGTGTCACGCCGGCACCGCGATCGTCGCGTAAACGCTCGATCCATGAATCGATCACCGCATCGCGGTGCTCCGACAGGATACGTCCGAGACTGTGCATCAATTCACTCCCTTCAGACGGGCGGCGAGCAGTTCCGTCACGCAGTTCAAGAGCTCTTGCATGCCCACGGGCTTCATCAGCACGCGGTCGGCTCCGGCCCGGATCGCCTCTTCGGTAGAGAAGAGCTGGGGCATCCGTGGCGCCCCGCCCGTGATCGCCACCAGGGGAAGCGGCCGGGTGCGCGATTTCACGTGCTGGATCAGCGTCAATCCATCCTGTCCCGGCATCCAGAGATCGGTCACGATCAGGTCGAATGAACCCGATCCCAGCGCCTGTTCCGCTTCGCCCACGGAACCGCATTCGGTCACCAAATGACCGCCGCGTTCGAGGAATTTGCGGATGGTCCGCCTGACGACAGGGATGTCGTCCACCACCAGGACGGTTGCCATGCGCGCGTGATCACTTTCTGCTTGTAAACGGTACCAGCGGAGCCGAGAGACCGGACGTTAATGTAGGTTACCATTATCCCGCTCTAGGCGCAGCACGGTGACCCATGGTTTGTGGTTCAGGCCCCATGCGTTTCATATGCAGGGAGCCTAGAAAAGCTCGATCTCGTCGCCGCCTCCGACAACGAGTTTGCGCGGTGGAGATGGGCCATCGGCGTTCGCCACGGCGGCGAACTCATCGAGATCGGGCAACTCGCCCGTGGACTGGGCGGCGTTGCCCAACGCATCGAGATTGTGGCGTGCCGCCGCGAAGATCGTCTCGAGATGTTCGAGACGCTGGCGCGTGACATCCTGGAACTGAATCGAAGCCATGAGCTCGACCACCGGCTGAGCGATGCGTGCGCTTTCGTCCTGAACCTTCACCAGCGTGTCGCGCTGATGCGAGATCAGTCGCTCCATGTTCTCGGTCAGGTCCGATATTGCCGTCGAGATCTTCCCGAGTTCCACACGCTCACCCGCGATGCGGTGACTGACGAGGGTCGTCAGGTTTTCCCGAATCGAGCCACGCAGCGTCATCAAACCCTCGTTGATGCGGGTCGCCGCCTGATCGGAGGCTTGCGACAGCTGCTTGACCTCGGATGCGACAACGCCGAAGCCGGCCCCGAACTCCCCAGCGCGCGCCGCCTCGATAGCGGCGTTGAGAGCGAGGAGATTCGTCCGCCTTGCTATGTCGCGGATACCGCCGACCAGGCCGCTCAGTTGATCCGTCGCGGTTTCCACATCCTCGAGCCGCACGCGGCACTCCTCGATGTCCCGGTCACGGCTTTCGAGAAAGGCCGCGATCAGGTTCCGGTTCGTCACGAGTTGCCGGTCGGTCTCCTCCACGATCTCGATCACGCGGGTGTTGGACCCGGACGAATCGAGGAAGCTCAGAAGGTCCGACATGGCGATGTCGACCGCTCGCAGGCTCATCATGATGTTATAGGCCGCCGCTTCGGTCTCGGATGTCACCGAAGCGGTGTCACGCGAGGCCCGCGCGAAGAGCTGATCGTAGACGCCGAAATGCTGCGTCAAGGCATGGTTGAATGGCGGAGGCTCGGTGCCAGACGGCCTGTCCGGCTCCTCCTCACCCGCCTTCGTCTCAGTCTGCTCATGGACGTCGTCGTCCGCGGCAGGGGCGGAAGCAGGATCGTCGGTTCGACCGCCGGACAGGCGTGTCGCGGTGGAAGCCAGCCACGTCGTCGCGAACCCTGCCGCCGCGATGGCGAGGAGGGCCGGCGTGAGACCGAGCGTGGGCAATCCGGCCGCGCCGACGACGAGGGCCGAAAATCCGGCCGCGAGCGGTGCGATCCGCTCCGGCGGTGGAAGGATGGCTTCCCGCCTCATGATTCAGGCGCCCGGCACGAGCTGGCGAATGACCTTGATGAGGGCGGTCGCATCGACTGGTTTCACAATCCAACCGGTGGCTCCGGCCGATTTAGCTTCGTTCCGTTTGTCCTGCTGCGACTCCGTCGTCAGCATCAGGATCGGCGTGAATTGAAGGCCAGGAAGCTTACGTACACGGCGGATCAGCTCGATCCCGTCCATCGCGCCCATATTGAGATCGGTGATGACGAGAGAAGGCTTGGTTCCGGTCTTTAAAGTCTCGAGCGCCTGCTCACCGTTCGCTGCTTTGACAACGCCGAGTCCAGCTTTGGTCAGAATTCCCTCGATGCTCATGAGCATCGTAGGGGAATCATCGACGATCATGATGGTCGCTGCCATGAATGCTCCTTAGACAAATTATAGAAGTCGAGATCAGTCGTAATTTTCTGGAAACCAATCAATAGGTGCAAAATCATTGATTAGTGGTTTCATTGTTCCAGATCCATCTTCTTTCCCCAGCGCATTTCAGGATAAACGGGTATCAAAAGCCTGATCGGGGTTGAGTTCAGGCCAGAGCCCCCCCAGTTCATCCGCCAGCACGCGATAATCAGCCGCACCACGACTGCGCGGGGCGTAATCGTGGATTGGCCGCCGGGCAGCGAAGGCCTCCGCGAGCTGAATGTCGGATCGGATCCCGCTGAGCAGGCGGTTGAAGCCGAACTCCGTGCCGACATCCTGCAGGGTATCCCGGTGATGGCTCGTGCGCGGATTCAGCATCACGGGAAGCAGGCCCGCCAGCGTCAGCCCCGCATTCACCGTCATGGCGATCCGGAAGAACAGCCGCGTCAGTTGCCGCACGCCTTCGGCTGACAAGGCGTGGGGGATCATTGGGATCAGGACGCTATCGGCGGCCGCCAGGGCATTGACCAGGACCATGTCGAGAGAGGGCGGCGTATCGAGGATGACGAGATCGAACCGCTCGGCGATGGCGGGGGACCGTAAGTTACGTCGCAGAGCCGAGACACTTCGGTCGGCTACGCCCGTCCCGTCGAAGAGCGGGTCGGCGGGCGCCACCGCGACATTGGCCGATACGCTCGGC
This sequence comes from Methylobacterium sp. Leaf91, assembly GCF_001422815.1. GTDB lineage: Bacteria > Pseudomonadota > Alphaproteobacteria > Rhizobiales > Beijerinckiaceae > Methylobacterium. Next base: position 153,160 of record NZ_LMMP01000004.1, on the reverse strand, counting down.
CGGATGGCCTCCTCGATCGAGAAGCCCGTCTTGGAGAAGATGTGATGCGCCGTCGGCTCGTCCCGGCCCGCCACCACGCCGAAGCCGAGCCCGGCATGCCCCTGTGTGTCGAGATCGACGAGCAAGATGCGATGGCCGCGTGCCCCCCACTCCGCCGCGAGGTTGACAGCCGTCGTGGTCTTGCCGCTGCCTCCCTTCCGGTTGGAGATGGCGAGAATGGCGGTCACCTGTCGGCTCCGATCCCGCTGAGGAACGGCATGATTGCCTGGGCGAGCGTGGGATCCGACGGCGGCGCGATGCTGGCCGGCCGTGCGGCCGCCAGCACTTGGAGCAGGGCCGTGTGCAGGCCGGCGCATTGCGTCAGCACGACCTTGGGCACCTTGACCCGGCCGAAGAAGGCCTGGAGGTCGAGGGCTTCCTCCACCGAGCAATGACCTTCGAAATGCACGGTCGTGCGAGCAATTCTCAGCGGCATCAGATCAATTCCTTGAGGTCCAGGATGAGCAGGACGCGGCCGTCTCCCAGGAGCGCGGTCCCCGAATAGCCCCGCATGCCCGCCAGGGCGCCCTGGAGGGGCTTGAGGATCACGTCCATTCCCTCGCGGAAATCGTCGATGACGAGGCCCACATGACGGCCGTCGATCTGGCAGACGAGGACCGCCTCCTCGGCTTCCTCGTCGCTGTTCCGCTGGCGCGCCGGCACGCCCAGCAGGGTCGACATCCGCATCAGAGGGATGACGATGTCGCGCAGGACGAAGGCTTCGGCGCGCTTGATCCGCTGGATCCGGCTTTCCGGCACCCGGACCGTCTCGGCGATCATGTCCATGGGCACGCCGTAGACGCCATCCGCGGCCTCCACGACCATCACCCGCGTCACCGCCATGCTGAGCGGCAGTGTGAGTCGGGTGGTGGTGCCTTCGCCCAGGCGCGATGTCACGGAAACACGGCCGCCGAGCTTCTCGACCGTGGTCAGCACCACGTCCATGCCGACGCCGCGACCGGACAGGTCGGAGATCTCATGCGCCGTGGAGAAGCCCGGCCTGTAGATCAGGTTGATCGCCTCCTGATCGGACAGGCGGCCGGCCTCATCGGCATCGATGACACCCTTCTCGATCGCCGCGGCGCGGATCCGGGCCGGATCGATACCGCGCCCGTCATCCTGCACCTCGATGACCACGCCGTCGGCTTCCTGGCGGGCCCGCAGACGCAGGCTCGCCGTGCGTGCCTTGCCGGCGGCCTCGCGTATCTCGGGCTGCTCGATGCCGTGATCGAGGGAGTTGCGGACGATATGCAGTAGCGGGTCGCCGAGCGCTTCGATGATCGTCTTGTCGGCCGCCGTGTCTTCCCCTTCCACGGACAGGTCGATCTGCTTGCCGAGCTTGCGGGCGAGATCGCGTACCAGACGTGGGAATCGATCGAAAATGTCCGAGACCGGAAGCATCTGGACCTGCATGATCGCGCCCTGCATTTCCTGCGCGAGGCGGTCGATGACAGCGTATTGCTCCTTGATCTCCCGCGACATGTCCCGGGAGCCGTAGGTTTCCTCTGCCCGTTTGGCCAGGAAGGGCAGGCTGTTCTTCGAGACTACGAGCTCGCCGATCAGATTCATCAGCAGATCGACTTTGGCTTGCTCGACCTTGAGGGTCTTCTGCGGCGCGCGCACCTCCGGAGCTGCATTCCGTGCGGCTCCGTCCGGCCCCGGCCCCGGCCCCGGCCCCGGTGCGGTACTCTTTGGGAGATCGGCAGCTTTCGGCAGGTCGGTTGCCGAGGTAATCGAGGGGAGTGGATCCGACGGGGGGAGGGTATCCGGCGTCCCACCGCTTTCGAGCACGTCCAGGAAGATCAGGAGCGGAAGCGTCGAGCGGCTCTCATGAGTATCGACGATCGCCTGCTGGAACGCATGACGTTGCGCGTCCAGGCCGAGGCCGACGAGCAGGTTGCCGACCACCGCCGCGACGGAGGCCAGCCGAATCTCGTCATACCCGTCCTTGCCGAGGGCTTGCCGCTGGCCGGCAAGAATGCTGCGTGCCACCGCTCCGTTGGGGCCGTCCAATAGCGTGGTCGGAGCCCCCGACGCAGTAGCGGATACGGTGGAATTCCCTGCGCCGCCGAAGCGCCCGGTGCCGGCCGCGTCGATCAGGGCGCGGACGAGGTCGTGGTCCGGAGCGGTGGCGGAGGCTGCGTCTTCGAGCCAGGAAAGGGCGTCGTTGCGCCATAGACCCGGCCCGGTGAAGCTCCGAAGCGTCGCCGCGCTGGCACGGATGGCCGCAAGATCGCCTGCCGCGTACTGGGCCGAGGCCGCCTCGTAAAAATCGTCCCAGACCGGCCCGTCGCTCGGCTCCCCGGCAATCTGGACGAGGTCACGGGCAGAGACCGGGCTGAACGAGACCTGATCCAGCTCGTAGCGTATCGCCTGCTCCACCTCGGTCCGGGGGGCGTCCGTGAGGATGTGGAAGCGTAGGTTGCAATGGTAGGGGTCGAGATCAGCTACCGGTCCCCAGGGCGCCACCGCCTCGATGGTGAAGGCCATGGCCTCGGGAACCTGGAGGGCGGCCTGAAGCGGGTCGGTGCCCGCATAGAAGCAGCCGGGGTCGGGCTCGTAGCACAAGGCCAGAACGGTCGCGCCTCGACAGGCACGACGGAATCCCACCCGAAGGGATTCCACGGGCAGGCGATGCAGCCAGATCGGCGGCGCTTCGGCCGGCAGCGTTGCGTCAGCCGTCGTGGCGGTTTCCGGCGAATCCTTGGAGGCGACCCGAGCACGCAGGCCCGATGCCATCCGGCTGGCTACGCCATCGGCATCGGCGGGAAGCTCGGCGTCGCCTTCGAGACGGTCGACCCAGAGGCTGACCTGGTCCAGGCTGTCGAGCAGCATGTCGACAAGGCTCGAATCGAGGACGATTTCCTGCGCTCGAACCGCACCGAGCAGATCCTCGGCGGCGTGGACGAGACGGGTCAGCGCGGTCGCGTCGAACAGCCCCGACGACCCTTTCAGGGTATGGACGGCCCGAAACACTTCATTGATCGCAGGTCCGTCCTGCGGGTTCTTCTCGAGCCGCAGCAGGCCGCCGGCGGAGGCCTGCAACAGTTCCCGCGCTTCCGGAATGAAGCGCTGCAGCAAGGGGTTGTTACGGCTCGGGTTGCTCATGCCGCTGCACCGGTGAGAAGGCGGGCGGTCTGGACCAGAGCGACGGGATCGGCGGGCTTCACCAGGTAGAGGTTGGCGCCTGCATCATAGGCTCTGGCGGCATCCTGGTCACCGGCTTCGGTACTGATCGCCACCATGGGAATCGCCCGTAGTGCCGGCTCGTTCCGAAGGCGAGACAGCAACTCGTAGCCGTCCATCTTCGGCATGTTGATGTCGACGATCAGCATGTCGAAACGGCCGAGAAGCGCCCGCTCCAATCCCTCGAATCCATTCGCCGCCTCCTCGACGACGAAGCCCGCCCGGCTGAGCACGTCGCGGTAGAACATGCGCATCGTCGCGCCGTCCTCGACCACGAGGATCTGTTTCTGTTCGGCGCTCATCTCAATCGTTCCCGAGAGGCTTCTGATAGACGATCGTGTCGCCGAATTTGCGCGGCTGAAACATCGACGAGATCCGGCTCATGCTCTCGGAATGCCCGAGGCAGATGAAGCCGCCCGGCGACAGGCAGTCGTAGAGTGCTTCGACGGCCAGCCGGCGCGACACGTCGTCGAAGTAAATCAGAAGGTTACGGCAGAAGATGACGTCGACGGCGCGGTAGCGGGTCGTATGTAGGGGGTCGACGATATTGGCGATGGAGAAGTCGACGGATTCGCGTAACTCCTCGCGGAGTTGGAAGCGATCCGGTCCGACACTTTGGAAATACTTCGCACGCAGTGCCGGAGTGAGCCGGTGCAGCGAGCGCTCGCCGTAAATGCCCTGGCGTGCCTCGTTCAGCACGCGGGTGTCGATGTCCGAACCCCTGATCTCGATGGCGAAATCATCGGCCCGCGACCAGTTCTCGATGATCTGGATCGCGACGGAATAGGGTTCCTCGCCGGTCGAGCACGGCATCGACCAGATCCGCAGGGTATCGCCGATCTTACGCGAGCGTGCGATCTCCGGCAGCATGCCCTGGACCAGGGCATTGAACTGATAATCCTCGCGGAAGAAATAGGTCTCGTTCACCGTCATGATGTTGACGAGGCATTGAAGCTCCTCGCCAGAGGCCTGGAAGCGAACCAGATCGAAATAACGCCGGAAGCTTGTGCTTCCCGTCTTTTCCATACGGTCATGCAGGCGCTTCTCAACGAAGTACCCTTTCTTGTCGTTGAATAGAATGCCTGTCCTGCGATAGAAAAACTCGAAGAAGATGTTGTATTCTTCTTCGCTGATCGGAGGGTGCCCCTGTCTCATCGTCATGGCGCTGGAGAGCGGCATTACAATCCTCTGATCCGGCGGATCACGGCCGAAACCGCGAAGGCAATGAAGGGGACGTCGGGGAAACGGCCGGGGAGGGCTTCCAGCGCGGGAATGGCGTGTTCGGTGCCGATCTCGGCCAGTCCCTCGACGGCGGCCGCGCAGACATTCACGTGCTCGTCCTCGGCCACGACCTGCGTCAGCCAAAGCGGCGTGCTGGGATGCGGCAGCAGGCTCACGATGTTCACGGCGAAGATGCGCACGTCGCTATCGGCATCGGCGAGCAACTCGGCGACGAACGGCTCGACCTCGGACGGCATCTCCTGAAGCGCCTCGATGACGGCATTGCGCAGGCCGGTATCCTCGCTGCGCAGGAACGGCAGCAGGCCTTCCACCACGCGCTCGGATTTCAGCCGAATGAGAGACGTGACGATGGCGCTCCGGACACTGAGGGCGCTCTCCACTGCCAGCCGATCGCATAGCAGCGGCACTGCTTCCGGGACTGCGCCGAGGGTCCGCGCGGCACCGCGACGCGCCGAAGCCTCCAGGGAGGCGAGTTCGAGGCTCAGCGTCGCCAGATCGATGGTGGACGCCATTACCTGCGTGTCGCCGAGTGCGGCGGGTTTCCTCAGTGCCATCCTAAGCTCCCTGGGCTCGAAGGCCGGCCTGTGGCCGAAGCCAAGCGGTGAGTTGTGCGGCGATGGCGTGGCTCGGCAGCACCATGCTGGCGCCTCCGAGCTTGATGAGTTCGTTCGGCATGCCGAACACGACGCTGGTGTCGGCATCCTGTGCGATGGTCAGGCCGCCGCGCTGGTGGATCCGGGCCATGGCCTCGGCGCCGTCATTGCCCATGCCGGTGAGTTGCACGCCGATGAGTTGCTCGGCCGGAAAATGATCGAGGGCGCTGACGACCAGGCGGGTGACGCTCGGATGCCAGAGATGATCCTGAGACTGGGGCAGCGGGGTCGCCGAATGACCGGTGCCGCGCTTCGTCACGACGAGGTCGGCGTCGCCCTTGGCGATATAGATCGTTCCTGCCGCCAGCGGCGTCTGGCGCGCCGCCTCGACCACGGACAAGGCGCAGAGCTCGTTCAGGCGCCGGGCGAAGACGCCGGTGAAGCTTCCGGGCATGTGCTGGGCCACCAGGACCGGCCAGGGGAGATCGGCAGGCAGAAGCGGCAGGATTTCCTCCAACACGCTCGGGCCGCCCGTGGAGACGCCCACCAGGACGAGGCCCATGCGGCCCCGCGCGCCGGCCCTTACGCGGTTCGAGACGCTGTCGACGGGAGCCGAAGCGGGTGCGGGGCGCCTCGCCCCGATGCGCTGGCGCAGACCGATGCTACGCCGGATCCGCACCCGTGCAGCACCGCGGATCTTGGTGAGCAACTCGTGGTGGATGCGGTCGATCGACAACGAGATCGTACCGCCGGGCTTCTGGACGAAGTCCACCGCACCGAGCCGCAACGCCTGGAGGGTCGTCTCTGCGCCTTCCTCGGTGATGGAGGAGACCATCACCACGGGGCGCGGGTAATCGCTCATGATCCGGGAGAGGCAGGTGATCCCGTCCATCTCCGGCATGTTCACGTCGAGGGTGATGACCTGCGGGTCGAATTCCTCCAGGCTCGCCAGGGCCTCGACGCCGTTGCGTGCGGCACGGACGATGAAATCGCCCTGGCCTTCGAGCAACTGGGTCAGATGCCGGCGCATGAGCGCGGAATCGTCGACGATGAGCACCTTGATCATGCAACTGTCTGACGGATGAGGTGAAAAGGAGCAGAAGCGCAAGAACGGCACGATCCGGATTCGTGGATCGATGTCCTGTCCCGCGAAGGTCAGCCATGCCCGGGACCGACCGTCATCCGACGCCCATCGAGGGCGGCCGAACGACGGGCGGATTTCCGGAGCCGCCGGGACCGTGAGGCCGGTCCCGGCCGGGTATCAGTGCGTGACCTGTCCGATGGAAGCCGCTTCGTCGGTGTCCAGAAGCTGCAGGATATCCAGCAGCAGGATCATCCGCTTCTGATCCTCGAGGTTGGCCACCCGGCGGATCAGTCGCTTCTGCGCATCCGAGAGGTGAGGGGCATCTCCGATCACCTTGCCGGAGATACGCATCACCTCGGACACGGAATCCACGATGAAGCCCGTGCGCACGTCGCGGATCGTGAAGACCATGATCCGCTGGCGGTCGCTGCGGTCGGCCTGGGCAAGGTTGAAACGCCGCCGCTGGTCGATCACCGGCAGGACGACGCCCCGGAGGTTGATGACCCCCTCGACGAAGGCCGGTGCGCGGGGGATTCGGGTCAGCTCGTCGGGGACGCGGACGATCTCCTGCACGGCTTCGATCGGGACGCCGTATTCCTCGTCCATCAGGCGGAACACCACGAACTGTTCCTCGTCGAGGCTGTCCTGGACCGTCTCCCGCTCAGAACCGGTGCTGGTGCCCATCATCGTCTCCCCGGCCTTCACGGCCAACCGCAGATCGGCGGTGTCGAACATCCGCCCCGCCGAGAGGACCGAGACTAGGCGCTTGCCACCCTGAAGGCGGCAGATCGCCTGGATCTCGTCCATTGTGCCGTCATGGCTGAGAAGGGTCGGCATGGCCTCCACGAGGTTGCGGTTGACCCGCAGGACCTCCTTGACGCTGTCCATCACGACGCCGACCGAAAAGCCGGACTCACCGCCGAGGGACACCACCACCACCTTGTCGGTGCCGCTGAACGCTTTCGCGGGCAGGCCGAACATCTCGCGGAGCGAGACGAGCGGCAGGAGCCGGTTCCGCAGGGTGATCACTCCGAGCACGTGGCCGGGAGTGTTCGGGATCTGGGTCACGTGCTCGGGGAGCTGCACAATCTCCTGCACCTGCTCGATGGGAAAGGCGTATTCCTGCCCGGCCACCTCGAAGCTGACGAGCTGGTCCTCATCGACCACCGCGTCGACCGATATGGAGACGGATGCCGTCCCGTCCGAGCCGATGAGGCCGCCCGCCGAAGACCGCTGGGCAGCGATGGAGCTGAACTCCCGCTGCACCAGCTGCACAGAGTCGAGGATCATGACCATCGATCCGCCCTTGGCGTCCTTGATCATGCCGGTGAGCAGCTCGGTATCGACGGTGCCGCGGAGCGAGGAGGCGGGCTCGATCCGCTCTGCATCTACGGTCACCACATTGGCCATCCGATCGACGACGAAGCCGATCGGACTGCCCTGGTCGAGCACCACCACGCGGGTCGCGTCGTCGTGGAGCACCGGCGGGAAGTTCAGAACGTCCCGGAGGTTGAGGACGGGTAGGACCGTGCCCCTGAGGTTGGCGAGGCCGAGGAGGGAGCCCGGGCTGAGGGGGACTCGGACCACGGTCGGGACCCGGATGATCTCCTGGACATCCGAGAGGGAGACGGCGAACATCTCGGTCTCGATGTGGAAGATCACGAATTGCCGTGCTTCCGTAAGTGCCGCGTCCGAGACGGGCGGCGGGGCGGCGCGAGCCGCTGGAGGCGCGAACTTGGCCTCCAGCGTTTCTAACGCCTGGGCAACTGCTGGTGCCATGGGGGTGTCGTCCCTTCGAGAGAGCTCGGTTCAGGCGGCCTGGAGCTCGTCGGCGAGGGAGGCGATCTCTTCGATGGCAGCGGCGAGTTGTTCGGCGCCCTTGGCCTGCTCGCGGGCCGCGTTGCCGGCCTCGCCCGAGGTGCGCACCGCCTGCTGGGCCGCCGCCGCCACCTGTTCGACGGCGGTTTGAACCTCCGTCACCATGCGGACGATCCCGTCCGAGCCGTTCAGGATCTCGCGGTTGCCGGTGATGATGTCGCCCATCTCCTTGGCAACCAGCTCCAGGTTCTTGGAGATGATCGCCGACTTCTCCACCTCGACGACGGCCGCCTCGGCGATTTCCTGGATATCGCCGCGCACGAACACGACCGTGTCCTGAATCGCCTTGACGGTATCCTTGATCCGCTCGGCATTCTCTGCGGAATCCCGGGCGAGGTTGCGGATATCCGTCGAGACCACTGCGAAGCCCTTGCCGAACTCGCCGGCCCGTGCGGCCTCTACGGAGCCGTTGACGGCCAGCATGTTGGTCTGGATCGAGACCGTGGTGATCGCATCGACGATCTTGTCGATGCGGCGGCTGACCTGTTCCAGGGCCGCGATCTGATCACGGCTGAGGCGACCGGCCTCGACGGATTTCTGGATTCCGTTCACCATCGTGTCCACCAGGGACTTGTTGTCGGTCAGGATGTCGGCGATGGACTGCGCCTTCTCGACCGCAGCCGTCGCGAAGGCGCGCGATGTCTGGGTCCGCCGCTCGATCTGTGTAATCGCGGCAGAGGATTGCTGTGTGGCCGCCGATTGCTGCTGTGCGCCCTTGGTGATCTGGTCCAGCGCGGTCATGATCTGGGTCGACGCCCGGTTGATCTCTTCCACGGCGCTGGACAGTTCTTCCGCCGCGGAGGCCACCTCTTCGGCGCTCTTGCCGATATTGGCGCTGCTCTTGAGCTCTTCGGCGAGTTCGGAGAGCTCCTGGGACGCCTGTTCGCTCTGCGAGAGGGCCGTCGTCTGCTGCTCGATCATCTTGGCGGCCTCCTGGCAGGCGGAACCCTGCTCTTCGGCCGCCGCAGCGATGATCTCCGCGCCCTTCTGAGACTCCTTTGCGGCGATGCCCGATTCATCGGCCGCCTTCGCCATATCGCGGCACCCGGTGATGATCTCGGCCATGTCCTGACGGATGCGCTCAAGCTGCCCCGTCACGGTCACGCCCTTCTCGGCCTCGCTCCGCGAGGAGGCGGCCGAGCTACCGATGCCGTCCGCCACGATCTTCACGTCGCGCTGGATCTGGGCGACCAGCTCCTGGATGTCCCGGGCCGATTTCTCGCTGGTTTCGGCCAGGGTCCGTACCTCGTCGGCGACGACAGCGAAGCCCTTGCCGTGCTGGCCGGCGCGGGCCGCTTCGATCGCCGCATTGAGGGCGAGTAGGTTGGTCTGATCGGCGATGCGTGCAACGGCTTTGACGATCTCACCAATGGTGGTCGCCTGCCGGTCGAGTTCCTCGACAATCTTGACGGAGGCTTCCTGGCGCTCTGATGCCTTGGCGATGGCCGCGATGGTGTTGCCGATCTGGCCGGCGGTCTCGGCGAGCAGGGCGGACAGGTTCTCGGTCTTACGAAGGGACAGATCGGCATTGTCCTTGGCGGCGAGAATCAGGATTGCGCCTTGGTTCACCGCTTTCATGGTCTCCTGCGCGGCGCTGGCTGCCTCCTCGGCTCCGACGCCGATCTGCTCTGCGGCCTTGCGCAGTTCTTCCGCGGCCGAAGATGCCTCGGCGACGCCGCTGGACAGCTGCGAGGTCGCCGAGGCGATCAGCTCCGCCGCCTTCTGCTGGCGTGCGAAGGTCCGCGCCTTGCGCTTCTCGGCTTCCGCCACGAGATGCGATTTGGCCGGAGGCGAATGACCCTCATCCCGCATGCCATGGGAGACGGGCAGAGCGCGCATCGTCGCCTTCTTCGCAAGAGCCATCTGAGTAAGACCTTCCCAATGTAGCAAACGGTTGGGAAGGCTCGCTTCTGCTGAAGGCGCTCCAATCCCAAGATAAATTTGAAATTTCCCGGTAGTCTGTGGTTGGAACCAAATTTAACTTAAGTAATGTTCCGTTCCAGCACGATCCAATTGGCCTATATGAATTAAAAAACAGTTAATGCAGGCATTAAGCTCGCTTAATGGAACTCCGATAGGCAAACGTATTCAATTTTCTGAAATATAACTGCAAATAGTATCCCGCACGACGCATAATGGTGACATTAGATATCGATTGCCGATTTGGTTTGACGGGTTCCTCGGATTGAGGATCGCAAAGCGTTAATTCGCCAATTTTTGCTTCGCGATGAGGCTGAACCGCCTCTACGAATTGCTCGAGCCTCCGCACAAAAACGTGCCGTTAATGCATGCTGCAAGTCAGTCGACCTGTTTCATCATGTAATCCGTTGGACGTGCCAGAACGGGGCTGACCATGCGACCTTCTGGCTCATCATTCGAATGCAGGATGCAGACCGCCGGCGCGGACATGCGGAGCATGTCGTTGGCGATATCGAACAGGTCCGCACGTTGACCGACGTGAACCGGGAGCCGCGATCGAGCCGCGTGCTGGAAGTACTCCCCCGTCGCTGTCTGCGCCTCCGGTCCGTTTTCGTGTTGCGGCGATGAGCGATCGGTCTCGTAGGGACCTCGTTCGCAACGAGGTTGCGGGGACCGGCCCTCTATTGTCATGTGAGGGTTACACTGGAACGCAAAGCTTGAGCGAGGACGCGCCTCACCCTAGGCCCATCAGGTCGTGTTCCTTGGCGTGGTGTAGCTTGGTGAGGGCCACCACGATCACCGGCTTGGGTCGGGAGGATCGGGCTGCCAGGGTCGGCAGGCTGATGAGGGGATCATCGCCGATTGGGGCGATGCTTTCCAGGGTCATGTAGCGGGCACGTTGCACGGCCCATTCGTCGTTCTGCTCCAGCAGGATGGCGCTGACGAGGTGGGTGATGGCGGCCTCGTCGGGGAAGATACCGATCACTTCGGTCCGGCGTTTGATCTCGCCGTTCAGTCGTTGGAGGGGGTTCGTGGAGTGGAGCTTGTGACCCGGTGGGCGGCCGGGAAGCCCATGTCGGCCAGCACGTCGGGCTCCGCCGTGTCCATCAGGGTGGCGCGCTTGGGCGCTATGGGGCGAAGCTGATCGGCGAAGACGACGCGGCGGCCCGAGCGGCCGGCATGGGCGAGCACGTTCCTCATGACGCCGGAGGCGCCGCGAGCGCAGCGAAGCGAACTGGACGCGGCAGCGCTGCCAGGTGGGGTTCATCACCTTGGCCACCGAGGCCTTGATGCCCTCGTGGGCGTCCGAGATCACGAGCTTGACGCCGCGCCGGCCCCGGCGCGCCAGCTTCCGGAGGAACGCCGTCCAGAACGTCTCGGCCTCCGACGAGCCGACGTCCATGCTGAGGACCTCGCGCCGGCCGTCACTGTTGACGCCGACCGTCACGATGACGGCGGCCGAGACGATCCGGTCGTCCTCCAGCCGCTCGGCGCTCTTCTCGTCGTGGGCCGCGCCGGTGAGGCCGCCCACTTCCAGCTCCAAAAGTCGCTCGGCGGCAAAGCCGATCATTTCGCGCAGCAGATCGGTGTCGGCGCTCTCCTCCATCAGCCCATGCAGGGCCATGATCTCGTCGGTCATCGGGGAGCTCTCCGGTTCGGGGCTGGAAGTCGCAACCCGACCCTACTTGGCAACCGCCGATGACCACCCGTCAGCTACACCACTGCCTGGGACACAACCAATGGCGAACCTCATACGCGCAGAATTCCCCATATCGCGCTCCGGTTAGGAAACCGGCTGTAAGCAAGTTGCGGAATGCGAAATCGTCTGATGCATCGAGCAACTGCAGCATTTGTACGACGCTGAAGTGCACCTCGCGCGCACGACCCACGCCCTGAAAGGGCCGCACGAGACGCCAGGCGCTATCGTTAGAAAGCCTAATTGTCGGATCTCCAACGGCATGGTTGAGTAGCGCCATGACGATGCTCAGCACGCGATTAGCGGTGCCCTGACTACGTCGATGATGTTCGGCATTGAAATCCCTGTTCCCGATGCCGCCGCGTATGCTTTTTCTTTTGTCAGCCGGTCGGGAACGTAAAGTTCCGATTGAGTCTAAGCCATAGAGTGCCTTTGGTGTGCGGACCTGCGACGAGTTCATTCGAGCATCACCCGCCCGCGCCATCGGGAGCCCTGGGCCATGCGGCGTGGCACGGGGGCCCTTACGATCCCGACCAAATGGGTGAGGCCAAAATTGTGGCTACGCTCAGCAACCCCATCCAGCATGAGTGTCACCTACCGTCGTCTCGAGTGGAAGCGGTAGCGCCAGCCCTCCTCAAGCCTGCGTTCCTCCGCGCTCTCCTCCGGGAGCGGCTCCAGCCTCAGCAGAAGCACGGCGAAGCCGTTCGGCTGCAGGTACACCTGCTCTTATAGGGACGGTCTATGGAGGTCACGTTTCACGTCGATCCAGAGATCGGCACTGCACGCGGCGAAGTCGCTCGTGACGTTCGGCCGATGCGGACTGCTGTGATCGAGCGAGTGAACTGGGATCGGGCTTCCGACCGCGGAGATGATATCCGGGAAGGAGAGACTGCGGAAGTATCGCTGCACCCGGCCATTGCCCGTCACGACGATGGCGATCCGCCCGGGGTGGTATTGCATATAGGCTCGAGCCACGGCCTTCTTACCAACCGTGAAGTCGCGTGCGAGCGCAGGAACGTGCTGTAGATCTGAGTCCGATAGGCCGCCATGGCGCCCCGCATTAGGTGCCGGGGCATCAACACAAGAGCGGCGAAGCGGTTGGCCTCGACCTGCGCACCGATCCAATCCCAAAGCAGTGAGAGAGCGACCCAGCGTCGCTCGCGCGCTACCGCTTCGCTGGACGTGTCGAGCGCTCTGACAAGGTGCTGCTGACCGACCGTGACGACGAGATGGGCTGGAACCCGTACGCGAACGTACCAGCGACCACGGCGACATTGCAGATATTCAGCGCGGCGCACCGTTGGCTTCGCTGGCCACAGCCACGGTGAGACAGTGTCAAAACGTGGATTGGGATCGAAAGCTAAAAGCCGTTTGTTAACAGCGGATTATGGTCAAATGGCGGAGGGAGCGGGATTCGAACCCGCGATACCGTTTCCGGTATACACACTTTCCAGGCGTGCGCCTTCAACCACTCGGCCACCCCTCCAGTCTCACACGTCGATGCCATCCAAAGAGGCGGCGGCGATGCGCGAGTGGCGTGCTGTACAAGCCGCGTTCTCGGCGTGCAAGGGACCAGAGCACCGATCGGGTGAGGAAACGTCCGATTTCGCGATTGCTCCGGTGTACCTGTGTCTCAATGGCACCGGGCGGGCGCATCGGAACGCGGCATGCGTTGCGCCATGCGAGGGGGGCTTGGACCGCCACGCGAGGGGGTCTTAGACCGCCATGCGGCGGGTTTTGCGCGATCAGGCGCATTGCGCATCGCGGGGGCTCGAGCGTGGCCCGTCATTGCCGGTCCCGTCGTCGAGCGTGGGGATAAGACCTAGTGGTTCGTTTGGTCGTCGGCGCTCGCTTCGGCAGACCCGTATGAACAGACCGTGTCCTGTCGTTTGCTGACGTCACTTCCGTTGAAGGTCCGTTCCGGTTTGCCCGTCTAGCTAAGGCTCGAGGGGCGTGGTTTGCCGAGCATTCCATGGACGGGCGCGTCGGCTTGTAAGACGCCTTCCCAGATAGACTAGTTGGATAGCGGCTCCCCGGTTTCTAGTACTTTTTATGCAATTGCCGCATCACTTCGCATCTGGTTTCTAGAAACGGCAGATTGCGACGAGATCCTGGCGAGTTTTCGTCGTGCATAGACCTGAACGTTGCGATGCAGCGAGGAGCGGGACATGCCTTCGATCAAGTATACGCACGGCGTTGAATTCGATCCTAACGCGAGCCTTGCGATATCGATATCGAACGCGATCTATGACGATGACGGCGCAAAGTACAAATTTCGCGGTCAGATCAACAACGATCCCTATGGGAATGTGATTTCCCAGCTCTATAATGGCATCAACAATCTGTCGGAAGATTATATCCTGGAGCAATATAAAGTAAGCTTCAACATAAATTTCTCCGATACTACTGGGAATGTGACGCTGAATGGGCATGATTTCGATGACATCATTCAGGGCGGCGTGGGAGACGACATTCTTCGCGGTGGTGCGGGCGACGACACGATACGCGGCATGGGCGGTGCCGACACCTTCTGGGGCGGTGACGGCGACGACCGCCTCGTCGTAAGGGAGGCAGGCGCGAGCGTTCACGGCGATGCCGGCATGGACAAACTGTTCCTGCAGGGAGGAGACAGTTTCGTCTTCACCGACGATACGCTGCAGAATGTCGAGACCATTCATCTCGGTGCGGGCTCCGAATTGGACCTCTCCGCCGTCACGGCGGGCGTGACTATCATCCAGACCAGCAAGATCGGACTTCCGGGCACGATCGTCGGCACTCAGGATGCCGACACGATCATCGCAGGTGGTGGATACGTCTCTATCAGGGGCGGCGACGGCGACGATGTTCTCAAAGGGACGACCGGATTGCCCAGCTTCGCCGGAGAGGGTGGGAATGATGTCATCACCCTCGGCATGCGGGGCGGCCACGCAACCGGCGGCGAAGGCAATGACGTACTTGTCGGAAGCTCCGTGGCACCGAGCGCACTGCACGGCGATTCCGGCAACGATCGCATCAAGGCCGGTGCGGGTGGAGCGACGATCGGGGGCGGCGCGGATGCCGACAAGCTGTTCGCCAATTCGGGAGAGGACCTGTTCGTCTTCAGCGCCGGTTTTGGCCGCGACAACCTCTATGGCCTCGATGTCGAGAACGATCGCATCGCTGTGGCCATCGCGGGTGTGGAGTCCGGCGATCTCATGTTCCGTTCGATGAATGGCGGGCAGGATACGCTGGTGACGTTCCGCGGCGTCGAGAGCAGCAACAAGATCATCCTGCACGACGTCCACCTCGCCGACCTCAAAATGGCTCAGGACGACCTGTTCCTCTTTGGTGCGTGACGGCGAGACTGGCCGCGAGATCTCCGCCCCACCGCACGGCTCCGTCCCGAGCCGTCGACCCGCCCGGCTCAGGCCGCGGCGGGTTTCCGGCGTCGCCCGAATGCGCCGAGCATGAGAAGAGTCGGGGATGGCTTTGGACGGGGCCATGGGCCGGGACCCCGGAGGCTTCGATCTGCGCGGTAAAAGCATCACGGAAGCGCCGTCGTTTCTCGCAAGTCACGAATGACACTTTGGCACCATGATCAACATGGGTGTATGTGTTTTCGCGCAAATCCTTAAATTTTGCTTAGTATTCATTAGGTTTGGAACATAAAGGATGAGTATTTATTGACCGCCGTCAGTAACGGAGAATGCCTATGTCGAACATTCGCTTGCTCGCACTCGTCGCTCTACTCGGCATGGTCCCGGTCGGGACCGCAACGGCTCAACAGGGTACAGGGTCGCCGGGCGCCAGCGGGGCTCCAACGGGGGCCGAAGGTCAGAAGGTCGAGACCGGCAAGGAGATGACGGGCGGCGAGCGCGGCGGCGGATCGGGAAATACCGGAGTCCCCGGTGGCTCTCCGGCAGCCGATGGTAACAAGACGCAGGATAGCCGGACCACCAAGACCCGCGATCGCTGATCTGCCCCTGCCTCGTTCCGGCCGGAGCGCTCTGCGCCGAAGCGGATTCCGGTTCGGCGAAAAAGAGCGCGGCACCAGGAAGGCCTGGAGATGTGCCCCGGCCCGACGTGGTCGGGCGCATCTCTCGGCGGATCACTCCGCGCCCAGCAATCGATGCTTTCGGCGCCGTATTAGAGGCGGCCGAGAGCGCTCTCTTCTGGAAGCGAGCCTCCCTCCCCTCCTAGCGCCCCTCCCCTCAAGCCGGTTCGGTCGCCAACGAGCCGGATTTGGTAGTGGCAGTCCTCAAAAATTAACTCTTCGCTAACCCTGAGCCCGGCAATTCTTGCCGGGTCCACGTGGGACGTGAAGGGTGTCGAGTATGAGCGAGACGGGCGCCGCCGCGCCGGCTCAGGGGCCGGGTCTGGGGCAGTTCGCGAGTTTCGCGATGCCCAACCGCGCCAACCTCACCGCTCTGTCGAAGCGCACCGACCTGTTCTTCGCCACCGCGGTGATGGGCATCCTCACGGTGCTCATCTTCCCGCTGCCGGCCTTCCTGCTCGACCTGCTGCTGGCCGTCTCGATCATCATCTCGGTCATCATCATGATGACGGGCCTGTTCATCGACAACCCGCTCGAATTCACCGTCTTCCCGACCCTGCTCCTCGTCGCGACCCTGTTGCGGCTGGCCCTGAACCTCGCCTCGACGCGCCTCATCCTCGGCCATGGCCACGAGGGAACGGCGGCTGCAGGCCACGTCATCGAAGCCTTCGGCAACTTCGTGATGGGCGGCAACTTCGTCATCGGCATCATCGTGTTCGCGATTCTCATCATCGTGAACTTCGTCGTCATCACCAAGGGTTCGGGCCGTATCGCGGAAGTCGCGGCCCGCTTCACCCTTGACGCGATGCCCGGCAAGCAGATGGCGATCGATGCCGATCTCT
This sequence comes from Methylobacterium sp. Leaf91, assembly GCF_001422815.1. Lineage (GTDB taxonomy): Bacteria > Pseudomonadota > Alphaproteobacteria > Rhizobiales > Beijerinckiaceae > Methylobacterium. The sequence continues at coordinate 136,647 of NZ_LMMP01000004.1, read as the reverse complement.
CGGCCGGTCTCATCGACGAGAAGGTGGCGAAGGCCCGGCGCGCCGCGCTGGAGGAAGAATCCTCCTTCTTCGGTGCCATGGACGGTGCCTCGAAATTCGTGCGCGGAGACGCCATCGCCGCGCTGCTCATCACCTTCATCAACGTCATCGGCGGCATCATCATCGGCGTGGCCCAGCAGGGCATGCCCTTCGGTGCCGCCGCGAAGACCTACACGCTGCTCACCATCGGTGACGGCCTCGCCAGCCAGGTTCCCGCCCTCATCGTCTCGACGGCGGCCGGTATCCTCGTCTCGAAGGCGGGCGTGAAGGGATCGGCCGACAAGGCGCTCGGCAAGCAGCTCGCCAACTACCCGAAGGCGCTCGGCATGTCGTCGGGCGTGATGGTTCTGCTCTCGCTGCTGCCGGGCATGCCGATGCTGCCCTTCCTCGCCCTCGCCGGCGCTTCGGGCTACGCCGCATGGCACTTCGCCAAGGTCGCCCGCGAGGCCCCGCCCCTCGATTCCGACGGTGCGCCGATGGACGCCACCGCCGTGGCCGCCGCCCAGGCCGCCAAGGAGGAGACGGTGACCGATCTCCTCAAGCTCGACGATCTGAAACTGGAAATGGGCTACGCGCTCCTCGCCCTCGTCAACGGGCAGGAGGGCCAGGACCGCCTGACGGACCAGATCAAGGCCCTGCGCCGCCAGCTCGCGGCGGAACTCGGCTTCGTCATGCCCTCGGTCCGTATCCTCGACAACGTCCAGCTCGATTCCAACGCCTATGTGGTCCGGGTGAAGGAGATCGAGGCCGGCACGGGTCAGATCTTCCCCGGTCAGTTCATGGCCATGGACCCGATGGGCGGACAGGTGCAGCTGCCCGGACAACACATGCTGGAGCCGACTTTCGGCCTGCCCGCCACCTGGATCGACGCCTCCCTGCGCGATCAGGCGCAGCTCAAGGGCTACACCGTGGTGGATGCGGCCACCGTGGTCTCGACCCATCTCACCGAGATCATCAAGGCGCATGTCTCCGAGCTTCTCAACCATGTGGAGGTGCAGAAGCTGCTGAAGGAGCTCTCGAAGGACCACGCCGACCTCGTCAAGGAGGTGGTGCCCTCGCAGATCGGCACCACGGGCATCCAGCGCGTGCTGCAATACCTCCTCGCCGAGCGGGTCTCGATCCGCGATCTCGGCTCCATCGTGGAAGGCATCGCCGAGGTGGCGGGCCATGTGAAGAATCCGCGCGACATCGTCGAGCATGTCCGCGCCCGTCTCGGCCGCCAGATCTGCGCGCAGTACCAGGGGCATGACGGCATGCTGCCGATCATCACCCTCTCGCCGCTCTGGGAGCAGGCGTTCCTCGAATCCATCGCCGGGGAGCGCGACGAGCGCTACCTCGCGATGCAGCCCTCCAAGCTGTCGGAATTCGTCAACACGGTGCGCGACCGCTTCGAACAGGCCGCGCGGATGGGCGAGATGCCGGTCCTCGTCACCTCGGCCCAGGCCCGGCCTTTCGTGCGCTCGATCATCGAACGCTTCCGCCGCGAGACGGCCGTCATGAGCCAGGCGGAGATCCACCCGCGCGCCCGGCTGCGGACGGTCGGTTCGGTCTGAGGCCGAGATCCGGAATCACGGTGAGGGTCTGCCCGACCGTACCGCGGCGCTCCTAAAGACTCCTTGAGCCGTTTTCCCAAAGCTCTGCCTCATCCTGAGGTGCCGCGTAGCGGCCTCGAAGGAGACGTTCAGAGATCTCGCGACCACTGGAGGTCTCCTTCGAGGCCTTCGCTGCGCTTCGTCACCTCAGGATGAGGTGAGCTGATTGGATGATGGACCTTGGCACAGGTACCCAATGGGACATCCGAACGATCGGATTCTCAGAGCGGCTTCTTCTCCAGCCGCTTCTCGATCCTGTTCGGATCGATGCCCGGAGCGACGACGGGGGGCGCGGGCACGGCGGAGGCCGGCGGCGCTTTCGCGAGATCGGCCAGGCGTGAGCGCTCGTAGAGCAGGACGACCACCACCGAGATGAGCGCCGGGATCCAGAAATAGAACACCCGGAACACGATGACGGCCGCGATGATCGCGTCCTTCTGGCCGGGATCGGTGATCTGCATCGCCGTGATGAAGACGAGTTCGAAGACGCCGAGCCCGCCCGGGGCGTTCGAGACCAAGGCGACGGAGAACGAGGCGAGGAAGATCGCGATGACCGCGATCGGGCCGGGATTCACCGCTTCGGGCAAGGCGAAATACAGGATGCCGGCGGCGCCGAGCAGTTCGAGGGGGGCCGCCAGGAGCTGGCGTCCCATGATCGCCGGGCGCGGATATTCGAGCTTGAACTTGCGGATGTGGAGCGGCGGAAGGCGCAGGATCGACCCGGCGACGTAGAGCGCGACGAAGGCCAGAAGGCCGATGCCGACGATGAGCGCGGTCTTCGGGTCGGTGAGGAAGCCCGGCAGGATGCCCTTGAGCCGCGAGAGCAGCTGCGGCTCGACCACCAGGACGACACCGCCGAGGAGGACCGTTCCGAGGAAGAAGGTGAAGGAGCAGAGAGCCACCAGCACCGCCACCTGGGCGGCCGAAAGGCCCTTGGCCGTATAGGCCCGGTAGCGGACCAGGGCGCCGGAGAAGACCGAGGCACCGATATTATGGGACAGCGCGTAGGTGGTGAACGAGCACACCGCCACGAAGAACCAAGAGATGCCGCGCACCCCCAGATGCAGCAGCGCGATCCGGTCGTACCAGGCCAGGGCCGCATAGGCGACGAGGGTGGAAAGCCCGGCCAGCACCATGCGATGCGGCGGAATGGCGACGATAGCCGCCCATACCGCCGCCATCGAGGTCGTCTTCAGCTCCTGGTAGAGAAAGTAACCGGAGATGGCGATCGCCAGGATGCCGATGAGCGGCCAGGCGAAATCCTTGATTGTCTTCATCACGAACCGGTCATGCCCCCACAGCCCAGCCTACCTGCACGACCGCGAGGAGCATCGCAAGCGAGACGGCCGGCCCAGGCATTACCCGGACAGATGTCATGTGAACATGACGACTTCGTGCCGCCCGCCGCGCCGCTCGTTCAGGCGCGGATGCGGGAGAGGCCGATACCATCCATGGCGGCCTGATCGCGGGCCGCCTCGGCGACGCGTTCCGCCGTGCGCTCGCGATCCTCGAGGATCTCGATCTTCTTGAGCTCCTCGAACGCCTCGCCGAGCTCGGCCTTGGCGTCCGTGAGCTGGCCTTCCAGGGCGAGCGCGGACTGGCGCATGTTGTCCCGGCGGGTCGCGGCGGCGCGGGCATAGGTCGGATAGGCGAAATGGCCGGTGTCGGTGATGCCCGCGCGGCCTTCCTCGTAGGCGACCTCGCGGTCGAGCTCGGACGCCATCCGGTTGAAATCGGCCATCATCATCTCGATTTGCGTCACCCGCCGACGCTTCTCGTCGACCTGGAAGCGGCGCAGCCGGATCAACGTGTCACGCGATTTCATATTGAGGGTCCCATTCCACGCCACGCACGAAAGGCCGGCGCCGTCGGCGCCGGAGACGAGAGAGAAGACGTTCCGGACGTCACTCAGGCGCCGCCGACGATCGCTGCCAACCGTTGGTAACCCTCGCCTATCGAGGTTGCTTCTTCCTTACTCTGACCCAGAAAAGCCTCGATACTTGGCATCAACCCGACGGCTTCGTCCACTTCCGCCGACGCGCCGGCCCTGTAGGCGCCGAGTCTGATGAGTTCCTCCATGTCGGCATAGGTGGAAAGGATGCGCCGGGCGCGCCTCACGGTCGGCAGATGGACGGGGTCGCAGGAGCGCGGCATGGTCCGGGAGACGGAGCGCAGGACGTTGATGGCCGGGTAGCGTCCCCGCTCGGCGATGCCGCGCTCCATCACGATATGCCCGTCGAGGATGCCGCGCACCGCATCGGCAACGGGCTCGTTATGGTCGTCGCCCTCCACCAGCACGGTGAAGAGGCCCGAGATCGCGCCCTGCCCCGTGCCGGGTCCGGCCCGCTCCAGCAGGCGCGGCAATTCGCTAAACACCGTCGGCGTGTAGCCCTTGGCGGTGGGCGGCTCGCCCGCGGCGAGGCCGATATCGCGCTGGGCCATGGCGAATCGGGTGATCGAATCGATCATGCAGAGAACCTGCGCGCCCTGATCGCGAAAGTACTCGGCCATGGCCAGGGTGACGTAGGCCGCGTTGCGCCGCATGAGGGCCGGCTCGTCCGACGTCGCCACCACCACCACCGAACGGGCGAGACCGGCGGGGCCGAGATCGTCCTGGAGGAATTCCTGCACCTCGCGCCCGCGCTCGCCCACGAGGCCGATCACCGCCACATCCGCCGCCGTGTAGCGGGCGAGCATGGAGAGGAGGACGGACTTGCCGACCCCGGAGCCGGCGAAGATGCCCATGCGCTGGCCGGCGCACATGGTGATGAAGGTGTTGATGCAGCGGATGCCGAGATCCAGCGGCGGGCCGACCCTGCGGCGGGCATGGGCCGGCGGCGGATCGGCGCGCAGGGGGTAGATGGCCGGGCCGGGCGGCAGCGGGCCGAGCCCGTCCACCGGTCGGCCGAGGGCGTCGATGGTCCGCCCGAGCCAGCCGGCGGAGGGGCGGATCGCGCCGGCGGCCTCGTCGCGCACCATGGCCGGACAGCCGCGCCGAACGCCTTCGAGCGAGCCGAACGGCATGGCCAGCGCCCGGTCGCCCTGAAACCCGATGATCTCGCAGGGGACGGCGCCCCCGCCATGCTCCACCATGATGTCCAGGCGCCCGCCGAGCCGCATGGCAGCGACCGGCCCGGCGACCTCGACCAGCAGGCCCTTGATCGCCACGACGCGACCGAAGGTCTCCAGGGTCTGGATGCCGGCGAGTGCGGCCTGGGCCGCAGCGAGATTCAGCGTGGGAGAAACGCGGGGCCGGTCCGTCATCTGCGCGTCTCTCAACGATTCATTTACCTCCCTCCTTAACACTGCGTACATCGGGCTTGAAGCGGTCCGTCGTCATTCATGAACGGACATTCGTTCGTTCCGGGTGCGCGGCATCGCTTGGGCGTGTCAGTTGAGATACAGCTGTCGACGAAGGCAAATCTATCAAGTGCTTAGCTGAATGTTTTCGTGTAATGCTTGCGCCGGCCCCTCACCTCTCGGGGCCGGATCGCCGATCGGTCGCAGCATCATTTTCGGAAACGTTCAATTCTGTGCTTGCCACCGAGAATCAGGTTTTGTTAACGATTAACCATTAGCGTTTCACGTCTATGACGAGGGAGCGTCCGCCACGGGCCGGTGGTGGACGAATGGCGGGGGCTTGCCCGAACGCTGAATACGGCCGGCTGGGCTGGGGACCGACGATGCGGGTACTTCTGATCGAAGACGACAGCGCGACCGCGCAGAGCATCGAACTGATGCTCAAGTCGGAGAGCTTCAACACCTACACGACGGATCTCGGCGAGGAAGGTATCGACCTCGGCAAGCTCTACGATTACGACATCATCCTTCTCGACCTGAACCTCCCCGATATGTCGGGTTACGAGGTGCTGCGCAATCTGCGTGTGGCGAAGGTCAAGACGCCGATCCTGATCCTCTCCGGCATGGCCGGCATCGAGGACAAGGTGAAGGGCCTCGGCTTCGGAGCCGACGATTACCTCACCAAGCCCTTCCACAAGGACGAGCTGGTTGCCCGCATTCATGCGATCGTCCGCCGCTCGAAGGGCCATGCCCAGTCGGTCATCACCACCGGCGACCTGATCGTGAATCTCGATCAGAAGACCGTCGAGGTCACCGGCAGCCGGGTCCATCTCACCGGCAAGGAGTACCAGATGCTGGAGCTCCTCTCGCTGCGGAAGGGCACGACCCTCACGAAAGAGATGTTCCTCAACCATCTCTACGGCGGCATGGACGAGCCCGAGCTCAAGATCATCGACGTCTTCATCTGCAAGCTGCGCAAGAAGCTCGCCAACGCCTCCTCCGGCAAGAACTACATCGAGACCGTCTGGGGACGCGGCTACGTCCTTCGTGAACCGAACGAAGGCGAAGAGCGGATCGCCGTCTGATCCTCCTCGCTTCGGAACTCGGAAAAAAAGGCCTCGCGTGAGCGGGGCTTTTTTGTTGCGGCGAGGGTTCTGCGAATCGGGACGCGGACGATACGAGAGACGGCTTAGAGATCGCGTTTCGACGAACTCGGGCTCGATGCGGAGGGCGCCCCCTCCCCTGTTCGTATCGTCCCGGCGAGGCCGAAGGAGACGTTGGCGCCTTCCCTTCCGTCAGGGACTGAAGGCGGCGCTTCTGACAAGCCGCAAGCCGTCGCGGGCTTCCGCGATCTCGGCTTGGGATCTCGTGTTGGGAGTGGCGGATGCGGGGTATCACCCGACGCATGCGATCGATCCAGGCGCCGGTCGGCCGGCCGGGGTTTCGGAAGACGGCGTCCTTGATCGATGCGCCTTCGCTGCCCAGGCCGGCAGGCCGTGAACTACAACCCCACGACCTTGCGCAGCATCGGCTGAGGCTGCGTGGCCAGGCCCGGCCGTGCCGCGCTTGGCGCCTGTCCGTAGAGGCCGCGATGCTGCGGGTGCGGCACGAGCCGGTCGGTGAGCCCGATCACGGTTTCGGCCGCGCCGAGAAGCACGACGCCATCCGGGGTCAGGCTGGAGCTGAGACGTCCCAAAACGTCGCCCTTCGTCGGCGCGTCGAAATAGATCAGCACGTTGCGGCAATAGATGATGTCGAACGCCCCGAGCGATTCGAATGGGTGCAGCAGGTTCAGTGGGCGGAAATCCACCATCTGGCGCAGGCTGGCGGAGATGCGCCACTGATCGCCCACCTGCTCGAAATGCTTGAGCAGGGATTGTACCGGCAGGCCGCGCTGCACCTCGAAATGGCTGTAGAGGCCGGCCTTGGCCTTATCCAGCACCTCGGTCGAGAGGTCGGTGGCGACGATATCCACCTGCCAGCCGGCCAGGCGCGGTGCCGCGTCCTGGATCAGCATGGCCAGGGAATACGGCTCCTGGCCCGTGGACGCCGCCGCGCACCAGATCCGCAGGCGGCGCTGGCTCGCGCGCCGAACCAGGGCTTCCGGCAACAGCACGTCCCGGAACAGATCGAAGGGCACGCGGTCCCGGAAGAAGAAGGTCTCGTTGGTGGTCATCGCCTCGACCACCGCGCGTTCCAGGCTCGGGTCACGCGGGGACTTCAGCGCGTTGACCAAATCGTGGAGGGTCGCGAGGGTGAAGCGCCGGCAGACGGGCGTGAGCCGGCTCTCGATGAGGTAGCGCTTCTCGGCACTGAGAGCGAGCCCCGACCGCGTCTTCAGGTAGCTGCGCAGGAAGTCGAATTCGAGATCGGTCATGCGCCATGCCCCGTCAGGAGGTTGCGGAGTGCCGGGCCGATCTCGCCGAGCGGTAGGACGGCCTGGGCGAGGCCGGCCTTGGCGATGCTGCCCGGCATGCCCCAGACGGTGCTGGTCGCCTCGTCCTGGGCGAGCACGGCCGCCCCCGCCTCCGTCAGCGAGCGAGAGCCGTTGGTGCCGTCGGACCCCATTCCGGTGAGGATCACCGCGAGGGCCGCCGAGCCGTAGAGGGCTGCGGCGTCGTGGAACAGCACGTCCACCGCCGGGCGGCAGAAATTCACCACCGGCCCATCGTCGAGGCGGATGGAAAGGTCGTTCCGGCTGCCCTGCAGGCCCATATGGCGGCCGCCCGGGGCGACGTAGATTCGGCCCGGCACGATACGCTCGTCGGGCTTGCCCTCCGCCGCCGGAATACCGGTCCTGGCACCGAGATGCTCGGCGAAGACCGCCGTGAAGACCGGTGGCATGTGCTGGACGATCAGGACAGGAAACTGCCGCAGGGTCGCGGTTCCGATCTTCTCCAGCACCTCGCCGACGGCGCGCGGGCCGCCCGTGGACGAGCCGATGAGCAGGCAGCGCGGCGGGATTCCCGTTCGGGTTTTCGGGCGCAGGACGAAGGGCGTCGCCGGCCGTTGGGCCGGTGCCGGGGCGCTCTGGACCGCTCCGACAGGGGCTGGCGCGGCATGGGGCCGCCGCCGGGCGCGGGCCGCCCCGAACACGCGGACCCGCTCGATCAATTCGGCGCGGAACGTATCGGAGGTGGTGACGCCGCGATTGCTTTCCGGCTTGGCAAGGTAATCGACGGCGCCGAGGGCGAGGCATCGCAAGGAGATGTCGGCGTTACGCGTTGTCAGCGTCGACATCATCACGACCTGGACGCCAGGGCTCTTGGCGAGAATCAGAGGCAGGGCCTGCGTCCCGTCGAGCTCCGGCATGTCGATGTCGAGAAGCACCACGTCGGGATCGGTGCGCGACATGGATTCCAGCGCGATCCGGCCGTTCGAGGCCGTCGCCACCACCTCGGACCCGGCTTCGCCGATCCACCGGGCCACGAGGCCGCGAACCACGGCGGAATCATCGGCGATCATGACCCGCACGCGAGCGGCGTTGCTCGCGGCGCCCCCGGTATGCGGAGCGAAGGCGGGGGCGGAGGCGGCAGCGGCCATGGAACTCTACGCTTCGTCGGGACGACGGGAAAACCTCAGCGACGATGGGGCGGGACTGGAACCCCCCCTGTCTCCGGGTCAGGCGGCGTCGGCCTGCTGGCCGAATCCAACCTGTTCGAGCTTGGCCGTGACGATGTCGCGGTCGAACGGCTTCATGATGTACTCGTCGGCGCCGGCATGCAGTGCCCGTGCGATGGCACCGACGTCGTTCTCGGTGGTGCAGAACAGCACCTTCGGCGCCAGGCCTCCGGGTGTCTGGCGCAGGACCCGGAGGAACTCGTAGCCATCCATGGTCGGCATGTTCCAGTCGAGCAGGATGACGTCGGGCATCGCTTCGACGCAGGCCGTCAGGGCCTTGGCGCCGTCCTCGGCCTCCCCGACCTTGAAGTTCATGGACTCGAGGATACGCCGCGCGACTTTCCGGATGACGGCGGAATCATCGACGATGAGGCAGTTCTTCATGGGGCTGTCCTCGATCTGGATGGTCAAGCGGCACCGGCGACGTCGAGTTTCGTTCCGAAGGCGAGCAGCGCGTCGACATCGAGGATGACGAGAAGTCTTCCATCGAGCCGGTGCACCCCGAGGGAGAGATTGCGCCAGCGGGAATCGAGGTTGATCGGCACCGGCTCATGCGTCTCCGCTCCGAGCTTTAGCACCTCGCCGACACCATCGACCACGAGGGCGAAGGTTTCGCCACCCTGTTCGAGGCCGATCGCCATCTTCTGGCTATCGTCCGCACGGTCGGCGAGACCGAGACGGCGGCGCAGGCACAGGGCCGTGACTACGCGTCCGCGCAGGTTGAGGAGGCCGACGATCTCCATCGGCGCCAGCGGGACGGGCGTCACGCCGGCGGGAATGAAGACGTCGTGGACCCGGTCGATCGCGAGGCCGAACATCGTATCGGCGACGAAGACCGTGATGAAGTCGGTGGTGGCGCCGGAATCGACGCCTTTGTTGCTGTTGGCGGCCTGCATCATGGCTCAGATTCTCCGATTCTGTTCGAAGGCCGTGTTCAGGCGGCTTTGGGAAGGCTGACGATGTCGATTTCGCTCAGGGCCGAGATCAGCCCGCTGCGGTCGAACTTCGCCACCAGATCGAGGATCGAAAGCGACCGGGCGCGCTCGATGGCATCGACGCCCACCGTGCCGGAGAGGCCGATGACCGGGAGCTGCGAGACCCGCTCGTCGCCCTTCCGCATGGCGGCGACCAGGTCGAAGCCGTTGCGGCCCGGCATTTCCAGGTCGCACACCACCACGTCGATCCGGCTGTTGTTCACCAGGGTGGTGAGAGCGGCTTCCGCGCTTCCGGCGGTGATCACGTTGTAGCCGGCGGCCTTGAGGACCGGGCTCAGCATGTCGCGGAAGAAGGCGGAATCGTCGACCAGGAGCAGCGTCGCGCTGCGCTTCTCCGGCTTGTGCGCGCCCCGCGCCCAGTCGTCATAGGCGAGCGGCAGGAAGTGGGCGATGTTGATGATCTCCGTGGCGCGGCCGCGCAGGACCGCCGAGCCGATGAGGTCCGAACGCTCGGCCGCGATCTCCACGTCGAGGCGCTCCTCGACGATGTCGATGATCTCGTCCACGACCAGGCCCATGGCCCGTTCGCCGTCCGAGAACACCACCAGCGCCTGCGTGCCTTCGCTCCTGATCTCGATCGACTGATCGGCCGGGACCAGCGGCATGAGCCGGCCACGGTACTGGATCAGCGGGCGTCCGCCGACCCACTCGATCTTGTTGGCTTCGATCTCCTCGAGCCGTGTCACGAGCGAGAGCGGCACCGCCTTGAAGCTGCCTCCGCCGCCCTTGAATACCAGCAGCGTCGCCTTTGCGTCGGCGGCATCGGTCTCCTCCGGCTCGGCATCCACCGGGATGACGCCGGTCTGCGTGCCCTGGCTGACCTGGCGGGCGATGCCGTTCGGATCGACGATCAGGACCACGGCACCGTCACCGAGAATGGTGTTGCCGGCGAAGAGCGGCAGATGGCGCAGCTTCGACGACATCGGCTTCACGACGATTTCTTCCGTGTGGAAGACCTCGTCCACGAGGATGCCGAAACGCTGGCGGCCGACCTGGGCGACGACGACGAAGCCGGAATCGATGCTGTCGGCGTTCTCCTGCTGCCCGAGCACCCCGGTCAGGGTGACGATCGGGAGAAGGCGCTCGCGCAGGCGCAGCACCGGCGATCCGTTGATGCGCTCGACCTTCTGGGCCGTGGCCTTGTCGACGCGCACGAGTTCCAGCACGGCCACCTGCGGCACGGCGTAGCGAAGGTCGCCGGCCTTGACGATGAGGGCGGCGATGATCGCCAGCGTGAGCGGGATCTTGATGGTGAAGGTGGTGCCGCGGCCGAGCTGCGTGTTGATGTCGATGACGCCGCCGATCAGCTCGATATTGGTCTTCACCACATCCATGCCGACGCCGCGGCCGGACACCGAGGTGACCGCCTTCGCCGTCGAGAAGCCGGGATGGAAGATGAACTTCGCCACCTGGGCGTCGGTCATCTTGTCGATCTCGGACTGGCTCGCGACGTTGCGCTCCACCGCCTTGCGGCGGATGGCGGCGAGATCGAGGCCCTTGCCGTCGTCGGCGATCTCGATCGTGATCGTTCCGCCCTCGTGATAGGCGGCGAGACGGATCGTGCCACGGGCCGGCTTGCCCGCCGCTTTCCGGTCGGCGGTGGATTCGATGCCGTGGTCGGCCGAATTGCGCACCATGTGGGTGAGCGGGTCCTTGATGACCTCGAGCACCTGACGGTCCAGCTCGGTCTCGGCGCCGCTCATGATGAGCTCGATCTGCTTGCCGAGTTCCGACGACAGGTCGCGAACCACGCGCGGCAGCTTCTGCCAGGCATTGCCGATCGGCTGCATGCGCGTCTTCATGACGCCTTCCTGCAGCTCGGCCGTCACATGGCTGAGGCGCTGCAGGGGAACCTTGTAGGTGGAATCGTCGTGGCGACGGGCGATCTCGAGGAGCTGGTTGCGGGTCAGCACCAGCTCGGACACCATCGTCATGAGGTGTTCGAGCGTGTCCACGTTGACGCGGATGCTCTGGACCTTCGAGGCTCCGCCCTCGGATTCCCCGGAGGGAGCGTCCGACCCGTTCTTCCGGTTGGCGCCCTTCGAGGACGAATCCTCGGCCAGCGACGCAGGTTCGAACTCGGGAGCGGTGAATTCGGGCTGCTTCGGTTCGGCCATGGCGATGGGTGCCGGCTCCAGCAGGAGCGGCTCCGACAGGTCGGGACCTTCGGCTTCGAGGAAGGCGCGCTCCAGATCGTCGAGGGAGACTTCGCCGGGCTTGAGCTCACGCACGACGGGGTCGGGGAGCTTTGTCTCGACCACGGCGGCCGGTGCCACGAACGGGGCGGCCGACATGGCGTCGAGGGCATTGATCAGGTCGTCGTCGTTTCCGGCCGGCTCGGTGCCGGCGATCTCGAGATCGCCGAGGATCTGCTTGAGCCGGTCCAGCGTCACCAGGATCAGGCTGACGGCGGGGCTGCTCACCGGCATGCCGTCGCGGAACTGGCCCATCAGCGTCTCGGCTGCATGCGCCAGCGCTTCCAGGCGCGGAAGGCCGAGGAAGCCGCACGTGCCCTTGATCGTGTGGACGAGGCGGAAAATGTTCCGCAGGATCGTCTGGTTGTTGGGGTCCTGCTCGAAGCGGACGAGTTCGGCGTCCACCGTGTCGAGATGCTCTGCGCTCTCGGTCAGAAACTCACGCAGCAAGTCATCCATTAGAGGCACTCGGTCCAGACGCGCACTAGGTTTGTGCGAAGTCCACCTTGAGGCCGACAGGTTAGTGAAGAGTTTCGAGAGAGAGACAAATCCACAAGTCGCGGCAGGATTTGATTGAGGCCTGCCGCGACAGTCGGGCCCGTGATCAGGCGAGCGAGGTTTCGGGGGGCTCGCTGTCGGAGGGGCGGGTATCCTCCACCGGGGCAGCGGCGGGGGGCGAGGCCGGCGCGACGGCGTCTACGACGGGCTCCGCGCTGATCGTCACTTCGTCGCCTTCGATCCCGAAGCGCACGTTCATCGCGGCGACACGGGCGACGAGGCCCGCATAGAACGGCAGGATGCTGTGCGCGTCCACCGCGCCGTTCTCCGGCGTTCCCGCGATCAGATCCTCCACATGGGCCGGGATGCGAGCATGCGACCCCTTCGACCTGATGACGATGGAGGGAGCCTCGCCGTCGCCGCTCACGACGACGTCGATGCGGCCGCCGCGCGGGATCGTCGTGGTGGCGATCATCACGAGGTTGAGCAGGAGCTTGACCTTGTTCTTCGGATAAAGCGCCTGCGGCGCGCTCCAGGTCAGCTGGGTCTTCTCGTCGCCGAACATCCCGCGGGAGACCTTCTCGGCATCGGCGAGGTCGATCGAGGCGCCCGCCGATCCGGCGGCGCCGAAGGCGATGCGGGCGAATTGCAGCCGCGCCGAGGCCTGTTTCGCGCTCTTGCTGATGAGTTCGAGGGCGAATTCCCGCATCGAGGTGTCGCTCTCGTCCTCCAGGACTTCGAGCCCGTTCACGATGGCGCCGACGGGGCTGATCACATCGTGGCAGACGCGCGAGCACAGCAGCGCGGAGAGATCGAGGGAATCGAGATCGACGGGGGTCATCGTGCTCTCCGCACAGGGCAATGAATGGGCCGCCGATGCGGCCGGTCCGTCGGCTCCGAGAGATGAAACCGACTGGGTGCGGCACCGATAGACGGCACAGCATGCTTTGAAAAGCGACGCGACGAGTGCGTAGGACGCTTTGAAGCCGACTCTAGAGTCGACAAGGCGCGGCTCGCAAGGCAAGACTTTCCCATGCCCCTCGATCCGCGGATGCGCGACAGCATCGCGACGACATTGACCGACATCGCCTGCGAAGCGGGCGACATCCTCCGACGACATCATGGTGGCGATTGCGCACACGTGATCAAGCCGGACGGGACCCCTTCGAGCGTCGCCGATATCGCCTCCGAAAAGCTGATCATCGAAGCGCTGAAGCAGCGTTATCCGACGATCCCGATCGTTTCCGAGGAATCCACCCACGACCTGCCGCCGGCCGACCTGTTCTTTCTGGTCGATCCATTGGACGGAACGCGCGATTTTCTCGCGGGAAACCCGGATTACAGCGTCAATATCTGCCTGATCGAAGGAAACAGGCCGGTGGCCTCGGCCGTGGCCGGTCCGGGTATCGGCCGCGTCTGGGGGGCCGGCGTCACCGCGTTCGAGGCGGTGATCCATCGCGGGCGACCGACAGGGCGGAATGCGATCCGGGTCCGGAAAGTACCGGAGGACGGGCTCGTGGCCCTGGTCAGCCGCCGCCACGGCGACACCGAGACGGAGGCCTGTCTCGCCGGCCTTCCCATCGGTCAGAGGCGGGGCGTGGCCTCGGCCCTGAAATTCTGCCTCATCGCCTCGGGCGAGGCCGATATCTATGTCCGCTGCGGCCCGACCATGGAGTGGGACACGGCCGCCGGGGATCATGTGCTGACCACGGCCGGCGGCAGGGTCGTCGTGCCCTCGGGGCGCGAGATCACCTATGGCCATTACCGCATCTTCTACCGCAACGGCCCTTTCGCAGCCCTTGGGGATCCGAGCTATACCAGCCGTCTCGGACTCCCCGATCGCGGGCCCAACCTGAATACGATCCGGGAGGGTCACACCGCGCGGCCCTGACCGGGGCGCCCGTGTCAGCGGGTCACGCCGTCCTCCGTGAGCGACTTCAAGCTCGGCCACGTCTCTTCCGCCACCCCGATGATGGCGGGAGACGCCACGACCTTCGCACGATGTTCAGAGTTGCGGAACAGGTAGAGCGCATCTCCCGTCGGACCGGGCAGGATCGCGAAGACCAGCGGGTCCGTATCGACGATCCGGCCATCGACGATCCCGATCGGATCGTAGCCGCCGAGACGCGGTGCGTAGACCGACGGCGCATCCCGGAACGCCGCGAGATTGCTCGCTTTCGAAAAGCGCCAGGTCCGGTTCTTCCAGACCCATTCGTAGGTGGCTTTGCCGGCGACCGGCTGGCCTTCGGGGTCAAGGAAGTAGCTCACCGCGTCGAAACCGTTGAGGGCGATCAGCCCCTGCCCCGCCGAGGCGCTTCGAGGTGCGGCGAGGCACGACGCCAACGCGACCGCCCCGAAGTTACGCCGCGTTAACCCTATCATGCGGTACTTCATGCTCGACTCGGCGCGACGCAAGCTCGTCTCTCCGCTCGTCCCGGACCGGATAAACCCATTCGCCAGAATGTGGGTGATCGGGACGGATGTCGAACCATTGATGGGCGAACATGGAGCTCCGGATGACAGATCCTTCGAATCCCCTCTCCGCATCCGCCGAGCCCTCGCCGCTCACCACCCGTCGGCGCGTTCTGAGCCTCGGCGTGGCAGCCGCCGCGCTGTCGATCGCCGCGTCCGTCGCCCCGGCTCTGGCCTTCGACGAGCCGCCCCCCGGCCGTTTTCGTCCGGCCGAGATCGTGGATAACGGGCATAAGTTCTTCGGCTCAATGTCGCGCGGCCTCGCCCTCACCGTCGAGGAAGCGACCCGCCGTTGGGGCGAGCCCAACGGCTACATCCTCGGGCAGGAAGCCTCCGGCGCCATCGTGGGCGGCGTCCGCTACGGCGAAGGCACACTCTATACCCGCAATGCCGGGCAGCGTCGGATCTTCTGGCAGGGACCGTCCATCGGGTTCGATGTCGGCGGCGACGGCGACCGCACGATGATGCTCCTCTACAACATGCCCTCGGTCTCCGGCCTCTACCGGCGCTTTGCCGGGGTCGACGGCTCGGCCTATTTCATCGGCGGGTTCGGGATGACCGCCGTCACGAATGACGGAATGGTGGTGGTGCCGATCCGGACCGGCGTCGGCGCGCGCCTGGGGATCAATGTCGGCTACCTGAAGTTCACGTCGAAGCCGACTTGGAACCCGTTCTGATCCGCCCGGCTCGGTCGGCGGTGGCTTGTTCCAAGCCGTTCAAAGGATTGGTCTCGCATGGGGGAAATGGTTTAAAGACGTTCATGCCGAGGTCTGTCGGCTCGCGAGCCTGGCCTATGCAAGCCCGCGGCGGCGTGCCAACGCGAGCCTGCTTAGACCGTTGAAATCTCGCAGGTTTCAAGGCGCAGAACCGGTGACCACTTTTGCGAAACCTGCTTAGGAAGAGCATGCCCGCGTGATCGAAACCGTGATGATCTTCGCGCTCGGCTTCCTTGCGGCGAGCCTCTGCGCCCTCATGGTCCTGCCGGCCGTGAACGCCCGAGCGATCCGTCTCTCCAAGCGTCGGCTCGAAGGGCTCGTCCCCCTCTCCGCCTCCGAGATCGCCGCCGAAAAGGATTTCCTGCGCGCGCGTTTCGCCGTCACCCAGCGCCGTCTCGAACGGAAGGTGGAGGCCGCACGCGCGAGCCGCCATTCGGATATGGCCGCCATCGGAGCGCGGACCCTCGAGATCGCCGCACTGGCTCGAAATGTGGAGGAGCGGGATGCCACCCTCGCATCCACGAGAGCGACCCTCGACGGCGTCGAACGCGACCTCGCCACCGCTCGCGCGGAAGGAACCCTCAGCCTCGCCACGCTCGAAGTCCTGGAGAACGCCCATCGCGATCTCATCGATGATCTCCATGCGCTACGCAGCCCAGTGGCATCGTCGGAGACCGTGGAAGGAGACACCGCCAGCGACGAACCCGCGCCGGATCTCCAAGCCCGCTACGTAGCGCTTCTGGAGGAATGCGAGGCGCTGCGAGCGGCACAGGTGCCTCAGGCCAACGTGCAGCAAGACCAGGAGATCGCCGTTCTTCGCCAGCGTATCGTCGAGGTGGCGGATTCGCTGCTGAGGCAGAACCGACTTCCGTCCGTCGATGTTTTCCCCATGCCCGGCGCGCAGGCCGGCCCTGTTCCGTTGAAACAGGCCGAACGGGTCTGAACAGCCGCCGAAGCCTGACAGGCTTGTTGCAGGTCATGGAAGCTGTGGCGTAGAAGCCGCGTTGTTCATGGGATGACCACCGGCGTGCCTTGTTTCGACCATGCATAGGCATCATCGGGTTCGTCACATCTCCACTGTCTGAGACGGATCTCGTTCCCTATGGCATTCAAGTCGACTTCGCTTGCCCTCGCTCTCGCCACCATGGCCGTGTTCTCGTCGGCGGCGGCTTTCGCTCAAGCCGCTCCCCAGACGAAGCGGGGCAACGAGACGTTGAAGAAGTATTGCACCGGCGATTACCTCACCTATTGCGGGAACCTCTCTCCCGACGATCCGGCGGTGGACAAGTGCTTCCAGACCAACTGGACCAAGCTGTCCGAGAATTGCCGCCGCGCGATCGACGCTTACGAGAAGACGGGCGGCAAGAAGGGCTGATCAGCCCGGCTGACACGTAGGTTTGATCCCCTTCCCTGAGGCCTCCGGGCCTCAGGCTGCACAAAGCGTGGCCGTTGCGCTCGCATCGGCGAGCGGCAGCGGCTATGATGCCGCCGCCTGAGGTGCCGGACCCGCGTTGATGTTGTTTCGTTCCCGACTGACGTTGCTCCTCGCTGTGGGCTGCGTGGCCCTCGCCGGTTCCGGCTGCGGCCGGCGCGGTGCCCTGCAGGCCCCCGATACGCGAGCACCGGTGCAATCCTCAGGGATCGGCCTCGGGGCGTCGCCGGTAGCGGATGCGACCGCGGTGGCCGATGGCGACGACCTCGACCCGACTGCGATTTCCGGTACGCCCCAAGCGATCTTCGAGGCTCCCGTACAGACCTCGAGGGGCGTCAAGCGCGGCTATACCGTCCCCAAACAGCCCTTCATCCTCGATCCGCTCCTCTAGAATGACGCGGGCCTGACGTCCGTCCCGACGGGGCTATGTCGGGCGTGCCGTCTTCTGTCAGGTTCGCGTTTCGGGATTCGCGTCCCAAGGCCCGCCATGCACCATTTCCAGTATCGTGACGGCCGGCTGGCCGCCGAGGATGTCGACCTGACCGGCCTCGCGGCCGAGATCGGCACGCCGTTCTATTGCTACTCCACGGCGACGCTCGAGCGGCATTACCGCGTCTTCGCCGAAGCCTTCGCCGGGGACGACGCCCTCGTCTGCTATGCGATGAAGGCGAATTCCAACCAGGCGGTGCTCACCACCCTGGCCCGTCTCGGGGCGGGGATGGACATCGTCTCCGAGGGCGAGTTGCGGCGGGCGCTTGCCGCCGGCGTCGATCCGCAGCGGATCGTGTTCTCCGGCGTGGGCAAGACCCGCGAGGAGATGGCGGCGGCCCTGCATGCCGGCATCTACTGCTTCAACGTGGAGAGCGAGCCCGAGCTCGAAACCCTGTCCGAGGTGGCCTCTTCTCTCGGGGCGACTGCTCCGGTCTCCGTCCGGGTCAATCCGGATGTGGATGCCGGGACCCATGCCAAGATCTCCACCGGAAAATCCGAGAACAAATTCGGTATCCCCATCGGACGCGCGGCCGAGGTCTATGCCCGCGCGGCGTCCCTGCCGGGTATCGCTGTGTCCGGCGTCGACATGCATATCGGCAGCCAGATCACCGATCTCGCGCCCTTCGCCCATGCGGCCGGGCTCCTGGCCGAATTGGCGCGCAGCCTGATGGCGCAGGGTCACCCCCTGCATCACATCGATTTCGGCGGCGGTCTCGGCATTCCCTATCGCGAGGACAACGCTCCCCCCCCGGAGCCCGCCGCCCTGGCGGATATCCTGCGCCCGCATTTCCGGCCCCTCGGCCTGCGCCCGGTCTTCGAGATCGGCCGCATGATCGCGGGCAATGCCGGCATCCTCGTGACCCGCGTCCTCTACGTGAAACGCACGGAGGGCCGGACCTTCGTCATCGTCGACGCGGCGATGAACGATCTGATCCGCCCGACGCTCTACGAGGCCTACCACGCCCTCCGTCCGGTCATCGAGCCCGGTGCCGACACCCCCCGCCTCGTCGCCGACGTGGTCGGGCCGGTCTGCGAGAGCGGCGACTATATCGCGCTGG
Source organism: Methylobacterium sp. Leaf91 (assembly GCF_001422815.1). GTDB lineage: Bacteria > Pseudomonadota > Alphaproteobacteria > Rhizobiales > Beijerinckiaceae > Methylobacterium. The sequence goes on along the minus strand of NZ_LMMP01000004.1, from coordinate 118,237 downwards.
CCCGGGATATCCCCGATGTCGCACCGGGCGACCTTGTCGCCGTGATGACCGCGGGCGCCTACGGGGCTGTCCAGGCCGGAACCTACAACACCCGCCGCCTCGTGGCCGAGGTTCTGGTGAGCGGCGACCGCGCGGCCATCGTCCGGCCGCGGCAGACCTACGACGACCTCATCGGCCTCGACCGCGTGCCCGACTGGCTGCGGTCGGACTAAGCAGGTTTAGTAAAAGTGGTCACCGGTTTTGCGTTCCGAAACCTGCGACACTTCAAAGGCCTAAGCGAGGTGAAGCGTTGGCTCGCCAATGCGGACCTGCTTGGCCGCGCACCCGCGATGCGGGTGGGCCGATTTGACCCGATCGCAGCGCGCCGCCACCATGCTAGGCTGACATGGCGGGATGCCTGGAGCATTCCCCGCCTCGGGAGCCCAAACAGAATGGACGAGGCCGACGCGACGACCTCCAAAGCGACCCAGATGACGGCGCCGAAGACGCCGGCAGCCCGAAGCCGGCTCGATCGGCTCGTGTCGCAATCGCAGGCCGCCGGATTGTGGGAACGTGCCTGGCCGCTCGTCTGGCGAGCGCTTGCCGTGGTCCTGGCTTTCCTCGCGGCCTCGTGGCTTGGGCTCTGGCTCGATCTGTCGCCGTTCTGGCGTATCGCCGGACTCGCCGCCTTCGCCCTCGCCTTCCTCGCCGCTCTGGTGCCGCTGGTCCGCCTATCCCGCCCGAGCCGCCGCGAGGCACTAGCCCGCCTCGACCGTGACGCCGCCGACGGGGCTTCGTCCCACAACCCGGCTTCCGCCATCGAGGATACCCTTGCCGTCGGAACGACGGACCTGGCGACGCAGGCGCTTTGGGCGCTGCATCAGCGCCGCGCAGCCGAGGCCGTCTCTCGCTTGAGCGTCGGCCTGCCCCGTCCGGGCATGCCGCGCCGCGACCCCTTCGCCCTTCGCGCCGGCCTCGTCGTGGCGGCGTTGGCCAGCCTGTTCGTCGCAGGCCCGGAATGGCGCCAGCGCATCGGGAGTGCGTTCGACTGGCACGAGGCCGCCGGCCCGGGACCAAACTTTCGCGTCGATGGCTGGATCGATCCGCCGCTCTATACGAGGCTTCCGCCCCTCGTCGTCACGATGAGCGGGACCGAGCAGCGCCTGCGCGCACCGGTCAACTCCACGCTGATCGTCCGGATCGCCGGACAGGGCGATGTCGTGCTGACGCCGAATGCGGGTTTCAAGCCTCTGCCCGGCAAGGAAGCGCGCCCGGACCTTCGTGAGGACCGTTTCCAGCTCGTCGGCGGCACCGCCGATCTCATCATCGCCGCGGGCTCGGCGCCCAAGCAGCATCTCATCGTCGAGACCATCCCGGACCTCGCCCCGGAAGTCCGGCGCGTCGGCGCCCTGGAGGTGAATGCGCGCGGCACCTTCAATCTGAGCTACCGCGCCAAGGACGATTACGGCATCGCTTCGGCCGACGGGATCGTTGAACCCCTGACAGGCAGTCGCTCCCTGGTGCCCCTTCCGAAGATGCCTCTCGCTTTGCCCTCGGACGCGAGCGGCGAGACCGATACGAAGACCCTTGTGGACCTCACCGACAATCCCTGGTCGGGCGCGCGGGTCCGGCTGACCATCGCGGTGAAGGACGAGGCCGGCCAGGAGGGGCGAACCGAGACGGCGGAGATCACGCTGCCGGCCCGGCCGTTCCGCGAGCCCCTGGCGCGCGCCCTGGCCGAGGAGCGTCGGCGCCTCGTCACCGCTCCCGACGAAAGCCGGCGCCGGGTGCAGACCGCCCTCGACGCGCTGATGATCGCACCGGATCAGTTCACGCCGCAGCCCTCGATCTTCCTCGGGTTGCGCACCGCGTCCCGCCGGCTCAAGGCGGCACGGACCGACGAAAACCTGATCGAGGTGGCCGACCTACTGTGGGAGATGGCGCTCAAGATCGAGGATGGCGACCTCTCCGATGCGGAGAAGAGCCTGCGCGCTGCCCAGGACAGGCTGAAGGACGCCATCGACCGGAACGCGCCGGACGAGGAAATCAAGAAGCTGACGGAGGACCTGAAACAGGCCCTCGACAAGTTCATGAAGCAGATGGCCGAGCGCCAGCAGAAGCAGCCTCAGCAGCAGGGCGAGAAGGGCAAGTCGCAGCAGAACGCCAAAACCGTCACCCCGGACGATCTGAACAAGATGCTGAAGGACATGGAAGAGGCGATGAAGCGCGGCGACACCGCCGAGGCGCAACGCCTGCTCGAACAGCTGCGCAGCATCCTCGAGAACCTCCAGACCGCCGAGCCGGGAGCCAAATCCGACCCGAATGGCCGTGAGATGAGCAAGCAGGCCGAGGAACTCGACAAGATGTCCCGCGAGCAGCAGGCGCTCCGCGACGAGACCTTCAAGGACGGCCAGAACAAGCGCGGCCAGCAGCCCGGGCAGAAGCAGGGCCAGAAGCCCCAGCGTGGCCAGCAGGGGCAGCAGCAGAATGGCGACCAGGGCCAGCAGGGCGGAGAGCAGGGCCAGCAAGGGCAACAGGGTCAGAAAGGCCAGAAGGGCGAGCAGGGCCAGGGTGGCGCCGGCGAACGCCAGCAGGCTTTGCGCCAGCGTCTCGAAGATCTGCAGAAGCGGATGAAGGAGCTCGGGATGCAGGGCGAGGAAGGCCTCGCCGATGCCGAAGAAGCGATGCGCGACGCCGAAGGCGCCCTCGGCGAGGGCAAGGAAGGCGATGCCGTCGACGCTCAGGGCCGCGCCCTCGATGGGCTCAAGCGCGGCGCGGACGGCATGCAGAAGCAGATGGAGGAGATGGCCCAGGGCGAGGGTGAAGGCGAGGGCGAGCAGGAGGGTGGCGAGAACCCGAGCCAGCAGGGGCAGGCCGGCAATCGTGACGACGATCCGCTCGGCCGCCCGACCAAGGGCCGCGACCTCTCCGACGGCCGTGGCAAGGTCCCGACCGCCGACGAATCCGCGGTTCAGCGCACGCGCCGGATCATGGAGGAGTTGCGCCGCAAGCTCGGCGATCCGAGCCGGCCCAGGGAAGAGCTCGACTATTTCGAGCGCCTGCTCCGGCGAAACTGAAGGTCGCGCCCGTTCCGCAGGTGCGATCCCCTGCCCTATGGGCTAGTGGATCGGCAGAGCCATATGGGCTTCGTCCCCCCGTTCCGAGCGCGAGCCTCCATGTCATCCAACACCCTGGTCCTCGTCGCCTGCCTTGCCGTGGCCGTCGTGCTGTTTCTCGGTCTCATCAACATGATGCGTGGGGGCAGCGCCAACCTGTCTCAGCGGCTGATGCGCCTCCGCGTACTGCTCCAGTTCTTGGCGATCATTTTCATCATGGGCGTCGTCTGGTGGCGCTCCGCCTGAGCAATTATCACATCTCGGTGAGTGTGGCGGCTGGGTCTCACCTCTCGTCTAAGACGATATCGGGACGGGATTACTGATCGGCCGGGCTGACACCAGCGTATTCCTGCGTGGTAGGAAGGTCGGGTTCACTTTGGATCCGTCATCGATGCAAGCCATCTGCTCTCGCCTGGTCGCCGGCATTCTCGCCCTGCCCGTCGTGTGTTCCGCCCAGGCCGCCGATCTCGGATCGCCGCCTCCCGCCGCGGCCTACGTCACGCCTGTCCAGCCGCTGAGCATCGTGTCCGAAGTGCGTATCGGCGGGGCCGTGCAGGATCCCGGCAGCGCCGAGAAGAACACCAACGCCATCAACGGCGAGATCCTGTTCTCCAAGCCGGTGGTGAGCCTCGATCCGTTCTGGCAGGCCTTCGTGCCGCGCCCGACCGTGGGCGGCAGCTACAATTTCGATGGTCGCACCAGCTTCGCCTATATCGGCGCGACCTGGACGGTGGACCTCTTCCCGCAGACCCTGAACAACCGGGTCTTCCTCGAAGGTTTCTTCGGCGCGGGCGCGCATAACGGTTATACCGGCCTGAAGGCCAACGCACCGGCGGGCTTCAACGCCCTGGGCTGCAACCCTCTCTTCCGCGAAGCGGCGGCGCTCGGCTATCGTCTGACCGAGCATTGGAGCATCATGGCCACCGTCGAGCACATGTCGAATGCCGGCCTGTGCCACGAGAATCGCGGCCTGACGAATTTCGGCGGCAAGATCGGCTACACGTTCTGAGCCCGACGCCCGGATCTGAGATCGGATAACCCTTGGTCACCCTGAACCGCATCTACACGCGCACCGGCGACAAGGGCTCCACGGCGCTCGCCAATGGCGAACGTCGCTCCAAGGCGGATCTGCGGGTCGAGGCCTACGGGACGGTCGACGAGACCAATGCCTGCATCGGTCTCGCCCGTCTCCACGCCGATATCGTCCTCGACGCGATGCTCGGCCGTATCCAGAACGACCTGTTCGACCTCGGGGCCGATCTCGCGACCCCGGAAAGCGACGAGCCGCCGGCCTACGAGCCCCTGCGTATCGTCGCCAGCCAGGTGAAGCGGATCGAGGCGGATATCGACGTGCTCAATGCCGAGCTGTCGCCGCTGAAATCCTTCGTGTTGCCCGGCGGTTCCGCGGCCTCAGCCGCGCTCCATCTCGCCCGCACGATCTGCCGCCGGGCCGAACGCCTGACGGTGGCCCTTGCCGCCGTAGAGGGCCAGCGCGTTTCGCCCGAGGCGCTGCAATACCTCAACCGCCTGTCGGACTTCCTTTTCGTGGCGAGCCGCACGGCCAATGCCAATGGAGCCGACGACGTGCTCTGGGTTCCAGGCAAGAACCGCTGAAGCGGGAAATCTGGTAGACCGCATACAAGCGAGCGTGAATTACGGATCGCATGTGTTCGACGCGGGGCTAGACTGTCGCACGCGTTGACAAGTCTGAAATCCCCCCGTTACGGTCCGCCGCTTCATTCCAAGAGGGTGCCCGGACCTTCGACCGCGTCGAAGGCCCCTCGCGCGCTGCGCCGGCCCTTGCCAAGAAAATCATTGGAGGATTGTGACCGCCATGAAGGTTCTGGTGCCCGTCAAGCGGGTCGTCGACTACAACGTCAAGATCCGCGTCAAGGCCGACGGTTCGGGCGTTGAACTCGCCAACGTCAAGATGTCGATGAACCCGTTCGACGAGATCGCCGTCGAAGAGGCGATCCGTCTGAAGGAGAAGGGCAAGGCGACCGAAATCGTCGCCGTGTCCATCGGTCCGCAGCAGGCGCAGGAGACCTTGCGCACCGCTCTCGCCATGGGCGCCGACCGGGCGATCCTGGTGAAGACCGACGGGCTCGTGGAGCCGCTGGCGGTGGCCAAGATCCTGAAGGCCGTCGTGGAGAAGGAGGCCCCCGGCCTCGTCATCCTCGGCAAGCAGGCCATCGACGACGATTCCAACCAGACCGGGCAGATGCTCGCCGCCCTGCTCGATTGGCCGCAGGGCACATTCGCGTTCAAGCTCGAATTCGGCGAGGGTTCGATCGACGTCACCCGTGAGGTCGATGGCGGCCTGCAGACCGTCACCCTCGCCCTGCCGGCGATCGTGACCACGGATCTGCGCCTGAACGAGCCGCGCTACGCGTCGCTGCCCAACATCATGAAGGCGAAGAAGAAGCCCCTCGAGGAGCTGAGCCCCGATGCGCTCGGCGTCGACGTGACGCCCCGGGTCAAGGTGCTGAAGACCGTCGAGCCGGCCGAACGCAAGGCGGGCATCAAGGTCGGCTCCGCGGCCGAACTGGTCCAGAAGCTGAAGGGCGAAGCCTCGGTCATCTGAGCTTCAGGCTCCGTCCGCGCTCCGGCCGTCGCAGGATGGCCGGCGCCGGCCCACAATCCTTATCCTCGGCCGCAATCCGGCGCGACGCCGCGACGGATGCCAGGCCGCACCGCATATGAGGTTCGACGCATAGCATGGCCATTCTCCTCCTCATCGAGCACGATAACGGCGCCGTGCGCGACGCCAGCCTGAAGGCGCTCTCCGCCGCCAAGGAAATCGGCGGACCGATCCACGCCCTGGTCGCCGGTGCGGCGAGCCGCCCGGCAGCCGATGCCGCCGCCGCACTCGACGGTGTCGAGAAGGTGCTGCTGGCCGAGGATGCCGCCTACGACCACGCCCTGGCCGAACCGACGGCGGCGCTGATCGTCTCTCTCTCTGGCGATTACGACGTGATCATCGCCGCCGCCTCCACCACCGGAAAGAACGTGCTGCCGCGCGTGGCCGCTCTTCTCGACGTGGCGCAGATCTCCGACATCATGAGCGTGATCTCGCCCGACACGTTCGACCGGCCGATCTATGCCGGCAACGCGATCCAGACCGTCCAGGCCGCCGAGGGCAAGAAGGTCATCACGGTCCGCATGGCGGCGTTCAAGGCCGCTGCCGCCGGGGGATCGACGGCTCCGGTGGAGCCCGTCACGGTAAGCGCGCCCGCTTCGTCCAAATCCACCTTCAAGGGCGAGGAGATCGCCCAGTCCGATCGGCCCGAACTGGCCGCCGCCAAGATCATCGTCTCGGGTGGCCGCTCGCTCGGCTCCTCGGACAAGTTCAAGGAGCTCATCGAGCCGCTGGCCGATGCCCTCGGCGCGGCGGTGGGTGCCTCGCGCGCCGCTGTCGATGCGGGCTACGCTCCCAACGACTGGCAGGTCGGCCAGACCGGCAAGGTCGTGGCGCCGGACCTCTACGTGGCGGTGGGCATCTCCGGCGCGATCCAGCATCTGGCCGGCATGAAGGATTCGAAGGTCATCGTCGCCATCAACAAGGACGAGGATGCGCCGATCTTCCAGGTGGCGGATTACGGCCTCGTCGGCGACCTGTTCCAGATCGTCCCCGAGCTTCAGGCCGAGATCGCCAAGGCCAAGGGCTGACCCTACGCCCCGGAACCACGACAGGACTCCGCCGCAGCCATCCGCGGCGGAGTTCTTTTCCCATTTAAGCGCTTGCCCGGGCTGCACCTCAGCGAGAAAATGATCTAGGAATTTTGTGCGCCGCATTTCAATTGCGGCGCCAACGCCTCGATCGCTAGGCGGGCGTTCTGCGGCCGAACCGGCCGCGCCTCAGGGGTGCGAGTTCAAGCGATGGCCATCGAGATCAAGACCGTCGGAATCATCGGCGCCGGCCAGATGGGAAGCGGCATCGCCCATGTCTGCGCCATGGCCGGACTGGACGTGCGGCTGAACGACCGCGACACCGCCCGGATCCATAGCGGGCTCGCGACGATCGACGGCAATCTGGCGCGTCAGGTCTCCAAGGGTACGATCACCGACGAGCAGAGGCGCAGCGGCGTCGCCCGTATTCAGGCCGCCGAGAGCTATGACGACCTCGCCCCCTGCGACCTCGTCATCGAGGCGGCGACGGAGGACGAGGCGACCAAGCGCCAGATCTTCACCGCCCTGTGCCCCTCTCTGAACCCCGACGCCATCGTGGCGACGAACACGTCGTCGATCTCGATCACCCGCCTCGCCGCCGCGACCGACCGGCCGGAGCGGTTCATCGGCATCCATTTCATGAATCCGGTCCCCGTCATGCAGCTCGTTGAGCTGATCCGGGGCATCGCGACGGCGGACCCGACCTACGTTTCGGCCAAGGCGTTCATCGCCAAGCTCGGCAAGACCTCCACCATGTCGGAGGATTTCCCGGCCTTCATCGTCAACCGCATCCTGCTGCCGATGATCAACGAGGCGATCTATACGCTCTATGAGGGCGTCGGCTCGGTGGAGGCCATCGACACCGCGATGAAGCTCGGCGCCAACCATCCAATGGGACCGCTGCAGCTGGCCGATTTCATCGGCCTCGATACCTGCCTGTCGGTGATGCAGGTGCTCTACGAGGGGCTGGCGGATTCGAAGTACCGCCCCTGCCCGCTCCTGGTGAAATATGTCGAGGCCGGCTGGCTCGGCCGGAAGACGAAGCGCGGCTTCTACGATTATCGCGGTGAAACGCCGGTTCCGACCCGCTGAGAGCCGGCGGGCGACGCGCGGAGACCTTCGAATCGGCTTTCGAGGGCAAGGATCGAAAGCCGATCGGAGCACGTGAGGTCAGACGAAGAAGCCGGACTCCACTCCGCCGGGCGCGATGTCGTTGAGCACCACCGTCCCGCCGCCCGACAGGGTGATAAGCGCGTCACCGTAGATGTCGTGGCCGACGGTGTAGGACTGTCCCGATAGGTCGATGCGATCGCCGTCACCGAACCTGAAATCGATGATGACGTCGTGGCCGGAAGCGGTCTCGAACACGAAGCGATCGGCGCCGTTGCCTCCAGTCAGCTGGTCCGCGCCCGCGCCGCCGACGAGGACGTCATTGCCGGCGCGCGCATGGATCTTGTCGTCGCCGGCGCCGCCCCGCATGACGTTGGCAGCGCCGTTGCCCCAGAGGAAGTTGTCGAGGGTGTTACCACTCACGTTGATCGCGTTGGCCCCCTGAAGAACCACGTCCTCCACATGCGTACCGGAGATCGCGAAGGAGACGCTCGTTAGGAGACGGTCATGTCCCTCGCGTCCGGCCTCGACGACGCGGTCGCCCCTGTTGTCGGCCGTGAAAATGTCGTCCCCGGCACCTCCCACCATCAGATCGGCCCCCTGCCCGCCGTCGATGGAATCGTTGCCCCGGCCTGACTTGATCGTGTCGTTTCCTGCCATCCCGAAGATGGTGTCGCTCCAGATCGTACCGTGGAGGGTCTCGGACGCGACGCCGCCGTTGATCATGTTGAGGCCGTCATCGGTCAGCCGATAGATGGTGACCGCCTCCGGGTTGGCGTCCGACTGATATTCGGTCCAGTGTGCCGCGATCTTGTCCAGGCCGTTATCGACCACCTCCATCGTTCCGGTCTGGTTGTGACTGGAAACCACCGTGAAGCTGTGGGGACCACCGTTCTGCCAATGCAGCCGCACCACGTCGCCCGGCTGAAGCTCGGATTGCCAATCGGTGTCCTCGGCGGTTCCGCGATGGGCGATGCGCCAATATCCCCCTTCGACGTTCTGCGAGGGCAGGCCGTAGGAATGGTTCGGCAGCGGGGCGCCGGCGGAGGCCGCGATGGTGTCGGCGATAAAGTAGCAATCGTTGCCGTTGGGAACATCGTGCTCGGCGACCGCCAAGGCGCGTGCGGCGGCGACGATGTCGGAGGGGTTCACGATGCCATCGTGCGCGTCCTGGCCCTTCAATTCCCCGGGGACGGTCTGAAGACGAAGATTCTGGTACTGGCCGGCGCCGGTCTTCACCGCGATCTCGACATTCGCGAAGATGAGGTTGCCGGCCTTCAGCGAATAATCGTCGAGCTGGGTCTGATTGAAGATCGTGTAGGTCTTGTCGTCTTCGAGGGTCTTGCCGTTGCGCAGCACAGTCGTCGCCGATGGTATGTCGGGGTTCCAGTAGCTGAACGGCGTATAGCCTGGCGTGGTCGCGTAGGAAATCTGCAGCTTCGTGAATTCGGCCACAGCTTCCTTGCCGTAAGCCTGTTCGAGCAATGCTCGCAGGCCGATCGTGGCTCCAGGATCGCCGAAGAAAGGAACAGGCAGGCTTGCTGGTGTGTAGGTAATCATCGGCAGTTCTCGAACGCATCGAAAAGACGCCGAGAACTCTGCGGATGAAGTCCTAACAGAGACTGACTATAAGTAGCGAGAATGATCGAGCTCAAACAATTTCCACAGCGTGGATTGTCGGCTTCGATTCTTTTACCGTACAAAAAAGGCCACGGTATTGCGTCCGGGACGTACCCCTTGGCGTTACCGTGGCACGGCTTACCCCGAGCTTAGGATATGCTTATTTCTGGCCGCCATTGGCCGAAGGTTGGGCCGGCGCCGGGTAGGCTGGGTTGCCAGCGGGAACGTTGCCGGTATTCGCCGACGAGGTTCCGTTTCCGGACCCGTTCACGGAGCCGGTGACCTGACCACGGGAGGCGTCCTGGCTCTGCGAGGCGTAGTCTTTCGGAGAGTTCGCACCCTGCCAGGTCATCAGACCGGTGATGGCGATGGCGAGGAGGACGAGGCTGCCGATCAGGACGTAGAGGACCGGCTTGCCCTTCTTGCCCTGACGCGCGTCCTGGCCGTCGAGTCGTTCTGCCATGGGATACCTTTCGAAGCTCGGCCGGGGACGGCCGTCATGGTCAACCTGAGACGTGGATGTCCCATTTGGTGGATTGAACGCGACGGCCGAGCTCCCTGTTCCGAGTCGATTGGCCCTGGTCGCGGCATATGACGCAAAAGCCGCAGCTACATCCAGGTTAACCCCTGCGTCACCGCCCGGTCGTCAGCATGATCTTGCCGAGATGCGCGCTGGATTCCATGAGCGCATGGGCCTCGGACGCCTTTTCCAAGGGGAAGGTGGCATGGATGATCGGCTTCATCCGGCCATCGGCGAGGAGGGGCCAGATGTCCCGGCGCAGGCCCTCGGCGATGGCCGCCTTCTCCGCTTTGGGACGCGCCCGCAGGGTCGCACCGGTGAAGGTGAGCCGCTTCATCATGATCGGCGTCATGCTGAAGCTCTCGACCTTGTAGCCCTGCATGAAGGCGATCTGCACGAGACGTCCCTCGATCGCCAGGGAGGCGAGGTTGCGGGCGAGGTAAGGTGCGCCCACCATGTCGAGGATGACGTCGACGCCCTTGCCCTCGGTGAGGCGCTTGATCTCCTCGGCGAAATCCGCCTCCCGGTAATTGATCGCCTCGTCGGCGCCGAGTTCCTTGCAGAAGGCGCATTTCTCGGCGGATCCGGCGGTCGCGAAGACACGCGCGCCGTGGAGCTTCGCCATCTGGATCGCCGTGGAGCCGATGCCGCTCGATCCGCCATGGACGAGGAAGCTCTCACCCGGCTTCAGCCGCCCGCGCTCGATGACGTTGCTGTAGACGGTGAAATAGGTCTCCGGCAGTCCGGCTGCCTCGATCAGCGAGAGCGGCGCCGGGCGCGGCAGGCATTGTCCGGTCTCGGCCACGGCGAATTCGGCGTAACCGCCGCTGATGGTGAGGGCGCAGACCTCGTCGCCGATGGCGAAACCCTCCGCCCCCTCGCCGAGGGCCGCGATCCGGCCGGCGACTTCGAGGCCCGGGATTTCGGTGGCGCCCTTCGGCGGCGGATACTTGCCTTCGCGCTGCTGGATGTCGGGCCGGTTCACGCCGGCCGACACGACCTCGATGAGCACCTGGCCGGGACCGGGCTGGGGCAGCGGCACCGTCTCGAGCGTCAGGACATCCGGCCCACCTGCTCCCGCGAACCGGATTTGGCGCATGGTCTCGGGCAGGTCTGGGCTTGACGTCATTGCATCACATCTCCGGTTGGCGTGACCCGTCATGTGCGGCCGGAGGGCGGGTTGGCAAGGGCGCAGTTGTTAAGCGCGGAATGTCTCAGCGGGTGCCGTACATCCGGTCGCCGGCATCGCCGAGGCCTGGCACGATATAGCCGTGGTCGTTGAGGTGGCTGTCGATGGAGGCCGTCCAGACCGGCACGTCGGGATGCGTCGCCTGGAGCTTGGCGACGCCTTCCGGCGCGGCGAGGAGGCAGACGAAGCGCAGGTCGCGAGCGCCGCGCTGCTTCAAGAGGTCGATGGCCGCGATGGCCGAATTGGCCGTGGCGAGCATCGGGTCGAGGACGAGGACGGTGCGGTCGGCGAGGTCGGACGGCGCCTTGAAGTAATATTCCACCGCCTCCAGCGTCTCCGGGTCGCGATAAAGCCCGACATGGGCGACGCGCGCGGAGGGCACGAGCGACAGCATGCCGTCGAGGAAGCCGACCCCCGCGCGCAGGATGGGGGCGAGAACCAGCTTCTTTCCGGCGATCTGCGGTGCCTCCATCGCCTGGATCGGCGTTTCGATCGTCACCCGCTCCAGGGGAAGGTCGCGGGTGACCTCATAGGCGAGGAGCATCCCGATCTCGTTGAGGATCTGGCGAAAGCCTTTGGTCGAGCGCTCCTTCTGTCGGAGCAGGGTCAGTTTGTGCTGGACCAGGGGATGGTCGACCACCGTGACCGTCGCGCGGGTCTCCGCGCCGGGACCGTCCGTATTCGCCATCGCCTTCACTCCCCCGAGAACCGGCCCACCGCACCACGGACGGCACCGGACCGACCCCACGCTCTTTTGAACTCCCGCCCTTATGGCCCCCCGGGGCATGAAAATCCGATAAAGAAGCGCGGCCATGACGCGGTGAGGGGCGCGTCCCGGTCGTCGGAGCGATGCAAACAGGGTGGTCCGGGTCGTCGATGAAACTTATCCGAAACAGTACGCCCATGAGCAAGTCCGCCCGTAACGACAGGGTCCGCTATCGCGCCACGTTCCTCAATACGCTCGGGGCGTCTCTGGTGATGGTCGGCTTCTTCCTGCCGGGGATGCGGCTCTACGAAGGGTTTGACCACCGCCTGTCCCGCTCCGAGGCGTGGAGCGTCTCGCTACGGTTCTTCCAGACCGAGCCGGGTGCGGTGAGCGTGACGGCGCTGATCCTCGGCTTCTGCCTGCACTTCATCGCCCTGCATCACCTGAAAAAACTGCAGGATTGATCTCGCCGCCGAACAAACGAAAAAGGACTCCCGGCATCGCTGCCGGAAGCCCTCTTTGCCCCGAATGGGGGATCGGTCAGACGCTCTGCGTCGGGCCGCTATTGTTGCGCTTGGCCATGAAGGCGTCGAACTGCTCGCGGTCCTTGGCGCGCTTCAGTTCTTCCACGAACTCGGCGAAGGCGCGGCTCTCCTCCTGCAGCGCCTTGCGCTGGGCATTGAGCCGGTCGAGTTCGGCGCGGCGGTAATCGTCGAAGGCAAGGTTGCCGGTGCCGCGCAGGTCTGCGGCCTCGAACGCCTGGGCGAAGCGCGATTTGCGCATGCCCGCCTGCCAATCGGATCCACGGCCGATCATGCCGCGCAGTTCGGACAATGCCGGGTAACCCGCCACCTTCCAGGCGATGTAGGCCGCCGCCAATGGCCACCAGTAGAAGAACGCGACGACGACGGCGCCGATCTCGAAAGAGCGGCGGGGAAACGGACCGCTGCGGCAGGCTTTGCCGGTGGCCCAGGGAGAGGTCGAGGAAAAGCTCACGGCTCACAGCTCCGATGTTAATGTGAACCACATTTACTTGCGAATGCGACGTGGCGGTTTCAAGGGTCGTTTTCAGGAGAGTGTCAGGCCGAGGGTCGGGGGCGTCCCGCACCATGGACGAGGGCCAGCACGCCGGCGCGTAGCAGCTCGTATTTGTCTGGCATTCCGGGCCCTTTCGGCAGATGTCCGGAAGCCGAGAGCGTGGCGAGCCCGTGCGAGAGGGCCCAGACTTCCAGGGCGACGAAACGAGGCTCGACTCCGCCGAATCCATCCGGAAACGTCGATTTCAGCGCTTCGAGCAGAAGGTCGAAGGGGCTGGGCCTCGGCGGGACGTCGGAGGCTGCAGAATCCGCTGCCATCGGTGCGCCACGCGTCTCGAAGATCGCGGCATAATAGCCGGGCTCTTCCTCGGCGAAGGCGAGATAGGCCTCCCCCATTCGGGTGAAGCGCTCGAGAGGTGTTCCGCGTGAGGTGAGGGAGCGTGCCAGACGCTCGGCGAGGTCGGTGAAGCCACGGCCGGCCACCTCCTCCAGCAGAGCTTCGCGACCCCGGAAATGACGATAGAGCGCGGCCGGGGTCACTCCGACGAGGCGTGCCGCATCGACCAGGGTGAAACCGCCCACGCCGCGTTCGGCGATGAACCGGCGCGCCGCTTCGATCAGCGCCTCTTTGAGGTTGCCGTGATGGTAGCTGCGCCGGTCTCCCGGTCCTTCTCGCCAGGGTCGCACTGGATTCCATCCTCGGGCGATCGCCGGCCAGCGGCTGCACCTTTGCCGCGACTCTGCCGGGATGGCCCTCCCCTAACACGCGGAGCGCGCTTTTCGACCCTCCTCTGTCTACCCGTGGACAGAGATTTTCAAACGGGATTGACAGGGACGATCCCACGAATTGTAATAGTATTACATTACATAGTGGATTTCCGATGAGCCAGCGCGATCACCGTCTCCCCGTCACCGTCCTTTCCGGCTTCCTCGGTGCCGGCAAGACCACGCTGTTGAACCACATTCTCAACAACCGCGAGGGACGACGCGTCGCCGTGATCGTCAACGACATGAGTGAGGTGAACATCGACGCCGCCCTGATCCGTGAGGGCAGCGCCAACCTCTCTCGCACCGACGAACGCCTGGTGGAGATGACCAATGGCTGCATCTGCTGCACGCTGCGGGACGACCTTCTGGCCGAAGTCCGGACGCTCGCGGAGGAAGGGCGGTTCGATTACCTCCTGATCGAAGGCACCGGCATCGCCGAGCCGCTGCCGGTGGCGAGCACCTTCTCCTTCCGCGACGAAGACGGGGCTGCGCTGAGCGACGTCGCCCGCCTCGACACCATGGTCACCGTGGTCGACGCGGTGAGTCTCCTGCGCGATTACGGTTCGACGGCGTTCCTGCGCGACCGGGGCGAGAGTGCGGGCGAGGAGGATGCCCGGACCCTTGTCGACCTTCTCGTGGAGCAGATCGAGTTCGCCGATGTAGTCGTCCTTAACAAGGCCGGTGATGTCGGGGCGGATCAGCTCGCTCTGGTCCGCTCGGTGATACGCGGGCTCAATGCCGATGCCCGCATCGTCGAGGCCTCCTATGGCCGCGTCCCCCTCGATCGGGTTCTGGATACCGGCCTGTTCAGCGAGGAGAGGGCGCAGGAACACCCGCTCTGGTTCAAGGAGCTCTACGGCGCCGCCGATCACGTGCCCGAAACCGAGGAATACGGGATCGGCTCCTTCGTCTACCGGGCTCGCCGTCCCTTCGCGCCCGAGGCGTTCGATGCCTTCACCAAGGTGACATGGCCAGGCCTCATCCGCGCGAAGGGGCATTTCTGGCTGGCGACGCGCCCGGACTGGGTCGGTGAATTCTCCCTCGCCGGTGCCATCGCCCGGGTTTCGCCGATGGGGGCGTGGTGGGCCTGCGTACCGAAGGCCCGCTGGCCGGAGGATGCGGAGTGGCGCAGTCATCTGTCCCGGAACTGGAGCGAGCCCTGGGGCGACCGCCGCCAGGAACTCGTCTTCATCGGGACGGGTCTCGACCAGGAAGCGATCACCGCCGCACTCGACGCCTGTCTGGTCGGTTCCGAGGAGGTGACGCGGTTCGATCCGGCGCCGTACCGCGCCCTGCCCGATCCGTTTCCCGCCTGGCAGCGTGCCGCCGCCTGATGGCGTTCTTTTCCCTCAAGGATGCCCGCGCCCGCTCGGCCGCACGGTCGGCCGATGCAGCGAGGCTCAAGGGCGCGCTTCGCCTGGGTCTCGGGCTCGGCGAGGATGACGTCCTCGCCGTCAACGAAATCGCCTGTGGCGAGCCCGGCTGCGCCGATCGCGAGACCATCGTCCTGGTGATGCGGGTCGGCGAGCCGACGCGGGCGCTGAAGATCGCGCGTGGACTGGAGGCGGTCGTGGCCGACGACATCGCCCGGCTGGGCGAGGAAGAGGATGCCATGAGGCGGGAGGGCGCGGCCCCGCCCGGAGATTCCGCGCCTACAGTTTGAAGATCGATGATGCCCGGTCCAGCGCGGACTTCTTGCCGGTTCGGGCCGATTCCAGGCGCTCGATCTCGGCGCGCAGCAGGGCGATCCGCTCGGCGATCTCGTCGAGGGAGAGGGTGTCGAGGCTCTCGCCGACCGTATGGGAGACCGTGCGCTTCGGCCGGTCCGTGTCGTCGTCGCGCATGGCTTGTCCCCCTGTCTTCCGGCGCTCGCCTAACGGTCCCACCGCGAGACCGAGCGAACGTGCTGTTGAGTGCCGGCATATTGCTTGAGGAATGTCGTCATTTCCGACAGTTCCGGCGCTTTCGAGCGGAAGGTGACCGAGAGGGCCAGAAGCGTGTCGGCATGGTCGAGGCCGGGATAGATCCGCTCCTGAACCGGCACCCGCACCGCGCGCAGTCGCGCCGCGAGGCTCTGGGTATTCTGCGGACGGACGATGGTGTCGTTGCCGCCCGTGGCCAGGAATGCGGGCGGTGAATGAGGGCTGGCGAAGGTGATCGGCTGCGTCGCCGCTGGGTCGGGGGCCTGTCCGAACACGTCCCTTGAGGTGTCCTGGTCGAAAGGATGGAAGTCATAGGGGCCGGACAGACCGGCCACGGCCCGGATCACCTTCGGGTCGACGCCCGCCTTGCGCAGGTAGCGCGGATCGAGCCCGAGCATCAGGGCATTGTAGGCCCCGGCCGAATGGCCCGCGAGAACGATGCGGCGCGGGTCGCCGCCATATTCTGCGATGTTGTCGCGAACCCAGGCGATGGCGGCGGCGCCGTCATCGAGGAAGTCGGGGAACCGAACTTCCGGATAGACCCGGTAATCGGGGATGACGGTGACGAAACCCTGGGCCGCCAGGGCCTGACCGACGAATTCGTAATCGTCCTTCGCGCCCGATTTCCACGAGCCGCCATAGAAGAAGACCAGCACCGTCGCATCCGCCGCGCCGCCGACGGGCGTGAAGACATCGAGGCGCTGCCGCGGATGGGTGCCGAAGGCGGCGCTCTTCTGGGCGAGCCGGCCGCCCTGGTCGCGCGGACCAATGGCATCGAAGAGGGCGAGGGGCGAACAAGCCGTGACCCCGAAGGCGGCCAGAGCGAGGCAGGCGAGAGTGGCGAAAGCGGCGAAGGCGCGGGTCATGCATCTCTCAAACGGGGAAACGAAGACCCGAATGACACGTGCCGCACGGCGGATTCATGACCGGAAAAAGGGTTTTTTGGATTCAGGTGCGCAGCACGATGCAGGCGCCCCCGACCTTCCGGATGCGGCCGCACAGGATATCGCCCGCCGCCCGGCTCTCGGCCGGGATGCGGATCCGGTAGAAGGCGCGCGTGCCGCGACTGCGCAGGCGCGTCCCGATGATCATCGGCCGCACCTCGCCGATCACCCCGGCATAGAGCTTCCGGGTGCGGGAGAAGCTCTGGAGGGCGAGGGATTTCGAGAAATTCCCGGCGAGCTGAATGCCCCACGGGGCGGCCGGCCCCTCGTTGCCGCCGAGGGCGAAGCGATCGCCGCGCGAGGGAATCCGCAACGCGGCGGTGACCTGCAGGCAGGTCTTCGGCGCTTCCGCCGTCGATGCTTCCTTCTTGGGGGCATCAGACTCTCCCTCGGCTCCGTTGACGGCCGCGCCTCCGCGCCAATCCTCCGCCGGCGCCCCGGTGATCGCCATCACGTAGGCGCGTGTCTCGGCGGGCAGGCCGCCCGTTCCGGCGAGCCAGCCCGAGACCCGGCCCGCGCCGCCATTATAGGCCGCAGCCGCGAGGCCGAGATTGCCGAACTGGCGATTGAGGTCGGCGAGGAGATGGGCGGCGTGGGGGATCGCCTGCTCCGGGTCGAACGGGTCGGTCAGCCCGCGCTCGCGTGCCGTTCCCGGCATGAACTGCGCGACGCCCTGCGCACCGACCGGGCTCACGGCCGTGACGCGAAAACTGCTTTCCCGCCAGATCAGCCGCGTCAGGAACGGCACGGGCAGGCCTCGCACCCTGGCCGAATCCTCGATCAGGCGGCAGAGCGCCTGCTCCACGGTTTCCGTCGCCACCTCGGCCGAGGCCGGCGCGGCGGCGAGGAGACAACAGGCGAGGATCAGGCTGCGGAGGGATGTCACGGGGCGTTTGTAATGCGGTCTGGCGCCGGATCAATTGCCGTTCGCCGATCTCATCGCGCCGCGCTATAAGAACCTCGGCTTCCCCAATCCGCGGACCCGGTGCCCTTCCCTCGATGACTGACACGCTGCTCGACGTCCAAGACCTGTCGGTCGCCTTCCGCTCGCGTGAGCGTGAGACGCTGGCAGTGGATCGCGTGAGCTTCACGATCCACAGGGGCGAGACGGTTGCCCTGGTGGGCGAGTCCGGGTCGGGCAAGTCGGTGACGGCCCTGTCGATCCTGCGCCTCCTCGATGGGAGCGCCGTCCATCCCGGCGGTCGCATCCTGTTCAAGGGACGGGACATTCTGGCCTTGCCGGAGCCGGAACTGCGTAAGATCCGTGGTGCCGACATCACCATGGTGTTCCAGGAGCCGATGACCTCGCTCAATCCTCTGCACACGATCCAGCGGCAGATCGGCGAGGTTCTGGAGATCCATCGCGGCCTGTCCGGCCGCAAGGCCCGCGCCCGCATCCTCGAATTGCTCGAACTCGTCGGCGTCCGCGATGCCGAGCGGCGCATGGGCGCCTATCCGCACGAATTGTCCGGCGGCCAGCGCCAGCGCGTCATGATCGCCATGGCGCTCGCCTGCGAGCCGGACCTTCTGGTGGCGGACGAGCCGACCACCGCCCTCGACGTCACCGTCCAGGCGCAGATCCTCACGCTCCTGGCCGACCTGCAGAAGCGCCTCGGCATGTCGATGCTGTTCATCACCCACGATCTCGGCATCGTGCAGCGCATCGCCTCGCGGGTCTGCGTGATGCTCGCCGGCCGCATCGTCGAAGCGGGGCCGGTGGACGAGATCTTCGCCAGGCCCAAACACGAATATACCCAGCGCCTGCTCGCCTCCGAGCCGAAGGGGCGCGCCAACCCGGTGGCGGACGACGCTCCGCGCCTGTTGGAAGCCGGCCCGCTCAAGGTGTGGTTCCCGGTCCGCGAGGGGCTTCTCCGGCGCACGACCTTCCACGTGAAGGCAGTGGATGGCGTGTCCCTCGCCGTCCGCGAGGGGGAGACGATCGGGATCGTCGGGGAATCCGGATCGGGCAAGACCACTCTGGGGCTCGCCCTGCTGCGCCTCACCGGCAGCGAGGGCCCTATCGTCTTCCTCGGCCAGTCCATTGCCGGGCTCGGCCCCGGACCGATGCGACCGTTCCGGCGCGACATGCAGGTAGTCTTCCAGGACCCTTACGGCTCGCTCTCGCCGCGCATGACGGTGGCCGACATCGTCGCCGAGGGCCTCGTCGTGCAGGGGGCGGTGAAGTCGCGCATCGAGCGGCGCGCCGTGGTCGCCAAGGCACTGACCGATGTCGGTCTCGATCCGGCGACGATGGATCGCTACCCGCACGAATTTTCCGGCGGCCAGCGCCAGCGCATCGCCATCGCCCGCGCCATGGTGCTGAAACCGCGCTTCGTCGTCCTCGACGAACCGACCTCGGCCCTCGATCGGTCGGTTCAGGCTCAGATCGTCACCCTGCTCCGCGACCTGCAGAAGGAGCGCAAGCTCGCCTACCTCTTCATCAGCCATGATCTCAAGGTCGTTCGCGCGCTGGCGAACTACGTGCTGGTGATGCAGAACGGCAAGGTCGTGGAGGAAGGCCCGGCGGAGGCCATCTTCGCCCGGCCGCAGACCGAGTACACGAAGGCCCTGTTCGCTGCCGCCTTCGATCTCAACAGCGCCACCACCGAAGACGTGGTCCCGGCCTGAACACGACGAGACCCATGGCGCGCGTCTTTCTCATCGTCCTCGATTCGGTCGGCATCGGCGGAGGGCCGGACGCTGCCCGCTACGGCGACGAGGGCTCGGACACGCTCGGCCATATCGCGGAATCCTGCGCCGCCGGGGCGGGCGATCGCGCGGGCCTTCGAGCCGGCCCCCTCGCTCTGCCGAACCTGACGCGTCTCGGCCTCGGTCTCACCGCCGAGGGGGCGAGCGGCCGCATCCCGCCCGGGCTCGAGCCATCCGGTCCGGTCGATGGGGCCTACGGCCATGCCATCGAGACCGCGCCCGGCAAGGACACACCCTCCGGCCATTGGGAGATCGCGGGCGCCCCCGTCACCGAGGATTGGGGCTACTTTCCCGACAGGGTGCCGGCCTTCCCCACTGCCCTCATCCAAATGCTGATCGAACGGGGCGAACTCCCCGGTATCCTCGGTGATTGCCACGCCGCCGGTATCCCGATCGTCGAGCGTCTCGGGGCAGAGCACGTCCGGACGGGCAAGCCGATCTGCTACACCTCGGCCGACAGCGTCTTCCAGATCGCCGCTCACGAGGAGACGTTCGGGCTGGACCGGCTCTACGAGCTCTGTCGGATCGCCCGCGAGATCTGCGACCCCTACCGGATCGGCCGGGTCATCGCCCGCCCCTTCCTCGGCTCGGAGGAAACTGGTTTCCGGCGTACCCCGAACCGCAAGGATTTCGCCACGCAGCCGCCGGGCGAAACCCTCCTCGACCGCCTGAGCGAGCGGGGACGCCCTGTGGTCAGCGTCGGCAAGATCGGCGACATCTTCGCCCACCGCGCCACGGGCCGCGAGATCAAGGCCGCCGGCAACGTTGCCTGCCTCGATGCGGCGCTGGCCGCGTTCCGCACCCTCCCCGAGGGCGGGCTGGTCTTCCTGAACCTGGTCGATTTCGACACGGAACACGGCCACCGCCGCGATGTGCCCGGCTACGCCGCCGAGCTGGAGCGCTTCGATGCGCGCGTGCCCGAGATCCATGCGGTGCTCGAGGCGGGTGATGTCTGCATCGTCACCGCCGACCACGGCAACGACGCGACATGGTCGGGGACGGAGCATACCCGCGAGCAGGTGCCGGTCCTGGCCTTCGGTCCCGGTCTCGGCGCCCGGTCACTCGGGCGAAGGGAGACCTTCGCGGATATCGGCGCCTCCATCGCCCGACATCTCGACGTCGGCGAATTGGGACGCGGCACGTCGTGGTGGTGAGGCGGTCCCGCCCGAACCGGGTGGGATCGAAACTCAGACCTCCCAGGTCTCTTCGACCTCGGGCGAGATCGGCCTCGGGCGGCGGTCGCTGCCGATGGCGACGAAGGTGAACAGGCCTTCCGTCACCTTCATCGTGTTCTCGCTCTCGCGTTCGCGGCGCCAGACCTCGACCTGGATGCGGAGCGAGGTGCGGCCGACCTTCACGATCCAGGCATAGATGCTGACCTCGTCGCCGACGATGACCGGGCGATGGAAGGTCATGGCATCCACGGATATCGTGGCGCAGCGGCCCCGCGCCCGGCGAGCGGCGACGTTACCCGCTGCCAGATCCATCTGTCCCATCAGCCATCCGCCGAAAATATCCCCGGCCGGATTGGTGTCCGCAGGCATCGCGATCGTGCGCACCACGGGGGAGCCGCGGTCGGTGGGCTGTCGTGGCTCGGAAACATCGGTCGACATGGGGTGGTGCGGTCTCTTGTGATCTCGGCTCTGCCAATGCAAGCGGCGCGCCGCCTGTGTCGTCCTGTCACATCCGGCCGGGCGCGAACAGGTGACCCGCTTGAAGGGTAACGGCGGTCGTCACGCCTTCCTCACAGTCCGGACCGTCCCGTTCCTCGCGGCGGCGAAGGCGGGCGCCTGCGCAGCATCACCGCCCCGCCCGCCAGCAGCGCGATGCAGAGCAGGGCGTAGGGCAGGCCCAACAGCAGTAGGAAGAACCCGGCACTCGCCTCGCCACCACTGGCACCACCGGAATCCCGGTCGAGAAGCCAGCCCAGGACGCCCGTGACCGCCAGGAGGACGATGCCGTTCAGGAGGATGGCGCCCCCGACGGCGAGGCAGCCCCAGCCTATGCGTCGACGCTCATCGCCCACGCGGGCAAGGAGAAGCGTCACGGCGATCACCACGCTGGCCTGAAGACCGATGGCGAGGAAGGGCAGCATGTCTACCGCCGGTCCCGGCCAGGTTATGGCGGCATCCCGCATGCCCGGGTTGGGCCGGACCATCATGCCGATGAGGGCCGTGAGGGCGGGAAAGATCACCCCGCCGATCGCCCAGCCCACGAACAGGCCGAAGACGCTACTGATGGCCCATCGCCGGGTGTTCGGGTTCATGCCGTCCCTTCCTGCCGCTGGGCAAACACGATTGGCCCCGCTATCGACGACAGCACGCTAATGGCACGCCGTCTACGCGATGATAGCGATCCTCGACCCCCTATCACGACGGTCAAGGGGGGGGGGGGGGGAGCATGTCCGGCAAGGAGTCGATGACGGAGGCGCTCCTCGGCCCGTCGAGGCGGATATGCGAAGTGACGAGATAACCGTCAGTCCGGCAGGGCGAACACGACGAGCGCGTCGCCGGTGCCGAAACCCGAGCCCTTGGTGAACGAGGCTCCGCCGGCCGCCACGGCCACGTATTGCCGGCCGTCCAGCGAATAAGTGATCGGCGGCCCGCCGATCCCGGCACCGCATTGGAAACGCCACAGCACCGTGCCGGTCGCCGCGTCATGGGCGTCGAGATGACCGTCTTCCTCGCCGGAGAAGACCAGACCGCCGGCGGTGGCGAGCGTGCCGCCCGAAAGGCGGCTTCCCGCCTTCACCGACCATTTGATCGCGCCGCCCTTGGCGAGGTCGACAGCCGTGAGCGTGCTGAAGGAAGGCTCTCCCTTCGCCTCGCTCGTTTCGGTGAAACGGATCTGCGGCCTGCCGGCGGCGGCGGGGACAGTCCTCACCGTGTAGGTGGTCGCGCCGTGACGGACCTGGGCATAGGCCATGCTGGTCGTCGGATCGAAGGCGACCGGATGCCAGGAGATCGCCCCGAGGGGACCGGGGCTGACGACGGTTCCGGTCTCGGTGGGCGGTGCGTAGAGGTTCTTCTGCGTGGTCAGCGGCGCGGACTTGCCGAGGAGCGTGCCGGTCGCCCGGTCGTGGACGTAGAGCCAGCCGGTCTTGCTCGCTTCGGCGACCGCCTTCACCGGACCTTGCGGCGTCGCGTAATCGAGCAGGAAGGGCGGGCTCGCGACGTCGTAGCCCCATTCGTCATGGGGGACCTGCTGGTAATACCAGCGCAGCTTTCCGGTCTTCACGTCCAGAGCGACGAGGCTCATCGTGTAGAGGTTGTCGCCCGGCCGCGAGAGGCCGAAATTCTGCGGCGCGGGGTTGCCGGTGCCGACATAGATCAGGCCGAGATCGGCATCGTAGGCCGGGGTCATCCAGAGCGAGCCGCCGCCGACCTTCCAGGCCTCCCTGTGCCGGGGCGCGGCCGCCTTCTCGGCGGCAATGTCGCGATTGAGCGGCACCCCATCGGCGGTCTTCTCGACGAAGCCGCCTTCCCAACCGTCCTCCTTGGTGACGTACCAGCGCCAGCGCTCCTCGCCGGTGGCCGCATCGTAGGCCGCGAGCCAGCCGCGTCGTCCGTAGCCGCCCTCGATCCCGACCACAGCGCCGCCGTCGAGCCCGCCTTTCTCGTCCTCCACGTGGAGGCCGTAGCCGGCCCCGGCCACGCCGACGATGACGAGCCCGTCGGCCACGAGAGGCGGCATCTTGAAACCGAGCCGGCTCGAACCCTGGATCGCGCCCGCGCCGAGCGTTCCGGCGAGATCGGACGCGGTCTCCGACTCGCCCTCCTCAGGGCGGACGGCCTCGTGGTCCCACAGGATCTTGCCGGTCTTGGCGTCGAGGGCGATGACCCGCCCGTCCATGGTCGCCTCGAAGACCTTGCCGCCCGAGACCGCGACGCCGCGATTCGAGGGCGGCCCGAAGATCTTCTCCGTCCGAGCCTTGTGGGTGTAGGTCCAGATCACCCGCCCGGTCTTCGCCTCCAGGGCCGCCACGTGGTTCTGCGTGGTGGAGACGTACATCACCCCGTCCACCACCACCGGCTCGGCCTGGAAGTAGCCTGTGATCCCGGTCTGGAAGATCCAGGCCGGGCGCAGCTTGGCGACGTTGCCCCGGTCTATGGCCGTGAGCGGCGAGAAATGCCGGTTGGTATGGTCGCGGCCGAACATCGGCCATTCCTCGGCACGCGCTCCCGAGGAGATTGTCAGGGCGCCCACCATCAGCGGAAAGACGGAGCGGCGGACCATCGCCAATGATTTGATCATCCCGTCACGCCCCATCCATCGATCGGTTGGCTTCAGTCGACGCTCAGTCGGGCGAGCCGAATGGCTGCCTCGAGCTGGAACGGCGTGTCGGCGGCGTTCATGGAACGGGCGAGATCCGCGGCACTCTGCCCGTTGCCGTCGCGCCTGGCCGGGTCGGCACCCCGCGCCAGCAGGAGTTCCACCATCTCGGTGCGGTTGAACATCGCCGCCGTCATCAGCGCGGTGCGCGTGCCGGTTCCGGTGCCGTCGATCATCGCGCCCTTCTCCAGCAGTAGCTCCACGATGGCCATGTCGCCCTTGAAGGCGGCGCCGGCGAGCGGCGTCTGCCCCCGGTCGTTGGAGAGCTCGGGGTCGCCGCCGTTCTCGAGGATGAGGCGCGTGGTCTCGACCTGCCCATTATAGGCGGCCAGCATCAGCAGGCTGTCGCCCTTGTCATTGAGGAGGTTCGCCGGAAGTCCCTGAGCGAATAGCTCTTCGAGCTCGTCCACATGCCCTGCCCGCGCATATTGGAAGACCCGGCCCGCGAAGGCCAGGGTCTCCGAGTCGAGTTCGGGAAGCGCAGGGTTGGGCGAAGCCGGCGTTTCGGATTGCATCGTCACTTTCTGTCTCAGTGAATGCTGTGTCAGGGAATGACTTTTTCGGTCCGCAACCGGCCGAACAGGTCGAGGAAACTGTCGTCGCTGGGCTGATAATCGAGGAAGCCGAGCCGGCGGCTGCGCGCCATGTCGGTGACCACCTCGATCGGTCGGCCGAGATCCGCATCGGTGTGCCATGCGGAGGCGAGACGGTCGAGATCGGACTCGACCAACCCGTGGCGCTCAGCCAGATCCCTCCAGACCGGCCCGTCCTTGGCCATCTGCTCTTCGAGGGGTGTCGCCGCACCCGGATAGGGCGCCGGCTCCAGGCCGAACCATTCCGCGATGCGGCCCCACATCCACGACCAGCGGAAGACGTCGCCGTTGACCACGTTGAACGCGGTGTTCGCCGCGGCGGGATCGGTAGAGGCCCAGGCGAGATGACGGGCCAGCAGCCGCGCGTCGGTGACGTCGGTCAGGCCGTTCCATTGCTGCGGTGAGCCCGGGAACAGGAACGGGCGTCCGGTCTCTCGACAGAGGGAGGCGTAGACGGCCAGCGTCACGCCCATGTTCATGGCGTTGCCGAGGGCATAGCCGACGATGGTGTGCGGACGGTGCACGCTCCAGCCAAAACCCTGGCGCTTGGCGGCAGCGAAGACCTCATCCTCCTGTACGTAGTAGAAATTCTCCACCGGCAGGCGGTCCTGATCCTCGCGGAACGGCGTCTGCGGCAGCGTGCCCTTCCCGTAAGCTTCGAAGGGCCCGAGATAGTGCTTGAGGCCGGTCACCAGGGCCACGTGGCGCAACGGAGCCGCTTGCAGGGCGTCGAGGAGGTTGCGCACCATGGCGCCATTGACGCGGCAATTCTCGGCCTCGGTCGCCTGCCGCATCCATGTGGTGATGAAGACATGCGTCGGTGCGAGGTCGGACAAGGCCGCTTGCAGGGAGGCGGGATCCGTCAGGTCCGCCGTCACCGGGGTCACGCCCTCGATATCTACGGGCCGGCGCGCCAGACCCAGGACGTTCCAGCCCTCGGCGACGAGGTGACGGGCGAGGTTGTTGCCGACGATGCCGCTCGCACCGGCGATGAGCGCCGTACCCTTGATCCTGTCCGACATGCTGTCTCCAATAGAGATGCATTCCTCCTCGGACCATCCGATAGAGGGACCGGCCGAGGAGGGAATGTGTCTATCGGAACGCGGGAGGTCGGATGTCGATCCGGCGTGGATCCGCTTCAGGCGATGGGGGTCAATTCGCCGGTCTCGCTGATCTCGTCGGTATGCACGTCGAAGCTCGCGAGCAGGGCCGTGCTGAAGCTCGTGGAGATCGCCACGTCGGTGGCGTCGCGGCCTCGCGCGATGAGGATGCGGCCGATGCGGCGCTTGTTGTTGCGGGCGTCGAAGGTGAACCAGCGCCCATCGAGATAGACTTCGAGCCAGGCCGAGAAGTCGCCCGGCGGCACCACGGGCACGCCGATATCGCCGAGATAGCCGGTGCAGTAGCGGGCCGGGATGTTCATGCATCGGCAGAAGGCGACGGCGAGATGCGTGAAATCGCGGCAGACGCCGATCTTCTGGGTGTAGGCTTCGAAAGCCGTGCGGGTGGCGTCGGCCTGCTGGTAATCGAACTTGATGTGCCGGTGCACGAAATCGTGGATCGCCTGGACCCGTGCCCAACCCTCGGGTGTGGTGCCGAAGAGACCCCAGGCGATGTTCGAGAGCTTGTCGGTCTCACAATAGCGGCTGCCGAGCAGGAACGGCATGACGTCGTCCGGAAGATCCTGCACCGGATGCTGTTTCGCCTCGGGCACGAGTTCGTCCAACTCGCCGGAATCCTCGATCGTGAAATCGGCCGACACCGTGATCCGGCCACCGGGGGCGAGGATGCGGGTGCAGACGTTGCCGAACGGATCGAGGTAGCTGTGAGCCTCCACCGGCGGCTCGATCGTCATCGTTTCCGGTGTCAGCAGATCACCCGCCCTGGACGGGTGGACGTTGAGCATCAGGGTGATCGGCGTCGGGCCGAACGTGTCGTAGCCGATCGTGTAGCCGGTCCGGATTTTCATGGGGTCGCTCGCATCGGGCAAAGGGGGGCGCGGCTCGTCTCCACCCGCCGCCGCCCTGCGCCCGAGACCGTGGGCCTCGAGCGAGCGGGTGGCGTCGAGGCGGCGACGATCTGGTGCCGCCATGCCCGCCTCGGCCGCCCCCGTTCGAGAGCGGCATCGTCTCGTCACTGGTTAGCACACGGAAAGGTTGCCACCTAACGTTTTGGTGCTCCTCAGGTTTCATCCAGGGCGGCCCGGAGATCGGCGAGGTCGAGGCGGCGGGTGAACATGGTGAGGCCGCCCTCGGCATCGCGCGGCCATTCCGCTTCCGGCCTGTCCCTGTAGAGTTCGACCCCGTTCATGTCCGGGTCGCGCAGGTACAGTGCCTCGCTCACACCGTGGTCGCTGGCCCCGTCGAGGGCGATGCCGGCCGCGTCGAGACGCTGCAGGGCATCGGCGAGGGAGGCGCGGGTCGGATAGAGGATTGCGAGGTGGAACAGGCCGGTCGTACCGGGCGGCGGCGGGCTGCCGCCTTCGCTCTCCCAGGTGTTGAGCCCGATATGGTGGTGGTAATCCCCCGCCGCGATGAAGGCGGCCTGGGTGCCGTAGCGAGCCTTGAGGGAGAATCCGAGCACGCCGCAATAGAAGGCAAGAGCCCGGTCGAGATCGGCGACCTTGAGATGGACATGGCCGATCCGCGCCTGCGGATGGATCGGGTTCGACGTCGTCGTCATGATGGGTCTCGCTCCTGATTGGCGCGAAGCGATGGGCCGCCCTTTCCCCTTTCGTTCCGCGGGGCCATATTCCACCCATGCCTCCTGCGAACAAACCCCGCGTCTCCTCGGCGAAGGCTTCGAAGCCCGAGCTGAAACCGCTCGACGAGCACCTGGCGGCCCTGCTGAGCCCGGCGCTCAACCGTAACCGGCTGCCCGCGGTCGAGAATCCTGCGCCGCCGGCTCCGCCGAAGAAGCCCGGCAGGCCCAAGAAAGCCGCATCGCCCCCCGGCGGTTTCGGTGAAGCGCCGCAGGCCGGGTTCACCCTCGGCGATGCGGCCGAGGTCGACCCACGCCTCGCCCAGGCGCTGGGAATCACGCCGCCGGAAGACGGCCCGGCACCCGAGGCGCTGGCGAACGAGGATGAGGGGTCGCTGGCCACCGACGGCGTATCTGCCACGGTGGACGCGCTGTCGCGCCTCCTCACCGAGGGCAACCCGCTGTTCCGGGACGGCAAGACCTGGGCGCCGCATCGCCCGGAGCGGCCAAAGAAATCCGAAGGCGGCCTCGCCTTCACGTTGAAATCCGAGTTCGAGCCGGCGGGCGACCAGCCGCGCGCCATCGCCGAACTGGTGGAGGGGGTGAACAAGAACGAGCGCGATCAGGTGCTGCTCGGCGTCACCGGCTCCGGCAAGACCTTCACCATGGCCAAGATCATCGAGGCGACGCAGCGCCCCGCCCTGATCCTGGCGCCGAACAAGACCCTGGCGGCGCAGCTCTACGGCGAGTTCAAGAGCTTCTTCCCCGACAACGCGGTGGAGTATTTCGTCTCCTACTACGATTACTACCAGCCCGAGGCCTACGTGCCGCGCTCCGACACGTTCATCGAGAAGGAATCCTCGATCAACGAGCAGATCGACCGGATGCGCCACTCGGCCACCCGCGCTCTGCTCGAGCGCGACGACGTCATCATCGTCGCCTCGGTCTCGTGCATCTACGGTATCGGCTCGGTGGAGACCTACACCGCCATGTCGTTCACGGTGTCGCTGAACGAGCGGATCGAGCAGCGCCAACTGGTCGCCGACCTCGTGGCGCTCCAATACAAGCGCATCCAGTCCGACTTCGCCCGCGGCACCTTCCGGGTGCGCGGCGACGTGATCGAACTCTGGCCTGCCCACTTGGAGGATCGCGGCTGGCGCATTGGCCTGTTCGGCGACGAAATCGAGTCGATCACCGAATTCGATCCGCTCACCGG
The DNA here is from genome assembly GCF_001422815.1 of Methylobacterium sp. Leaf91. Classification (GTDB taxonomy): domain Bacteria; phylum Pseudomonadota; class Alphaproteobacteria; order Rhizobiales; family Beijerinckiaceae; genus Methylobacterium. The sequence goes on along the minus strand of NZ_LMMP01000004.1, from coordinate 90,107 downwards.
CAAGAAAATCAATGACCTCAAATTCGTGAAGGTCTACGCCAACTCGCACTACGTCACGCCGCGTCCGACCCTCCAGCAGGCGATCAAGGGCATCAAGACCGAGCTGAAGCTTCGGGTGGACGAGCTGACCAAGATGGGCCGGCTCATCGAGGCGCAGCGGATCGAGCAGCGCTGCACCTTCGACATCGAGATGATCGAGGCGACGGGCGCCTGCAACGGTATCGAGAACTATTCGCGCTACCTCACCGGCCGCAAGCCCGGCGAGCCGCCGCCGACGCTGTTCGAATACCTGCCCGACAATGCCATCGTCTTCACCGACGAGAGCCACGTCACGGTTCCGCAGATCGGCGGCATGTACAAGGGCGACTTTCGCCGCAAGGCGACGCTGGCCGAATACGGTTTCCGCCTGCCCTCCTGCCTCGACAACCGCCCGCTCCGTTTCGAGGAATGGGACGCCATGCGACCGCAATCGGTCCACGTCTCGGCGACCCCGGCGAAATGGGAGATGGAGCAGACTGGCGGCGTCTTCGCCGAGCAGGTCATCCGCCCCACCGGCCTCGTCGATCCGGTGATCGAGATCCGCCCTGCCCGCTCTCAGGTGGACGATCTGTTGGGCGAAGTGCGCGAGGTCGCACAGGCAGGCTACCGCACGCTGGTGACGACGCTGACCAAGCGCATGGCCGAGGACCTGACCGAGTATTTGCACGAGAACAGCGTCCGCGTGCGCTACATGCACTCGGATATCGACACGCTGGAACGGATCGAGATCATCCGCGACCTGCGGCTCGGCGCCTTCGACGTGCTCATCGGCATCAACCTGCTGCGCGAGGGCCTCGACATCCCGGAATGCGCCCTCGTGGCGATCCTCGACGCCGACAAGGAAGGCTTCCTGCGTTCCGAGACCTCGCTGATCCAGACCATCGGCCGCGCCGCCCGCAATGCCGACGCCCGTTGCATTCTCTACGCGGACAACATCACCGGCTCGATGGAACGGGCCATGGCGGAGACCGAGCGCCGCCGCCAGAAGCAGCTCGCCTATAACGAGGAACACGGCATCACGCCGCAGAGCGTGAAGCGCGGAATCTCCGACATTCTCAGCAGCGTGTTCGAGGGCGACCACGTCCAGGTCGATACGGGTCTGGCCAAGAACGCGGCCACGATCGGCCACAACTTCAAGGCCGTCATGGCCGATCTCGAGAAGCGCATGCGCACGGCCGCCGCCGATCTCGATTTCGAGGAAGCGGCGCGCCTGCGCGACGAGCTGAAGCGCCTCCAGGCGACGGAGCTCCTGCTTTCCGACGACCCTATGGCGCGCCAGGGTGACGTGGAGCGCGATGCCGGAAAGTACGGCGCGAAGCGGAGTCGTATCTCGAAGCCGAGCCTCGACAGTATGGGCCCGGGCACCGACCGCGAATTACCCGTGGGAGGCGAAGCGCCCCTCTGGGCCGAGCGCCCGAAGGCGCGCTCGACCCAGGGGCTCGGCGGCCAGAAGCCGAAATACAAGGGCGGCGGCGGGCGCAAGCGCGACTGAAACCCGCACCGGCGTCGGAACCCCCGGCCTAGGCTCGGGCTTGGAGAAGCATGTGACGGCGCCCGAACCCGGGCGCCCCCGTGCCTCGAACCGACGGAGCAATCCCATGCGCAAGGAACCTCTCATCCGGGCGAGCCTGCTCCTCGCTGCCGGCATCTTCCTGGTGCAGACCGCGCCTGCCCAGGCAATCTCCGATCGCCGCGACCAACCGACGGCCGCCGACGTGCCGTCGGAAACCCGATCCGGCGAGACATCCGGTTCGAAGCCCATCGGCGACGTGAAGCCGCCGAGCGCCATCCGCCCCACGACGGCTGTGACCGAGGATGACGGCAAGTCGTCTCGGACCAACCCGCTCGATCATCTGCCCGCGCGCGACCGCGCCGGGACCGGCGGACGCCGGGAATAGAATTCGCCGTCAAGGCTCGCTGCTCAGGAGGAACGACCATGGGATTACTCGATCAGGTCATCGGCGGTGTGCTCGGCAACGTCCTCGGCGGTGGCCGGGGCAGCGATCACCAGCAAGGCGGCGGTTCCGGTGGCGGAGCGCTCGGAGGCTCCCTGTCACCCATCGTGCAGGCTTTGCTGATGCTGCTCCTGCAGAAGGGCGGCGGCGGGTTGAGCGACATCCTCGGCGGCGGTCGGGGAGGCCAGCCGGAAATGGAGCAGGGCCGGCGCGGGCCGCCCGAGCCCTATGACGACGGTGACCAGGGCGGCTTCAACCAGGACCCGTACAATGAAGGCCGAGACCGTGGCGGCTATGGCGGCGGATCACGCGGATCGTCGCCGGAAGGCGATTTCAGCGACCTGTCGGGGATGCTCGACGGACCCGGCGGCGGTCAGGGCTACCAGGGCTCTCGCGATCAGGGCCATTCCTCCGGCGCGGGGCCTTACAGCCGCCTCGACCAGGAGCAGGGCGACGATCTCGGTGGGTTCGACGGGTTGATCGACCGGCTCCAGCGCGGCGGTCTCGGCGACGCCATCGGTTCCTGGATCGGGCATGGACAGAACCAGCCCGTCGAGCCGAACCGGCTCGCGGACGCCCTCGGTTCGGACACGGTGAACACGCTGCAGAGTCGCACCGGCCTCTCCCGTGACGATCTGCTGTCACAGCTGGCCCAGGCGCTACCGGGCGTCATCGACGGACTGACCCCGCAAGGACGGAAGCCGGATCTCGAGGAGCGTCGCGGCTGGTAATACCGAGTCAGGCCCGGCGAACAGCAGGTTTGCTGGGCTTCGCAGGCTGGCAGGTCGCACAATAGAACGTCGAGCGTCCCGATTGCACGATCCGCGCTATGGTGCCGCCGCAGCCTTTCGCCGTGCAGGGCTCGCCGGTACGGTCGTAGACCCGAAACGCATGCTGGAACGAGCCCGACCCGCCATCGGTATGGGCGTAGTCTCGCAGGGTGGACCCGCCGGCGGCGACGGCCTCGGTGAGCACTTCGCGGATCATCCGTGCGAGCAACCGCGCTTTCGTCGTCGGCCGCCCATCGTCTTTCGCCAGGATTCCCGCTGGCAATTCGGGATGCAGCCCGGCGCGGTGAAGCGCTTCGCAGACATAGATGTTGCCGAGGCCGGCAATCAGCCGCTGATCGAGGAGAGCGGCCTTCAGCGGCGTGATCTTGTTGCGGAAGAGGAGCGCCAGGCTCTCCGGGCTCATGGCCTCGCTCAACGGTTCGATCCCCATCGCGGCGAAATGCTTGCAGCCGGCGAGGTCCAGGGTCGGCACGAGGTCCATGAAGCCGAAACGGCGCGCGTCGTTGTAGGTGACGGTGGCGCCGTTCGACATCGCCATCACCACATGGTCGTGCTTGGCGTTGCCGAGCGCTCCTTCGAGATAGAAATCTCCGGGCGAGACGTTACGACCATCCGGCAAGGCCACGTCGAAGCGCCCGCTCATGCCGAGATGCAGGATCAGCGTCTCTCCCGTGTCGAGACCGGCGGTGAGGTATTTCGCCCGTCGCGCCAGATCGGTCACCGTGGCGCCTTCGAGCCGCTGGGCGAAGCGCTCGGGGAAGGGAAACCGCAGGTTCGGCCGGCGCAGGGTCACGCGGGAGAATCGTGCACCCACCATGGCGGGGGAAAGCCCGCGACGGACGGTTTCGACTTCGGGCAGTTCTGGCATGGAGGGGGCGAGGCTCTGGATCGGGGGACGGCGCCGACACGGCGAGGGCCGGCATCCGCCACCGATCGTCATGCACCTGTCTAACCCGGCACATGGCGATCCTTGCCGGCTTTCGCTATGACGCTCGCGCAAGAGGATGGTGACATGAGTTCGGCCGAGCGTTCGAAGGACGAGACCAGCACGCATTTCGGGTTCGAGCAGGTTGCGCTCGACGAGAAGCAGGGGCGTGTCGACGACGTGTTCCGCTCCGTGGCGAAACGCTACGACCTGATGAACGACCTGATGTCGGGTGGGCTCCACCGCGCCTGGAAGTCGCATCTCATCTCGATGCTGCGGCCACCACGCAACCGGCCTTTCCACCATCTCGATGTGGCCGGCGGCACCGCCGACATCGCTTTCCGCTGCCTGGAGGCGGGGGGCCCCGAGACCCATGTCACGGTGCTCGACATCAACGAATCGATGCTGCGGGTCGGCGCCGAGCGGGCCGGCCACCGCTATGACGGGCGGATCGATTTCGTCACCGCGAATGCCGAGTCGCTTCCCCTGCCGAACGAGGCGTTCGACGCCTACACCATCGCGTTCGGCATTCGGAACGTGCCCCGGATCGACCTTGCCCTGGCCGAGGCGCGCCGCGTCCTGAAGCCCGGCGGGCGCTTCTTGTGCCTCGAATTCTCCAAGGTAGACCTGCCGGTCCTCGACCGCATCTACGACGCCTATTCGTTCCACGTAATTCCTCGCTTGGGCGCCAGCGTGGCCGGCGACGCGGATTCCTACCGGTATCTCGTGGAATCCATCCGCAAATTCCCGACCCCTGGTCGATTTGCCGGCATGATCGAGGAAGCCGGGTTCAAGCACGTCACCCACCGGCCCCTGTCCGGCGGGATCGTGGCGATCCATTCCGGCTGGAAGATCTCGTGAAACCAGAACGGATCGATCTGCCCGATCTGGTCCTACACAGCTCCCTCATCCTGAGGTGCCGCGATAGCGGCCTCGAAGGAGGCCTCCAGATCGCAGGGCGGCCTCTGGAAACCTCCTTCGAGGCCGCCGCCGAGCGTCGGCTCCTCAGGATGAGGTTCAGTGGTGGGCCGAGTGCTGGTCCTGCCGTGATCACGCACGTCGAAAGCATCCCATGCTAGGCGCCATCGTCTATCTCATCCGTGGTGCCGGGGTCGGCTTTGTGCTGGCGCGCGAAGGCGGGCTGTCGTTCATCGACCCCACTGAGCTGCCGCCGCATCTTCGCCTCGCCCTGAAGCTCGGGCGGATGCTGGAACGGCCGGGCCTCGGTGCAGGGGCGGGTCCGTTGCAGCGCGCTCTGACACGGCTCGGCCCCTCCTACGTCAAGTTCGGCCAGTTCCTGGCGACGCGGCCCGACATCGTCGGCATGAATGCAGCCCTCGATCTCGAGAAGCTGCAGGACCGGGTTCCGCCTTTCCCACAGGAACAGGCGATCCGCGTGGTCGAGGCCGCCTTCGGCAAGCCGGTCCGCGAACTGTTCCTGTCCTTCAGCGAGCCCGTGGCCGCCGCGTCCATCGCCCAGGTCCACAAGGCCCATATCCTCGACGCGAACGGCGTCGAGCGGGTGCTGGCTGTGAAGATCATGCGGCCGGGCGTGCGGGAGCGGTTCCAGCGCGATCTTCAGGTGATGCGGTTCATGGCCCGCGTGGTCCATGCCCTGTCGCCGAAGGCCGAGCGCCTGCGCCCGCGCGACGTGGTCGAGATCCTGGCCCGCTCGGTAATGATGGAGATGGATTTTCGGCTCGAAGCCGCGGCCATGTCCGAGCTGGCGCAGAACACCAAGGACGATGCCGATTTCCGCGTGCCGAAGCCCGAATGGGAGCTGACCGCGCGGGACGTGCTGTCGAGCGAGTGGATCGAGGGCATCCGGCTCAATGATCGCGCCGCCATCGTCGCCGCCGGCCACGACCCCAAGGCCCTCGGCCTCGCGGTCATCCAGTCCTTTCTACGGCAGGCGATTCGCGACGGCTTCTTCCACGCCGACATGCATCCCGGAAACCTGTTCGTGGATGCGAGCGGCACGCTGGTGGCGGTCGATTTCGGCATCATGGGCCGGCTCGGGATCATGGAGCGGCGCTTCCTCGCGGAGATCCTGCTCGGCTTCATCCTGCGCGACTACAAGCGCGTGGCGCAGGTGCATTTCGAGGCGGGCTACGTGCCGGCCCACCATTCGGTGGAGGATTTCGCCCAGGCCATCCGCGCCATCGGCGAGCCGATCCACCAGCGACGGGCCGACGAGATCTCGATGGCCAAGGTGCTGACCCTGCTCTTCGACATCACCGCCCTGTTCGACATGAGCACGCGCACCGAACTGGTGATGCTGCAGAAGACCATGGTGGTGGTGGAGGGCGTCGCCCGCTCCCTGGACCCGCAGCTCGACATGTGGACCGGGGCGGAGCCGGTGGTCCGCTCGTGGATCGCGCGCAATCTCGGACCTCTCGGGCGAATCGAGGGTGCGGGACGTGCGGCCCTGACCTTGTCCGACGTCGTCACCGACCTGCCCGATCTCGCCCAGCGCCTGCGCCGGATTCTCGTGCGTCTCGACGAGAGCGGAACCGGCGACCGCAAGGCGCTGGAGAGCATCGCCCGCAAGGAGCGTCGCCGGGCGCTCTGGTCCACGGCGGCGCTCTGGGCCATCGCGGTAGGCGCGCTGGTGATGGCGTTCCGGTAAGGGCCGGGTGAACGGGATGGCGCGGACACCGCTGTTCGTGGCCGCCATGCCAAATCCGTTCGCTGTGGACGATCACGAAGAGCGGGAGTAGCCCTTCATCATGACCCTCCCCCTCCAGAACCGACGCATCCTGCTCGTCATCGGCGGCGGTATCGCCGCCTACAAGTCGCTGGATCTGATCCGCCGCCTCCGCGAGCGCGGGGCGCGGGTGCGTCCGCTGCTCACGGCGGGGGCACAGGAATTCGTGACCCCCCTCGCCGCTGCCGCCCTGGCCGGAGAGCGCGCCCATACCGACCTATTCGACCGGGCGGAGGAGGCCGATATCGGCCACATCAAGCTGGCACGCGATGCGGATGCCATCGTGGTGGCACCCGCCACCGCCAACCTGATGGCACGGATGGCGAGCGGAGACGCTTCGGACCTCGCCTCCACGGTTCTCCTGGCGACGACCCTCCCGATCCTGATCGCTCCGGCGATGAATGTCCGCATGTGGCAGCATCCGGCGACGCGTCGGAATCTCGCGACCCTGAAGGGCGACGGTGTCCGGGTGGTCGGACCCAATGACGGCGCCATGGCGGAAGCGGAGTTCGGTCCAGGCCGCCTCGCGGAGCCCTTGGAGATCGCGAATGCGGTCGAGGCCATGCTCGGTGAAATCTCGAAGGCATCCTCGGCGGCGACCGGGGGATTTGGATTTCTGGCCGGTCGTTCGCCGCAGAAGCCTCTCGCGGGCCGGCGCGTGCTCGTGACGTCCGGACCGACGCATGAACCGATCGACCCGGTGCGCTACCTCGCCAACCGCTCATCGGGGCGACAGGGCCATGCCATCGCCGCCGCTGCCGCAGAAGCGGGCGCGGAGGTCACGCTGATCTCCGGTCCCGTTTCCATCGCCGATCCGAAGGGCGTCACGATGGTGCGTGTGGAGACCGCGCGGGAGATGCTGGCGGCGGTAGAGGCCGCCCTCCCCGCCGACCTCGCCATCTTCGCCGCGGCGGTGGGGGATTGGCGCCCGGCGCAGGATCACGCGTCCAAGATCAAGAAGGACGGGGCGGCCGTGCCGCCCCTCTCGCTCGTCGAGAATCCGGACATTCTCGCTACCATCGCCCAGCGCAGTAAAGGACGCCCGAGGCTGGTGGTCGGCTTTGCCGCCGAAACAGATTCGGTGATCGCTCATGCCTGGGCGAAGATCGCCCGCAAGGGCTGCGATCTGCTCGTCGCCAACGATGTCTCCGCCGAGGGCGGTGTCATGGGCGGCACCGCCAACACCATCCATTTGCTCGACCGGGATGGGGGTCTGGAGACATGGCCGACCCTCGACAAGGACGAGGTCGGGCGACGACTGGTGGAGCGCTTCGCCGCGCGGCTCGCATCGTGATGCGGATCAATCCCGCGGATGCCACGTTAAGGCTTGACGAACCCTTCGCACCGCATCATGTGGGCGCAACCGCCGTTGCCCGGCATATGCTCGGCTCGGTGGATCACAGGAACTTTCGAACCCAATGCCCAGCGACAGTAGTCGATGGACCGCGCCGACTTCGGCCGACAGCGTGTTGAGCGCCTGATCGCTTGATCGGGTTCACCCGCGATCGGCCCTGACGGCCGGTCGAACGAGGTGAGCCCATGACCTTCCAGACCCTTGCTTTCCGCCGTGCCCGCTCGCGCGCCGCTTCGCCCTCCCGCGACAACAGCGTGGCGTTGATCCTTCTCGTGATGATGACCCTGGTCTTCGCACCCGTCATCGGCATGCATCTGGTGGCGGCCTTCGCCCCCTCCTCGCTTCCTTCGACGATGATGACGCGCTCGACCGGCACGGCGATACCGCCGGGCTGAGCCCGGCGGCCGGATGCACGTCTCAGGATTGCGGCGGAATGGCTGCCGGATCCATATGCATCAGCTCCCAGACGTGGCCATCCGGATCCTGGAACGAGCAGCCATACATGAAGCCGTAATCCATGTTCGGCTTCCAAGGCTTGGCCCCGGCCGCCAGCGCCTTGGCCAGGGTATCGTCGACCTCCTGACGTGATTCGCAGGAGAGACAAGTCAGCACTTCGGTGGCCTTCGATGCATCGCAGATGTCGCCGGTGATGAAGTCACGGAAGCGCGCTTCCGTCAGCAGCATCACGAAAATGCTGTCCGACACCACCATGCAGGCCGCACTCTCATCGGTGAACGCCGGATTGAACGTGAAGCCCAGGGCGTCGAAGAACGTCTTCGAGGCTTCGAGATCCTTCACCGGCAGATTGACGAAGATCATCCGCATGTCTGTGGCTCCTTCTCATGAAACCGATGTGCATGGTGGGTCGCGAACAGTGATCAGTCCGCTTCCTGCTGCTTGGCCGCGAGGGCGGATTCGTCGGCCGTGATCTTGCGGAAGGAGGGGCGATCCTTGATCCGGGCCACGTAGGCGACGATCACGGGTTCTTCCGGGACGAGTTTGAAGGCGGTCATCCAGCCGAGTGCGGCACCCCAAAGGATGTCGGCGGCGCTGAATCGCTCGCCCAGAAGATACGGTCCCTTCGACAGGCCCGCGACGATGCTGTCGAGAACCGCGTCGAAGCTGCCATAGGGCGACATCGCCATCGGGCCCGGTTCTCTTTCGAGCGCGCGGTCGATCACCGCCGGCTCGAAGCACGACCCGTAGAGGATCATCCAGCGAAGATAGGGACCGCGCAGCGGGTCCCCGACCGGCGGCGCGAGGCCTTTCTCGGCGAATTCGTCGGCGAGATAGAGATAGATCGCGGCCTGCTCGGTGATGACCGCATCCCCGTGCCGGATGGCGGGGACCTTGCCCAGGGGATTGATCGCCAGATAGGCGGGCTCGCGATGCTCCCCCGCCCTCATATTGAGGACGTGCAGGCGATAGGGCACCTCGAGCTCGTCCAGCAGGATTCGGACGCCAGACGAGCGCGTGTTGGGTGAATGATAGAGCGTGATGTCGGAGGTCATCTATTCCGTTTCGCGTGCGAATCGTGGAAGGCCACTTTCTCCGAAGCCCGGTCCCGGTCAAACGTCGTCTCATCGTCGAGCGAAAAAAGACAGTCGCCCGATGATCGTGTCGGGAACGACAGGGCTGTGTCGGGGCGCCCCGTTCAACTGTCGAGGCCGCGGATAACCTGTTCGTAGTCCGATACAATACTTGTTGTCAGCCGATTGGTTTGTTCGGTCGGCGTCATTCAGTGCGGAATGTCGATGGCCCGACCGAGGGTTCGGCAGCATCGGCGGTACGGACATTCGCGCCTGTCGCGTTGACGGAATGCCGGGGCGTGTCTATAGAGCGCGCTTCGCCGACAGGCCGCACTCACGCAGCCCGTCGGCTTCGCCATTGCCCGAACAACCTTCGCGCGTAGACCGACACACCAAGCCCGCGGGCTCGTCGGCATCGCCCTACATGAACGAGGATGCCCCATGGCCAACACCGTGTCGGCCAAGAAAATGACCCGCAAGATCGCGAAGCGGACCGCTGTGAACCGCTCGCGCCGCAGCCGTATGCGTACCTTCCTCCGCAAGGTCGAAGAGGCGATTTCCGGCGGCGACCAGTCCGTTGCGCTGACCGCCCTGCGGGCAGCCGAGCCCGAGATCATGCGGGCCGCTCAGCACGGCATCGTTCATAAGAACAACGCCTCCCGGAAGGTTTCGCGCCTCGCGGCGCGGGTCAAGGCTCTCGCAGCCTGATCCCTTCCTTCCTTGGATGACGCGAAAGAAGCCCGGCCTCAGTGCCGGGCTTCTTTCGTTTCAGGCCGTGTTTTCCCGCCTCTGTCCCAATGCATCCGCCGTGCGAACCCGCCGGATGTTTCGTCGCGGCTGACTGCCATCGCTCATCGTCCGGTGGGCTGTTGGTCGCTCCAATCCGAGTCGAATCGTTAACCCTACTTGCGAATCTGCCGTGTTGCGGAGTCTAGGGGGGCTGTGTAGATTAATGATGTCTCGCCAAAAGCGGGAAAATTCACACTTAATTCAAACCTATCCGAATCGTCCGCAAGGTTTCGGGCGGCTCAGGACTCGGTGCGGATCAGCGAGACTCTCAGGGCACCTCATACTGCTTTCCCCGCAACCCCCGTTGTTAGGAGAACCGTAGCTTATTGTTGATAGGGTCTTCTCATCGGCAAAAGCCTGCGGTGGAGGTGTTGACTCCGCCGGATCTCTATGGGTTCCGCGAATTCCTTGCGGGGCGTGAAGTCAGTCCAGTGTGCGTACGTTCCGGGCGGCGGCTTCCGCCCTCGGCGCGAGGAGAGCGATGATGCATGTCGACGGTAGCGTGGCGGGTAACGCCGAGACCGGCATGAGTGGCGCAGGGGGATCGGACACGGTTGCTGCCTGGGCGCGCGTGAAGCGGCGCCTGCGGGCGGAACTGGGCGAAGACGTCTTTGCCAGCTGGTTCGCGCGTCTCGAATTGGTGGAGGTGGTCTCCGGGACCGCCCGCCTCAGCGTGCCGACCCGGTTCCTCAAGAGCTGGATCGAATCCCATTATCTCGACCGTGTCCTGGCCACGTTCCGCAGCGAGGTAGAGACCGTCTCGCTCATCGAGGTGGGCGTGCGCGGTGCCGGTGCTCCCCCACGCGTCGTTTCGGGTGCGGTCAAGTCCTCGGCTCCCGCGAGTCCCCTCGCCCGTCTCCAGGCCGCCAGCAGCGCGCAGCCCTCATCCGGCGAGATGAGCTTCCCGGCCGAGGCGGAATCCTCCTCTCAGGCGCGCGGCGAAGCCTCCGGCGACCTCAACGGCGCGCCCCTCGACAATCGCCTCACCTTCGCGAGCTTCGTCGTCGGGCGATCCAATGCACTGGCACACGCCGCAGCCGAGCGCGTGGCCCGTCATGACGGCCAGGGTGCCCTCTACAATCCGCTCTATTTCCATGCCGGCGTCGGCCTGGGTAAGACCCACCTTCTCCACGGCATCGGCCACGCCGCGCGCGAATCCGGCCGCCGGGTGATCTACCTCACCGCCGACCGCTTCATGTACGGCTTCGTCAACGCGCTGAAGACCCAAAGTGCGCTCGCCTTCAAGGAGAAGCTGCGCGCCATCGATCTCCTCATCCTCGATGACGTCCAGTTCATTCAGGGCAAGTCGATCCAGGCTGAATTCGGGCACACGATCAACTCGCTCATCGATGCGGGCCGTCAGGTCGTCGTGGCCTCGGATCGTCCGCCCACCGAGCTCGAAGCCCTGGAAGAGCGGGTGCGGTCGCGCCTGGCCGGCGGCCTCGTGGTCGAGATCGGCACGCTGGACGAGCAGCTGCGCATGTCGATCCTGTCCGCACGGCTGGCCGCTGTGCGGGTGGCGCATCCGAATTTCGAGGTGTCGCCCACCGTCGCCACCTATGTCGCCCGTGCGATCACCGCCAATGGCCGCGATCTCGAAGGCGCCGTGAACCGGCTTCTCGCCCATGCCACGCTCACCGGCACCGCCGTGACCATGGAGACGGCGGAGACGGCGATCCGGGACCTCGTGAAGAACCGCGAGCCGAAGCGCATCAAGATCGAGGACATTCAGAAACTGGTCGCCTCGCGCTACAACGTCTCGCGTTCGGACATCCTGTCGGAGCGGCGGACCGCCGCCGTGGTCAAGCCGCGCCAGATCGCGATGTACCTCTCCAAGGTGCTGACCCTGCGGTCGCTGCCCGAGATCGGCCGCCGCTTTGGAGGGCGCGACCACACCACCGTGCTCCACGCGGTCCGCAAGATCGATAAGCTGATCGGCGAGGACAATGTGCTGAACGACGAGGTCGAGCTCCTCAAGCGGATGCTGCAGGACTGAAAGCCTGGACGAGGCGAAGCCGCATGAGCAGCTTCGCCTCGAGCTCGAGCGAAAGCTCCGGTTCGCGGTCACCGGCATTGCCGACCGAGGGCGTCGAAGAAAGCCGGGGCAAGCGCTCGGAGCGGTTGCCCTGGAGGACGTCTCTTCCGCATTGCCCTGGATAGAGCGTTTCGCGCTCTTGCGTTCGGACAGGGCCTTCGCCAAGTTCACCGGCCAAGCCGCCGGCTCCATCCGTCATCGTTTTCGGGGTCGGCGACGTTTTTCCGACTGACCACGAGTTGTTGCGATGAAAGTCACTGTCGAGCGCGCGGCCCTCCTTCGATCGCTCGGCCACGTGCATCGTGTGGTTGAGCGGCGCAATACGATTCCGATCCTCTCCAATGTGCTCCTGCGCAGCGGAACCGACGGATTGGAGTTGAAGGCGACCGATCTCGACATCGAGGTGACGGAATCCGTGCCGGCCGACATCGTCGATCCGGGCGCCACCACGGTGCCCGCCCATGTGATCTACGACATCGTACGCAAGCTCCCCGACGGGGCGCAGGTCTCGCTGGAGACCAGCGGCGAGACCGGGCAGATGACGATCCGCTCCGGCCGCTCGCGCTTCTCCCTCGGTGCCCTGCCCGAGGGCGACTTCCCCGATCTCGCCGCCGGCGAACTCGGCACCAGCTTCGCCATCGGCGCGAGCGACCTCAAGCGTCTCATCGAGAAGACCCAGTTCGCCATCTCCACGGAAGAGACGCGGTACTACCTCAACGGGATCTACCTCCACACGATCGATGTCGACGGCGCCCTCAAGATGCGTGCGGTCGCCACCGACGGCCATCGCCTCGCCCGCGTCGAGATCGACGCCCCCGAGGGCAGCCGTGGCATGCCGGGCATCATCGTGCCGCGTAAGGCCGTGGCGGAGATTCAGAAGCTGGTGGAGGATGGCGGCGAGACCGTCGAGATCGACCTGTCGCCGGCCAAGATCCGCTTCCGCTTCGCCAGCGGCGTGACGCTGATCTCCAAGCTCATCGACGGCACCTTCCCCGACTACCAGCGGGTGATCCCGTCGGGGAACGACAAGTTTCTCACGGTGCAGCGCGACGAGTTCGCCCGTGCGGTCGACCGTGTCTCGACGATCTCGTCCGAGCGCGGCCGCGCGGTGAAGCTCGCCGTGCAGGAGGGCCGCCTCGCCCTCTCCGTCAACAACCCGGATTCCGGCAGTGCCACGGAAGAGCTCGACGTCGATTACGAGGCCTCCGCCCTCGATATCGGCTTCAACGCTCGCTACCTTCTCGACATCACGAGCCAGCTCGAGGGCGACACGGCTCTGTTCAAGCTCGCCGATCCCGGCTCGCCGACCCTGATCCAGGACCGCGAGGGCGCCTCGGCGCTGTATGTGCTGATGCCGATGCGGGTGTGATCGAGGTCGTTTCGCCGATTACCCCAGAAAGTTCGGGCATCGTGGATCCATCCACCGACGAACCGTCCGTCGTCGGTCTGCGCCTCACCCGTGTCATCTGCCGCGACTTCCGCAACCATGCCGATCTCGACCTCGCCGTCGGGAGCCGCTTCGTCGCGCTCGTCGGAGAGAACGGGGCGGGGAAGACCAACCTCCTCGAATCGATTTCGCTCTTCTCCCCCGGCCGTGGCCTGCGGCGCGCGGACCTATCAAGCATGGCGCGCAATGCCGGCTCCGGCGGGTTCGCGGTCTCCCTCGCGCTCAAACAGGGCGAGGAGGAACATCGCATCGGCACGGGCTTCGAGCCCGCCGTGGGCGACGGCCGGGCCACGCGTCTGTGCCGGATCGACGGCGAGACGGTAGGTTCCCCCGTTGCCTTCTCCGAGTTCTTGAGGGTGGTCTGGCTGACGCCGGATCTCGACGGGTTGTTTCGCGGCCCCGCCGGCGACCGCCGCCGCTTCCTCGACCGTCTGGTCCTTGCCGTCGACGCGACGCACGGCGCCAGGGTGAACGCGCTGGAGCGGGCACTTCGATCACGCAACCGCCTGCTCGAAGAACGGCCCAGCGACGGGCAATGGCTCGATGCGGTCGAGCGCGAAGTCGCCGAACTCGGCGTCGCTGTGGCGTTGGCGCGGCGCGAGACCGCCGAGCGGCTGGATCGTCTCATCGCCGAGACCCGCGACGACGCGCAGCCCTTTCCATGGGCGGGGCTGAGGCTGGAAGGCGACCTAGACGATCTCGTGGCCGTCTGGCCGGCCCTGGAGGCGGAGGACCGGTTCCGCGCCGCCCTGCGCCAGGGCCGCCACCGCGACCGTGCCGCCGGGCGCACCCTGGTCGGCCCGCAGGCTACCGACCTCGTTGTCCGCCACGGACCGAAGGACGTGGCCGCCGCGACCGCTTCGACAGGTGAGCAGAAGGCGCTGCTCATCGGCCTCGTCCTGGCCCATGCGCGCCTGGTTCAGGCCATGTGCGGCATCGCCCCCGTCATCCTGCTCGACGAGGTCGCGGCGCATCTCGATCCGCGGCGGCGGGCGGGCCTGTTCGATGCCTTGGCCGCCCTGCAGGGGCAGGTCTGGATGACCGGCGCCGATCCGGCGCTGTTTGCCGAGCTGGACGGCCGGGCCGACATGGTTTCGGTGTCCGACGGGCGTATCGTGCCCGCCTGAATCACCGCGCGATCAGCCGCTCGAACATCTCGTAATTTACCGGATTGTCGGGACACAGGCCGAATCCGCATTCTGCGAAGGTCGAGCCGGCATTGGCCAGCGCCACGACGAGGAACAGCAGGACCACGGAAAGACCGAGCGCCCCGGCCCGGGTGCCGGGGAGAACCGTCGGCGCCGTTCCGGTGGGCTGCCCGAGGACCGAGACCGTCTCCGAGCGCGACACGGCGGCCTCAGGAGTGAACTGCCGATCCCACAGGCACAGGATCGCGACGGCCACGATGATGCCGGTGAAGGCGATGAGCGCCCAAACATAGAAATGGAAGCCGAACAGATCCGAGCCATAGGTCCCGGTTCCGGGGATGATGTGCAAAGCCGTCTGACGGGCGGAGACCGCGCCTCCCACCACGGCGCTCAGGATGACGATGGCATAATGTGACGGTCTCGGCCGGTCGCAGATATTGAGGACGAGCCCCAGGCCGACTGCCGTGAAAGCGGCGCGCTGGAGCACGCAGAGCGGGCACGGCAATTCTCCGAGGACGATCTGAAACCAGAACGCCACGAGCAGGATGAGGCTGCAGCCGAGGAGTCCCGCTGCGTTCAGCGCGCGGGCGAGGGACGATGCGGACATTCCGGGGCCTTCAGAAGACGAGCGGCAGGGCGTCGGTGGCGTGCTCGCGGAACAATGCCAGCAGCACGCCCAGGGACAGGCCCCAGAGCAGCAAGGCCAGGCCGCGTCTCCCGGCGATCGCCGCCCCCGTGGCGCCAGCGAAACCGAGGAAGGGAAGGACCATCATGGGATAAACTCGCCGGTCTTTCATCGGCCCGCGATGACGACCCGCTGACCCTTGCCCAATCTGAGCAGACATCTCCTTTCGGGTGACTTAAGATGTGAAGTCTTGGTATGCCCTGTATTGCAACTGTCGACCGGAGCAGGCGTCATTCACATCGCGCATCTTGTCGTCTTTGCCGCCATCTATGCCGCCGCCGTAGCCTCCCCCGGCCCCGGCATCGCAGCCCTGGTGGCGCGTGTCCTGGCCGAGGGCACCCGCGGCATCGGTGCCTTCGTCGCGGGCTTCATTGTCGGCGACCTGATATGGTTCGCGGTAGCGGCCGGTGGATTCGCCCTGGTGGCGCAGACCTTCGCGCCGCTCCTCGTCGCCCTGAAATATGCCGGCGCGGTCTATCTCGCTGTCCTGGCCTTCAAAGCCTGGACATCCCGGGTCGGCGTGATCGACGCGGAGCCTCTTCGTGACGAGGGAGCCTTGCGTCTGTTCGCGGGCGGCCTCGCCATCACCCTGGGCAACCCGAAGGTGATCCTGTTCTTCCTGGCCCTGCTGCCGACGGTGGTCGATCTCGACCGGATCGATGCTCTGGGGCTGGTGGAACTTGGCGCCACCATCGTTCTCGTCCTCGGCATCGTCCTCTCCGGTTACGTCCTGGCGGCCGAACGAGCCCGGCGCGTGATGACCTCCGCCAGGGCGCGGCGACTGCTCAACCGTGGAGCCGGAACGCTCATGGCCGGTGCCGCCGTGGCGATCGCATCCCGCTGACACGTTCGCGATCGAGGCGAGGCGGCGATCCCGACGATTGACCTTGGAGCCCGAGGCCGTCAAAGCCACCATCCTGGCAAATGACGGCCGCGACGGCGGCATTGCCGTGCCGAGGATGGCCGGCGCGACGTCCGCCTGCCGCCCTTCCCTGACCGCGATGACGGGCCCTGCATGACCGACCGCCTCGACGAAGCTCGACGCGCCCTCAAGAAGACCTTCGGCTACGACGATTTCCGGCCCGGACAGGACGAGGTGATCGGTGCCGTCCTCGATGGGACAGACGTGTTCGCGGTGATGCCGACGGGCTCGGGCAAGTCGATGACCTATCAGCTGCCGGCCCTGGTCGAATCCTCACTCACGGTGGTCGTGTCGCCGCTGATCGCCCTGATGCACGATCAGGTCCAGCAGATGATCGGTTTCGGCGTCGAAGCAGCGACCCTGAACTCATCGGTGGCGGAGGCGACGTCGCGGGAGACCTGGCGCAAGATCCGCAGCGGCGATCTGCGGCTCCTCTTCGTCTCGCCTGAGCGGCTGATGATGGAAGGGCTGATGGATGCCCTGCGCGGGGCCGGCGTGCGGCGGCTGGCCGTGGACGAGGCTCATTGCGTCTCGCAATGGGGGCATGATTTCCGCCCGGAATACCGCGATCTCTCCAAGGCGCGTGAGGCGTTGGGGAATGTCCAGACCGTGGCGCTCACCGCCACCGCCGACAAGGCGACGCGGGCCGACATCACCGAGCGGCTGTTTCCGGCCGGCCGCGACCTGAAGGCCTTCGTGCATTCCTTCGACCGGCCGAACATCCGGCTGACCTTCACGCCGAAGGACAACCCGACCCGCCAGATCGAGCGCTTCCTGCGCCACCGCCGCTCCGAGAGCGGGATCATTTACTGCTCGTCGAGGAAGCGCACGGAGCAGCTCGCGGAGGTGCTCGCCAAGGATGGGTTCAACGCCCTCCCCTACCATGCCGGCCTCGACCAGGGCACGCGCATGAAGAACCAGGACACGTTCCTGCAGGAGGATGGGGTGGTGATGACCGCCACCGTCGCCTTCGGCATGGGCATCAACAAGCCGGACGTCCGCTTCGTCTGCCACGCCGACATGCCCTCCAATGTCGAGGGCTACTATCAGGAGATCGGCCGCGCCGGTCGCGATGGCCTGCCCGCCGATACGCTCACGATCTACGGCCTCGACGACATGTCCCTGCGCCGACGGCAGATCGACGAGAAGGACGTGCCGGACGAGCGCCGCCGGGTCGAGCGGCGCAAGCTGGAGGCAATGATCGCGCTTTGCGAGGGTGCGACCTGCCGGCGGCAATCGCTGCTCGGCTATTTCGGCGAGGCGAGCGAGCCCTGCGGGCGTTGCGACCTCTGCCGCAGCGGCATCTCGCTCATCGACGCCACCGTGCCGGCGCAGAAGCTGCTCTCGGCCATCGTCCGTACGGGGCAGCGTTTCGGCGCCGCCTATGTCTGCGACGTCGTCCACGGCAAGGAGACCGACACGATCAGGCGCAACGGCCATACGGCGCTGAAGACCTTCGGCGTCGGTGCCGACAAGCCGCTCCCGGCATGGCGGGCAATGCTGCGCCAGCTCTTTGCAGCCGGGGCCGTGGCGGAGAACGATGACGGGTTCGGCGGGCTCTCCCTGACCGAGAAGGGCGAAGCCATCCTGTTCGGCCGCGAAGCGATCCAGATGCGGCCGGACCCGGAGCCGAAGGTGGCCGAGCCGCGTGACCGGAAGCGCAGCGGCGCGGCGCGCGAGGATGCGACCCTCGATCTCGATCCGGCGACGGAAGCTTTGTTCCAGCATCTCAGAGGCCTGCGTGCCACCATCGCCCGCGGCGAAGGCATCGCCGCCTTCATGGTCTTTCCCGACCGCACGCTGATCGAGATGGCCAAGGCCAAGCCCGTCGACCTCTACGCCTTGCGGACGGTGCACGGAGTCGGTGAGCGCAAGCGCGACGCCTATGGCGACCGCTTCGTCACCGCCATCGCGGAATACCTTGCGCACGGCTAGCGCTGGGCCCGAGCATGTTGGGCCGGGACAAAGCTCCAGCCCCTTGTTGTGCCGCGCTCTTTTCCGCCGAACTGGCATCCACGTCGGCGGAGAGCGCTCTCGACCGACACAGCCTGATGCGGTTTCGCACTCGTATCGTGCCGGCCAGTTCGTGTAGGCAGCGGATTCGGCGCCCCACTCGCGCCTGTCTTCCACACAGTCACGGATACCAGCCCCATCGCCTCCGAACCGCCGGCCCCCGACACCTTGCCTCGCCAGGTCTTCTACATGCCGGGTTTCGACCCGCGTGAACCCGAGACCTATTGGGGCCTCTTCCGGCGGGAGAGCCGGCTGACCGCCGTCCGGCGCGGCATGACCATCACCGTAAGCGATCCGGAACGGTCCACCGACGGATTGCGCCTCGACTGGCGGGTGGAGGCGGATGGCGCGCCGACGCGCTACACCCTGCTGCGCTGGGACGACATCGTCCGCGCCCGGTTCCCACGTTCGACCCTGCGCCGGCTCGTCGAGGTGCCCGCACTCTGGTGGCGGCTCTTACGGGACGGCTACCCGAAGCGCTTCCGTCGCGAGGCGAAGCGCTTCGCCCGCGTGATCATCGGCGTCCACGCGATCTACGCCGCCCTGGTGGTTCTCTCCCTCGTCCTCGCGGCTCTGCCGGCCTGTCTCGGACCGGAGCAATGGCGACCCTGGAGCCTCGCGGCGATCCCCATTCTCGCCTACGGGATTCATCTCGGCCTGATGGCGGTGACACGGGGCAAGCCGTTCTACGTCGCCCACCTGGTGGACGATACCGCCTTCACCTACGACCATGCCAGCGGCGCCGAGACCCGGATGCGCGCGCGCCTCGACGCCTTCGCGACCGAGATCCAGGCCGCCGAAGGCCATGCCTCCGAGATCGTCGTCATCGGACATTCCTCGTCGAGCTTTCTCGGCATCGAGGCCCTCGACCGGATCCTCACCCGCGATCCGGATTTCGGCTTGCGCGGCACGCCCGTCTCCTTCGTCAGCATCGGCAGCGTGATCCCCTGGATCACCCTCGATGCGCCGGCCAAAGAGATGCGCGCAGCGCTCTCCCGGGTGGCGGCGGCACCGGCGATTCGCTGGATCGACGTGCGCGCGAAATGGGACTGGCTCTCGGTCCACGATCGCGACGTACTCACTGCCTCCGGTGTCCCGTCGCTTGCCGGGCACCAGCCGGTGGAGATCCATGTCCGCATTACCGATCTGATCGAGCGCAAGATCATCGCCCGGCGCAAGTGGAACCTGTTCCGCATGCATTTCCAGCTTCTGATGTCGAGCCTGAACCCGGAGGCGTTCGATTACGTCGCCTTCGTCGCCGGGCCGGAGCCTATCCACAGCATCATCGACCGCTGTCGCGGAGCGGGTGTCCTGCCCCCGTCCAAAGCGGCCTGACGGCGCTTTTCCACGAGAGCGCATGGCCGGACGCCGCGATGACGTGTTGCCAGCACGGGCGCTTACACTCTAGAGCCGACCCAACTAGGTTCACCTCGCGCGACTTCCGTCCATGGGAGGCCGCCCGAGTGGAGCCTGAGCGGTCGAGAGGGCTCGCATGTTCCGCAACGATGTTCCGATCACCCCTGAACTGGTGCGCCAGCATGGCCTGACGCCGGACGAGTACGAGCGTTTTCGTGCCCTCATCGACCGCGACCCGACGCTGACCGAACTCGGCATCGTCTCGGCCATGTGGAACGAGCACTGCTCCTACAAGTCCTCCCGCAAGCATCTGCGCGGGCTGCCTACCTCGGCGCCGTGGGTGATTCAGGGGCCGGGCGAGAATGCGGGTATCATCGATATCGGGGACGGTCTGGCCTGCGTCTTCAAGATGGAAAGCCACAACCACCCGAGCTTCATCGAGCCCTACCAAGGCGCGGCGACCGGGGTCGGCGGCATTCTGCGTGATGTGTTCACCATGGGCGCCCGGCCCATCGCGGCGCTGAACGCGCTCCGCTTCGGCTCGCCGGACCATCCCCGCACACGCCACCTCGTCTCCGGCGTGGTGGCGGGCATCGGCGGCTACGGCAATTCCTTCGGCGTTCCCACCGTGGGCGGCGCCGTCGGCTTCCACCCGCGCTACGACGGCAACATCCTCGTCAATGCCATGGCGGTGGGCCTCGCCCGCACCGATGCGATCTTCTACGCGGCGGCCACGGGCGTCGGGAATCCGATCGTCTATCTCGGCTCGAAGACCGGCCGCGACGGCATCCACGGCGCCAGCATGGCCTCGGCCGAATTCGACGACGCCTCTGAATCGAAGCGGCCCACGGTGCAGGTCGGTGACCCCTTCGCTGAGAAGCTGCTGCTCGAAGCCTGCCTCGAACTGATGGCGACGGGGGCCGTCATCGCGATCCAGGACATGGGTGCGGCCGGCCTCACCTGCTCGGCCGTCGAGATGGGCGCCAAGGGCGATCTCGGCGTGGAACTCCACATCGAGAAGGTGCCGGCCCGCGAAGAGAATATGAGCGCCTACGAGATGATGCTCTCGGAGAGCCAGGAGCGCATGCTCATGGTGCTCAAGCCCGGTATGGAAGCGGAAGCCGAGGCCATTTTCGTGAAATGGGGCCTCGATTTCGCGATCATCGGGCACACCACCGATACGCTGCGCTTCGTGGTGAAGCATGACGGCGTGACCATGGCCGACCTGCCGATCAAGGAACTCGGTGACGAAGCCCCGCTCTACGACCGGCCGCATATCGCCAATACGCACCAGCCGGTCATCGCCGCTGCCGACGTGCCCGCGCCGATCGGCAATGCCGAGGCCCTGAAGAAGCTGGTCGGCTCCCCCGACCTGTCGTCGAAGCGCTGGGTCTATGAGCAATACGACCACTTCATCGGTGGCAACACCGTGCAGAAGCCCGGAGGCGACGCCGCCATCGTTCGCGTCGAGGACGGCCCCAAGGGACTCGCCCTGACCGCCGACGTCACGCCGCGCTATTGCGAGGCCGATCCGGTCCAGGGCGGTCGGCAGGCCGTGGCGGAAGCCTGGCGCAACATCACGGCGGTGGGCGCCAAGCCTCTCGCCATCACCGACAACCTGAATTTCGGCAACCCGGAGAAGCCGGAAGTGATGGGTCAGCTGGTCGGCTGCCTCAAGGGCATCGGCGAGGCCTGCCTCGCCCTCGACTTCCCCGTCGTCTCCGGCAACGTCTCGCTCTACAACGAGACCAACGGCGTCGGCATCCTGCCGACCCCGACGATCGGCGGCGTTGGCCTCCTCGACGACGTGACGAAGCATGCCACCCTCTCGCTGAAGCGCGACGGCGACATGCTGGTCCTGGTCGGCGCGACGGAGGGCTGGCTCGGCCAGTCGGTCTATCTCTCGGTAGTCTCCGGCCGCGAAGACGGTGCGCCGCCGCCGGTCGACCTCGCGGTCGAGCGACGCAACGGTGATTTCGTCCGCAGCCTCATCGTCTCCGGGCTCGTCGACACGGTGCACGACCTGTCAGATGGCGGCCTTGCCGTGGCCTTGGCCGAGATGGCCATCGCCGGTGGCATCGGCGCGACGCTGCCGGAAGCGCCGGCGGGTCTACCTGCGCATGCCTATCTCTTCGGAGAAGACCAGGCCCGCTATCTCCTCAGCGTGGATCCCGAAAACGTGCCGGACCTTCTCTACAGCGCGAACGCGCAAGGCATCCCGGCCGCTGTCATCGGCCTCACCGGGGGGCAGGATTTGACCTTGCCCGCGGGCGAAACCATATCCGTTTCGGATCTGCGCGAGGCGCATGAAGGCTGGCTGCCGACCTACATGGCGACCCGGCCTGCCGCGGTCTGAACGTCACTCGAAAGGGATTAAGTCCGATGCCGATGGATGCGCGCGATATCGAGGCCATGATCCGCGAGGCGCTGCCCGACGCCACGATCGAGATCAAGGACCTTGCCGGCGACGGCGACCACTACGCCGCGACGGTCATCTCCTCGGCCTTCAAGGGCAAGACTCGCGTGGCGCAGCACCAGCTCGTCTACGGGGCGCTCCAGGGGCGGATGGGGGGCGTGCTCCACGCCCTTGCGCTCACGACGGGCGTCCCGCAGGATTAAGGGCGATCAACGAGGCGTCCCCATGGACCAGCCGAGCCTTAACGACGACGGTGCCGTGGCCTGGGCGATGGAACAGGCTGTAGCTCTGCGCGCGCTTGGACAGCGCCCGGAATTATCGAATGTTCTCGATTGGCATAATGTAGTCGAGGAGATCGAGAGCGTCGGGCGATCCGAGATCGATCGTATCGAGAGCGCGCTTTCCCAGGTGCTCATTCACGTTTTGAAGCACGTCTCTGCGCCTACGGCTCAATCGACCCGGTCATGGCGCAAGGAGGTCATCGTTTGGCATGCGTCGGCCGCGCGCAATTACAGGCCCTCGATGCGTCAGCGGATCGACTGGCAACGCTTGTGGAGCATATCGGTAAAGCTCGCCGACGCGTCGCTCAACGTGTTTGGAGAATCCCTGCCCGGCGGCCTCCCGGACATCATGCCTTTCACGCCCGAGGAACTCACCTCGCTCGACTTCGATATGGACCGCGGTCTCGAGCGTCTT
The DNA here is from genome assembly GCF_001422815.1 of Methylobacterium sp. Leaf91. GTDB lineage: Bacteria > Pseudomonadota > Alphaproteobacteria > Rhizobiales > Beijerinckiaceae > Methylobacterium. The sequence goes on along the minus strand of NZ_LMMP01000004.1, from coordinate 67,300 downwards.
GCAGCCGTATTGAAACCGGCGCCCGACCATCACTAGATCAGGCCAGTAACAAGGAACATCGCAATGACCGACGCCAACACCGCCATCAAGACCGAAATCGATTCCCAGGACGTGGTCGTGTTCATGAAGGGCACGCCGCAATTTCCCATGTGCGGCTTCTCCGGCCAGGTCGTGCAGATCCTCAATTACCTGGAAGTGCCGTTCAAGGGCGTGAACGTCCTCGACGACATGGCGATCCGCGACGGCATCAAGGCGTTCTCGAACTGGCCGACCATTCCGCAGATCTACGTGAAGGGCGAGTTCGTCGGCGGATGCGATATCACCCGTGAGATGTTCCAGTCCGGCGAATTGCAGCAGTTCCTGACGGAAAAGGGCATCCCGGTGAAGGCGACCGCAGTCGCCTGACACCAGCGAAGTCCGAATGGAGACGTCGATCAAGGGCGCGAAAGCGCCCTTTTTCGTGTCGAATACCTAGAGGAGGCGACGTCCCGATCTCGACAGGGCGACCTTTCCCAGGATCGTCGCCGTGATCCCCAACGAGCTGCCGAGTCTGCTCGAACCATTGCGGTGACTATGCCGGATGCTTGAATTCGACGTCCGAATATAGGTGTGCTCAGCGTCGATTCTATTTTATTCGACGTCTTATCAAGTCACGGGCATGTCTAGGATGCTGGGACCTGCGGGTCCTGCCGCAATTAGCAAAATGATTCTTGTCTTTGCTTGAAGGTTTTGGTCGGAGGACGGTTCCGTGTTCACGGCCAGGGGGCAGTCTGCATTGGAGACTTGCCAAAGAAGCGATGGGTTTACTCGGATAAGATTTTCGAACGGCGAAAACCCTGGGCCGGTGCAATTAGAGCTTTGATCCGGTGCGCTTTCGCACTGCGAAAACTTCGTGGCAGTGCAAAAGCAAATTAAGCGTAAATAATCAGGGTGATCGGGAACTTGTTGCCGCAATCCCCATTATTCGCTTATACGAGCCCAACGACCCCTGCGAATCCGCACGGCTCAAGGTCCGGTGACCGCAATGCCAGTGTTCGAAGACAAGAATCTCGACGCCGATCTCGAAGGCCAAGCCCTTCTCGCGGCAATCCTGTTTCCGACCCTGGAAAGCCAGGACCGTGCTTTGACGCATGGTCGAACCCGCATCACGCGCGCCAGCGCGATGGTCCATCCCATGACCATTGAGCCGCGCTTTCCGCATTCCCTGCGTGATCCGGAAATCGAGGTTCAGGTTTCCTGAAGTCGCACCTTCGCGCTCATTTCGTTCCCATCACCACGTCTGGTTCGTGATTAGACCTTGCTTCGTCACGACGGTCCAGCCACGACCGCGCCGTTCCACCGCATCTACCTTGCCGATACCGGGGATCGTATCGCCCGGACCGACTTCCACCAAACGATGGCGGCGGTCTTCGATGACGGCAATCCCGTTATAGACCTCCCGCACGGCCCAGGTTTCGATCACGGCCGGGGCGGCGACCTTCGGTTTATCCGGGATCGAGCCGGTTTCAGTCGGCTCAGCCTGATGAGGTTTTGCGGCTTGCGGCGCCACCACCGGTGCGGCCGGAGCCGGTGCCACGGCACGCTTTTCGATCTGAGCCGTTAGGGCCGCGATCTTCGCCGTCTGGTCGCGCTCGGTCTGGTCCTGGCGATCGGCGAGGCTCGTGATTTTTGTCACGATGGCCTGTTCCGATTTTCCGATCCGGTCGTTGAGCGTCGCGGAGCGATTCTTCGCTTCGCTGCGAACCGATTCGGTCGCATCCTGCACCTGAGCGAGGACCTTGCCGAGTTTCTCGATGTCGGTCTGCAGACGACCGAGATCCGCGTGGCGGGCATCGAGACGGGATTGGATCTGCGTCAGGGATTCCGAGGAAAGGTTACCGTTCGGGGAGGCAAGGCTCATCGCGCCCGCACCCATGGCGAGGCCTAGAACGAGAGCCGCCGCGGCGACACCGGCGAGAAGCGGATCGATGGCCGGCAGGCGCTTGCGTGCCTCCGGTACCGGCGCCGGCCTCGTCTTGGCGCCGCTCACGGCCTGTTTCAACAGCGCTTCCGGCGACCGATCGGACGCCGCCGCCCCGATGACCTTATCCGCCATGACCCGTGCTTCCCGTTTGACTGCGTCAGGAATCATTAAGGACGTTTGTTTACCGAAAGGTTACCGTCTCGCAGTGGCGAGGTGGCATCGACCCATCGTTAAAGCTGAGCTATCCAGCATGATCGCTTGGGAATGGCGGCGAGGGAGAGGCATGGCGAGGACGATCGGGACCTATGGCCTGTTCTTCGGTATGGTCCTGGCGTCGGCCGCGCCCGCTCTCGCGCTCGAGCCACTCCGCCCCGAGTCGCAGCAGGCGGCGAAACCCTGCCCCCGCCACGGCTCCGGCTTCATTCGTATTCCCGGCTCGGACACGTGCATTCGCATCGGTGGTCGGGCGACGACGGGCCTCGCTCTCCGCTCTCGCGAAGACGGTCCCGACTCGCGGCCGATCACCGGCGGCCGACTGGCCGTCGATACGCGCGTGGACACGGATTACGGTCCGGTCCGCACCTATGTGAGGATCGACGCGGGCGGGCGTTGAGCCGTCAGAGGCTGCGGGACAGAACCAGCGGCTGGCTCCGCGCAGCCGCGCCCCTGCCGTAGGGCGAAGGCGGCTGCGAGGGACGGCCGTAGACGGTCGCCGTCCTCGACCGGCTCATATCCTCGGCCAGGGACTTGACCAGGCTTTCCGACACCGTGCGCGCCGTCGCCAGGACGATCTGGCTGGTCTCGACCACCTGAGCGAAGCGCTGGTGCGCGGATTTAAGTCCCTCGATCGAGTCCGGGGCAAAGCGCGCCAGCGCGATGGCATTGGCCTTCGCGACTTCGAGGCCCTGCATATAGGACGCACCGAGAGCGGTCTTCCGCTCCGTGTCCGACAGCCCCTGGCGCAGCCGACCGGCCCTTACGTGGCTACCCTCTTCGACGAGGATGGCCTCCAGCGACTGCATCGTCTCCATGATATGGGCGATCAGCGCATCGGCGCCGACCTTGTCGACGATCCGTAGCGTTCTGGTCTCAGATCCGGGGTGCATTGCCGGCCTCCTGCATCTTGATCATCTCACGGTAAACCTGATCGGCAATGCCGATTCCGCCGCTCTTCACCATTTGGCCCGCATATTCTTTGGTCAGCATCGAGCGGTAGACCGCTCCGCCGGTGCCGTTATCGCCTAGCGGACCGTCGGTTCCCTCCGAGGTGGTGAGGCGCTCCAGGGTCTGTTCCAGGAACATCGTCTCGAACTCGTTGGACGCTTTCCGGGCCTTGACCTCCGCTGGGGTTTTGGCGGCCGTCGCCGACAGTCTGGCAGTCGCTGACGTCGATGCGGATTTGGCGCTTTCCTTGGCCGCGTCTTCCTTCAGGCCGTTGCCGACGGTCTTGGCGATGTCGCCGATGAGCGCGCGGCCGACGCCAATGGCGGCCTTGGTGGCGAGGGGGGCGAACAGCATGGTCAGCGCCTCTTGGGTGGGAGGAACGAAAGGGGTTGCATCACATCACCTCGATATCGGCCTGGAGGGCGCCGGCGGCCTTGATGGCCTGGAGGATCGAGATCAGGTCGCGGGGGCCGACCCCCAGCGCGTTGAGGCCATCCACCAGCTCGCGCAGGGTGACGCCTTCCTTGACCATGGCGAGCTTGTTGCCGTCGCCGGTATCGACCTTGACCCCCGTGCGGGGCACGACGGTGGTGGTGCCGTTCGAGAGGGGGGCGGGCTGGCTCACCTGCGGCTGCTCGGTGATGGTGACGGTGAGGTTGCCCTGCGCGATGGCGACGGTGGAGACGCGCACGTCGCGGCCCATCACGATGATGCCCGAGCGCTCGTCGACGACGACGCGCGCCGTCTGGTCGGGCTCGATCTTCAGCTGCTCGATCTCGGTGACGAGGCGGATCATGTTGCCGTTGTATTTGGCGGGAATCTGCAGGGTCACGGTGGCCGGATCGGTGGGCTCGGCGGTGTCGGCGCCCATGAAGTCGTTGATCGCGGCCGCGATCCGCTTCGAGGTGGTGAAGTCGGGGTTGCGCAGGGACAGGCGCAGGGAGCGCATGTCGTTCATCTTGAACGCCGTCTCGCGCTCGATCATCGCCCCGTTGGGGACGCGCCCATTGGTGGGAACGCCGCGGGTGATCTTCGCGGCATCGCCTTCGGCCGAGAAGCCCGCAATGGCCACCGATCCCTGCGCCAGCGCATAGACCTCGCCATCGGCACCGAGCAGGGGCGTGACCAGAAGCGTGCCGCCTTGGAGCGACTTGGCGTCGCCCAGCGACGACACCGTGATGTCGATGCGGTTTCCCTGCGTGGCGAAGGGCGGCAGGCTCGCCGTGACCATCACGGCCGCGAGGTTCTGGGTGCGCATGGTGGCGCCCCGCGTATTCACGCCGAGGCGTTCCAGCATCGCCTGAAGCGATTGCCGGGTGAACGGGATGTTGTTGAGCGTGTCGCCGGTACCGTTGAGACCGACGACAATCCCATAGCCGACCAGCTGGTTCTGTCGGACTCCCTCGATGCTCGCGAGATCCTTCACGCGTGACAGGGCGGAAGCCTGCCCGTTCATGGCGAAGACCAGCGTCAGCAGCGCGGCTGCGCAGGCAAGGAGAGCGGAACGTTTGGGCCGGGCGATCGCGAGTGGCATGAGTCGCTTTGCTGGTCGACGGAGCATGTCGGTCAAGTCGGACATACCGGTGGGTCTGCCAGGACCGTGCCAATCGATATTGTCGGATAAGCTATTGGTAATAAATGGTTTTGTTAATTATCTCCGGTGATGCCAAGGCATGGAAGGGGCGGCCTTCCCTGCCGACCCGGCATGTTCTGCCGGCTTGTTTACCGATGATTAACCATCGAGGGCGGAATCTGCTGGGCGGAACGATCGTCGTGCCGATGCGCGAAACGACGCCCTGATTTTCGGAGACGGCCCATGCGCGTCGATAACCGCCTCGTCTCGCAGACTTCGGCCGCTGCCTCGCCGACCGTTCGCAAGGCGGATGCGTCGCCGTCCTTCATGCTGGGCCATGATGCCGCCGCCACTTCCACCGCCGCCTCCACCGCATCGACCACGTCTCTGGCGGGGCTCGACGCGATCCTGACCCTTCAGGGCCAGGACGAGCAGCCCGGCGAGCGTCGCCGTCGTTTCGCCAGGCGCGGCCACGACCTTCTGGACGGTCTCGACCGGCTCAAGGCGTCGCTGGTGATGGGGCGGGTGTCGACACGTGAACTTCAGTCCATCGCGAGCCGTCTCTCGGAACGTGCGGGAACGAGCGGTGATCCGCGCCTGGATGGGCTCATCGCCGATATCGAGCTGCGTGCGGCGGTGGAACTCGCCAAACTGCAATCGGCGCAGGACAGCTGAGGGGCTACGAGCGCTCGACGACGCGCCCTCCGATCAGCTTTCCATCATCTCGCGAATACGCCCAGCCAGGATCTCCACGGGGAACGGCTTGGTGATCATCTGCATGCCCGGATCGAGCTGGCCGTTGCCGAAGATGGCGTTCTCGGCATACCCCGTGATGAACAGCACCTTGAGGCCGGGCCGGGTTTCACGCGCCTGATCGGCGAGTTGGCGACCGTTGAGGCCGGGCAGGCCGACATCGGTCACGAGCAGGTCGACGCGCTCCTGGGTCGTGAGAATCTTGAGGCCGGACAAACCGTCGGCGGCGGAGATCGCACGGTAGCCGAGGTCTTCCAGCACATCGACGATGAGGTCCCGGACCACAGTCTCGTCTTCGACGACGAGAACCGTTTCCCCGGCGCCGAGGCGAGCAAGTTCCGCGACGGCGCCGACCGCGTCCACCTCCACGACCGCTTCGATGGAGCGGGGCAGGTAGAGCTTCACCGCCGTGCCGCTCCCCACTTGGGAATCGATCTTGGCATGCCCGTCGGATTGTCGGGCGAAGCCGTAGATCATCGACAGGCCGAGGCCGGTCCCCTGCCCCAGGGGCTTCGTCGTGAAGAACGGGTCAAAAGCACGGGCGATGACATCGGCCGGCATGCCGGTGCCGGTATCCGACACGACGATGCAGACATATGGGCCCGGCTCCATCCCCGGATGCAGGCGGGCATAGGCTCGGTCGAGTTCGGTGTTGCTGGTCTCGATGCGGAGCCGGCCGCCATCCGGCATCGCATCGCGGGCGTTAATCGCCAGATTGAGGATGGCGTTCTCGAGCTGGTGCGGATCGCACAAGGTCGGCCAGAGCCCCTTCCCCATGGCGATGTCGAGAGCGATCGTCTCGCCCATCGTCCGGCGCAGGAGATCTTCGAGCGACGCGATGAGCGCGTTGGCATCCACCAGTTTCGGGTCGAGCGGCTGGCGCCTTGCGAAGGCGAGAAGCCTGTGGGTCAGCGCGGCTGCCCGGTTGGCCGAGGACATCGCCGCCTTGGCGTAGCGCTCGATATTCTCCATCCGCCCCTGCGACAGGCGGGTCTGCATCAGGTCGAGGGAGCCGACGATCCCGGTCAGGAGGTTGTTGAAATCGTGGGCGATGCCCCCGGTGAGCTGGCCCACGGCCTCCATCTTCTGGGCTTGGCGCAGGGCATCCTCGGCGAGTTCCAGGGCGGCGGCCTGTTCGCGCTCCGCCGTGGTGTTGCGCCCGCTGGCATAGATCCGCCCGTCCTCGAACGCGCCCGTCCAGGCGAACCAGCGATAGCTGCCGTCGGCATGGCGCAGGCGGAGGTCGAAAGGAGCGGTGAGTGGTTCGGTGACGATGGCCGAGAAGGTCGAGCAGACGGCGTCGCGGTCTTCGGGATGGGCGAGTTCCGCGAAGGACCGTCCGGTAAGGGCGTCGGAAGTCCAGCCGAGAAGCGTCGTCCACGCCGTGTTTACCGCCGCGATCCGGCTGTCGGCTTCGGTGACCATCAACAGGTCCTGTGACAGGCGCCAAGCCCGGTCGCGCTCCTCGGTCCGCTCCTGCACCTCCTTCGTGCGGGCCTGGACCTGCTGTTCCAGCGTCTCGTTGAGGCGTCTGAGGGCATCCTCGGCCTGGGCCCGGTCGGTGACGTCGTGACCCTCGGCGAAGATGCCGCTGACCGTTCCGTCGGCTTCCGTGATCGGCTGGTAGACCAAGTTGACGACGCGCTGTTCTAGGCCGCCCTCCCGTCCGAACTGAACCGTCACGGTCATGTTACGCCCGATGAAGGGCCTGCCCGTCGCATAGACCTCGTCGAGGAGCTCGAAGAAGCCCTGGCCCTCGACCTCGGGCAATGCCTCACGGACGGCGATCCCGATGATGTCGCGATGGCCGATGAGCTGAAGATAGGCCTCGTTCGTATACTCGAAAACGTGCGTCGGGCCGCTCAGGACGCACATGAAGCCGGGCGCGTCCTTGAACAGAGACCGCATGCGGTCGCGCTCGGCCGTCCGCTGCCGCACCTCGGAAAGAAGGGCGTCGTTGGCCTGCCTCAGGGCTTCGGCCGCCTCCTGCCGCATGCGGACGGCTTCGGCCAGGACGGCGTTGCGCCGCCGCTCGGCCTCGTAGGCGGAAACGCTGGCGAGGCTCGACGAGATCTGGCCGGCGAGAAGCTTGAGGAAGCTGAGATAATCCGCGTCGAACGGCCGGTGCGGATTGAGGCCGACCGTGACGATGCCCAACGGTGCGCTTCCACCCTGTCCGACGAGGGGCAGCGTCACTGCCCTCGCCGGCGGCCTCGACCAATCGCCCGTGGGCCAGTTCTGCGCCTGATCGAGATCGATGATCCTCTCGCCTTGGGTGCCGCCGAACCATTCGGCGAGGGGGCCCGCAGGATCGATCACACCCGGTAATGCGGGATGGTCCCGGGATATTCCGGTGGTGGAGGCGAGATGGGCGAGGTTGCTCCCCTCGAAGAGATGGATGGCGCTGAAGGGGAGATCGCGGCGCGCCTCGCCTAAACTGGCCTCGACCGCACTGAGAACGTCGGGGCGGGATTCCGCACGCGCGAGGCTCTCTCCCAGAAGGCGCAGAATACCGAGCCGGCGCTCGCTGATGACCCGGTCGGTCTCTTCGCTGACCGCGCAGAACAGGCCGCCCACCGATCCGTCATCGTCGATGACGGGGCTGTAGGAGAAGGTGTGATAGGTCTCCTCGGGATAGCCGTTGCGCTCCAGAAGAAGCAGCAACCCACGGTCCCAGGTCGCTTCGCCGTGATCGTAGACGCTGCGGATCCGTGCCTCGATGTCGTCCCAGATCTCGGCCCAGAGGATCCGGGTGGGTTTGGCCAGGGAATCCGGGTGCTTGAGGCCGAGGGTCGGGCGGTAGGCATCGTTGTAGAAGAAGGCGATGTCCGGCCCCCAGCCGAGCCACATCTCGAATCTCGAGGTCAGCAGGATCCGCAAGGCGACCTTCAGCGCCTCCGGCCAGCCTTCCGGCGAGCCGAGAGGAGTCTGTGACCAGTCCTTGGCCCGCATCAGGGCCGCCATCTCGCTGCCGCCTACGAAGATCTCCGAATGTTCTTTGATCGGCTTCGGCAAAGATCGGCTTTCCGGCACTCTCAGGGCCTCGGTTGCACGCGTAAGGCGAGATCGAGCCGTCGGTCACCGGACCAGCGCGAACGAGACAGGTATAGGTCACGACGGCCCAGCCGCATACCGGCCGTACCGCTCCGGCGACAGCCATTCGCGCAACCTGTCCGACTGCGTACGGTCTCGATTGCCACCGCTATGGGCTAATCTGACGCGCCGTCACCCGACCCCGATAATCCTCGGCGACCGGGTGGAACCGCCACCGACGGCCCCCCGCCGGCAGGATGCACCCGTTGCGTGTTTGTCGCATGGTATACGCATCATGAAATCAGATGAGGTTCGGGACGTCGGGTGCGTTGTAGTGTGGGGCGCCCTCAAGTATAGGCACGCGAAACATCGCCGCGTACCGGCTGTGACGGACTTGCGAAGGGGCGAGGATGGCGACAGTCAAGATCGAAGACGGATATGTTCCGTCTGAGAACGAGCCGTTCATGAACGATCGGCAGCGTGAGTATTTCCGCCGCAAGCTGGTGGGTTGGAAGGCCGATATCCTGCGCGAGGCGCAGGATACACTCGTCGCACTTCAGACCGAGAACGAGAACCATCCCGATCTCGCCGATCGCGCGTCGTCCGAAACCGATAGGGCCATCGAGTTGCGGGCGCGGGATCGGCAGCGCAAGCTCACCGGCAAGATCGACGCGGCGCTCGCCCGTCTCGAGGACGGAAGCTACGGATTTTGCGAGGAAACCGGTGAGCCGATCTCGTTGAAGCGGCTCGATGCCCGGCCCATCGCCACCCTGTCCCTGGAAGCGCAGGAGCGCCACGAGCGGCGCGAGCGCGTCTATCGGGACGAGTAGCACCAACCTCACGTCATCAACCGGCTCTATCGGGGATGGCATCGGTGATCAAGCATTGCGCACACCGGAGCCCGAGCTTTCGATCCGATGGTCGGGGCCCGATATCCGGCGTAAGCTTGGCAGGGCATTGATTTTCTGCGCCGGAACCTTCGCGCTCATCTCGTAATTACTGATACGACTTCGCGTCGATCAAGGATCCCGAAATGGACAATGAAGTTCTGATCCTGGTGCTTGCGCTCGCCACCTTCGCTCTCGTGATCGGGGTGGCGATGTGGCAGCGCCGCCGTGTCGCCGCGCTCAAGAAAGATCCCGAACGCTCCGCCTTCGTGGACAATCACGGCACCGCGCCGCGCCCGAACCGGCCCGGCACCGACCATTGACCGGCCTCTTTCGGCTTAGAACGGAAGCAGGATGTCGACGAGCTGCTGGCCGTAACGGGGCTGCTGCACATCGGTGATCTGACCGCGACCGCCATAGGCGATGCGGGCCTGGGCGATCTTCGAGGAATCGATCGTATTGTCGGATTCGATGTCCTCCGGCCGGACCACGCCGGCGACGATGAGTTCGCGCACCTCGAAATTGATGCGGATTTCCTGCTTGCCCTCCACGACGAGGTTGCCGTTGGGCAGGACTTGGTTGACGATCGCCGCGATGTTGGTCGTCACCGTCTCGTTGCGCTGGACCGACCCCGAACCATCGCTCGATGAGGTCGATGTCCCGGCGATCAGCTTGTCCGGGCTGATCCCGGCCGCGGCGACGGCGGCGCTGCTCTCCAGGCCGAAAGCGTTGGGAAGGCCCATTCCTTCCGCATTGGAGCGGGAGCGCTTCGTCTCGTTGTTCAGGTTGGCGCGGTCGGTGACGTTCACCTTGATCGTCACGAGATCGCCGATCCGGGCGGCGCGCTGATCCTTGAAGAAGGCGCGCGATCCTGTCCGCCACAGGGAGTTCGGTGCGTAGGAGACCGGCTGGACGTCCGGCATCGGCAGGCGCACCGGGCGGTAGCCCGGCTGCGAAGTCGGGTCCTCGATGGCCGAGAGCGTAGGCGTGGCGCCGACCTGCGACAGCCGATCGACCGTATTGCAAGCGCCAAGGGCCGACGAGACCAGCACGGCAGCGGCAAGCGAAAGCGGCTTGAAGGTGAGGCGGGTGGTGCGGTTGGTCATGGGAGCCAGCTTTTTTCCTAGAGGCGATCGGATGGGATCAGCGGGCGGCGTCGAACGCCGCGCTGGCCTGGCGGCCGAGGCTGGCGGGCGAGCTGACCGAGACGCGGCCTGGGCCGATCACGGTGGCGGCGAGGGATTTCTTGGAGACGGGATTGGTGACGGTGATCGCGGCACCGAGGCGGCCGTTCTCGTTGGCCTGGCCGCGCAGGGAGAGGTTGAGGCCGGGGGCATCGAACACGATGGTCACGGCTTCGCCACGCTGGACCATATCCGCCGGTGCGACGTCGCCGGATCGGAGAATGGAGCCGGCACTCAGGCTGCGCTGTGCGACCTGGCCGATGGAGACGACCGACCCGGCCTGGGCGTCGGGGGGCGTCGCCTCCCGGGGGCGGCGCTCGATGGTGACATCGGTGGCGCTGACCGTGTCGCCGCGATTGAGCGTGCGAGTGAGAATCTGGACCTCGCGGATTTCCTGCACGAGTCCGGCGACGCGCAGGGATGCCTGACGCTCGCCCAGGGTGATGAGGGCAGCGACCCGCTTCAGGCGCGGATCGTAGGTGACGTCGAGGGCCGTCGCCTGTCCGTCGAGATCGAGGGGGGCGAGGAGAACGGTGTTCTCCCCATCAATGCGGATCGCGAGGTTGCGTGGATCGAGCCCGTAGGACGTCTCCAGCACGCGCTTGATCGCGGCCTCGATCTCGGTCGGGCCCACGCGCCGAGCGGCGCGCTGGACCGAGACCTGAGCCCGCCCGCCCGTCTCGATCTCGCCGAGCCCGAGGGGCGCGATCGCGTCGGCGATGCGGCGAGCCTGGATCGTACCCGACGCCCCGAGCGCCGGCGCGCGGAACAGCGCGCGCTGAGCGAGATCCGCCGGCGCACCTTCCACGAGATCACCGAGGGTCAGGATGTCGCCGCGTGCCGTGACGTCGCCGCGGAGGCGGAGCCGCTGGCCGTTGTTCTCCGCGAGAACCTGCACGGTCATGAAGCAGAGGGCCGCCAGGGCGAAGAGGGCGCGCACCACGATGCCGGGGGTGAGCGTGGCGGCGCGCCGTGACTCGGCGGCGGGGATCTGTCTCAGGGCGTACATGGCATGACGCTTTCGGAGGCGGGGTAAAATGGAAGGACGAGGCCGGGACGTCAGGGGAGTGAGGCGCCCGCACCGTCAGGCGCGGAACATCTGCGACGTTGTCGAGAGCATCTGGTCGGCCGCCGTGACGACCTTCGAGTTCATCTCGTAGGCGCGCTGCGCGGCGATCAGGGACGAGATCTCGTTGACGGCGTTCACGTTCGCCTCTTCGAGGTAGCTCTGCTGCAGGTTGCCGAAGCCCTCGGCGCCCGGCAGGCCGTTGATGGGGGGGCCGGATGCGGCGGTTTCGACGAACAGGTTGTCGCCGATGGATTCGAGACCGACCTTGTTGACGAAGCGGGAGAGCTGGAACTGGCCGAGATTCTGCGGCGCGGTCTGACCCGGCACCGTGGCCTGGATCGAACCCTGCGCGCTGATCGTCACGCTGGTCGCATTGTTGGGGACGGTGATGCCCGGATCGACGAGGTAGCCGTCGCGGGTCACCAGCTGTCCCTGTGCGGAGAGGTCGAACGAGCCGTCGCGGGTGAAGGCGATGCGGCCATCGGGCATCGTGACCCGGAACAGACCCTCGCCGCGGATGGCGACGTCGTATTCCTTCTCCGTGGATGCCAGCGGACCCTGCGACATCGTCCGGGCGGTGGAGGTCGTCTTAACGCCCGAGCCGATGGCGAGGCCGGCGGGAAGCTGGGTATTCTGGTCCGAGGTCGACGAACCGGCCCGGCGCAGGTTCTGGTAGAGCAGATCCTGGAAATGGGCGGTCTGGCGCTTGTAGCCGGTGGTCCGCAGGTTCGCGATGTTGTTCGAGATGACCTGGACGTTGAGTTCCTGGGCCGCCATGCCTGTGGCGGCAGCGTAGAGGGCGCGCATCGCCTGGGTTCCTTACGCGACGTCGGCAAGGCGGCGGATCGCCGTGCCCCGCAATTCGTCCAGGCGCGAAATCACGCCCGAGACCATGGTGTAGGTGCGGTTCACGTCCATCAGCCGGGTCATCTCGATGACGGGCTTGACGTTGGAGCGTTCGAGGGCACCCGATTCGAGGCGGCCGTTCACGCCGGCGGCCACCGGGGCCGCCTGGGACGAGTAGAGGTTGGCGCCTTCGTTGGTGAGGGCCTGCGGGTTGGGGAAGGTCACCATCCGCACGCGACCACGGATGCCGAGATTGGTGGAGACCGTTCCGTCCGGACCGATGGCGATGCCGGTTTCCTGGGGGTTGATCTGGATCGGCCCACCCTCGCCCTGGACGGCATAGCCGTCGCTGGTGACGAGGTTGCCCTGAGGGTCGGTCTCGAACGCACCGTTGCGGGTGTAGCGGTCGCCGGTCGGAGTGCGGACCACGAGGAACGCCTCGCCGCGCACGGCCACATGCAGAGGATTGCCGGTCTGCTCGATCGGCCCCTGGGCGAGGTCGAGGGCCGTGCCCTGATCGATGACGTAGGAGACGCGCCGATCCTGCCGCTGGAACGAGTCGGCGCTCGCCACCGGCATCAGGTATTCCTGGAACCGTGAGCTGCGGCCCTTGAAGCCCGTGGTGGAGACGTTCGCCATGTTGTTGGCGATCACGTCGAGTTCACGCTGCAGGGCGACCTGACTGGAGACTCCGACAAACAGCGCGTTCTGCATGGATCGAAAGGCCTTGGGCTGCGGCGACGTTAATCATGTCCGCACAGCCCATGCCATCCGCCGAAAAATGGATTTGATGAACAGTTTTAGATGCTTGGTGCGAGTCTGGCTTGCTCCCGTTCGCTGATCTTCCTCTCCCCACGGCAAGAACCGCCCGGCAGAATTTGCCTCCTTAACGAGGTGTTAACCGTAGCCACAGATATATCCCTGCAAGGGGTCGCGGGCACACATCGCCGAACGCACCCTGAGACGAGATCCGAAGGGGGCGCGCCATGGCGAAGAAGCCGACGAAGACCCCTTCCGCCGACGGGGAAGACGCCGAAGGCGAAGCCCCGAAGGGTGGAAAGAAGAAGATCATCATCATCGGTGCGGCCGTGCTGCTGCTGGCCGGCGGTGGTGGTGGATATTTTATGATGAAGAAGAAGGGCGGCGACGATCACGCCGCCGTCGAGGTGAAGAAGCCCCTCGTCTTCCTCGACGTGCGCGAGATGACGATCAACCTCGCCAACGACCCCGGCCAGGAAAAGCCGCGCGTCGCCAAGGTCAAAGTGTCCCTCGAACTGAAGGACGCCAAGGTAGAGAATGAGGTCAAGCCGCTGATGCCGCGCATCGAGGACACGTTCCAAGTCTACATGCGTGAGCTGCGCGCCAGCGATCTCGCCGGCTCGGCCGGCCTCTACCGGCTCCGCGAGGAACTGCTGCGGCGCGTCAATGTCGCGATCCATCCGGCACGGGCCGAGGCCGTGCTCTTCAAGGACGTGATCGTCCAGTAATTCCCCTCAACCGGTATCGAGACGGTCATGGCAGGTCCCGAAGACGAGCTCGAAGAGGACGATTGGGCAGCCGCCCTGATCGCGCAGAACGCCGAAGGCGGCGAAACCTCGCTCGCCGACGAGTGGGGCGCCGCTCTCGCCGAGCAGGGCACGAGCACGCATGCCAGCGACGTCGCCGCCGAATGGGCGACGATGATCGAGGACGGGGAGACCGACAATCTCCCCGAACTCGCCGGCAACGACCGCATCCTGAACCAGGACGAGATCGACGGCGTCCTCGGCTTCTCCTTGCGCGAATTGTCGGCCTCGGGCGCCGGTGGTGTCCGCGCCATCGTGGATTCGGGCGTCGTCCAGTACGAACGCCTGCCGATGCTGGAAATCGTCTTCGACCGGATGATCCGGTTGTTGTCGACCAGCCTGCGCAACTTCTTCCAGGACAACGTCGAGGTGACCCTCGACAACATCACCTCTGTCCGCTTCGGCGATTATCTCAACGCCATTCCGCTGCCGACACTGCTCGGGGTCTTCCGGGCCGATGCCTGGGAGAATTCCGGCCTCGTCACGGTGGAATCGAACCTCGCCTACTCGACCCTCGACCTGCTGCTGGGCGGCAAGCGCGGCGGCTCGGCGACCCGGCTCGACGGGCGTCCGTTCACGACCATCGAGATGCAGCTGGTGCGGCGCCTCGTGGAGATCATCCTCAGCGATCTCGAACTCTCGTTCCAGCCCCTCTCGCCGGTGCGCTTCGGCATCGACCGGATCGAGACCAACCCGCGTTTCGCCACGATCACCCGGCCGGCCAATGCCGCCATCCTGATCACCCTGAAGCTCGACATGGACGGCCGCGGCGGCCAGCTCCAGATCCTGTTCCCCTACGCCACGATCGAGCCCATCCGTGAACTGCTCATGCAGAGCTTCATGGGCGAGAAGCTCGGCCGCGATCATGTCTGGGAGAGCCACCTCGCCACCGAGATCTGGCAGGCCGACGCGACGATGGATGCGGTCCTCCACGAGATGATGCTGCCGCTGAAGAAGGTGCTGTCGCTCAAGGTCGGCGACACGCTCATGTTCGATACCAAGCCCACGGACCTGATCTCCGTGCGCTGTGGCGACTGGGCCCTGACGCAGGGGCGCATCGGCCGGGTCGACGACAACATCTCGGTACAGCTCACGCGGCCGCTGCGGCGCTCGCGCACCACGTTCCAGGCCTTCGAGGCTTCCATCAACAACCGCAACGACGGGTGACCGCGCCATGAGCCTCCTCGTCACCCTCGCAGCCGACATCCTCGTTGCCGTGCTGCTCGTCGCCAGCATCGTTTCGTCGGTGAGCTTGAGCCGGCGCATCACCCGGATGAAGGCCGATGAAGCGGCCCTGCGCCAGACGATCGGCGATCTCGTGGTGGCGAGTTCCACCGCCGAGCGGGCGATCATCGGCCTGCGCGCCACCCTCGACGAATGCGACCGCACCCTGGCCGACCGTCTCGGCACGGCGGAGCGCTATGCCGCCGATCTCTCCGCCCATGTCCAGGCCGGCCAGACCGTGATCGCCCGCATCTCGGCCATCGTCGCGCATTCCCAGCCGTCGCAGTTAGCCGCGGTGCCGCCCGTCGAAATCCGCCCCTCCGACATCCGCCCGACGGAACTCCGCGCCAGCCGGACCCAGCCCGAGCAGGCGCCGGTCGCAGCATCGAGCCCTAACGGTGAGCGTCTCGGAGCCGCCGCCGCCGCCGCGCTCGCCATGTCCGAGCGCGCCCTTGGACGCCTGCGGAGCCGCGCCGCATGAAGAAATCCGGCTTCCTCGTCCGCGCGGGGCAGAACCACCTCGGAAAGCTGCGGCCGGGCCGTAAAGGTCCCGGCCAGGTTCGGCCCTACAAGCTGCGCCTCATCGATGCGGTGACGATGGCGGCCGTCGGACTGCTCGTGCTCAAGCTCGGCGCCATCGTCGTTGACGATATGGGGCCGAGCGCGGCCTCGGCCGGTGGGCAGCTTCCAGACTTCGCCAGGGTCCTCGCCAAGGCGCGGACCAATTACGAACTCGCCGACCCGCAGACCACGGGTTCGGTCACACCGAAAGAGCCGGAGAAGCCGGCGGCCGAGCCGGAGCCGCCTGCTCCACGGCCACCGCCGCCCGCGGAGCCGATGCCGGCCAGCGAGCGCGCCATCCTCGAAAAATTGTCTGCCCGGCGCGACGCGCTCAAGCAGCGTGACGAGACCCTGAGCCTGCGTGAGCAGATGCTCGGCACCGCCGAACGCAAGCTCGAAGAGAGCGTGAAGGATCTCAAACGCAACGAAGAGAGGCCAGACGGGGCCGGCGCCCAACAGGCCGAGGCCGAGAGGGCGGCCCTGAAGAACATCGTCACGATGTACGAGACGATGAAGCCGAAGGATGCCGCCCGCGTCTTCGACCGTCTTGCCCTCGACGTGCTGGTGCCCATCGTCCTGGCGATGAACCCGCGTAAGATGGCCGACGTCCTGGCCCTGATGCAATCGGAGCCCGCCGAGAAGCTGACCGTGGCCCTGGCCAACCGCGCGCGTGGCCAGACACCGACGCAGCAGCCCGTCGTCATGGGCCTTGGCCCCAACGAATTGCCGGCCATCGACCAGGGCACCGGCCAGGACAAGCGGCGTTGAACCCGGCGGGTAGATCAGGCAAGGCGAACGGGTCGGATTGCCGGTGGGCGACAAATCGCGATGCCAACCGGTGCATTGCGCTCGGAGGCAGGGAGGGCTAGGCGGCAGGCGTGACTTCGTTCGAACGCCGGATGCCCGCTTGATGCGTTGGAGACATGTTTTACCCCTGGTCGGCGTGATCTCGCTTGCCGCGATCGGGGATGCCTGGAACGCCGCTTACGCCCAGGAGGCCGCGCCGGAGCAGGACGCACCGGCCGCCGAATCGTCGCCGAAGCCCAAACCCAAGCCGAAACCCAAGCCCGCACCGAAACCGGCCGCTGCCGCCCCAGCCGCGCCTGCGCCCATCGCCCCCGCCAAGGCGACGTGGCCGGAAGGAGCCAGCGCGCTGAGCGAGAGCTACGGCGATTGGAGCATCAATTGTTCCCGCGAGAATCAGGCGACGATCTGCTCGGTGGTCCAGGCCCAGGGATCGAAGCGCGACAATCGCCGCGAATTCGCCATCGAGCTCAAGCCGCCGGCGAACGACCGCACCGATGGACTGATCCTGATGCCGTTCGGGTTCCAGATCGAGGCGGGGTTGAGTTTCAAGATCGACGAGGCGGTCCTAGGCAAGGGCGCCCCCTATTACACCTGCAGTTCCGAAGGGTGCCTCGTCCCGGTGAGCCTGCCCACCCTCGCCACCGACACGATGAAGACCGCGAAGAACCTGCTCATTCTCGCACCGAAGCAGGACGCCACCGAACCCACGACGATCACCGTGCCGCTCAACGGCTTCGGTGCCGCCCTCGCCCGGGCCAGCGCGCTCTCGCACTGACGGCAAACAGTCAGGCGATGCGACAGACAGGTAGGAAAACGCCACCCATGAAGCAGATCTTGCTCGCCTCGCTCCTGTTCGGAAGCCTGACGCTCCCGCTCGCCGCACAGCCCGCCCCGGATGCGCCAGCGCCCCCGGACACCAAGGAAGAGCGCCAGAAGAACACCGCCGCCAAGCTCGCTGGGCTGTTGCAGTTCGTCTCGGCGTCCTGCCCCGAAGCGAAACCGAATTACGAGACCTTCAAGACGGTGGTGCGGAGCCTCGGTCTCGAGCCCGATGCCTTGGCGGGCGGCGAACTCATTCTGCGCGTGAAGGCCTATGCCGACGTCTATTCGCAGGACGTTCCGGCCAACTGCGCCAAGGCGCTGGAGAATTTCGGCGCGAACGGCAAAACCCTTCCGGGCCTCGTCGTGAAGCAGTGACCGGATCGGGTATCAGCCCGATCCGCTTGTACAGACCGTCGATCCGGGACCGTCGTCGGTCCCGGATGGGTCAAAATTCGGCCGTCGGCATACGTGTCAGGGTTTGGACGTCGCCCTGATCGACGCATCCGGGCAGTTCGGCAGGATTGCCTTGCCGACCTTGTTGTCCGGATCGCAGGCGGGAACGGCGGGGGCTCCGCCATTCTCGGCCCTTTCCGTGCGAAGCGATTCGAAATTCCAAACGCCGACCCAGATCACCGCAAGGATCGCAGCCAGACCCAGCAGCACCATGGGCATGAGGCGACGCATTAGCGAGGCGCCGTCTGCTGGACGGGCGCGGTATGTGCCGTGTCTCCGTTTCGGACGAACGCATATAGAATTCCTGCCGCAAGTAGGGCGAAGACGGCGATCAGAACGGGAAAGTAGCGGTGCATCGGTGTTCCTGAGGACGAAATGTGAGAGTGACCGGCCCGGCGGGAGACGGGCGGCGCTGTAAGGGTTCGGCCCGATGGGCTAGGAGCTTGCCACCAGGGCTACGCCTCCGATCATCAGTAGGCCGCCGACGATGCGCCACAGGGTCGCCGGATGGCGTTCGAAGCCGACCCATCCGAAATGATCGAGCATGATCGAAGCGACGACGCCCGCCGTCACGAGCATGCCGAGGAAGGGAGCCGCCCCGATCTGACGCGCCACCATAAGCTGCGCGACAACGATGCCGCCGCCCAGCACTCCGCCGAACCATGCCCACCAGGGGGCCTCGAGGACCTGAGCCGTGGTCGGCAGCGTGAGCTTGCCCGATGCAAGCCCTACGAGAAGCACGCAAGTGGCCGTTCCCGCTGCCACGACGAGGCCCGCACTCAGCGAGCCGCCGAAGCTTTTCGCCAATGCACCGTTCTGTCCCGCCTGCACAGCGTTCGCGACGCCGGCGAGCAGTACGAGGCCGTACAAATACCACATCGGTTACCGAACCCATCGATAGCCTGCGTCATCTAGGGCGGTAACGCGCCGGGGAGGTGCGACATCTGCGCAGTCGCCGTCTTTCCGGGATGATTCCGGTGCCGTGAAGCGTCTAACCCATACCCTCGGCCCCGAGGGGGATATGACGACTTCGCCCCGTCTGGCCTATGCCGGGCGGGGCTTTTACTATCGCGATCTCCATTGTCCAGTATGGATATTTCCGGTCGCTCCCGCGTTACCTCCGGGCATTCGCAGGAGCACCTATGAAGACCTTAGCCATCACATTCTGTGCGCTCGCCGTTTCTTCTCTCGCGCTCGCCCAGATGACGACGTCCGCCGATGCGCGCTCGCGCTACTCGAAGCGCGGCCTTGGCACCCCCAGCATGTCGAACAATACTGGTGGCCGCAGCGGTCGCGACAGCTCGGCGGCGGGCGGCAATTCCAGCCAGCCTTCACGCCGGTCCGGGGGCGGAAGCGCTGGCGGTGGCAGCGGCGGAAACGGCGGTCTGTAACGTCCATCATCGACCGGATCTGTCCCGTCCGCCCTGGGCAACGCCGACATATGCTCGAGCGTCAGGGTAGCCCAGCCTCGAAAGCCGGGGAGATGTTTGGGGTCGATGTGGTAAATGTGGGATCTCACATGATATGAAGGGTCATTCCTCCCAAGGAATGTCCTTCTGAACACTGCCCTGCTTGGCGAAAGCCGAGTGGGGCTTTTTGTTTGTTCGGAGGGCGAGATAGCGCGGATCCGACGATATCGCGCTTCGGAAGAATGAACGCGCCAGTATCGCTCGAGCGACGCGCAGTTTTGAGACAGCGCGCCAGGCGCCCGTTAGGCGGGCGTTAGCCTCGAAGGGGGAGAGTCGCCGACGGTGTATCGTTTCGCGGCGGCTTGTCTTCGGCTCTCCGCGCAACCGGGTGTGGCGTAAACTGCAATGGGAATGGGGGCCGGAATCGCGAGACGTCGACGCCACCTCATGGCCGGCTTCATGGCGACCTCGATCGTGGCGGGGACGTTCGTCTGGGCCAGCGAGGCGGAAGCCGCGCGGCTCCTGACGGTGAAGGCTAATCAGGTCGGGCGCTACGCCCGAATCGCCATGACCTTCAATTCGGCGGTTCCGGTGAAGGCCAGGATGTCCGGCCTCGTCCTCCTGGTGAATTTCGGCGAGCCCACCACTCCCGCGCCGGAAAAGATCGTCAGCGATATTCCCGAATTCGTCTCGATGGTGCGGCGGGACCCTGACGGGACCGGCATGCGTATCGCCTTGCAGAAGCCGTATCGCCTCAACGTCCAGGCGGCGGGCGAGCACGTCTTCATCGATCTACTACCTGAGGATTGGTCCGGGCTTCCCCCTCCCCTGCCACCGGAGATCGTGGCCGACCTCGTCCGTCGGGCACAATTGGCAGAAGCCGCCATGAAGGCGGCCACGCCCATCGTGCAACCGAGGCGACTCGCCCTCGAACTCTCGCGTCTCCCAACGCTGACGCGCCTCAGCTTACGGCTCCCGCCAGATACGGTCGCTCGCTTCGACGAGACCGGATCGGGAACGCGGCTGACGATTCCCGGTGCCTGGCGCATCGACGACGGCGCTCCCCGCGGACGGACGAAGCCTGCCATCGAGACTCTGACGGTCGAGAACGACGCGGACGGCGCCCGTCTCATGGTGAGTCCCGCCGCAGAATACGAGATCCGGACCGGACGGGACGATGACGGCGTCACGCTGGATATCCTCCGCAAAGCTGTGCCATCGGACGCCAGGGCCGCGCCCGTCGATGGCAAACCCTCCCCTGACAGTAAGTCCTCCACCGACGGCAAGGCCGCGGATGCGAAGGCCGAACCTGCGTCGAAACCCGCCTCGCCGCTCACCGCAACGATGCAGAAGCAGGCGGTTGCCCCGCAGGTGACGGCCCCGCAGAAAACCATCATCCTGCGGCCAGCCGGCCCAGGCCTCGCCTTCCCGTTCAGCCGACAGCCGGCGGCGGCTTTGTTCGAACGCGCGGGCATCGCTACCCTCGTCTTCGAGACCGCCGAAACCGTCGTCGTGCCCGCTGGCGATTCGGTCTTCGAGACCGTCAGCCAGCCCCGGCGGCAGGGTGCCTTCATCGTTCTCAGTTTCAGGGTTCCCCGCGAGCGCCTTCTCGATCTCGTGCCGATTGGCGATGCCGACGCACCGACCGGGTGGGAACTGGTCGCCGGTGAGAATCTGTCGGCCAGCGAACCGCTTTCGGCGATCCGCAACCCGGAAGTCAGTGGCCGGATCGGCATCGGTATACGCCTGCCGCATCCGGGCGGAGCGACATGGATCGAGCGGAACGGCGAGCGGATCGGTGTCGTGACCGGTTATGGGCCCAAGCCCGCCGGGATCCCCAAACGCCAGGCGTTCGTGGATTTCGAGCTGCTGCCCAGTCGTCAGGGCGTCGCCGTCCTTGCGAAAGCCGATGACCTGCTGGTGCGGCCGGATATGGACGGCGTCGTGATCGGCCGCGAGGGCGGCATGTCGGTTTCCGGCGTCGCGCGTCCTGCCGAGCCGGCCCTCACTGCCGTGAGCGATCTCGCCATAGAGCGCACGCCCTGGGATGCGGCGAGGAGCGGCAATATCGGCGAGAACCTGCGCCAGCAACTGAACGACGTGGTGGATGCCCCACGGCCGGCGCGTGGACCGCTGCGACTGATCCTCGCGAGGGGTATGCTCGCCAACGGGCTCGACGTGGAAGCCCTCGGTGTCCTTCAGGTGGCGGCCAGCGAAGATCCGGTTCTGGCCGGACAACGCGAACTCGCCATCCTCACCGCCGTGGCAAACATCCAGATGGCGCGCTACGCCGATGCGCGAAAGGCGCTGGAGAACGAGTTCCTCCGGGCGGACCCGGAAGCACGGCTTTGGAAAGGCTACCTCGATGCGATGGCGGGTCGTTGGCCGGCCGCCGATACAGCCTTTCGCGATACGGCCGGCATCATCGAGCGCTATCCCGACGACTTGCAGGGACTGCTTCGCGCGGCGGCAGCGGAGGCTGCCATCGAGAACGGCGATTGGGCCGCTGCGGGTCGGCAGATCACGACGGCGCTGGCGCGCGCGGCGGATCGCTCCGTCACCGACAGGCTCGCCTTCCTGCGCGCACGCATCGACGAGGTGACGGGTCAGACCAGTGCTGCCCTCGACACCTACACGCGGCTCTCGGATACGGCGGACCGGCCCATCGCGGCGGTGGCGACCCTTCGCGCCGCGATCCTGGCCCATGCCCTCGACAAGATGCCGGTGGCTGAGGCGATCGAGCGGCTGGAAACCCTCCTCCTCACCTGGCATGGCGACGAGATCGAGCAGAGGACGATCGCAGCGCTCGCCAAGCTCAACATGGAAGCCGGGCGCTGGCGGCAGGCCTTTGCCGCGTCACGCAAGGCGGATGCGCTGGCGCCGGGATCACCGATCAGCCGCGAACTCCACGACAGCGCTCAGGAATTGTTCGATGACCTATTCCTGACCGAGAAGGGCGCGAAGATGTCCGGCGTGGAGGCGCTGGCGCTGTATTTCGACTTCAAGGATTTCGCCCCGATCGGCCGCCGTGGCGACGAGATCGTGCGCCGCCTCGCGGACAAGCTGGTCGAACTCGATCTCCTCGATTCAGCCGGTGAACTTCTCCAACATCAGGTCGATCACCGGCTGTCCGGGCCGGCCCGCGCCAGTGTCGCTGCGCGGCTGGCGACCATCAGGATGATGGACGAGAAGCCCCTTCAGGCGCTTCAGGTCATCGACGCCACATACCAGCCCGAACTTCCCGAGGATCTGCGCCGCGCCCGCGCCCTCATCCGCGCCCGCGCCCTGTCCGACCTGTCACGCACGGATCTGGCTTTGGAGACCATCGAAGCGGAGTCAGGCCCCGACGCGGACCGGCTGCGTGCCGACATTCTCTGGGTTGGTCGCCGCTGGCGCGAGGCCGGCGAGGCGCATGAGGCCATGGTCGGCGAGGCATGGCGCATGCGCAAACCTCTCGACGATGCCATGCGCTCCGACATCATCCGCGCCGCCATTGCCTACGGCTTGTCGAACGAGGTGCTCGGGCTCGAGCGCCTGCGGGCGAAATTCGCCGGCCCCATGGCCGACAGCATGGACGCGCGCACCTTCGCCCTGCTCACCCAGCCGAATGCCGTGCGGAGCCAAGCCTTCCGGGATATCGCGCAGAAAGCCACCAAAGCGGATACGCTGCAGGCTTTCCTCAAAGAGTATCGTAAGCGCTACCCGGAAGTGTCCGTGCCCCAACCGGCCAACGCCGATGGCGCGCAGGTCGAGGCCAAGGCCAGCGAGCCCCCGCCCTCACCGAAGGGCTGAGGCCCGCCTTTCAGGACAAAGCCTCAGCGCCGGAACGCGACGGGGCCGTTCATGCCCGGCCAATCGGAATAGCCGTTGGCTCCCCCGCCATACCAGTAGGCTTTGGGAGCCTCGGCGAGCGGTGCGCCGGTGCGGAGCCGCTCCACGAGATCGGGATTGGCGATATAGGGCCGGCCGAAGCTGAACAGGTCCGCCCTCCCCTCGGCGAGGTCCTTCTCGGCGAGTTCGAGCGTGTACTGGTTGTTGCCGATATAGGCCCCCTGGAAACGCTCGCGGATCTGGCCGAAATCCACCTCGTCCGGCACGTCGCGGGTCTGCTGGGTCACGCCCTCGATCGTGTGGACGTAGAGCAGGTCGAACCCGTTCAGGGCATCGATGTAGGCGCCGAAGGTCGCCTTCGGATCGCTGTCCAGCGGCGTCTTGCCGGGCTCCGTGGTGGCGGGCGACAAGCGGATTCCGACGCGCTTGCTACCCCAGACGTCCGTGACTGCCTTCACCACGGCGAGGGGGAAACGCAGGCGGTTCTCGATCGAGCCGCCATAAAGGTCGGTCCGCCGGTTCGTGGAATCACGGACGAACTGTTCGAGCAGGTAATTGTTGGCCGAATGGATCTCGACGCCGTCGAACCCGGCACGCTTCGCGTTCTCGGCGGCCCTGCGGTAATCCTCGACGATGCCCGGGATCTCGTCCGTCTCCAGGGCGCGGGGCGTCTCATGCGGCTTCATGCCGGATTTGGTGAAGGCCATGCCCTCGGGCTTCAGGGCCGAGGGCGCCACCGGCGACTGGCCGTTCGGCTGCACGTCGGGATGCGAGATGCGGCCCGTATGCCAGAGCTGCAGGAAGATTCGCCCGTCATTGGCGTGAACCGCCGCGGTGACCGGCTTCCATCCCTCCACCTGCGCATCGGTCCAGATGCCCGGTGTCAGCGCGTAGCCGACCGCCTGGGGCGAGATGTTGGTCGCCTCCGAGATGATGAGGCCGGCATTGGCGCGCTGGGCATAGTAATCCACCGCGAAATCCGGGGGGATGCCCTCGTCGGAGGACCGGCTCCGGGTCAACGGAGCCATGACGACGCGGTTCTTGAGGGTGAGGTCGCCGAGGGTGAAGGGTTCGAGGATCGGGCTCATGAGGCGGAAGCATCCTTGGGGAGAGACGTCGGTGGAAGGCGGTGACGCCCTCCGGTGCTGACCTCACCCGATCTGCCCGAACCATCCGTGTTCGGTAGCGCGACGGCGAAGGACCGGGGTGAGGCGGGATGAGCGGGAAAGCCCGCTTCACCACGCCTTGTTCCCCGCCCGGCCGAGCCTTCGCGACGCAGGCCCGACCTCAATATCCCCTGGCCGCAATGGATTCCGACCAGTTCACCGCGCGGCGGGCCATGCTGATGTGCTGGCGCTCGTACATGCGGCCCTCGACCTTGATGGCCCCGCGCTTGGCGTTCTCGGGCTTGTCGAAGGCCTCGATCACCAGGGTGGCGCGGCGCACCTCTTCCTCGGTGGGGGCGAAGGAGGTGTTGGCTGGCTCGAGCTGGTTGGGATGGATCAGCGTCTTGCCGTCGAAGCCGAGGTCGCGTGCCTGCCGGCACTCGGTGCGACACCCTTCGATGTCGCCGATATCGTTCCATACACCGTCGAGGATGGTGAGGCCTTCCGCGCGGGCGGCGGCCAGGGTGAACATCATCCAGGGCAGCATCGGCACCCGGCCGGGCACGAGCTGCGCCCAGGTGTCCTTGGCGAGATCGTTGGTCCCGAGAACGAAGCAGGTGAGCCGGGTGCGCCGGTCGCGCCGGGCCTTGGCGATGTCCTGGATGTTGAGGATCGCCGCCGGGGTCTCGATCATGGCCCAGACGTCGATGCTCTCGGGCGCGTCGAGGGCTTCGAGATGGTTGGCGATGCTCTCCAGCACCGCGGGCGAGGACACTTTCGGCATCAGGATGGCGTCGGGACGGGCTTCGATCGCCGCCTTCAGGTCGGCTTCGCCCCAGGGGGTCTGCGGAGCGTTGACGCGGATCACGAGCTCGCGGTCGCCGTATCCGCCGCCCTTCACCGCCGCGCAGACCTGCTCGCGGGCCAGCACCTTCTCGTCCGGTCCCACCGCGTCTTCGAGATCCAGGATCAGGGCATCGGCCTGTAGGGTCTTCGCCTTGTCGAGGGCTCTCTGGTTCGAGCCGGGCATGTAGAGGACGCTGCGGCGCAGGCGGAGATCGGACATGAACGCATTCCAGTGACGATGCGGCGGAGCTTAATGCAACACGGCTGCCGGGACAGCCCTGCGGATATAAAATGCGTGTCGATGACCCGCGTTTGACCGGCGCGGGCGTGGCCTCTGCAGCGAAATGCCGATCACACCGCATCGCCGCGAGGGCCTCGCGGACATCCACCGGGTTCGCGGGAATCCGGCCCGGCCCATGCACGGATAGGGAATCATGACGCCTTCGACGGAAAACCGCCCCTATACTGCCACGCAGGAGGGCGTTCGGCTCGCCGTGCGCCTGACGCCGCGCGCGAGCCGGACCGGCCTCGACGGCCTCGTGGAGGGCGCCGACGGGCGCGTCTGGGTCCAGATGAGGGTCGCCGCACCTCCGGTGGAGGGGGCCGCCAACACGGCGCTGATCGCCGCCCTCGCCGAGGCCCTGCACCTGCGCCGGTCCGACATCCGCATCGTCACCGGGGATACGGCGCGACAGAAGATCCTGGTGCTCAGCGGCGACCCCGCAGCGCTCGCCTCGCGCCTCGACGTCTGGTTCGCCGGGGCGGCCTCGCGGCGCTGAAGCGATCTTCAGAACAGGCGGCTTCCGTCCGGCACGGCATGGTCGGGGCGGAACAGGACGACGGCGCCGTTCGTGTCGGCAAAGCCCAGGGTCAGGACCTCCGAGAGGAACTTGCCGATCTGGCGCGGGGGGAAGTTCACCACCGCGGCGACCTGGCGGCCGACCAGATCCTCCGACCGGTAATGCTCGGTGATCTGGGCGCTGGAACGCTTGGCGCCGACGGTCGGCCCGAAATCGATGACGAGCTTGAGCGCGGGCTTGCGCGCTTGCGGGAAAGGCTCGGCGGAGACCACCGTGCCGATCCGGATATCGACGGCCAGGAACTCGTTGAAGGAGATCGGGGCCGCCGCCGGTGCGGCCGAATCGTGGTTCACATGCATGGTCCGCCTCTCCGGTTCACGCCGTCCGCAGGGTGCGCCTCTTGTCGGCCGACGACCATTGCATAAGGGCGACCATGACCAGGATCGTGCCAAGATAGACGATGACCTGCAGCCCCGTCGGGCGGTCGGTATAACCGACGAGGGCGTGGAGCACGCGGCCGGCCAGGCTGCCCTCGGACAGGATGTCGGCGGTGTTCCAGAGCGGCCGGTCGAGCACGGTGATGAGCCCGGCATTGGTGAGGAACTGCGCCGCCTGCGCGGCGAGGCCGGCGGCGAGGAAGATGATGAGCGCGCTGGTGACCGAGAAGACGTAGCGGGTCGGGATCGCGGCCAAGCCGAAATAGCTCACCGCCGAGATCAGGATGCCCGCGCCGACTCCGGCCAGCGCCCCGATCTGCAGATCGGGGCCGGACGTGCCCGAGGCGACGAGGCCGTAGAGGAAGAGGACGAGCTCTGCGCCCTCGCGCAGGATCGCCGCGCCGACGACGAAGGCCAAGGCGGCGGATGTGGTCTCGCCCCTGCGCACGGATTCTCCGGCGGCCTTCAATTCGCCCGCGAGCTCGCGCCCGTGGCGGCTCATCCAGGTGTTGTGCCAGATCAGCATGACGACGGCAGTGGCGAGGACCGCCGCGTTGAGGATGTCCTGGCCCGCGCCCTCGAACGCGTCGGAGATCCCTTCGGCGAAGAGCGCCACGAGGCAGGCGCCGGCAAGCCCGCCGACCACGCCGAGGCCGATCCAGCGGCCGCGTCCGGCGATGCCGCGCGTGGCCGCCAGCACGATGCCGACGATGAGGCCGGCCTCGATGACCTCGCGGAAGGCGATGACGAATGCTCCGATCATGCGGAGATTTCCTTCGATGTCGCGGGCGGGCTGTGTGAGCGCCCTACCAGATCCAGAACAGAAGCACCCAGCCGGAAACCGACAGGGTGGCGGCGGCGGCGATGCAGGCCGTCGCGCCCGCCCGGCGCCATCCGCCGGTGGTGAGCCCCGCCACCTGCCAGGCGAGCCACGCACTCCACAGGCTCGCGCCGATGAGCAGCCCGGCCCGCATCTCGGCGACGTAGGGAAGCGGGAGCCCCTCCCCGCGCAGGAAGGTGACGGTGAGGGCCGAGAGGCCGAGGAAAACGCCACATCCCGCGATGGGGATCAGCGTCTGCGTCAGGTGGTGGAAACGCGACGACGACCAGGGGCCGAGAAAGCGCGTGCCGAGGGCCACGAGGGCGGAGAGGCCCACCCCCAGGATGATCGTCGCGGCGCCGATATAGGCCAGCAGCAGGCCGCCATCGAGCAGGGTCATGACGTCGTTGTGCTCGGGGTAGTTGGTGAGCACGAACCACGGCAGGGTGGTCTCGAGCGGCCAGACCATCCCGTGTTCGATGAACCAGGTGGCGAGCCATTGCTTGGCGTCGATGAACCAGGGGCTCGACGACCATTGGAAGGCACCGGCCGCGAGGCCCATCATGCCGAACAGGATCAGGACCGTCTGTTCGAGGCTCGGCTCGGTGCCGGCCACATGGACGATCTCGTAGGCGGGGGAGCGCCGGGCGAGGCGGACCGCGCCGCGATAGCCGCTGCAGCGCCCGCACATATGGCAGGAGCCGGCCCCGCGCATGGTCTTCACCGGCACCAGGGGCGCGCAGTTGAAGGCGGCGCCCTGCGGCTTGTCGGAGGCGGCCCAGGCGGGGCGGTCGACCTGGAAGCTCACTGGCGCGAGCTTGGCCAGCACCGCGAAGACCCCGTTCACGGGGCAGAGATAGCGGCACCAGACGCGCTTGTTGCGGCCATAGACGAGGCCCACCGCGATCGCCGCCACGGTGGAGCCGCCGAGGACGGCGAGCACCGGCTTCGGGTAGCCGTAGACGCTGACCATCTGGCCGTAGACCGTGGTTCCGGCGAACGCGATGAAGGGCCATCCGCCCCAGGTGATCCAGCGCGGCACCGCGCGGCCGAGGCTCCAGCGGCTGGCGAATTCCGTGAGCGTGCCCTCTGGGCACAGCACCCCGCACCAGGCCCGGCCGACGAGGACCATGCTCACGAGGACGAAGGGCCACCAGATGCCCCAGAACGCGAACTGCGCGAGGACGGTCAGGTTGTTCCAGAGATGGGCGGTCCGGTCCGGCAGGGGCAGGAAGGCCGGCACGGCCACGAGGACGAGGTAGACCGCGACCACAGCCCATTGCACGCTGCGGATGATCCCGCCGTGGCGCTGGAGCCAATGGCCGAGTTCCGCGAGGCGCTGGTCGATCCAGGCTTCACGCAGGTCCGTCGAGACGCTCGCCGCCATCGGGCTACTTCGCCACCAGCTTGGCTTTGGCTTCCGGGTGGAAGTCGTCGAACACGTCGTAGGTGCCGGGGTCGAGGGTGCGGAAGACGATTCCCGAGGTCGAGCCGGCGGCCAGTGCCTTCTCGCGCTTCAGTTCCATGCTCTCGAACTCCACCGGCGAGGTGCCGGTATTGGTGATCTCCAGCTTGAAGCGGGTATTAGCCGGCACCTCGATGATCTCGGGGATGATCACGCCATCCTTCATCTCGACCTTGATCACCGGCATGTCATTGGCCGATGCAAAGCCGATGCCGGCTGCCATGAAGGTGCAGGCGAGTGCAAGGCTGCGGACGTGCTGCATCACGGTGCTCAATACGCGCCCTTCTTGCCGGTGCCGGCGAAGGTGAAGTCCTGGATCAGGTCGAAGGGCTTGAACCATTCGGCGACACCCGTCTCCTTGTCCACGTGGCGGCCGAAATGCTGGTTCTTGCCGGGAGGCGCCACCGTGAGCTTGAGCCGGTAGCGGCCGGGGCCGCTCAGCTTGACGTTGTCGCCGTAATGCGGGCCGTCATTGGCGACCATCGGCATCAGCGAGCCGCTCACCTTCGGACCCGTGGCGGCCTCGCCCTCCAGCTTCGTCAGTTCGAAGCTCACGTCGAGGGAGGGCAGCCAGTCGCCCTCGGCGAACCCGTTACGGTTGTCCTTGGCCGCGCGGATATCGGCTTCGAGGTGGATGTCGGATTGCGCGGCGGCGCGCATCATGTCCGGCGGGTACATCTCGATCGGCTGAAGATAGACCGCCGTCACTTCCAGCCCGTCCTTGAGCACGGGAGGGCCGATCGGCGTCTCCTTGGCCGAGGCGAAGCCGGTGCCCAGGGCCGCGAAGGCCAGCAGGGAGGCGGAAATCAGTGCGGAGTGAGTGATCTTGCGCATTGTCGCTAGCGCGTAGCCCAGCGATCGTCGGAAGCAAAGCTGGTTCTTGAGAAAAACCATATATCAGAATACTTCCAATGTGTTGCACCGACAGGAAGCCAGGGTGTTCGCCCGGCCTTACCCTGACGGACAGGGCTGGCGTCGGTTTTTCAGCCCGATGGCGGGAATCACCCATCATCGGGAATTTTCTAAGGCATCTTCGATACCGCTGCGGCTCATCCCATGCCGGATGGTCGGTTCGCGACGGCGGGGCGTTAACGGACGCGCGACCAATCCGTGAACAATGGGATGCGCTGGCTGGGGGGCTTGGCCGGAGACATCATCTCGTCCGCTCCGTACGGCTCGGCTGGAAAATCCTCAAGCTGTTCACGACCTCGCAATCGGAGCGCGCGACGGCGCCCGAAGTGATGCATGGCATGACGGCGGCCTTCCAGGCCCTCTCCGTCACGACGGCACAACGTGTGGTTCGGATGAACGCCGCGCGATATCTGGCCAGCACCAATCATGGCTGATCGGTGCGACTTTGCGCACGATTTTGCATGCCATATTTTGTTGACGAACAGAGACTATCCTCACGGCCTATGAAGTCCAACCCCGACCGACCTTATTATCATGACGCAGCTGCACAAAGACATCGCGACGAGTTTCGTGAACGTTCGCATGAAGATCGAAGCTTATGCTTCCGTGGGTGAGGATTTATCTGGCGAGTTGAGGCGGTGGACCGATAGTGCGATGCGGTTCATCGAACCCGACCCTACGATCCACTCGCTTCACCGCATCGTCCTGGAAAGTACGGACGACCTTGTCGGCCTGATGATGGAGCAGCCTCGTCCGCGCGCCACGACCATCCTGACGGCCAAGACCCATCTCACGAAGGCCTTCGACGAACTCGAAGACGCGATCCTGAAGCGAGGCATTCTTTCGGTGAGAGGCGAGAAAGTCGGCCTGGGGATCGCAGGCAAGCCGATCTGAAGGCGTCGTCTTTGTCGAAGCGCGAGGCTCAGCGAGAGGCGGGATCGACCGCCATTGTCTTGGCTTCAGGCAGTGTCTTGACTTCAGGCAGTTCGGGGGGCGGCAGTTTGCGGTTAAGGGCCGAAGCAGCGCGTAGGAACGAAAGGACGACCGTCGCCAGGCGGATATGGCGGGGCAGTTGCCGAGGGCCGAGCGGGCGGTAGACCAGTTTGGGGCTGACACGCTCGATCTCGGCGACCGCGAGTCCGACGAGAGGCTGCTTGGCGATCCGCACGGCATCCGCCTCGGGGATCGACAGTTTGCGTGCCCAGGCCGTGGTGGTCGCCAAGGCGCTCGAGGCGTGGAGCCGACGAAGGCGGCGTCGCCACAGATAGCGGTAGAGAGCGCGGGGAACCGCCTCCATACGTGCATCGCAGAGGCTGTCAGGCACCTCGCAGCGCGCGCGTATCGTATCGGCGACGCCGCCGGGCGCGCGGCCGACCAGGCGGCCGGAAACGGTGACGACCACGTCCTTGGCGTGCCGCACTCGCAGCCCGTGCTGCAGCAGGGCTGCCACGAAAGCGCCGTCCTCGCCGAGGGCGATCATCGGCATGCCCCCCACCTTACGGTAGGCTGAGAGGCGGACGGCGAGCGTGGCGCCGATCGTCGTCCGGTGGCACGGCCAGGGATCGTGCGGATCGTGGTCGATCCGTGCTTCCAACTCGGTCAGGAGATCGCTGTAGGCATCTTCGAGCTTACCCCGAGCACGAAGCGACTTGGGCAGTGCCGCCCATTCGTCCTCATCGATCTGGATGCGCCCCGCTACGGCATCGGCCCCGGCATCCAAGGCTGCGAGGTTGCGCGCAACCCAATCCGACGGCACCCGGCTGTCGGCATCCGAGGTCAGGATCGTTCCGGCGGTGCCGTCCGGGCCGATCCATTCGGCAGCGGCTTCCATGGCCGCGCGGCGCGCCCATCCGGCATGGGCACCGTCGAAGGTCACCATCCTGACCCGGACCGGGATCGACATGTCCTGTACGAGTTCGGCAACGATCCGATCCGTGCCGTCGCTGCAATTGTTGAGGAACAGATAAAGACCGAGGCTGCCGGAACGCACGCCCTCCTGCGCGTCGATGGCGCGGAGGCAGGCCTCGATCCGCTCGGCCTCGTTATAAACCGGGATCGCGATGACGGTGTCGGGAACCGAGGAGGCGAAGCGCGGCGACGTATCGATGGCGGGGGCGACGTCGGAGAGGGTGGAATAGGGCACGGAGGACTCCGATGAGGCGGCGCGGATGGATACCGGCGCCGATCCCCGGCAGGTGAGACGTGATCAGTGTATCGATCAAAGCTGAACGGCAGCAATCCGGCTCGGACGCCGACGATCAGGGCGCGCGCACATCCCTTGCCGCAGGCGCACTATCGAAGGTCCGGCGGGCGAGCCCCGGATAGGCCAGAGCCTGACTGGCGCCGCGTGCCGCCAGCAGAATCAGGAACGAGAGCCACAGACCCATATTCCCGAAGCCTGCGGTGTGAGCGATGCCGATCGCCACGGCGTAAACGCCGGTGGCCGCGATCATTAGATTGCGCATGGCCCGTGTCCACGTGGAGCCGATGTAGATTCCATCGAAGGCGAACGGCACGGAGGCAACGAGAGGAGCGAGTGCGGCGGGGGCCAGATACGCACGCGCCGTTTCGCGCACCTCCGGGCTCGTCGTGACCGTATCGATGAAGGCTGCGCCGAAGGCCAGGAACAGTGTCGCCACCGCTAGGCCGAAGGCAACGCACCAGATTACGCTAAGGCGGGCCGCGCGGCGGAAACCGGCTTCGTCACGCGCGCCGACCGCCTGCCCGCACAGCGTCTCGGCCGCGGTGGCGAACCCGTCGAGGAAAAACCCTCCGATGAGGAAGAGATTCCACAGGACGGCATTCGCCGCCAGGATCACGTCGCCCGAGCGCGCACCGAGCGCGGAAAACAGGGCGATGGCACCGACCAGCAGCAGGGTGCGGATCATGACGTCGGCATTGACGCTGAGCATGCGCGCCAATGCCAGGGGATCGCGAATGACGGCGAACGGTACCGCGAACGGACGCGAGCCGAGCCGGGCCAGCAGGACGAGCCCGATGCCGGTTCCGGCGGCTTCGGCGACGAGCGTGGCCATGCCGGCTCCCGCGACGCTGAGATCCGCCCAGAGCACGAGGAAGAGGGTCAGGACGATGTTGACGAGGTTGATCGCCACCTGAAGCAGAAGTCCGAGATCGGTCCGCCCACGACCGAGCACCGAGCCGAGGATGGCATAGTTCGCCAGCGTGAATGGGGCCGCGAAGATGCGGATGTGGAAATAGGTGGCGAGACCCGCGATTACTGCCGGGCTCGCGCCGCTGAGGGCGAAGGCCCCGGTCGCGATCGGCACCTGAGCGGCGACGATGACGAGCCCCACCAGGATTCCGGCCGCAAGCGAGCGGGCCAGGATCCGGTCGATCTCGGCCAAGTCGCGGGCACCTGCCGCCTGAGCCGTGAGCCCCGCCGTCGCCATGCGAAGCGAGCCGAAGGACCAGAAGATCGCATCGAACACCACTGCACCCAGCGCCATGGCGCCGAGGAGAGCGGCATCGCCGAGGCGCCCGATCACCGCCGCCCCGACGAAACCGAGGAGCGGGGTGGTGACGTTGGCGAGCGTCATCGGCAAAGCCAGCGCCAGGATGCGGCGGCTGGTGGCGGGAGTCGGGGTCGCGATACCGTTCGGGTCCGCGGTGGCGGTCAGTGACATCCGCACCCGCTTCCGCAGCTTCCCTCGCCCTTCGGTGGCTCGCTCTTTGCCGGATTGGCGGTCGGACGCCGGGCGGCATCGCGCACGAGGCCGCGCTCTTCGAGCTCGGACAGGTACTTCGCCCAGCGGTTCCGGTACTCACGGCCGAGGTCGTAGAGATAGCCCCAGCCGAACAGCCCGGTATCGTGCATGTCGTCGAAGGTCAGCTTCACCGCATAATTGCCCACCGGCTCCACCGAAAGGATCGCCACGTCGCGCTTTCCGCCGATGACCTTGCGCTCGGCGGGGGAATGGCCCTGAACCTCGGCCGAGGGGCTCGAGACGCGCAGATATTCCGCTGGCAGCGCGAACTTGCCGCCATCCTCGAAGGAAACGTTCAGCGTCCGCTTGTCGCCTGACAGGCGGATCTCGGTGGGCCACCGCTCCGGTGAGGCGACCTGCTGTCCGGTGGGGAGGGGATCGGCGTGATGCTGGCTCATACTGGAACTCTCATGCCTGTAACCGTCTCGGATGCAATATATGTGTAGAGCGTACGGGGCATGCGTCGGCATGCGCTTGCTCCCTGGCCACCAACGCCTCATATGCCAGTGATGCTAGGTTCCTCGCGCGACCACGCTTCAGAAATCTCCCCAGCCAAGAGCCACGAGTCTCCCATGGGTGTTGCCTATGCCGAACCCGTAGCTTCGAAAGCGCAAGCGCCCCTGATAGACCCGTTCCAGCGGGCTATCACCTATCTTCGCATCTCCGTGACCGATCGCTGCGACCTGCGATGCGTCTATTGCATGTCGGATGACATGACGTTCCTGCCCAAGCGTGATCTGCTCACGCTAGAGGAACTCGACCGGCTCTGTGGCGTGTTCATCGACCGGGGCGTGCGCAAGCTCAGGATCACCGGCGGCGAGCCGCTCGTTCGCCGCGACATCATGCATCTCTTCCGTCGTCTGTCGCGCCATCTGGGCACCGGCGCCCTGGAAGAGCTGACGATGACGACGAACGGCACGCAGCTCGGTCGCTTCGCATCGGAACTCGCCGAACTCGGCATCAAGCGCGTGAACGTGTCTCTCGACACGCTCGACCCGGACAAGTTCCGCGCCGTGACGCGGCGCGGCGACCTCAAGGTCGTGCTCGACGGCATCGAGAAGGCCCGCAAGGCCGGGATCAAGGTCAAGATCAACGCCGTGGCGCTGAAGGGCGTGAACGAAGACGAGATCGCCGACATGATCGCCTGGGCCCATGGCGATGGCATGGACATGACCCTCATCGAGGTGATGCCCCTCGGTGAAGTGGATGGTGACCGCACCGACCAGTTCCTGCCCCTATCTGTTGCCCGGGCACGTCTCGAACAGCGATACACCATGATTCCGCTGCCGGACCGCACCGGTGGCCCTGCCCGCTATGTCCGCATCGCCGAGACCGGGGGGCGGCTCGGTTTCATCACGCCTCTGACCCATAATTTCTGCGAGAGCTGCAACCGTGTCCGCCTGACCTGCACGGGGAAGCTCTACATGTGTCTCGGCCAGGAAGACGCGGCCGACCTGCGCGAGGCCCTGCGCGCCTCACCGGACGACGCCCTCGTCACGCAGGCCGTGATCGATGCGATCGCGCGAAAGCCCAAGGGCCACGACTTCGTCATCGAGCGCGCCCGACCGGCTGCCGTACCGCGCCATATGAGCGTCACGGGCGGCTGAAACCGTCTCGCGTTTGACCCCTCCCGCCATCGAATCTAGACCCGCCGCAAACGTAGTGACGGATGGAGACGGATGATGGCGAAGGTCGCGTTCCTGGGCCTGGGTGTGATGGGCGGCCCAATGGCGGGTCACCTCGCAAAGAATGGCCACGACGTCACCGTCTACAACCGAACCACCGCCAAAGCGGAAGCCTGGGTGACGGCGAATGGCGGCGCCTTCGCGGCGACGCCCCGCGAGGCGGCGGCGGGGCAGGAGATCGTCTTCGCCTGCGTCGGCAACGACGACGACCTGCGCGGCGTGACACTGGGCGAGGACGGGGCCTTCGCCGGAATGGAGAAGGGCGCGATCTTCGTCGATCACACCACGGCCTCGGCCGAGGTCGCCCGCGAACTGTCCCGGGCCGCGTCCGAACTCGGCCTCGGCTTCATCGACGCTCCCGTTTCCGGCGGACAGGCCGGCGCCGAGAACGCGGCGCTCACCGTGATGTGCGGCGGGGACGAGGCCACCTACGCCAAGGTCGAGCCCGCGATCCTCAGCTTCGCCAAGGCCTCACGCCTGATGGGACCGGCGGGCTCCGGCCAGCTCACCAAGATGGTCAACCAGATCTGCATCGCCGGCATCGTCCAGGGCCTGTCGGAGGCGATCCACTTCGCCAAGCGTGCCGAGCTCGACGTGGATGCGGTGCTCGACGTGATCTCGAAAGGCGCGGCCGGCTCCTGGCAAATGGAGAATCGCGGCCGGACGATGAATGCCGCGAAATTCGATTTCGGCTTCGCCGTCGACTGGATGCGCAAGGATCTCGGCATTCTCCTCCTAGAAGCCCGGCGTAACGGCGCCAAGCTCCCGGTCACCGCCCTCGTCGACCAGTTCTATGCCGACGTGCAGGCTATGGGCGGCAACCGCTGGGATACGTCGAGCCTCATCGCCCGCCTGGAAAAATGAGGCTGGTCGCCACGGCGAGGGCCGCATCGGGATCGGTCCAGGCCCAGTCCTCGCCCATCTGGTGGCGGAACCAGGTGAATTGCCGCTTGGCGTAGCGCCTCGTGTCGCCCTGGCCGCGCTGGATCGCCTCGGCGAGGGGGATCGTCCCGTCGAGATGGGCGATGAGGCCCGGCACGCCGTGGGCGCGCATGATCGGCAGGAGCGGATCGAGGCCGCGTTCCCGCAGGGCCGCGACCTCGTCGAGGGCGCCCTCCTCGATCATCGCCACGAAACGTCGGTCGATCCGGGCGCGCAGGGTCTCGCGCTCAGGGGCGAGGAACAGCTTGACCAGACGTTTGCCCGCCAGCGGCCCTGCGACGCGCTCGCCATGAAACGCCGAGATCGGTCTCCCGGTGGCGGCGAAGATTTCGAGCGCCCGCATGATCCGGGCGCGGTCGGTGGGCCGCAGCGTTTCCGCCCCGGCGGGGTCGACCTCCGCGAGGTCGGCATGGAGCAGGTCGGTGGCCCGGTCCTCGGCCCGTGAGCGAAGCGCGGTTCGGATCTCATCGGGGACCGGCGGCAGGTCCGACAACCCCTCTTCCAGGGCGCGAAAATACAGGCCGGTGCCGCCGACGAAGATCGGAAGCCGGCCGTTCAGATCGACGAGGAGGCGCGTGGCATCGCGGGCGAAGTGCCCGGCGGAGTAATTCACCGCGCCATCCACCTCGCCGTAGAGCCGGTGGGGCGCCAGCGCTTCCTCCTCGACGCTCGGCCGCGCCGACAACCGTCGCAGATCGACATAGACCTGCATGGAATCGGTGTTGACCACGACGCCGTCGTGACGGCGCGCGAGTTCCGTCGCGAGGCCGGACTTGCCCGAGGCGGTGGGCCCTGCGATGAGGATCGCCGCCGGGGGCGCCTGTCTGTGTGATCCGTCCGTGACCGGCGGCAAGGCGTGGACACTCCCCGATGACCCTCGTCGCGACCCTGATAGCAAACGAGAGCCGCCCCGCCATCACCGATGCGGTGCTGGCGGAAGCCCGTTCCGTGCTGCGGACCGATCATCAGCCGCGCATCCTCCATGGCGAGGTGGCGGCTGAGATCCTGTTTCCGGGCACCGGGGAAGACGTTTCCGCGATGGCGCGGCGACTACGGGCGGCCTTCGCCGCCGAACCGTTCGACGTCGCCGTGCAGGTGGCCGGCTCCCACCGCCGTAAACGGCTGTTCCTGGCCGACATGGATTCGACCATGATCGAGCAGGAATGCATCGACGAGCTCGCCGACACGATCGGCCTGAAGGACCGCGTCGCCGCCATCACCGAGCGGGCCATGCGCGGTGAGATCGCCTTCGAGCCGGCCTTGCGCGAGCGTGTCGCCCTGCTGTGCGACCTGCCGGTCGGCGTGGTGGACGACCTCATCCGGGATCGCATCACCCTCACACCGGGGGGACGCGTCCTCGTGCGGACGCTGAAGGCCAACGGCACGCATACCTGCCTGGTCTCCGGCGGGTTCACCCTGTTCACGGGACCGATCTCGGCGACCATCGGATTCGACGAGGCTCACGCCACCACCCTCGGGGTGAAGGACGGCCATCTCACCGGCGAGGTGCTGGAGCCTATCGTCGGCAAGGAGACCAAGCGCGCGACGCTCATTGCCCTGCGCTCGCGCTTCGGCCTCGACCGTGAGGACACGCTGGCGGTGGGCGACGGGGCGAACGATCTCGACATGCTCGGCGAGGCCGGACTCGGGGTGGCGTTCCGAGCCAAGCCCAAGGTCGCGGCGGCGGCCGATGTCCGCATCGACCACGGCGACCTGACCGCGCTTCTCTACCTGCAGGGTTACGGGGCGAACGAGTTCGTCGCGTAGGACTACGCCGTCAGCGGACGATCCGTGCCAGGGCGATGACGGCCCCGAGGATGATCAGGGTCTGAAAGCCGATCGTCCCGAACATCCACTTGATGATGTCGGCCTTCGTGGCTTCAATCTTGGCTTCCAGCCGAGCCAGGGCTTTGCGAAGGTCTCATCTCGTGGGCAGCCGAAGAGCTTCGATATCCACTCGTGTCGACAAGCGAAGAGCTTCGATATCGACTTTCACCGATCCGATATCGGACTTCGTGGTGATGTCGCCCTGAAACAGTTCGATGAATGCGTCCGCGAAACCTTCGGCCTGTTCGGACGACAGCTTCGCCTTTTCGCGAAGGGAGCGGGCGAATTTCAAGGTGTCGAAGGCGACCGCCGTCATCAATTGCTAGTCTCAATAGCGTCGAGATCAGCCTACGCGCCGGCCGGCGAGTCGCACAAGCCGAATGTCCCGGCTCGACGGCATAGCGAAGCCCATCCCGCGTGCGAGATGGGCTGATGCTCTCGATGGGACGGCGCCTATTCGAGGCCGATCGCCACGAAGCGTACATCGCCCGATGCGGCCGCCACGAGGAGGAGAACCGATTTGCGGTTCTCCTTCTTCAGCTGATCGACCCGCTTCGTCACGTCGGCGGGCGATGAGACCGATTCCTGTCCAACCTCGACGATCACCTCACCCGGCTTGATCTGCTTGTCGGCGGCGGTGGAATTCGGGTCGACGCGCGTGACGACCACGCCCTTCACGCTGTCCTTGATGCTGAAGCGGCGGCGCAGCTCGTCGGTGATCCCGGACAGGTTGAGACCGAGGGCCTGACGGATGGCGGGCTCCGCCTCAGGCTGCTTGGCATTGGCGAGTTGCGGCTTCTCGGGATCGTCCAGGCGGCCGAGGGTGACGGATTTCGTCGTCTCGGCGCCCTTTCGGACCACGATGACCTCGACCACCTTGCCCACCGGCGTAGAGGCGACGATGCGGGGAAGGTCGCTGGAGGATTTCACCGTCGTTCCGTTAAACTTGGTGATGACGTCACCGACTTCGAGGCCGGACGTCTTGGCGGGACCCTTCTCATCGACGCCTGCGATCAGCGCGCCCTTGGCACCGCCCTTGAGGCCGAGGGCGTCGGCGGTGGCATCGTCGACGTTCTGAATGCGCACGCCGAGCCAGCCACGACGAACCTCGCCGAACTCACGAAGCTGGTCGATGACCTGCGACGCCGTAGCGGAAGGAACGGCGAATCCAATGCCGACCGAGCCACCCGTCGGCGACAGGATCGCCGTATTGATGCCGATGACTTCGCCATCCATGTTGAACAGTGGGCCACCGGAATTGCCCTTGTTGATGGCCGCGTCGGTCTGAATGTAGTTGTCGTAGGGGCCGGACTCGATGTTGCGGCCCCGCGCGGAAACGATACCGGCCGAGACCGAGCCGCCGAGGCCGAACGGGTTGCCGATGGCGATGACCCAGTCGCCGGGACGCATCTTCTCTGAATCGCCGAAGGGCACAGCTTTCAGCGGCTTGTCGGCCTCTGGCTTCACCCGCAGAACGGCAAGATCGATCTTGGGATCCTTGCCGATGATCTCTGCTTTCAGCTTGGTGCCGTTGTGCAGGATCACCTGGATGTCGTTGGCGTCTCCGATGACGTGGTTGTTCGTTACCACGATGCCCGATGCGTCGATGATGAATCCCGAGCCGAGGGAGTTCGACTTGCGCGATTGTGGGCGCGGTGAATCCCCGTCACCGCGCTGACCACGCTTGCTGAAGAACTCTTCGAAGAGATCCTCGAATGGTGTGCCCTGAGGCAGCTGCGGCATCGTCCGGCCGGGCGTCTTCGACTCCACAGTGGTAGAGGCCGAGATGTTGACGACGGCGTCGGTCACCTTTTCGGCGAGATCGGCAAGGGATTCAGGTCCCTTCGCCAGGGCCGGAGTCGCGAGGCCCGTGAACGCCACCGCGGTGGCGAACGACACGGCGGCGAAGGCCGAGCGTGCCGTCTGGTGGAACGCTCGGGGACGTCGCGCCGTTTTGGCGCTCGCGGCGGAAATCATGGTCGACCTCTTGTTGAGACGAGGCTTAGATCGTCCGCCGAAGCGGACGATCAAGGGTAGGTCAGTCAGTGGACGCCCGTTTCAGCGGACGGTCCCGGTCGTCGGAGCCGCATCCGCCGAACCCGACGCGCGCGGTGCAGTCGCCGGAGCACGCCCCTGCGGATCGTTGAAATAACGGAAGAAATCCGAGTTCGGGTTGATAACGAGGCGTGTCTCGGGGCCCTTCAGACCAGTTTCGTAAGCCTGCATCGACCGATAGAAGGCGAAGAAGTCAGGGTCCTTGCCGAAAGCCTCCACGAGAATCCGGTTTCTGTCGCCGTCGCCCTGGCCTCGCAGGGTTTCAGCCGTCTGGTTGGCCTCCGACAGGACGACGGTGACGTCGCGGTCCGCCTTCGCCTTGATGGTCGCAGAGATCTGATCGCCGTTCGCGCGGATATCGGCGGCCTCGCGGTTACGCTCGGTGATCATCCGCTTGTAGACGGCGGTCGAGTTCTGCGCCGGAAGATCGACCCGAGTCATGCGCAGGTCGACGATTTCCACGCCCAGCTCTTTCGCCTGATTGTTCACGTCACCCTGGATGACGTTCATCAGATGCGAACGCTCGGTCCGCACGATGGCGTCGCGGGTCGAACGGGCGAGCACGTTACGCAGGGCCGAGTTGGTGAAGCTCGCCAGAAGCGTGTTGGCGCGCAGGACGTTATTCGCCGACTGATAGAAGCGCAGCGGATCGACGATGCGGTAGCGGGCGAACGCATCGACTTCCAGATTCTGCCGGTCGGCAGTCAGAAGCGTCTGAACCGGAAGATCGAGATCGAGGACGCGCTTGTCGAAGAGCACCACGTTCTCGATCAGCGGAACCTTGAAGTACAGGCCCGGCTTCTCGGTGCCGGTCTGATTGAGGACCGTGCGCACGCGGCCGAACTGGATCACCAGGGCCTGCTGCATCTGTCCGACGGTGAAGACCGAAGCATAGAGCGCGACGGCGAGCACTGCGAGGAGGAAGAGGACGCCGGTGCGAAGAGCGGGATTGTTCATCGTCCAGCCCCCGTATTGGTGTTGCGATTGCCGAATTCGGTCAGCGGAAGCACCGGAACGACGCCCGCGCCCGTTGCTCCACCGGCAACGCCGGTTCCGTTCTGGTCGATGATGACCTTGTTGACCGAGCCCAGGACCCGCTCCATCGTTTCGAGGAAGATGCGCTCACGGCTGACAGCCGGTGCGAGCTTGTAGGATTCGTAGACCTGCTGGAAGCGGGCCGCCTGACCAGTAGCGTCCGCTGTCGCCTGGGTCTTGTAGGCTTCCGCGGCCTGGACGATCTGCGAGGCTTTACCGCGAGCCTGCGGAACCTCGCGGCTCGCATAGGTGCGGGCTTCGTTCTGAGCGCGTTCCGCATCCTGCTGAGCCGCGTTCACATCGATGAAGGCGGGCCGAACATCCGGCGGCGGGTTGACGGCCACGAGCTGGACGACTTCGATGCGGACACCGGCGCCGTACTCGTCGAGAGCCTTCTGGGTGATCTCCTTGACCTCCTGGGCCACGCTGGACTGCTCGTTGGTCAGGATCGCCTGGATATTCCGGCGACCGATCACTTCGCGCATGGCGCTCTCGGAAATTGCCTTGATCGTCCCTTCGGGATTCTCGAGGTTGAAGACGAAGTCCGACGCCTTCAGCGGATTGATGCGCCACTGCACCTCGAAATCGAGGTCGACGATGTTCTCGTCGCCCGTGAGCATCAGGCTTTCCTCAGGCATGTCGCGGCCCCGCGATTGGGACCCGGCGCCTGCGCGGTAGCCGATCTGGACGCTGTTGACCTGACCGACATTCGGCTTGGTGACCGCGCCGATCGGATAGGGAAAGTTGTAATGCGGCCCCTGGCCGGTGGTGTTCGTGTAGCGGCCGAAGATCGTCTCGATACCGACCTGCTGCGGCGCGACCGTGTAGATGCCGGTGGCGAGCCAGATGAACAGCACGATGCCGCCGGCCACGGCCACACCCTTGCCGCCGCCCATGGAACCGCCGGGGATGATGCCACGCAGACGGTCCTGGCCACGACGGAGGATCTCTTCGAGGTCGGGGGGCGTTTTACCGCCGCCGCCTCCACCGCCGCTACCCCACGGGCCGCCCCCGCCTCCATTGCCGCCGCCGCCACGGCCCCAGGGCCCTCCCCCGTTGCCGCCACCGCCGCCGCTTTGATTGCTCCAAGGCATGCTCGCCGATATCTCCCGCTGAGGCAGTGACGTTCGAGGTCGGACCGGCGCGTTGCCGCTTCAGGCCGATCCGTCTCACGGTACTGAGTGTCGCCACTCCGTCCTGTCAAGGCTGGCAAGTGGGCATCATGAAGGGGAAAGGCAACAGCGCCGGGCGCTCTTGCACAATGCGTCGCGGCGTAGAGTTACCGGACCCGTTCCATATCAACGAATGCGAAGG
This sequence comes from Methylobacterium sp. Leaf91, assembly GCF_001422815.1. Taxonomy (GTDB): domain Bacteria; phylum Pseudomonadota; class Alphaproteobacteria; order Rhizobiales; family Beijerinckiaceae; genus Methylobacterium. Next base: position 25,187 of record NZ_LMMP01000004.1, on the reverse strand, counting down.
CGCATTCATCCCGATCGCCGGACGGGTGTGCGACGCGGGATGTTTCGTGGAAGGCACCTCTGTCGAAGCTGGGGAAGACGGTGTCTCCCTCAGGAGAAATGTCGACTTCCGTCATGTAGATGCGGTCGGCATGCGGTAGCGCCAGTGCATAGATCTCCCCCCCACCGGCCACCATCAGCTCTTCCGCATCGCCGGCCGCCGCGATGGCCCCTTCCCAATCGAGCACGACATTGACGTCCGCGATCGAGAGTGACTGATCGCGGGTGAGAACGATGATGCGTCGGCCGGGTAATGGTCGTCCGATGGATTCGTAGGTCTTCCGGCCCATCAGGAGCGGCTTGCCCATGGTGAGTGCCTTGAAGCGGCGCAGGTCGCTGCCGAGGCGCCAGATCAGGCCATTGTCGCGGCCGATGACGCCATTGCGGGCCATGGCGACGACGAGACTGATCAGGGGGCGGGAGGAGACAGACATCAGACCGCCACCTGCGCACGGATGGCGGGATGTGGCGCGTAGCCTTCGATGGCGATGTCTTCGAACCGAAATTCAAACAGCGAGCGGACTTCCGGATTGAGAACGAGGCTTGGCAGCGGGCGCTGCTCACGAGTCAGCTGTAACCGCGCTTGGTCGAGATGGTTCACGTAGAGATGGGCGTCGCCCAGGGTATGGATGAAATCGCCGGGCCTGAGACCGGTCACCTGCGCGATCATGGCTGTCAGAAGCGCGTAGGACGCGATGTTGAAGGGCACGCCGAGAAACACGTCCGCCGAGCGCTGATAGAGCTGGCACGAGAGCCGTCCGTCGGCGACATAGAATTGGAACAGGCAATGGCAGGGCGCCAGCGCCATCCTGTCGAGGTCGGCCGGGTTCCAGGCCGAGACGATCAGCCGGCGGGAATCGGGGTTCCGCCTGATTTCGTCCACGAGCCAGGAAATCTGGTCCACCGCACCGCCGTCGGGCTTAGCCCAGGAACGCCATTGCCGGCCATAGACCGGACCGAGATCGCCGTTGGCGTCGGCCCATTCGTCCCAGATCGTGACGCCGTTGGCCTGGAGCGCCCGCACGTTGGTGTCACCGGTGAGAAACCAGAGCAGCTCGTGAATGATGGAGCGCAGATGCAACTGCTTCGTCGTCACAAGCGGGAAGCCCTGCGCCAGGTCGAAGCGCATCTGGTGGCCGAAGACCGAGAGCGTGCCTGTGCCGGTTCGGTCGTCCTTGCGCGTCCCCTCGGAGAGGATGCGTTCGATGAGCTGATGATAGGCGTGCATCGGGATCCCATTCTTGTCTCCTGCGATACCGCGAAGCGGGTCGGGAGGCGAGCGTCAGGCGGACGCCGGCCACAGCAAGTAGGCGACGACGGCGAGATTGCTCCAGACGTGGAGCAGGATGCATGGCCATAGCCGCCCGGTCCGCCAACGCAGCCAGCCTAGCATCAGGGCCAGGGGGACTAGGGAGACCGGACGGGCGATGCTGCCGACTTGGAGATGAAGCAGTACGAACAGCGCCGAGGTAGCGAGGATGGCTCCCCACGGCTTGAGGAAGCGCGATGCCCTCTCGAACATGGCCCCGCGCATCAGCAGCTCCTCCGCCACGGGAGCCAGGACGATCGTGAAGGCGAGCCAAGCGACCGCGCCCGTCCTGCTGAGCAGGGGCGACAGGCCGACATTGCGTCCGAACGCCATGTGAAAGGCATCCGCGGTCGCGATCACCCACAGAATATGGAGGAAGGGCCAGAACAGGATGATGGCGAGAAGCCTCGAAGGAGCGAGGCCGGGTGCGTCGACCGGACTGAGCGCGAGCTTGGCGCGCCAAGCCTTGCCCGCGGACCAGATCGCCGTACCGATGACGATGGTGACGATCAGGCATTGTCGCAGGATGTCGCTCGCCACCTCCCGTAGGACCATCTGTTGCGGATAGAGCCGGGGTCGGCGGACGTCGCTGGCCAGCGGATCGATACCCTGCAGGATGTCTGCGCCGACTCGAACGATGAGCATCGCGGCGATGGCCGCGACGACCATGATGGACAGCGTTACCAGGACGAGGCCGATGGCATCCCGAAACGCGGTCGCGGCCAGATGGAACGACGAGCGCCTCGACCGCCCGTCGCCTTCATGGCAAGCCATTTCAGCGATTGCCCGCTCCGCGGACATCTCCACGACAGGATCGGGCTTCAAAAGCGACGCCTCTCCCTCTATATTCAATCCGCTCGGTCGAGAGGCCGGGCTAGGCGCCTGACAGACTTCGGTGAAAGCCGATGGACCAAGGCGTTTTCAGCAGAATTCTGGGTACTTGGATACGGTGTCAATTCACCGCCCCCCGTGGCCACCACGGCGGCAACGGCGCGATTGAAACCTGGGCCCGAGTCCGGCAAGCCTTCACGTCAATTCACCGACCCGGTGCGCCACCAGCGCGATATTCCGGCAGGTACCGGGCAAAGCGACAAGCGATGGCAGACGATCTGATCCGTTACGACCTTCTGGTTCAGGATGCCCTTCGCGGCGTCGTGCGCAAGGTATTGAACGACGCGGCCCGCGAAGGCCTCGCGGGGGAGCATCATTTCTACGTATCGTTCCGGACAGAGGCGCCGGGGGTGCGGATGTCCCAGCGGTTGCGGGAGAAATACCCTCAGGACATGACCATCGTCCTCCAGCATCAGTTCTGGGACCTCGGCGTCACCGAACATGCGTTCGAGGTCGGTCTGTCCTTCTCGGGAGTACCAGAGCGTCTGCTCGTACCGTTCGATGCTCTGAGCGGGTTTTTCGATCCCTCCGTGCAGTTCGGTCTGAAGTTCGACTTGAACGAGACGGCTGAGGACGACGCTTCGGACGATGCTCCACAGGTCCCGGGCTCGAAGAACGCGCCGCGTGGCGCCGCATCGGAGCCGAGCGAGATCATGCCGAAAGGCAATGCCGTCGCGGCGATCGGCGCAAGCGTTCCCAAACTTCTGCCGGCGCAGGGTGCGAGCCAGAACCTCGACAAGACCGAGGATGGCGCGGACGGAAAGCCGGCCCGGCCAGCGGCCAAGAAGCCCGAGGGTGGTGAGGCCGGCGCCGAAGTCGTGAGCCTCGATGCGTTCCGCAAGAAGAACTGAGCCGAAGCGCGCTTCGCTTATCCAATAATGGTGCCGCGGGTCAGGTCAGGCCCGCTGCTCCACTCGCATCCGTAAGCCATGTTCTGGTCGGAGCGTTACGCGCTGCAACGGCGTCACCGGGGCATGATCCGCCGGCAATGTGAAGCGTATGCGACGGATCATATGCGCCAGCACGATGACGGCTTCCTGGAGCGAGAAGCTCTGGCCGATACAGACCCGCGGTCCGGCTCCGAACGGCAGGTACGAGAATCGCTGTACCGCCGTTCTGTTCTCCGGCAGAAAACGTTCAGGCATGAACGTCTCGGGCTCGTCCCATAACGTCCGGTGGCGGTGGAGCACGTAGGGTGCCACCATGATCAGCGATCCCTGCGGGATCTTGATCCGGCCGATCCGATCCTCCGCGATGGCCTGCCGGCTCATGAACGGAACTGGCGGGAACAGCCGCATCGTCTCCTCCATCACTGCCTTGGTATAGGGGAGTGCGTCGGCATCGAATACATCACCCTGCACCGAATCGACTTCACGCTCTACGTGAGCTCGGGAATCGTGATCCTGCGACAGACAATAGAGAGCCCAGGTCAGCGCATTCGCCGTCGTCTCATGACCGGCAGCGATGAAGGTGACGATGTTGGCGCGGACTTCGAAGTCGCTGAGACCTTTGCCGGTTTCAGGGTCCTGAGCCTGAAGCAGCAACGTCAGAAGATCGGAAGGCGCCGTTCCGCCATCGAGTTGCGCGCGCCGGCGCTCGATAAGCGCGTTCACGACCTCCTCGAAGAAGCGGATCGCGGGCCTCGCCCGGAGGCGGCCAATACGCGGCACGAAGGCAGGGACACCGAATACGTCCATCGGGTCCACCGGCCCGACCGATTCGAGGAAGCGCGTGATGGCGCGGCCGAGAGCGTCGGGATCGCTGGAGAGCCCCTCGGTGAAGATGGTCCGTTCGAGCACGTCGAGGGTGACCCGGGTCGTTTCCAGCGCCACGTCGACGGTGGTGCCATCGCGTCGGGCGAGGCGACGGCCGATTTTCGCCCCGGCCTCATTCATGGGAGCCGCAAAACCGAGGACGTGGCGGGCCGAAAAAATCGGCGCGAGGGTACGCCTTTGCAGTTTCCACTCCTCGCCCTCCGCCGTGAGAAGGCCGTTGCCGAGGCCCGGCGCGAGAACCCGGCGCTGCAGGTCGTCCTTGCGGTAATTGGCAGCGTTCTCGACGAACAGGTAGCGGATCAGGGCAGGGTCACTGACCACGGTCACGCGGCCCATCGCACCCTCTCGCGCCACGACCGGCTCAACGAAATGCTCGTCGAGCCACGTGGTGATCGGATTGGCGCGCACCGCCTTCAGGAAGGCGAACAGCCCCGGCTGTTCGCGAAGTGGGCGGGGAACGGAAGGACGGAAACGCGGTCGGGCATCGGGCTCCATGGTCGCTGCGTCCACGGGCATCGGCATGTATCCTCGTTGGATTCGACGCGGGGGCGGTGCCTGACTCCGGCACGGACCTGTGACGCCTTTGGTAAAAGCACCATCGCGGTTTGGCCCCGCACCGTCTAAGTAGGGCCGCATACTCCGCCATCTAAGAGGCCACGATGTCGCCGCTCGAAAGCCCCACCGAAACGTCCGCCACCCGGACCGAGTCCGACACGTTCGGCCCCATCGAGGTTCCGGCCCATCGCTACTGGGGCGCGCAGACCCAGCGCTCGATCCAGAATTTCAAGATCGGCACCGAGAAGATGCCGGCCCCCCTGGTCCATGCCCTCGGGATGGTGAAGCAGGCCGCCGCCCTGGTGAACCAGGATCTCGGCGCCCTCGACCCGAAGGTGGCCGAGGCCGTCGCCGCCTCCGCCGCCGAGGTGGTGTCCGGTGAGCACGACCAGGAATTTCCCCTCGTGGTCTGGCAGACGGGGTCGGGCACCCAGTCGAACATGAACGCCAACGAGGTGATCGCCAGCCTGGCCAACGAGCTGCTCGGCGGAAAGCGGGGCGGCAAGTCGCCGGTCCACCCCAACGATCACGTCAATCGCGGCCAATCCTCCAACGACGTGTTCCCCACGGCGATGCACATCGCGGCCTCGCGCGAGATCAACGACCGGCTGCTGCCCTCCCTGAAGCACTTGCACGACGCTCTCCATGCGAAGTCCGAGGCGTTCTCGTCCATCGTCAAGATCGGCCGCACCCATTTGCAGGACGCGACTCCCGTCTCCCTCGGCCAGGAATTTTCCGGCTACGTCGCGCAGGTGGCGTTGGGCACCGAGCGCGTGAAGGCGACGCTTCCGGGCGTGCTCGCACTGGCCCAGGGCGGCACGGCGGTCGGCACCGGCCTCAACGCCCATCCCGAATTTGCCGAGAAGTTCGCGGCCAAGGTCGCCGAGCTGACCGGCCTGCCCTTCACCTCGGCCGCCAACAAGTTCGAGGCGCTGGCCACCCACGACGCCCTCGTCTTCACGCAAGGCGCGCTCTCGGCCCTGGCCGCGGGCCTGTTCAAGATCGCCCAGGACATTCGCTTCCTCGGCTCCGGCCCGCGCTCGGGCCTCGGCGAACTCTCCCTGCCGGAGAACGAGCCGGGCTCGTCGATCATGCCGGGGAAGGTCAACCCGACGCAGTGCGAGGCGCTGACCATGGTCTGCGCCCAGGTGATCGGCAACGGCACCACGGTGAGCTTCGCCGGCTCCCAGGGCAATTTCGAGCTCAACGTGTTCAAGCCGGTCATCGCCAATGCGGTGCTGCAATCGATCCGCATCCTCGCCGATGCCGCCGTGAGCTTCGCCGACAATTGCGTCGTCGGCATCAAGGCCAACGAGGACAAAATCGCCGACCTGATGAGCCGCTCGCTCATGCTAGTGACGGCGCTCGCCCCCTCCATCGGCTACGACAAGGCTGCCGAGATCGCCAAGACCGCGCACAAGCGCGGCACCACCCTGAAGGAAGAGGCCCTGCGCCTCGGCTACGTCACGGAGGAGGAGTTCGATCGGGTCGTGCGCCCCGAGACCATGCTGGCACCGAGCATCGACTGACGGGGAAGCTCATGGCCGAGATCATCAACCTGCGCTCGGTACGCAAGGGCAAGGCGCGGGCCGAGAAGGAGGCGAAGGCGGAGGACAACCGCATCGCCTTCGGCCGGCCGAAGAAGACCAAGACCCTGGCCGAGGCCAAGAAGGCCATCGAGTTCTCACGCCACGAGGGCCACAAGCTCGTGGGACCGGATTCGGACGGGTGACGACCCTAAAACGCTCGCAAGTCTCCCCTCCCCCCTCTGCGGGGGAGGGTGGCCCTCGCATGAGCGAGGGTCGGGAGAGGGGAGCGCCATCTCCGGAGAGGTCGCCCCCTCTCCCGCCTGCTTCGCAAGCACCCTCCCCCGCAGAGGGGGGAGGGTTGCGCGCTCGATGACCACCGGCACTACCAAACGCTCGGTCATGATCGCCGGCCACCGGACCAGCGTGTCGTTGGAGACGCCGTTCTGGGAGGCTTTGCGCGAGATCGCCGCCGCCCGCGAGCAGTCGGTGCAGGTGCTGATCGGCGAGATCGACGAGGCGCGGGGCGCGCAGAACCTGTCCTCGGCGATCAGGGTGTTCGTGTTGGCTGAAGTGCGCCGGCCGAACTGAGGCCACTGGCGTCTATGGCCGCCGAATACCCACGAGGCTCGCCGAGGCGGGTGCGCCGAACGTCTGCCGGAAGGCGTTGGCGAAATGGGCCTGATCGGCGAAGGCCGCGTCGTGGGCCGCGACCGTGAAGGTTTCACCCCGAATGACGGCGTCGATCGCCCGCCGCATGCGCAGCCACGAGCGATAGCGCCGGAATGGAACTCCCACCTCGCGGGTGAACAGGTGCTGCATCCGCGAGGATGACAGCCTGACGGATGCCGCGAGGCGCGGCGCCGACATGCTGGCGTCCTGGCAGGTGCCGAGATCGGCCATGATCCGGGTGATGCGCCCATCGAGCGTCGGTTCGTTCCGACGCACCGCGAAACCGGCGAGATCGGCGATGGCCTGCCCGGCCCAGACCGTGGCGCGCCGGCATTCGTAGAGCGCACGCAACGGCTCGATCTCACCCCGCATGGCGACGCGTGCACCGTCGATGTCCTCGCCGGCGGCGATCAGGCCCAGGAGAGCCCGCGCTCCGGCCTCCGGCTCGAGATAGAGGACGCCCAAGGGATCGCCGGCACAATCGAGTTCGTGCCGCATCCCGGCCGGGACGAAGGCCGTGCGGCAGGCGATCCACGGACCGGGCCTGAACCGGATGCGGAAAGATCCATACAGGCCGGCCAAATAGACCGGTGCACCATGCTGGTGGCTAGCGTTGTAGCCGAGCGGTCCGGCAAAGAAGGTGTGCCCGCCCTCGACGTGCCAAAGGGGGCCGAGCGCTGGGCCAGCACGTTCGTTCAAGCGGTGCCCCCTCCTAACGCGCTAGGCCGGTCATCCCCGCCTCGCGGTCCGCCTGCGCGGTGGGATCAGCCGGAGATCCTGCGACGATGATCACATTGAGCCGACGCCTTGTCACGGGCGTCCTCGCGGGCCTCGCTCTTTCCGGCGCGAGGCCGGCCCTGGCCGGGGCGGCTGCCCTCGCCGAGGCGCCTGCGTCGCGACGCATCCGGCTCGGCGCCTTCACCATCACCACCTTGCTCGATGCGGACGAGACCATCGACGGGCCGTGGCCGATCGTCGGCGAGGACCGGCCGAGAGAGGAGGTGCAAGCGCTGATGCGGGAGAACTGGCTTCCGCCGGACCGGTTCACGCCGGGCTTCACCCCGACGCTGATCGAGACCGGCACACAGCGCATCCTCTTCGATACCGGAAACGGCGAGGTCGGCTTCATCCCCAGGCCAGCGGGAGGGCGGCTGGGTCAGGCGCTACGGCGCGCCGGAATCGCGCCGGAGACGATCGACCTCGTGGTGATCACGCATTGCCATACCGACCATATCGGCGGCCTCCTCGAGGGCGGCATTCCGCAATTTCCCAACGCGGCCTACGTCGTGGGAGAGGCGGAATACCGCTTCTGGACGGCGGAGGAGCGCCTGTCGGCGCCGGCGGACAGCAACACCTACCGGTCGGCCGCAGTGGTGGGCAGCCACCTCGTCCCGCTGCGCGACCGCATCCGCTTCGTCGGACCCGGCGACACGGTCGCGCCCGGCATCGACGTGGTGGCGGCGTTCGGGCACACACCGGGGCACCTTGCCTTCCATTGCGAGAGCGAGGCGCAGCGGATGCTCGTGTGGGGCGATTGCGCCCATCACGAGGTGGCGTCCCTGATCCACCCCGAATGGCACGCCCTGTTCGATCTCGACAAGGATCGGGGCATCGCGACCCGTCGGGCGATCTACGCGATGGCCGCCACCGAGAGGCTGCTGGTCGCGGGCTATCACACGGCGTTCCCGTCGCTCGGCCATGTCGAAGCGCGAGGAACGGGCTTTCGCTGGATTCCGGTGACCGGATCAGGAACTCCCTGACCCCTCTCTTCCCGTCCGCTGCCGATCCGAGCCAGCGACAGGACCTGCGCAGGTCTTGGGGAAATGCGTAGATCTTGGCGAAATGCGCAGATCCTGGCGTCGCTTCCGGGTTACTCCGCCGCCTCCAGCACCCGCGTCCCGCCCAATCGCTCGAGCACCGCCGGCTTCGGCCCGCCCGTCGCCCAGTCCAGCAGTTCCACCGTGTGCACGATGGGGATGCTCGTGCCGTTCCCGATCTGCGTGGCGCAGCCGATATTGCCGGTGGCGATGAGGTCGGGGCGCATGCGCTCGATATTGGCCACCTTCCGGTCGCGGAGGCGCCCGGCGATCTCCGGCTGTAGAATATTGTAGGTGCCGGCCGAGCCGCAGCAGATATGGCCCTCGGGCACGTCCTTCACGGTGAAGCCGGCCTTCTTGAGCAGGTTCTTCGGCTCGGTGCGGATGCCCTGGCCATGCTGCATCGAGCAGGCGGAATGGTAGGCCACGACGAGATCGCTCTCGAACAGGGGCGGCATCAGGCCGAGGTTGGCGACGTATTCGGTGACGTCCTTGGCGAGGGCCGAGACCCGCGCCGCCTTGTCCGCATAGGCCGGGTCGTCGCGGAACATGAAGCCGTAATCCTTGATCGTCGTGCCGCAGCCCGAGGCCGTGACGATGATCGCGTCGAGGCCGTCGCCGTCCATCTCGGCGATCCAGGCATCGATGGTGCGCTTGGCCTGGGCGTGGGAGGTCTCGGACTTGCCCATATGGTGGGTGAGCGCGCCGCAGCACCCCTCCCCCTTCGCCTGGACCACCTCGACGCCGTGACGGGTGAGAAGCCGGACCGCCGCCTCGTTGAAATCCGGCCGCAACACGCTCTGGGCGCAGCCGCGCAGGAGGGCGACCCGGCCGGCGCGGGCGGGTGCGACCTCGCCCTGAAGCAGGGCGCTCGCTTCCCGCGCGCGGTTGTCGGCCGGGAAGGTGCCGGGCCGGTCGTTGACGGTGCGGTTCGGCAGGAGCGCGGGGGCGAGGTCGAGCATCGCCGCGAGGCGGTTGCCGACACGGGGCAACTGGGCGACGAGGGGCCGGAACGGCGAGCCGATCTTGGCGGCCAGAAGCGCGAGGCGGAAGCGGTTCGGATAGGGCAGCACGAAGGCGAGCACGCTGCGCAGGAGCCTGTCGCTCAAGGGCCGGCGATAGGTCTCCTCGATATGCGTGCGGGCATGATCGACGAGGTGCATGTAATGCACACCGGACGGACAGGTCGTCATGCAGGACAGGCAGGACAGGCAGCGGTCGACATGCTTGACCACTTCGGGCGTCGCCGGTTTGCCGCCTTCCAGCATGTCCTTGATGAGGTAGATGCGGCCGCGCGGGGAATCGAGTTCGTCGCCGAGGAGGAGATAGGTCGGGCAGGTCGCAGTGCAGAATCCGCAATGCACGCAAGTACGCAGGATTTTTTCCGATGCGGCCATCGCCGGGTCGGCAAGCTGTGTCAGGCTAAAATTGGTCTGCACGGCGTTTCCTCAGGGTCCCGATATCGTTTTCTTGCTGGGTGGTCTGTCGCCGCCCGGCGCTGTTTCAAGCAGCTTAGAGAAAATTTCGGCGGAAGCCGAGCCTTGGAACGGCTCTAAACCTCCGCCCACCCGGCGGGGATAGCGCGAAAGCCATTCAGGATCATGAGGCCGCTGCGGGTGAGATTGTCGCGGTCAACGTTTGGGCCGGATGCTGAAAGCTTGGTTCTGGCATCGGGCGAGAACCGGATCGCCGGGGCGGGAACCGTACGGGGGTCAGATGCCAGCATACATCCGGCCGGGATTGAAAACCCCCTTCGGATCGTGCGCCGCCTTGATCCCGGCCGTCATACGAAGCAGTGGATCTGACAGAGGCTCGAAGACGGCGGTCGCCGCGCGTACCGCATCCGGTGCCCGCACCAGGGTGGCGTGCCCGCCGGTGGTGCGGAGGACGTCGCGGATGGTCTCGGCGCCGGCATCGCCCTCGGCCGAGGTGGCCAGCCAGACGAGGCCGCCGCCCCAATCGTAGAACCAACGCGCCTGACGCTGCGCCGCGATGGCGGCTGTGACCGCAGGACCCTGCATCGGTGCGGTGGAAATTCGCCAGACGGCGGATGCGCGCGGTTCCGTCAGTGGGATGACATCGCGGATCGCAGCCCACAGAACGGCTCCGATCTCGCCCTCGATGATCTCCGGCTCTCCGAACCGCCTGAGGAGCTTGCGCAATTCGCCGAGGCGGTAATCGAGGGATTCCGAGAAACCCTCCAGACGCATCAGGGTGCGCGGGCTCGGCCCGTCGAGGCCGCTCGGCAGGTGAGCCGCACCCGTGAGTTCGAACGGCGATCCGAGGGCGGCACTAAGAGCGGCCACCGCCGTCGCATCGTCGAGGCCGGAGAAGGCCAAGGTCGTCACCCGTTCCTGGACGGGAAGCACCTTGAAGGTCACTTCGGTCAGCAGGCCGAGAGTGCCCCACGAGCCCGCCATGAGCTTGACGAGGTCGAGGCCGGTGACGTTCTTCATTACCCGGCCGCCCGATTTAATGGCCTCGCCGCGCCCGTTGACGAAACGGACGCCGATGAGGCTGTCGCGGGCCGCCCCCGCATTGATCCGGCGCGGTCCCGCATTGTTGGTCGCTGCCACGGCACCGAAGGTCGGCTCCCCGGCCGAGCCCATCAGGATGCGATGGTCCATCGGCTCGAAGGGCAGCATCTGGCCGCGTTCCGCCAGCAAGGCCTGGACCTGCGCGAGGGGAGTTCCGGCCCGGGCGGCGACCACCATCTCGGCCGGCTCGTAGAGGGTGATCCCAGTCAGACGAAGGGAAGAGAGGGTGGCTTCGTCCTGGGCGGGGCGGCCGATCGCGGCCTTGGTTCCCCCGCCGACGAGCCGCATCGGCTCTGACCGGCCGGCGGCGGCGGCGACGATGGCTTGTGCCTCGCCCTCGTCCTGAGGCTCGTATGACCGCATCGTTTCCTGCCCGCTGCGATGCTCGACGGCATCTTCAGACGACCATATGCGGGAAGGGACGCCCCGCTTTCAAGCGGTGCGTTCTGTCTCACGCCGCCGGGGTGACGGCGCGCTGCCGCAGATAGGTCGTCACGAGGCCGCGTAATCCGGCGATGTCAAACACCGCAACGAGCAGGGCATAGACCAGCACACCGAGAGGCAGGCAGATGGCGAGTGCCATGGTCGGATCCATGTGCCTGAACGGTGCCAGGCAGGCCATCATCGCCAGGGTGGCGGTACAGGCGGCGAAGATCTCCCACCAGTCGATCCGCAGGCGCTGCGGACCCGCGAGGGCCCGGACTGCGAGCCAGAGCGTCGAGGCGACAAGGCCGGCGCTCTGCGCCATGGCGATGCCGGGAGCGCCGAAATGCGCGGGCAGGACGACCAGGCAGATGGCATTCACGGCAAGGCCAACAAGGGCGGCGGCGATGACCGGCACCGTCTTGCGCCGGATCTGGAAGATCGGGTTGAGCCCGAAATTGAGCAATGTGCCGCAGAGCAGGCCGGGGATGAGGATCAGCGCATAGAGGGCGAAGGGGCCGCGATAAGCCTCCGGCACGACGAGCCCTTGGAGTGCCGGAAGCACAGCCCAGAGCCCGCCGGCGCAAGGCACCATGAGCGCCACCACGATGGCCGCATTTCGGCCGATTTGGGCCTCGGCCGCCACATGGCCCTCGTGCTCGTCCACCCGCACGGCGAGCTGGAACAGGATAAGGTCCAAGGCCGTGCCGATCATGCTGAGGCTGCGCGAGGCGACATCCGCCGCCAGGGTGAAATAGCCGGCCTCCGCCAGGCCGAACGACATGGCGATGGCGCTCCGGTTGAGGAACGGCGTGATCTGGTAGATCGCGTTCGCCACGATCAGCGGAAGCCCGTAGGCGCGAAACAGCCGCCAGGTCTCCCCCATCCGTACGCGGACGATCGGCACGGGCGGATCGAGCAGCGGCTTGCGCAGCGCTACGATGGGTAGAAACTGGCTGAGCCCGCAAGCGACCAGCACCCAGAGCGGCTGCGGAAACAGCCAGGCTGCGCCCGCCATGAGCAGGAATGATAGGCCGTTCTTGATGAGGGTGAGCTTGAGATAGAGGCCGCCGTCAAAGCGCGCGCGGGTGAGGGCTGCGTGATAATCGAACAGGCCGATGCCGAAGGCGGCGAGGCCAGCCCCCGCCGCGATGGCGAAACGGCCCTCCGTGTTCATTTCCACAGTCGCGCCGACGACGGCGCAGAGAGCCGATGCGAGCAGAAGGAGGACGGCCAGGATGGCGTAGGCCCGGTCCAGCCCATGGCGGATCCAAGGTTCCTCGCGCCGGACGCGGTTGGAATAGAACCGTGTCGCCGACAGCCGCAGCCACTCGAAGACCAGGGTGTTGAGCACCACGGCACCCGTGGTGGCGAGGCCGAACAGGCCGAAATCTGCCGGCCCCATGAGCTTGGCTAGAAGGAGGCCGAGGCCGAAATTGAGCCCGGCATTCAGGATGAAGGCGACGATTACGGCCATGCGGTCGACTCTGGTCGCCGGATTGCCGGCGATGCTCCCAATCCTTGCGCGCTGGGCCGAAAAGATTTCCCTAAACCCCGAAAACGCTCGATCGAACGCGCGTTAGAACCAGCCGCGCAGCTTGAAGAAGACGATGGGGATGATCGCGCTGATGACGATCAGCGACAGACCATAGGGATAGCCATAGGCCCAGTCGAGTTCCGGCATGTGCTTGAAGTTCATGCCGTACATCGACGCGATCAGGGTCGGCGGCACGCCCACCACCGAGACGACGGTGAGCACGCGAAACGTGTTGTTCTGCTCGATGTTGATGAGACCGAGAGTGGCGTCGAGCAGGAACTGGACGTTTTCCGACAAGCGGATCTCGAACTCGTCGAGGGAGGCGATGTCCCGGCGCAGGGTCTCGAAGCGCGGCATCTCCGTGGCGCCGAGGAGGTGCTCGCACTCGCCGGCGACGAACGGGAGGATGCGCTCGAGACCGAGCAGGCTCGAGCGGATCTTGCCGAGCGCCTTGCCCCGCCGACCGACGCTGCGGAGGATTCGGCGCAGCGCGAGGTCGCGGCGGCGCGGGGTCTTGCCGGAATCGCCGGCGACGCCCCCTGCCCTCACGTCGAAGTCGAAGATCCGGGTCGAGAGCGCGTCGAGATCGGCACCCATCTCCTCCAGGGCGTCGGCGAGGCTGTCCACCAGCTCCTCCACCAAGAGGAGGAAGATCTCGGTGCCGGTCTGGCAAGCGCCGTCACCGTCGCCGATGCGCTTCTTGACCTCCTCGAAGGCGCGCAGCTCATTGAACCTGACGGTGATGAGCCGGTCCCGGGTCAGGACGAAGCCGAGCGGGGTCAGCTGCGAATCCACCTTGTCGAAGGTGATCATCGGTGTGGAGAGCGAAAGACCGTTCTTGAGCCGGCGCAGGCGGCTCGAGTTCTCGACCTCGCTCAGGGCTTTTCGCGAGGGGACGCGCAGGCCGGTGGCGGCCTCGATATGCTCGGCCTCCTCGGCGCTCGGATCGTTGAGGTCGATCCAGATCGCATGGCTCGGCACGCCGCCGCCATTGGCTGCGCCGGAATGCTCGACCGCGCCTTGCGGTCCCTGAAGGCTGATCATGGGGTGATTGTCATCCGTCTGTCAGCGACCGGAGAGCAGAACATGCTGCGCAAACGCGGCATGACGCGTCGTCCGCGTCTTGACTCGCAAGGAGCTTGAGCCTACCTCCGCCCTTGCTTTGGCACTCTTCGCTCGGGAGTGCTAACAGCCTGGGTTGGGCGAGCCCTTCGGCCGCATCAACGCCATCCATGAATTTGAAGCAAGAGGGCAGCTCATGAAGTTCCGTCCGCTGCACGACCGTGTCGTCGTCCGCCGTATCGAAGGCGAAGAGAAGACCAAGGGGGGCATCATCATCCCCGATACCGCCAAGGAGAAGCCGCAAGAGGGCGAGATCGTCGCTGTCGGCCCTGGCGCCCGTGACGAGGCCGGCCGCGTGAACCCGCTCGACGTCAAGGCCGGTGACCGCGTCCTGTTCGGCAAGTGGTCCGGCACCGAAGTCAAGATCGACGGTCAGGACCTCCTGATCATGAAGGAATCCGACATCATGGGCGTCGTCGCCTAAAGCGACCCGGCCCTCTTCCTTCTTCCATTCGAGCCTTTCGAGCGCGCCCTTCGGTGAGCGCCTCAAGGCTCTCAACCTGATGAGGATCTATACATGGCAGCGAAAGAAGTACGCTTCGGCTCAGATGCCCGCGAGAAGATGCTCCGCGGCGTCGACATCCTCGCCGATGCCGTCAAGGTGACCCTCGGCCCCAAGGGCCGTAACGTCGTCATCGAGAAGTCCTTCGGCGCTCCGCGCATCACCAAGGACGGCGTCACCGTCGCCAAGGAGATCGAGCTCGCCGACAAGTTCGAGAACATGGGCGCCCAGATGGTGCGCGAAGTGGCCTCGAAGACCAACGACATCGCTGGCGACGGCACCACCACCGCCACCGTCCTGGCCCAGGCCATCGTCCGTGAAGGCGCCAAGTACGTCGCCGCCGGCATGAACCCGATGGACCTGAAGCGCGGCATCGACCTCGCCACCACCGCTGCCGTGAAGGACATCACGAGCCGCGCCAAAAAGGTCGCCTCGTCCGAGGAAGTTGCCCAGGTCGGCACCATCTCGGCCAATGGCGACAAGGAAATCGGCGAGATGATCGCCCACGCCATGCAGAAGGTCGGCAACGAGGGTGTCATCACCGTCGAGGAAGCCAAGACCGCCGAGACCGAGCTCGACGTCGTCGAGGGCATGCAGTTCGACCGCGGCTACCTCTCCCCGTACTTCATTACGAACGCGGAGAAGATGGTCGCCGAGCTCGAGGACCCCTACATCCTCATCCACGAGAAGAAGCTCTCGTCGCTCCAGGCGATGCTGCCGGTTCTCGAGGCCGTGGTGCAGACCGGTAAGCCGCTCGTTATCATCGCCGAGGACATCGAGGGTGAGGCTCTCGCCACGCTCGTCGTGAACAAGCTGCGCGGTGGCCTCAAGGTCGCTGCCGTCAAGGCTCCGGGCTTCGGCGATCGCCGCAAGGCCATGCTTGAGGACATCGCGATCCTGACCCAGGGTCAGATGATCGCCGAGGACCTCGGCATCAAGCTCGAGAACGTCACCCTCCCGATGCTCGGCCGCGCCAAGCGCATCCGCATCGAGAAGGAGACCACCACGATCATCGACGGTCTCGGCGAGAAGGCGGACATCGAAGCCCGTGTCGGCCAGATCAAGGCGCAGATCGAGGAGACCACCTCGGACTACGACCGTGAGAAGCTCCAGGAGCGCCTGGCCAAGCTCGCCGGCGGCGTCGCGGTCATCCGCGTCGGCGGCGCGACCGAGGTCGAGGTCAAGGAGAAGAAGGACCGCGTCGACGACGCGCTCAACGCCACCCGCGCTGCGGTGGAAGAAGGCATCGTCCCCGGCGGCGGCACCGCCCTCCTCCGTGCCCGTGAGGCCGTCCGCGCTCTCCAGAGCGACAATCCGGACGTCCAGGCCGGCATCAAGATCGTGCTGAAGGCCCTCGAGGCACCGATCCGCCAGATCGCCGCCAACTCGGGCGTCGAAGGCTCGATCGTGGTCGGCAAGATCACCGACAACACCTCTTCGATCACCTACGGCTTCAACGCCCAGACCGAAGAGTATGTCGACATGATCCAGGCCGGCATCGTCGACCCGGCCAAGGTCGTGCGCACCGCTCTGCAGGACGCCTCCTCGATCGCCGGTCTCCTCGTCACCACCGAGGCCATGATCGCCGATGCTCCGAAGAAGGACAGCGGCGCTCCCCAGATGCCGGGCGGCGGCGGCATGGGCGGCATGGACTTCTAAAAAAGTCCCTATCGTCACGTGGAATGGATGCTCTCGCGGTTACCGCCGCGAGAGCGGAGAGGGTCGTCGCAAGACGGCCCTCTTTTCGTTGCGGATGACCGGACAAGATCGGGCGCTGGGCGGTTAAATGTCGTCGCGCGGACGGATTTGGCCGACGTGAATCCGTGAAACCTTCGCCCGATATTTCAGCCCGTCATGGCGAAGAGATCCGGCGAGACTTCAGTATCGGCGGTGTTTACCCTGCGCGGCGATTGCACCGGACGTAAGAGGCGTCGCCCTTGGCACTCGACCATGTCAGACGGTCGCCCTCGACGATCAGCTTCACTTGGGATGTCCAGCGCCGGCCGCCATCGCTGCAGGATGCTGCCACGCTCCAACTCGCGCCCATGCGCCGTCCGTCGCGGAAGGTACAGACGGTATTTCCCGCCCGCGCGCCATTTTCGGTGATCCGCGCCGGTATGTATCCACGGCGCCGCGCGCCGCGGCGGCATGCCACCTCGTTCGGCCCCCAGACGCCGACATAAGCCGCCGCCTCGATCGGCGGAGAAGCGGTAGCGGGGGCATCGGCGCGTGGCGTCACTTCCGTATCCTGCTTGAGCGCGACCGGCCGGATGCCCGGCTGGGCAGGGGATGCAGCGAGCCTGTCCCGGGCAGGCGCTCCAGCGTGAGCAGAGCCAAGCCCCACATCCGACCAGGGCGCATTGGCACGGGGCAGGCGTGAGGATGCCGCCGTGTTCTCGAACGGACCCGGCTCGTTCAAGGCAGCCTGTGCCGTGCCGGTCTCAGGGCGGACAGGTGTATCGTTCGTCAACAGAACTGTGCTGTAGCCGAGGAGAACGCCCCAGCCCATGGCGAGGGATACTGGAAGTATCAGGGCACGGCGCGACCCGCCCGACGGTCCGGTCACCGTCACTGACGGCGTGCCGTCCTCGTTCTTCATATCCTCGCTTTCGATGCGGGCGGCCATCGTTGTCTCCCGTCAAGCCCGACCCTGAGGCCGAGCCAATCCCGTGCGCGCCAATTTCTCGTCGGCACCCACCACCTCACTATTCCGCGACATTCGATCCCCCACCCAGTCCGACATGCAGGCCGTTATCATTCTCAAAGTCGGCTCTCGTCAGGAAAGGTGTGTGATTATTCTGTCTCGGTGCGTTTGATAGCGGTGGATAGACTCCGGGAATAGGGCGAGCGAACGGCAAGGCCTTCCCGTCGCTTGCCAAAACTGCCATGCTCAAGCTTGTGAGAAACATACCAGCGCGCAGATCCATCGTGACGAGACGCCTCGCCATCGCCGTCTGCGTCGTCATCGCCACCTCGGCCGGCGCTCAGACGCCTCCCCCCACTCCGCGGATGTCCTGCGCGGACGCGATGGCGCTCGTGAAGCGCGACGGATCGGCGATCCTGTCCTGGTCCGTGGGCAAGGCGGATAGGTCCGGCAGGGGGGAGCAGCCGGTAAAGACGGAACGCTTCGTCAGCGATCGCAGCCTTTGCGGCCTGACGGAAATCGCCGAGCTGCGTTTCGTCCCGACCCGCGATAATCTGGAATGCCCCGTGGGGTACCGCTGTCGCGAGCCCGATTACGGCGACTGGGATTGGCCCTGATCCGATCTGACGCATCCGGCGGGTGAAGCCCTCGCCACGATCTCGCCACGACCGGCCGTCACTGCCGCCGTCACGATCGGGTGCTAATCCGGCGGGCGAAGACCTATTCGCACATTTGAATTTACCGAGTTGAGGAGACGCGCGTGGCCGTACTCAGGACAGGCCTCGGCCTGCAGGCCGCCATAACGGCGCTCTTTGCCCTCGTTCTTCTGATCCTGCCGGGCACCTCGACACCGCTCTACGTCAGCCTCAGCGGCTTCGCGATGGTGGTGATCCTTTTTGCCTCCGCCAAGCTCTCAGATTATCTCAAGGTGTTCGTTTCCGTCTACGGTATCGGGTATTTGTTCCTAGCCGGTGCTAAGCAACTTGCAGCATCCGGTTTTCTGCCGGAGACGCTGGCGGCACTGCTGCCGCCTGCCTTCGCGGCCACGGGCGCGGTGGTCTTCGCAGGCATCGTGTTCGGAATTTCCCATCTCGAACCCATCCGCGCGATCACTCGTATCGCGGATCCGTTCTTCGCCGCACGCGAGGAGCCGAACCGGGAAATCCGACCGTTCCGTTTCTTCGGCGGTACCGAAGGCCGCGTCGCACGGCGCCTCGTTGCGCTTTCGATCTTCATCACCTTTGCGCAGGTTGCGCTACAACTGCGCCTGAACTTCTGGTACCGCGACCTCTTCAACGCGCTGCAAGAGTATAACGCCGACGCATTCTGGTATCAGCTCGTCTGGATCTTCGTGCCTCTTGCGACGATCTGGGTCATCATCGGCATGTTCGACACTTTCGTCGATGCTTCGCTGCACATCCGCTGGCGCACTTGGCTCGCACGCAGCCTCTACAGCCGCTGGCTCGATGGGGGCACGCATTACCGCATACCCTTCACCGACGAACCGGCCGACAACCCGGATCAGCGCATCCAGAGCGACGTCAACCTCTTCATCCAGCAGACGACGAGCCTGTCGATCCGGCTCCTGTCCCAGGCCGCTACCCTGGTTTCCTTCATGGTTATCCTTTGGGGGCTGTCGCGGGATTTCGTTCTTCCCTTCACCGACATGGTAGTGCCCGGCTTCCTGGTGTGGCTGGTCATCGTCTACGCGGTGGTCGGAACTTGGCTGACCCATCTCATCGGCCGCCCGCTCATCGGCCTCGACTTCCGGCAGGAGAAGGTGGAGGCCGATTTTCGCTTCTCACTCGCGCGGACCAGGATCTATTCCGAGCAGATTGCCCTGCTGCGCGGTGAGCGGTCGGAGACCTTGCGACTGCGCGAGCTGTTCCGGGAGATCATCGAGAACTACCTCGCCATCATCTACCGGCGGATCAAGATCGGCAGCTTCACCCTGTCCTACAACCAGATCAGCGTGGTGTTTCCCTACATCCTCGCCGCTCCATCCTACTTCCTGAAGAAAATTACCCTCGGCCAGTTCCAGCAGACGGCGAACGCCTTCAGCAGCGTCCAGGGTTCCCTGTCCTTCTTCATCGATTCCTACACCACCATCGCGTCGTACCGCGCCAATACCAACCGCCTGACGTCATTCAAGCGGGCGATGACGAAGGCGGAGGCCCTGTCCGGTGCCGGATATGGCTTGGTGCAGGGCAGTGGACCGGGCCCGGCCGTGACGGCGTCCGGCATGACCCTGGCGCTGCCCGATGGTCGCGAGATCGTCTCCGCCAAGTCGTTCACCCTCACCAAGGGTACCGCCACTCTCGTCACCGGCCCGTCTGGATCGGGCAAGTCGACCCTGTTCCGTGCGATCGCCGGGATCTGGCCGTTCGGCAAGGGCCGGATCGACGTGCCCGAAGGTCAGTCGGCGCTGGTGCTGCCGCAGCGGCCGTATATTCCACTCGGAACCCTGCGTGGCGCAGTGGTCTATCCCAGCACCACCGACCAGTTCTCCGACGAGGCGATCCGCGAAGCCTTGATTGCCGCGCAACTGCCGCAGCTGGCCGACCGTCTCGACGAGATCGATGCCTGGGACCAGCGCCTGTCCGGCGGTGAACAGCAGCGTTTGGCCATCGCCCGCGCCGTGCTGGCGAAGCCCGCGTGGCTTTTCCTCGACGAATCCACCGCCGCCCTCGACGAGCCGAGCGAAGCTGGCATCTACCGCATGCTGCGCGAGCGGTTGCCGGGGACGACCATCGTTTCCATCGGCCATCGCTCGACGCTGCACGCCCTTCACGACACGCGCATCGACATGAAATCGGGCCAGGACGGCCGCTTCATCCCGACAGAAATTACTGAAGCTGCGCTCGCCAAATAGGGGGGGTGACGTCAGCGCAAAAACGTCACGGCGAGCGGTGCGAGGATCGCCGTGATGAAGGCGTTGAGACCGAGTGCGATACCCGCGAAAGCACCCGCCACCTCGTTGACCTGAAACGCCCGTGCGGTGCCGACACCGTGCGCGGCGAGACCGGCGGCGAAGCCTCGTGCCCGCATGTCCTGAATGCGGAGCAGATTCATGAGCGGCGTCACCAGGATTCCACCGGTCATACCCGTCAACATCACCAGCACGGCTGCGAGGGTCGGATCACCGCCGAGATTCTGAGCAATCCCCATCGCGACACCGGTCGTCACCGATTTCGGGACGAGGGCGATGATGACGTCGTGCGGGATGCCGAAGGCCGTGCCCAAGGTCACGGCAGAGATGAGAGCTACGACGGAGCCTACGAGGAGAGCTGCCAGCATTGGCGCCAGCGAGCGGATCACCGTGGCGCGATATTCGTAGAGCGGGATCGCCAGGGCCACGGTGGCGGGCCCGAGCAGGAAGTGGACGAATTGGGCACCGTCGAAATAAGTCGCGTAGGGCGTTCCGGTCAGCTTAAGCACGCCAGCCATCAGGATGATGGCGACGACTACGGGATTCGCCAGGGGATGCCTGTTCGTTGCCGTGGCGATGCGGTCGGCCACCGCATAGACCATCAGAGTCACGGTCAGCCACAGCAGGGGCGTGCGCGAGAGATAGACCCAGAGCGCGAAATCGCCGGTCATGGCTCCCTCCCCGGGGCGAACCAACGCTTGACGGCGACGAAGGTGAGCGCCGTCGCCGTAAGGGTCGCCAATGTCGAGACGACAACGACGCAGGCCAGCGCCAAGCCATGAGCTTCGAGCACGTCGAGCCGTCCGACGATACCGGCGCCGGCCGGGATGAACATCAGCGACAGATGGGCGAGCAGCCCTTTCCCGGAGCGCTCCAGGGTGCCGTCCACGAGTGGCGCAGCGAGGACTCGTGAGGCAATGCCGGACCAGTGGTCGCGCAACACCATGAACAAGAGAAGCAGTGCCATCCCGATGACCGGACCCGGGACTGAGAGGGCCGTGGCACGTGCGAGCACCTCTCCGACGAGTTGGGCCAGGAGGATCAAGGTGAAGCTGACGATCATCGCGCCGCGATTCTTTCTTCCGGCCTGATCCGGCCCGGCGAAGCCGAGGATCGTCTGCCGAGCTGCCGCTAGGAGACCGCCCCCGATTCTGCGCCGGCCCTGGCGAGACGGATCGCCGTGTCATCGAACCGGAGCAGGCGACCGAGCCGCCAGACCAACGCCTCTTCGAACTCATGAACCGTGCCATCGGCGCCGGCCACCGACCATGCCATGGAGAGCAGCCGCGCGCGCTCCGTCTCGCCGAACTCGTGGCCCATCATTTCCACGAGCAGCGCCATGTCGCGGGTCTGGGCATCGACACCGGCCGCGCGAGCGATCAGCGCTTCGGCCTCCTCGCGGTTGCCGGCATAGCGTCCCTCGACCAGGCGGCAGAGCCGCTCCGACTCGGCGCCGTCGAGAACGCCATCCACCCGTGCCACATGGACGAGAAGGGCAATCGCCGCCAAGCGCTCATCTACAGCTTCCGAATCGTCCGGGCTCGCGGACAGGCCGAACGCGTCGGCAGCATAGGCACGCAAGCGGGCGATGAGGGACATGGCTTTTCCTGAAACGTGCCGCGAGCCTTCGAAGCCGCATCGCTCCGCGTCAAGGCAGCATGGCGCATCGCGGGACCGTGATGCACCGTCCGTGGCACAGTTGCATCACGAAGACGACGCGGGCCGCCTTGCCATCGGTCGAGCGTGCGGATATGAAGCCGCAACGATCCGAAGCGACACCAGCCGTCGCACTACGGATCTCGCCGCAATAGCTCAGCTGGTAGAGCACCTCATTCGTAATGAGGGGGTCGGGGGTTCGAATCCCTCTTGCGGCACCAGCAATCCCCCACTGTAGCGACCGCTTGGGAAGGCCGGCTCTCCGATCAGTTCGGACAGACGCCCCCTGACCTCTACGTCGAAGCCCTGTCTCGGCAGGCCGGGATGGATGGTCACTGTCTCAATAAGTGACCGGAACGAGCGGACCAGCTTTTCGCCAGCCTCTCCCTCTTCGCGTCCATAGATTGACAGCGTTTCGTGAAGCACTTCGACATGCCGGAGGTACTCGGCGATCAGCGTCGGGTGCAGTGCGATGACCTGTGGCGACTCCTCGATCTGGGCGAGTTCCGCCTCCAGCGCTGCACGCTCTTCGCGGAGCTTGGGCAGGGTTGCCTCTGCGTCGTCCTCGGACAAGAAGCCCTTGGCGAACGCCGCGAGAAGGCGGTCGTACGCGCGCCGACATCCGTCCAATCGGGCAGCGATGCGGCCCCGATCCCTGTCGGCCGTGCTCGCAAGCCGCTTCCGCTCCGCGTTGTAACGCTTCACGAAGACCTCGATCAGGCGAGGATCGCGGAGATGCTCGCGCATCCCATCAATTACGGCTGCCTCCATCGACGGCAGGTAGACGATTCGCCGGTTGTCGCAGCTGCCGCTCTCGCGTTGGGCGGAGCAACGGATGCGTACCTTCCCAGTCTTGTCACGGTCGTGGACAGTGTACCCAGATCCGCAACAGCCGCAGCGGAGCAAGCCGCTTAAAAGGTGCGTCGGTCGCCGGCTGATATGAGGGTGCGAGACACTTCGCTGCCCGCGTATCGCCTGGACCCGATCCCAGAGCTCCGCATTGACGATCCGAAGCGTAGGCACCTCGACAGCCTCGCGCTCGGCTGACGGATTGATGCGGGGCACGCGCTTGCCGGTGTAGGGGTTGCGAGCCTTCGAGACCTTGTTCCAGACGATTCGGCCCGCGTAGTGCTCGTTATTGAGGATGCCGTTGCCCCTGGCGGACGAGCCGTTGAGCGTCGATGCATTCCAGAGAGAGCCCCTCGGCGGTGCAATACGCTCCTTGTTCAGCGCCGCGGCAATGCGGCGGGGGACGCGACCAGATGCATACTCCTCGTAGATGCGGACGACGATCGCGGCTTGGTCTGGATCGATCTCGCGCTCGCCTGGTTTGCCTGGCACGACCCGGTAGCCGTAAGCGAGCCCGCCGGCGATGCGGCCAGACCTGACGACACCGGAGAGGCAACGCTTGATCTTCTTCGCACCGTCTTCCCGAAATAGCTGACCGACAAGGCCACGCAGACCGACGAGCACCGTCGATGCCACTCCCTCGTGAACAGCGCGAATCTCCACACCGTGGAAGGTCAGTCGCTTGTGGATGCCGGCAAGATCTTCCATGTCGCGCGACAGGCGATCGAGGGCCTCTACGATCAGCACGTCGAACGGTCGATCAGGCGCTTGAGCCTGCGCAAGCAAGGCGAGTAGGTCGCCGCGCTCGAACATAGAGCCGCCCGAGCGGGCCTTGTCGGAGAAGCGAGAAACGACCCGCAGCCCCTCGCGGACGGCGTAGGCACGGCACAGCTCGAACTGGTCCTCAACGGACCTCTCATTCTGCATATCGGTGCTGTAGCGGGCATAAAGGGCGGCGCGCTTCATTTTCTCTTTGCTCTTGCCGCCTCACGAGCTGAGAGCGCCGCGCGCTGATCACGAAGCGCTACCGCTTCGGCAAGCGCTTCGACGAGGCGAACGAGGCCCGGATCCAGTTCGGGGCGTGCTGCGGTTGAATGCGGCGAGTGAGCTTTCAATCCGCCCTCCCCTCAACGGAGACCTTCATGCTGCGGCTCCGATGTCGAGCGCGTCGGCCGGGGCGAGCGGCGTCCAGCGGATCACCACGCCCTCGAACACCAGGACGTTGCCCTCCGCGGGCGGGTGCTCTCGCCACCAGAATGCAGCCATGTCGGTGATGTCGCGGAAGCCATCGGCACGCGCAAAAGCGTCTCTCACGCAACTGCTGATGAGATACCGGGTGCCAACATTGAGAAGTTCGGCTGTGCCGCGATTCGAGAAGACCATCCGCTCGGGCTGGATATACGGGCGAGCGCGTCGCCGGCCTCGGTCAGACCACGCTAGCCGGCCTGGACAGCATGAAGGCCAATGCCAGCGGCGCCACGGGCGCGGCGCAGGCGGGGAGCAGCTTCCTCGGCACGCTGCTGGGCAATGGTGGCTCGACGGCCGGTACCCAGAGCGCGGCCGCGCAGCTCGGTGGGGTGAAGACCAACGTCGACACGGGCGGCGTCGCCTCTGCCGCGTCGAAGCTCTCCGACCCGAACAGCCTGGCGCAGACCACCGGTTCGGCGCTGGCCGGCGGGACCTACGGCACCGACACGTCGGCCATGAAGGCGCTCGCCGACAGCGTGGCGGGCGGGCCGTCTCAGGTGAAGTCGTCACTCCTTGACGTCGCCAACGGGAAGTATCTCGGCGGCGCGAACCCCTATCTCGACGACATTCTCGGGCGCTCGAGCGCCGAGGCCGCATCGAAGGTGGGGCAACAGTTCGCCGCGTCGGGTCGGTACGGCTCGGGTCGGTTCGCCGCCGCAACCGCCGATGCCGTCGCCAATGTCGAGACCCAAGCCCGCTATGCCGATTACGAGGCCGAGCGCGGGCGTCAGGCGCAGGCCGCCTCCGCGATCGACGCGGCCGAGAACGCGCGGGCCGGGACTGCCGGCAACCTCTACCAGGGCATCGCCGGAATCAACACGGGCAACGGCAGCCTCGCCGCGACCGGCGCGAACCTGTCGCTGAACGCGAACCAGGCCGGGCTCGCCGGCGCCAACGCGCTGGCCAACCTGCAGGGCTCGAACGCCGATCGCTCGCTTACGCAGGCTGGCGCGCTCCTGTCGGCGGCTCAGAGCGACCGCGCCGCCGGCATGGCCGGCATCGGACAGGTCCAGACGGTCCAGGACAACCTTCTGGCGCCCGGGCGCACATTGGCGGGCATCGGTGCCGTCGAGGACCAGGCGAAGCAACAGCAGCTCGCGGCTCTGCAGGACCTCTTCAACGAGCAACAGGCGGCACCCTGGCGTCAGGTCGGGCTT
>NZ_LMMP01000003.1 GCF_001422815.1 Methylobacterium sp. Leaf91 | reverse complement strand
CGCGCCACCGGCGAGCTCCTGGTCGCCGAGAAGTTCGATCCGGTGGTGAACTGGGCTTCCAAGGTCGACATGGACAAGGGCTCCAAGACCTACGGTCGCCCCCTGGTCCAGGCCAAGTACTCCACCGAGCAGAACGGCGAAGATACCAACTCCAAGGGTATCTGCCCCGCGGCCCTCGGCACCAAGGACCAGCAGCCTGCTGCGTTCTCGCCGAAGACCAACCTGTTCTACGTGCCCACCAACCACGTCTGCATGGACTACGAGCCGTTCCGGGTCTCCTACACCCCGGGTCAGCCCTATGTCGGCGCGACGCTGGCCATGTACCCGGCCCCCAACAGCCACGGCGGCATGGGTAACTTCATCGCCTGGGACGGCGTGGCTGGTAAGATCAAGTGGTCGAACCAGGAGCAGTTCTCGGTGTGGTCGGGCGCCCTCGCCACCGCTGGCGACATCGTGTTCTACGGTACCCTCGAGGGTTACCTGAAGGCCGTTGACTCCAAGACCGGCAAGGAACTCTACAAGTTCAAGACCCCGTCGGGCATCATCGGCAACGTGATGACCTACCAGCACAAGGGCAAGCAGTTCGTCGGCATCCTGTCGGGTGTCGGTGGCTGGGCCGGCATCGGCCTCGCGGCCGGCCTGACCGACCCGAACGCCGGTCTCGGCGCGGTGGGTGGTTACGCTGCCCTCTCGAACTACACCAACCTCGGTGGTCAGCTGACCGTCTTCTCGCTGCCGAACTAATCGGTCGCACGAAGTCTGAGACAATAGGGTGCCGGCGCGGGTTTCCGCGCCGGCACCTTTATGATTAGATCGTTATTAAGAACACTTCGAACGTCGGTCGAACGGGCCGACGGTTGCTCCTGGGAGAAACGTCGTTGCAGTATCAAAGCAAAGCCGCCATCCGTCCGCTCGTGGCCGCCCTCGTTTTCGCATTCGCTTCCGCCGGCGCCGTTCAGGCCCAGGATGCCAAGCCCGCCGCTGATCCTGCCGTTGCGAACCAGCTCGATCCGAATGCTCCTGAAAAGGACGCCAAGCTGATCGACAAGTATCAGGCGGTGAAGGTCGAAGACGGCAAGTATTCCGACGGGGATGGCGCCCCGACCTACCACATCACCAACGACGGCAAGAAGTTCGACTGGTACGCCTATTCCGGCTACCGCCGCTACCATGCCGAGTGCCACGTCTGCCACGGCCCCGACGCCATGGGTTCGACCTACGCGCCCGCCCTCAAGGACTCGCTGAAGCGCCTGTCTTATGAGGAGTTCGTCGGCATCATCGCCGGTGGCAAGCAGGACATCAGTTCGAGCGGCACCAACGTGATGCCCGCCTTCGGCGATAACAAGAACGTGATGTGCTACGCCGACGACCTCTACGTCTACCTGAAGGCCCGCGCCTCCGGTGCCATGCCGCGCGTGCGACCGACCGACAAGGAAGACAAGCCGGAAGCGGCCAAGAAGGCCGAGAAGGAGTGCCTGGGCGGCTAATGGCACGCTTTGGCTCCTTTACCACGACGGTTTGCGCGCTCCTGCTGATCTCGGCAGGGGCGCGTCCCGCGTTGGCGCAGTCGCTTCCCGACCTCGTCACCACGGATGTCCTGCGCGTCTGCGGCGACCCGGGCAACATGCCGTTCTCCGAACGCAAGGAGAATGGATTCGAGAATAAGATCGCGGCGATCCTCGCCGACGAGCTCAAGGTCAAGCTCCGCTATTACTGGCTGACGCAGGGGCCCGGATTCGTTCGCAATACGCTCGGGACCGGGTTGTGCGACCTGATCATCGGCTCGGCTGCCGGCGGTGAACTCGTCCAGCACACCAATCCCTATTACCGCTCCAGTTATGCCCTGGTCGTCCGCAGCGGCGAGTTCGACGACGTGACCCGGCTCGACGATCCGAAGCTCAAGGGCAAGTCCATCGGTGTCATCGGGGGGACGCCACCCGTGAACCGGATGGGTGAGCTCGGCTTGATCGCGTCGATGAAGGCCTACGCTCCCTACCAGCTCGATCCTTCGCGCAAGTACCAGACGGTCTCCGCCGAGGTCATCGGTGATCTCGCCGAGAAGACAATCGACGCCGCGATCCTGTGGGGGCCGGCCGCGGGTTGGCTCGCCAAGCAGAGCGGTGTCGCCATGAAGGTCGTGCCGCTTCTGCAGGAGCCTGATCGTCCTGCACTCACCTTCCGCATCGCCATGGGCGTGCGGATGGAGGAGAACGATTGGAAGCGCAGCCTCAACACGATCCTGCGCAAGCGCCGGGCCGATATCGAGAAGGTTCTGCGCGACTACGACGTCCCGTTGCTGGAGGACGAAGGCAACAAGCTGCTCGAACCGGCCGCGCCCTGACAGGTCGTCAGGACTCGCGGGGTTTGGTATGAGCCCCCCAGGTTCGAGCGGAGAGAGTGGCAATGCGACGATGGCGGATCGGCTTTGCGGTCGGAGCTCTCTTCGCCTTGGGTGCGGTGGGGATCGTCGCGGTCGATCGCGCCCAGATCGGCCGCGTCGCACCCGAGCTCGTCGCAGAGCCTGAACGGGCCGACCGTGTTCTCGTCGAGAAGTCGGCCCGCCGCCTGACTCTTCTGCGTGAGGGCCGCGTTCTGGCGACCTATCCCGTCTCTCTCGGATTCTCGCCCATCGGTCACAAGCAGCGGGAGGGCGACGGGCGTACGCCTGAGGGGCTGTATTCCATCGCCTACCGCAACCCGCTCAGCGTCGCCCATCTTTCCCTGAAAGTGTCCTATCCGAACGAAGCCGATACGCTGGCCGCCCATGACGGCGGCTACGAGCCGGGCGGCGACATCATGATCCACGGGATCATGAACGGCTTCTCCTGGCTCGGCCGGCTCCATCGGCTGAAGGACTGGACCAGCGGCTGCGTCGGCGTGGCCAATGACGAGATGGCGGCCATCTACGCGCGGGTGGATGTGGGAACGCCCGTCGAACTGCGTCCGTGAGTGGGCGAATCTCAGTCCCGCACGATACCGGTGGTGTCGAGCTTCGACAGGGCTTGGCTCACGGTCTCCGGCCCGATGACCAGATCCGGCGCGATCTCGGCGAGCGGAACGAGGACAAAGGCGCGCTCCCGCACGAAACGATGCGGTAGGACGAGACGCTCGTCGGAGATCGCCGCCCCCTCATACGAGAGCACATCGATATCGATGACGCGTGGCCCCCAGCGCCGCTCGCGCACGCGACCCATCGCGGTCTCGATGGTGAGACCTGTCTCCAGCAGGTCGTGGGGAGTCAGGTCGGTCTCGACGGCGATGGCCGCGTTGAGGAACCAGTCCTGATCGGTATCGCCCCAGGGGGGCGTGCGGTAATCGCTTGACCGTGCCGTGAGACTGATGCCCGGGCTGGCTTCGAGCCGCCGGATGGCTTCGGCGATGGTCGCGGCCTTGTCGCCGATATTGCTGCCGAGACCGAGATAGGCGGCACTCATCGCGGGAGTCCGGCCCGGCTGCGCAGGATCGAGATGGCGACGCCGTCGATCACCGCCGGTACCGGCGCGCTCGGCTTGTCGACGCGCACGACGATGCTGTCCACGCCCTCGAACCGCTCGAGGATCTCGGCGGCGATGGCCTCGGCCAGAGCTTCGATGAGGGCGAAGCGCCGGGTGGTGGCGATGCGCACGACGATCTCGGTGAGGTCGGCATAGCTCACGGTCTTCGCCACGTCGTCCGACAGACCGGCCGGCCGCAGGTCGATCCGGCAGTCGAGGGAAATGTAGAAGCGCTGCCCTATCCGCGCTTCCTCCTCGAGGAGGCCGTGATAGGCGAAGACGGCGATGCGTTCGACCAGGATGCGGTCGGTCATGGAGCTGTCCGCATCACGGCGTCGACCACGCGAAGGGCGTCGACATGGGGCGCCACATCGTGGACGCGGACGATGTCGGCCCCCAGCGTGGCGGCGAGGACGTGGCTCGAGAGCGAGCCGAACAGGCGATCCACCGGCTTCGTCTCGGCATTGTGCAGGCGCCCGAGCATCGACTTGCGCGAGACGCCGACGAGGACGGGAAAGCCCAGCGCCTTGATCTCGGGCAGGCGCCGCATGGCTTCGAGATGCTGGGCCCAGCTCTTGCCGAAACCGATCCCCGGATCGAGTACGATGTCCCTATCCGAGATGCCGGCGCGGCGGGCGATGTCGAGGGATCGCTCGAAGAAGCGCAGCATGTCGGCGATGATGTCGATCGCGGGATCGATGGTCTCGCGATTGTGCATTACCATGACGGGCGCGCCATGGGCAGCCGCCACGCGGGCGATGTCGGGCTCGCGCTGCAGGCCCCAGACATCGTTGACGATGCGCGCGCCGGCCGCCAGCGCCGCATCGGCGGTGGAGGCCTTGTAGGTGTCCACCGAGATGGGGACCGCAAGGCGCGGGGCGAGATCGCGGATGACGGGCAGGATGCGGGCCTGCTCCTCCTCGGCCGACACGGGCGTATGGCCCGGCCGCGTCGATTCTCCGCCGATATCGACGAGGGCCGCCCCTTCCGCCACGAGCGCGCCGGCCTGGGAGCGTGCCGCCTCGACACCCTCGAAACGTCCGCCATCGGAGAAGGAGTCCGGGGTGACGTTGAGGATACCCATGACGAGCACGCGCTCTCCGAGACCGGGCAGAAGGGTTTTCAGGATCGGAGGAGAAGACGTCACGGGAGCTCTTCGACGAGGGATCGATCTCTATGCTGTAGACCAGGATGGTCCCATTCTTCCACCTCATCCTGAGGTGCCGAAGCAAAGCGAAGGCCTCGAAGGAGGCCTCCAGGTCGCGTCGCGAGCATTGGAGGGCGCCTTCGAGGCCACTTCGCGGAGCCTCAGGATGAGGTGGGTGGATAGGGGCGCCGTATCTGGGGTGGATCCCGCCGGTTACACTCCGCCGCGATAGCAGCGGATCTCGGCTTCGGCCTGGGCGCGGCGAAGATCCGCGACCTTGTCGTCGAACACTTTGGTCGATTTGAATTCGTTCGAGCGGGCGCCGATGCCTTGGCGCATGGACAGGACCGTGCTCGCCTGGACGTATTTGTCATAGGTCAGGATCGACGCGAGGGCGTCGATGGAGCAGGAGCAGCGAGAGAGCGCTTCCCGCGATTGTCCGTTGGCCGCCATGCAGCCGAACACGTAATCGGCCCGTGCCTCGGTAGGGTAGTCGTTCTCGCTCTCCACGGCCTGGGCCGGTGCGGCGGCGACGCCGAGCGCGAGCGCGATAAGGCCGCCTTTAGCCAGCATTCGGATCATAGGTCAGGTTCTCCTGGAGAAGCTCGCCGCCATCCTTGGACTTCGACTGCGCTTCGATGGAGAGCAGCTCGCCGGGCACGGCAGACGAAGTCACGAAGGTGTATTTCAGGTTCTCGAGGCCGCGCATGCGGTCCTTCATCTTGTCGTCGATGAAGGGCTGCACCTCAACGCGCCAGGCATCCACGGTCTGCCCCTTCACGGTCGCCGTCGTCGCGGTCACCGTCGCGTTGTCTCGCAGGGCCTTGCGGATTCCGTTCTTGATGTAGCGTGGGTTGGCCGAGAGCACCTTGGCGAGGTCGATGAGGTGATGTTCCAGAAAAAGGGTCATCACCGGGTTGCCGGGCATGTCGTTGAACGGGCCGGCGGGGAAGCGGTTCGCGCCCGAAAACATCTGTACGCGGATCGTCCGGTTTTCCGGCGCCGCACCGGGCTCGATGGTGAGCTTGATCTGGTCGTCCATGGTCGGGCCGAACGGACCCTTGGAGATGCCGCTGCGCCGGAGATAGGCGTAGGTGAGGGTCGAGCCCGGCGGCACGTTCTTCATCTGCGGCTCTTCGAAGAGCAGGTCCGAGGCGTTGGGCGGGGTGGCGGTGTTGGCCTTGGTGACAGCGGGCGCATCGGCCGGGGGCGTACCCTGCGCCACGGCGGGCAGGCCGGCAAACGAAAGAGCGAACGCGACGAGAACGGGCTTCACAGGGGAGCATCCTCTTTCAGGGGCGGCGGCGCAACACGGTCCACGTTGCTGCCGATCGTCCGGTAGACATAATCGGGCGGTGTCTCGGCCGCCTCTTCCTTGGCGAGTTCCCGCACCTTCGAATGGAGGGGGGAGAGCGAGCAGGCTGGGTCGGTGGCGGCGGCATCGCCGGCCAGAGCCAGCGCCTGACAGCGGCAGCCGCCCCAATCCTTCTCACGCCGGTCGCAGGAGCGGCACGGCTCCTTCATCCAATCCGTCCCGCGATAGGCGGTGAAGGCCGGGGAATTCGCCCAGATATCGGCGAGCGAATGGTCGGAGACGTACCAGAATTCGAGATGCTTGATGGTCTCGGCGGCGTGGCAGGGGAGCACCTTGCCAGCGGGCGTGACGTTCATCAGCTTGCGGCCCCAGCCGCCGGCGCAGGCCTTGGGGTACTTCGCGTAGTAATCGGGCACGACCAGATCGATGACGAGCTGGCCCTTCAGCCGCTCGCGCGCCGCCTCGACGATACGGATCGACTGATCGACCTGGGCCTTGTCCGGCATCAGAGCGGCGCGGTTCACATAGGCCCAGCCGTAATACTGGGTGTGGGCGACCTCCAGGCGCTTGGCGCCGAGCTTGACGGCCAAGTCGATGAAGCCCTCGACCTCGTGGATGTTGCCCCGATGGATCACGGAATTCAGCGTCAGCGGAAGGCCGAGCTGCGTCACGCGTTCGGCAAAGGCGAATTTCTGCGGCTGAGCGTTCTTCAGGCCGCCGATTTTCTCCGCGTTGGCCGCGTCGACGCCTTGCACCGACAGCTGCACATGGTCGAGGCCCGCGTCGTAGAGGGCGTCGAGCTTGGCCAGAGCACCGCCGACGCCCGACGTGATGAGATTGGAATACAGGCCCAGCTTGGCGCAGGTCTGGGTGATCTCGACGATGTCGCTGCGGGCCGTGGGCTCGCCGCCGGAGAGGTGGACATGCAGCACGCCGAGACCCGCCGCCTCCGTCAGCACGCGCTGCCATGTCGCCGTGTCGAGCTCGCCCGAGCGCCGGTCGAGTTCGAGCGGGTTCGAGCAATAGGGACAGCGCAGGGGACAGCGATGGGTCAGCTCCGCGAGGAGCCCGACCGGAGCCGGCAGGGAAGGGGTATTCGGCGTGATGGCGTTCATCGCTCCAGAACCCGTTTCGTGGCGAGGTCGTTGAGCATGGCCAGGACGTCGACCTCGATCACGTCCGGGTCGGCGGTGAAGGTCTCGGCGAGCTTCACCGCAATGTCTCGCACGCTGCGCTGCCCATCCACGAGGGACAGGACCGCCACGGCATTGGCGTCGAGGTCGAAGGTGCGCTCGGGCGCCAGCAAGACGTGCTGGCCGCGGACCTCGTCGTGGCGCAGGCGGACGCCGCGAGGCAGACGAGGCACGTCGCCCGACCGGATCGTGCCGGTGCCGGCCGCCTGCGCCACCTCGGGCACGAGGCCGGTGCCGGGCGTCCAGGCATCCGGCGGGGTCATGCCCGGAGCCACATAGGAGAAGTAGAGCGCGTCGAGCTGCGTCCAGAGCACGTTGCACTTGAAGGTCAGCGCGGCCATGGCCTGACGCTGCAGTTCGGGCGTCGTGGCGTGCTGCTTGACGTAGTCGATGGCGAATTCCGCATCGCGGGGGGCCTGGGTCAGGCGCTTGTCGAAATAGGCCAGCGTGTCCTTGGTGATGAAATCGTAGTTCTTTAGCATCCCGGCCACGCGCTCGGAGATGATTGTCGGCGAGAACATCTCGGTGAGCGAGGAGGCGATGGCCTCCAGCAGCGAGCGCTCCTTCACGAAATGCACGTAGGCATCCACCGAGAAGCGCGTCGCCGACAGGATACCTTGCGTGGATTCCACGTAGTCGCGACGGAAGCCGACGCCCTCGGCCAGCTTGAGCCAGCGCTCGATGCCGCCATCGCCGGGTGCGTCGCCATCATGATCGACGATGCGCTGGCGCCAGACGCGGCGCAGGCTCGCATCCTCCATGCGGGCGAGCACGGCGGCGTCCTTCACCGGGATCATGGCCTGGTAATAGTAGCGGTTGAGGGCCCAGGCCCGGACCTGATCCTTGTTCAGCTTGCCGTCGTGAAGCAGGCGGTGGAACGGATGCAGGTTGTGATAGCGCCTCGCGCCGATGTCTCGAAGCGCCGCTTCGAGTTCTTCGGGGCTGAGCAGGCGCTGGGACTCGTCGGTCTTGGGCGTGGGGAAAGGCGCGGTCATGGCGTAGCTCGGCGTTTCGACGAAGGGCGGCGAAGAGAACTTTTCTTATAGATGGCGCCGATTTCCGTGAAGGCCACGGACATGGACCGCACAATTCCATTGGACACAATATAAGATGGCGGCATTAAAATGCCAGCCGGGCGCCGATCTAGAGCGCCAGCGTCAGCCCGTCATGGGCGACGGTCCAGCCTTCCGCCTCCACCGATCGGCGTTCGTCCGATTCTTCCACCAGCACAGGATTGGTGTTGTTGATATGAACGAAGACGCGGCGACCGATTTCCACATCGGCGAGCGCGGCGATCGATCCGCCCTGTCCCGTCATCGGCACGTGGCCCATGCGCCATCCGGTCTTCACGCCGACCCCGGCGCGGATCATGTCGTCGTCGAGCAGCACGGTCCCGTCGAACAGAAGCGCGTCGACACCCGATATGCGTCGCTTCAGCCCGTCC
Organism: Methylobacterium sp. Leaf91; assembly: GCF_001422815.1. Lineage (GTDB taxonomy): Bacteria > Pseudomonadota > Alphaproteobacteria > Rhizobiales > Beijerinckiaceae > Methylobacterium. The sequence continues at coordinate 373,018 of NZ_LMMP01000003.1, read as the reverse complement.
GTGACGCGGGCGCAGCCGGGAATATAGGCGAGGCGACGCCCACCGGACTCGATCATCGCACCCACGGTGGTCTCGGTCTCTGCGCCGATCTCCATGGTCTCGTCCTCGAGCCAGAGCGGCACCTTTCCCGGCACCGAGAACAGTGTGACGGTCAGGCCGGGAACCGGCTCGAAGGCATGGTCGAGGGCGATCTTCTCGCGCGACACCACGTCGGCGGCCATCACGTCGAAGACCCGGTTGGCGTTGACCGAATCGAGGATGCCGGAGGTGGCGTAGAGCGTGTAGGGCTGGCCTTCGCGCAGGGTGAGCAGCCCCGCCACGTGGTCGACATCGCCATTCGTCAGAAGCACGGCATGGATTGGCGAATGGCGCAGGCCTTCGCGCGGATGCATGGCCGGATTGTCGAAGAGTTGCTGCCGGATGTCCGGCGAGGCGTTCACCAGGAGCCAGCGCTCGCCATCGGGCGACACGGCGATGCTCGACTGGGTTCGAGGGCGCACCTTCGAGGAATCCTCGCGGGCGAGCGAGCAGATGGGGCAGCGGCAATTCCACTGGGGAAGGCCGCCGCCCGCGGCCGAGCCGAGGATCACGACATGCATGGCTGAACCGGCGCTGCCTCGATCCTCAAGCACGACATGATGTCTTAGTTGAAGGTGTCGATCTCAGCCGACTCGTAGCTGGTGACTTCCATGCCGACACAGATCTCGGAAACGACGGGGGCAGCCCAGGTCATGGTGTTTCTCCTAGATGGTTTCTTGAACGTCAGCAGCGTCCAGATCTCGCTTAAGAAGATCCTAAGACACTGACGGCGCAGTCATTTCTGTCGCGGGAGCTATATCGACAATTCCGCCGGACTCTTCAAGCGATAAATTGCCGGATCGTCCCGGAACAGGCCGAGAAAGCGCATCGTGCTCAGTGGCGGAAATCCTGGCCCCGCAGGTCGAGCATGAAGCCCCGGCCCCGCACGGTAACGATGACCGGCCCGCCGAAGCGCACGAAATCGGACAGCTTGGTACGTAGGTAACCCACGTAGACATCGACGACATTCAGCGACAGGCCGCCCTGGCCCGCCCATAATTTGTCGAAGATGTCGCCGCGCGACACCGGCTGGTTGGCCTTGTCCATGAGGAGAGCGAGGAGCTCCGCCTCGCGCGGCGTGAGGCGCGCCGTCGCATCCCCGAGGGAGACCTGACGAATGTTGAGATCGAGGACGAGCTTGCCTGCGGTGACGATGGTGCGCGGCTGGTCCGATTCCTTGCGGCGCAGGAGATGCGTCTGCAGCCGGGCGAGGAGTTCGTCGAAGACGAAGGGCTTGACGATGTAGTCGTCGGCCCCGAGCGCCAATCCTTCCGCCCGGTCACGGACCTCGTCGCGCGCCGAAAGGAACAGGATCGGGCCGGGATAGCCGCCTTCGCGCAGGGAGCGGCAGACATCGTGGCCGGACCCGTCTGGCAGGGTGATGTCGAGGACGACGGCGCCGGGCGCCTCGTCACGGGCGGAGGTGAGGGCGTCGTCCACGCAACCGGCTACGCCCACGGAGAACCCTTCGGCCTCCAGGCCCCGCGCCAGCATGGCCCTGATGTCGCTGTCGTCCTCGACGATGAGCACTCGCGTCATGCGGCGCTGTCCTTCCGCTTCGTTTCCTGTCCGTCCCCGGGATCGAGGTCGAGGATGGGCAGGACGAGCGTCACGCGCGCACCCTTCCCGTCCTCGCCCGCACCGAGGCTGATCGCCCCATCATGGCGCTCTGTCACCCAGCGCGCCAGTGCCAAGCCGATGCCAAAGCCCGATTCCCCGGAATGGCCCTCCCGCCGGAAGCGCTCGAACAGATCCGCACCCGCCGACGGGAAGCCCGCGCCGTCATCCGTCACCGTGATCGTGGCGGAACGCGCCTCGTCCACGGTGAGTCCCACGACCACCCGCGTCAGGCCCGTCGCGTGCCGCAAGGCGTTGTCAATAAGGCTCTCCACCACCTGCCGCAGCCATTCCCTGTCCGCCAGGAGCGTGACGTCGCGGCGCCCCGGTTCGAGGGTCAGGGTCACCCGCCGGCGCGCCGCCTCAGAGGCCGCGCTGTCCACCGCATCGGTGAGGATGGCCACGGCGCTGGTGGCGCGCCGGTCGAGCTCGATCTGGCCGGATTCGGAGCGTGCGACCCGTAGGAGATCCTCGACGCGGCGCTGCAGGCGGAGTGCCCGCTTGCGGATGGTGGCGAAGACCGGCGCGTAATCGACCCCCGGCCTGCCGGCCGAGCGGGCGGCAATGTCGCATTCGCCGAGGATGACCGTGAGCGGCGTGCGCAGCTCATGGCTGACATCGGCGAAGAAGCGCCGGCGCGACCGGTCCACCGCCTCCAGGCGCTCGTTGGCCGCCCGCAGGTCGGTGGTCCTCGCCTCCACCGTATCCTCGAGGGCAGCGCGGTCGGCGGCGAGCCGCCCCTCGCGCCGGGCGAGGCGTGCGGCCATGCGGTTGAAGTTCGCCACCAGCAGGCCGAGCTCGTCCCGCGTCGCCACCGACAGCCGCGTATCGAGCTCGCCGCGCCCGACGGCGCCCGCTGCGCGTCGCACCGCTTCGATCCGTGCCAGGGTCGGCCGGGTCACCGCCCGGTACAGGACGAAGACGAGGGCCAGCGCCAGGACGACGGCGGCAAGCGACGCGATCCGCAGGGTCGAGGACAGGTGGCGGGCCTCGTCCGAACCCGCGATCATCGAGCGGCGCTCGACTTCGATGAGAAACGAGAGCGGCTGGCCGGTCATGGCGCCGAATCCGTTCAGCGCGCCGCGAATGGTGTTACGCCGCTGCTCTTCCTCCGACTGGCGCAGGACCTGGGAGACCTGCCGGTCGAGGATGGCCCGGGCAGAACGGAGCTGAGCGAGGGGACGCGTGCGCGCCGCGTATTGCATCCGGTCGAGGGGATCGTCGCTGACGGCGATGCTCTTGCCGAGAGCCTCGTCGACAGCCACCAATGCCCGGTCGACATTGGCCCGGGCGATGGCGAGCCCTTCCGGCTGTGCATCGGGATTGCTCACCGCCTCCAGGGCAGCGAGCCCGTACTGGGTCATTCGCCCGGACAGTTCCACCAGTAATTCGAGCCGGCCCTGTGCCGCGAGCGTCCGATCAATGGTGCGTTCGGCCGCGCCGATGGAGCCCAGCACCCCCAATGCCGCCAGGACGACCAGAAGCGCTGCGCCCCCGAGCAGCAGCGCGAACCTCACCTTCAGAGAGCGCATCGCTTATGGCCGCCCGTGTCTCGCCGTTCCCCGGAGGGTGAGCGATAGCGCAATCCGCCAGGGCGTCCAGACCCATCACAGATGGGACCGGGTCACAGGTCTTTCGGCAGGCTCTCCCGCGCCGCGCAGCGCCACCGCGTCACGTGCCATTCGGGGTGGCTCTCCTGCCAGGTGGCGAGCGCGCTCTGAGCGGTGCGCAGGCAGATGAACGGGTTCGTCGCCTCGTAGGACAGGGAGATCCTGTCCTCCTTGCACTGGGAGGGCTGTGCCGCGAGGCAAATGGAGAGCAGGATCAGCATGGGGCGAAAGCCTCGAGCCGCGAATGACAATCCGGCAATGGTCCGCCAGACCGGCGGGCGGACGCAAGAGCGGATGAGGGCGTTCGCACGCGTAGGGTTGTCGCGGACGACAGGGCCGTCGGGAGCATCCCCCCTCTCGCCGAGTGCGGAGAGAGAGGGGGGATGCGCACCGTCGTTGCGTCGGTCTCGCCCCCGGAGAGGAGAGGCGAGCCGATGGATCAGGCCTTCTTGCGCGTGGCCGGCTTCTTCGCCGTAGTGGTTTTGGCAGCACTCGTCTTTGCTGCCGTCGCCGTGCTTTTCGCGGCCGTCCCGGCCGGTTCCTTGGCCGCCGTCGCCTTGGTCGCCGCCTTCTTGGCGGGAGCCTTCGCCGTCCCCGCCTTGGTCGTGGTCTTGGCTGCCGTCTTGGTCGCGGTCTTGCGGGCCGGAGCCTTCTTCTTGCTGCCGCCCGCCGCTTCGCGGGCGGCGATCAGTTCAAGCGCCTGGGGCAGGGCGATGTCCTCGGCGGCCATGGTCTTGGGCAGGGTCGCGTTGGTGGTGCCGTCGGTAACGTAGGGGCCGTACTTGCCCGATTTCACCACGATGGCCTTGCCCGTCTCGGGATGCGCCCCGAGGGAGCGGCCGGGATCGGAGGCTGGACCCCGACGACCGCCACCCTGCTCTTTGGCAACGATGAGATCGATGGCGCGGTTGGCGCCGATCTCCAGCACGTCGTCGTCGCGGCCGAGATTGGCGTACATCTTCCCGTGCTGGACGTAAGGTCCGAACCGCCCGAGATTGGCCAGGATCGGCTCACCGGTCTCGGGGTGCTTGGCGACTTCGCGGGGGAGGGAGAGCAGGCGCAGGGCCTTCTCCAGATCCACCGCGGAGGGGCTGAGCCCCTTGGGCAGAGAGGAGCGCTTCGGCTTCTCCGCGCCCTTCTCCGTCGACGCCTCGCCGAGCTGCACGAAGGGGCCGAAGCGGCCATCGCGCAAAGTTACCGGCAGGCCGCTGACGGGATCGTTGCCGAGCACGCGGGTGCCCGGCTGACTGCCGTTCTCGGACGAGCCATCGCCCTCGCTCTCGACGCCGGAGGCGGCGAGCTGGCGGGTGTACTTGCACTCCGGGTAGTTCGAACAGCCGACGAAGGCGCCGAACTTGCCGAGCTTGAGCGACAGCTGGCCTGAGCCGCAGGTCGGGCAGGTGCGCGGGTTCGAGCCGTCCGCCTTTTCGGGGAAGATATGCGCCCCGAGGAGATCGTTCAGCGCGTCCAGCACCTCGGTGACGCGGAGCTCCTTGGTTCCGGAGATCGCGGCCGAGAAATCCCGCCAGAAGTCCCGTAGCACTTCACGCCAGTCGATCTCGGCATTCGAGACCCGGTCGAGCTGGGTCTCGAGGTCGGCGGTGAAATCGTACTCGACGTAGCGCTTGAAGAAGCTCTCGAGGAAGCCGGTGACGAGGCGGCCTTTGTCCTCGGCGACCAAGCGCTTCTTCTCGATCTTCACGTATTCGCGGTCGCGCAGGGTCTGCAGCACGGCGGCGTAGGTCGAGGGCCGGCCGATGCCGAGTTCCTCCATGCGCTTGACGAGGCTGGCCTCGGAATAGCGCGGCGGCGGCTCGGTGAAGTGCTGAGTCGAGACGATGCGCTCGCGCTTCAGCGCGTCGCCCGCCTTCATCGGCGGCAGGCGCTTGCCGTCCTCGTCCTCCTCGTCGTCCTTGCCCTCCTGGTAGAGGGTCAGGAAGCCGTCGAACTTCACCACTTGACCGGTGGCCCGCAGCTCGATCCTGCGCGGGCCGACGGAGGCGACGATATCCACCGTGGTGCGTTCGAGCTCGGCCGATTCCATCTGGCTCGCCACCGTGCGGGTCCAGATCAACTCGTAGAGCTTGGCCTGTTCGGCATCCACGTAGCGGGCTACCGACTTCGGTAGCCGGCTCATGTCCGTAGGACGCACGGCCTCGTGGGCCTCCTGGGCGTTCTTCGCCTTGGCGCTGTAGCGGCGCGGCGCGGTGGGGAGGTAGCGCTCGCCGTATTCCTTGCCGATGACGCGACGGGCATCGGCGATGGCCTCCGGCGCCATGTCGACGCCGTCGGTCCGCATGTAGGTGATGAGACCCACCGTCTCGCCGCCGATCTCGACACCCTCGTACAGCTTCTGCGCGGCGCGCATGGTCTGGGCGGGAGCGAGGCCGAGCTTGCGCGAGGCCTCCTGCTGGAGCGTCGAGGTGGTGAAGGGCGGGGCGGGGTGGCGCTTGGCGGGCTTCGCCTCCACGCTGCCGACCTCGAACGTGGCGAGTTCGAGGTCGCGCTTGAACGCGGCGGCGTCCTCGCCGTTGCCGACGTCGAGACGCTGGATGCGCTTGCCGTCGGCACCGACGAGACGCGCCTCGAACACCGCGCCCTCCTGGGTCACCAGGGTCGCGACCAGAGACCAGTATTCGCGGGGCTTGAACGTCTCGATTTCGCGCTCGCGCTCGCAGACGAGGCGCAGGGCCACGGACTGGACGCGGCCGGCTGAGCGGGCTCCGGGCAGCTTACGCCACAGGACCGGCGAGAGGTTGAAGCCGACGAGATAATCCAGTGCCCGGCGCGCCAGATAGGCGTCGACCAGGGCTTGGTCGATCTGGCGCGGGTTGCGCATGGCGGTGTCCACCGCCGCCTTGGTGATGGCGTTGAAGGTCACGCGCTCGATCGGCATGCCCTTGATCGCCTTGCGGGCGTTCAGAGCCTCGACGACGTGCCACGAGATGGCCTCGCCCTCGCGATCCGGATCGGTGGCGAGGATCAGGCCGTCGGCACCTTTCAGTGCCCTGACGATCTCCGAAACGCGCTTCGAGCCGCGGTCGTCGAGCTCCCAGAGCATGCGGAAATCCGCCTCCGGGTCGACGGAGCCGTCTTTCGCCGGAAGGTCGCGGATATGGCCGAACGAGGCGAGCACCTCGTAGTCGCGGCCGAGATATTTGTTGATCGTCTTGGCCTTGGCCGGCGACTCGACGACGACGACTTTCATGTGCGGATCAGCCTCTCGTCAGCGCCCGAGCTGCCGCCGGGGCTCGCAGCCGGCGGGGTTCACACCCGTCGGGACTCACAAATTGTGTGCAAGACGTAAAACATGGCCTGGCACCATGGCCGGCCCGGCGCTTGGCGGGGGACAAGTGGGTCAAGGGCGCGGGGTTGTCAAATCGGAAGGAGCCCGGGCCTTTGCAAGATCCGGTACCTGTCAGATCCCCGCATACCATTCGTAGCCGCGATCCTCCCAATAACCGCCCTGGCCGTCTCCGATCCCGGACAGGCTGTCCACGACCTCGATCCGCATGACGTATTTGGCGTGTTTGTAGCCGAGCTGCCGCTCGACCCGCAGGCGCAGGGGCGCGCCGTTCGAGACGGGCAGGGCCTTGCCGTTCATGTCGTAGGCCAGGATCGTCTGCGGATGGAAGGCGTCGGTGAGGTCGATGCTCTCGTAGTACCGGATCGGACGACCGTTCGGACCGCCATCGCCGGCCTCTATCTCCGCCACGTCCCCACCCTCGAGACCGCCACCGGCCATCTCCATCGTGTCGGCGCAATGGAACACGACGTAGCGCGCATTCGGTTTCAGCCTCGCCCGGGTCAGGACTTCGCCGAGCGGAACGCCCGTCCACTTGCCGATGGCGCTCCACCCCTCGACGCAATCGTGCCGGGTGATCTGGGTCCGGGAGGGCAGGGCGCGCAGATCCGCGAGGGACAGGTCCTGCGGCTGTTCGACGAGGCCGTCGATTTTCAGCCTGAAGGTCGCGAACCCGGCCTTGGCCAGGGTCTTGTAGTCGTCGTCCGGAGGGTCGATCGTCCCGTTCGGCTTGAACCAGGGCGAGATGTCACCTTCGTAAAACTCGTGGGCGAGGGAGGTGGGCGTCAGCAGGAGACGCTGCACGAACAGGTTGGCATCCTCTCCGAGCTTCAGCGTGCGCCTTCCCCAACCGGTGCCGGCGATGCGGTCGCAGCCGCCGAGGAAGGCGGAACCCAGCAGGCCGGCCGCGCCGGTGAGGATGCCGCGACGGTTGGGAGCGCGCGTCATTGGCCCTTCCTCGGATCGGAGGTCTTGCCCGGGTAGGAAGTCTTGCCCGGATCGGAGGTCTTGGTGGTCTCGATCACGAACCAGCCGGTGACCATGCCGCGCAGGTTGTTCCAGGCCCCCGAGACCAGCACCAGCGCCACATGGACGAGGGTGAAGAGCACGAGCAGGTTCGTGACGATGAAATGGACGGTCCGTGCCGATTGCCGGCCGCCGAACAGGGCGGGCAGGGGCAGCACGGCGTTGAAACCCGGCGACATGGCGAGGCCCGTGAGCAGCATCAGCGGCAGGAAGAGGACGATGACGACGAAATAGCTCAGTTTCTGCAGCGTGTTGTAGCGCCGGGCCTCGTCGCCTTTCGGGAAGGTCAGGGTGAGGTGCTCGCGGACCGAGCCACCGAAATTCCGCAACTGGTCTCTCTGAGGCACGATCCGGCGGCGCAACTGGCCGCTCTCGAGGCCGTAGATGAGATAGATCAGCCCGTTGATCACGAAAGCCCAGGCGAACAGGAAGTGCCAGCGGCGCCCGGTGGCGAGGTCCTGCTGCGCCGGCAGGGTGATCCAGGCGGGGAAGGCCCGGCCCGTGGCCTGTCCCTGCACGGTGGAGAGGCCGAGCCAGCCGGTCGTGTCGATCGCGTGACCGGCGATCCTCACGATCCCCCGCGCCGCGCCCTCCGCCGTCTCGTCGTTCGTGATGGCGAGGAGCGGCGCGTCGAAGGTCGAGGCCGAGCCCCAGTACAAAGCCGGATGGGCGTTGAAGATCTGTAGCCCGCTCATCAGCAGCACGGCGAGGCAGACGAGGTTGATCCAGTGCGCGGCCCGGATCACCGCGGGGTGGCGGAAGATCCAGCGGCGTTGGATCGTCTCGATCCGCTCGTCGGGCCGTCTCGTCGTGCTGGCTGCCAAGGGGCGGACTCCGGCCTCGATCACGTCTCGCGCCCATCCCGAATCACCGGGTGCGCGCATGCTCGGCGAGACTACGAGCCAGGGGGTGGAAAGGTTACACGTCTCGGACTTCTTGCCGGGCTCCTTGCCGCTCCCCGTCCGCCTCCCTATAGCCATGGTCTCAGAATGACCGTCGCACCCGCCTCCTTCCCCCATCGGCACCTTCTCGGCATCGAGGGGCTGTCGCGCCCCGATATCGAGGCCCTCCTCGACCGGGCGGAGGATGCCGTGGCCCTCTCCCGCCAGGTGGAGAAGAAGCGCACCACCCTGCGTGGCCGCACCCAGATCAACCTGTTCTTCGAGCCCTCGACCCGCACCCAGAGTTCGTTCGAACTCGCGGGCAAGCGTCTCGGCGCCGACGTCATGAACATGTCGGTGGCCTCCTCCTCGGTGAAGAAGGGCGAGACCCTCATCGACACGGCCGCCACCCTCAACGCCATGCGGCCCGACATCATCGTCGTGCGCCACCACTCCGCCGGGGCCGTGCATCTCCTGGCCCGCAAGGTGGATTGTTCGGTGGTCAATGCCGGCGACGGCGCCCATGAGCATCCGACCCAGGCCCTCCTCGACGCGCTCACCATCCGCCGCAACAAGGGGCGGATCGAGGGCTTGAGGGTGGCGATCTGCGGCGACGTCCTGCACAGCCGCGTCGCCCGCTCCAACATCATCCTGCTCCAGGCGCTCGGCGCCCGCGTGCGGGTCATCGGCCCCTCGACGCTGCTCCCCACCGGGATCGAGCGCTTCGGCGTCGAGGTCTTCACCGACATGCGCAAGGGATTGGACGGCTGCGACATCGTGATGATGCTGCGGCTCCAGCGCGAGCGCATGAACGGCTCCTTCGTGCCCTCGGTGAAGGAGTATTTTCGTTATTTCGGCCTCGATGCCGAGAAGCTGGCGCTGGCCGCGCCCGACGCCCTGGTGATGCATCCGGGACCCATGAACCGCGGCGTCGAGATCTCGTCCGAGATCGCCGACGGGGCGCAATCCCTGATCCGCGAGCAGGTGGAGATGGGGGTCGCCGTCCGCATGGCGGTCCTCGAAGCCCTCGCGACGCATCTGCCGAACGCCTGATGGTCATGACCGGACACGTCCTCCTCACCCATGCCAGCCTCCTCGATCCCGCCACGAGCCGCGAGGGGCCGGGCCATGTCCTCGTCCATGACGGCCGCATCGCCGATATCGCCTGGGGCGCGGCACCCGCTGCCCCCGAGGGCGCCGAGATCGTCGATTGCGGCGGGCATGTCCTGAGCCCCGGCCTCATGGATCTCCGAGCCTTCGTCGGCGAGCCCGGCGCCGAGCACCGTGAGACCCTGGCCAGCGCCAGCGCAGCGGCGGCGGCCGGCGGGGTCACCACCCTCGTCTGCATGCCGGACACCAACCCGGTCATCGACGGGCCGGCCATCGTCGATTTCGTCCTGCGCCGCGCCCGCGACACGGCCTGCGTCACCGTCCTGCCGGCCGCCGCCATCACCAAGGGGCTGGCCGGCCAGGAGATGACCGAGTTCGGCCTGCTGCAGGAGGCGGGAGCCGTCGCCTTCACCGACGGCCTCAAGGCCGTTCGCAACGCCCAGGTGATGCGCCGCGCGCTCACCTATGCTCGCGATTTCGACGCCCTGCTGATGCAGCACGTGGAGGAGCCCGACCTCGTCGGCGAGGGCGTGATGAACGAGGGCGAGATGGCCTCGCGCCTCGGCCTCGTCGGCATCCCGCGGGAGGCCGAGACGGTGATGCTGGAGCGCGACATCCGCCTCGTTCGCCTCACCGGCGGCCGCTACCACGCCGCCATGATCTCCTGTGCCGATTCGGTGGAGATCGTGCGGCGGGCCAAGCACGACGGCCTGCCCGTCACCTGCGGCGCCTCGGTGAACAACCTCGTCCTCAACGAGGGCGATATCGGCCATTACCGCACCTTCTGCCGGCTCTCGCCGCCGCTGCGGCACGAGACCGACCGCCTCGCTTTGGTGGAGGCCCTGAACGAGGGCGTGATCGACGTCATCGTCTCAGACCACAACCCGCAGGATGTCGAGACCAAGCGCCTGCCCTTCGCCGAGGCCGCCGATGGGGCGCTCGGCATCGAGACCCTGCTCGGCGCGGCGCTCCGCCTCGTCCATACCGGCGACGTGGCGCTGCCTCGCCTGCTGGAGGCCCTCACCGTCACCCCGGCGGCGATCCTGCGGCGCGAGGCCGGGCGTCTCGCCGTCGGCGCGCCGGCCGATCTCGTGCTGATCGATCCCGACCTGCCCTACGTGCTCGACAAGCGGACCCTGAAGTCGCGCTCCAAGAACTCGCCCTTCGACGAGGCGCGGCTGCAAGGTGCTGCAATCCTGACCATGGTCGGCGGGCACGTCGTCTACCGGGCCGCGCAGGGTACGGAGGCGGCGGCGTGAACCCCCTGCTCGATGCCGGCTGGCCTCTCCTGCTCGCGAGCCTCGCCGGCGGCTATCTCGCCGGCTCGATCCCGTTCGGGCTGATCGTCACGCGTTTTGCCGGCCTCGGCGACGTCCGCGCCATCGGCTCGGGGAATATCGGTGCCACCAACGTGCTGCGCACCGGCCGCAAGGGGCTCGCCGCCGCGACCCTGCTCGGCGATGCGCTGAAGGGTACCCTCGCCGTGCTGGCGGCGAAACAATTCGGCGAGGGCGCGGCCCTGGCGGCCGGGCTCGGCGCCTTCCTCGGCCACCTCTTCCCGGTCTGGCTCGGGTTCAAGGGCGGCAAGGGCGTCGCCACCTTCCTCGGCGTGCTCCTCGCCTTCAGCCCTGTCGGGCTCGCCGCCTTCGCGGCAATCTGGCTCGGCCTCGCCTTCACATTGAAATACTCGTCGCTCGCCGCGCTCGCCGCCTCGGCCGCGACACCCATCGTCCTGTGGGTGGCGGGACAGCCTGCGGTTGCGCTGCTCTTCCTCATGCTCGCGATCCTGCTATGGTGGAAGCACGCTCCCAACATCCGCCGACTGCTCGACGGCTCCGAGGGGCGGATCGGGCAGAAGGGCTGACCTTCCGTCGAGGGAGGTCCGGGGCATGGGCATGCAACTCAACGCCGCCCAGCGCCTCGACTGGCTCCGGCTGATCCGCACGGAAGGCGTCGGCCCGCGCACCTTCCGCACCCTGATCAACCGCTTCGGCGGCGCCGGCGCGGCGTTGGAAGCCCTGCCGGACCTCGCGAAGCGCGGGGCCAAGCGCGTCGTGCCGGTGACGCGGGCGCAGGCGGAAGCCGAATTGGAGGCGGCGGCCAGGATCGGGGCCCGCCTCGTGGCCATGGGCGAGGACGATTACCCTAAGCTGCTCCAGGCCGCCGATTCGGCGCCGCCCCTGATCGCGATCCGGGGGCAGGCGGCGATCCTCTCCCGGCCCGCCATCGCCATCGTTGGCTCCCGCAACGCGTCGGCCGCCGGCCTCGGCTTCACCGAGCGTCTGGCGCGGGGCCTCGGCGAGGCCGGCCTCGTGGTGGTCTCGGGGCTGGCGCGCGGCATCGATGCCCGCGCGCACAAGGCGTCCCTGGCCTCGGGGACGGTGGCGGTGCTCGCCGGGGGCCATGACCGGATCTATCCGGCCAATCATCAGGCCCTGGTGGAAAGCATTCTCGATTCCGGCGGCGCGGTGCTGGCCGAGATGCCCATGGGCTGGGAGCCCCGCGGCCGGGACTTTCCCCGGCGCAACCGCATCATCTCCGGCCTCGCCTATGGGACCGTGGTGGTGGAGGCCGCGCGGCGCTCGGGCTCGCTCATCACCGCGCGCTTCGCCCTCGAACAGGGCAGGGAGGTCTTCGCCGTGCCCGGCTCGCCCCTCGACCCGCGCGCCGAGGGCACCAACGACCTCATCCGCCAGGGCGCGACCCTGGTCTCGGAGGTGGAGCACGTCACTTCCGCCATCGCGCCGCTGCTCGGGCGCGGGGATTTCGAGCAGGGGGCCGGACAATTGGCCCTCGACCGGCCCGATCTCGCCGACGCCCCGATCTTCTGGGACGAGCTCGACGGAATCGGCGGCCCGGCCCCCGAGGCGGAGGAGAAACTTGAGGGGCTGGAGCCCGAGGAGGCGGAACCCGCCGACGACCGCGCCCGCCTCATCGCCTATCTCAGCCCGACCCCCATCGGCACCGACGATCTCGCCCGCGCGGCGGGCCTCAGCGTGCGCATCGTCCAGACGACGCTGCTGGAACTCGAACTCGACGGCCGGATCGAGCGGCATGGCAGCGGAGCCGTGTCGCTGGTGTCATAGGGAGGACGAGTGTCCGTCTCTCTCGCCGCCTGCCTACTGGTTCGCCCATCGCGCGGGATGCGCTGTCCTGCTCTCCTCCCCAGCGGATCTCGGGCCTGCCCGAGATTCATCGAGCTTGTGGGGAGGAGTTGGAGGTGGGGGTGGTTGGGCGACCCTGATCCTTTGGAGGCTGGCGGAGCCACCCCCACTCCTAGCCTCTCCCCACAAGGGGGAGAGGGACGCGTTCTGCCTGAAAAAGCAGGTGTGGGAATGCCATAGCACCGCCCGCGCGGATGCGCGCGCTACCGCAAAAAGTCCCCGAACGAGCGTGGGCCGTCCGGCACCGGGATGTCCTTGATTACTTTCAGCGTCGTGGCGTCGATGACGCCCAGCGTGTTGGAGCCCCAGTTGGTCACGTAGAGGCGGCTGCCGTCGCGGGAGGCGGCGATGCCTTCCGGGTGGTCGCCCACCTCGATGGCCGCCACGTTGGTGAGGGTCTTCAGGTTGAACACCGTCACGGTGTTCGAATACTGGTCGGTGACGAAGCCGCGCGTGGCGGTGAGGGCCACCACATAGGGTCGCTCGCCGGTGGTGACCCGGCCGAATTCCCGCCGTCCGGCCACATCGATGACGGAGACGTCGTTCGACATGACGTTGGCGGTGTAGGCGCGGGTGCCGGTCTCATCGAGGGTGATGCCGAACGGGTGCTCGCCGACCGGGATCTTCACCGTCTCGGTGGCGGTGGCCGCATCGACCACGGAGACGGAATTGCCCTCGCGGTTGGCCACCAGGATCGTGGCGCCGTCCGGCGTCACCGCGATGCCCGAGGGCGAGGCGCCCACCTGGATCTCGGTCTCGATCTTGGAACCATCGGCCGAGACCACGAAGATTCGGCTGCCGTACCAGTCGGCCACGTAGACTGCCCCGGATTTCGGATTGACGGCGACGCCGAGCGGGCCGCCGGGCAGGGCGAGCGTGCCCGTCACCGCGCGGGCGTCGAGATCGACGATGGCGAGGCCGTGGCCCTCGGGGCGGGTGACGTAGGCGGTCTTGCGATCGGGCGACAGGGCGATGCCGGCCGGCGCCCCGTCCACCGGGATCTGGGCGGTGACGACCTGCGTGTCGAGATCGACCAAGGCGAGGATGTTGGCCCCCTGCGCCGTGATCAGGGCCTCGTCGGCGAGGGCGGGGGCGGTGGTCAGGGTGAGGAGCAGGCCGACGACCTGCGCCACTCTCCTCCCCCTTGTGGGGAGGAGTTGGAGGTGGGGGTGGTTGGGGGACCCTCCTGCTGCGGAGGCTGGCGGAAGCACCCCCACCCTCGGTCCCTCCCCACAAGGGGGAGGGAGGAGCGCGTCGCCACTCGGTCCGGTACGAACCACCGGATCCGAGGCCCTAGGGTAAAACAGGATCAAGAGCCCTTCTCGGCCTTGGCCTTCACGTTATCCAGGCCGGCCTTGTAGAGGCCGAGGACGGCCGCCTTGGAAGCCTCGTCGTTCAGGTCCGGCGGCGGATCGTTGTTCATGTAGCCGCGGTAGAACGCGCCGCGCCACGTCACCTTGGACTTGGCGCCGTCGCCCTCGACCTCGATGGTCGAGGAATAGTCGTTCACCGGCAGCGTCTTCACGTCCACCTTGGTGATCCGGTACATGTAGGTCTTCTTCTCGGCATCGTACTTGGCGAGCTCTTCCTCGACCGTGGCGCCGCCCTTGAGGGTCAGGACGCGGGTGGCCTTGACCTCGTTGCCGCCCTTGCCCTCGGTCTTCTCGACCACGGGAATCCAACTGCCATCCTGGAAGTTGCCGAGCACGGCCCAGACCTTGTCGGCCGGGGCGTTGATCTCGATGGTCTGCGAGACCTTCTGGCGGGTCGGGCCATGGGCCTGCGCCGCGTAGGATACTGTGGCGAGCGCCGCCACGGCGGCCAGCGTCTTGAATCTCATCAACCCTGTCTCCTCGGGAACGCACCTTCTAGGGTGCTTGGGGGGCTCGTGCGAGAACCGGCTCGTCGCGCCCGAGGGCAGCGGCGACCTTGTCCTCGATCCAGTTCCAGGCCTCGCGCTCGGCGGGCCCGGCTGTCTTGGATATCGCGATGGCGTGGTAGCGCATCTCCGTCAGGATCTTGTCCGGCTCCAGCATGTGCAGGCGCGTCGACAGGATCGCCGCCTCCAGCACCGCGCCTTGAGCCCGGTTGTAGCCGAAGAACGGCATATGGCTGGCGCTATGTACCATGCGGGCACGATAGCGCGGGCGCGTCGCATCGTCCTCCACAGAGATCACCTCGAACTCGGCATGGCCGAAGCTCTCGGCGAGGCGCCGGCCCGGGATGCGGTCGCAGGGCAGGGTGGCCCAGTCGCGCCGCCCGGTGACCGCGCCGGCGATCACCCGCACGTCGCTCGGGCTCGACGCGGCGAAGACCGGGTTGGCCTCGAGGTTGAGGATGGTGGGCGAGGGCCGGAACGGGGCCAGCACCCAATCCTCGCCCTCGCGGATGAGGCCGAAGGGCACGAGATGCAGGTCGCCGGAGGGCGAGGTGGTGGTGACGATGGTCTCGAGGATCAACGGCATCGGGTCAGGACTCGCCGCTCTGGTCGGGCCGGTCGTTCGGGACGAATTTTCCGCAGACGATGCGGCCGCCCTCGTCCGAGAGCGCATCGCCGGCCCGCGACCGGCGGGGCTCGTTCGGGGCTGGCTCGATCGTCTCCGGCCTGGCCGCACCCGCTTCCGGGGGCACGGCATCGCGGGTGGCGCGCTCCGCGCCGCCGGGGCCGGAATGCTTGGTATGCCCGGCCTTCTTGAAGGCAGTGGTGTCCTCGACCTCCTCGTCGGCGGCGACGCCCCAGCGCAGGGGCTCGTCCTGGACGTAGCGCTTGCCGAGGCGCCAGGCCGTCTCGGCCTTGGTCAGCTCGCCGCCGAGATAGAAGGCGTGGGCCCCGTCGGCGGCGACATCGAGATCGGGAAAGAACGCCATCGCATCGGTGCCGATCGTGTGGACGTCGCGGTTGAAGGCGTGGATGCCGTCCTCGGCCACCGCGATGCGGTAGTTCGGGTCGCGCACCTCCGCCGCCTGGGCCGCGATCTCCGCCGGGGTCTGCACGAAGGGGCGCTTGTCGTGCACGGCCAGCAATTGGCGTCCGTAGCCCTTGGGCAGGGCGGAATCGGCCTTTGCGGCGAACATCACCCGGCGGGCGGCGTCGTGCTCCTCCACCGTGCGCCGGGTGTGGTTGGAGACCTGCACGATCAGGACGTTGCGGATCGACAGTTCCGAGCACATGCCCACGAGGAGGGCGGTGACGCCGAGGCTGTCGGCCTCGGTGAGTTCGGTGAGGTTGCCGGTGCCCATCATCATCTCGATGCCGGGCCAGCGCTTGCGCGTCTCGTGATAGCGCGTGATCGATTCGACGAAGCCGAAATGGATCGGCTCCAGGATCGGGTCGGCCATGTAGGGCCGGCCGGCCTTCTCCATGCGCTCGATGGCGCGGTCGAGGGAGGGCAGGTCGTCGGGCCGCATCGGCACCAGGATCGGCACCGCATCGGTCTCGAAGGCGAGGTCCAGGGTCTCCTCGTTGAGGCTGAGCAGGAAGTCGGCCCCGGCTTTCGCCCCGCGGGTCAACTCGTCGAGGGAGAAGGAATCGACGCTGACCTTCAGGCCCGCCCCCTTCAGCAGGCGCACGCACTCTTCGAGATGCGGGAACTCGGTGTCGGGGAGGCCGCCGAGATCGATCACGTCGGCGCCGCGTCGCGCCAGGTCGAGGCCCTTGGCCAGGATCTGCTCGGGATTCATCTTCGAGGCATCGACGATCTCGGAGAAGATGCGCAGATCGTGCCGCGAGAGATCGACGTTGCGTCCCGCGAGGCCGAGATAGGCCGGAAGGTCGACCACCTCGTCCGGCCCGCGCTCCACCGGCAGGCCGAAATGGGCGGACAGCGCCTCCGGATTGGCGCGGCAGCGGCCCGGCAGGACGATGCGCGTGGCACCGTCGGGGATCGTCACGCGGCGGCGGATGATCTCCTCGGTCATCAGCGCGGCGACCTTCACGCCGGCATCGGCGATGCTCCAGGTGAAGCGCTCGGCCGGCAGGGTCGCGGCGACCTTCTCCAGGCGAGCTTTCGCCATCCGGCCGGTGATGAAGACGAGATGTTCGGGCGCGCTCACGCGGCGGCCCTTACGATATCGGCGCCCGGACCCCGGATCACGATCTCGCCAGCGTAGGACGCGGCGAAGGCGGGAAAGGCCGCGTCGACAACGCCCATCCGGACGAGGTCGGACAGGCTGGCGCCCGCCGGGCGATCGATGGATTTCACCAGGATGCAGCGGGGCGCCTCGAGTTCGGTGGCGAGCCAGAGGGCGAGGCTGTCCGACGTGACGTCCCAGGACTCGGGGATGGAAGGGTGTCCGTCTTTTAGCGCGACAGGGTCCCAGATGACGGACGCCTCGGCCGAGCGGGCTTCCATTACGCTGCGCACGATGGCGAGGCGCGGCTCGCCCTCCGAAAGCACCTCCGCCATCCGGCCCATGGCATCGAGGGCGAGGCGATGGGCGAGGGCATCCGAGAAGCCCAGTTGCCCTTGGGCCTGACGCACCGCATCGGCGAACGGACCGCCGCCCGGCACGACGATGCAGCGGCCCTCGCCGCCATCCGCCAGGACGCCGAGAAGCCGTCCGAGCCGCGCCGCGTCCGAGACGAGGCTGCCGCCGAGCTTCACGATGGTGGGAGGCGCACCCGTCACGCCGCGTTCCGCCGGTCGAGCCCGCGAAGAGTCTGCACGGCCAGGGCCACGCGCTCCGGGTCGAGGCCGCGCGTCCGGTCACTGCCGAAGCAGAGGCCGCCGCGAAAGCCGAGATAATCCGGCCGGTGCACGGCGAGGACGGCGATGTCGGCGATCGTCAGCGATCCCGCGAGGCCGGAGAGCAGGCCGTGACTGCGGGCGTCGGCGGTGAAGGCCGAGAGGCGAGGGGCGGGCAGGAGGTCGCCGAGGCGCCGGCCGTCCTTGGTGGCGGTGTCGATCATCACCCCGGCAAAGCCCGCCCCGGCGAGGCGGCCGACGAGGTCGTCCGGCATCGGTGCTCCGGCGAAGAGGACTGCGATCAGGCGGCCGGGGGCGGCCCGCGCCGCGGCGGCGAGGGCGTCGTCGTCGAAATCGGCCCGCACGGCGACCTTGACGTAGCCGATCCCGGTCCCGGCCATCGCTGCGACCGATCCGGGCAGGGAAGCGGCATCCTGCGGCTCGCCGGCCACCGCACTGCTGACGGCCTCGTCCGCGATGGACGCGACGATCGCCCTGACCGTCTCGACCGGGAGCGCCCCGAGCGCGCCCCGGACGGGGTCCTTGGCATCGACGAGGTCGGCGCCCGCCCGTGCCGCCATCACGGCCTCGTCGGCGTCGCGGACGCTGACGAGGAGGCGGGGACGCGCGCGCAGATCGGATGACATCGGCTTCGACACGGAATGATGGGGCAACGGGAGACTCAGGATCGGTTGGGCAAGGGTTCGGCCAGGAGACGGTTCTTGACCACCCATCGCATGGCATGGGCCCATGTGTCGTCGGTATCGGCCCGGATCACCACCTGTCCAGCCCGCACGACCTTGCCGGAAGCGGCGTCCGAGATGACGACGTAGAGATTGAAGATCTGGTTGGAGCCCTTCTCCACGAAACCGTTGACGGCAAGATCGGCCCCGAGGCTCTTGGCGATGGTGGCGGCGCAGCCCTCGCATTTGAAGAGAGGAGCCTGCTTGGCGATCTCGGTGGCCTGGGGCGCCACGTCCACGACCTCCACCGCATTGCCGGCGGTGAGCGCCTTGCGGAGCTCGTCCGTGACCAGGGCGAGGCGTCGAGCTTCGTCGGGACGCGCCTTGCGGCCGCCGACCACACCCGGATCGTTGAGTTCGATCCCGAAGATCGCCGCCTTGTCGGGGGCGGCGAGGGCCGGTTCCACCAATACCGGACCCGCCAGAATCGCGAGCACGGCGGCCCGCGCCACCGCGTGTCCGAGGCTGGGGAGTGGCAATGAAACCATGGGCTTGGCGCGACGAGACCTGACGAATGGGGACATGGCGAACCTGTGTCACGATCGATGCGGCCTGCGGCGGACACCGCGCCCGTGCCTTGAAAGTCGAGCAGTGACCGGATTTGACAAGTCGTGCAAATCGGCTCGCCCGCTCCGAGCGATCTCGCGTGTATTCGCGCCCATCGGCACGCAAGCGACGCTCCGCCGCGCCTTAGGGTTTCCTTATGCTTCCGCGATTGAGCGTATCCGCGCAATGTTGTTAGCGTGCCGACCGTATGAACGCATCGCTCCTCTCCCGATCCGCCGCCCTCGTCCTCACGCTCGGCCTCGGCGGCACGGCGTCCCTCGCGGTGGCGCAGGAACCGGCAGCTTCCGCGCAGGCGGCGGAGGCCGCTCCGGGTGACACCCATATCGGCCTGATTTACCGGCCCGAGATCGCGCCGTCCTCCTACGATGCCGAGGCCGCGCCGGAGGATGAGGGCGTCGCCGGCGCCCGCATGGCGGTGAAGGACAACAACACCACCGGCCGTTTCACCAAGCAGACCTACGCCCTCGACGAGGTCGCTCTGACGGAAGGCAGGAGCGCCGTCGACGCCGCCCGCGACCTCGTTGGCAAGGGGATCCGCTATCTCGTCCTGGCGCTGCCGGCCGACGAGGTTCTGGCGGTCGCCGACGCGGTCAAGGGGGAGGGCGTGACCGTGTTCAACACCGCCGCGCCCGACGACCGCCTGCGCGGCGCCGAGTGCCGCAAAAACGTCTTCCACGTGATCCCGAGCCGGGCGATGCAGACCGACGCGCTGGCGCAGTTCTTCACGCTGATGCGCTGGCGCAAGATGTTCTTGATCGTCGGCCCCAACGACAACGACAAGCTCTATGCCGACGCGTTCCGGGCCTCGGCCAAGAAGTTCTCCCTGAAGATCACCGCCGAGAAGCCCTGGACTTTCGGCCCGCTCGCCAAGGCGCGGGGCGACACGCCGACCCGCTCCGAGGCGATGGTCTTCACCCGAGGCGTCGATTACGACCTCGCCATCGTCGCCGACGAGGCCAATGATTGGGGCGACTACGTCCCTTTCCGCACGGTGGACCCCCGGCCGGTCGCGGGAACGCAGGGGCTCATCGCGGCCACCTGGCACCCGACTCTGGAGACCTGGGGGGCGGCGCAGGCGCAGAACCGCTTCCGGCGTCTTGCCGGCCGGCTGATGCGGCCCCTCGATTACCAGGTCTGGGCGGCCGTGCGCTCGGTGGGGGAGGCGGCGACGCAGAAGAAGACCGCCGACCCGGCCGTGCTCGCACCCTACTTCGCCGACCCGGCCTTCAGCCTGCCGGCCTACAAGGGCGTCTCGCTCACCTACCGTCCCTGGGACCATCAGCTGCGCCAGCCGATCATCGTGGTGCAGCCCAAGGCCATGGTGACCGTGGCGCCCGAACAGGGCTTCACCCATCAGCGCACGCCGCTCGATACCCTCGGTGTCGACCTTCCCGAGACGGCGTGTCAATTCTGACGGTCCGCGAATGTTCGGGGATCTGCGAATTTTCGCGCCCGTCCTGCGGCAACGCGCTTGCGTTCCGCGTGCAGGCATGCGCTCCCCGTCAGGACAAACTGCACTATAATCACTGTCAATCGCGCAAAGAAGCGATGCCCAGGGAGAAGACGGAATGAGCCTCGGCTTCAAGGCAGGCGTGTGTGTGGCCGCCCTCGTCGGTGCGACGATGGCTCTGACCGCCACCGCGCAGGCCTACACGGTCTACGTGACCAACGAGAAGGGCAACACCGTCAGCGTCATCGACACGGCGACGATGGCCGTGACCGGAACCTGGAAGGTCGGTCGGCGCCCGCGCGGGGTGACGACGAGCAAGGACGGCAAGGAGCTGTTCGTCTGCGCCAGCGACGACGACCGCATCGACGTGCTCGACACCGCCACCGGCAAGGTGGTGCGTTCGCTCCGCTCCGGACCCGATCCGGAGCAGTTCATCCTCGGCCCCGGCGGCAACCCGCTCTACGTCGCCAACGAGGATGACAGCCAGGTCACGGTCATCGACATCGAGAAGAACAAGGTCCTGGCCGAGGTGCCCGTCGGTGTGGAGCCGGAGGGAATGGGTCTGTCGCCGGACGGCAAGATCCTGGTGAACACCTCCGAGACCACCAACATGGCGCATTTCATCGACACCACCACGTTCCAGGTGATCGACAACGTGCTGGTGGATGCGCGGCCGCGCTTCGCCGAATTCACCTCGGACGGCAAGTTCCTTTGGGTCTCGGCCGAGGTCGGCGGCACGATCAGCATCATCGACGTCGCCGCGCGGCGGGTCATCAAGAAGATCACCTTCAAGATCCCGGGCGTGAACGACGAGGCGATCCAGCCCGTGGGCATCCGCATCACCAAGGACGGCACCAAGGCCTTCGCAGCGCTCGGCCCCGCCAACCGCATCGCGGTGATCGACGCCAAGACCTACGAGGTTCAGAAGTACCTGCCCGTGGGACAGCGGGTCTGGCAGCTCGCCTTCACGCCCGACCAGAAATACCTGTTCTCCACCAACGGCTCCTCCAACGACGTCTCGGTGGTGGACGTGGAGGCGGACAAGGTGATCAAGAGCATCCCGGTGGGATTGCTGCCCTGGGGTGTGACGGTGTCGCCGAATTGAGGTGCACTTTCCCTCCCCACAAGGGGGAGGAGGGACGCGCGGATATGCCGAAGGACGGACCGCCTCAAGGCGGCCAACGGGAGGACGATCACATGACGAGGACGATGCGGACGATCACCCTCGCCCTGGCGGCCCTGCTCGCCACCGGGCCAGTCTCGGCCCTCGATCTCACGAAGAAGCGCTCCACCCTGCCGGATCTCGTCCTCGGCAATGAGGAGGGCAACGATTTCGTGGTCGAGAACCGGGAGATCGAACTCGAATCCGGCAAGGCCTATCGCCTGCGCATCGTCGCCAAGGGCCGGCAGGAATATAAGTTCTACGCCACCGAGTTCTTCCGCAACATCTGGTTCAATCAGATCGTGATCCAGCATCTCGAGATTCACGGCAGCGGCCCGCCGGACCATTTCGAATTCGACGATCCGGGCGAGATCGCCATCGAGTTCGTCACGATCAAGCCGGGCGAATATCCCTGGTCGATTCACGGGCTCGAATCCAAGGGCATGACCGGCAAATTCATCGTCAAGTAAGGCAGAGCCTCCGCATGCGTCTCCTCATCCCGACCTTCGCCCTCCTCCTCGCCGCCGGCCCGGCGCTCGCCGACGACAAGGCCGCCTGTGCCGAGGGCATCGCCATGATCAAGGACGCCCTCGCCAAGGGGCCGTCCGAGACCGCCGCGCCGAAGCTCAAGAAGGCGCTCCGCGTGGCCGAGCGCGAGCAGGGCGAGGGCGAGTTCGACGAATGCCTCGATGCCGTCGGTGACGCCAAGCGGGCGATGAAGCCGTGAGCGACGGGGCAGGGGAGAGTGCGGCCCTCGACGTGGCCGGCGTGAGCCATCGCTTCGGCGCGCGCGCGGCCCTGTCCGACGTCTCGATCCGGGTGGAGCGGGGCCGGTTCATGGCCCTGCTCGGCCCCAACGGCGCCGGCAAGACCACCCTGTTCTCGGTGATCACCCGGCTCTACGCCAACCAGGACGGGCGGGTCTCGATCTTCGGCCACGGCCTCGACCGCGAGCCGTCCCGGGCGCTCGCCCGCCTCGGCGTGGTGTTCCAGGCCCGGACCCTCGATACCGACCTCACCGTCGAGCAGAACCTCCTCTACCATGCCAGCCTGCACGGCATCGCGCGCCGGGCCGCGAAGGCCCGCATCGCGGCGCTGCTCGCCCGCGTGGGCCTGAGCGACCGGCGCGACGACAAGGTGCGCACCCTCTCCGGCGGCCAGTCGCGACGCATCGAAATCGCCCGCTCCCTGGTGCATGAGCCGAAACTCCTCCTCCTCGACGAGCCCACCGTGGGGCTCGATCTCGAATCGCGTGCCGACATCGTCGCCATCGTCCGTGCCCTGGTGCGGGAGGAGGGGCTGTCGGTCCTCTGGGCGACCCATATCTTCGAGGAGATCGACGCCGCCGACGACGCGGTCGTCCTTCACAAGGGCCGCATCGTCGCGCGGGGGACGGCCGCGTCCATCGCTGAAGGCGACGAGACTTTGGAAGCCGCCTTCCGGCGCCTCGTCGCCGAACCGCCGAGGCAGGCCGCATGACGAAGACCGTCGCCACCACCGTTTCGACGGCTGCGAACGTCACCGAAAAACCGGTGCCCCATCTCGGCCGCCTCGACGCGGTCGGCTACCTGATTTGCTTGGGCGGCATCGTTCGTCGCGAGTTGCTGCGGTTCTTCAACCAGAAGGAGCGGTTCTTCTCCGCGCTCGTGCGGCCGCTGGTCTGGCTGTTCATTTTCGCGGCGGGCTTCCGCAACACGCTCGGAGTCTCGATCGAGCCGCCCTACCAGACCTACGTCCTCTACGAGGTCTACGTGGTGCCGGGGCTGGCCGTGATGATCCAGCTCTTCAACGGCATGCAATCCTCGCTCTCGATGGTCTACGACCGCGAGGTCGGCTCGATGAAGGTGCTGCTGACGAGCCCCTATCCGCGCTGGCTGCTGCTGCTGGCCAAGCTGATCGCCGGCGTCACCGTCTCGGTGGTCCAGGCCTATGCCTTCCTCGCCATCGCGTGGTTCTGGGAGCTCGACATCCCCCTCATCGGCTATGTGGCGGCGCTGCCGGCCTTCATCGCCTCGGGGCTGATGCTCGGCGCCATCGGTCTGCTTCTGTCCTCGATGGTCAAGCAGCTCGAGAATTTCGCCAGCGTGATGAACTTCGTGATCTTCCCGATGTTCTTTGCTTCATCGGCCCTCTACCCGCTCTGGCGCATCCGCGAGTCGAGCGAGACGCTCTACCTGATCTGCATGGTCAATCCCTTCACCCATGCCGTCCAGCTCGTGCGCTTCGCCCTCTACGGGCAGTTCGAACCCGTGGCCTGCGCCGTCGTCCTGGGCACGACCATCGCCTTCTTCACCCTCGCCGTCATCGCCTACGATCCCGGTCGCGGCATCATGGCCCGGCGCGGCGGACCGGCCGGAGACAATTCATGATTTTTTCGCGGACATTCGTGCTGGCCATGGCGGCCGGCGCTCTCCTCTGTGGGCCGGCCCTCGCCCAGCCCAAGGCGGACCCGGACTGGCCTTGCGTCCAGCGCAAGGTCTCGACCCTGAGTCCCGGCACCGTCTGGACGGGGCCGGATCTGGAGGCCGCCGGCCCGTGGGGCGACGATTACGAGGCGGCCTCGCTCGCCCAGAAGATCGCCTCGCGCCGCACCGACCTGAGCGAGGTCGATCCGCTGCTCGACGAGTTCGTCGCCAAGGCCGGTGACGAGAAGGCCAAGCGCCTGACGCGGGTCTTCGCCGGCGTGTTCGAGGTCGTCAACAACGAGCGCAGCCGGGTCATCGGCGGCATCGCGCGCTATGCCCAGGGACAGCGGCGCATGGCCGAGCGCATCCGCCAGGAGGCCGACCAGATCAGCGCGGTGAAGGACGGCCCGAGCGCCAACGACGCCCGCGAGATGCCCAAGGAGGCCTCGGAACTGGAGACGAAATTCGCCTGGGATCGGCGCATCTTCCAGGAGCGCAGCCAATCCTTGAACTATGTGTGTGAAGTGCCGACCCTGCTGGAGCAGCGTCTCGGCGAGGTCGCCCGCAAGATCCAGGCGCGCCTCTGACCCAACGGTCTCGACGCCCGCAAACCCGCATCCTCGTCAGGCCCGCCGAATCCCGGCGGGCCTTTTTCATGTCTCCTACGAAGTTCTCCGTGTGCCCGACCCATGGGCCACGCTCACGCAGGCCCGGTCTTCGATCCATGCGGCCGTGCGGGTCCCACCCACCACGTTCGATTCGTCCGGCATGACGTGAGGCCGCCACGTTCGAGCGGCCTGCTCAATCCAAGAATTTACCGAAAACATTCCGGCACCGTAGATTGCCGAATGATCCCGTTTGTCGTTCCTATTGGTCCCGAAGCCTCTGAATTCTCAGGTGAATTATGTTGCGCAGAGGTCACGCGAAGACACCATCTCCGTAAGACCCTTATGAGAATCGGTGAAACCCCTCGTCACCGGATTGTCCAAGCCCGATACGCTCCGCAACATTGATCAACGAGCCGGGAAAACCGGCCACGCTGTGGAAACCGAAGGGTCTTGGGACATGAAGAAGCGGACGCTGCGGAGCAGCCTCCTCGTTTCGGTAGCGATGCTGCCGGGCGTCGCCTACGCGCAGGGCACGATCGTCGGCGGCCAGCAGGCCGTGACGCTGCAGGAGCTCGATGTCGTCGCCACCACGCCATCGGCGAGCGTGCGCAGCGCCCAGGGCGTCCTGCTCGGCCAGGAGCGTGACAAGCTTCCACAGAACACCAGCGTCCTGACATCTGCTGACGTGAACCGGGTCGGCACTCCGAGTGTGCTGCGCGCCCTCGACGAGCGGATCGGCTCGATCAGCATCAACAACGCACAGGGCAACCCCTTCCAGCCGACCATCACCTATCGCGGCTTCGAAGCCTCGCCGCTGGGCGGAAGCCCGCAGGGCGTCGCCGTCTACGTGAACGGCAACCGCTTCAATACCTCGTTCGGCGACACCGTGCAGTGGGACCTCATCCCCGACATCGCCGTCGACCGCATCGAGCTCGAAGGCTCGAACCCGGCCTACGGCCTCAACGCCCTCGGCGGCGCCCTGAGCGTGCAGCTCAAGAACGGCTTCACCTATCAGGGCACCGAATTGAACCTCTCGGGCGGCTCGTTCGGGCGCTTCGGCGGCTCGTTCCAGCACGGGCAGCGCTCGGACAATGTCGGCCTCTACATCGCCGGCACCGCGCTGTCCGAGAACGGATGGCGCAAGCACTCGCCCTCGCGTCTGCGCCAGTTCTACGGCGATCTCGGCGTGCAGGCGGAGAAGGGTGAGTTCCACCTCAACTTCATGGGCGCGGTCAACAGCCTGACCGGCAACGGTACCCTGCCGGTCGACCTGCTCGATTTCCGTCGCAGCGAAGTCTTCACCTATCCGGACAAGACGCTGAACGCCTTCGGGCGGATCGGGATCTCGGGCAACTACGACATCTCGCCCACGGTCACCCTCTCCGGCAACGCCTATTACGGCCGCTTCGAGCAGAACACCGCCAATGGCGACGCCGCCGAGGTGGAGCGCTGCGAGGAGAACGAGCGATTCCTCTGCTCGGAAGGCGCCAACGAGGAACAGTTCTTCCTGCGCGACCGGTTGAACCGCCGCGTCCAGGCGAGCAGCATCCGCACGGCGAACTTCGCCCGGCTTCCGGCCTTCGCCGAGCGGTTCGACGAGGGCGGCCCCTACGCCTTCCTCAATTCCACCCGGACCAACACCGAGAATTTCGGTGTCTCGGTCCAGACCACCGTGCGTGAGACGCTGTTCGGCCTGCCCAACCGCTTCGTCCTCGGCGGTTCGTACGATGGCGGTCGCACGGCCTTCACCGCCGACAATGCCGTTGGCGGCCTGACCTTCGACCGCGGCTTCTACGGGCCCGGCGTTGTCGTGCGCAGCGACGACAACTCGATCACCCCGGTGAGCGTGAAGTCGAGCAACGATTACGGCGGCATCTTCCTGTCGAACAACACCGACCTGACCGACCGCCTGACCCTGACGCTGCAGGGCCGCTTCAACATGGCCAAGATCGTGCTGGAAGATCAGCTCGGCACGGCGCTGAACGGCAACCACTACTTCCAGCGGTTCAACCCGGGCATCGGCGCGAGCTACAAGATCGTGCCCGACTTCCTCACCGTCTATGGCGGGTATGTCGAGGCGAACCGCGCGCCCACCCCGGCCGAGCTCTCCTGCGCCGATCCGCTCGCCCCGTGCTCGCTCACCAACTTCTTCGTCGGCGATCCGCCGCTGAAGCAGGTCATCTCGCGCACGGTCGAGGCGGGTTTCCGCGGCAAGCTGCCCTCACCGATCGAGCTCGGGGTGCTGAGCTGGAAGGCCGGCGTCTTCCGCGCCCGCAACGAGGATGACATTACCTTCGTGCCGTCCGACATCACCATCGGCCGCGCCTATTTCCAGAATGTCGGTTCCACCCGCCGCCAGGGCGTCGAGGCGAGTCTCGCCATCACCACCCCGGTCTGGAACGCCTTCGTCGATTACGCCTTCGTCGACGCAACCTTCCAGTCGCCGCTGACCCTGGCCTCCGGCGGCAACCCGTTCGCCACCCCGAACCCGGCCCAGCCGGACAATTCGGAAGCCAACCAGATCTTCGTGAGACGCGGCGACAAGCTTCCCGGCGTCGCGCCGCATCAGGTCAAGATCGGTGTCCAGTACATGGTCACGCCGGAATGGAAGGTCGGCGTGCTCGCCCGCGTCGCCACCGGCAAGTTCCTCGTCGGCGACGAATCGAACCTCAACAAGACCACCGGCAACTACGCGGTCATCGGGTTCAACACGAGCTACCGGGTGAGCGAGAATCTGGAGGTCTACGGCTATGTCGAGAACGCGCTGAACGCGAATTACGCGACCTTCGGCACCTTCTCGCCGGTCGGCGAGGTTCCGATCCTGGCCCTGCCCAATGCCAGCTCCAACCGAAGCCTGGCACCCGGCGCGCCGATCGCGGCCTATGGCGGAATGCGCATCTTCTGGTAGGCGCCCTCGAGCCCCTACGTTGGGCCACCGCTCCGGAGACGGAGCGGTGGCCTTTTTTGTCGGTCGCCACATTCGGTCGCCACGTTCGGTCACCATGTGCGGCGGAGTGTCCCGTCAGGGGATGATCGGCCCCGGCTCGACGATGTCGCAGCAACATGCGGGGTGATTCGAGCGTTGGCGTGCCATGTTCGACATCATCGGAAAGCATCGCATGACCAAGGCCCCCAGCGAGACCAGGACGTCCTCGACCAAGGCGCATTCGCCGACTACGGCCTCGCCGCTGATCCGCATCCTCGCGCCCGCCCTCGTCTTCACCGCCATTGCGGGTCCGGCCTTCGCCTCGGCCTGTTCCGACCAGATCGCCACGATCGAGCGTCGCCTCAACAGTTCCGGCGCCGTGTCGGTCACCGGCACCGCCTCGGCCGACGGCAAGGTCGCCACCAACCCGTCGATGGGCCTCGACGCGCCTCCCGGCGGAAAGCCCACCGACGCCTCGACCACTCCCAATGCCAAGAGCATCGACCACGCCCGTCACCTGATCGAGCAGGCGCGCAAGCAGGAAGCGGCCGGCGATGCCAAGGGCTGCGAGAACACGATGACCGAGGCCAAGAAGGCAGCGGGCTCCCTGCCGTAGCACAAGGCCCGATCACGCCGGCTTTCGGCGCAAGAATGGAAAGAGGCCGCCCTTCGCGATGCAAGGGGCGGCCTCTTTCGTGGTTGGGTCCCACTCTGGACTCGCTGAGCCTGACTTATCGAGGTGCGGCCGCGCGGCGGCGGTCATCCGCCGGACCTCACCGCTCCTGATCTATGTGTCAGGGGCAGTGAGGCTGGGTTCAATAGGCGTTCTTGGTGGTGACGAGGGACAGAGGCGTCGCCAGCATGATCTGCACGTCGAACAGGATGGACCAATTCTCGATGTAGTAGAGATCGTGGTCGACGCGGCGCTGGATCTTCTCGTCCGTGTCGGTCTCGCCGCGCCAGCCGTTGATCTGGGCCCAGCCGGTGATGCCGGGCTTGACCTTGTGGCGGGCGAAATACCCATCGACCACTTGGTCGTAGAGGGTGGTGCTGGTCTTGGCCTGAACCGCATGGGGGCGCGGCCCGACCAGGGACAGTTCCCCCTTCAGGACGTTGAACAGCTGCGGCAACTCGTCCAGCGACGTCCTGCGGATGAAGCGGCCGAGGGGCGTGACCCGAGGGTCGCCGCGCGTCACCTGCTTCGACGCGGTGAAATCGGACTGGTCGGCATACATCGACCTGAACTTGTAGACCTCGATCGTCTCGTTGTTGAAGCCGAGACGCTTCTGCCGGAACAGGATCGGACCCGGCGAGGTGACGCGGACGGCGATCGCCAGACCGAGCATGACCGGCGCCAGCACGACCAGCATGGCTGCGCCGACGACGCGATCGAAGATGGCCTTGGTGACGATGTCCCAATCGGCCATCGGCTTGTCGAACACGTCGAGGACCGGGACGGAGCCAAGATAGGAATAGGCCCTCGGGCGCAGCTTGAGCTTCGTCGCCTTGGCGGAGAGGCGGATGTCGATGGGCAGGACCCAGAGCTTGGCCAGCATCTGGAGCAGCCGATCCTCGGCCGCGATCGGAAGCGTGAAGATCACGAGGTCGAGGCGGGTCGAGCGCGCGTAATCCACGAGGTCGCTCACCGTGCCGAGCTTCGGGTAGCCGGCGACGACCGAGGAGGACCGGTTGTCCCCCCGATCGTCGAAGACGCCGACGATGCGGATGCCGGATTCGGTTTCCGCCTCGAGGGAGCGGATGAGCTCTTCCGCCAGCGGACCGCCGCCGACGATGGCCGTGCGCCTGTCGAACTGCCCGCGCAGCATGCGGGCCGTGACGAAGCGGAGGAGGGCGAAGCGTCCTGCGAGGAGCAGGACGAGCCCCAGGCCGTAGAACGTCGCGAGCCAGATCCGGGAATAATGGTCCGCGACCTTGGCGAAGACCATCGCCGTGGCGACGACGAGGAAGGTCAGCGACCAGGCGGCGGTCAGGCGCAAGGCCGGTTTGAAGAAGGTCCGGAAGGCGGCAATCCGGTAACTGCCGAAGATCTGGAACGACGCGACCGCCAGCACGGCCACGGCCAGGATCGCCGTGGAATAGCTCCACCCCAGGCCGACCGTGCCGCCGATCTGAACGCGATGCACGGCAAAGCCGAAGAGGGCGATGAGGAGCAGATCCGCCAGCCGAACGCTGCCCGACAGCACGACGGGAGACAGCACGCCGCCATGATCGCGCGGCGCCCCGATTTCGGCGGGGGGAATGGTCGACGGGGCAGGGCCACACTGGGACGCATCTCCCGCTTTGGGCTGGCTGGGTTGCCCCGCCGCCTTCAGAAGGTCGCGAACGTCGAAGGCGCTCATCGTTTGCTCTCGTTCAAGCTTTCCGCCGATGCGATTGAAGAGGATGCCAGACCGACATCACGGAACGTTTAACGAGGTTCTGGCCGCCAAAGCATGGCGAAGAGCAAGTCAGCGTCACTGTGGCGGTTCCTTCATCGCAGGCGGCGATGCTTCGTGCATCGATTTATCTCGCCGCAGCAGGGCGGCGGCGTAGCCCGACAGGACATCCGCCCCCATCCGCCGCATGGAGAAGCGTGCCCGCACCGAGTCACTGAGAGCTCGGGCTCGGGCGGCGCCCTCGGCGGTGTCTTCGTCGAGCAGGCGGACAATGGCGTTCTTGAGGGCAACGGGATCTCCGGGGCTGACGAGATCCGTTGCCGCCGTTCCGAAGATTTCCGGGATGCCGCCGACATTGGTGGAGACGAGGGGCTGCTGCGCGGCGGCGGCTTCCAGCACCACGTATGGCAGGGATTCGGCGAGCGACGGGACTACCATGATCCGTCCCTTCGCCAGGGCGATCCGGATCGGCTGGGGCGGCTCGAACGCCACCGCGCCCGATAGGCCGAGCTTCCGGGCCCGCTCCACGAGCTGGTCTTCATCCGGGCCGGAACCGACCATCAGCAGGCGGGTGGGGCGCCCCTCGGCGCGGAGCGCCACCAGGGTGTCGAGCAGGACCGGGATGCCCTTCGCCTCGCGCAACTCGCCGATATAGAGGAGGTCGTAGGCGTCCGCCCGGTGCAGGACCGGTGCGAACTCCACCTCGTCGATGCCGTTATGGACGATCCGCACGGTATGGGGTCTGCTCCCCACGAAGCGGCCATGCCGACCGGCGACATATTCGCTCTCGAACAGGAACACGTCGGTCCGCGTCGCGAGCAGGCGCTCGACCCCCATATACAGGCGGTGGCGCAGCGTGCCGGGCTTGTAATTGTAGCTGCCGCCATGGGGGGTATAGGCCCTGATCGGCGAGGCTACGCCCGCTGGC
This sequence comes from Methylobacterium sp. Leaf91, assembly GCF_001422815.1. GTDB lineage: Bacteria > Pseudomonadota > Alphaproteobacteria > Rhizobiales > Beijerinckiaceae > Methylobacterium. The sequence goes on along the minus strand of NZ_LMMP01000003.1, from coordinate 342,358 downwards.
AGGCGGGCGATGCGCGCATAGGCGCCACCCTTGGCGCCATGTCCGTGCAGGATCGTGGCGCGGATCTCCGCGGCCCGCCTCGCAACCGCCCGGACCACCACGATGTCCGAAAGATGCGGGTTGCGCCGCATGGGAACCCGGACGATGCCGAGCGCGAGATGGGGCAGGAGCTCGTCCAGAGCCTGGACCGCTCGCTCGCCGCCGGTGGACGCATCGCAGACGAGCCCGATCTCGTGCCCGGCGGCGGACTGGATCCTGATCAGGTCGCAGACGTGGCGGAACAGCCCTCCCACCGGCGCACGGAACACGTGCAGGATGCGATGGACGGCCTCGCCCGCGCTGCTGGCGGGGCCGACGGACAGAACGGAGGCGGACGCACTCACGACGGACAAGCTCCACGCGACGACCATTCCAGCCGAATGGCGGTACGATGTCGACGGACACTGGTCCCCAGAGATGGTGCGATCGTTAAGGGCCATCCGCCTTGGCCTCGATTCGGGCCGGCGAACGCCCTGAAACCTCCCGTTCGGTTAGGCAGCCCCTAACGCACCGTCGCCGAAGCCCTGCGCCGGCCCAGGTGTGGAGAAGCCCGCCGGGGCGATAGGAACACCCGATACGTGCCGTCTTGCCGCAGGCCGGTTGGCCCACCCCGCCCGCTGCTTGGCTTCACCTCGACCGCCGGACACCTCGCGAGAAATACTGAGTTCTCCATTTATTGCGGCTTCCTACCTCAAATGGGGGTTGCCAATATTCGGTCCGCTCCATAGTCATTTTGACAAGCAATATATCCGATTCGTATTTAGTTTAGCAGCGGATATGGTTATATTGATGTTTTAATTCTGTATTAATTGGATCGGTCAACCCTATGGCTTCGATAAACGGAACTCAATATTCTGATCTGTTGAATGGTTCTTCATCGGCAGATGTCATAAAAGGTTTCGGCTATGGGGACGAAATCTATGGGAATGGTGGCAATGACACCATCTACGGAGGAACATCTGTCATCGTTGCTCCGGAGGATGATGATGACGGTGACGACTATCTCGATGGAGGAGCCGGCGATGACAAGCTATTCGGGGGCGTAGGCGACGACCTGCTTGTCGGTGGAACGGGCAATGACAGGCTCACCGGCGGCGACGGTGGCGACACCCTCTTGACTGGTGACGGAAATGACGTCGTCGTCATCGAGCGTTTTGCGGATGGGGAGCCTTATTACTCCAATTACGACACGGTGCTCGATTTCTCGCGGGCATTCGACCGTATCGATGTGTCGTCGCTGAATATCTCGTCGTTCGATACGATTCGGCACCTGCTGACATCCACCGGTAGTGGCGATGCGACGCATTCGTACACATTCGGTTCCTACGTGGAGCAGACGACGTTCCTCGGAGTCGCTCCCTTCCGGCTCAGCGCCTCGAACTTCGTGCTGTCAAACGTCGCGGCCGACGATGTCCTGGACGGAACCTCATCGAGCGACGATCTGTTCGGCGGGCTCGGCAACGACACGCTGACGGGCCTGGAGGGCAGCGACCGCTTGTTCGGCGAGGCCGGCAACGACACGCTGATCGGCGATGCCGACGAGGCCACGGAAGCGTATTCCGCCGATCTTCTGGTCGGTGGCGTCGGGAATGACCGGCTCTTCGGGAATGGTGGTTACGATCGTCTGAACGGCGGTTCCGGTGACGACGTCCTCGATGGCGGCAGCGACGACGACAAGCTCGTTACCGGTTCCGGTTCTGATACCGTCGTCTATGCGCCACACGAATACGGCGAGACCGATATCGTCCGGGATTTCGACGTGGCGAGCGACAAGATCGACCTACGTGCGTTCAACATCTCGTCGATGGCGACGGTCAACGATCTTCTCAGCGTCAATTCCGATGGCGACACCGTGCTGTCCATCGAAGGCGACGGCATCTCCACCGACCTGATCCTGGCCAACGTCGATCGGTCTACACTCGGGGCAAGCAACTTCGTCTTCGATCTTGTGGTCCAGAGCGAGCGCATCACTGGATCGGATTATGACGACGACCTGTTCGGTGCCCTCGGCAACGATACGCTGACCGGTGGCGACGCCAACGACCGGCTCTATGGTGAGGATGGCAACGACATCCTGCAGGGCGGCGTCGGGACGACAGTCGCGGACAAGTCACTCTATGACGGCGACGACATCCTCATCGGCGGCACAGGCGACGACTCGCTCTATGGGGGCGGGGGCAACGACGTCCTGCGTGGCGGCGACGGCGCCGACAAGCTCTTCGGCCAGAACGGCGACGACTCCCTCTATGGCGGCGCCGGCGATGACACCTTCGTCATGCGGAAGCTGACGGCATCGGAGACGGACACGATCTTCGACTTCGAGGCGCCGAGCTTCGATAGCGAGACCAATACGGCCCATGGCGACCGGATTGACCTGTCGGCCTTCGGCATCGGGTCGATCGAGGCGCTCGATGAGATCCTCAGCATCGACGAGGTCGGCAATGCTGTCATCGAGATTACGAGCAACGGATATGCCCAACGCCTCGTGATCGCCGGAGCTTCCCCCGACGAACTCGATGTGAGCTCGTTCGTGTTCAGTGCATCGACCGCGAACAACAGCGTCACGGGCAAGACGAGCACGGATGATCTCTTCGGCGGCGGCGGCAACGATACCCTCAAGGGAGGAGAGGGTGGCGATCGCCTGTTCGGCGAAGAGGGGAGTGACATCCTTTACGGAGGCGCCACGACCAAGGCCGTCACCGAGGCGGATGGCGGAAGCGATCTGCTCTACGGCGGTGCCGGCGACGACACGCTCTATGGCGGTGGCGGCAGCGACATCCTGCGCGGTGGCGACGGCGCCGACAGGCTGTTCGGCAATCTCGGCGAGGACACCCTCTTAGGTGGCGGAGGTGCGGATAGCTTCGTCTTCGATCGCGCGACCTCCAGCGGTTTTTCCAGCGATACCATCCTCGATTTCCGCGTTGCAGACGGTGACCTGATCGATCTGTCGATCATTGACGCCGTAGCTTCCTCGACGACGACGAATGAGACATTCACCTATATCGAGGGTGCGCGGTTCACCGGTGCAGGTCAGGTCCGCTTGTCCCGTGACGGCATCTATACGGTGATCGAAGGCAGCGTCGACAAGGACGCCTCCGCCGAGTTCGAGATCAGAATTGCCGGACGGCCCGCCATCGATGCGGGTGACTTCATCCTGTAAGCGCCGAACGCGACACGGAAGAACGGGGGCATCGATCCGGTGCCCCCGTTCCTCGTTTGGCGGGGTCGTCCTGTCTTCTCGATCATTGCCCCCACAATCGGCAATCGGGATCGGCCCCGCCTTCGCCCATTGATCGATGAGCCCATGACAGAGAGAACCCCACATGGCAGAGCTCAACGCATACGGTACCCTTAATATGGAGGGTATCTACGTTACAGGCGAGTATTATTTTTAGGAATATCTTTACTATGAAGATAATTATCTGAGCATCGGATATGAGTAATTCGAAGAGGGTGATTTAATCGAGCGCTATGGTTCAAACTTTACTTACGACGATGGCGGTTTTATCGCTAAAGGATTGATCGCGCAAATAGAGTATACGGCCTCTTTTATTGACTATAAAGAATATTATGATGAAGAAACGGGGTGATTGCGAATATTATGACGAATATGTCAGCGGGGGCTATAAAATCACAGGCCTGAGTGTCGATTTTTTTCTGATATATTGCTCAATTCCGTCGAAGAAAACCGAGAGCTGATCTTTGGTGGAAAAGATTTGATCACAGGCTCGAACGGGAACGACTCCCTGATCGGGTATGACGGCAACGACAGGCTTTATGGGGGCGGGGGAGACGACAGCCTCGACGGCGGAAACGGCTCCGACAGCGACTATGTCGGCAACGATAAACTCTATGGCGGCAACGGCAACGACAAGCTTATGGGGCGTTATGGAAACGACCGGCTTGAAGGCGGGAACGGCAATGACAAGCTGGATGCCGGCTCCGGCAACGACACGCTCCTGGGGCAGGATGGCGATGACGTTCTCACCAGCGGCAAGGGAACGGACTATCTTCTGGGTGGGGGAGGATCCGATATCCTGAATGGCGGCGCCGACAAGGACCTCCTGTCCGGCGGCGGTGGCAAGGGACTCGACACGTTCGTCTTCACACTGGACAAAACCCCGGGCGCGATCTCACGCTCGGATACGATCCTGGACTGGAATTCGACCTACGACAGCATCGACCTCAAATATGCCGGCACGCGAGACAACTATTTCGAGACCAGGACCGCGGCTACCTCCGCCGAGATGGCGTATGCGCGCTATGACGGCGTCCTGAAGAACGACGACATGACGCACCTGTTCCTCTACAACGCCTCGTCGAAGACGGGTTACCTGCTTTCCGACCAGAACGCCGACCACATGTTCGACACGGTGGTCGTGATTAACAATGCCGCCAGCGCTGCGAGCATGAATTATCTCGACATCGTCTGACCGGGCAAGAAACGACGAAGGCCCGGATCCGATGGATCAGGGCCTTCGTCGATCGACGACGTATCGAAGACGAGACGTCCTCAGAAGAAGCGCTCCTTGATGACGATCGTGTCGCCGGGCCTCACCAGATAGGTCATCGGGACGATGCCCGAGACGAGGCCGTTCGGCCCCTCGCGGGTGAGGACGGCGTAGTCGCGGGCCGCCCGCGGTCCGAAGCCCGCCGCGATCGCCACCGCCGTCTCGACGGCCATGCCGTTGACGTAGGGATATTGCCCCGAGGTCGTGACCTCGCCGAGGATGTAGAACGGACGATAGGCATCCACCTCCACGGTGACATGCGGCTCGCGCACGAAGCCCGCCGCGAGCTTGGCCTCAATGGTCCGTGCGGCCTGGGCCGTCGATTGCCCTCCCACCTTCACGAGACCGATGAGCGGCATGGCGATGCCGCCGGATCCGTCGATCGCATAGATGTTGGACAGGTTGTCCTGGCCGAAGACGATGACGCGCAGCCGGTCGCCGGTGGCGAGCGTATAGCGCCCGCCGATCGATCCGGTGGCGGTGGCGTCGAGCTGCGCGGTCCGGAAGTCGGGACGCAGGCATCCGCCCAGTGCCAGAGTGGAGGTGAGAGCGAGGAGAAGGGAGCGCCGGTTCATCATCCAAGCCGCTAAGAGCAAGTTTCTGCCTCTATTTGTAGGATCATATGGTTAACAAAAACTGATATCGCGGAGGGAATGCGATGCGTTGTGGCCGATCTTAACCGACGATCAATCTTAACGAGTTCTAGTCTTCCGGGAGGCGCCCGATGCGGCGTCCTGCTTTGCGTAAAGATCCTCTCATGCCTCGCTCGCAGCAGCCCGTTTCCACGATCGAGCCGATCCCCCAGCGTGACGAGGGGCTCGGCCTGTCCCAGCTGTTCGGAGTCCTGGCGCGGTCCTGGCGCTGGATCGTCCTTCCCACCGTGGCGGCGGGGATCGGGGCCATCGTTTTCGTGCAGGTCGTTCCGCCCCGCTACACCGGCGAGGCCAAGATCCTGCTGGAGAGCCGCGACGCGAGCTTCGCCCGCACCGCCCAGGAACGCGGCGAACAACCCCTGGCCATCGACGAACAGGCGGTGGCGAGCCAGGTCCAGGTGGTGATGTCCCGCGATATCGCCCGGGAGGCGATCCGCCGCCTGAAGCTCGTGGGCAATGCCGAATTCGATCCCGAGGTCGACGGCATCGGTCCGGTCCAGCGCGTCCTGATGATGATCGGACTCACCAAGAACCCGATGGAGCGGGCGCCCGAGGACCGGGTGCTCGAGACCTATTTCGACCGGCTCCTGGTCTACCCGGCCGGCAAGTCCCGCATCCTGACGGTCGAGTTCCGCTCGCGCGATCCGGAACTCGCGGCCAAGGCCGCCAACACCATCGCAGAACTCTACATCGCTTCCCTGGAATCGGCGAAGGTGGACACCGCCCGCTACGCCTCGACCTGGCTCGGCGGCAACATCGACACCCTGCGCACCCGCGTCTCCGAGGCCGAGGCGAAGGTCGAGACCTTCCGAGCCCGCAATGGCCTGATCAGCGGCGGCGGTGGCACCACCAGCCAACCCCTGGGCACCCAGCAGCTCAGCGAATTGTCGACCCAGCTGTCCCAGGCCCGCACGGTCAAGGCCGACCTCACGAGCCGGGCCAAGCTCATCCGCGAAATGATCAAGGACGGACGCGCCTTCGAAATCCCGGACGTGGCCAACAACGAGGTCATCCGGCGCACGGTGGAGCAGCGCATCACCCTGCGCGGGCAGCTCGCCCTCGAATCGCGGACGCTGATGCCGGCTCATCCCCGCATCAAGGAGCTGACGGCGCAGATCGGCGACCTCGACGCACAGATCAAGGCCACCGCCGACCGGGTGGTGCGGACGATGGAGAACGACGCCCGCATCGCCGAAGCCCGGGTCGACAGCCTGAACGCCGCCGTCGACGCGCAGCGCGAGGTCGTCTCCAAGGGCAATTCCAGCGAGGTCCAGCTTCGCGCCCTCGAGCGCGAGGCGAAGGCGCAGCGCGACCAGCTCGAATCCTATCTCTCGCGCTATCGCGAGGCCTCGGCCCGCGATGCCGAAAGCGCGGCCCCCGCCGATGCCCGCGTGGTCTCCCGCGCCGTGGTGCCACAGGTCCCGTCCTTCCCGAAGAAGCTGCCCATCGTGGCCCTCGCCCTCGTGATGGCGATGCTGCTGTCCAGCGGCGGGGTGGCGGCGCGTCATCTTCTCCGCGATCCCGGCGACACCCGCCGCCGGACCGGACCGGACGATCGGGCCACCGAGCCCACTCCCTTCACCTTCCCGGAAGCCTCCGTGGCCCTGTCGCGGAGCGGTCCCGCCGCCTCCCTCTACGAAGCGCCGCTGACCGCCCGCGTTGCCGTGCCCATGACCACCGTTCCCGCATCCGCCGCGGAACTGGCGCCGATTCCGGTGCGTGAGGAAACAGCCGGAGAGGCGGGCCGGTCGCCCGTCTCCAGCTACGATCTCCAGGCCCTCATCCATCTCCTGCGCGAGCGGATCGGCCGCAACGGCGGAAGCATCCTGGTCGCGGAGACCGACACGGCCGCCGACCGGCAACTCGCCGCGATCCTGGCGGAGGCCCTGGCGGCGGGCGGGCGCGTTCTGATCGTGGACGTCAACGGCCCGGCCTCACCGTCGGACGATGCCGGCCTCACCGACCTCGTTGCGGGTGAGGCTGCCTTCCTCGACGTGATCCGATCGGTGGCCTCGGTGCGCAGGCTCCACGCCATCCCGCGCGGTTTCGTCGATTGCAACATTCTCACGGACGAGCCGGAAGCGCTGGCCATCGCCCTGGACGCCCTGGCCCAGAGCTACGACTGGGTCGTCTATCGCCTCGGCGAGGCCCTGTCGCAGGAGGCCCAAGACCTGCTGGAGGCCATGGCGGGCCGGATGAACGCCATCGTCATCGCGTCCGACAAGTCCCCTGAAGATCCCGAACTCGTCTCGCTCCACGGCCTGGCCGAACGGGCGGGGGCCGGCACGATCCTCGTCGCCGGTGAGCAGACCGAGAGCGAGGGTGCCGCCGGGGGGAAGCCGGGAAGCGGCCTCAGGCTTTCGGCGGCGTAAGACCGACATCTTGCGGATGGGCTGCTGCCGCGCGGTCGCAGGTTCGGCCCGGATGACCAGCGCCGATGCCGCGTCCGGGTTCCCGGGCGATGCCCTTAAGGATTCGCCTCGCCGGCGGCGCTGCCGTGGCGAGCCGGGCGGTGGAGCGCCTTCCGAACCGCCTTCGCCAGACGCGCCAGGCGCTGGCTGCGCTTGATCCGGCGCTTGAGCCGGGTGGCGGCCATGGCTGGAATGGCGAAGAGATGGCCGCGCAGGGTGACGGCGATGGTCACTTCACCGAGCTGGATCGTCTCGTCGCAGATATTGGCCTTGTAGCGAGCCTCCCCGACTCCGAGATCGAAGCTGCGGCGGCCCCGTTCGGTCTGATCGCGGATGAGGTGGTGCAGCAGGATGTCACCGGGACTCGACCGCCCCACCGTGGGTGTCTGGTCGAAGGAGGTCATCATGCCGCTGTAGCGCGTCTCGCTCACCGCACCGGCGAAGGTCGCGAAGACCTGCCCGGTGTTGCACGCCACCAGGGCGGCGACCTCGATCGCCGCGCCCCGAACCTCGTTCGGATCGTCCTGTCGGCAGGCGCCGGTGGCGATGAAGCGGCGTATCCCCTCGTCGGCATAGGGGTCGGCGATGTTCATGGCGGCGAAGCGCGAAGCCTTCTGGGCGAAAAAGGCGGAGAGGTACGTCCTCACCTCCTCGGCGTTCGAGGCTACGCGGTACTCCACCGGGCCGAAGGCCTCGATCAGCTTCTTCTCCTTCGAGCGCATCTTCTTGCGCGCGTCGGCGCTGAAGACGCGCTTGGCGGTGGTCTCCGCGTCGGGGCCGAGGATCAGGCCATAGGCGTCGCTGACGGCCGGCGCGGCGTGGAGGCTCAAGGGATTGGCCGCGCCGTCCCAGAAGCGCGGCTGATGCCCGAGGAGATAGACGTCGATACCGGCCTCGCGCCCGACCCGGCGCAGGAGCTCGACGAGATCCTCGGCGCGCATGGACGCGGCCTCGCGGGAGGCGAACATCGGCATGTGATAGTTCGCGTGCTTGCAGCCGATCACCCGCGCCACGCGGACCCCGCGTTCGCGCGCGACCTGGAGCGGCAGGATCACGCGGGGCCGTCCGCCGGGATCGCGCAGCACGATGACCCGTAGGGAGGCGTCCTGTTCCTCCGGGGTGCAGCCGAGCTTCGCCGAGACGAAGGCCGAGACCCAGTCGAATCGCTGATAGGGAGTCGACAGCGCGGCGGGATCGCTCTCGACGCTCCGCCACAGAGCCTCGACGCTCGCCAGATCGCGAAACACCTCCGGAACAAGCCGCCCGCGGACGCGCTCCTGCATCATGCCGACTCCGGTGAGATCGTGAACAAGGACCCTCATCACCGCCTCCCCATCATCGGCACCTAGCGCTCCGGCTTCTTAAGCGCTGGTGACGATGGGAAACGGCAAGCCATCATTGTGCGATGTGGGTAACGAAACCTTGCGGGTTCAGGATCGAAAAGTCATCCCCGCCACGCCTCCGCTCCGGTGACGTCCATGCCCTCGGCCGAGTTTCGTCACCGCCTGTTCGATGCGGGGTTTCGCGCCATCGTGGCTTCCGGGGCCGACCGTTGGCTGAAGCGCGTCGCGCAAGGGCGCGGTCTGATCCTCACCTTCCATCATGTCGATCCGGCCCCCAAGGGGACTTACGCCCCCAACGGCCTGCTCTCGATCACGCCGGATTTCCTCGACGCGGTGCTGGGCACGCTGGTCTCGCAGGGGTTCGACGTGATCGGCCTCGATTCCGTGGCCGAGAAGCTCGTCCGGCCCGCCGGGGACAGGCCCTTCGTCGTCCTGACCTTCGACGACGGCTATCGCGACAACGCCCGGTACGCCGTTCCCCTCCTGAGACGGCATCGCGTTCCCTGGACGCTCTTCGTCACGAGTGACTTCGCCGAGGGGAGGGGGCGCCTGTGGTGGATCGAACTCGAACGGGCGATCGGCCGTCTCGACCGGGTGCGGGTTCCTGCCGACGAGGCGCCAGCCCTCGATCTGCCCGCCGCCACGGCGGAGGAGAAGATGGCGGCCTTCGCCGCGCTCTACCGCCGCCTGCGCGCAGGATCGGAGGAGCGCCTGCTCGCCACCATCGCCGTTCTCTGCGACGAGGCCGGCATCGGGGTCGGGCGTATGGCGGAGGAGCTCTGCCTGTCATGGGAGGAGCTGCGCGGCCTCGCATCCGATCCGCTTCTGACCATCGGGGCCCATACCATCACCCATCCGATGCTGGCGAAGCACGGCGAGGCACGGGTCCGCCGGGAGATCGGGGAGGGCAGGGGACGGATCGAGCGGGAGATCGGCCGTCCGGTCAGGCATCTGTCCTATCCGGTCGGCGATCCGACCTCGGCCGGGATGCGGGAATTCGCAATCGCCCGCGAGACCGGTTTCGACATGGCCGTGACGACCCGCCCCGGCCATCTCTTCCCCGGCCATGCCGACCATCTCCACGCCCTGCCGAGGGTCTCGGTGAACGGGTTGCATCAGTCGAGGGCGGCGCTCTCCGCGCTGCTGTCGGGTGTCCCGTTCATCGCCTGGAATCGCGGGCGGCGGCTCAATGTCGAGTAAGACCGATCGACTGAGCCCGGTCGGGTCAGTCCCGCGCGGTACCGGTCAATGCCGGCGGCGGCGGCGATAGGACGAGCGGCTCTCGCTTCCCCCGATGGTGAAGCTGGCGCTCTGGCGGCCCTGGCGGGTGTAGCGTCCGCGCCTGCCGCGCTGGCCCTTTCGGGTCTCCTGTGCCGGCTCGTCGGCCATGGGGAGCGATTCGGTGCTGACCGGCGGGACGGCGGCGAGCGCCGTCGCGACGGACGAGGAGGCCGATCCACCGTCGCTGCCCCCGCCCCCGCCGCCGACATTCTTGGCGGCCGGCCCGAACATCGCGAGGCACTGATTGTAGGCGAGGTCGTTCTTGAGGCGCTCGCATTCCGCCATCGAGCGGGGCGCATTCTGTGCCGAGGCTGGCGTGCCGAGAGCCGGAAGAGCGGCGCAGCCGAAGCCTACGAGCAGGAAAGACGCGAGGAATCGGTTCATGGGGCGGAGGATCTTGGCCTGGATCTGACGAAACGTCGAAGCTTGCCCAAGCCTGTGGCTGTCGAGTGCGGCGAAATCCCGGCGTCGGGGGAAATCCTCAGCGGGCTCGCGTTGGCAAGCCAACGCTTCACCTCGCTTAAGTCATTGAAGTGTCACATTTTTAAGGACGCAAAACCGGTGACCACTTTTGCTAAACCTGCTTAGGGTTCAGCGCCCGCCATCGACATCCTTTCGCTCCATCCAGCGGATCAGCGGCATCAGGGGGAAGATCCAGGCGATGCCGAGGAAGGCGTAGAGGATGGCCTGCACGGCCGGAGGCGTCTGCGAGATGCGGCTGTCGGCCAGCGCCATGGCGAGGGGCGCATAGAGCGCCACGAAGGTGAGCATGCCGATCGTGCCGAGCAGCGTGCGGGTGCGGCGGCGCATGGGCGCTCTCCTGGCATGGGCCTTCTCCCCGGCAGGGAAGTCCGGCGGTGACGTCCATCGACTGTCGTGCAATCGGTCCGCCGGGGTTAGGCCGACCGCCCCGGCAAGGCAATTGCCGCTCGCGCCGCATCCAAGCCTTCTGCGGCCCAAGCCCTCTGCGGCCCTCGGCGCCGTTGCCCCCGTGGCCGCGCATGCGTAACGCAGGGGCGCAGGCACGGGATACCCGCGCCGATCCCGACACCACGCGAGCCCCTACCGCGATGCCTACACGCGAAACCACCTCGACCGCACCGGTCCGTTCCACGAACCCGGTCCGCGTTTGGCTCTACACCCTGGCGATCCTCGTCGTGGCCATGGTCGCCGTCGGCGGCGCCACCCGCCTGACCGGATCGGGCTTGTCGATCACCGAATGGCGGCCGGTGACGGGCGTGGTCCCCCCGGTCTCCGAACAGGCCTGGGCGGCCGAGTTCGACAAGTACAAGGACACGCCGCAATACCGTATCCTCAACCAGGGCATGGGGTTGTCGGACTTCAAGGTCATCTATGCCTGGGAATGGGGCCACCGCCTGCTCGGGCGCATCCTCGGGCTCGCCTTCTTCCTCCCCCTCCTGGTGTTCTGGTGGCGCGGCCTCGTCGACCGGCGCCTCGGATACGGGCTCCTCGCCCTTGGCGCCCTCGGCGGTCTTCAGGGCGCCATCGGCTGGATCATGGTCGCCTCCGGTCTCCAGCCGGGGATGACGGCGGTGGCGCCCCTGAAGCTCGCCCTGCACCTGACCACCGCGAGCCTGATCCTGGCCGGCCTCGTCTGGCTGGCGGCCGGGTTGCGGTCCGGCCCGTCGGAGCCGGCACCGGGTCGCCTGAGGATCATTGCAGCCCTGCTGCCGGTCCTCGTCCTGGTCCAGATCGGCCTCGGCGGTCTCGTCGCCGGGTCGAAGGCCGGGCTCGTGCACAATACCTGGCCCGACATGGACGGCGTTCTGGTGCCGAATGCCTCCGAACTGTTCGCCGTCAGCCCGTGGATCGAGAACTTCGTCGACAACGTCACCCTGGTTCAGTTCAACCACCGCCTGATGGCCTATCTCCTTCTGGCGGCAGCGCTGTTCCATGCCGTCGATGCAAGCAGGCGGCTTCCCGGGAGTGGCACGGCCCGCCGCGCCATCGGCATCGCGGGCCTGACCGCGGCACAGGCGGGACTGGGCATCGTCACTCTCCTGCTGGCGGTGCCGCTCTGGGCGGGCCTCGCCCATCAGGTCTTCGCCATGGCGGTCCTGATGATGGCGACGGTGCATGCACGGCTGAGCCGCGGCGCAACCCGGCGCACCCTGGCATCTCCCGCCGGCGCGACCACCGCCTTCGGCTTCGAGGGCATGACGGGCCGAGGCGCTTAGGCCCTCGCGGAACGCGTCGTAGCGGAGGCCGGACGGCTCGGCGCGCCGGCCTCTCACTCGCGAACGATGGGGACCTGACCCGACCCTGTTTCCGGACGTTTGCAGAGCGAAGGCTGCTGCATCGCACAGACCGTTTCACCGCGATGCAGGATAGGAAAAGGCGGATTGGCCGGATGCTTGCACCCTGCCAGCCACCATCGGCGAGCGTCCCCCTCGGCCATTTTTTGTTGCGTTGCAGCGAAACTAAGCTTGGGGTTGTGCCGTTAGCCGATGTGTCGATGGCGCCGTGAGAGCGGGGCCCGGCAGCGTCACGCCACAACCGAAAGGCCGTCCAGCATGCACGACCAACGCCTCGTGTCGGAAGAGCAGGTACTCGTTGAGCGCGACCAGACGGTACGCGAAGGTGCCGACGTGGAGGGGACGCGCCACGCGCGGACCCGGAAGGTCGTCGTCGGCCTCACGGGACTTCTCGGAGCGGCCTGGGCCGTCGTCCTCGCGAGCCGCTTCACGACCTTCTCCTTCTAGGAATCCTCCCAGTGGGAAAATATGCGGGAATCAGGTAGGCGGCGGTTCACGATGCTCGCCGCCTACGCAGTTCGAACAGGGAACGAGTCCGGCCCTTCGGCGCTTAAGCTTAGGTTAGGAAAGTTCGGAGTCAGCGATGTTCCTGGCTGAGGACGGTAGACCCATCGGACTGACCTGGAACTACACCCGCCGGGAGCTGATGGCAGATGCCGCCGTGCATATCGCCGGCATCGCGTTCGGTGTGGCGGGCTCGATCGCCATCGTCATTCTGGCGGCGATGGCTCCGCTGGATTGGACCGAGCGAGCGGCCGTCGCGGTCTATGCCGCCGCCCTGGTGTCGATGCTCGGTGTGTCGGCCACCTACAACATGTGGCCCGTAGGGCGCCGCAAGTGGATCCTGCGCCGAGCCGATCACGCCCTCATCTACCTGATGATCGCGGGCACCTACACGCCTCTCGTCGCCCTGGTCGGGCGCGGATCGACGGCCTGGATGCTGCTCGCCTTCATCTGGGTGCTGGCGGGAATCGGCATCGCCCTGAAGCTTCTCATGCCCGGCCGTTTCGACCGGGCCGCCATCGGCCTCTACCTGCTCCTCGGATGGAGCGGCGTCGCCACCTACGAATCGGTGATCGGCGCACTGAACCCCGAGGCGCTCTGGCTTCTGGCGATCGGCGGCGTGCTCTACTCGGCCGGCGTCATCTTCCACGTCTGGCGCAGCCTGCCGTACCAGAACGCGATCTGGCACGCCTTCGTCCTCGCCGCCACGGCCTGCCATTACGGCACCGTCCTCACCAGCGTGATGAGCGCCGCTCCCTAGGCGGCGCTCAGTGGCACGTCCCCCGACTTCCCGGTTCTTCGCCTACTTCCCGTTGCAGAGACCCTGCCCGGAGAGTCGGTTGTGTTCGCGCGGATCGCAATCCGTAGCCAGGAAGGAGGCCCATTCCGCGGTGGTGCCGTAGAACGCGTTCCGGTCCACGTCACCGCGCACGCCGGGAACCCGGCCCGTGGAGGTGAACTGCCACAGCATCCACTTCCGCTTGGCGAAGCGCTGCTCGGGCTCGGCCGCCGTGGAGCGAACCCAGTGCGGATAGTCGAGCAACTCGTCCTCGAGCACGTCCTTATGGAAGGTGATGTCGGTATAGATGATCGGCCGCTTGCCGGTGTAGCGCTCCATCTCGTCGAGCATGTAGCGCATCATCGCCAGCGCCTGGGCCTTCGGCAGCTTCTTCGGGCAGAGCTGCGAATGGCCGTTCCATTCCACGTCGAGGACGGGGGGCAGGGCGGTGGGATCGTTGGGGACGTTCTTCTTGAACCACTCCACCTGATCCTGGGCCGAGCGGCACCAGAACACGAAATGGTAGGCTCCGCGCGGCACGCCGGCCTTGGCGGCTCCCTCCCAATTGGCGCGGAAGCGTTCGTCCACGTGGTCGCCGCCCTCCGTCGCCTTGATGAAGGCGAACTGCGTGCCGGCTCCGCGCACCGAGGCCCAGTCGATCGGCCCCTGCCATTTCGAGATGTCGATGCCCTGGATCGGGTGCTGCTTGGCACGCGCGACCCCCGGATGGGGCTTCACGTCACCCTTTGTGGGATAGAAATCGCTCTGGTTGCCGGCGCAGGCCGCGAGCGTCGCGAGCAGTGCGGCGGTCAGCGAGCGTTTGGCCCAGCGCATCGCGGCGTTGCGTGGCATCACGGCCAAGTCTGTCGGGGCGATCCCGTTCTCAAGCGACATTGATGCCCGGTCCACCGTTCTCACGCGCTACACTCATGGGTAAGGGATGGCCCCGTGCGGTTAACAGAGCTTTGACGGCAATGCGGCGGAATTCCGGAACTCGTTGCGGACGAACCACATAGGGTGGATTCAGGCGCTTTCGCCGCAGGCCGGTCGCGGATGCTAAGTCCCGAGCCGATCAGGCATTTCGAGGGGAGGGGAGTCTGGACAAGGTTTTGTTCACCATCGGTTACGAAGGGCTGGATTCCGAGCGTTTCGTGGCGACTTTGAAGGATGCCGGCGTCGCGACGCTGGCCGACGTTCGCGCGGTGGCCAATTCGCGCAAGCGGGGCTTCTCGAAGAACGCGCTGAAGACGAGCCTGGAAGAGGCGGGCCTCACCTATGCGCATGCGCGGGAACTCGGCACGCCGAAGGCCGGGAGAGAGGCTGCGAGGGCCCATGATGCCGCGCTGATGCGCCGGATCTACTGCGAAGAGGTGCTCGACACCGCCGATGGCGGGCTCGCCCTCGCCGCCCTGTGCGAGGTCGCCTCGCGGGCGCCGACCTGCCTCCTCTGCTTCGAGCGCGACCCGGAGCGATGCCACCGCCGCGTCCTGGCCGAACGACTGGAAGCGAACGGTTTCAGGACGGTCGACCTGTTCGGATAACACCGTCCCATGACTTGCCCGCGTAAGGCCGGTTCCGGCCGAACGGAGTCGTTGACAATCTAGAGTTCTGTTGCCCACATGTTTCTCGACCATGAATGGTGGTCGGATTCTCCGGCGAGAACGCGGGTGACGCGCAAATCCCTCGATCAGACCCTCGGCTTCCTCCGTTCCCTCGACCGGACGGCGAGCGGCGAGGACGTCGCCCGGGTTCTGGCGGCGGAACTGGCGGATCTCGGCGTCGCTCATATCATGGCGGCCACGGTGCCGGGGCGGGGCACGTCCGTCCGCCAGCAGCGCGGCCACGTCCTGCTCAACACCTTCCCGATGGAATGGGGCCGGCGCTACCTGACGCGCGGCTATGCCTTCCACGACCCCACGGTGCAGCGCCTCGGCTACTCGACCGCGCCTTTCGCCTGGAGCGACGCCACCGATGAGCATGCCGACGATCCCCTGGCGCGCAGGGTGATGGACGAGGCTGCGGATTTCCATCTGCGCGACGGCCTGACGATCCCGCTGATGACCCTCGACGGCGAGACCGCCGGGTTCAGCGTCTCGGGCGAGCGCCTCGCCATCGATCCGGCGGATCGCGGCATGCTCCAACTGATCGCCACCTACGCGTTCGGCCACCTGCTGCTGCTGAACGGGCAGAGCCCGGCGGCCTCCGCGCGCCTCGCCCCGCGCGAGCGCGAGGCCCTGCAATGGGCGGCCGAAGGCAAGACCGATTGGGAGATCGGCGAGGTCATGGGGATCTCCGCCCATGGCGTCGATTTCCACCTGCGCTCCGCCCGCGCCAAGCTCGGCACCGCCAACCGCACCCAGGCCGTCGCCATCGCCCTGCGGCGGGGACTCATCATCTGATGGGATCGGGACCGGATCGTTGATATCCTCATCCGGGCCCGGTCTCGCGAGAGGAGTCGACGATGCCCAAGGTCAGCACCTGCCTGTGGTTCGGGAGGGATATCGAGGCGGCGGTCGGCCTCTACGTCTCCCTCGTCCCCGATTCGCGGATCGACCATGTCCAGCGCTCGCCTGGACCCTGGCCGGGCGGGGAGGCGGGCGATGCGCTGCAGGTGGCCTTCACCCTCGGCGGACAGAGCTTTCAGGCCCTGAACGGAGGCGCCACGGCCGATTACGGCACCGCCGCTTCGATCTCGGTGGCCTGCGCCGACCAGGACGAGGTCGATCGGTTATGGACGGCGCTCATCGCGGATGGCGGGGCCGAGATCATGTGCGGCTGGCTCCGGGATAGGTGGGGAGTGCCCTGGCAGATCGTACCCACGATCCTCCCCCGGTTGCTGGCCGACCCCGATCCGGCCGTGGCGAGCCGCGTCTTCTCCGCCATGCAGGACATGATCAAGCTCGACATCGCCGCCCTCGAGCGTGCGGCCGCCGGCTGAACCGGACGTCTCGCCTCACCCGCCGCCCGGGCGTTCGCGGCGGCCGAAGCGCTCGGCGATGACGATGCCGCCAAGCACGAGGGCCAAGGCCGCGGCCTGGTACCATTGGAACGCTTCGCCGACGACGAGGATGGCGAGGCCCGAGCCGAAGATCGGCACGAGGTTCACGAACACCCCCGCGCGGTTCGGGCCGATCAATTCGACGCCCCGCATGAACGAGAGCTGGGCGATCAGGGACGGGCCGAGGGCCACGAAAGCGACGATGGCCCACCC
This sequence comes from Methylobacterium sp. Leaf91, assembly GCF_001422815.1. GTDB lineage: Bacteria > Pseudomonadota > Alphaproteobacteria > Rhizobiales > Beijerinckiaceae > Methylobacterium. Next base: position 325,351 of record NZ_LMMP01000003.1, on the reverse strand, counting down.
CTTCGGTGTCGGCCAGATCAGGGTTCCGGCAGCCTGTTCGAGGACGAGGGCGGGCAGGGAGGTCACGAGGGCCGCCAGCGCCATCGCCGAGAAGAAGGTCAGGCCGGACATCTTGGGCCGGTCGGCGAGGGCGACGGTGTAGCCGGCATAGAGCAGGCAGGCGCCGAGCATCAGCATGTCGCCGATGTTGAAGGAGAGCGTCGACAGGATGTGCCAGTCGCCGTGGGTCGCCGCGACGCCCGCGCCGCCGAGGGTGATGACGACGCCGAGGATCTGCGCTCCGGTGACGGCGACGCGGTGCACGACGTAGTTCAGCAGGATGACGAGGACCGGAATCGCTCCCTGGAACAGCGCGACGTTGACGCCGGTGGTGTAGATGCCGGCGGCGTAGAACAGGCTCGCATAGGCGGTGTAGCCGCAGGCCCCCATCAGGAGGACGTAGCGCCAGTGGCGCGCGATCAGGTGGCGCTCGGCCACGATCCCGCGCCAGGCCGGCCAGGCCAGCGCGAGGCAGGCGAAGGCCCAGCGCAGGCAGGTGAGCACCTGAGGCGAGACTTCCCCGACGGCCCATTTGCCCGCGACCACGTTGCCGCCCCACAGCAGGGTCGTGAACAGGAGGAGCGGGTAGGCGGCCCCGGCGCCACGGGTCTCGACGGCCGGGCCGGGGGAGGCGGACGGAGAGGTCATGATCCCTTCGGGGGCTTTGCTCGGAGATGTTTCTTCGCTGGCGGTACCGCCATCCCCTTCTGTCCCGCCCATGACGGGCTGAGCAAGGCCGCCGGAAGCAGGGCTGACATCACGGATCCTACTCGGAGACGGGCCGGGGAGGGCGGCGCTTGGCGGCGGGTTTGGGGACAGGCAGGGCGGCGGCGATCCGCGCGGCGTCGCTCGTCCAGAGATGCACTGCGGCGTAGGCCCGCCAGGGCCGCCAGGCTTCGGCCCGGACGAGCAATTGCGCCGGTGTCGGACGCCCCGCCCCGGTATCGAGGGACCGGAGCAGGGCGAGGTCGCTCGCCGGCAGCGCATCCGGTTCGCGCAAGGCCCTGAGGGCGATGTACTGCGCCGTCCACTCGCCGATCCCGCTCAACGCCCTCAGGGCGGCCACCGCCGGATCGAGTCCGCGTCCCCGTGCGAACAGAGCGGGATTCGCATGGGCCTCCGCCGCGAGGGCGCTGATCGCTCTGCCGCGTGCCCCCGGCATGCCGAGGGGCGCGGCCACGTCTGCATCGAGCAGGCGATCCGGCGTCGGGAACAGGTGGGTCAGCCCCGTTCCGGCGTAGTCCGGCGCCAGCGCTTCACCGAAGGCGGCAACCAGTCGGCCGGCGAGCCGGGTCGCCGCATTCACCGAGACCTGCTGTCCGAGAATGGCGCGTACCGCGATCTCGAACCCGTCCCAGGCGCCCGGAACCCGCAGGCCCGGCCGTTCGGCCACGAGGGGGGCGAGGTCGGGGTGGCGCGAGAGCGCGGCCGCGATCAGGGCCGGGTCGGCATCGAGATCGAACATCGGCCTCAGCCGTGCCAGAACGTCCGGCAGAATCGCCGGATCGGGATGATCCACCGTCGCGACGAGGGCATCGTCCCCGCCCTGCATGACGGAGATCGTGCCGGGGAGCCCGCCGATGAAGACGGTCCGGGCATAGGCGTCCGCCGTCACCACCTCGACACCCGGAATGGCCCGGCCGCCGAGATAGGCCAGGATCGCGGGCCAGTCGTAGGGCGGCCTGTAGGGCAGCGGGATGATATGGGTCACGACGCTCTCCGGCCGCCTCCACCATCTCACGGCCGCGGGAATCGCGAAACCGCGCGCAGGCCGGCGCAACGGTGCGAGGCAGGACGAGAGGCAGGACGGGAAAATCCGGCATCGCCCGTATCGGGTTGCGGGGCGACGCTGTATCCGTTCACGAGGGACAACGCGGCGTATCGATCGCGAGGCCGGGGAGGGCGGTTCTGGTGTCGTGGGTGCGTGGTCTCCTCTTCGCGGGAATCGTGGCCGGAATCGCCGCCTTCGCGGTGAGCGAAGCCGGCACGGCCCTCATCGCCGAACTGCGGGAGCGGGTCGCCCCCGGTCCCCCTGCCCCGCGTCATCTTCCGGCTCAGCGCACCGCCATCGAGGACGGGCGCACCGTGGTCCGGCTCAAGCCGGAGGAGCGCGAGCGTCTCGGCATCGCCACGCAGGTCCGCCCTTACGCGCCGCACCGCGAGGAACTCCAGGCCTATGGCAGCGTCCTCGACGTCGCCAGGGTCACCGACCTGACCAATTCCTACGCCAGCGCCAGGGCGCAGCTCCAGACCGCCCAGGCCCGGGTCGAGGTCTCGCGCAACGCCTTCCAGCGCGCCAAGAATCTCGGCCCCTACGCCACCACCGTCCAGGTCGAGACCACCGAGGGCACGTTTCAGACCGATCAGGCCGCTCTGGCGGCGGCGGAATCGCAGGTCCGCACCCTTGCCGCCACCGCGCAGCAGGAATGGGGGCCGGTGATCGGACGGGCCATCGTCGAGCGCTCGCCGGCCATCACCCGGCTGATCGAGCGCGTCGACTTCCTGGTCCAAGTGACCCTGCCGCCGGGCGAGAGCATCAAGGGCCAACCCGCCGCCGCCTTCGCCGAGGTGCCGCCGCAGAGCGCGCGGATCGCGCTGCGCTACGTCTCGCCGGCCACCCGCACCGACCAGCGCATCCAGGGCCTCAGCTACTTCTACACCGTGCCGGGCGATAGCGGCTTCCTGCCCGGCATGAGCATGCTCGCCTTCCTCGCCTCCGACCGGAGCGTCACCGGCATCAGCGTGCCCGAGGATGCGGTGGTGCATTGGCAGGGCGGAACCTGGATCTACCGCGCGGTGGCGCCCGACGCCTTCGCCCGCCACGCTCTCAAGGCCGACCCGCCCATGTCGGCCGATGCCTATGTGGTGGAGGACCTGCCCGGTGAGACCGAGATCGTGCTGACGGGCGCGCAGGCGCTCTTGTCCGAGGAGATGAAGAGCCTGCTCTCCGTCTCCGGCGGCGTGGACGACGATTGACGTGAGCGACGTTCCGAACGCTTCCCCGAGCGGCCCCCAGGCGGCTCTCGTCGCCTTCGCGGTGCGCTTTCGCGGCATCGTCCTGGCGCTCAGCCTCGCGCTCGCCGGCTACGGCATCTACGTGCTGGGGGACGCGAAATACGACGTGTTCCCGGAATTCGCCCCGCCCTCCGTGGTCGTCCAGACCGAGGCGCCCGGCCTCAATCCCGAACAGGTGGAGGTGCTGGTCACCCAACCGATCGAGGTGGCGGTGAACGGCTTGCCGGGGATCGAATCCCTGCGGTCGAGCTCGATCCAGGGCCTGTCGGTCATCACCGTCACCTTCGGTACCGGCAGCGACGTCTACCGCGTCCGCCAGCTCGTCACCGAGCGGCTGACGGCGCTCGCCGGCCGTCTGCCGCAGGGCGTGCTGCCCCCGGCGATGACCGCACTCACCTCGGCCACCAGCACCGTGCTCCTCGTCGGCCTGACCTCGGAGCGGCGCTCCGACCTCGACCTGCGCACCATCGCCGACTGGACCGTGCGCCTCCGGCTCCTGGCCGTGCCGGGCGTCAGTCAGGTCTCGGTCTATGGCGGCGCCGTGCGCTCGCTCCAGGTCCAGATCCGGCCGGCGGACCTCATCCGCTACAATATCGGCATGAACGACGTGCTCGCCGCCGCCCGCAAGGCCACCGGCGTGCGCGGGGCGGGCTTCGTCGACACGATCAACCAGCGCGTCACCCTCCAGACCGAGGGGCAGTCGCTCACCCCGGAGGAGCTGGCCCGCACGGTGCTTATCAACGAGGGCGGCGCCAGCGTCACCCTCGGCGACGTCGCCACCGTGATCGCCGCCGGCGAGCCGCCGATCAGCGCCGCCCTGGTGGACGGCAAGCGCGGCGTGCTCCTCATGGTCGGTGCGCAATACGGCGCCAATACCCGCGAGGTCACCGCCCGGGTGGAGGCCGCCCTCGAAGACCTGCGCCCGGCCCTCGACCGGGAAGGCGTGGCTTTGCGGCCGGATCTGTTCCGGCCGGCGAACTTCATCACCATCGCCAATGCCAACGTGCTCCAGGCGCTCGGGCTCGGCGGCATCCTCGTCGTCGTCGTGCTGTTCGCCTTCCTGTACGATTGGCGCACCTGCGTGATCTCGTCGGTGGCGATCCCGCTCTCCCTCATCGCCGCCGTGGTGGCGCTCCAGGCCATGGGCGAAAGCCTCAACACCATGACGTTGGGCGGCCTCGCCATCGCCATCGGCGAGGTGGTGGACGACGCGGTGATCGGCGTCGAGAACGTGGTGCGCCGCCTGCGCGAGAACCGGCGCCTCGCTTCGCCCGTCCCGGAGGGGAGGGTGGTCATCGACGCCATCCTGGAAGTCCGCACCGCGGTCGCCTACGCCACCTTCGCGGTACTACTGGTGTTCCTGCCGGTGCTGGTCCTGTCCGGCATCGCCGGCAAGCTGTTCGCCCCCCTCGCCCTCGCCTACATCCTCGCGGTGGTGGCTTCGCTCGCCGTGGCGCTCACCGTCACCCCCGCTCTGTCGATGATGCTCCTCACCGGGCGGCGCGAGACGGACATGCGCGACCCGCCGGTGATGCGCTGGTCGCGCGGCGGCTACACCCGCCTCCTCCAGGGGATCAACCGCGCACCGCGCATCGTCATCGCCTTCGGCATCCTGGTGACCCTGGCGGGCGCCGCCGCGACCCCCTTCTTCGGCAGCACCTTCCTGCCCGACCTGAAGGAGGGTCACCTGATCCTGCACATGGCGGCGGCGCCCGGCACGTCGCTCGGGGAATCCATGCGCCTCGGCGGCCGCATCACCACCGAACTCCGGAAGATCCCCGGCATCCGCGCCGTGGCTTCTCAGATCGGCCGCGCCGAGGCGGGGCAGGACACCGCCGGCACCCATTACAGCGAGATCCATATCGACCTCGAACCGGGGCTCGACGGCGCGGGGCAGGGCAGGGCCGAGGCCGATATCCGCACCCTGATGGCGGGGTTTCCCGGTGCCGCCTTCTCGCTCAAGACCTTCCTCACCGAGCGCATCGAGGAGACGGTTTCAGGCTACACCGCGCCGGTCGTCATCAACGTCTTCGGCAACGACCTCGCCCGGATCGAGGCCGCCGCCCGCGACATCGCCCGCGAACTCGCCGAGGTGCGCGGCGCCACCGACATCCAGCAGGCTTCCCCGGCCGGGCTGCCGCAGATCAACGTCGGGCTCCGGCCCAACGACCTGCGCCATTGGGGGCTCTCGGCCGTCGAGGTGATGGAGGTGGTGCGCACCGCCTATCAGGGCGACGTGGTCGGCCAGACCTATGAGGGCAACGCGGTCTTCAACGTCCTCGTCATCCTCGATTCCGGGGCGAGGGGACGTCTCACCGCTTTGGGCGACCTCCCCTTGCGCTCCTCGAACGGCCGCTTCATCCGCCTCGCCCAGGTGGCGGACATCTACGAGACCTCGGGGCGCTACCAGGTCCAGCATCAGGGTGCCCAGCGCGTCCAGGCCATCACCGCCAACGTCACGGGGCGCGACGTCGCCTCCTTCGTCGAGGCGGCGCGGCGCAAGATCGCCAAGGAAGTGGCCCTGCCGAGCGGCGTCTATGTGAGTTTCTCAGGCTCGGCCGAAGCCCAGGCGCGGGCCAAGCGCGACCTGCTGCTGTTCTCCGGGCTCGCGGGCCTCGGCATCGTGCTGCTGCTGGCCATGGTCACGGGCAGCGCGCGCAACCTCATGCTGGTCCTGGTCAACCTGCCCTTCGCCTTCGTCGGCGGGGTACTGGCGGTCTTCGCCACTGGGGCCGTGCTGTCGCTCGGCTCCATCGTCGGCTTCGTGACGCTGTTCGGCATCTCGCTCCGCAACACCATCATGATGATCTCGCATTACGAGCATCTCGTCGCCATCGACGGCCGGGCGTGGGACCGCGACACGGCGGTGGAAGGGGCCGCCGACCGGCTGGTGCCGATCCTGATGACCTCCCTCGTCACCGGCCTCGGCCTGCTGCCCCTGGCGCTGGGAGCCGGCGAGCCCGGCCGCGAGATCGAGGGACCGATGGCCATCGTCATCCTCGGCGGCCTCGTGACCTCGACGGTCCTGAACCTCCTGATCCTGCCGACCCTGGCCCTGCGCTACGGCCTGTTCACCACCGGCGAGGGCAGGGCGCCGGACACGGCGCGGGAATCCTAGGGAGATCCGGAGCGAGCCGCCGGTCGGTACCGTACGGTACGGCGAACCCAGATGGCGAATCAGGCCCTTTCAAAACCCATATCTGTCATTCGCATAAGATATATTATGGAACATGAAGCCCTGGAGAACGGGGTGAGGGGGGCTTACAGGACCAACTTGACACGAAGCTGGGATTCACCATTCCATGAAGTGTCGCCGAGAGATGGCGGCTTTACGCCTTGCTCACCAGCTTCCTTAAGCGATCCGCCAGTTTCAGGGGCAATCGTCACAATCCTATCTCAAACCGCGTGTCTAACCCGTGGCGGAGTGGGACCGGTCTTCGCGACCGCCCGCCCCGATCGTTCTCGAAGCGGATCCGATGCTGACCCTTCTCAAACCCTGCGCCGCCCCGTTCCTCGGCCTGGCCCTCGTGGCTTTGGGCCTCGGCGCTCCGGCATGGGCGGAGCCCGTGGTATCGAAGCCGGCCATTCCCGCCCGGGCGCTGGCCAAGCTCTCCCACGTGGCCGCCCTGGTGAAGGCCGGATCCGACATCCGCATCGTCGCCTTCGGCTCCTCGTCCACGGAAGGGTCGGGGGCCTCCTCCCCCGCCACCGCCTACCCCGCCCAATTGCAGGAAGACCTGCAGGGACGTCTCGACGTCGCTGGCGCCAAGCATCCCATCGTCACGGTCCTCAACCGCGGCAAGGGTGGTGATGACGCCGAGGCCATGGCCCGCCGCCTCGACCGGGACGTTCTGGCCGAGCGGCCCGACCTCGTGATCTGGCAGACCGGCAGTAACGACCCGATGACCGGCGTCACGGTGGAGCGTTTCACCGAATTGACCCGTCAGGGCATCACGGCGATGCGCGCCGCCGGCTCCGACGTCATCCTCATGGACCAGCAATGGTGCCGCCGCCTGACGACGACCAACGGTGCCGAGCGCTATGGCGACGCGTTGCACAGCCTCGCGGCCGAGCTCGACGTGCCGGTGATCCGCCGTCACGCCCTGATGCGGACCTGGGCCGCCAGCGGCCTGCTCAGCCCGGCGCAGATGATCGGCCCCGACGGGCTGCACATGACCGATGCGGGCTATGACCGCCTCGCCAAGGCGGCCACGGCGCAGATCCTGGTCAATGCCGGCCTGATCCCGGCCGACCCCATGCGTAACTGACGCGCGCCCTCCCCGGCACTCTGCCTGCGCGTCTAGAGGTCCACGCTCACCGACAATCCGTCATAGGCCGGAACCACGCCCGGCGGCAGCTTGGCCGCGAGCGTGGCGTAGTCGAGATCGGTGTGGAGGTTGGTGAGAATCGCGCGGCGCGGGCGCACCTCCTCGATCAGCGCGAGCGCATCCGAGACAGAGTAATGGGTCGGGTGAGGGGTGTCGCGCAGGGCATCGATGATGAGGAGATCGAGGCCGCGGAGTTGCGCCTTGGCCGCTTCCGGCATCAGGCTGACATCTGGCGCGTAAGCCGCCGGGCCGAAGCGAAAGCCATGGGCGCTCTCGGTGCCGTGCTCCATACCGAAGGCCACGGCCTCGATCGCACCGCCCTCACCCGGAATCGTCACCGGCTCGCCCGCCACGAGATCGTTCATGTCGAGGATCGGCGGATAGGCGCTGCCGGGCGGCGTCTCGAAGCAATAACCGAAGCGCATCGTCAGCAGGGCGCGAGTCTCGGCATCGGCATAGACCGGGATGCGCCGGTGCATGTGGATCACCAGCGGCCGGACGTCGTCGATCCCGTGGGTATGGTCCGCATGGGCATGGGTGAACAGCACCGCGTCGAGGCTCTGGACCCGCGCCGCCAGAAGCTGCTCCCGCAAATCCGGCGAGGTATCGACCAGAAGGGTCGTGGACCCCGCCTGCCCTCGCCGCTCCACCAGGATCGAGCAGCGCCGCCGCCGGTTCCTCGAATCGGACGGATCGCAAGCGCCCCAGCCGTAACCCACACGGGGAACGCCGCCGGACGAGCCGCAGCCGAGGATCGTCAACGTCAGAGAACCCATCCGCACCTCCCGGTCCGCTGGTATCGGAGCGCGCGGGCCGCTGTCATGCCGCCCGGCCGCCGGATGGGGTCGCCTTGTCGAACAGGCGGTGGAAATTGGCCGTCGTCAGGCTCGCGAAGGCCTCGAACTCCATGTCGAGGGTCTTGGCCAGGGAGCGGGCGGTGTCGGCGGTATAGGCCGGCTCGTTGCTGCGCCCGCGATGGGGCTCGGGCGCCAGGAACGGCGCGTCGGTCTCCACCAGGATGCGGTCGCGGGGGACGGCGAGGGCGATGTCGCGGAGCTCGTGCGAGCGCCGAAAGGTGACGATGCCCGAGAAGGAGACGAACAAGCCGAGTTCGACCCCGACTTCCGCCAGGCGTCGGCCCGAGGAGAAGCAGTGCAGCACCGCCTTGAAGGCCCCGCGCTTCATCTCGTCGACGAGCACCGATTCCATGTGCTCGTCGGCATCGCGGGCATGGATGACGAGGGGGAGGCCGGTCTCGCGGGAGGCCGCGATATGCCGGCGGAACACCCGCTCCTGCACCGCTTCCGGGGCGGCGTCTTCGTAGTGGTAGTCGAGCCCCGCCTCGCCGATCCCGACGCAGCGCGGATGATGGGTGAGGGCGACGATCTCTTCCGTGGGCACGTCGGGCTCGTCCCCTGCCCCATTCGGATGGGTCCCTACGGTGTGCCAGATGTGCGGATGAGCCTCGGACAGGGCCTCGTAGACCCGCGCCTTGGCGATTCGCGTCGAGATGGTGAGCATCCCCGTCACGCCCGCCGCCTCGGCGCGGGCGATCACGCCGGGAAGATCCTCGACGAAGTTCGGGAAGTCGAGATGGCAGTGGCTGTCGACCAGCATGGACAAAACTCGGGATTCTCGGTGACGCTGCGGACCCCGCCTCAGACGGCGGGAGCCTCCGGCTCGACGAAGCGCGGGAACAGCCCGCTCGGCGCCGGGAGCGCCGTGCCCGGCACCAGCCGACCCCCCTCCCCGATATCCGCGAGCTGCCGCCCGTCGGCGGGCACGGCCAGGAGGTCGAGGAGCTTGGCGCCCGAATCCGGCATGAAGGGCTGCACCAGGATGCCGATGGCCCGCAAGGTCTCGGCCACCACGTAGAGCGAGGCGGCCATGCGGGAAGGGTCGGTCTTGCGCAGGACCCAGGGCTTCTGCGCGTCGAAATAGCGGTCCGAGGCCGTCACCACGGCCCAGATGTCGGCGAGCGCCGTGTGGAGGGCGAGCTTGTCCATCGCCACCCGCACGGAGCCCGGCAGGGCGTCCGCCAGCGCCAGGAGGGCCCGGTCGTCCTCCGTGAAGTCGCCGTGCTCGGGGACGAGGCCGCCGCAATTCTTCGCAATCATCGAGAGAGAGCGCTGGGCGAGGTTGCCGAGACCGTTCGAGAGGTCCGCCGTGTAGCGGGTGATGATGGCCTCGTGGCTGTAATTGCCATCGCCGCCGAAGGGGACTTCGCGCAGGACGAACTGGCGCAACGCATCGACCCCGTAGGTCGCGATGAGGTCCATCGGATCGACCACGTTGCCGAGCGACTTCGACATCTTCTCGCCCTTGGAGAGCAGGAAGCCGTGGCCGAAGACGCGCTTGGGGAGCGGCAGACCCGCCGACATCAGGAAGGCCGGCCAGTAGACCGCGTGGAAGCGCACGATGTCCTTGCCGATGACGTGCAGGTCCATCGGCCAGAAGCTTTTTCGTGGATCCGCATCGTCGGGGAAGCCGGTGACCGTGAGGTAGTTCGTCAGCGCATCGACCCAGACATACATGACGTGGTCCGGGTGCCCTGGCACCGGCACGCCCCAGTCGAAAGTGGTGCGGCTGACGGAGAGGTCCTTGAGGCCGGAGCGGACGAAGCTCGCCACTTCGTTGCGCCGTGTCTCGGGGCCGATGAAGTCGGGCTGGGCCTCGTACAGAGCCAGCAGCCGATCCTGATAGGCGGAGAGACGGAACAGGAAGTTCTCCTCTTCCATCCAGGTCACGGCCGTGCCGGTCTCCCGCGCGCGGCGCGTCCCGTCGGGGGCGGTCTCGGTCTCGTCCTCGTTGTAATAGGCCTCGTCGCGCACCGAGTACCAGCCGGCATATTTCGATAGGTAGATGTCGCCATTGGCCTCCATGCGCCGCCAGAGTTCCTGGGCGGCGGCATAATGGTCCGGCTCCGTGGTGCGGATGAAGCGGTCGTGGCTGCAGTTCAGCGCCTCGGCCATGGCCTTGAAGCGCGCGGCCATGTCGTCGACGAGGGCCTTCGGGCTGATCCCGGCCTTGGAGGCGGTCTGCTGGATCTTGAGCCCGTGCTCGTCGGTGCCCGTGGAGAACAGCACGTCGTAGCCGTCGAGGCGCTTGAAGCGCGCGATCGCGTCCGTGGCGATCACCTCGTAGGCGTGGCCGATATGCGGCGCGCCGTTGGGATAGGAGATCGCCGTGCTGATGCCGAAGGTTTTCGCATGGGAAAGGGCATTGGCATCGGAAAGGGTGGGGCCTGGATCGTTGGCCATCGCGTAGCGGTATCCCCGGATACAGGGTTCATGGGTTCACGGGACGGCTCCGGGAGCACGGGCCGAACCGGCTCACGTCCCTTCAGCGTACGGCGCCCGCGAGGTCGCCGAACAGCGAGAGGATCAGCGGCCGGCGGTCGAGGTTGTAGATCGCGGCCTCCCGGGCGGCGCGGGCGATCTTGTCACACACCTCCACCAGGGCCGCAAGGCGAGCGGGGGGCTCGTGGCGCCGTCTGTCGAGTTCGGCGGAGACGAAGCGGAACACCGCCTCGAGGCTCGCGGCGAAATGCTCGTCCGCGTCCCGCCCCGAAAGCTTGTCGGCCAGCGCCAGGATGCGGCGCCAGTCGGGATGGTCGAGGCGCGACAGCAGGGTCTCCATCTCGCCGACGACGTTGGATGTCCCCGGATCGAGCATGGCGAAGCCCTGCGACACCGAGCCCTCGGAGAGGGCGGCGGCACGGGCCAGGACCTCCGGGTCGGGCCGGACGAAAGGGGGAGGGAAGCTTCCTAGGACCTCGGCCACCTCCCCCTCCCCCAGGGGCCGCAGGTTGAGGGCACGGCAGCGTGAGCGGATCGTCGGCAGCAGCCGGCCCGGCGCGTGGCTGACGATGAGGAACAGGCAGCGCGGCGGCGGCTCCTCCACCATCTTGAGCAGGGCATTGGCGCTGTTGGCGTTGAGATCCTCGGCGCTGTCGACGATGCAGATGCGGTAGCCGTCATTGCCCGCCGTCGAGCCGAACAGGTCGAGGGCATGGCGCGCGGCATCGACCGAGATCTTGGTCGCGAGCGTCTTGGCATTGTGTGGCCGCGTCCGGCGCAGGGCCACGAGGTTGGGATGCGATAGGGCCGCCACCTGCCGCGCCGCCGGATGCGAGGGATCGACCGCGAGGGTATCCGGGACGTGGCCGGGGCGCGGGTTGGCGATGAGCCAGCGCGCCACCCGATAGGCCAGGGTCGCCTTGCCGATGCCGCGCGGGCCGCCGATGAGCCAGGCATGGTGCAGGCGTCCCGAGCCGATCCCTTCGATGAAGGCGGCCTCCGCCTCCGCATGGCCGACGAGGCCGGCCTGCTCGCGTGGCCGTGGAATATCGGCGAGGTCGCCGGGTTCGACATCCTCCGGAGCACGGTCAGGCCGCATCGTCGGTGGCCTCCGGGCCGGAGAGAAGGCTGGGCAGGCGGGCCGCGAGGACGGCTGCGATCGCCTCTTCCACCGCATCCGGGGGGAGGCCGGCATCGATGACGACGCAGCGCTCCGGCTCCATTGCGGCGATGGCGAGGAACGCCTGCCGCAGGCGGGTGTGGAAGGCGAGGGCCTCCGCCTCGAACCGGTCGGCCGCCTCCCCCTCCCCGGCGCGGGCCTTCGCCCTGGCGAGGCCGATGACGGGGTCGAGGTCGAGGATCAGGGTGAGGTCGGGCTTCGTGTCCCCGACGACGACCCGCTCCAGGGCCGAGAGAAGGGTTGGTTCGAGGCCTCCCGCCGCTCCCTGATAGGCACGGGTCGAATCCGAGAAGCGGTCGCACAGCACAGTCTCGCCGCGGGCGAGGGCCGGGCGGATCAGCGTGTCGAGATGGTCGATCCGGGCGGCGGAGAACAGCAGCGCCTCGGCGAAGGGGCCGTGCCGCTTCACCGTTCCAGCCAGCAACGCCTCACGGATCGCCTCGGCCTTGACCGAGCCGCCGGGCTCGCGCGTCGTCACCACCGGGACGGAGGACGCACCACGTAGGCGCGTCGCGAGCCGGGCGATCTGGGTCGATTTCCCGGCCCCCTCCCCGCCCTCGAAGGTGATGAAGACCCCTCCCCGCCCGCGGTTTCGGCCGGTCACGATTTGGCGCCGGCCTTATCGGTCGCGCCGGCCTTGTCACTGGCACCGGCCTTGTCGAAGGCGCGCCGGAACAGCCCGGTCCCGAACTCCCAGGCCCCGTCGAGGGCGCGCTGCGGGATCGTGCCGGCTGGCACGTCTTCTCCGGCATAGACCGGCAGGTCGAGGGCCTGGGTGTCGCCGCGGGTGATGCGCAGGCGGCCCACCTCCTTGCCCTGTTCCACCGGCGCGGTCAGCGGACCCTGATAGACGACGCGGGCACTGATGCGGTCGCCGTTGCCACGGGGCAGGAGCACCCGGACCGGCTTCTTGGCCACCAGCGGGACGCTGCCCTGCGCCCCGCCGAAGACGGAGGCATCGGCCACGGTCTCACCGCTGGCGAAGATCTGGCGCGGCTCGAAGGCGCGGAATCCCCATTCCACCAGCTTGCGCGACTCGGCGGCGCGGTCGCGCGCCGTCTTGAGGCCGCTGACCACCATGATGAGGCGCTGGCCGTTCTGGACCGCCGAGCCCGTGAGGCCGTAGCCCGATTCCTCGAGATATCCGGTCTTGAGCCCGTCGGCCCCGATATCGAGGGTCAGCAGCGGATTGCGGTTCTGCTGCTTGATCTTGTTCCAGGTGAACTCGCGCTCGGCGAAGATCTTGTAGAGATCGGGATAGGTGTCGATGAGGTGGATCGCCAGCTTGGCGAGATCGCGTGCGGTGACCTTCTGGTCGGGGGCGGAATAGCCGGTGGCGTTGCGGAACGTGGAGCGCGTCAGGCCGATTTCCTTGGCTCGCGCGGTCATCATCCGACCGAAATTCTCCTCCGAGCCGGCGATGCCCTCGCCGATGGCGATGGCCGCGTCGTTGCCCGATTGCACGATCAGGCCGCGCAGCAGATCGGACAGCTTGATGCGGCTGTTGAGCTGGGCGAACATCGAGGAGCCGCCTCCCCCGGCACCGCCCCGGCGCCAGGCGTCCTCGGTGATCTGGAATTCGCTGTCCATGCTGAGCCGGCCCTGCCGGATCTCGTTGAACACGATCTCCGTGGTCATCAGCTTGGCCATGCTGGCCGGCGAGAACAGCTCGTCGGCCGCCTTTTCGAACAACACGGAGCCCGAATCCGCATCGATCAGGATGGCGTGGGGAGCGGCTGTCTGGAAGCTCTGGGCGAGGGCCGGGAGGGCGGCGAACCAGCCGATCGCCGACAGGCTCAAGCCGGCCAGTCCGGCCCGAAAGCCGGCGGCCAGATTCGTCCGGTTCGTCGTCGCACGCATCGTTCGCCTCATGCCCGTCGGCCCCGAGGCTTGGCTGATAAGCCCGGTCCGTTCTCGCCCTTGCGAGATGGTATAGCGGATCGCCCGCGAAATCGAACGCAACTTTGCCGATGATGTCGCGACACGGTGGACGAGACGATGCCGCCGGTCTCGGTCGTTCGACGGTCAGTTGACCTCGGCGATGCGCGAGCGGCGTGGCTGGGCCGGCCTCGCTGCGGCGGTGGCGACTGCCGGGGCGGACGACTTGCCGCGTCCGGCCTGTGCGCCGACGGGCTGCGAGCCGGCCGGAGGCACGGACAGCTTGGCGACGCTGGCCTTGGCCGTTCCCAGCGGGCTCGAGGGCGGCGCAGCCGGACGCAGGTTCGCCACCGCGGCATGGCCTGTCGCGGAGCGTGCCGGGGTCGTGGTGCTCGCCGTCTTCACCACCGGGCCGCGCGAGGGAGCAGGGGCGGCCGCCATCCTCTGCGGTGCCGCCGGGACCGGCACGTGGGCGAGTTTCGTCTTCGGAGCGGAGGATTCCAGCTTGGCCTGGAGCGTCTTCGCGTCCTTGGTCGTCGTGGCGCCGTGCTTCGATGCCTGGGCAGGGGCTTGGGCAAGGTTCTGGGCTGGGCCGGCGTTCGAGGCGAGGCGCATCGCTGCCACGGCGTGGGGCGGCGATCCCTTCGCCTTCGGCGCGGCATGAGCCATCTGCAGGGCCGGTGCCGGGCGATCCGGCATGGTCGGCCGGAACGCATGCGACCGGGACGCGGTGGGCTGCAGGGCCGCCGGTACGGCGACGCTGGAGCCGCCTGCCACCAGGACCGGCGCGGGCCGGGCAGGACGCGGCGCGGGAGCTGCATCGTCCTCGTCAGGGGCCGGCTTGAAGGCCATGGCGGGACGCTGCGCGCGCGACAGACGCTCCGTTTCGGCATCGGGGCCGAGATCGGCCATCATCACCGGTGAAGCGCCGCCGACGCGGGCAGGCGCGCCATCGGTGCGCAAGGTCGCCATCAGCTTGCGGTCGTCGCTGCCGGCAGTGGAGGCCTTGCCCACATACTCCACCCGGACCTTGGCGGTGCCGCTACGGTGGAATTCCAGGGCCTGGGCCACCTCCTCCGACACGTCCATGAGCCGGTTGGCATGATAAGGGCCGCGATCGTTGACGCGCACGATCATCGAATGGCGGTTGGCGAGGTTGGTGACCCGGACGTAGCTCGGCAGCGGCAGCGTCGGGTGGGCGGCTGCGATGGAGTGACGGTCGAACACCTCGCCGTTGGCGGTCATCCGGCCGTGGAACGCGCTGCCGTACCAGGAGGCCAGGCCCTCGCGGACATAGCCCTTGGCATCGTCGCGGGGCACGTAGGTGCGGCCCGCCACCACGTAGGGCTTTCCCGAGAAGCGGCGGCCGCCGCCCTTGGGGATCGTGTCGCCCTCGTTATAGAGGCGAGGACTGGCCTTCACACCGTATTTCGGATCGTAGGACGATCCGGAGGAACCGGCCGGGCCAGCGAGCTTCTGGGTGTTCTGCGCGCAATTGGCGGTGGTCAATGCCACCACGGACACGGCGAGGAGGCGCAGCAGCGGTACGCCCGCCGTTGGAGCCGATCCGGCCTTCGTCGAACGCGCCATACCGAACCGCCCAGCACTCTACGCTCTCGAAACGCCATACAGGGCTCGGGGAACGGAAGAGCGATCCGGTCCGGCCGTCGAAGGCCGCCCGGAAAGAACGGGCTTCGATTGCACAGACAATTGTCGGGTTGACGTAAAGGAAACCTGAACGCTGGGGCTGGAGGGCGGAGCCGGCCTTATCCGTTCATTCATCAAGTGAAGAGCGCGCTACAAAGCCCTATCAGAGTGAAGAGAATCACGTTCTCGCGGTTGTGGACATCGTCTCGAAATTCTGCCCGGAAGGTCAGGAGGTCGGTGCCGCCAAATGCGGATGTGTCAGTTGAGGGTATGCAAATAAGTATTTGATGAAAAATGATTTTCTCCTGTCGATGCCAGGCATCGACAGGAGCCGGGTATCAGCGGTGGCTCGTCTCGTTCAGCCGCTCGATCGGCATGGTCCCGCGCTGTTTGAACAGCAGATCGAGGGCTTCGAGCATGAGCGCATGCATCTTCGTGCGCTCGGTATGGGCGAGGTCGCGCAGCTGGTCGTAGACCGGCGGCTCCAGATAGACCGACATCTGCCTGGCACGCTCCTTCAGGGTGCCCGGCGCCTTGCGGACGGGCGTGTGGCCCGTATCGAGCTGGACGATGTCGGCGCTCCTCCCTGGGGAGGCGGCTCCCGCGACGATGGAGGCGAGGCTCGGCCTAGGCGGCTTTGGCATGTTTGACGACCTGCATCCGCTTCTCGATCCACGTCCAGAGCTTGCGGACTTCGCCGGCGGCCTGGCCCTTGGGGTTGAATTCGGTGACGCCCTGACCGACGCCGATCGCGTCCTGGTGATCGGTCCGCGCGACGATGTTCACGTCCGGCAGGATGCCCAGCACGGCGAGGCCGTCGGCCGCGTCGCGGATCCGGTAGGAGCGCGGCGGGGTCTGGTTCAGCACGAAGGCGAACTTCTTCTCCAGGCGGTAGATAGCGGCCAGGGTCGGCTTGAACGCGCGCAGGTCCGCCGGGGTGGGGCGGCAGGGGATGATGCAGAGATCGGCCGCGCGGATCGCCGAGAGCGTGCCGGTGGAGTCGACGCCCGGCGTATCGATGAAGACGTAATCGTAGGAGGATTCACGCAGCTGGGTCATGACGGCTTCGATCTGCGTCGCGTCGATCTGCGCCACTTCCGGGCCATCCGCCGTGCGGTGGTCGAGCCAGTCGCTGATCGTCGCCTGGCGGTCCATTTCCAGGATGCAGACCGACAGGCCGCGCTCCTGCGCCGCCACCGCCAGTGAGATGCACAGGGTGCTCTTTCCACTGCCTCCCTTCTGGGTGACGAAGGTGATGGCTTTCATACGGGAGCCCTTCTCGCGGCTTGATTTGTCGCATTCCTGCCGTGCCGGGGCGAATATCGGCCCGGAGGCCGATCGAATTCCCGGCCCCGGATCGACACCGGACGCGCTCGAAGCCGTCGTCCCGTGACACCAGGATGCCCTGATCCCGGTTTTTGGCGGGTCATGGTTAATCAGTGGTTAAGATCGATGCCTGGGCTCGGAGGGTTCCGTTGGCTGAGGATCGTGCGCCACGATCGATCTCCCCGTCCCCCGGCGAACAGGCACTTGGTGGCAATCTCAGGTTGCCTTTAATGCACGTTTGACGTGTTAAGCGCTTTCGGTGATGCAATTTTAGGGGTAGGATGCGGCCTCTGTCGCCGGATAGCGAAGCATTTCTCAACCTCAGGTAATGACCCAATGGAGGTCCGACCTGGCTTCGGGATGCTCCGCGGTCACTGTTTCGCTGTCAGTGCCCCGGCCCCTGCGGCCCAGGAGATCCATGCCTGCGCGCACCAGCTTTTTCCCCGACGACTCGGATAGCCTTCGGGATGCGCTCGACGCATCGGGAATCGTTGGCGTCTGGTCCCACGACGTCTGGGCTGGCCGCATCGCCGTCTCCGGTTTGCTCGCGGAGATTCTCGGCTTCGCTCCGGAGACGGAGGTCGTGAGTCTCGACGCCTTCCTGACGGCGATCCACGATGAGGACCGGTCTCGCGTGGAGAATGCCCTACACGCCGCGACCGAGGGGGGCGGTCTGTTCGAAATCGTCTTCAGGACGGTTCGAGGCGAGCGTCGGCTCGGCCTGCGCGGACGGGTTGAGCGGGACGGGTCTGGCGAGTGCGCAAGGGGGCTCGGCATCGTCATCGATCACACCGAGGATGGCGCCCTCCCTCATCAGCCCGACATGCAGGCCCAGGCGGCGGCCAACCGCATGGCGGGACACGCCATCGCCCTGCACGACCTCGCAACCGGTCTGCACCGGCCGAAGCTGACGGCACTCCTCGATGCCCTGATGCGAGAAATCGGCTTCACGCTGGCCGGTCACATCGAGAGGGGCGAGCGACGCCGCGATCATTGAGGGCGAGGTTGGCGTCGAGAGACGTGATCCTGGCCTAATCGGCCGGCTTCCGTAGCAGGTAGATGTCCATGATCCAGCCGTGGCGTGCCCTCGCCTCCGCCCGGATGCGCCGGATCTCGGCAGCGACGTCGCCGAGGCGGCCCGAGAGGGTGATCTCGTCGTCGCTCCCGAGATAGGCGCCCCAATAGATCGTCAGCTCCGGGTCGAGATGGGCGAAGGTCGGGTCGCCGTCGAGCATCACCACGGTGGTGTCGGCCTCGGCGGACAATCCGCCGGCGATCTGGCGTCCCGTGGTGATCTGCACCGGCGCGCCGATGCGGTTGAGGGCAATGCGGTGACTGGCCGCCAGGGCTTGGACGCTGGTGATGCCGGGGATCACTCGGTACTCGAAGGCGAGGCGGCCTCGCGCGACGATCCGGTCGATGATCCGCAGGGTGCTGTCGTAGAGCGAAGGGTCACCCCAGACCAGGAAGGCCCCAGTCTCGTGTTCTTGCAGTTCCCGCTCGATCATCGCTTCGTACAGCGCGGCGCGGGCGCTGTGCCAATCCTCCACGGCCACGCCGTAATCGGCCGGATTCCGGTCCCGCTCCGGGTCCTGCGCCTCGACGATGCGGTAGGGACGATCCTCGATGTAGCGCTCGCAGATCTCCCGGCGCAGGGCGACGAGGTCGGCCTTATCTCCTCCCTTGTCGAGGACGAAGACCACATCCACCGTGTTCAAGGCCCGGATCGCCTGGATCGTGACATGCTCCGGATTGCCGGTGCCGATGCCGATCACGAGGATCTGTCTCACGCGTCTAGCCTTCCGAGTTGCGATCGGCCCTGTCGCGGGCGCATGCCCTATGCTACGCTCTGCGCCGACATGAAACCCATCCGGCGCAATCGGGACCGGAGCCTCGCGCTCTGGCTGATGACGGTGATCCTCGCGATCGCCGGCTTCGCCATGTCGTCGCCCGCGAGCGCCCATACCGGGCATGGGCACGAAACCGGGGCCCAGGTCGAGCGGGTCCAGGTCGAGCGCGTCCAAGTTCAGAACGCCCGCGAGACGAAAGCGGTCCAGGGGATCACATCCGATAGCCGCATGCGTGCCGTAGTCTCGGTCCTGCGGGCCGAGCCTCATCTTGGCTGTGCCGGTCCCTGCTGCGCCGGCGGCTGTGGCGCTCCCTGTTGCGCCCTCGGCCTCGCTCCCACCGAGGGCGACGTCGCATCCTCCGCCGGACTGACCGGACCCGTTCCCGTGGGTGCCGCTTCCGCACGGACGGATGCCGCCCCGGATTCCCCGTCCGAACCCCCGAGATCCTTCGCCTGACGTAACGACGGCGTTCCCGCGCGGCTGCCTTCCGGCCTCGCGTGGATCGCCGTCTCCTGCTTCAACGGCGCCAAGGTTTCTCGCATCATGTCCATCGTTTTTCCGGCTGCCCTGCGCCGTGTCGCAGCGTGCGCCATCGCCTGGGCGGCCCTGACCGGCGCGGTCCTGTCCCATGAGGGCCATTCCCACGGAGACGAGGCCCCTGCCCTGCCCGTCGCGGCGGCAGCACCGCGAGCCGAGGCGAAGTCGGAGCGCTACGAACTCGTCGCCACCGTGCAGGGGCACGATCTCGTCTTCTATCTCGACGCGTTCGAGACCAACGCGCCGGTCACCGACGCCACCCTCGCCCTCTCGACGCCGGACGGCCGCCGGAAGGCCGAGGTCCAGGCCGACGGCACCTACCGGCTTTCGGCGCCCTGGCTCGAGGAGGCGGAGCATCACGATCTCCTCGTCGCGGTGACGGCGGAGGGCCGAACCGACATCCTCTCCCTCGATCTCGACCTGCCCGCCCCCAAAGTCGCGGCTGCGGCGTCCGAGACGGCGACCGCCGCCTCCCTGGTCGAGCGCCTGACGCACCAGCCGCCCTCCGTCACCGCCGCCGGGGGCTTCCTCCTCGGCCTCGGCGCTGTCGTCCTGTTCCGGCGTCGGCGCACGATTCCCATCGTCGTCGTCCTGGCGGTCACGGCGACGATCGTGCTGGGCAGCGCCGCCCTCGCCCATGAAGGCCACGATGCCGCGCCGGCCGAGGGGGGGATGATGGCGAGCCCGCCCTCCGGCGGCGCCGACCGGGCCAAACGCCTGGGCGACGGGTCGATCTTCGTACCCAAATCCCTGCAGCGGCTCCTCGTCCTGCGCACCGCCCTGACCGCGACGGAGAACGTGGCCCGCACCGTGGCCCTGCCCGGCCGGGTCATCGCCGATCCCAATGCCAGCGGCGTGGTGCAATCCTCCGTGGGCGGCCGCTTGGCCCCTCCGGCAAGCGGATTTCCTCGCCTCGGAACCCGTGTGACGCGCGGCGAGGTGCTCGCCACCGTCACCCCGCCCGTCCAGGCCGTGGACGTCTCCGACATGCGCCAGCGCCAGGGCGAACTCGACCAGCAGATCGCGATCCTCGACCGGCGCGTGGTCCGGTTCGAGCGTCTGGCGGGGACCGGCGCCGTGGCGCAGACCCAGCTCGACGATGCCCGCTCCGAGCGCGACGGGCTGAAGGACCGCCGCGCCGCCCTCGATGCGGTCCGTGGCTCGCCCGAGGCTCTGGTCGCGCCGGTGGACGGGGTCATCGCCGAGGCGAGCGCCACGGCGGGCGCCATGGCGGCCCCCGGCACCGTCGTCTTCCGCATCGTCGATCCGAAGAAGCTTTGGATCGAGGCGCTGAGCTTCGAGGCCCTGTCCCCTGAGGGGGCGGCGACGGCCCGGCTCGGGGACGGGCGCAGCATGGCGCTGGCCTATCGCGGCGCCGGCCTCGCCGATCGCAATCAGGCCGTTCCCGTGCAGTTCGCGGTGGACGACGACACGACCGGTCTTCGTCTCGGCCAGTTCGTCACCGTCCATGCCCCCCTGACGGGGGAGCGGACCGGCCTCGCCGTCCCACGGTCCGGCATCCTCCGCGCCGAGGGCGGGAGCGTCGTCTACGAGCATGTCGGCGCCGAGCGCTTCGTGGCGCGCAGCGTCCGTACCGATTCCCTCGACGCCGACCGCACGCTCATCGCCGACGGTCTGGAGCCGGGACGGCGCGTCGTCGTCCAGGGCGCCGAGCTCCTCGACCAGATCCGCTGAGGGACCGCAAAGATGTTCGGCCTCATCGTCGCGCAATCCCTGCGCAACCGCCTGCTCGTGCTGGCCCTCGCCTTCGCCCTGGTCCTCACCGGCGCGCTCTCCCTCGCGCGCCTGCCCGTCGACGTACTCCCCGACCTCAACCGGCCCACGGTCACGATCCTGACCGAAGCCGAGGGGCTCGCCCCCACGGAAGTCGAGCAGCGGGTGACCTACCCGATCGAGACCCGCATGAATGGCCTGCCCGGTGTCAGCCGGGTCCGCTCGGTCTCCGGCATCGGCCTGTCCATCGTCACGGTGGAGTTCGAGTGGGACACCGACCTGTTCCGGGACCGGCAGTTCGTCAATGAAAGGCTGGCGCTGGCGCGCTCGGAGCTGCCGCCGAACGTGATTCCGCAGATGGGGCCGGTCTCCTCGATCATGGGCGGCATCCTGCTGGTCGCCGTCACCTCGAAGACCGCGACCCCGATGCAGGTGCGCGAGACCGCCGACTTCACCTTGCGCCCGCGCCTGCTCTCGATCCCGGGCGCGGCGCAGGTGATCCCCATCGGCGGCGAGGTGCGCCAGTTCCGGGTCGCCCCCAATCCCGCCGCCATGCGGGCGCTCGGCGTCACCGACGAGGCCCTCGCCCGCGCTCTCCAGAATTACGGCGGCAATGCCGGCGGCGGCTATTCCGAGGCCGGCGGCCGTGAGGTCCTGATCCGCGCGCTCGGCCGCACCACCGATCTCGACGACCTTCGCAATCTCGTCGTCACGACGCCGGGCGGTCCGGTCTACCTGCGGCAGGTCGCCGAGATCGCCTTCGGAGCGCGGCCCAAGCGCGGCGACGGCGGCTTCATGGGCAATCCCGCCGTGGTGGTCTCCATCGAGAAGCAGCCGGGGATCGACACCGTGCGCCTGACCCGCGAGGTCGAGGCGGCGCTCAAGGAGATCGGCCCCTCCCTGCCGCACGGCATCGAGGCCGGCAACGTCCTGTTCCGGCAGGCGGATTTCATCGAGACATCGCTTCGCAACGTGATCACGGTACTGATCGAAGCCGTGGCCGTTGTGGCCGTGGTGCTGTTCGCCTTCCTGATGAACGTGCGGACCACGCTGATCTCGCTCGCCGCCATTCCCGTCTCGATCCTCGCCACCGCCACGGTGTTCTCTCTGCTGGGCCTCTCCATCAACACGATGACGCTCGGCGGCCTCGCCATCGCCATCGGAGAGCTGGTGGACGATGCCGTCGTCGATGTGGAGAACATCCTGCGGCGCCTGCGCGACAACCGGGCTGAGGGTTCGCCTCGCAGCACCTTCTCGGTGATCGTGGATGCCTCGAACGAGGTGCGCTCCGGTATCGTCTACGCCACGATCATCATCTGTCTCGTCTTCGTGCCGCTCTTCGCCCTGTCGGGGATCGAAGGCCGGCTCTTCGCGCCGCTCGGCCAAGCCTACATCATCGCCATCCTGTCGAGCCTCGTGGTCTCGCTGACCCTGACGCCCGTCCTCTCCTCCTGGCTGCTCCCTGGCCTGAAGAGCCTCGACCATCCCGAGAACCGGCTGATCCGCGGCCTCAAGCGGGCCAATGGGCGACTGGTGGAAACGGCCTTCGCCCATCAGCGCCTTGCCATGGTCTGCGCGGTCCTGGCGGTGATCGCCGCCGGCTACGGCGCGGGCCGGTTGCCCCGCGCCTTCCTGCCGACCTTCAACGAAGGCTCGTTCACGGTCACCACCACCTTCACCCCCGGCATCTCGCTCGCCGAATCTGCTCGCGTCGGCGCCATCGCCGAGCGCCTGCTGATGGAGATCCCCGAGGTGGACAAGGTCGGGCGTCGGACGGGCCGCGCCGAGCTCGACGAGCATGCCGAAGGGGTCCATTCCACCGATCTGGAGATCCGCCTGAAGCCCGGCGGACGCGAGCGCGACGCCATCACCGCCGAGATCCGGGGGCGGCTGTCCGTCCTTCCGGTCACGGTGAATGTCGGCCAGCCGATCTCGCACCGGCTCGACCACATGCTCTCCGGCGTCCGGGCCGAGATCGCCCTCAAGCTGTTTGGCGAGGATCTCGACGCCTTGCGACGCACCGCCGAATCCCTGCGTGAAACCCTGTCCGCGATTCCGGGCGTCGCCGACCTCCAGGTCGAGCGGCAGGTGCGCGTTCCGCAGATCGAGGTACGGGTCGATCCGGCGAAGGCCGCCCTCTACGGCGTCTCCCCCGCGACGGTGGTGGATACGGTGGGGCAGCTCGCCAACGGACGCGTTGTCTCCACCCTGGTCGAGGGCCTGCGCCGCTTCGATGTGGTGCTGCGCCTCCCCGAAAGCGGCCGCTCCATGGCCGCCTTGCGCGACCTCCTCATCGAGACGCCGTCGGGCTGGGTGCCCGCCCACGCCCTGGCCGACATCGCCGAGCGCGACGGTCCCAACCAGATCCAGCGCGAGAACGGCCGCCGTCGCATCGTGGTCCAGGCCAACACCGTGCCGGGCTCGGACGGCTCGAAGGTCGCCGCCGCCATCGGGCAGGCCCTGGCCCGGACGACGCTGCCGGAGGGAATCAGCGCGCGCCTCGAAGGTGCGTTCGAGGCGCAAGGGGAGGCGACCCGCCGCATCGGCCTCCTCGGCCTCGTCTCCTTCGCGCTGGTCTTCGCGCTGCTGGCGAGCCGCTACCGCTCCGGCGTGCTGGCGCTCATCGTCATGGGCAACGTGCCGCTCGCCCTCATCGGCAGCGTCGTCGCCCTCACCATCGCCGGGCTGCCGCTCTCGGTGGCCTCGATGATCGGCTTCGTGACGCTCACCGGCATCGTCGCCCGCAACGGCATCCTGAAGATCAGCCATGTGCTGAACCTCGGGTTGAACGAGGGGCTGCCCTTCGGCCCGGCCCTGGTGCTTCGGGCGAGCAACGAGCGCCTCGTGCCGGTGCTGATGACGGCGCTCGCCGCAGGCATCGCCCTGGTGCCGCTGCTGGTCGACGGCACCGCGCCGGGCAAGGAGATCCTGCACCCCGTGGCCGTGACGATCTTCGGTGGCCTCATCAGCGCGACGCTCCTCGACGCCGTGCTGACGCCGGTCCTGATGCTGCGCTTCGGCGGCCCCGCCTTCGCCCGACTTCGCGAAGCGCCCGGCGATGAATCCCCCTCCCCGGTGACGGGGACCATGCCCTCCCCGCCTGCAACCTTTTGACGACAGGGAACTCCCATGACGAAGACAGCCCTCCCCGCGATCCTGGCCGCGATCCTGGCTCTGCCCCTCGCCTCACTGGTCCTCGCGGCCGAAGAGCACCGCCATGAGGACGGCACCACCCATTCGCACAGCCATGACCACGGGTCGAAGCCCGCCGCGAAGGGCAAGGCCGCCGACACCCCGGCGACCCGCGCCTTCAAAGAGGCGAGCATGCGCATGCATGGCGACATGGAGATCCGCTATTCCGGAGACGTCGACCGCGACTTCGCCGCTGGCATGATCCCGCATCACAAGGGCGCATTGGCCATGGCCAAGGTCGCCCTCCAATACTCGAAGGATCCGGAGGTCCGCTCCCTGGCCGAAGCCATCGTCAAGACTCAGGAAACCGAGATCGCCCAGATGGAGGCGATCCTGAAGCGGACCGATCCCGCCAGGAAGTGAGGCTTCCGCATCGCCCTTGGACACTATCGCTCAGGGGCGGCACCGCTTGCCCTCTCGACGCCGGACCAGTCGCCTTGTCGACGGCGGGAACCCTAGACGACGAGCATATCCGCGAAGGTCAAATGCACTTTCGTATCGATGACGGCGAAGGTGCGGGCGGTGCCGGCTCCGCTCCCGTCGGCATCGTAGGAGAGGGTGCCGGTCGTGGCGTCGTAGAGAACGCGGTCATCCGCATCGGCCCGCCCTGATGAAAGGTCCTTGAAAGCTTTCTCCGCGAGGGGGCCGGCGCGAAGGGCCGCGAAGACCTTGCTCGAGAGCGCGACGACATCCTCGGCGACGGAGAAATCGCGGATGTGATCGGTGTTGCCGGTTCCGGGCCGCGTGCGAAACAGGAAGGTATCCGCCCCCTCCCCGCCGGTGAGAACGTCGTTTCCGGCTCCGCCCGTCAGCATGTTGCCGGCGCCGTTGCCGGTGATCGTATTGGCGACGGCGTTGCCGATGCCATCGACGGCCTTCGAGCCGATGAGCCTCAGAGTTTCGAGATTCGTGCCGAGGCGGTGGCTGGCCGAACTCAGCACCTGATCCGTACCGCTCCGGGCCGCCTCCTCGATCGTGTCGCGGCCGTCCGTGACATAGGTGTCGTTTCCGAGCCCACCGCTCATGCGGTCGGCCCCCCGTCCGCCGTCGAGTCGATTGGCGCCGTCATTGCCGATGAGGATGTCGTCGCCCGCCCCGCCCTTCGCCTTCTCGATGGAGACGCCATTGGCGATGGTCACGCCGCCGGTCAGGGTTTCCGACGTCGAGAGCCAGCCGCCCCCGCCGATCTCGGCTTTCAGGGTCGCCGCGCGCAGGTCGATCTTGGCCGCGCTCGACCCCTCATAGACGATCGTATCGGAGCCGCCCGTATCCCAGATCGTGGTGTAACCGCGATTGGCATCGACATCGTCGCTGAAGCGATAGACGTCGTTGC
Organism: Methylobacterium sp. Leaf91; assembly: GCF_001422815.1. Taxonomy (GTDB): domain Bacteria; phylum Pseudomonadota; class Alphaproteobacteria; order Rhizobiales; family Beijerinckiaceae; genus Methylobacterium. The sequence goes on along the minus strand of NZ_LMMP01000003.1, from coordinate 299,993 downwards.
CGGCGTTGTGGGCGCGGGCTCCGTAGAGATGCTGCAGGGCTGCGATGTCGATGGCCCCGAAGGAGCCCGGCTGGGCATTGAGCGCGGTGTTCTCGTCGCGCTCGGGCGTGAACGGGTTGTCCTCGCCCCAGAACGGGAAGGTGTAGCCCATCACCGTATAGATCTGGGAGTTGAGGTTGCCGGTGCCGAAATCGCCGGGCTCGACGACGCCCGGCAGCTTGCCGTTCTCCCCGTCATGGGGGTGGCCGAGGCCAAGGCTGTGGCCGATCTCGTGGATCCAGGTTTCGGAATAGGTGCCGAGGCGGACCACGTCGGCGGCCCCTTTCACGCTCGTCGGGTCGATGCCCACCGCGGTTTCCAGCGAGGTGACGCCCGGGGCGGGCGTGCCGGATTCGCCGCCTCCGCCGACATCGAGCCGCTGGATCAATTGGGCCCGCGCCACGCTGCCTTCGACGAAATCGACATTCGCGACGCTGCTGACGGTGTCGTAGATCTCCCTGTAGAACGCCTTCCAGTCGCCCTCGGAGAAATCGTCGATCCCGTTCGCATCGATGTCCTGCGCCTTGAACCCGTAGGTCAGGGTCGCGGCGTTCCAGGCGCCGCCGAGGATGAGGCTGTCCACGACGGCATTCCCCGTCAGGGCAACGGGTTTGAAGAGGTCGGCCATCGATTGATCTGCCCCTTGAGGAAAAGCTTCTCGAAGCTTGGCCGTTCGAGCCGGCCGGGGCAGTCCCTAACCACGATGCCGCGTCATAAACAATTGATGGTCCCACTCCTCCGTGGTCAACCATGCCAGGTGGAAGCGGTATGCTTTATCGGCTCCGAGGGGGAACCGACCTCACGGCGCTAAATCCGGGCTCGTCCGCCCGCACGGGTGCTCAGCCAGCCGAGCCCATCCTCGGTTCGGCCACGCGGATTGTACTCGCACCCGACCGAGCCCGAATATCCAAGCCTGTCGAGTTCGGTGAAGACGAAGGCGTCGTTCACCTCCCCCGTACCGGGCTCGTGGCGCGCCGGTACGCTCGCGACCTGGACATGGCTAATCAGCGGCAGGAGGCGAGCCAGCCGCATTGTCACGTCTCCGTGCAGGATCTGACAATGAAAGATGTCGAACTGGAGCTTGAGGTTGGTGAGACCCTCCGCGCGCAATGCCGCGACGAGTTCGGCGGCGGCATCGACATCGTCAAGAAAATAGCCCGGCATGGAGCGGCGGTTGATCGGCTCGATCAGGAGGTCGATGCCATGCCGGGCAAGGCGTTCGGCTGCATATCGCACGGACCGGCGATACGCTTCCATGGCGTGGTCATCCTGCCGGTTGGCCATGCCCGCCATCAGGTGCAGGCGGGGGCAGCCCGCGGCGAGCGCGTAGGCGAGCGCTGTCTCGACCCCGGCCTGCATCTCGTCGAACCGTTCCGGCAAGGCGGCGAGCCCTCGGTCGCCGGTTGCCCAATCCCCCGGCGGCATGTTGAACAGGACGAGGTCCAGGCCATTCGCGGCGAGACGCCTGGCGATGTCGTCCGGAGAATGCTCGTAGGGGAACAGGAACTCCACCGCCGTGAACCCGGCACGGGACGCGGCCTCGAACCGGTCGAGGAAGGCATGCTCGGTGAAGAGTAGCGTCAGGTTCGCGGCGAAGCGCGGCATGGGAGGGCTCCATTGTGGCGGGCCCCAATCCGGGCCGCCCTCAATCGCGGATGAGCTTGCCAGTATAGACGACGGGGCCGGTCGGCAGGCCGGTGGCAGAACCGTTCGGCGGCTCCACCGAGACGGCGAAGACACCCTCTCCGCGCCGCGCGGCATCGGACCCGGCGGGCAGGGCCACGCGTGCCGCGTCCTTGCCGATCAGCCCGAGGGATTTCGGCGTCTTGTCGGCTCCCACATACCACAATTCGAGGCTGCGTCCCGCCGGCGCCTCGGCGCCGACCGGGCGCACTCGTGCGGTTCCCGCCACCGTATCGATGCTGACGATGAGGGCCGGAGCCTCGCCGCCGCTGGAGACCACGGCGACGTAGCGTGTCTCGCCCTCCCCACCGGGGCGGGGGCCGAATGCGATGAACAGGGCGAGCCCGGCCGCCAGCACCCCTGCACCCGCCGCTGCGGCCCGCCACAGGCCGAGCTTGCGCGATAGGGCGGCCACGCGGTTGTCGTTCGCCGCCGGAGACGGGGAGGCCCGGTTGGGCAGCGCGCGCAGGATTGCCGGCCATACGCCCTCGCCCGGTTCGATCTCGGGAATGACGGCGGCGAGAGGGGCCAGGCGACGCTCCCACTCCCGCACGGCGGCGCGAGCGGCGGGGTCGACGGCGAGCTCCAGGTCCATGGCGGCGCGCTCGGTGGCGTCGAGCGTACCGATGACGTATTCGGCGGCGCGAAGATCGCGCTCGGTGGGGTCTTCGGTCATGCCGGCCCCTCCAGGCAGCCCCGCAGGGCCGCTAGCCCGCGATGCAGCCACGTCTTGATGGTGTTGACGGGACGCGCGAACCGTTCTGCCAGTTCTTCCCGGGAATGCCCCTCGCAATAGGCGAGGACGATGCAGTCGCGCTGCGTCGCCTCCAGGCGGGACAGGCAGGCGCGCAGGGCATCGCGCCCGAGAATCGCCTCCTCGCTGTTGTGGGGATCGGCGAGCCGTTCCACCCAATCCTCCCCGTCCTCGGTCACCGGCCCCTGGACCTCTCCCTTGCGGCGGACCCCGTCGATCGCCCGGTTACGGGCGATGGCGCAGAGCCAGGGCAAGGGGCGACCCGCCTCCGGAGAGAACGAGCCGGCACTTTGCCATATCCGCAGGAAGACATCCTGGAGCACGTCTTCCGCCATGCCGCGATCTCGCTGGATACGGAGCACGATGCCGAAAAGTTTCGGGGCGGTCAGATCGTAGAGCGCGCGCAAAGCCTGCTCGTTGCCGGATGCGACCGCCGAGATCAGGCGCGCCAGTGCCGCATCGTCACGCAAGGGTCAGGCGTCCTCTCGACAAGACAAGACTCGACAGGACATGGCGCAGCCGTTCCATCTGGCGTGAACGTTAACCCAAGTCTTAATCGAGCGCACGGGCCTAGGCTACTGTGTTGCGGGCGATCGATGTGGATCGGCGCACCTCTGTCACGCTCCCGACCTGCGCAGGGTGTTCGATGGCGAGCCGGCGACCTATCTCCCGGATGGAACCGATGACCCCCACGCTCTGCGGATCCGCCAGAGCTCATGGGTCCGAGGCGCAGGACAGGGATACGGGATTGATGACGTCGCACGGAGACTGGAAGATTCCCTCCGCCGTGCAGCCCAAGGCCGGCGATTACGCGTACGATCTCGACAGGGCCCTTTCGGCCATGGTGTCGCTCTCCACGCGCATCCCGCCCGAGGCGTTCACGGCGGAAACCCTGGGGACGGAACGCGCCGGGAACGGCGTGGTGATCCGCGAGGACGGCCTCGTCCTCACCATCGGCTACCTCGTCACCGAGGCGGAGAGCGTCTGGATGACCACCCATGACGGGCGCTCGGTCCCGGGCCACGTGGTCGGCTTCGATGCCGTGACCGGGTTCGGCCTCGTCCAGGCATTGGGCGATCTGCGGCTGCCGCCGCTTCCCATCGGGCGCTCGGAGAGCCTGAAGATCGGCGACAAGGCCGTGGTGGCCGGGGCTGGGGGGCGCACGCGCAGCGTCGCCGCCAAGCTGATCGCCCGGCAGGAATTCGCCGGCTACTGGGAGTACGTCCTCGACGAGGCCCTGTTCACCGCGCCGTCTCACCCGCATTGGGGCGGTACGGCCTTGATCGGCCCGGCGGGCGACCTCCTCGGCATCGGCTCCCTGCAGCTGCAGCAGGGCGGGACCGAGGGTCCGAAGGCGATCAACCTCGTCGTTCCCATCGACCTCCTGCCACCGATCCTCGATGACCTGACCACACGCGGGCGGGCGGACCGGCCGACCCGGCCCTGGCTCGGCCTCTATGCCAGCGACAATGACGGCGCGGTGGTGGTGATGGGCTTGGCCGATGACGGGCCGGCCGAGAGCGCGGACCTGCGCGTGGGCGACGTGCTCGCCGCTGTCGCGGGCGAGCCGGTGGAGGATCTCGCCGGGTTCTTCCGCCAGATCTGGGCGCTGGGCGAGGCCGGGGTGCGGGTCCCTCTCACGATCGAGCGGGAGGGACGCCCGATCAAGCTGACCGTGACGTCGAGCGACCGCGAACGCTTCCTCGTCTCGCCGCAGCTGCATTGATCGGGGCGGGTCACGGGTCTATCCCGTGACCATGACGGACCGAGCAGACACTTCCCCCATCCATATCGTCGGCGGCGGCCTCGCCGGGTCGGAGGCCGCCTGGCAGATCGCCGAGAGCGGCCATCCTGTCATTCTCCACGAGATGCGGCCCGTGCGCGGCACGGAGGCGCATAAGAGCCGGGATCTCGCCGAGCTCGTCTGCTCGAATTCGTTCCGCTCGGACGATGCCAACGGCAACGCCGTCGGCCTGTTGCACCAGGAAATGCGGACGCTCGGGTCGCTGATCCTGCGCGCGGCCGATGCCAACCAGGTCCCGGCCGGGGGTGCGCTGGCCGTGGACCGCGACGGGTTCGCCGCTGCCGTCACCGCCGCCCTGGAGGCGCATCCCCTCGTCACGATCGAACGCGAGGAGATCGAGGGCCTGCCGCCGGAGGAATGGGGCCGGACCATCATCGCCACCGGCCCCCTCACTTCGCCAGCCCTGGCGCAGGCGATCCGCGCGCTCACCGGCGCCGAGGCCCTCGCCTTTTTCGATGCCATCGCGCCCATCGTCCACCGCGACTCCATCGACATGGACAAGGCGTGGTTCCAGTCGCGTTACGACAAGGTCGGCCCCGGCGGCACGGGGGCGGATTACATCAACTGCCCGATGAATCGCGAACAGTACGACGCCTTCATCCAGGCGTTGATCGAGGGCGACAAGATCGGTTTCAAGGAATGGGAGGCGACCACCCCCTATTTCGATGGCTGCCTGCCGATCGAGGTCATGGCCGAGCGCGGCCCCGAGACGCTGCGTCACGGCCCGATGAAGCCCGTCGGCCTCACCAACCCGCACGACCCCACCGTGAAGGCTTGCGCCATCGTCCAGCTTCGTCAGGACAACGCGTTGGGCACGCTCTACAACATGGTCGGCTTCCAGACGAAGCTGACCTATTCCGAACAGGTCCGGGTGTTCCGCACGATTCCCGGCCTTAAGAACGCGGAATTCGCGCGTCTCGGTGGGCTGCACCGCAACACCTATCTCGACTCGCCCCGTCTCCTCGACGCGACGCTCCGCCTGAAGGCACGCCCGAGCTTGCGCTTCGCCGGCCAGATCACCGGTTGCGAGGGGTATGTCGAGAGCGCCGCCATCGGCCTCATGGCCGGGCGCTTCGCCGTGGCCGAGGCCCGCGGTGACACGCTGGAGCCGCTGCCCGCCACGACGGCGCTGGGTGCCCTCATCGGCCATATCACCGGCGGCCACATCGCCGCCGAGGATGCGGGCGCGCCGCGCTCGTTCCAGCCGATGAACGTCAATTTCGGCCTGTTTCCGCCGCTCGCCCATTCTCCGAAGGGAGAGGGCGGCAAGCGTCTCAAGGGGCCTGAAAAGGCGGTGGCGAAGAAACGCGCCTATACCGACCGGGCACGGGCCGATCTGGCCGCCTGGATGGGACATGACACCGGGCGGATCGCAGCGGAATAGGCCATGATCCGGCACGCGGGTCACATGATCCGCGGCTCGGGATGTTTCTTAGGCAAACTTGCAGGGCCTTTGCGGTCAGCGATTCGTTTCGACGACCGACAAATTCATTCTTATTCAAGCTGCCAAATCCAGGCATATTGCGAGAATACCCTTAGGGGAACGGGATCGATTTAACGATCCATCCATGATGACGAAGAACCGAAAATTAGTCTGAGGGGAGCTATCGATACCTAATCGATTCCTCCTTTCGTTCCGGTGTCATGTCTTTCGAATCCTCGCCTCACCTTGCCACGCATCCAGCACTGGTCGCCCAGGCGGAGTTCGGCCGGATTCCCGGCACCGTGTCTCGTTCGGGATCGTTCGGTCGGAGTGCGCTCCTAATCGCCGCCTGTGCGATCGGCCTTGCCGGATGCGTGTCTGCGGAGGAGCAGCGGAAGCTCGATCTCGGTCAGTGCTCCGGTTACGGGTTCGCCCCTGATTCCGAAGGATTCGCGACCTGCATGATGAACATCGACCGGGACCGCCAGCACATGCGGGCCGAGCGGAATCTCCAGATTCAGGCCGATCTCGCCGCGCAGAACCGCGAGCGCGAAGCCCGCGCGGATCTCTACAAGGCTCTCAGCCAGCAGCGCGTCGGCGACAAAACCTTGTCGGTCTGCAATGCCGCTTCCGGCGGCGGCTTCGATGCCCGGACGGGGTACTGGTACGGTAAGGATTGTCGGAGCCGCTGAGGCTCGTAGGCCGTCCGACCCGTTCAGACCGGATCCAGCGAGAAGATCCGCCGGCCGGGCCGATGCCCCTCGTCGCCGGTATCGCGAAAGCCGGTCTTGAGCAGCAGCCCGCGAGAGGCTGCGTTCTCCGGCCGGCATTCGGCGACGATGAAGCGGTGGGGGAAGCGCTTGCGCAGAATCGCGACGACGCCGGCGACCGCTTCACTGCCGTAACCCCGACCGCGGGCGGCGCCCCCGACCCAATATCCGATTTCGACCGCGTGTTCTCCGCGCAGATGGACGCCGATCACCGCCACGAGAGCGCCATCGGCCTTGGCCCCGAGAAAGCAATCCTTCATCGGCTTGCCGCTGCCGATGAGGCGGCGGGCGTGGTCGAGAGTGAAGGGGGTTGGGAGGAAATCCACCACTCCGGTGATGGCCGGGTCGTCGGTCAGCGCGCGGACCGCTTCTGCATCCGCCTGGACCAGCGGTGCGATCCGCAGGCGCTCCGTCGCCTGCGCGGGCAGGTTCGACAGGGAGTAGCGCGAGGCGAGCGTGCGAAAGAACATGGATTCGACGTGGGGCCACGACGCGCCAAGAGCAAGACGCGACGATGCCGGAGAACGCCTTCGGCAGGGGATCGCTACCAAAAAAAGAAACCCGCCCTGGCATGGCCGGGACGGGTTCTGTCGAGATCGGTCTCTCGCCGGTCCTACGGATGGATGACCATCGCGGTGAACGGATAGACGTAGGCCTGTAGCATCACGAGGCCGCCGACGAGGCAGGCCAGCACGATCGAGTGCCAGAACACGAAGCGCAGGATCTTGCCCTCCTGGCCGAAATAGCCGGTGGCGGTGGAGGCGACGACGATGGACTGGGCATCGATCATCTTGCCCATGACGCCGCCCGACGAGTTCGCCGAAGCCATGAGGATGCCCGACAGGCCGAGCTGCTCCGAGGTGATCTTCTGCAGGCCGCCGAACAGCACGTTCGAGGCCGTGTCCGATCCCGTCAGCGCCACGCCGAGCCAGCCCAGCAGGGTGCCGAAGAACGGGTAGAGGATGCCGGTTCCGGCGAAAGCCAGGCCCAGGGTCGCGTCCACGCCGGCGTAGCGGGTGAGGACGCCCAGAGCCAGCATCGCCGAGATGGTGATGAGCGAGTAGCGCAGCACCCAGATGGTCTCGATGTAGGCCGTCACCAGACGCCACGGCGAGAACCGCATGAGCAGGCCCGACAGGATGGCGGCGAACAGCACGCCGGTGCCGGTATAGGACATGTAGGTGAAGGCGAAGACGGCGGCTTCCGGATGGGCGGTCGCCACGACCGGCGGCACCTTCATGATGACGTTGTGCAGGCCAGGCACCTCGTAGCGCCAGGTGAAGATCGGGTTGACGATGGCCTTGAACCAGCCCGTGCCCCAGATCGCGACGATCACCGAGAGGATGATCCACGGCACCCAGGCCATCAGGATCTCGGAGGAGGAGGCGGTGCGGGCACCGGCGCCCGTGGGGGCCACCTTGGCACCACCCTCGGCGGTGACGAAGCCGATGGAGGGGTCGTTGCCGCGCAGTGCCGGCGAGGTCCAGATCGTGGCCGGGCGCCAGAACTTCAGGAACAGGACCAGGGCGCCCATGGAGACGAGGGCGGCACCGATATCGACGATCCACGGGTTGACGTAGTTCGAGATGCCGAACTGGGCCAGCGCGAACGAGCCGCCGCAGACCAGGATGGCGGGCCAGATCTGGACCATGCCGCGGAAGCCCGCGAACACCCAGATCAGCCAGAACGGCACCAGCACCGAGAAGAACGGCAGCTGGCGGCCGATCATGGCGCCGAGGATGTAGGGATCATAGCCGGTCACCGAGGCGAGGCCCTGGATCGGGGCGCCGAGGGCGCCATAAGCCACGGGCGCGGTGTTGGCGATGAGCGACAGGCCCGAGGCGGCGAGCGGCGAGAAGCCGAGGCCGATCAGGATCGCGCCGGTGACGGCCACCGGGGTGCCGAAGCCGCCGGCTCCCTCGAAGAACGCGCCGAAGGCGAAGGCGACGAGGAGGAGCTGAAGCCGCCGGTCGGTGGTGATGCCGGCCACCGATTGCTGCAGCGTGGCGAACCAGCCCTTCTCCACCGTGAGACGGTAGAGGAAGATGACGTTGAGGATGATCCAGCCGATCGGGAACAGCCCGAGCGCCACGCCATAGGCGGAAGCGCGCGTGGCCAGATCCGCCGGCATGCCGAAGAGGAAGACGGCGACGCAGAAGGCCAGGACCAGGGACAGAACGGCCGCGATATGGGCCTTCACTTTGCCGCTGGCGATCATGCCGAGCAGGGCGATGACCGGTAGGGATGCGGCAAGCGTCGAGAGCCATGGGCTCCCAAAGGGATCGTAGACCTGGTTCCACGTATTCACGGGCGTCGCGCTCCTCGGTGAGCCCGATCTCTCGTCGGGCCCTTGACATCGTAGCTAGCAGAGCAGTGGAGCGGGCTCAACGCGAAGAATCTTGTATTCAGATCATGTTGCGCGCGTGCTTCGCTTTCTGTCCACCGAGACCGAAGACGCTCGGAAACGGCAGGATGTCTCTTTCGAAACGCAAGCGGAGCCGTTCAAAAACGCAAGCGGAGCCGTTCAAAAACGTAAGCGAAGCGGCCGTGCGACCTGTCGCAGCCTCGGAACATGAGGGTGGGGAGACCGTTCCCGTTGGTATCCTCCATACCGGCGATACGGAGATCAACCTATGTTTATGCGCGTCGACAAGCTACAAGCCGAGCTTCCCGCACCCAAAAGGAAAGATCCGAACGCCGCCGCTGCCCTGCAGGAACTGCTAGGCGGCAAATATGGTGAGATGTCGACTCTTGGGAACTACATGTTCCAGAGTTTCAATTTCCGCAGTAAATCTAAGCTGAAGCCATTCTATAGCTTGGTGGCGGCCATCACCGCCGAGGAATTGGGCCATGTGGAGCTCGTGAGCAACGGCGTTGCGATGCTCAATAACGGCCCCGATAATGACGGCGACGAGAAGGATGGTGGCGACATCTCCAAGGCGCCGTTCGAGGACATGAAGGATATCCGGCTCGCGGCCGCGTTCCTGTCGAATGGCGGCGGCGTAACGCCGGTCAACAGCAACGGCGCATCCTGGAACAACGACTTCATTACGACGACCGGCAACGTCGTCGTCGACCTGCTCCACAATTTCCATCTGGAATGCGGCGCTCGCCTGCACAAGCTGCGCGTTTACGAGACCCTGACCGACCCGACGGGCCGTGAGGTCTGCGGCTACCTGCTGGTGCGCGGTTCCGTTCACGCCCATGCCTACGCCTTGGCACTGAAGAAGATCACCGGCGTGGAGATCGAGAAGTTCCTGCCGACACCGAACATCAACCTCGACAAGATCCCCGAGTGTCAGAAGTACCTGCAGGAGGGTTCGCACCGCCGGCTCTACACGTTCAGCCCGGGTGACTACACCGAGATGGCCGGCATCTGGGGCAATGGCGAGATGGCTCTGCCGGGCGACCCGCCGGGCGAACTCAGCGTCGTCGAGGGCATGCCCGAGGGCGGCAAGATACACCAGCTCACCGGTGTCCCCTCGGCCTTCACACCGGATTATGCTCCGGAGGAGATGTTCGAGATCGCCGAGAAGCTGACTAAGAAGGCCCGCTGAGGTCAAACTCGATCGACCGCCTCTTCTGGCATCCCGGGGCCGCTCAGCGGAGCCCGGGATGCAGAACTCCAGGTTGTTAGACATCGGACTCTGGCAGAGCTCTGGATTGCACGGTTCTGGAGCAGTTCTCTGCTCTTGGAGAGCATGCAGTACCCCCGGAATGACCGGGACGATGTTCGCCGCGTCCCGGCTCTACGAGGAAGAATAACCAGCGCTCTTCGGGAGCCTTGGGTTCAACCCCGCCGCGATCCCCGCCACAGCCGCCACAAGCGACGCCAGCGCGGCAGCGCGATGACGGTGTTGAGCGGGTCGTAGCCCGGCCGCTCCATCATTGCGAGGCTGGGTTCGACCAATGCAGTGGGCAGGAAGGCCGGCAAGGCGGCGGGCGCGATGGTCGTGCGCGCTGTCTCGAAAGCCTCGAGATGTCGGCGCGCCAGAGCCCGAAGGTCGGCCGTCGCGCCGAGAAGGCCCGGGCCTCCCCGTCCCGTGACGATGTCCTCGCGGGTGACGCCATGGTCCTTCAAGATGTCGGCCGGTAGATAGACATGTCCGTTGCGGGCGTGCCAGGGCAGGGCCCGTAAGAGGCCGGCGACGCCATAGGCAACGCCCGCATGCCCCGCCGCGGCAGCTCCGCCCGGCTCGGCGCCATCGCACAGGACGAGCCCGCCAAGGCGGATGAGCGAGGAGGCGGTCTCGCCGCAATAGCCTTCGAGATCGTTTATCCGGGGCATCGGGTCGTCATAGAGATCGAAGACGCGGGCATCGATCAGGTCGACGAAGGGCTGGCGCCCGAGCCGGCGCTTGACGATGGCATCGTCGAGGGCGGCGGCGACGGGGTTGGCCTTCACATCCCCCCTCGCCTCTCCCTGGAGTGCATCGCGCCACCATTGCAGGCGGATCTCGCCCGCCACCGGATTGGTGACGGCGTCGCGCACGCGCGCAATGGTGAGGCTGAAGGCGGCGAGCGCGAAGAGATGCGGCCGGTACGCCACGGGGGCGAACAACGTCGCGAAATAGCGGTCGGGATCGCCCTCCCGGACCAGTGCCTCGCAATGCTCGAACGCGAAGGCGAGAGGGTCGGCCGTTCCGGGGCTGGTCTCGGTCTTCGTCACGCGACCGCGATCAGGGCAGTGGCGACCTTGCGGTTCTCCGCCATCAGGATGTTGTAGGTCCGCGCGGCCGCTCCCGTCTGCATCACATCGAGGCCAATGCCGTTATCCTTGAGCCATCGCCGCAGCGTATCGGGAAAGGGGGCGATGTCGAGGCCGGTGCCGATGAGGAGGAGCTCCACCGCCCCCGCCTCGGCAACGACGGGACGCAGGGCGTCCCGGTCGATCTCTTTCGCCTGCGTGACGTCCCAGGCCCTGATGCCGCTCGGCGTCACCAGGATCGAGCCACGATGCGACATGTCGGCAAAGCGGAAGCCGCCATTGCCGTAGGCGTCGATGAGATGGCGCCCTGGAACGAAACCGTCGTGCAGGCTGCCGTCCGCCATCGTTACTCCGCCGCCTGGGGCACGCGACCGCCGGTGGGGCGGTTCTGGGATTTCACGCCCGACAGCATCAGGCCGAGATAGATCAGGACCGGCGTCGAGACGAAGATCGCCGAGTAGGTGCAGATGACCACGCCCGCCAGCATCACCACCGCGAAGCCCTGGATCGCCTCGCCGCCGAACAGGACGAGGGCCAGCAGGGAGAGGAAGGCAGAGGTGGCCGTCATCACCGTGCGTGACATGGTGGAATTGATCGACAGGTTGAGGAGTTCCACCGTGGGGATGGTCTTGTAGCGTCGCATCAACTCGCGGGTCCGGTCGAACACCACCACCGTCTCGTTGAGCGAGTAGCCCACGATGGTGAGGATGGCGGCGATCGAGGTCATGTTGAACTCGATCCGGCTGATGACGAAGATGCCGATGGTGAGCACGATGTCGTGCAGGGTGCCGACGATGGCTCCGAGCGCCAGTTCCCGCTCGAAGCGGAACCAGAGGTAGAACAGCACGGCGAGCACCGAGAGCACGACGCCGAGCGTGCCCGACTGGACGAGTTCGCCCGACACGCGCGGACCCACCGTCTCGGTGCGGCGGAACTCGTACTCCGCGTCGAAGGCGCCATGCGCCTTCTGCATCACGGCCGTCTGGCCCTGCTCGCCGGGCTGGAGCGGGAAGCGCACCAGGATCTGGCCCTGGCCGCCGAGCTCCTGCACCTCGGTCTCACCGAAGCCGAACCCGTTGGCGGTATGGCGCACGGTTCCGACATCGGCGGTGCCGGACTTGGCCTGGAGCTCCACCAGGGTGCCGCCCTTGAAGTCGATGCCGAAATTCAGGCCGACCGTCAGGAACAGGATCACCGTCCCGACCGACAGCAAGGCCGAGAGCGGGAAGGTGAAGCGCCGGAAGCGCATGAAGTCGACGTGCGACTCATCGGGCCAGAGGCGGAGCAGGCGCATGATCGGTCTCGGTCTTTCGGCAATGAGGTCGATCTGGTCGTCGAAGAGAACCCGTCCGGTTCCACCGCATGTCCGTCATTCCGGGGCGCCCGCAGGGCGAGCCCGGAATCCAGACACTCAGGTGGATCACTAGCCTGGCAATCCCGCGTGTCTGGATCCCGGGCTCCGCTTCGCGGCCCCGGGATGACGGGATTGTGTTTCGGATGGACGGATCACTCGAAAACCGGATCGGGCTCCTCTCGCAAACTGTGAATGCTCGGACGGACTTCAGAACGGCAAAGCCTTGGGTCGGGCGTAGTTGTACCACAGGGCGATCATCATGCGGGTCAGCGTCACCGCCGTGATGACGGTGGTGAGGATGCCGAGGATGAACACCACGGCGAAGCCCTTCACCGGGCCGGAGCCGAGGAAGAACAGGATCACGGCGGCGATGGCCATGGTCGAGTTCGAATCGATGATGGTGGCGAAGGCCTTGTCGAAGCCGGCCTGCAGGGCCGAGACGATGGAGCGCCCCGCCCTCACCTCTTCGCGCACGCGCTCGTAGATCAGCACGTTGGAATCCACCGCCGTGCCGATGGTGAGCACGATGCCGGCGATGCCCGGCAGGGTCATGGTCGCCTCCAGCACCGACATCAGGCCGAGGATGAGCCCCACATGGACGAGGAGCGCGATGTTGGCGAAGAAGCCGAACACCCCGTAGGTGGCGAACATGAAAATGATGACGAGGGCGCCCGCGACCAGGGTCGCCTTCTTGCCGGCCTCGATGGAATCGTTGCCGAGGCCGGGGCCGACCACGCGGCGCTCGACGACGGTGAGCTTGGCGGGAAGCGCACCGGCGCGCAGCAGGATCGAGAGGTCGTTGGCCTGCTTGACGGTGAAGTTGCCGGTGATCTGGCCCGAACCGCCGGTGATCGGCGTGTTGATGCGCGGTGCCGAGACGACCTCGTTGTCGAGGACGATGGCCATGCGGCGGCCGACATTCTCCGAGGTCGCCTGGCCGAAGCGCTGGGCGCCCTTCAGGTTGAACTTGAAGCTCACCATAGGCTCGTGGCTCTGCTGGTCGAAGGCCGGCTGCGCGTCGGTGAGATCGCCGCCATCGGCCATGACCCGACGCTCCACCGGTACCTTGCCGCCGCCTTCGTCCTTGTTGGTCAGCATGTCCACGTCGCCGGAGGGCGAATCGGCGAGCATGCGGAATTCGAGCTTGGCGGTCTTGCCGAGCTGATCCTCGAGCTGCTGCGGGTCCTGCAAGCCGGGAACCTGGACGAGGACGCGGTCGGCCCCTTGCTGCTGGATCGAGGGTTCCTTGGTGCCGCCGAAATCGATGCGGCGGCGAATGACCTCGATGGCCTGGGTCACGGCCCGGCGGGTACGGTCGGTGAGGCCGGCATCGGTGAGCGTGAGCTGGATCGTGCCGTCCGGCCGCTCCGCCACGTCGAGGGTCTGGCCGCCGGCCTGCGCCACCATGGCGTTGGAGATCGGCTGGGACAGTTCGCGCAGCTTGGGCAAAGCCTTGGCGCGGTTGGCCGGATCGGAGATGCGGACCTGGACGCCGCGTGGGATCACCTGGATGCCGCCTTCGGGGGTGACGTTGGCTTCACGCAGGGTGCGACGAACGTCGTCGCGCAGGCCCGTCGTCTGCGAGCGGATCAGGTCGGTCTGGTCGATCTCGAGGAGGATCTGCGAACCGCCCTGGAGGTCAAGACCCAGCACGATGGCCCGCTGGGGTACGATCCAGCTCGGGAACCAGCCCGGCAGCGCGGCCATGAAGCCCTTGCGCTGCTCGGCCGAGAAGAAGCTCGGCACGGCGAGACTCAGGCCGATCAGGATGACGGCCAGCGTCGCGACGATCTTGGTTCTCGAAAAGCGCAGCATCCGCCAGTCCCGTTTCTTCTTATGGTGCCGATGCTTGCATCGGCCCCTTCAAGCGGAGTCACAAGCCGTGTGCCGGGGCGCGGACCATCGGTTCCGCACCACGTTTCACGGCATTCGGCTCACGCCGCTTTGACCGGCCCGCCCTTGACGCGCACTTCCGAAATCATCGTCCGGACGATCTTCACCCGCACGTTCGGGGCGATCTCGACCTCGATCTCGGACGCTTCGTCGGCCACCTTGGTGACGCGCCCGACGAGGCCGCCGGTGGTGACGATGGTGTCGTCGCGGCGCACGTTCTTCACGAGGGCCTGATGCTCCTTCACGCGGCGCTGCTGCGGGCGGAGGATCAGGAAGTACATGATGACGAAGATGAGGACGAACGGCACCACCTGCAAGGCGATGTCCGCTCCGCCAGCGGCCGAGGTGGCCCCTTGCGCGAAGGCGGGGGTAATCAAGCGGGTGACTCCTTAGCTGAACCGGTCCTCACATCGTCGCGCACGGGCCGATCTCGGCGCGTCTGGACCGGTCTAAAAGCGCGCGGACTATAGCCATGCACTAGGTGAAAGCAACGGCGCGTCTGCAGCCGGCAAGGTGCGGATCGCAGGCGCCCGATGCCGCACCCGTGATTTTCGTGCCCGATGTCCGTAATGACGCGCTCAAGCGCGTATTCCAGGAGCTTCGAGACGCCATGACCGCGACCCAACCTGCAGACCGGGAGATGATCGAGGCGATCCTGCCCGTCCTCGAGCGGATCGCCGCCGCGCTGGAGCGTTCCGCCCCGGCCGCGAAACCCGTCATCGACATGAATTCCGCCGACGCTTTCCTCTGGGGCGCCGAGTGCCGCCTCATCCCGGTGCCGCGGGTGAACAGGGTGGAGATCGATCTCCTCACCGGCATCGACCGGGCTCGTGACATCCTCGTCGACAACACCGCGCGCTTCGCCAAGGGGCTGCCCGCCAACAACGCCTTGCTCTGGGGCGCGCGCGGCATGGGCAAGTCGTCGCTGGTGAAGGCGGCCCATGCCCGCATCAACGCCGAGCGGGCGGAGGGCGAACTGCCGATGAAACTGGTGGAGATCCACCGCGAGGATATCGAGACCCTCCCCGACCTGATGGCGACTTTGCGGGCGGACCGGCACCGCTGGATCGTGTTCTGTGACGACCTGTCCTTCGACGGCGACGACACCTCGTACAAGTCCCTCAAGACTGCCCTCGATGGTGGCATCGAGGGCCGGCCGGAGAACGTGCTGTTCTACGCGACCTCGAACCGGCGCCACCTGCTCGCCCGCGACATGGTGGAGAACGAGCGCTCCACGGCGATCAATCCCGGCGAGGCGGTGGAGGAAAAGGTTTCCCTCTCCGACCGGTTCGGCCTCTGGCTCGGCTTCCACAAGTGCAGCCAGGACGAGTACCTCGCCATGATCCGTGCCTATGTCGAGCGGTACGGACTGAAGGCCGACCCGGACACGGTGCGGGCCGAGGCGCTGGAATGGGCCACCACCCGCGGCTCCCGCTCGGGTCGCACGGCGTTCCAGTTCATCCAGGATCTGGCGGGGCGGTTAGGGCGGCGGCTGGAGTGAGGCTCGCCCAGACCGAGTTGAAGTGTGTGCCTCGGGATGGATGGACGGGGTATCAAACGGATCTACAAACGAAAACGGCAGCTCCTGCGAGCCACCGTTTCTCTTTGGGTCTTGAATGCGCTCAGTTGCTGGCGAGGTGCGGCATCGGGTCGACCGGGGTCGCGCCCTTGCGGATCTCGAAGTGCAGCTGGGGCGAGGTCACGTTGCCCGAGGCGCCGGACTTGGCGATGGTCTGGCCGCGCTTGACCTTCTCGCCGGGGCGAACGTCGAGTTCGCCGTTATGGGCGTAGGCCGAGACGTAGCCGTTGGTGTGGCGAACCAGCACCAGCTTGCCGTAGCCCTTCACGTCCGAGCCGGCATAGGCGACCGTGCCGTCCTCGGCGGCCTTCACGGCCGTACCCTCGGGCACAGAGATGTTGATGCCCTCGTTGCCGCTGGTGCCGTAGCCCGAGATCACCCGGCCCTTGGCAGGCCAGCGGAACGACTGGTCGGGCTCGGCGGCGGGAGCCGCAGGTGCGACGGAGCCGGTGCTGGCGGGCTCGGCCTTCTCGGGCACGGGCGTCAGGGAAGCGACCTTGACGGGCGCGGCCTTGGCCTTCTCGGCGGCCTTGGCTTCGGCGACCTTCTTGGCCGCATCCTTTGCGGCTTCCGCCTTGGCGAGCTTGGCTTCGGCTTCCGCAGCCTTGCGGGCGGCCTCGGCCTTCGCCTTGGCGGGATCGACCTTCGGTGTCTCGGCCTTGGCCACCTCGACGGGCTTCTTTACCTCGGCGAGTTTCTTGGTCTCCGCGAGCTTCTTCGCATCGGCGAGCTTCTTGGCTTCGGCCGCATGCTTGGCATCGGCCGCGAGCTTGGCGTCGGCGAGTTTCTTGGTCTCCACGGCCCGCTTGGCCTCGGACACCTTGTTCGCCTCGGCGATCTTCCTGGCTTCCGTAGCCGTCCTGGCTTCGGCGACCGCCTTGGCGGCGGCTTCCTTGCGGGCCGCTTCCTGACGGACGCTGTCCTGGCGAGCGGCCTCCGCACGGGCAGCCTCTGCACGAGCCTTGGCTTCGGCGGCTTTTGCCTCGGCAGCCTTCGCTTCCGCTGCCTTGGCGCCGGCATTGAGCGGAAGACGGGCCGGGGGCGCGGCAGGCACGGTGCGCGGGGTCGCGACCATGCCGCGGCCGGCATCCGGATTCATGCCCGCGGGATTCATTCCCGAGGGGTTCATGCCGGACACCATCCCGGAATTCGGCGCGGTGGAAGCGACACGGCCCGTGGCCATGGGAGGCGTCGCCGCCAGCGGACGCGGCGACATCGGCGCGCCGAGTGACTGCGACTGGATCCTGGAGGTGCGCACCGCCGGGGCGGCAGGCATCTCGCCCTCCTCGGGCAAGCTGCCCGTGGCGCTGGGCTCACTTGAAATGTTGGAGGCGAAGGGGTTCCCGAAGGGGTCGCCCAACCGCGACGCATCGGTGGAGCATCCGGCAGCACTGCCGCCGATCACACCGATGAGCGCGAAACGCGACAGCGTCCTCAACCCTAGACCAGTCCCGCGAACCCGCATCGACGCACCTGTTTGCCTGACGCAACTTGATGACGTCATTCAAACGGGATTCAGGTTAAACAACCGTTCCCGTTCACCACGTTTTCGACACCGAAGGAACTTTCCGAGGGCCGGAGTTCCATGGCCGGTTCAGGTTCGAATGGCCTTGGGGAGCGATAAGATCGTGCCAGATCAAAGGTTTGGCGCCTCCCCTCGTAGACCCTGCTCCTCGCTTTGGCGAAGCGAGGTCTTTCGTCAAAGAATGAACGCCCTGCCGTCTGTCAGGGGCGCCAGCCTTAATCCGCTGCCGAACCCTTCGCTGATGCGACCGTCCCGATCCCGGTCGATGAAGGCCAGCCGGCTACCGCTCCCGTAGCCGAGGGCGCCGACGAGACGGCCGCCGGGCAGCAGGGCGGCCGCGAGATGCTCGGGGAAGGCTGGCAGGGTCCCGTTGACGAGGATACGGTCGAAGCCGCCCTCCCCGGCCGATGCGGGATCGAGGCCGTCACCCGTCTCGACACGGGCGATCACTCTGTCCTCCGGGTCGAGGGCGGAGACGGCGTCCTCGGCCAGCGTCGCATAGCGCTCGACGCTCAGGATCGCGGCGGCGCCGAGATGGATCAGCAGAGCGGTGACGTAGCCGGAGCCGGTGCCGATTTCGAGAATGCGGGTGCCGGGCTTCACCTTCAACGCGGTCAGCATGGCGGCGACGACGGTGGGCGCCGACATGGTCTGGCCGCAGGGCAGCGGCAGGGCGATGTCGCGCCGGGCCAGATCCCGGTGCCCTTCAGGGGCGAATCGGGCGCGGGGCACGCGCTCCATGGCGCGCAACGTGTCGGTGTCGCGCACGCCAAGACCGCGCAGGGCCATGACGAAGGCGGCATCCTCGACCGAGCCTTCCATCGTCACCAGCTGTGCCTCATGGCCGTGTTCGATCGTTCCGTGGCTTGGATCGTCCGCGGTCCCGCACAGGGGCGCTGGAGCGCGATAGCGCTTGCGCCGTGCGAAGACCGGGATTCCTCACTCGGCAAAGGCTTGTGCGAAGCGGGTCAGGCTCGGTTCGTCGGTGAGATCCAGGCGCAGCGGGGTCACGGAGATGCGGTTCTCCGCAATGGCCTTGAGGTCGGTGCCATGGCCCGGCTCGAACTGCGCCTTGGCGAATGCGAGCCAGAAATACGGGTTGCCGCGACCGTCCTGCCGGGCATCGATGGCAAGCAGCGCCTGATTGCGCATACCCTGCGCTGCGACGGAGGTGCCGACCACCTCCTCGGGTTCGCAATCGGGGAAGTTGACGTTGACGACGATGCCGGGCTCGATCCCGATTTCGAGGATCTTCTTGACCACGCCCGGCCCGTGATGGGCAGCGCAACCCCATTTGATCGCCCCACGCCCACCGGCGCCGTAGGCCTGGCTCAGGGCGATGGAGCGCACGTTGAGGATCGTGCCTTCCATGGCCGCCGCGATGGTGCCCGAATAGGTCACGTCCTCGGCGACGTTCTGGCCGCGATTGACCCCGGACAGGACGAGATCCGGCCCGTGGTCCTTGAGGATGTGGCGCACGCCCATGATGACGCAATCCGAGGGCGTGCCCTTCACGGCGAAGCGCTTCTCGGAGACCTGGCGCAGGCGCAGTGGGTCGTTGAGCGACAGCGAGTGCGAGACGCCGGACTGGTCGCTCTCGGGCGCCACGACCCAGACGTCGTCGGACAGGGTCCGGGCGATGCCCTCCAGGGTTTCGAGGCCCGGCGCGTGGATGCCGTCGTCGTTGGTGACCAGGATGCGCATCAGCTCTTCAGCCCTTCGATCTTCTCGATGCCGCCCATGTAGGGCTTGAGAACCGACGGGATGGTGACGCTGCCGTCCGGGTTCTGATAATTTTCCATCACGGCGATGAGGGCGCGGCCCACGGCGACGCCGGACCCGTTGAGGGTATGCACGAATTGTGCGCCCTTGCCTTCCTTCGGCCGATAGCGCGCGTTCATCCGCCGCGCCTGGAAGTCGCCGCAGACCGAGCAGGACGAGATCTCGCGATAGGTCTCCTGCCCCGGCATCCAGACCTCGATGTCGTAGGTCTTCTGGGAGGCGAAGCCCATATCGCCCGTGCAGAGCGTCATGACCCGGTAGGTCAGGTCGAGCTTCTTCAGCACGGCTTCCGCCGAGCCGAGCA
Source organism: Methylobacterium sp. Leaf91 (assembly GCF_001422815.1). Taxonomy (GTDB): domain Bacteria; phylum Pseudomonadota; class Alphaproteobacteria; order Rhizobiales; family Beijerinckiaceae; genus Methylobacterium. Next base: position 280,375 of record NZ_LMMP01000003.1, on the reverse strand, counting down.
TGCGCTCGTGCTCCGCCGCCGATTGATCGGGCGTGGTGATCGAGACGAGCTCGACCTTGTTGAACTGGTGCTGGCGCAGCATGCCGCGCGTGTCGCGCCCGGCCGAACCTGCCTCGGCGCGGAAGCAGGGGGTGAGCGCGGTGAAGCGAAGCGGCAGCTCGTCCTCGGAGAGGATGCTCTCGCGCACGAGGTTGGTGAGCGGGACTTCGGCCGTGGGGATGAGCCAGTGTTCCTCACCGGCCCGGAACTGGTCGTCGCGGAACTTCGGCAACTGCGCCGTGCCGAACATCGCCTCGTCGCGCACGAGGATCGGTGGCGCCACCTCGGTGTAGCCGTGCTCGCCGGTGTGGAGATCGAGCATGAACTGGCCGAGCGCACGTTCGAGCCGGGCCAGCTGCCCCTTCAGCACCACGAAGCGGGAGCCAGACATGCGTGAGGCCGCCTCGAAATCCATCAGGCCGAAGGCCTCACCGAGTTCGAAATGCTGGCGGCCGGTGGCGAGCTTGGTACCGCTTCCGGAGAAGGCGCGGTGCTCGACATTGCCGTGCTCGTCGGCGCCCTCGGGCACATCCGGGTTCGGACGGTTCGGGATCGCCGCGAGTCGGTCGTCGAGAATCCTGCCGGCTTCCGCCTGCGCGGCCTCGAGGGTGGGCCCCTCCTCCTTCAGCCGTGCCACCTCCGCCATGAGTTCGGCGGCGCGCGCCTCGTCCTTCGCCTTCTTCGCGCCGCCGATCTCCTTGGCCAGAGCATTGCGCCGCTCCTGGTTGGCCTGGGCCGCCGAGGTCGCGGCTTTGCGGGCGTCATCGAGGCCGATCAGCTCGGCCGAGAGCGCGTCGAGGCCGCGACGGCGCAGGGCTTCGTCGAACGCTTGCGGATTCTCGCGGATGGCGCGGATGTCGTGCATGGGCGGCTCGGTTCGCTATGAGTCGCCGACGCTTTGCAGCATCGGGGCGACCCCGACAAGGCCGGGCATGAGTCGACGGAGCATCCCCGATACCCCCTTATCCTGAGGCGGCGCAGCGCAGTGCAACCCTCGAAGGAGGCCTCCAGACACCAAGGTGCGGACTGGAGGCCTCCTTCGAGGCAGCTTACGCGCCGCCTCGGGATGAGGTGGTGGATGGGGCTTTTGTGGCGCCTAAGGCTCCAGACCTTCCGCGACCCGCTTGGCCTTGCGGCGGCGTTCGACGCGGGCGACCGAGAAGATCGAGGCCTCGTAGAGGAGGAGCATCGGCAGGGCGAGGGAGAGCTGCGAGATCACGTCGGGCGGCGTCAGGATCGCCGCCGCCACGAAGACGAGGACGATTGCGTAGCGCCGCTTCTCGCGCAGGAAGACCGTGTCGATGACGCCGATCTGGCCGAGCAGGGTAAGGATCACGGGTAGCTGGAACGCCAATCCGAAGGCGAAGATCAGCGTCATGATGAGCGAGAGATACTCGTCCACCTTCGGCAGAAGCGAAATCGTCGCTTCGCCCGGCTGGCCGACCTGCTGCAGGCTCACCGAGAACTGGATGAGAAGCGGCATCGCCAGGAAGAACACCACCAGCGCGCCGAGAACGAAGAAGATCGGCGTCGCCACGAGATAGGGCAGGAAGGCCTGGCGCTCGTTGCGATAGAGGCCCGGCGCGACGAAGGCGTAGATCTGCGTCGCGATGACCGGAAAGGCGAGGAAGGCCGCGCCGAACACGCTGAGCTTGATGTTGGTGAAGACCTGCTCGAGGAAGTGCGTCGCGATGAGCTGCGCCTTCTCCGCCCCCACTACGGAGACGTAGGGGTAGAGCAGGATGTTGTAGATGTGCCGCGAGACGAAGAAACACGCGAAGAACATCACGATGAACGCGGCCAGCGACTTGATCAGCCGCGAGCGCAATTCGATCAGATGATCGAGGAGCGGCGCGCGCGAAGCCTCGACCTCGGATTCGTCGACCGAATCGATCATGTGCTTGCGCCGGTCTCGGTAGGTTTGGTGGAGGATGCCTCCGGCGCGGTCGTACGCGGTGGAAGATCCGGCAAGGCGTGCACGGGCGGCGGCGGCTCCGGCGAGGCTATCTCGGGTGACGGCGCTTCGGGTTCGGACTGCGGATCGTTCTCGGCGAGCTTGGCGGCCACGTTGGCGAGGGGCTGGGTGCTCGACTGGGACCGGCCGTCGACCGCACCGCGAATCTCGTCGCGTATCGTCTGGACGGGGTTGAAGCTCGGCCCCATCGTGCTCGCGGAGCGCTTGATGCCGTCGACCTCGCGGCGGACCTCGTCGAATTCCGCCTCGCGGATCGCCTCGTTGAACTGGGCATGGAATTCGCCGGCCATGCGGCGCATCTTGCCCGTGACTTGACCGACCGTGCGTAGGGCCTTGGGCAGATCCTTGGGTCCGATGACGATGAGGGCGACACCGCCGATCAGCATCACCTCACCCCAACTCATGTCGAACATGGCGTCGCTCGTCCCGCGGCCGATGGCCTTTGCCTCGTCACGGCCGGCGGCCTAGCATAGTTTGCGCAAGGCCGATGCCTGTCCGTACGGTTTGCTTCAGACGACCTTGCGGTCGGCCGTGACATGGCTCGCCGTGGCCGGCTCGCCCTGGGGAGGCAGCGTACGCACGGGCTCGCCCGCGCTCGGCGGCGGAACGGCCGGGGCCTGTCCGGTCGGGGTCTCGTCCTCGGCCATGCCCTTCTTGAAGGCCTTGATGCCCTTGGCGACGTCGCCCATCAGGTCCGAGATCTTGCCGCGCCCGAACAGCAGCATCACGATGCCCGCGACGATGATCCAGTGCCAGATACTCATGCTGCCCATGGCAAACTCCTGCGCCCATGCTGTCGCCAGCCCAGCGACGCCCTCTCACGACGGATTGTCGGGAACCTAAGGATGGCGGGGAGCGAACACAAGAACCGCACGGTCTCGCGCTGAGGCATTTGAGGCATCTGAGACAATTGTGCAGCGCGCCATGGCGGCACTCGCCCGAAACGCTGGGGCAGTCCGGGCCTCACGCGTGGGCGGAAAGACCAGCCTCGAAACGCGAACGGGCCTCGGCGACATCGAACTCCACGCGCGGCGCGAGCCGGGCCAGGGCGGCCTCGGCCCGGCGCAAAGCCTCGCCGGATAGGATCGGCGTACCTTCCAGGACGGCCTGCATTTCGTGCCGCTCGCCGTTGCAATGGAGGGCGACATCGATACCGGCGGCGAAGGCCTTCTCGGCCTTCTCGCGAAAGCTGCCGTCGAGGGCCTTCATCGAAAGGTCGTCCGTCATGAGCAGGCCGTCGAAGCCGATGAGGCCACGGATCACCTGGCCGATGACGACGCTGGACTGGGTCGCGGGATGATGCGGATCGAGGGCTGCGTAGACCACATGGGCGCTCATCGCCATCGGCAGGTCGGCCAGGGCGCGGAAGGGCACGAAATCGTGCGAGGCCAGGCTGACGCCCTCGGCCTCGACCACGGGCAGGTCCTTGTGGCTATCGCAGGCGGCGCGACCGTGACCGGGAATGTGCTTGATCACCGGAAGGACCCCGCCTTCCATCAACCCTTCAGCCACCGCCCGTCCGAGAGCGATGACAATGTGCGGATCGGTGCCGTAGGCGCGATCGCCGATGATGTCATGAGCTCCCGCCACCGGCACGTCGAGGACGGGCGCGCAATCGACGTTGATTCCCACCGCGGCGAGATCATGCGCCATGAGCCGCGCGCCGAGGCGCGCCATGGCGGTGCCCGATCCATTGAGGCGGCCGAAACGGGCGCCGGCCGGATAAGACGGCCAGTGCGGCGGTCCCATGCGCTGCACCCGTCCGCCTTCCTGGTCGATCAGAATCGGCGTATCGGCCCGGCCCGTCGTAGCGCGCAGCGCATCGGTCAGCGCCCTCACCTCGTCCGGCGAGCCGATATTGCGCTTGAACAGGATGAAGCCCCAGGGCTGCGCGTCGCGAAAGAACGCGGCCTCCTCGTCCGAGAGAGTCCGGCCGGCACAGCCGAGGATCAGGGCGCGAGTTGTCATGGGATGTGCTGCTCGGCTTGATGATGGACGGACTGTCCGAGGGGCATCCGTCCCTGCACTTCACGATGGCGGCTCCGCCCGCGCTGGCGGTACTCGAACGAGGCGTCACGGACCCGCGACAAGCCGGCACTGTCTCTCGCCGTCTTCGCGGCACTCGCCTGAGCGCCGCCGTGACCCTCAGTTCCCGAGGCTCAGTTCTTGGCGACGAAGCACTGGCCGCCGGCGCCCTGCAACTCGGTGCAGAGGGTAGTCGCCTCGGCCTTGGCCAGGGGCCCGACGCGGACGCGGTAGATCGTCTTGCCGCTGACCTCGGCCTGACGGATCAGGGCGGGCTTGCCGGAGAGCTGGCTGAACTTGCTCTGCATCTGCTTGAACGCGGCCTGCGCTTCGGCTTCGCTGGTGCGTACGCCGAGCTGGACCGAGTAACCGCTCACGGGTGCGGTGGAGGCCGAGGCGGCGGGCGCAGGCGTCGGCAGGGCGGAGGTCGCGTCGGGGGCGACGGCGGCTACCCGCTGCGGGGCCTTCGCGCGAGAGGCGGGAGCGGTCGGCTCAGGAGCCGAAGCTTCCTCGGTGGGAGCGGGCGTCGTCGCCGGCAGCTTCCCGACGCGTGAATGCATCGAGGCATTGGTCGAACCACCGCCGTCACCCGGAAGGGTCATGGTGGGGATCACCGATTGGGCGACGGGCGCTTCGCGCTGAGGCGGCGGCGGAGGCGTATCCGGCTTCACCGACACGGTCCGCACCCGGCGAGGCTCGCCGAGGGTTTCGGTGAGGGGACCGGTATTGCCGCCCTGCTGTCCGGTGGACGGCGTGGCGCCGCCCTCCCCGGCGCGCTGGGCCGAGCGGGCGGCCTGCGCCACGTCGACCGGCTGCTCCTCGCGGTTGACGATGTGGATCTGGTCGTCCTTGGCGTTGCGGTCGTAGATCCGCTTGTTCTGGTCGGGGATCTCGACGCCGTCCGCTTTCTGCGGTGCGATCTTCAGCGGAGCCTTGTCGGCGAGGATCGTCGGCACGGTGCCGTCGCTGTGGCTCGAATTCATGCTGCGCCAGGTGAGCGCACCGGTGACGCAGACCACCAGCACGCCGAGGCCGGCGCCCACGGAAACGAGGCGGCTGCGCTGGCGGGGCCGCTCGGCCGCGCGATTGAGGCGGTCGTCCTGCTCCGGCGCGTAAGCCTCGGACCCGTGCGGATCCTGAGGACCGGCGACATAGGCACTGTGGTCGACGGAGGCGAGATACTGATCGAACGCGTCGGCCGGATGTGCCGAGTGTGCGGCCTGCGGCTCGGGCTCGACCTGATGCTGGGCATGCTGCGCGTATCCCGAAGGCGCGGCGGCGTAGCCTGCGGGAGCCGCCGGTGCCTCGTCGTGGAAGCTCGGTTCCCTGCGTCCTCCCTGGGCTCGCGGCTCGGCGGTGGCACGGGAATCACGCGCTTCCAGCAACGCGCGGAAAGGATCGTCCTGGCCGACGATGCGGGCGAGTTCGGCCAACGGATCGGGCTTGGCCGCAGGCTGGGCCTGCGACTGGGGCGGCGTCGTGGGCTGCAAGTCACGCGCGAAGGCGTCGAAATCGACAGGCGCTCGCGAAGCGTTCGTCGTCATGGCAGCATTCCTCTTCACGCCGAGATCACCTCACCGCATTTCATCCGGCGCGGTGACACCCAAGACCGTGAGGCCGGAGGCGACGACGCCCCTCAAAGCCTCCACGAGGGCCAGTCTTGCCCGTGTCGAGTTTCGGTCGTTTGGATTAATAAACCGTAATTGCGGCAGGTCTTTGCCTTTGTTCCAGAAACCATGCAGGGAACTTGCGAGCTCGTAGAGGTAGAATGCCACACGATGTGGCTCGTGCGCCGCAGCCGCCGCTTCGATCACCCGGGGGTACTGGGCGATCAACCGCATGATCTCGATTTCCGCGGAATCGGCAAGGAGCGTCAGGTCCGCGTCGGCTAGGCCGGCGACGGAAAAATCCTCGTCCGGCATGGCCTCGCCTGCCTGCCGGAACACCGAGGCGCAGCGGGCATGGGCGTACTGGACGTAGAAGACCGGGTTGTCCTTGGATTGCTCCACCACCTTGGCGAGGTCGAAATCCAGGGTCGCGTCGTTCTTGCGGTAGAGCATCATGAAACGGATCGCGTCGCGGCCGACTTCGTCGACCACCTCGGCAAGGGTGATGAACTCGCCCGCGCGCTTCGACATCTTCACCGGCTCGCCGGATCGCAGGAGACGCACGAGCTGGCACAGCTTGACGTCGAGAGTGGCGTCGCCGTCGCTCACCGCCTTCACCGCCGCCTGCATGCGCTTGACGTAGCCGCCGTGATCGGCCCCGAGGACGTCGATCAGGTCCGTGGCGCCGCGCCGGATCTTGTCGCGGTGATAGGCGATGTCGGAGGCGAAATAGGTGAACGAGCCGTCCGATTTCAGCAGCGGCCGGTCGACGTCGTCGCCGAACTCCACCGTGCGGAACAGGGTCTGCTCGCGGTCCTCCCAATCCTCGGGAAGCTGGCCCTTCGGCGGCGGAAGCCGGCCCTCGTAGACGAGACCTTTTGCGCGGAGTTCCGCCAGGAGGACGGGCACCGCCTCCTTGAGGGTAGCTTCGGAGAAGAACACGTCATGGTGGATGCCGAGCCGGGCGAGATCGCCCCGGATCAGGTCCATCATCGCGGCGATGGCATCCGCCCGCACCTGCGGCAGCCAGTCGGATTCCGGCGCGTCGAGGAGCGCGCGTCCGTGCTTCTCGGCGAGCGCCTTGCCCACCGGCACGAGATAGTCGCCGGGATAGAGGCCTTCGGGCACAGGGCCGACCTCTTCGCCCAGGGCCTCGCGGTAGCGCAGGAACGCGGACCGGGCGAGCACGTCGACCTGCGCGCCGGCATCGTTGATGTAGTACTCGCGCGTCACGTCGCGGCCGGCCGCCACGAGCAGGTTCGCCAGCGCGTCGCCGAATACCGCCCCGCGACCATGGCCCACATGCATCGGTCCGGTGGGGTTGGCCGAGACGTATTCGATGTTGACCTTGCCGCCGCACATGCGGGCGCGGCCATACTCGGTGCCCTCGCCGAGCGCGGCACGCACGACCTCGTGATAGGTCTCGGGCGTCAGGCGCAGGTTGATGAAGCCCGGTCCGGCCACGCTCGCCTCGACCACGCGGGGATCCTGCCGGAGCTCCGCCGCCAGCGCTTCCCCGAGCGCCTTCGGATTGGTCCGGGCCTCCTTGGCGAGGACCAGGGCGGCATTGGTGGCGAGGTCGCCGTGCGTGGCGTCGCGCGGCGGCTCGACCACCACGCGGGAGAGATCGAGCCCCTCGGGCAGCGTCCCGGACCGGGTCAGGCTCTCGAGCGCTTCGCGCACGCGCGCCTCGAAGGTGGCGAAGATGTTCATGGGATATCTATTCCGCTCGCGCCATGCCGCATCGTCACGACGGCTTGCGCCTCAATGCGGCGGCATACCAACGCGGGGGGCAGGTGTCACGGGAGGCAGGTGTCACGGGAGGCCGCCCATCGCACTTCCTGGCTCCTCATCGACCCGGCGCTTCACGAGGCGTCGCCAAACTCCCGTCACGGCCGGATCTCGCTCAGCTCAAAACGGCACATCGGACGTTCCGTGAGGGACATTCAGAACCAGGCGCGCCAAGCTTCCCAGTCGGACACGGCGCTGGCCAGAGCCGCGTAGCCTTTGGCATTGGGGTGCGTTCCGTCCCCCGCTGCAGCCTCGCTGGTCCATGCGTCGGATTCTGTCGCCATGCCGAAGACCGGCAGGAACGGGACATCGAGTCGGGCGCAAAGAGGAGTGATGTCGCGCGACAGAGCCTGAATTCGCGCATCCGTCGCTGGATCGTCGCAGACGGGAAGCGGACCGATCATCAGGGTTCTTCGCCAACCGGCGGCGTCTCCGAGAATCTTCTCCGCCGTGTCGAGGGAGCGGTCATGAGGGACGCGGATTCGGCCATCGACGAGCGTGCAGTCGTTTGCGCCGAACGAAAAGACAAGCCGGCCGTCCAGCCCCTCGGGCAGCCGGGCTTCGGCCTCGCTTCTCCAGCGGCGGTGGATGTCGAGGCTGGTGTCGCGGCGAATTCCCAGATTGTAATGCGTGACGTCCCAGCCGGCGCGGCGGGCCTCGGCACAGAGACGGCCCGTCCATCCGAGACAGGTGTCGTCACCGACCCCGTTCACGAAACTGTCGCCGATGAAGCAGATGCGCATGAATCGTCCCGAAATCTCGGCCGCTATCCTTCCGCCAGCGGCAGGCCCCGGCTCTCCGGGCTCCAGTGCAGGTCCGGCGTCGTCGCGAACAGGCGCTTGTGGGCGAGCACGGCGTAAGTGTCGGTCATGCCGGCGATGTAGTCGGCGACCCGGCGGGCGATGCGCCCCCCCCCTGCGCCATCGAGCCCGACCCGCCATTCCTCGGGCATGGCTGCCGGGTTCGCCGTGAAGGCGCCGAACAGATCCGCGACGATGATGTCGGCCTGCGCCCGCACCGCCAGCACGCTCGGGTGGCGGTACATCCGCGCGTAGAGGAAGCGCTTGATCGTCGTGTCCGCCTCCGCCAGCGCCGGTGAGAAGGCGACGACCGGTGCCGATGCACCACGGATGTCCTCTACCGACATCGGCGCCAGGACTTCGATCCGGCGCGTACTCTCCGCGATCACGTCCTCGACGAAGCGGGTAATGACGCGACGCGCCAGTTCGTGGATCTTTCGCGAGGGTTCCAGCCCCGGATGCAGGGCGTCGATCTCCTCCATCAGCTTGGCGAGGAACGGCACCTCTTCCAGGTCGGAGAGTTCGAACAGACCGGCGCGCAGGCCGTCATCGAGGTCGTGGCTGTCATAGGCGATGTCGTCGGCCAGCGCCGCCGCCTGCGCTTCCGGTCCGGCGAAGCGGCCGAGTTCGAGATCGTGAACGGCGTCGTATTCGAGGATCGCGGCGGGAATCCCCCGCTCGGCCCAGCGCGCGGTCGGGGCTCCCTCGGGCGTCAGCAGAGGCCCGTTGTGCTTGACGAGGCCCTCCAGGGTCTCCCAGGCGAGATTGAGCCCGTCGAATCCGGCATAGCGCCGCTCGAGCCGGGTCACGATGCGCAGCGCCTGGGCATTGTGGTCGAACCCGCCATGGCCTTTCGTCAGCGCATCGAGGGCGTCCTCGCCGGTATGCCCGAAACAGGTGTGGCCGAGGTCGTGGGACAGCGCCAGCGCCTCCGCGAGATCCTCGTCGAGGCCGAGGGCACGGGCGAGGGCCCGTGCGATCTGGCTGACTTCGAGCGTATGGGTGAGGCGGGTCCGGTAATGGTCGCCCTCGTGATGGACGAAGACCTGGGTCTTGTGCTTCAGGCGCCGGAAGGCGGCCGAATGGATGATCCGGTCGCGGTCGCGCTGGAAGTCGCTGCGGGTGGGCGAGACCGCCTCCGGGATCAGCCGCCCGCGCGTGGCTGCCGGATCGGTGGCGTAGCGCGCCCGCCAGCGTTCGCCCCTGTGCCGCACGTCACCTCCCGAACCCGTCATTGCGCGCCAGGCTCCTACCGCGTTGCAGCGCGTCTCTACGGCGCATATCTTGTGTGGGCTAGCGCTTCTGGCAATCGACGAGAACCCAAGAGCATCACGATGGCCGACATTACCCTGACCCCCCGCGCGGCCAAGCGCATCAACGAGATCATGGGGACCGAGCCTCCCGGTGCGTCCCTGCGGATCAGCGTCAATGGTGGCGGCTGCTCGGGCTTCTCCTATGCCTTCGACATCGAGCGCTCCCGCGCCGATGACGACATGGTGATCGAACGGGATGGCGCGACCGTCCTCGTCGACCCTGTGTCCCTCGAATACATGAGCGGCTCGACCATCGATTTCGCCAACGACCTGATCGGCCAGTCCTTCAAGATCGAGAACCCTCAGGTCACGGCCTCCTGCGGCTGCGGTACGTCGTTCTCGCTCTGAGCCATCGTCTTTCCGTCACATCGCGGCGTGCGGCAGCGCGATTGCCTCGCCGCGGAAACTGCGGCACGGATGCGGTTCGGCGCGGCACCGTTGCACGAAGCGCCTTTTCCGCAGCGCCCCGGATCTGCTCATGAACGTCCCACAAGGCCGTCCCTTCCTCATGCGGGCGGCCAGCCTTTCGGTCTGTGCCCTCCTTGCCCTTGGCGGAGGTGGCCCGATGGGCCCATTGCCGGCCACGGCCCAGGAGGCGGCGTCCGCCGTGCAGGACGTCACGCTCCAGAACGTGACGATGACGTTCGGTGGTACGACCCTCACCGCACCGCAGGTCATCGTCAGCGGTACGCGTCTGACGAAGGACGATCTGCTCGCTCTCCTGAAATCCGGCCCCGAGCCTCTGGCCGCGCGTCTGGCCAAGTTCGATGCTGCCAGCATCGTGATCCCGGAGCTTCGTTCCGAGACCCGGATCGGTACCAAGGCCCAGACGGCGACCTATCGCGACGTGACGGCCAAGGACGTGCGCGGCGGCCGTATCGCCCAGGCGAGTGCCGCTGGGGTGACGGCGGCGGAGGATGGGGGTGAGGCGAGACACAGCGCCAGTTACGGCCGCATCGACATGAAGGACGTCGATCTCGCCGCGATGGCGCGGCTTTACGGCGAGGCAGGCGAAGCCAAGAGCCCGATGCTCCGGATCTACGGCAATTTCTCGGCCGCCGACATTGTGATGGAGGCCGAGGGCACTCTGGTGAAGATCGCCCGTCTCGAGGGTAGCGACGTCAGCGGCCGACAGATTCCCGCGACATGGACGGGCGCGCTGGAGGCGATGTCCCGTGTGGACCCGACACAGCCCGCCTCCGCCGACAAGGCGCGGATCCTCGGAACCGTGGCGGACCTGATGGACGGGTTCTCCGTCGGCTCGTTCCAGGCCAGCGGGCTCACGGTCAATCAGACCCATGACGGTGAACCCATGGCGATAACCATGGGACGCATGGCCTTCACCTCCGGAAACCTGACCTTCGAGGATCTCGGCTTCACGGCGGGCGAAGCCAGTGGCAAGCTCTCGCGTATGTCCTTCGCGGGCTTCTCCTTCGCTCCGACCGTGGCGGCCATGCGGAAGCTCTCGGCTCAGGCCGGGGAGCCGACCGAAGCGGATCTGCGGCAGATGACTCCGGTGCTCGGCACCCTGGCAGTGAAGGACCTGCGCCTCGACCTGCCGCCGGACGGGGCACCCGCCGCGCCGAAGCCCCCCGGCAATTCTGCTGGCAAGCCCGCTGCTGCTCCCGCGCTCCCCCCCGTCGCGACGGCTCCCACGCAGATCGGCCTGCGTGACGGTGCCTTCGCCTTCGGGCCGCTGCGCGACGGCCTGCCGACCACCGGCCGGGCCACCCTCTCGGGACTCACCCTGCCCGCTACGGCGGTGGCCGGAATTCCGGGGCTCGGCTCCCTCGGCGCTTACGGCTATCGCGACCTCGACCTGAACGTCGTCGCCGACACGGCCTGGAACGAGGCCGCCAAGGAACTCTCCTTCAGCGAGGTGTCGGTGTCGGGCAAGGACATGGGCAGCGTGAAGGTCAACGGCATCCTGGGCGGTATCGGCCCGGCGGTGTTCGACCCGGATCCGAGCGTCTCGACCTTCGCCATGCTGGGGGCGACTGCCAAGACCCTCGACCTGCGGATCGAGAATAGCGGCCTGTTCGAGCGCTTCATCGCCTCTCAGTCGAAGAGCCTGAGCCTCAAGCCGGAGGAACTGACCCAGGAATACGTGACCGCGACCACGTTCGGCGTTCCGGCGATCCTCGGCAATTCCGCCGGCGCCAAGGCCATCGGCGCGGCTCTGGGCCAGTTCGTGACCCGGCCGGGCACGTTCCTGCTCAGCGCCAAGGCGAAGAATGCCGGCGGCATCGGCATGCTCGAATTCAGTGCGGCCCCGACGCCGGGTGCCGTGCTCGACAGGTTGGACGTCAGCGCGAAGGCGAATTGAGGACGGGCGAGCCGCGCATGCGGCTCCCCTTCCCCAGGCGGGGGGGACGCGAGGCCTGGATCAATCCAGCGCGCGCACCACGATCCGCCCACCCTGGGCCGAGAGGGCCAGGCGGCCTGCCTTGAGGGCAAGCGCCTTCTCGCCGAACAGCGTCCGGCGCCATCCCTGCAGCACCGCGATGTCGGCCTCGTCGTCTTCCGCGATCGCTTCGAGGTCATCCATCGTGGCGACGATCTTGGGCGCCACGTCCTCGGCCTCGCAGACCGCCTTGAGCAGGACCTTCAGCAATTCGACCACGGCGCCGTTGCCGCCCCGGCCCCGGCTGCGCTCGGGCAAGGCGATCTCGGAGAGGTCACGCTGAAAGCCGCGCTCCACGGCGGCCAGGATGTCGGCTCCGGTGCGCGAGCGTTCGAAACCCGCCGGGATCGAGCGGAGGCGTCCCAGGGCCTCGACGCTGCGAGGCGCGGAGGTGGCGATGTCGATCACCGCCTCGTCCTTGAGGATTCGCCCGCGCGGCACGTTGCGGGTCTGGGCCTCGCGTTCGCGCCAAGCCGCCACCTCGGCCAGAACCGCGATCTCGCGCGGCTTGCGCATGCGGCCCGAGAGCCGGCGCCAGGCCTGGGCCGGGTCGGCCTTGTAGGTTTCCGGCGAGGTCAGGACGCTCATTTCCTCGTCGAGCCACTCGCCGCGATCGGTGGAGAGAAGCTTGCCGGCCAGCACCTCGTAGATCGTCACCAGATGGGTCACGTCGGAGAGGGCGTAGCTCGACTGGGCGTCCGAGAGCGGACGGCGCGACCAGTCGGTGAAGCGGGACGACTTGTCGATCTTGGCCTTGGCGACGTCGTTGACCAGCTGCTCGTAGGAGACCGAGTCGCCGTAGCCGCAGACCATGGCGGCGACCTGCGTATCGAAGAACGGCTGCGGCAGCAGCCCGCCGAGCAGCCAGATGATCTCGAGATCCTGGCGTGCCGAGTGGAACACCTTGACCACGCTCTCGTCGGCCATCAGCGCGAAGAATGGCGCGAGGTCGATATCGGGAGACAACGGGTCGACGAGCACGCCCGACCCGTCCGGCCCCGCCATCTGGATGAGGCAGAGCTTGGGGTAGTAGGTCGTCTCCCGCATGAACTCCGTGTCGACGGTAACGAACGGCTGTCCGGCGAAACGGCTGCAAGCCTCGGCGAGGGCCGGCGTGGTAGCTATGAGGTCCATGAGAGCCGGCTATATCGGAGGTTGACGCGTGAGGCGAGATCGTATCTCGCGCCGCGCGCGCCTATCCCCGACATCCCGTGCTGCACTTGCCTCGTCAGGCGGCACGCTTGCGGGACCGGTTCCGGCGAGCGAGGCTGCGCACCAGTTCGGCACGCTCGCGCCTCTGGGCCTCGGCACGGGCGAGAAGCCAGTCGAGGATGCCGGCATTCATCCGGGGGCCGCCTTCCTCGGACAGGCGCCGGATCCGGTCCACCCGAAAGCCGCGATAGCCGCCGCGTGCGCGGTCGATACCGCCCAGCAGCGTCCGGCCGGGTCCGAGCCTCAACTCTCGCGCGCTCAGGCTCCGCGTGCTCCAGAGGCCACGGGAATCCTCGTAGACGATCTCGTAGCGGCCTTCGAGCGGCAGAACCTGCCACGCGCCGGGCTTGTGTTCGCCCTGTTCGGCAGTCTTCCGGCGTTCGGCAGGAGCGGCGGCAGCCTCGTTCAGAATATCGAAAAATGCGTTTGCATTCATGGAGCTGATATGGGGATTCACCCTCGTTTCCGAAAGGTCCCGCCCTCGTCTCCAGGGCCTCGACGATGCCCGTTCCGGGCTCGTCCCCGCTCCCGCCTACGGGCTCCGCCGCGTGGCGTAAGATCGCCTTCGCCTTGACTTGCCCGCCCTCGCGTGAATGGTGCGCCGCTCAATCTGAAGAGCCCGTCATGCACCGTTATCGTACCCATACCTGCGGGGCGCTCCGCCCGTCCGACGTCGGCGAGACCGTTCGCCTTTCCGGCTGGTGCCATCGCATCCGCGATCATGGCGGCGTGCTCTTCATCGATCTGCGCGACCATTACGGTCGCACCCAATGCGTGGTCGACTCCGATTCGAAGGCGTTCAAGACCGCTAACCTCGCCCGCTCGGAATGGGTGATCCGCATCGACGGCCGCGTGCGCACGCGCCCTGCGGGAACCGAGAATGCCGACCTGCCCACCGGAACGGTGGAGGTCTATATCGACGACATCGAGGTTCTCGGCCCCGCCGGCGAATTGCCGGTGCCGGTCTTCGGCGACCAGGAATACCCGGAGGAGACGCGGCTCAAGTATCGCTTCCTCGATCTTCGCCGTGACAAGCTGCACGCCAACATCATGAAGCGCGGCGCGATCATCGATTCGCTCCGCCGCCGCATGCGCGAGGGCGGCTTCTTCGAGTTCCAGACACCCATCCTCACCGCCTCCAGCCCGGAAGGCGCGCGTGACTATCTGGTGCCGTCCCGCGTGCATCCCGGCAAGTTCTACGCGCTGCCGCAGGCGCCGCAGCAGTTCAAGCAGCTGACGATGATCGCCGGCTTCGACCGCTACTTCCAGATCGCGCCGTGTTTTCGCGACGAGGATGCCCGCGCCGACCGCTCGCCGGGCGAGTTCTACCAGCTCGACATCGAGATGAGCTTCGTCACCCAGGAGGACGTGTTCCAGTCGGTGGAGCCGGTCCTGCGCGACGTCTTCAAGGAATTCGCCGAAGGCAAGCGGGTCACCGAGACCTTCCCGCGCATCCCCTATGCCGAGGCGATGCTGAAATACGGCGTCGACAAGCCCGATCTTCGCAATCCGCTGATCATCGCCGACGTGACGGACGAATTCGCTCGCGACGAGGTCGAGTTCAAGGCCTTCAAGGGCGTGATCAAGTCCGGCGGCGTGGTTCGCGCCATCCCGGCGACGGGGGCGGCGACGCAGTCGCGCTCGTTCTTCGACAAGCTCAACGACTTCGCCCGCACCGAGGGCGCGCCGGGCCTCGGCTACATCATCTTCGAGGACGACAACGGCACGGTCACCGGCAAGGGCCCGATCGCCAAGTTCATCCCTTCGGAGATCCAGGCCCTCATCCGCGAAAAGACCGGCACGAAGGCCGGCGACGCCGTGTTCTTCTCCGCCGGCACCGAGGCGAAGGCCGCGGCTCTGGCCGGTAAGGCCCGCATCCGCATCGCGGACGAGCTGAACCTCTCCGACAAGGATCAGTACGCGTTCTGCTGGATCACCGACTTCCCGATGTACGAGTGGAACGAGGACGAGAAGCGGATCGACTTCTCCCACAACCCGTTCTCGATGCCGAATTTCGACCGCGAGGAGTTCCTCGCCCTCGATCCGAGCGAGTCCGAGAAGATCCTCGGCATCAAGGCGTTCCAGTACGACATCGTCTGCAACGGCACGGAGCTGTCCTCCGGCGCGATCCGTAACCACCGCCCCGAGGTGATGGAGAAGGCCTTCGGTCTGGCCGGTTACGGCCAGGAGGTGCTGGAGGAGAAGTTCGGCGGCATGCTCAATGCCCTGAAACTCGGCGCCCCGCCGCACGGCGGCATCGCACCGGGAATCGACCGCATCGTCATGCTGCTCTGCGGCGAGCAGAACCTGCGCGAGGTGGTGCTGTTCCCGATGAACCAGCGCGCCGAGGATCTGATGATGGGCGCCCCTGCCGAGGCGACTCCGAAGCAGCTGCGCGAGCTCCACATCCGTCTCAACCTGCCGGAGAAGCAGGGCTGAGGAACCTCTGCGCGTCCGGCCACGATGCCTTCCCTCGTCGCCATCGTCGTCGCCCATGACAGCGCCCATGCGCTTCCGTCGTGCCTCGCGGCCCTGGCGGCGGAGCATGTGCCTGCCGTCGTGGTCGACAATGCGAGCCGTGATGCCTCGGCGAGCGTCGCCGAGGCGGCCGGCGCAAAAGTGGTCCGCAACCTCCGCAACGAGGGCTACGGTCGGGCCAATACCATCGGGATCCGGGCCGCCGAGCGTGCCGAGCGCGTGCTCATTCTCAACCCGGACATCGTGGTTCAGGCAGGAGCGATCGATGCCCTGCTGCGGGCCGCCGCCGCGTATCCCGATGCGGGGCTGCTGGCGCCGCGCCTGATGGAGCCGGACGGGCGCTTCTTCTACCAGCCGCGCTCGCTGCTCGCGCCCTATCTGACCAATCCGCCGGGCAACCGCGCCTTGCCCGAGGGCGATGCCTGTGCGCCCTTCCTGTCGGGCGCCTGCCTGATGATCCGGCGCGACCTGTTCCTCGACCTGGGCGGGTTCGATCCGAACATCTTCCTGTTCTATGAAGATGACGACTTGTGTCGCCGGGTCGCCGATGCCGGTCGCTCCCTGGTCCATGTTCACGGGGCGCTCGCCCTGCATGGGCGTGGGCGTTCGTCCGCGCCTGAGCCGGGCCGGGTCTTCCGCACCCGCTGGCACCAGGCCTGGTCACGGGCCTACGTTTCACGCAAATATGGTCTGCCCGATCCGAGCTCCCGGATGCTTGCCGTGAACGCCCCGAAGGCAGCTCTGGCCTCCTTGAGCTTCCGCCGGCAATTGCTCGAACGCTATGCCGGTTCGGCCGCGGGCGCCCTCGCCGCTATCCGTGGCCGCACGGCTCTCGCACAGGAAGGGCTGGCATGACCCTGCTCAATCCAACGGACGCCCTGGCACGCGCCGTGGCCGGCGTCGCGTCACATGGCTTCCTGATTGTCGCCCGCAACACGCGCGGCGACAGCGTCTATCTCAAGCCGGAGGGCAGCGTCTTCGCCCTGCGCGTCTCGAACCATGCGCGAACCCCGAAGCAGCGGGCGAACCATCCGGATTCGGTGACGAGCCTCGTCATCCGCCAGCCGAAGACAGAAAGTCAGATCGACGCTCTGGTGACGGAGGCCCTGCGGAATTACGCGGGAGAATGCCGGAAGCGGGAGGGCTAAGGCCCGCCGGATCGCGGTGAAGGTCCCGCGATCAGGGAGCCGGTGCCGTTCCCATTGGACACGGCGTCGGGTTGACCGCCTTCAGCCTTCCGCTGCGTCGTCCCGGAAATAGGGCTCCACCGGGCCCTTCAGCTTCACCGTCATCGGGTTGCCGGCCCGATCCAGGGTCTTGCCGGCCGACAGGCGGACCCAGCCCTCGCTGACGCAGTATTCCTCGACATTGGTTTTCTCGACGCCCTTGAAACGGATGCCGATGCCGCGTTCGAGGATGGCCTCGTTGTAGAACGGGCTGTTGGGGTTCACCGCGAGGCGGTCGGGAGGCGTGTCGGACATCGTCTGTGCCTTGAAGTCGATCGATCGTCAGTGTGGGTATGAAACAGTCCGGGTAAGGGATTCAGGCGGCGCCCGCAACGCCGGCCGCCCGCGCCGCGCGCGCGGCCGCGATCAACTCGGCGACACGATCGCTCTGGAGCAGCGGCACGAGCGGGCGGATCGTTGCGGGATCGAGCTCCCACCAAGCCGTCTCCAACAGGCCCGCCACCAGACCCGGATCGAAGCGGGAGCGCACCACCCGGCCGGGATTGCCGACGACCACCGCATAGGGCGGCACGTCGCGGGAGACGACGGCATGGGCCCCGATCACCGCTCCATGTCCGATGGTGACGCCCGACAGGATCAGGCAACCGGAGCCGAGCCAGACGTCGCTGCCGATCGTCACGTCGCCGCGTGATGCCTGGTCATCGACCGATGCGTCCACCCCCGGCCACAGCCCCGCCATGGCGGCGAAAGGATAGGTGGTCGCCCAGTCGAGGCGATGCCCGCCCCCGAGAAGGATCTCGACCTTGTCGGCGATGGAACAATACCGCCCGATCGTAAGGTGCCGCCCAGCTTCCGGGAACCGCACTTTGGGACGGCCATAGGAGTATTCCCCGATGGAGAAACCGTAAGTTTTCACCAATTTCTCGAGGTGGATTCGGGTTTGGTTGTGCGGGTTGCGCCCACTCCGCAGGCGGTGCAACAGGGACGTCAACCAACGCATCCCGACGTCCGGCGGGAGAGTCCGGCGGAGCCGAAAAGGCCCGTCAGTGAGGGAGTGAGGCTCATGGGCGACAATATGTCTGACGATCTCAAGTCCGGAGCCCTCGTCTACCATCGTCTACCCCGGCCCGGAAAGCTCGAGATCCAGGCGACGAAGCCGCTGGGCAACCAGCGAGATCTGGCGCTGGCCTACTCGCCCGGCGTCGCCGCCGCCTGCATGGCGATTTACGAGGATCCGCAGGAGGCGGCCAACCTCACCATCCGCCAGAACCTGGTCGCCGTGCTGACCAACGGGACCGCCGTGCTCGGCCTGGGCAATATCGGCCCGCTGGCCTCGAAGCCGGTGATGGAGGGCAAGGCCGTCCTGTTCAAGAAGTTCGCCGATATCGACGTGTTCGATATCGAGGTCGACCAGACCGACGTGTCGAAGCTCGTGGACGTGGTCTGCTCCCTCGAGCCGACCTTCGGCGGCATCAACCTCGAGGACATCAAGGCTCCCGAGTGTTTCGAGGTCGAGGAGCAGTGTCGGGCGCGGATGAACATCCCCGTCTTCCACGACGACCAGCACGGCACGGCGATCATCGTCGCGGCGGGTGTGCTCAACGCCCTCGAACTCGCCGGCAAGCAGCTTCCGGATGTCCGGATCGTGACCTCGGGCGCGGGCGCGGCGGCTTTGGCCTGCCTGAACTTGCTCGTGTCGCTCGGGGCCCGTGTCGAGAACATCACGGTCACCGACATCAAGGGCGTGGTCTACAAGGGCCGCACCGAGTTGATGGATCGCTGGAAGGACGTCTACGCGCAGGAGACCGAGGCCCGGACCCTGGCCGAGGTCATTCCGGGTGCCGACGTGTTCATCGGCCTCTCGGCCGGTGGCGTGCTGAAGCCCGAATACCTGGAGAAGATGGCCGAGAAGCCGCTGATCATGGCGCTGGCCAACCCCTACCCCGAGATCATGCCGGACCTGGCGCAGGAGAAGCGCCCCGACGCGATGATCTGCACCGGGCGTTCGGACTTCCCCAATCAGGTCAACAACGTCCTCTGCTTCCCCTACATCTTCCGGGGCGCCCTCGATGTCGGCGCCACCTCGATCAACGAGGAAATGAAGCAGGCCGCCGTGAAGGCCATCGCCGCGCTCGCCCGCGAGACGCCGTCCGACGTGGTCGCCCGCGCCTATGGCGGCGAGGCCCGGCCCTTCGGCCGGCATTCGCTGATCCCGAGCCCGTTCGATCCGCGCCTGATCCTGCGGATCGCGCCGGCCGTGGCCAAGGCCGCGATGGATTCCGGCGTCGCCGGCCGTCCGCTTGAGAACATCCAGGCCTATGCCGACAGCCTCGACCGGTTCGTCCACCGCTCGGGCTTCATCATGAAGCCGATCTTCTCCAAGGCCAAGGAAGCGCCCAAGCGCGTCATCTACGCCGAAGGCGAGGACGAGCGTGTGCTCCGCGCCGCCCAGGCCATCGTCGAGGATCAGGTGGCCCGGCCCATTCTGGTCGGCCGCCCGCGTGTCATCGAGACCCGGATCAAGCGCTTCGGGCTCTCGATCAAGCAGGGCACCGATTTCGACCTGATCGATCCCGAAGACGATCCGCGCTACCGGGACTATGTCGCCACCTATCTCGAGGCGGCGGGCCGGCGCGGCATCACCCCGGACGCCGCCCGCACCCTGGTGCGGACGAATTCCACGGTGATCGGTGCGGTCGCCGTGCGCCGGGGCGAGGCGGATGCGCTGATCTGCGGCCTGGAGGGCCGGTTCGAGACACGTCTGCGGGTGATCCGCGACGTGATCGGTCTCGCGCCGGGCGTGCTCGACTTTGCCGCCATGAGCCTCGTCATCACGAAGAAGGGCGCGTTCTTCCTGGCCGATACCCATGTCCGTCCGGATCCGACCGCCGAGGAAATCGCCGATGTCGCGGTGGCCTGCGCCGGGCATGTCTCGCGGTTCGGCATGACGCCGAAGATCGCTCTTCTGAGCCATTCGGATTTCGGCCAGTCCGATTCCCGCTCGGCCATCAAGATGCGCACCGCGCTGGGCCTGATCCAGGCTCGCAAGCCCGAACTTCAGGTGGATGGCGAGATGCAGGCCGATAGTGCCCTGTCCGACCTGATCCGTGATCGGGTGCTGCCGGGTTCACCCCTCAAGGGTGCGGCCAACGTGCTGATCTTCCCCAATCTCGATGCGGCCAACATCGCCTTCCAGTTCTCGAAGGTCCTCGCCGACGCTCTCCCGGTGGGGCCGCTCCTGATCGGACCGGCGAAGCCCGCTCACATCCTGTC
Organism: Methylobacterium sp. Leaf91; assembly: GCF_001422815.1. Taxonomy (GTDB): domain Bacteria; phylum Pseudomonadota; class Alphaproteobacteria; order Rhizobiales; family Beijerinckiaceae; genus Methylobacterium. The sequence continues at coordinate 260,271 of NZ_LMMP01000003.1, read as the reverse complement.
GCCCTCCGTGACGGCGAGGGGCATCGTCAACGTCACGGCTGCAGCGGTGGTGGAAGCGCAAGCGACCTCCGTGGAATCGAGGGCGGCCGCGGCCGAGCCGGGAGTGACCCCGCTCTCGGAATAGGACGCCCTGGCCGGTCGTCTCGAACCTTCCGGCATCGTCATCGCAAAGGCCCCCGGATCGAATGGTCCGGGGGCCTTTTTGTCGTGTCCCTGTCGCTTGGGGATAGGATCAGGCTTGTCGCTCGCCGTAGGCGATGGCCGGGCCCATGGCGCCGAAGCAGCCGCCCAATCCGGAGGAAACTCCTTGGCCGACGGATTGCATACAGGACTCAGGACGAGCCTTCCCATCGGAGAAGTCCATGTGCCTCGGTGACGATCCCAACTGCGCGCATTTCGCCGAACATCGGCAGCGGTTCCTCGGCGATCTCGCACTCGAGCGGCGTGCCTTTCTCAAGAGCGGATTCGTCGCGACTGGAGGTGCCGCGGCACTGGCCGCAGGCGGCTTGTCCCTCGTCGGCCCCGCCCTGGCGCAAGCCAGTGCCAAGGGCATCAAACAAACGGCGCATTACCACCTGCCGGCAACGGCCGAGACGGTGCATTGGGGTTATTTCTCGAAGCTGCTGAAGCCCCAAGTCGAGATCGCCTCCGGCGACTACGTCACGATCGAGACCCTGACCCACCACGCCAACGACGATGCCGAGCGCATGGTGACGGGAGATCCCGGTGCCGAGAGCGTATTCCTCTGGACCAAGGAGAAGAAGGGCGTGGCCCGCCGGGGCGCCGGACCGGAGACCGGCCCGCTCGGACCGGGCGGAGGGCTCGGCGTGCATATCTGCACTGGCCCGGTGGCGATCCGAGGCGCCGAGCCCGGCGATGTGCTGGAGGTCCGCATCCTCGACGTGGCGCCGCGCCCCTGCGCCAACCCCGCCTTCAAAGGGCGCAGCTTCGGCAGCAACGCCGCCGCCTGGTGGGGCTACCATTACAAGGACATGATCACCGGGGACCGGTCGCGCGAGGTCGTCACCATCTACGAGGTCGACGCTACCGGCGCGCGCGATTGGGCGAAGGCGGTCTACAATTTTCGCTGGCCCGGCGTCACCGATCCATTCGGCGTAGCGCATCCGACCATCGATTATCCAGGCATCCCCGTCGACCACACCAAGACACAGCGCAACTTCGACGTGCTCAAGGGCGTGCGCGTGCCGATCCGCCCGCATTTCGGCACGATGGGCCTCGCGCCCAAGGAAGCCGACATGGTGAACTCGATTCCACCGAGCTACACCGGCGGCAATATCGACAATTGGCGCATCGGCAAGGGCGCGACGATGTATTACCCGGTGGCAGTGCCGGGCGCCCTTTTCTCGGTGGGCGACCCGCATGCGAGCCAGGGCGATTCCGAGCTTTGCGGCACGGCCATCGAATGCTCGCTCACCGGCACGTTCCAGTTCATCCTGCACAAGAAGGCCGACCTGGCCGGTACCGCGCTCGAATCCCTCGATTTCCCGATGATCGAGACGTCAGAGGATTGGGTGCTGTCCGGCTTCAGTTACCCGAACTACCTCGCCGATCTCGGCCCTGAGGCGCAGAGCGAGATCTTCGCCAAATCCTCCATCGACCTCGCCATGCGCGACGCCTTCCGTAAGATGCGATCCTTCCTGATGCAGGCGAAGGGGCTCACCGAGGACGAGGCGATCTCGCTCATGTCCATCGCCGTCGATTTTGGCATCACCCAGGTGGTGGACGGCAATTGGGGCGTCCACGCCATCGTCAAGAAGTCGATCTTCGCCGACAGGCCGGCGTGAAGACACCGAGGCAGCGGCCGGAATTTCCGGTCGTCGCCTCGTGAAGACGACGGCAATGACGGAGGCTGCCCGTATTGGACCTCTCCGGGGGGGTGACTAGGCCGTTCGGCCAGCTTGTGTCCCGACAGGGCTCCCCTGACAGGCCCGTTCGGCGCCGGCTCCCTTGCGACGCGATCGCCTGACCGCATCGGCATGGCGGAATTTCGGCTCCCACCACGGCGGCTGACTACATAATAGATTCTACTTTTGCCTACAAAGCATCTCTTAATCAAGATAAACTAATTAACAATTCTGTGTTTATGCTGGATGAGTTTGATACTCGATAGCAGAGCGTATCTTAGCATGGTATGGACCGGCGGAGTTGGCGGACTTTTTCGGCAAACTCGATCCCTCATCATGGATCGCCAAGGTGTATCGGCGGTCGAGTTCGCCTTGATCGTACCCGTTCTGCTTCTGATGCTGGGGGCATTCTTTACCGTCGCAATCTTTATACGGACCCACACCACAATCTCGACCTATGCGCGGGAGGCCGCACGTGGCGTGGCGGTGGGATACATGACCGCCGCGGAGGCAAAGCAGTTCGCTGAATCTCATTCTCTGGACGATCCCGGCGTCGTCGCAACGGCCAATATCGATCCCGCCACCAAAGGGGACGAAGCCGACCGGGATGTCGTCGTCACCATTGAGATCACCAAGGCCGAAATGGCCAAGATCACACCGTTCGGCGGTTTTTCGGCCGGCGTCACGTCGCGGGCCGTCATGCGCAGTCTGGCGGAATGATGAAACTCTGCCCCTCCCATATCCGCGCCTTTTCGGCAGGCCGCGGCGGAAACGTCGCCCTGATCTTTGCCTTCGTCCTACCGGTGATGGTGGGGGTCGGGGGGCTCGTCATCGATTTCGGAGCGGCGGTCCTCGAGAAGAATACTCTCATGACCAGCGCCGAGGCCGCGGCTCTCGCCACGGCCAGCTACATCGGGGCGGCGGACCGGAGCGCGGCCCTGGCGACGGCGCAGCTCTATGCGCGGCAGAACCGGCCGACCGTCGATCAACTCGTCACCAATGCCGATCTGGAGTTCGGAAAGTGGGAAAACGGCGCCTTCACCGTCGACGAGAACGCCAATGCCGTACGCGTCACGGCATCGCGAACGACGGCCAAGGGAAACAGCTTCAAGACCTCGTTCGCGAAGCTCTTCGGCTCTGATTTCTGGGAGATCTCCGCGAGCGCGATCGCACTCGCCAATCCGATGTGCATCCTGATCCTCCATCCGGATCATTCCAATGCTTTCGACATCGATCCCGGAGCACAGATCGATGCGCCGGATTGTGGCGTGCAGGTCAACTCGAAGCATCATTCCGCGTTGGAGATCGGAAGCTCGTCTTACGTCAACGTCAGCAGCATCCGCGTCGTCGGCGGGGTCGGCATGCACAGCACGGCAACTGTACGACCCGCTCCCATGACGGGAGCCGTACTGGTCGCAGATCCTTATGCGTCGCTGGCTCCTCCGGTCAACGAGACTTGCGGGGGTGCCAAGTTGATCAATAAAGATACGGTAGCGAAAACGATCGAACCAAGCTTTGCTTTCTGCAAAGGCTTAACGATCGACGATGCGTCCGTGACTTTATCACCAGGAGTCTATGTCATCAAGGGACCGCTCACGCTGAAGAACGGGGCTTCGATCAAAGGCAATGACGTAATCATCTATATGGATGGGCTGGGGAGCGATATCTTCTTCCACAGCAAGACGAGCTTCGAGCTGAAGGCCCCGACGACGGGACCTTACGCGGGGATCGTTCTCTGGTCGGACAAAAGAAACACCCACGATCACGACATCTACTCGAAGTTCGGTGCCTCGGCCGAAGGGACGATCTATGCCCCCAGCAGTCAGGTCGAGTTCGAGAACGACGTCGTATGGGAGGCCAATTGCATTCGTATCATCGTGTCCCGCCTCGAACTCGACAACGACTCGAAGTATCGCGCCGCGAATCCGACCGCGAATTGCAGCAACAACGTCTATAAGGGGACTACTCGCCTTGTGCGGTGACAGGTCTCGCACGTGAGCCCGCGCCGTTCACGGCCGTTGTCCTGAGAACCCCTCGTGTCGAGAGGCCTGCCCGGCGGCGCTTGTTTTCAAAACGTCAGGGACAGGCGATCCGCCCCTCCATCCCCAGAATCCGACCGAGACTGCGGACGCGGTTGAGGAGGCGGTCTCCGGGGAGCGCGGCCAGGTCCGCCGGCAGGGTCAGGGTCACCCGTCGATCGTCCAAGAGGAGGGGCAGGCGCGCCAGGGCTCCCTCCATCCCCGCCGAGACCGGGAAGGCGATGCGCAGGAGCGCGCCGAGGAGCCGGGCGCGCTCGAACAGGCGTGGTCCGGCGAGGCTGCGCAGCATCGGGCTCGCCTTCTCGGCAGCGACGCCCTCGTGACGGAAATACACTGCCAGCGCGAGATAGGCCCGGCCCGGATGGTCGATGCCCACGAAGGCGGCATGGGTGATGATGTTGATGCTCTGCTCGCCCCGGTAATCGGGATGCGCGCGCCAGCCGATATCCGACAAGAGACAGGCGGCGTGGCGCAGGCGGCGCTCGTCGGCGGTTTCCGGCCCGTCGAGGGTGGCGACGAAGCGGTCGGTCCAGGTGATGAGATCGTCGCCATGGCCTGGCGAGCGGGCGCGGAGCCGGTTGAGTTCCGCCGCCGCCGCGAGAAGCGGGTCGGTCAGGCGCGTGTCGCGGTCGAGCTGCTCGTACAGCAGGCCCTCGCGGACGCCGCTCGCCGAGATGGCGAGTTCACGCGGACGGCCGACGCGGATGATCTCCTCCAGCACCACGGCACCGTAGGCGAGAAGGGGCCTGCGCGCCTCGGAGACCGCTTCCACGTCCTGCAGCAGGGCGGCATCGGTGCGTTCGACCACTTCGAGGAAGCTCAGCTCGTCCGACGGCTCGATGCTGTAGCCGTGCATGACGTGGAGCGGGTAGCCCCGCGCTGCCTGGTGCAGGCGGGCCAGCGCCCGCCACGTGCCGCCGACCGCGTAGAAGCTGCGACCGCGCAGGGTTTCCAACTGGGGGGCCGCCTTGGCGAGGTTCTCGCGGGCGATCTTGAGGGCCTTCTTCACCGAGCCGCCGGACAGGTCCTGAAGGGCGAGGCCGCCCAGCGGCATGGTCACGCCCTGCCCTACTGTGGCACCCCGTACGTCCACGAGTTCGAGGGAGCCGCCGCCGAGATCGCCGACGACCCCGTCCGGCGTGTGGAACCCGGAAATCACGCCGAGGGCCGAGAGCTCGGCCTCCCGCCGACCGGACAGGAGTTCGATCCTGTGGCCGCAGGCGGCCTCCGCCGCGGCGAGGAATTCCGGGCCGTTCTGCGCGTCGCGCGCGGCGGCCGTGGCCAGCACGAAGACACGGCCGACCTTCATCGTCTCGCAGAGGATGCGGAAGCGCGCGAGCGCGCTGAGCGCGCGCCGGACCGCCTCCTCGTTGAGCCGGCCCGTGCTGAACACGTTGCGGCCCAGCCCGCACAGGACTTTCTCGTTGTAGAGCGGCGTCGGCGCGCGGTTCAGACCGTCATAGGCCACGAGCCGCACGGAATTCGAGCCGATGTCGATGATCGCCACCGGTTCCACGCGGTCCTGCACGCCGGGATCTCCTTGAGTCGTGAAGCCTAGACCCGACCTGCCGTCACGAGGAAGTCCCATGACCAGCTCCTGCTGGAATCGCCCGCTCACGAACGTTGGGCCCTGCGGCTCAGCGCCCGCGGACTCGACTTCTTCGAGGACTTGCCCCGACCGGACAGGCTCGGGTTTGTCATGAAGTATTTGTGCGCGTTGAACGGCTCCTCACCCTCCGCAGGCTGGACCCGTTCACTCGCACCAGACGCCAGTACACGCCAGCTTTGCTGGTTGTCGAGAAGGTTGGCGAGCATGATCTGGTCCAGCACCTGCTGGTGCACAGTCTGGTTGGTGATGGGCAGGAGCGCCTCGACCCGGCGGTCGAGGTTACGGCTCATCAGGTCGGCGGACGAGATCGAGACCGTGGCCTTGGGATGGGGCAGGCCGAATCCGTTGCCGAAGGCGTAGATCCGACCGTGTTCGAGGAAGCGCCCGACGATGGACTTGACCCGGATCGTCTCCGAGAGGCCGGGAATGCCGGGCCTCAGGCAGCAGATTCCGCGCACCACGCAGTCGATCTGCACGCCCGCCTGTGAGGCGTCGTAGAGCGCGTCGATGATCTGCGCGTCGACGAGGGAATTGCACTTGATCCAGATCGCGGCCGGACGCCCGGCCTTGGCATGCGCCACCTCGGCCGCGATGCTCTCGATCAGGCGTGGCTTCAACGTCAGCGGCGAGACCGACATCCGCTCGAGTTCGGCGGGCTCGGCATAGCCGGTGATGTAGTTGAAGATGCGCGAGACGTCCCGCGCCACCGCCGGATCGGCGGTGAAGAACGACTGGTCCGTGTAAACCCGCGCGGTGATCGGATGGTAGTTGCCGGTGCCGACATGGCAGTAGGTGACGAGCTTGTCGCCCTCGCGGCGCACCACCATCGACAGCTTGGCATGGGTCTTCAGTTCGATGAAGCCGAACACCACCTGCGCGCCGGCCTTCTCCAGGTCACGGGCCCAGCGAATATTGGCTTCCTCATCGAACCGCGCCTTCAACTCCACAAGGGCTGTGACGGACTTGCCGAGTTCCGCGGCCTCAGCCAGCGCAGCCACGATCGGTGAGTTCGACGAGGTGCGGTAGAGGGTCTGCTTGATCGCCACCACGTTCGGGTCACGGGCAGCCTGGGCCAGGAACTGAACCACCGAATCGAACGATTCGTAGGGGTGGTGGACGATGAAGTCCTTCTGCCGGATGGCGGCGAAGACATCGCCGCCGCTCTCGCGGATGCGCTCAGGGAAGCGTGGGTTGTAGGATTTGAACTTCAGGTCCGGCCGGTCGATTCCGACGATCTGCGCCAACTCATTGAGGGCAAGCATGCCCTCCACCACGAAGATGGCGTCGTAGCCGATCTCGAGTTCGTCGGCGACGAAGGCCCGAAGGTCCTCAGGCATCCCGGCCTCGACCTCGAGCCGGATGACGACGCCGCGCCGACGCTGTTTCAATGCGGTCTCGAAATGCAGGACGAGGTCCTCCGCCTCTTCCTCGATCTCGAGGTCGGAATCGCGGATGACGCGGAACGCCCCCTGCCCCTTCACGAAATATCCGGGGAACAAGCGGCCCGTGAACAGCACGATCAGCTGCTCGATGGCGATGAAGCGCGCGGTGGTGTCTCCGGCCATGTCGGGCAGGCGCACGAAGCGGCCGAGGACCGAGGGCAGACGGATGAGGGCGCGCAGCGTCCGCCCGTCGCGCGGGCGGACCATCATCAGTGCGATGCTGGAGCCGAGGTTGGACAGGAACGGGAAGGGATGGGCCGGATCGATGGCGAGCGGCGTCAGGACCGGGAAGACGTGACTGAGGAAGTACTCCTCCAGCCAGGCCTTGTGCTCCGGGGTCAGGTCACCGGGCTCTACCAAGTCGATACCGACTCCATGCAGATCGTCACGCAATTCACGCCAGCGCCGCTGCTGGTCGAGGGCCAGCCGCGAGACTTCCGAGCCGATGCGGGCAAGCTGTTCGGCCGGGCTCAGCCCATCCTGCGATGGCTGGATCAGCCCGGCGCGGACCTGATCGTGCAGGCCCGCCACGCGAACCATGAAAAACTCGTCGAGGTTGTTGGCCGAGATCGAGAGGAAGCGCAGCTGTTCCAGCAGCGGATGGCTGGTGTTGGAGGCTTCCTCCAGCACCCGGCGGTTGAATTGCAGCCACGACAATTCCCGGTTCACGAAACGCTCCGGCGATTCGCGAAGGGCCCTACCGGCCGCCAGAACGCTCTCCCGTGCCGGGGGCTCGGCAGCGGCCCGTTCGGGCACCGTGTCGGCGATGACCGTCTCGACCAGGATGGAATCGGTCTCCGCGTCGTCCGCCGATGCGGAATCCTGCGCCGTCGCTCCGGGCCGGGACTTCGAGGCGGGCTTCGTCACCCGTGCATGCGCGGCGGGAACCCGGACGGTGCCGGCGCCCGCGGGCCGGCGTCGGGGCGCAGGCCCCTTCGCTGGCGCCGCGTTCGGCGTCCGGGAATCCAGGTCGTCCTCGCCGGGGCCGTTCTCGCCGTGCGAGTCCTCGGCGGCCAGAGCCGCTTCCTGCTCCTCGGCATCCGTACTCTTGGCGATCGCGTCCGACTCGACTTCCGGCAACGGGTCTTCTCCTCAACTCTGATAAAACGATCTGCTTCGTAACATACGATAGGGTCGCCGCGTCTGACATTTCGATGACAATCGGGCCGGACCTTTCGTCAGGTCGGCGGACCGTCCTCTTCTGTCTCGTCGTCGCCGGCCTCGTCGTCCGGTACTCCCAGATCAGCCAGGACCGACATGGCCAGCGGTCGCGTGATGCGTCGACCCCGGCGCAGGGCGTCGCGGTCGAGTTCGGCCACCACTGCCCTTGCCCTGGCAAGGGAACGGTCGATCCGCAAGGCGATGGCCTCGACGACGCTGAGATCGACGACGAGCTGGCGGTCCACGAAAAGCTTTACCAGCACCGCTCGCATCAGCGCATCGTCGGGGGGCAGAATCGTGGCGCCCGGCGCCAGCCTGAGGCGCGAGCGCAGATCGGCGGTAACAAGGCCTAGCGCCTCAACCGGTGCCGCCGCCGTGATGAGGACGGGGCTGCCATTCTCCCGGGCGAGGTTGAGGAGGTGGAACAGGGCCGCCTCGTCGCGCCCCTCGGGCCGGTCGAGATCTTCGACCACCAGGGCACCGTTCGAAACGAGATGGGTGACTGAGTCGGCGGTGACGCCCGAGGCGGGGACGGTCCAGGCGTGTGAACGCGTCGCCCAGATCGAGGCCAGATGGCTCTTGCCGCTGCCCGACGGCCCCGTGATGAGACAGACCGTATCGGGCCAGCGCGGCCAGGCTTCGATCAGCCCATAGGCAGCCTCGTTCGCCGGCCCCACCAGGAAATCCTCGCGACCGTAGCGCGGGTCGAGGGGGAGGTCGAAGGCGAGTTGCTTCGGAGGCGCGGCCACGCGCATCGGTGTCTTCATCCCTCGCGCTTCTGAATCAGGATCGGTTCTTCCGCATAATAGAGTGGACTTTGAAGATAACGCGAGATCGCGAACCGCACGATGACGCCGATGGAGGCGGCCACCGGCACGGCGAGAAGGAGGCCGAGGAACCCGAAAAGGGAGCCGAAGGCCAGGAGCGCGAACATCAGCCAGACCGGGTGCAGCCCGACCGAGTCACCGACGAGCTTGGGCGAGATGACGTTGCCTTCGAAGAACTGGCCGACCACGAACACGGCGACGGTCAGCCCGATATGGAGCCAGTCCGATGTCGGCCAGAACTGGACCAGGGCGACGCCCACCGAGAGAAGGAAGCCGACGAGGGTGCCGACATAGGGGATGAAGGTGAGGAAACCCGCGATCATCCCGATCAGCACGCCGAAATTCACCCCGACGAAGAACAGGCCGACGGCATAGAACGTCCCCAGGATCAGGCAGACCAGGGTCTGTCCGCGGACGAAGCCGATGATCGCCCGGTCGATCTCGCCGGCCAGACGCCGCACGGTGGTGCGGTGGCGCGGAGGGGTCCAGCCGTCGACGGTGGCGACCATCCGATCCCAGTCAACGAGGAGGTAGAAGGCCACGACGGGGGTGACGACGAGGAGCGAGGCGATGGAGACCAGCGCCTGGCTGCCCGACCACAGCGACTTCAGGAAAGCCAGGAACCACGTGCCGCCCTGCCCCACCAGGGTTCCGACGGACGATTGCAGGTCGTTGAGAACGTCCGCCCCGCCGACCCGCGTCAGGATCGGCCCGACCCGCTCGACAATGATACCCTGCAGCCGTGACACCATGCCGGGGAACGTCGTCACAAGCGCCGAGATCTGATTGGCGGCCAGGGGCACCACGATCAGCAGGATCACCACGAGCCCGACGACGAACATGGCGAGGATCAGGAGCGAGGCGGAGAGCCGCCCGAGACCCAGGCGCTGGAGCCTGTCGGCCATGGGGTCGAGAAGATAGGCGAGGGCCAGCCCTGCCACGAAGGGCAGCATCACCCCCGAAAGCAGGTAAAGCAGCAGCGCGACGATGCCGAGGCCCACCAGTCCGATCACCGCCCTGCCGCGCATCGGCCCTCCTCCGTCTCGTCTGTCGCCCGCGCACAAGAGTGGGAAGGCGGTGCGGCGGGGTCAAGGCTCGGCCGCGGAGGCCCGGCCCGCGACCGGGGGCGGGCTTGGATGACTTTCATCGGCACGAGAGCGGATTTTTAACAAGATAGACTGCATTATCCCCGTTACGACGGGGGATAAAATGAGTCTATCGCGAAAGTTTGTTGTTTTAATCGCAGCTATGCTGGTATCCAGCTTGCTTCTGGCTGGGTCCATCATCCTTTATGGACGGGCTGTCGATCAGGTAGGCGCAGCCTACGCGACTCGCCAGAAATCGATCCTCCTCGCTGACGAGATCCGGCAGAGTTCGGACGATCTCACCCGGCTCGGCCGCACCTACGTCGTCACCGGCCATGCGTCGTACAAGCAGCAATATCTGGACATCCTCGATATCCGCTCCGGCCGTAAGCCACGCCCTGAGGAGTATCATCGTATCTACTGGGATTTCGTCGCGGCCGGCGTGGCCAAGCCGCGCCCCGACGGCGAGACCGTGTCGGTGCACGACCTGATGAAGCGTCTCGGCTTCAGCCGGCAGGAAACCGACATGCTGGCGGAATCCGTTCGGAATTCGGACGGCCTGGTTCATCTCGAGGTCGAGGCGATGAATCTCGTCGAGGGCAAGGACAAGAATGGCCAGCCCCTGGCACAGCCGGATCCGGCCCGAGACCGCAACCGAGCGATCGGGCTTGTCCATTCGGAGGCGTATCACGGGTTCAAGGCGCAGATCATGAAGCCGCTCGACGCGTTCTACGGGCTGATGCAGTCCCGCACCGACGCGGCCGTCGCGGCGGACGAAGCCCAGGCGCGCTTCTACTTCGCCGTCGTCGTCGCCACGCTGGTCGCCACCGTCGCCACCTTCCTGGCGCTCGGCTGGTTCGCCCATGAAGCGCTGGTCCGCGGCTACGGTGCGGTCGGCCTGGCTATGGGCCGGATCGCTGATGGCGATTACGCCGCCGCGGTGCCCTGCCTGGACCGCCGCGACGAGGTCGGCAGCCTCGCCCGGGGCCTCGAAGCCTTCAAGGCCAACCTCGCCCGAGACGTGGCGGAGCGTCACGCCGAGGAAACCCGACAGCGCGAGATCGCGCGCCGGGCTCAGACGGAGACACTGGCGCAGGCCTTCGAAGCAGCTTTCGGCGGCATCGTCCGTGCCGTAGGGACCTCCGTGGGTGAGCTGCAGGACACTGCGCAGGCGATGTCGCAGATGGCCGGTGACACCGCCGACCGTTCCGGCGCGGTGATCCGTGCCGCGCAGGAGGCCTCGGCCAACGTCGCCGCCGTAGCGGCAGCGGCGGAGCAACTCAGTGCCTCGGTGTCGGAGGTCGGCCGTCAGGTCGATAGTTCGGCGGCGCTGACGCAGGCGAGCGCGACGGAGGCCGGGCGCACCGCGGGGCTGGTTCAGGATCTCAGCCGGGCGGCGACCCGGGTCGGCGACGTGGTGGCGATGATCAACGGCATCGCCAGCCAGACCAACCTGCTTGCCCTCAACGCCACGATCGAGGCCGCGCGTGCCGGCGAGGCGGGACGCGGCTTCGCGGTGGTGGCGGCCGAGGTCAAGGAACTCGCCACCCAGACCGCCAAGGCCACCGACGAGATCGCCTCCCAGATCGGCGACATCCAGTCGGTCACCCAGGAGGCGGTGACAGCGATCGGCGCCATCGCCGGGCGCATCGACGATTTGAGCGGGATCTCGAGCGCGATCGCGGCCGCGGTGGAGGAACAGGGGGCGGCGACCCGGGAGATCGTTCGCAACATCCACCAGACCGCCGATGGCACCGGTCAGGTCACGTCTCATATTGGCGGCGTCGCCGACGCGGCGCAGAGGGCCGGCGGAGCGGCCGAGCGAGTGCTTTCCGTCGCCTCCTCGGTCTCGCACGATGCCGACCATCTCGATGCCGAAGTCACCCGTTTTCTGGCGCAGCTTCGCGCCGCCTGAGGACGATGCTCCGATCTGCGCGGGGCGTTGCCTGTCCGATTCATCGAAGCGGGCGCGGGATCGGCGAGCCCGGTGCGGCGCTCGTCGAACGGTGAAGGCGATCGAAATGTGCTTCCGCGCCCGGCACCAGGTGCCGAACTCGTCCGCGACGACTCGCCGAGACCGCTGCGACCCGTTAGAGCAGCCGGGACAGGACGTTGAGACGAGGTGCCGATGACGGCCGAGAGCAAGAACGGCGAAAGCCGGAACGGAATGACCTACGCGGATGCGGGCGTCGATATCGATGCGGGCAACGCCATGGTCGAGACGATCAAGCCGCTGGTGCGCTCCACCCGCCGGCCCGGGGCGGATGCCGAGATCGGCGGGTTCGGCGGGTTGTTCGACCTGAAGGCCGCCGGCTTCTCCGATCCGATCCTGGTGGCGGCCAATGACGGCGTCGGCACCAAGGTCAAGATCGCCATCGAGACCGGCCGCCACGACACGATCGGCGTCGATCTCGTGGCGATGTGTGTGAACGACATCATCGTCCAGGGCGCCGAGCCGCTGTTCTTCCTCGACTATTACGCCACCGGCAAGCTGGTGCCGGGTGTCGGCACCGATATCGTCCGCGGGATCGCGGCGGGCTGCCGCATCGCGGGCTGCGCCCTCATCGGCGGCGAGACCGCCGAGATGCCCGGCCTCTACGACGGGTCGGATTATGACCTTGCAGGCTTCAGCGTCGGCGCCGCCGAGCGTGGCAAGCTTCTGCCACGCCCCGGCATCGCACCCGGCGATGTGGTGCTCGGCCTGCCGTCCTCCGGTGTACATTCAAACGGCTTCTCGCTGGTCCGCCGGATCGTCGAGGCAAGCGGCCTCTCCTACGACGACCCGGCCCCGTTCGAGCCGTCGCGCTCGCTCGGCGACGCCCTGCTGGAGCCGACCCGGATCTATGTGAAGCCGCTGCTGGCCGCCCTTAAGGCAACGGACGGGATCAAGGCGCTCGCTCACGTCACCGGCGGCGGCTTTCCCGACAACCTGCCCCGCGTCCTGCCCGACGGCGTCGGCATCAGCATCGACCTCGACGCAATCATTCCGCCGCCCGTCTTCGGATGGATCTCGAAGGTCGGCGGGGTCGCGGAATCCGAAATGCTGCGCACCTTCAATTGCGGTATCGGCATGGTGGCGGTGGTCTCGCCCGAGAGCGTGTCGGCGGTGACCCGTGCGCTCGACACTGCCGGGGCCTCGCCGATCCGCCTCGGGCTCATCACCGAGCGCGGACCCGAGCCGGTGACCTTCCAGGGTAAGCTCGCCCTGTGATGGCTCCCCGAGCCAAGACGCGGGTCGCGATCCTCATCTCGGGACGCGGCTCGAACATGGTCTCGCTGATCGAGGCCGCTCGGGCACCGGACTATCCGGCCGAGATCGTTCTCGTCGCTTCCAACCGGCCCGACGCCGGTGGTCTCGCCCATGCGGCGAGTGTCGGGATCGCCACGAAGGCGCTCGATCACCGCGCCTATCCCGACCGGGCGAGCTTCGATGCCGCCCTGAACGCGGAACTCGAAGCGGCCGGGATCGAACTCGTCGTGCTCGCCGGCTTCATGCGGATCCTCTCCGCGGGCTTCGTCGAGGCTTGGGCCGGGCGGATGATCAACATCCATCCGTCGCTGCTGCCGCTGTTTCGCGGCGTCCATACCCACGAGCAGGCCTTGGCGGCCGGCGTCTGCCTGCATGGCTGCACGGTGCATTACGTGGTGCCGGAACTCGATGCCGGGCCGATCGTGGCCCAGGCCGCCGTCCCGGTCCTGCCGGGCGACGATGCCGACAGTCTCGCCGCGCGCATTCTCGTGCAGGAACACCTCCTCTACCCGCGTGCCCTGGCGCTGATCGCCGGCGGACGGGCCAGGCTGGAGAGTGGCCGCGTGGTGTTCGCCGGAGACATCAGGCCGGCCGAGGGGGCCTTGCTCAGCCTGTCCGCGCAAGGCTGAGGCCCGAATCGCCGATCCCGAAACATCGAGATAGGCGATGATGACGGCTTACGCCGGGCGCGGCAGGCTGCAGCTGTCGAGGGCCGAGAGAGCCTTCGCGCGGGCGGAATCGTTGAAATAACCGGTGGTGCGGTAGGATTCGAGCTCGGCCGGGTTGAGGCTCGCCAGGGTCTGCTTGGCGTAGCAGCCGCATGGGCGGGCGAGCGACGCTTCGGGGACGCTCTGCAGGCGGGACTGCGTCACCGTGCAGGCGTGGCGCACGCGTCCGGTGAGGTTGCTGGCGGAGGCCGTCTTCAACGCGGGGTCGGGCGTGTAGCCTTCGAGGGAGGCCGTGGGCGCACCCTTGTTCGCGTTGCAGGCGGCGAGCAGGGACACGAGGCCGGCGGCGAGCAGGATCCGGCCGGTGCGCGAAGCGATGGAGCGCATGGAATGTGGGGTCCGTGAAAGGGATTCGATGAGGGAATTCCTTTCACGCCCGGCAGGACTCGCGCGCAAGGGCGTTCGCGCCACACCCGGCATCGTTCCGCGCCACGCTCCCGGTTCACCGGACGACGATGCGATCACGAACCCGTTGGCGGCGCGAAAGCCGGTCGGGCTCAGCCGACGATGTCGGAATCCTGGAAGAACTGCGCGATCTCGATCTTCGCGTTCTCGGCGCTGTCAGAGCCGTGCACGGTGTTCTCGCCGACCGACTCGGAGAAGGTCTTGCGGATGGTGCCCTCGTCGGCATTGGCCGGGTTGGTGGCGCCCATCACGGTGCGGTAAGCGGCGACGGCGTTCTCGCCCTCGAGCACCTGCACGACCACGGGGCCCGAGGTCATGAAGGAGACGAGTTCACCGAAGAACGGGCGCTCCTTGTGAATCTCGTAGAACTTTTCGGCCTGGGCCTGGGTCATCTGGATGCGACGCTGGCCGACGATGCGCAGGCCCGCCTTCTCGATCACGGCATTCACGGCGCCGGTGAGGTTCCGCTTGGTCGCGTCGGGCTTCAGGATGGAGAAAGTGCGCTCGGTGGCCATGTTCAGTCCGGTTATGTTCGCTCAGCCGAAAACGGCTTCGGCGGCCGGCTTATAGCGGGCACGCCCCATCCTCTCAACCCGGAGGACGAAGACGGCGCATCCACAGCGGAATTCCCTTGGCCATGGCTTCGGCGCAACAGTGCCGGAAATTCGCCCGATTGCTGGTGTCTTCTCGCACCAGAAGACGCCGGCCTGGACCGTTCTCGACGCCCGGCACGGCCACGACCAAGCTCTCGACCCCAGGCTCACGACCCTTCGCGACGCTTCCGCCGATGCGCCGCGGCCCTTCACAGGCTCCAGGAGACCAAAAGCCATGCGCGTTGCCCTGACCTCCGCCTTCCTGCTTTCCGGACTCGTCGCCGCCGTTGCGGCCCCGTCGAAGGACCCGTCCGGCACCTGGCTCACGAAGGATGGCCGCGCCAAGATCCGCATCGATCATTGCGGCCCGAACAGCGCGAACATCTGCGGTAAGGTCGTGTGGCTGAAGACGCCGACCACCGAGACGGGTGCGCCGCGCACCGACGCCAAGAACCCCGACCCGAAGAAGCGCTCGCGTCCCGTGATTGGCCTGCAACTCATCGAGGGGCTCGCCCCCGACGAGGAGAAGTTTTCGGGCGACATCTACAATATCGACGAGGGCAAGATCTATCAGGTCAGCCTGGAGCGCGAATCCGGCTCCGAGCTCAGCGTGTCGGGATGCCTGCTCAAGGTCCTGTGCGGTTCGGAGACCTGGACCCGCGTGCCGGACGTGAACCAGCAGGCCGCTGTCGCCCCGGCTTCCGAGGCCGCGCCGAAGCCCGCTACGAAGGCGGCCGCCAAACCGGCTGCCGCTCAGGCCGAAGCCAAGAAGTAGCGGATCAGATCGCCGCGAAGCCTCGCTTCACGGCGGGTCTCGCCAGAACCAGATCGAGCCAGCGCCGGACATTCGGCAGGCTCGACAGATCGATATCCTGCTTCTCGTGATGCTTGGCCCAGGTGAGGATCGCGATGTCGGCGATGGAATATTCGCCGGCCACGTAGTCGCGATCCGCGAGGCGGCGATCCAGCACGCCGTAGAGCCGATGCGATTCGGTGGTGAACCGCTCGATGGCGTAGGGGATCTTCTCCTGCGCGTAGATCCGGAAATGATGGGTCTGGCCAAGCATCGGTCCGAAGCCGCCGACCTGCCAGAACAGCCATTCGTCCACCGCCGCTCTGGCGCGTTCGTCGGTCGGGTAAAGGCACCCGGTCTTGCGACCGAGATACTGCAGAATCGCCCCCGATTCGAAGATCGAGATCGGCTTCCCGCCGGGGCCGTCCGGATCGACGATGGCCGGAATCTTATTGTTGGGCGAGATCGCCAAAAAGTCCGGGGCCAGCTGGTCGCCCTTGCCGATATTCACCGGCACCACCCGATAGGGCAGGCCGCACTCTTCCAGCATGATGGGAATCTTCCAACCGTTGGGCGTGCCCCAGGTATGGACGTCGATGGGCTTCTGGGTGGCGGCGGCCATGGGAAACGTCCCGCTCCTGTCAGGGTCGCGTCATATCGCCGATTCAAACCGGACGAGAAAGCGGATGGTTGCAGCTTTCACGCCGACATCCAACGGTGGACGGCATGGGGCGGCGCTACGAAGAGACTTGCTCTCCCCCCGACTTCTGGCTGTGATGAGGTCGGCTCTGCCTCCGTTTCGTGAGTGCAGGGTAACGATCTGGGGTTGCAATCATGCGGGTTTGTTGTTTTCCAGCCATGGTGATCGCGGTGTCCATGGTTCTGGGCTTCGCCACGGCCGCGTCCGCCCAGGCCCCTGTGGCCGCTTCCCCGGATGCCGCCGCGAAGGAATTGAGCGTGGGGCAGAACGCTGCCAGGGAGCGGCAGAAGAAGTGCGGTGCCGAATGGCGCGCCCTTTCGGTCGCCGACAAGGCCGCGCAAGGACCGAAATGGCCGCAATATTATAGTAAATGCGTCAAGCGCTTGAAGGAGATCAAGGCCTGATCTAGTTCGGCTGGGAGCCGGCTCGCGGGCGCGGGATCAGCCGGGCCTGAACGGGGAACGGACGCATGCGGGAGCGCGAGGCGCTGCAACGAGTCGTGGCGGTGGCCGCGATCATACCGGTGGCGTCCGGCCTCTTCGGAATCCTGTTCGGGCTTGGAGGAGTCGGCAGCAACAGCCTGGCCCAGATCTCCGCCGACAGTCATTTCCGCTACCTGTCGGGTCTTCTGATGGGCATCGGTATCCTGTTCTGGAGCTGCGTCCCGGCCATCGAGGCGAAATCGCGCCTGTTCCGCTTCCTGACCCTCGTCGTCGCGCTCGGCGGTCTGGCGCGGCTGCTCGGTCTCTATCTTACCGGGCTGCCTTCGGCGGTCATGCTGGGGGCGCTGATCATGGAGCTGGTGGTGACGCCCCTCCTCTGCCTCTGGCAGATGCGGGTCGCCGGCAAGGCCGCGGATGCGGCGGCGGGCGAGCCTTCCCTGTGAACGGGGCTTTCCCTGTGAGCGGAGCCTGCCGATGAGCGGGCTGTCCGCCGAAACACGCCCCTCCCCGGCCGACCGCGTGCTCGTGCTCCTGGAGCGCGTCGTCCCCGCGCCCTCCGCCTGGGCTTTCGCCCTGCGGATCTGGCTCGCCATGGTGCTGGCCCTCTACGCCGGGTTCTGGCTTCAGCTCTCCGGCGCCTCCTCGGCCGCCGTCTGCGTGGCGATCCTGGCCCAGCCCAAACGCGGCCAGGCCCTGTCCAAGGCACTGTACCGCTTTCTCGGCACCCTGGCGGGGGGCGCGATATCGATCCTGCTGATCGGTGCGTTCGGACAGGACAGGGTTCTCCTCTTGGTCTCCGTGGCGACCTGGCTCGGCCTCTGCGTCTTCGTCGCCCACTTCCTGCAGGACACGCGGGCCTATGGCGCCATGCTCGCGGGCTTCACCGTCGCCATCGTCGCCGTCGCCCATATCGACACGCCGCAGGCGGTCTTCGAGGCCGCCATCGACCGTGTCGCGGCGATCACCATCGGCATCGTCGCCATCACCTTCATCAACGACGCGCTGGCCTCGCCCAGCACGTGGCGCACCCTGCGCAAGCCGCTCTCGGAGGCCCTGTCGGCCACCAGGGCTTTCGCCCGCGAGACTCTGTCCCGGGCGGATCCCGGCTCGGAGCGGGCGGCGGCCCTGATCCGGCAGATCGCGGTGATGCGCGCCGATGCCAGCGCCATCGGCGGCGAACTCGACGACGGCGCCCGCCGGGCCGCCGGGGCGCGCAGCGCCATCGCCGCGCTCTACGCCATGGCGGCGGCGAGCCGTGCCTTCACGGCCGCCGCCGCCTTGCTGGACCGCCAGAGTAAGGCTGTCGCCGAGGCCCGCCGGATCTGTTTGGGTCTGACCGACGACGGGAAGCCCGATGCCGACGCGGCTTCGCATCGTCTCGGTGCCCTGGTGGATGAGGCGATCCAGAGTGAGACGAGCGCGCCCCTGGAGATCCTGGCGCTGCAGCGCGGCCTCGATTTCGCGCGCGCCGCCTCCTTTGCCGAGGACGGATTGAACGCCCTCTCCACCGGGTGCCGACCGAAGCGCGACGTCGCCCTGCCGACGCATCGCGACCTGCCAGTGGCCCTTCGTGGGGCGGCACGGGTGGGGATCGCCTTTGGCGCCACCGCCCTCCTCCTCATCGCCGCCGGCTGGCCCGCCACCTCCTTCGCCTTGGTACAGGTGGCGGCGACCTGTTCGCTCTCGGCCATCGCGCCGGATTCGAAGGCTTTCGCCCGCGGCGTCCTCATCGGCATGCCTATCGCGGCGCTCTGCGCCGGAATCGTGCTCTTCGGCGTGCTGGGGGGCGAGCAGGGCTTCCCGCTGCTCGCCATCGCCATCGCGCCGGTGATCTTCGTGGCGTGCTTTCTCAGCCTGAACCCGCCGACATTCGGAATCGGCTTCATCCTGCTCGTGTTCTTCATGGTCCTCCTGTCGCCCTCCAACCCGCAGACCTACGACGCGCAGACCTTCCTGGCGAACGCGTTCCTGGTGACCATGGCGGCTTGTATCCTCTTCGTCGCGGTGCGGATCGTACTGCCGATCTCGCCCGCCCAGCGCCGCGCCTTCGCCCTCGATTCGGCTCGGGATTCGGTGCTGGACGCGCTGGCCGGCGATGGCGGCGACGCCACCACCCGCACCAGCCTCAACAGCGATCGGCTGCTGCAATTCTCGCAATGGAGTTCGGGCAGCGGCGCCGTCCGCGCGGCGAGCCTGGACCGCGCCTTCGACCTAGCCCGCCTCGAATCGGCCGCCGCCCGCGCCCATGCCCAGCTGTGCCGCCTCCCCGACGAGCCTTCTCTGAACGATGCCGCGAGGCAGGCGCGGGAGGGACTGGAGGCGGCGGACGCGGCCACGCTCGCCCGGTCCGTTCGTGCGTTCCTCCGGCACGGCCGATCCGTGGGCGGTCCGACGCGGCTCGACATCGCCCGCCTCGTCAGCGACCTGGTGACGGCGGGCGGCATCATGGAGAGCCAGCACCGCCTCCTGCGCCGCCTCGGCATCCTGCGACCGGCCTGATGGAGGCGCCCCGTGCGGCATGACATCGATCTCGGCGGCGTCCTGATCTCGCCCTTCGTCGCCTATGTGGTGGCGGCCCTGGCCATCATGGTGCTCCTGCGGTTCGGCTTCAGCCGCATCCGCTTCAGCCGCTACGTCGCCAACCCGCCGCTGGCCGAGGCGGGGATCTTCGTCTGCATCCTCGCGCTTCTCATCGTTCTCTTCTGAGCAATGTGTACCGCCGACATGGATCTTGCTTGACAATGGCCGACGACGATCTCTCCGATGCTCGCCCGTCCCGCGAGCGCGCGCCGTCCCTCGCCAGGCGCCGATGGTGGCGCGTGGTGCGGCTCCTGGCGACCGTTGTGATCCTGGCTTGCGCCTGCCTGGCCGCCGCCCTGGTCTGGCAATTCTACGTCACCGCGCCCTGGACCCGCGACGGGCGCGTCCGCGTGCAGGTGGCCAGCGTAGCGCCCCAGGTCTCCGGCCAGATCGTCGATCTTCGCGTGGCCGACAACCAGAACGTCGCCAAGGGCGATGTGCTCTACGTCATCGATCCGGTGGATTTCGACATTTCCATCGCCACCGCCCAGGCCGAACTGGAGAACCGCGAGGCCGACCTTCAGGTGAAGCGGACCCAGGCGGCCCGGCGTGAGGCGCTATCCACCCTTTCCACCTCAGTGGAGGAAAAGCAGCAATATGCCGGCACCGCCAAGATCGCGGAAGCGGCGCTGGCTTCCGCGAAGGCGCAGCTGCATCAGGCCAGGGTCAACCGAGGGCGCACGGAAGTACGCTCGCCGGTGAACGGGCGTGTCACCAACCTCCTTCTGCGTGCGGGCGACTACGCCACCGCCGGCACCGTCAACGTCGCGGTGATCGACACCGATTCGTTCTGGATCGACGGCTATTTCGAGGAGACGAAGCTGGCCCATATCCGTGTGGGTGACGTGGCGAGGGCCGAACTCCTCGGTTACTCGGCCCTCATCGATGGCCGGGTGGAGAGCATCACGCTTGGCATCAGCAACGCCAACGCCTCGCCGAGCACGCAGGGCCTGCCCAATGTCGACCCGGTCTATACCTGGGTGCGCCTCGCCCAGCGCGTCCCCGTGCGCATCCGCATCGAGAGGGTTCCCGACGGCGTCACCCTGGTGGCCGGCATGAACGCCACCGTCTCCGTGGGCGAGCCCGGTGCCCATGGCGGCGCGTTCTGGAAGACCCTGCGCGACCGCTTCACGGGACCCTCCGCCTCCTCCGGGCAGGAGCGTGTTCCGGGGGCGGCGGCCCGCTGAAGCCCTGGCCGGGAAGACGTCGCGCTCGCCGAATGCCTCGGGGCAGCATGCCCCGGCGATGAAGAGGTGAAAACTTCTTCAGTATTGGCGCGAAGTTGAGCACGGATCGCGAAGAGGTTTCAACAGCGCTTAAGGGCCATGAGCGATTCTTCCGGCATCTTCTCGGCTGGGTCGGGTCACGTGCTGAAATCCATCGACGCCTTTGAGAACGACCCGACCGCGGCGCCCGAAGGCGGGGGCGTCACCGACGCTGTGGCCGGCATGGCGACGCTCATGCGCCACGCCGCCCGCGCCAATGGACAGGCCGCCAGCTTCACCCGCGAGATCCGTCGCCAATCGACAGGCGTCGACCGTTCCCTGGCGGCGACGCTCGGCAGCGTCGGGCGTGACACGGCGGCGGGGACGGCCGATCGCCTTCGCGGGGAACTCGTGGATGCGGTCGGGCAGGCCATGCGCGCGATCAACGCCGAGATCGCCCGCATCGGCGCGCGCATCGACACCAAGGCCGCCGAGGCGAGCCGGATCGTCGCCGCCATCGATGGGATCGGCGCGACGATCCGGATGCTGTCGTTGAACGCGACGATCGAGGCAGCGAGAGCCGGTGAGCATGGGCGCGGTTTCGCCGTCGTTGCCGCCGAGGTCCGCGCCCTGGCCGACCAGACCCGGGAGAGTGCGCGCAACGCGGCCGGCATCATCGATTTCTCCGATGTCCGCGCCGATCTCTCCGCCCTGCGCGTCTCGACCGACCATGCCCTGGACGGACTCGCCGGTTCCGTGCGGTCCACCGCCGACCGGATCGAGACCCTGCTCGGCGGTGTCGGCGTCGAATTGTCCGCGATCAGCGCCAGCAACGCCTCCATCGGCGAGGCTCTCGGTGCCATGCAGAGCAGTATCGACCGGACGGAGGCCAAGGCCGTCCGCGCCCTGGCCCTCGCCGATGCCACGCTGCAGGCGGCCGTCTCGGGCCTGCCCGCGCCGGACATGGCCCGACACGGTCTCGCCCGCCGTCCGAAGGGCTTCGATCTCCTCGACGACATCCGGGCGCGCGGTACCCTGCGGATCGCCGTGGAGCCCGATTTCAAGGGGTTGTCCTTCCGCAAGGCTGCCGGCGGCGCCCTGCTCGGCCTCGACATCGCCTATGCCACGGCCTTCGCTCGCTCCCTCGGCGTCGCGCCGGTCTTCGTCGAATGCCCCTGGGACCAGTGCACGGAACTGCTCGATGCGGGCCGGACCGCCGCCGAGGCACCCGCCGACATCGTCTGGTCGGCCCTGCCGCCGAGCCCGGGATTCGGCGCCATCGCCTATTCGCAGGCCTATACCCATCTCCATTACGTGCTGGCCCGCCGCACCGGCGACACGCGCATCCGCAGCCTGTCCGACCTCGAAGGGCGGACCCTGGGCATCATCAACGATCCGAGCGCCTATGCCACGCTGGAGGCCGCCGGACTGCGCTGGGCCGAGAACCTCCAGGCGAAGGGAAGGCGGGTAGCGACCCTCGGCAGCCTCGTGCCGATCACCGACCAGGGCCGCATCCACGACGCGCTGGCCGAGGGCGTGGTGGATGCCTTCGCCGTGGACGCGCCGATCATGCACTGGGCCTGCACCGGCGCCGACAGCCCGTGGCGCGGCCGCATCGAGATCGTGCCCGGCAACATCGCACCCGCACCCTGGTACTACACCGCCGCCGTCGCCGACCATCCGAGCGCCTGCCGCCTGCTCATGGCGGCGGATGCTTTCATCGCCGCCTTCGCCGGCACGCCCGAGCGTCTGGCGATCGAGAGGCAATGGCAGGGGGCACCCGTGGCCGGAACGGGCAGCTACCGCGACGAGCCGGGGCGTCTGCGCGGCGCTGCGGATCTGGCCGCCGATTACGAGGCGGCGACGGGCAAGGCGCCGAGCCTTTCCCCCTCGACCGGGAGCGGCGCCCTGCGAAACATCGCCTGAGGCGGGCCTGCGCGGCGGCCGCGAAGCGCCAAGCGCCTGAAGGTCCATAGCTTTTCCCGAACCGTCCAGATGGGAATGAATACAGGTTCGAGAAAGTGGAGATAGGGACTTGACGCGGGTCAAATCCAGTCGCACCTTGATCATGTGCTTCGAAGCAAAGCACATCTCAAGCAACGAGGAGGCGCTGATCGTTTGTCGATCGCGACCAACTTAGCCGCAGGAGACGGGAATGACTCCACCCCAGCAGGATGCTGTGACGATCATCCGGGTTTAATTCGGTCCGGACGTTGAGCAGCACAAATACGAATTACGGGACGGAGGCGGTCTCCGGGGTGCAGAAGCGGCCGACACGGCACGACTTCGAATACGCAGAATGCCCCAACTCGACCGCTTCCGCCGCCTATGTCGTTGCAGGATCGGCCATGGTTCGTGGCGGATCGTCTGGTTTCGGGGCCCACCCGCTGCGCGATCCGCGCGAGCGGGATAATCCATGAGAGCATCGCTTTCGGCTGGCGCAGCTCCCCTCTCCTTCCATGCAGGGCGTTCGCAGATCTGAGCGTCGTGCCGGAAGCCGCTCGCAGAAGCCGTCAGCCGCGGCTCGGCTGCGCGGTCTCACGATGACCGAGCGCGTTAGGCGATCGCTCTCTTCGATACGATCACCCTCGTCGCGCCCGCGCGGTCAGCGCCGCGTCGATGAAGGCCGCCTTCTCCGGCGTGATACGCCGCCATGGAAAGCCCCTCGCACCCCATCTTGAACGCGTTGGACTGCGCCAATAGCGGCCATTCTCGACGGTGAGTTGGAGGCCCAGCGAAATCGCGCGTGTCTCGTCCACGAAGGCCGCGAAATCGTCCGTTCGGATCGAGCCGGGCTTCATCATCCGGAACGAGGCAGCGATTGCCGTCTCGACGCGGGCAAACTCCGCCGCATCCACCCGCACGACGAGATCGAGGCCGCCTTTCGTGAGACACCCCGGAATGGCGCTGGCACCCACATGCCGGAGGTCGGCGTAGGGCGCGGCCGCGGCCGTGTCCCTCCTAGGGACGAACCGGTCCGCGTCCAGGATCGGCCCAGCCTTATTCGATTCCGAGCTTCGCCTTCAGCAATGCGTTCACGGCCGCCGGGTTGGCCTTGCCGCCGGTGGCTTTCATGGTCTGGCCGACGAACCAGCCGAGCAGGGTCGGCTTTTCCTTGGCCTGCTGCACCTTGTCGGGGTTCTTGGCGATGATCTCGTCCACCGCCGCCTCGATGGCGCCGGTATCCGTCACCTGCTTCATGCCGCGCGCTTCGACGACCTGACGCGGGTCGCCACCCTCGGACCAGACGATCTCGAACAGGTCCTTGGCGATCTTGCCCGAGATCACGCCCTCGCCGATGAGATCGACGATGGCACCGAGCTGATCGGCCGAGACCGGGCTCGTCTCGATGCTGTGGCCTTCCTTGTTGAGGCGGCCGAACAGCTCGTTGATCACCCAGTTCGCCGCGGCCTTGCCGTCCCGGCCCTTGGCCACCGCCTCGAAGTAATCGGCGGAGGACCGCTCGGCGATGAGCACGCCGGCATCGTAGGGGGAGAGGCCGTAGGATTCGATGAAGCGGGCCTTCTTGGCGTCCGGCAGTTCCGGCAGGCCCTCGGCCAGCGCATCCACATAGGCTTGGTCGAATTCGAGCGGCAGCAGGTCCGGGTCGGGGAAGTAGCGGTAATCGTGCGCTTCTTCCTTAGAGCGCATGGAGCGGGTCTCGCCCTTGCCCGGATCGAACAGGCGGGTCTCCTGGGAGATCGTGCCGCCATCCTCGATGATCGCGATCTGGCGACGGGCCTCTACTTCGATGGCCTGCCCGATGAAGCGGATCGAGTTGACGTTCTTGATCTCGCAGCGGGTGCCGAGCGGGTCGCCGGGCTTGCGCACCGAGACGTTCACGTCGGCCCGGAGGGAGCCCTTCTCCATGTCGCCGTCACAGGTGCCGAGATAGCGCAGGATGGTGCGCAGCTTGGTCACGTAGGCGCGCGCCTCCTCCGACGAGCGGAGATCCGGCCGCGAGACGATCTCCATCAGGGCGACGCCCGAGCGGTTGAGGTCGACGAAGCTCTGGGTCGGGTTCTGGTCGTGCAGGGACTTGCCGGCATCCTGCTCGAGATGCAGGCGCTCGATGCCTACCGTGATGGTCTCGCCCTCGGGCAGGTCCACCAACACCTCGCCTTCGCCGACGATGGGGTCCTTGAACTGGCTGATCTGGTAGCCCTGCGGCAGGTCTGGATAGAAGTAGTTCTTCCGGTCGAACACGGAGCGATGGTTGATCTGCGCCTTCAGCCCGAGACCGGTGCGCACGGCCTGGGCCACGCATTCCTCGTTGATGACGGGCAGCATGCCGGGCATCGCCGCGTCCACCAGGGAGACGTGGTCGTTCGGCTCACCACCGAACTCGGTGGAAGCGCCGGAGAACAGTTTGGAGCGGCTCGTGACCTGAGCATGGATCTCCATGCCGATCACGACCTCCCAGTCGTGCAGGCCGCCCTTGATGAGCTTCTTGGGGTTCACGGCAGCGGTCATGATGGCCCGGATTCAGTGTTGCGCGGCGCGAAACCGCGCCGGAAAGGTGGAAGGACCGGCCGGCGCGGTCAAGCGCGCAGGCGGTAGAGCTGGTGTGCCATGAAGCCCACGGTGCCCCACAGGAAGCCCGCCATCCAGCGGATGGGGAAGAAGGTCGGCCCGTCATGGCTCACCGGCGCCGGCCAGGGGATGCCGATGGCGGTAACGGCCCAGGACACCAGCACCGAGATGGCGAAAGCCATCAGCGAGACCAGGATGACCTTCACGAACTGATCCGACTTCCAGCCCATGACCAGCGCGATGGCGATCAGGACGGGATCGAACGCGGCCCAGATCCAGACGTCGAAAGGATAGACCGGAACGGTCATGGTCGCGCTTTCATGCCCACCACGCGGCGGGCAGCTTGGTCCGGCCTGCGGCTTCCTCGATCACCTGGGCAGCGGCGAACAGCGTCTCCTCGTCGAAGGGACGGCCGATGAGCTGGAGGCCCAGCGGCAGCCCCTGCGCGTCGAGGCCGGCCGGCACAGAGATGCCAGGCAGACCCGCCATGTTCACCGTGATGGTGAAGACGTCCTGGAGGTACATCTCGACGGGGTCGCCAGAGCCCTTCTCGCCGATGCCGAAAGCGGCGGACGGGGTGGCGGGCGTCAGGATCGCGTCGATCCCGGAGGCGTAGGCCTCTTCGAAATCGCGTTTGATCAGGGTGCGGATCTTCTGCGCGCGGACGTAATAGGCGTCGTAATAGCCCGCCGAGAGCACGTAGGTGCCGATCATGATGCGCCGCTTCACCTCGCGGCCGAAGCCCGCCGCACGGGTGTTCTCGTACATCCCGGCGATGTCCTTGCCGGGCACGCGCAGGCCGTAGCGAACGCCGTCATAACGGGCGAGATTCGAGGAGGCCTCGGCCGGGGCGACGATGTAATAGGCCGGGAGCGCGTAGCGGGTATGCGGCAGCGAGATCTCACGGATCGTGGCGCCCGCATCCTTCAGCATCGCGGCGCCCTGGTCCCAGAGGGCCTGGATC
The DNA here is from genome assembly GCF_001422815.1 of Methylobacterium sp. Leaf91. Lineage (GTDB taxonomy): Bacteria > Pseudomonadota > Alphaproteobacteria > Rhizobiales > Beijerinckiaceae > Methylobacterium. Next base: position 234,049 of record NZ_LMMP01000003.1, on the reverse strand, counting down.
TCGGCGGACATGCCCTCCACCCGGTATTCCTTCGGAATGCCGATGGTGAGCCCCTTCACGCCCCGCGCCACCGCCGCTTCGAAATCGGGAACGGGCAGGTCGGCGCAGGTGGTGTCGCGGGCATCCGGCCCGGACATGGAGCCGAGCAGGATCGCGCAATCGCGCACCGTGCGGGCGATGGGGCCGGCCTGGTCGAGCGACGAAGCGTAGGCGACGGTGCCCCAGCGCGAGCAGCGGCCATAGGTTGGCTTGATGCCCACGGTGCCGGTGAAGGCGGCGGGCTGACGGATCGAGCCGCCGGTATCGGTGGCGGTGGCTCCGAGACAGAGATGGGCCGCCACCGCCGCCGCCGAACCGCCGGACGAGCCGCCCGGAACCAGCTTGGTCTCGGAGCCGCTCCGGCGCCAGGGCGAGACCACGTCGCCATAGGCGGACGTCTCGTTCGACGAGCCCATGGCGAATTCGTCGAGGTTGAGCTTGCCCAGCATCACCGCGCCGTCGCGCCACAGATTGTGGGTCACGGCGGATTCGTAATGCGGCTGGAACCCTTCGAGGATCTTGGAGCCGGCCGTGGTGGCGACGCCGTGGGTGCAGAACAGGTCCTTGACGCCGAGCGGCAGGCCTTCGAGGGGCCGTGCCTCGCCGGAGGCGATCTTAGCGTCTGAGACCTCCGCCATCTGCAGGGCGCGGTCCGGCGTCTCCAGCAGATAGGCGTTGAGGCCCCGCGCTTTCTCCATGGCGGCCAGATGCGCCTTGGCGAGATCCGTGGCGGAGAAGTCCTTGGCCTTCAGCCCGTCGCGGGCCTCGGCCAGGGTGAGTTCGTTGATCTGGGTCATGGGGCCTGTCCTCCAAAGCCCGCCGGACCCCGTCGCCCGTTTCCGGCGCCGCGCGGTCCCTCTCAGCGGGCAAGAATCACGAAATCGACGGAGCTACTCGACCACCTTCGGGACGAGGAAATAATGGTCCTCGGTCTCGGGAGCGTTGAAGACGATGTCTCGAGCGTGACCACCATCGGTGACCACGTCGGTCCGCTTCTTCATCGCCATCGGGGTGACCGAGGTCATCGGCTCCACGCCGCTCACATCGACTTCGGAGAGTTGCTCGACGAAGGCGAGAATGGCGTTGAGTTCGCCCTGCAGCGGCGCGACCTCGTCGTCACTCACCGCGATACGCGCCAGATGCGCGATGCGCCTCACTGTGGTTGCGTCGACCGACATGCTGCCTTCGGACCTCGGGACCTGCGCCGGAACGCGCGTCAGAGGCCGGGCTATAGCACCGGGCTTCGCGGCGCCGCAACGCCGGGGGCGGGCGGAAGCCCCAACTCAGACGATGGCATTGCCGGGATGAGAGGGAGTCTCGACGACGATGCCTTTGTCCTGCCGGACGATTTCCGACTGTCGGAAGCCAAGGACCAGAATTTCGAGAGCCAAGGCGAGCATGAGTTTGTGCCGGAACGACAACCGGCCCTCGCCGTCGGCAGGTCCGGATCGCGGACCCGTGGGCGCCGGTCGCACCATGTCGAGGCATAGGGATATTCGGCCGAGCCGACGCATGGTGTCTCCGTATCGTTAAGAAATCCTTAACTACGAAGAGCACGAACTTGTTGCGATTGCTATCAGTCGTTCCTACTCGTTCCCCATGTCGTTCCCGCCCCGTTTCGCGACGCGCGCGACGGCAAAACGACGGTGGGCTTCGAGGCTGGAGCGGTCATAAACCGCAGCGGTGATACGAGGCTTCGAGTGCCCCGCTACCTTGCTCGCGTCGTCGGTCAATGCGCCGTTGTCCCTAGCCTCCGTAATGGCGCTTGCGCGCAGATCTCGGCACCAGAGGTTGAGTGGGAGGCCCGCGGCCGTCCGCACGAGCTGCCATAACCTGCTCAGCTCATACGCTCGATACGGCCGGCCCTTCTGGTCGTGAACAATGATAGGGCCGATCCGCTTTTCCTCTGGCAAGTAGCTGATCTCTTCCATCACCATCGGACACAGCTTCAGGTCGACCGCGATCTCCGCTCCGCTCGTGCCCATTGTCTTGCTCGGCGCGAGGCGGAGGATCAGGTTTTCGTCGATGTGGCGCCATTCGAGGCCGGCCCACTTCGAGGTCCCGTCGATCACAGTGCTCATCACCGGGGCATCGATGGGGAACCACTGGCCCGCTACGTCCCACAGACGAAGGGTCGTCTCAAACTGTAGAGCGTAGCAGAGAGCCCCAGAGGGGCGCCCCATCGCGTGGGCCGCTCGCCGGGCTGCCACGACCTGATCGGCCGTTGCGAACGCCTTCCTCGGGCGTGGCCCGGAAACGCGAAGCTCGCTGATGTCGTCGCGGAGCTGTCGGCACTGGCGGTGTCCCGCCACGATGCAGAACGTCAGCGCAGCCTTGAGCACAGCGAGGGCCATTGCGCCGGCCGCCGGGTGCTTCCCGTCCTTCGACCACACCGCATGCCATCGCTTCACATTGAGCGCGGTGACGGCATCCACGTGGTGCTGTCCGATGTGCGGTGGGAGGAGGCGCAGGTAAGTCTCATAGGGGTGCCGCGAACCAGGCTTCAGCTTGTGGAACGGGCTTTCCTCGTGGGTCTCGTAGATCCGCAGGACGTCCGCAATCGTCCCGTTGAAGACCGTGGGGTCCACCCGATACCCGCCAAACCAGGTCAGCATATCGGCCTGCAGCGCGCGGCACTTCGAAGCCAGGATGGTGGCGTCGGCGGCGTATCTCTGAAGGTTCACGCTCTTCGGGCTGTAGCCGGCCGCCACGATATCGGCTCGCGCGATCCAGTAAGGCGCTCGCCCGTCTCGTCGCGGTCGCCATTTCAGACCCGGTGTAGCGCCCTGCCCTTCTTCTTCGGGTTCCATTGTCCGTCCTCCTGAGGTTGCCGCGGCGCCGTGGCCGTCTCGGACGGGCGGGCACGATGAACGCGGTCGTAGAAATCTCGTACCGCTGGGGTGTAGCGCCCATCGGGCGTCCGCTTCGGGAATCCGCAGGCTTCCAGCTTGGGCAAGCTCAGCAGCAGTCGCTCGACCTTTTCGATGTCGCGCCCGACCACCGCCTCGGCGATCTCACGGTCGCTCGCGAACAAGGGGAGCTGGTCGAAGGTGATGCGGCCTCTAGGCATCTTCCGCTTTCCTCATCGATCCAGGTTCCTGTGAGAGCATGGCCCATCTCGGGTGCTCCACCTCCGGCCCGAACAACTCGGGCAGCGCCATCGTGACGGTGCGGTGGATCTCGTTGAGGCGATCGTTCTCCCGGTCACCGGCGGCATCGCGGGCGTCTTGGTCCGGCAGAACCTGATCTTTCTCGGGGACCAGATCGCCGTAGAGGTATCCCTGAAAGGCAAGGTCGACCGCGAGCAAACCGATCTCGTCGCGCTGGCTCGCCGGCAGTCGCATCCACGCGGCGCGGACGTCGTCGAGGGTCGGCACCCTCATGGGATGCCTCCGTTGAGGAGCATGCCCAGTTCCGCCGCACGGGCTTCTGCGATGGCGTATTTCGGCTGGTAGTCGGCCGCGAGGTCGGCTTCCTCCTCCAGCCACCATTGAAGGTGAGCGCGCAGGGCGAGAGCCTCTATACGGGTCGTGCATGGTGTGGTGAGCACTAGGTCGAAGGCTGCATGCATGTCGCCCTGAGCTTCATAGGCGGCATCCAGATCGACATCCTCGTGAGGCGCTATTTGAAAGGCGTCCCATGCGGCACGGTGAGCGAAAATCACGTCAGGGACGGTCGGACGATTCGCGACCTCAACATCCTGATCAGACTTGATAATTTCGACCCGCAGCATCGAAAGTCGCAAGGTGGAATCACAGCCCTCCAGGGCTGCCCCGATACGCTCGAAGCCGTCGGTGTATTCCTCGTATCGGACGTAGTGCGCGACGAGGGCCTGGAGGCCGTCCATCGTCACCGGCACTATGGCGTTCATAGCCCGGCGAGCGTCGAGGCACCGGTCCGCTGCCAGATTATGGGCCCTCATCGCCTCCTCGTCGTCCTCGTCGAGAGTGTCGAGGATGAGTGTCAGGGCGTCGTCGGCCGCACAGTGATCGGCGATCACAGCCAGAATCGGATCCGCTACTGCATCCATCGGAGGCACCCCACGGTTTCACACTGGCCGTGAAGGTGGCCGTTGGAGCTATCCCGCACCCAGACCAGACGACCGGCGCAGGTCGGACAGGGGAGGACGCCGGACGACGCCGGATCGTCGGCGATGATCTTGAAGATCCGGATCAGCGGGTTCGGCGGATCGATGAGGGCAGCCTTGGCCCCCTCGGCGAGCCCTTGCAGCGCGGCGACAGCGGCTCGTTGCCGGATCTCGCTCGCGTCGTCACGCACCTCGAAGGTGATGGCCGCGATGAGCGCCATTTCGATCATCGCGGACACACCGGCCTTGAAGCCTTCGTTGTAGGCATTGCCGGCTGCGCTCATGGCTTCGCCCTCTCGCGCTTGGCGAAGTCCCTGGCCTGGTGAAGGCGAGCGACAATGGTCTCCATCCATGAGGCGTCCTGGTTGGTCGGCCAGAACTCGTGCGCCTCGATGCGCTTGAGCAGCACGACCTCATCGGGCCGCAGGAATTTTCCGCCGACCTTCCTCGGCAGCGCTTTACTCTCGGTGATGCAGTGCTTGGCGACCTCCCACCACGGGATCACCTGTTCCGGGTGCCAGACGGTGAGCCCGAAGCGTCGGGAGGGTGATCGCGGATGAGTGTCATCCCGGCCGTCGAAGGCCGCCTCTCGGTAAGTGTCGGCGTAGTTGAAGCCCTCGGCCGAGGAGAGCGGCTTGTTGACCACCTTCGCCCTCACCAGGGAGTCGGTGAGGTCGTGGAAGTCGGCATCTGCCGAGGCGAGCGTCCGCCCGATCGCCCGCACCGTCGAGACCACCTCCCCGTCGTTGTCGCTGGCGAGGAGCGGGAGCAGCTTGATCAGCTTCGGCTGGATGGAGTGAGGAATCATGATGATCCCCCTTCCGTGAACAGCGCAGGCTGTTTTTCCTGGGCCAGGGCCCAGACCTCGACACAGGTTTCGTGGCCGAGGAGTTCGTAGGCCGCGTGGACGAAGGCCTGCCGCTTGGCATCGACCTTCGTGGTCGCGTTGGCGTGGGTATCCCGGATCGCCAACGCCTTCTCAGCGCGCCGGAGCTCGCCGATGCGGGCTTGAAGCACTGGCCGGCTCCGACGCTTCTTCTTGAGAGCGATCTCGGCACGGATCCTCCACGATGGGTCTCCGCTCTGAAATCCGAGGGCGATCTGGTCCTCAATGGCGAGGATGGCGCCATCGATCTCGTCGAGGATGGCCCGGCCCTGCGCGGAGGATTGAATGTCTTCCAGCCGGATCTCGGAGCCGTCACGAAGGAGGATAGTGTTCACCCCGCGGATATCGGTGGTGATGGAAGTGCGAAACTCGGCCATGATCAGGCCACCGCCGAAAGGTCGCGAACGAAGGCGGCCCGCTGATTGGCGTCGTCGTTCTCGACAATGAAACGGGCGAGGATTGAGAGGCGAGTTAGCCGTGGATCGTCGGCACAGTCCGGACGCGATAGTGCCTCTGAATGGATAGCGTCGGCGAGGCGGTCGCAGGCATCGGCGATCCAAGCGACGAATTCGCCGGCGGGCTGGACTTCTTGCTTCTCATTCGAGCAGCGTGGCTGGCAGCCTACGGCCGAGCAAAGTTCACGAACGAATTGCACGACGTCATGCAGCCCTTCGAGCTGACGGATTTCCATGCCCGCGATGTCAAAATCCGGTGGGCCCGGCATTGGCTTAGAGGCTCGACCTGAGATGAGCCTACTTTCGGTGAGGCCGGCGACAGCGTCGTGAATGTCTAAACAGAGGCGTCCGGCAATCCCATAGCCTTCGCGAGGTGTATCTGCATGCCAGACGGCGACGTACTCTAACCAAGCCTGCGCAATGGCCTTAGCTGGTGCGTTCTCGCGAGTGGCACGAAGCGCAGCCGCTCTGTCGATCAGGCTATCCCGGATGTCAGCGTTGCGCTTCCAGGATTCCTCGTCATCTGAGTTTGAGCCATTCGTGCATGTCTTCGTCCACTCGCCCCATGCGTTCAGCAGCTCATCCACAAGCGGGAGAGGGGCTTTCTCCAGGGCCGCTACGTCACGGAGGATGGATGCCATCATCCTGTCGAGGCCGTCGCGGCTCCCGTCATCCGGATTGTGCCGCTCCCAATCTTCTCCGAACAGTCTGGCCTTAGCCGCGAGATCCGAGAGCGATGAAGCGGGTTCCGCGATGGCACGTTCCCAAATTGCAGAGTGCTTTGCGATCTCGACGTTGAACCGCTCGTCGCCCCAGCATTTTCCGCTGCACTCATTATTGATCCATACTACGTGCTTCACCGCCCAATCGCAGGTTTCAGCGAGATCACTAGAAGCAGGCGAAGGAGTTGGAATGCTAGAACGCGAGCTCAATTCCAATGCTGCGTTGGGAAGAGCATACAGCACATCTGCGACGTTCCTCAGGACCGTACAGATTTCGTCCTGATCAATCGCGTGTGGCTCATCTGCCAGGTAGCGCAGTTGCAAAGCCGCTTCTGTCGCGTCCGTAGGCCGATAGTGCACGACCATATCTGAGGCGTACTGTTCAGCGTCGGAGGCCGTCTCGTAGGTCTGCTCTAGTTGCTTCAAGGTGGTAGGAGACAAGACGGTACCCGCACGCCGCATAGCTACCGTATCGGTATTCTTCGCAGCAGCATCCAGTGCGGCACGTGCTTTGCGGTGAGCGTGAATAGCCTGGGCCAGGGAGAGCCGCTTCGAGGGCTCGGTGAGCAGCCGCGTGGCGGCGTCGTCTATGTTGTGATCGTCGGCGGTACTGCAGCCATCTGCCTTGGCTGCAGACACAGGGGGGCGATCAACGCAATGGCGCTGTTCCATGACTTCATCTCCGTGGGTTGGGTGAAGGCCCTCGCCGGCTATGCAGACCTGCGTGGGCCGCTTGAAACGGACGCCTCGGTGAGCGCGTCCGTGACCTCTTAAATCTCGGGTGCTTCGGGCACGCTCTCGTGGTCGTCGTGCATGCACAGCGTGAGCGTGATGGAAGGGGTGAGCAGCGTGTGCGCGGCCAGGGTGATGGTGCCGGTCTCCACGTCGTGCGTGTTCGACGTGTAGAGGCCGCTGCGGACCATCAGGAACAGTGTGATGTTGATCTCGCCGCCGCACTCTTCCTCGGACAGGCCAAGCCAGTCCTGCAGGTGCTTGAACAGGGCGAAGGGGCTGATCGGGCCAGCGAGGTGGGCCGTGTGCCGGATCGCTTCAGCGAGCAGGGCCGCACGCCATTCGGGTTGGCCCAAATCATCAATGCGAGGATTGCGCTTATGCATGGCGACCTCCCGTACGGGCGGGATTTCTGATCGCATTGAGGACAACCCTCGATTTACGCTGGCGCGTCAAAAGGTTCTGAGTTGTTAATAGTGTGGCCTGGGATGGCCGTGAACCAACCCAGGCCTCGCAGCAACCAACCGACTGGACCGATTGGAGACTACGAATGGAGAGGCCGGCCCCATGGACCAGCGGACGGATGATTCCGAGCCCATTCCTGCTGATGTCGGAGCGGGACAGGGAGGAGGCGGAGCGCAGAATCCGGGAGGAGGAGCGCCGTCGCAGAGAGGAACTGGAGCAGGAACGACGGCAGCGGATAGAGGAGGAACGGAAACGCAACCAACAGGACAAGAGCCCGACAGATTGGGACGATCCGAAAAGCCCACGCCGCCGCTGACCGACGAGCAGAGATGCCGTTTCAGTCTTCTCAAGAACGTTCGCTATCACGAGGATCGTGAGGGGCACTTTGCCTGGATCAATCGAGCCTTGGATCTCTTTGTCCTCGTGAGCGGCCTGGGCACCGTCGTTGCGCTCTCGGACCTGCTGCCTCCCTGGGCACGGGTAGATGGGCGATGGATCGCTGCAGCAACCAGCGTTGTGGGAGCGGTTCAGCTTGTCTTTGCGCTCGGCCGACGTGAAGCGCTGCATGCCGATTTGAGGCGCCGCTTTCTCGCGCTTCTCGCCGACCTTGATGCCGAAAACGCCAAAGATACGGGGCGCCGTATGCGTGCCCTGTTCGGCGACGAGCCACCGACGTTCCATGCCGTCGACAAACTGGCTTACAACGCCGCTATGACCGCTCTCGATCGTCCTGCCGCTTCCATGATTGTGGTGACGCCCTCGCAGAGGATTTGGCGAAACTGGAGACGCTACGAGGGCGTACAGTTCCCACGCGTTGGAGACGCGCAGGCTGCTGCCAAGGGGCCTGCTTGGTGGCAACGTCCGAAGGTCTGAAGCTCCATCTTTGAGCATGGTTCAGCCTTCTATGCGGGTGAAGGCGTTGCCGATCGCCCAGAGCAGGGCGGAAGCGCAGATCGGAAGGAAGAGGTAGCCGTTAGCGACCATAGATCGTCTCCACTGGGAAGCACGATCAAACGTTTACCCACACATGCACGCTAATGCAACCCGCAAACGGGTAGTGCGGATTATTTTCGGGTTAGAAGTCCATCTCGTCGGCCTCGGCCCATTCTTTCGTTCGGTTCATCCAGTCGGCCCAGTCAGGCGCATCGTCCGCATGGTACTTGTAAAAATCGCCACTTGGTTTGTTGATTATCGCTTTTCCAGGCGGGCTTGCTATCACACTAAACCCATTCGACATCGTAAATTTAACACCTTCGTCCGTAAAAGACATAGAGACAACAAGGGGATGGTTTGCGATTACATCGCCGGCGGCCTCTCGCATTGATCTTGTTAGCTTGTATCTATCTATAAGACGCTGTATTACCTCTCGGAAGGTGTCTCTTCTATTTAGGGCGTCGCCGATTAGTCTTTTGGCGGCTTCATCGTCAGATGATACGCCGAGCTCTATCTTGTACTTCTCGATACGTTTGGCGATCTCAACCGGCAAAACGTACGAGACCCGTACAAAATTCGGGACGGTTTGCTTGTCTGCGGCCGGACGGACCATGCCGGGTATGTCTAGATCGAGAAGGCCCGCGATCTCAGGAAGAACGCGGGAGCGTCTCGTAGCACCCGTTTCTATGCGATCAATCGTGGACTGTGTGGCGCCTACTTTTGCCGCAAGGAACTCCTGGCTCCATCCTCTTTTCTCCCGTGCCGCTCGGATTAATGCGCCAAAATTCTCTGTCATGGCCTTATTCTACCCATCAACGGGTTAAGCGCATTACCCTATTGCGGGTAATGCGCTAATGGGTTAATACGGGTTATGCTCGAGAAAGCGCATCACCCCTTAGTCGAAGCCGCGGTAGGTTTCTTCCACTCGCAGGCAGCACTGGCGCGAGCTATTGGCTCGTCACAGTCGACGGTCTCGCGCATGTTGCTAATGGAGATACCTGTTACGGCAGAAGTCGCGACTGCAATTCATCGAGCGACAGAGGGTGCGGTTCCGAAATGGGATCTTCGCCCGGATCTTTGGGATGCCCCGTGCCCGATGCCGGCCCGCGCACGGGAGGAGGCACGAGTTTGATAGCCTCCTCACAAGCCCATACACATCAGAGACAGGCTCACCTGCCCCAGCAGGGCAGCGGCCGGCGTGCCGTTGGCGACTTGGCCGCGGTCAACGTGAACGCACGGGTGGTAACCCTTCACGACCAAGCCCTCACAATGATGAGCAGCCCCACCGGGACGACGCACATCAGGCCGATGGCCCATTGGATCTCGTTCCGGGCGCTCTTCACCTCGCCTTCCAAGGTAGCGATGCGCGCCTCCAGAGCGCGGAACCTGGCCTCGTCCATTCGTCGCTCCCTCGCTTCGATTCGTGTCCCGCTGGCGGCGTTCCACCGGCTGATTGTCGATGCCGATGTTGGGTCTCTAAGGGCCGATTGTCTCTCAGCATCCCATCCGCATCAAAGCGTCGCCGACGTTTTGGAGCAGGCATGCTGCGGCGGTGCCGTCAGGTTTTCGTCCCCGGTCATCAAGCCGGTTCGCCAACCGCTCCAGCACTTCTCGTCTATCCACTCCGGGCAGAGCGCTGGCCAAGTCCACCATCAGTACCGCCAGGGCGTCGGCGACGGTCTCTCGCGTCACGGTGTTGGCTCCGGCAGATCGCTCCTCACGATCTCCGCTTCGATAGGTGGTCCACGGTTCGCTCAGAGCATCCATGGCGTCAGTATCCTAACGGAGGGAGCGGGATTCGGAACGCAGCAACGCACGTGTTCGCCTGGGTCACCCACGCGCGATCGGTTCGATCCGCCACGCCTTCGTCTGTTCCGCCAGGGCAGCGAAGGCCAGATGCAGGTCGCTCATGCCGAACGGGACGATCTCGGTGGTGGTCACCGAATCCGCCTCGATGCTGACCCTCGCATGCCCCCGGCAGCCAGTACGGCTGAACGCGAATTCGATCTCCAGCGTCTCCCCACCGAGATCGACGTCCAACTCCCGTTCGATACTCTCCAGCTGGATATCGAACATCTCTTCTTCCGGCGTGCCCATTGGGGCCTTCCTTCCTCGTCACGTGGACGTCTGTTTCGATTGCCCTCTCCCCCTGCAGGGAGGCTCGCTGCCTGATGCTGCTCAAGGACTTCATGCGGTCCGAGGACCTGTCCGACTCGGAGATGGCCGAGAAGATCGGCGACATCTCCGAGTACGGCGTAAGAAAGCTGCGCTTCCGGACCCGTGGCCCCTCGGTGCGGGTTGCCGCCCGTATCGAGGAGGTCACCGGCGGCAGGGTCAGATCCGCTGATCTGCAGCCGCTGACGAACCGCCGCGCTCCCGCGGAGGCCGTGTCGTGATCGTTTCCGCTCGTCCCATCCTGTTCCTGCCGTCCGCGCTCTCCCGCCAAGGCGCCGCGTCCGTCAGTCTGTCCTTCGTTCCGACCCCCAACGTCGCTTCTCATCCTCTGGTCTCCCGTCGTGGTCGAACACCACAAGACCAGAGGAGCCACCCGAGATGTTGGGCAAGTCACCCGAGAACGCGGGTAAATCACCCAAGGCCCACGAGGCTGTCGCCATGAGCTCTCAGGCTGAAGCCCGCTATTTGGTGGAGTTGATCGCCGGCCCCATGCGGCTCGGCGAGAACGTGAAAGCTGCGCTATCCCGTGTGGCCCGCACCACGGGACTGAACGACCGCCGGGTGCGGGGCATCTGGCACAACGAAGCCCGCTCGATCCGCTCCGAAGAGATGGATCGCCTCAGAGAAGCAGCGCGAGACGCTCGTGCAACGGAGCAGGCGCGCAATGAGCACAGGTCCGTCCTTTCCCTCCTCGCCACCGCCGACGCGGCCCTGGGCCTTCCGGGCCCGGACGTGGATCGCTCGGATGATCCTGCGCTGGGCTTCGGGCCTAGCGATCATGATCGCCCCCTGGATCAGGGACACTGAGCGGTGATCCCATTGACCCACGCCCAGCCGCCGCCGGCCTGACCCGGTCGTAGCGCTTCGCCGTCCTCATCCCTCACGCCCGAACACGGCGCTCCCGAACCTCGGAGCTTTGGCCGATGCCCCTTGCTGTCTCGTCACCCCCCATCCCCGAGCGCGTGAAAGCGTATCGGAGTGCCCTTTTCGATCGTTGGGTCGACGCCAAGCGGCGTGCCCATCAGAGCGAGGACATCGCCGACCATCGCGCGGCGGTCGACGCCTACACCGCGTTCATGCGGGCGCATCTGGCGTCCGACGAACGAAAGCAGCTCGACCTCGAAGACGAGATCGCCCGGCTCAGCGCCGAGAACATCCGGCTCCGTGGACGCGTGCGTGGGGGAGGACCGGCATGAGCATCGGATCCACACCCGACGCCGGCATCACGCGGGAACGGCGGCCCACTCACGTCTATCTCATCGCGCGCCGTGTCGGCGTCGCCATGCATGCTCCCGTCCGAATCGGGGTCACCGACGATATCTCGGGCGAAATGGCGACCATCCAGGCCTGCTGTCCGTTCGAGGCCACGCTGATCCATGCCGTTCGGTTTCCCGACGGTCTCGTCGTCGCCAATCTGCTCCAGGGCAAGTTCGCGGACCATCACCTCTTAAGGGCGCTGGGCAGGGGCTGGTACGACATGGCCCCGGCCGAGGCTCTGACAGGCCTGCTGGCCCAGCTGGACGCCATCCTGGCCCTTAATGGCGTGTCCGACGAAGAACGTCTGACGGTGCTGAATTTCCTCGACGCGGGAAGCGATGCGCAGGAAGCGCTCCGATTCCTCACCAGCTACGTGGGAGCGGATCGATGAGCGCCCCCTGGATCAAATTCTATCCGTCGGACTGGCTCTCGAAGCCCGCGCTCCGGCTCTGCCCGATGGCTGCCCGCGGGCTCTGGATGGAGATGCTGTGCATCATGCACAACGCCGAACCATACGGCCATCTCGTCGTAATGGGCCGCCCTTTGACCGATTCCGACCTCGCCCGGATGGTCGGCATGAGCCTCAAAGAATGCCGGAAGTCTCTCGCAACTCTGGCGCTGCACGGCATCTACTCGGTTACGGCAGACGGAACGATCTACAGCCGCAGAATGGTTCGGGACAATGCCAAGGCATTGAAAGATAAGGAGAATGGCAAGAGAGGGGGTAACCCCGACCTTAACCAGGGGGTTAACCCCCCGGATAAGGGGGAGGATAAAGCCCAGAATCCAGAAGCCAGAATCCAGATAGAAGAGGAGGGTGGTACTACTGTTCAGCTTCTTCCTGAAAAACCTGAGCCTGACACTCGCGCCGCCGCTTCGCGATCGTCGCCGGGGGCGAACCGATATTTTTTCGAGAGTGGCGTCATCCGGCTCAACGAGCCCGATTTCCGAAAATGGGATGCCGCGTTCCCCAGCATCAACCTTCGAGCCGAGCTGACGGGCCTGACCGGATGGGCCGGCGACCAGACGAGCTGGTTCTTCGCCGTGCCAGGGGCACTGGCCAAGCGAGATCGGGAGGCGCGGCTCGCGGTCGAGCGCTTCAGGGCCGATGCCGAGGCCAAGGCGAACGCGCCCAAGCCGAGGCCCTGCGGCTACGTGCCGTGAAATCGGTCGATGAGATCCTTCGCGAATTCGGGATCGTCCTGCGGTCGACATCCCCCGGCCGGCACTACGCGATCTGCCCTCGATGCTCGGTCACCGCCAAGCACGCCGCCAACCGCCGACGCCGTTCCTTGGGCGTCACGATCGACGCCGGTGGCGTCGGGTTTCGATGCCTCAACTGCGATCTGAGCGGCGGGAAGTATTTCAGCGATGACCCTCAACCCAACGGCAATCGCCTGGCTCGAAAGCCGGGCCCTCGACAGCGAGACCGCCTCACGTTTGGGGATCTACAGCGCCAAGCGCGCTCAGGGTGGCGATCCGGTTCCTGACGCCGCCGGCAACATTCTGGTCTTCCCGTACCTCGACGGCGGTGAGGAGGTGAACGCCAAGTACCGGGGGCGGGACACTGCTGGCAAGAAACGGTTCTGGCAGCGTGCCGGTGCTCGAAAGACGTTCTTCAACGTCGCCGTACTCGACGACCCGGCCGTTCAGAACGGTCAGGCACCGGTGGTCATCACCGAGGGCGAATTGGACACGGTCGCCGCCGTTCAGTCTGGTCACCCTTTCAGCGTCTCCGTGCCCGACGGCGCCCCTCCAGCACGGGACGAGCAGGGCAACCTCGTCGAGGTGCCAGACAATGCTGACGACGTGGTGCCCGAACACGACGACAAATACCGTTACGTCTTCAACAACTGGGACCGCCTGAAGCGGGTGAAGCGGTTCGTCCTTGCCGTCGACAACGATGAGCCGGGCCGCCGCCTCGGACAGGAACTGGCCCGCCGGCTCGGCCGATCCCGTTGCTGCCTCGTCAGCTATCCAGCCGAGCCCTGCGTGGCGGATGCAGACGGCGTGCTCCGGCCAGTGAAGGATCTGAACGAGGTGCTCCAGCACTTCGGGGCCGACGCCGTCATGGCCTGCATCGAACAGGCGAAGCCCTTCCCGGTGAAAGGCCTCTACAAGCTCTCCGACTTTCCGGAGCGTCCTCCCCTCCTTGCCCTGACCACCGGATTCCGCGAACTCGACCATCACATGCGGCTCTACCGCGGAGCCTTCGTGGTGGTCAGTGGACTGCCCGGTGGCGGCAAGACTGCCCTGATGACCCAAATCGCGATGAACATGGCGACGGGGCATAACTGGCGGATCGCCATCGCCTCCTTCGAGATGCATGTCCGGCCGATCCTGGAGAACATGCTGCTTGGCTTCATGCTGCAGAAGCCGCGCAACCTCTGGACCAAGCCTGAATGTGATGGCTGCCGCCGCTTCATCGATGAGCACTTCGTCTTCATCGCCCTTGCTCCGGACGATGAGGACACCGAGGCCGACGTTCAGTGGGTAATCGATAGGGCTGCGGACGCTGTGGTCCGCGAGGGCATCTCCATGCTCCTCCTCGATCCCTGGAACGAGGTCGAGCACAAGCGCCGGCCCGGCGAGAACGTCGCCGATTACACCAACAGAGCCATCCGGCTGCTGAAGCGGTTCGCGCATAGCTACGACGTTTGCACCGTCGTGGTGGCTCACCCGACCAAGTCTGCCGGCCTCTCGGTCCGGAGCGGAGAACCGATGTCTCTCTACGACATCGCTGACGGTGCGACCTGGGCGAACAAGGCCGAGATCGGTGTGGTGATCCACCGTGCCTCGCCGCACGACCGCATCGCCAATGTCGGCATCCGCAAGGTCAAGTTTCACGAGACCGGCAAGATCGGCGACGTGTCCCTGATGTTTGACGACGAGCTCCGCCAGTTCGTGGCCTGAGCCACAAACGCACCCCATCCGATTCCAAGGGAGAACTCCATGTCTCGCACCAAGGGAAAGCGGCAGCGTGAGAGGCAGCGCCGGCAGCTTCGACAGGAACGGAGAGCTGAACGCCGTGCGTCAGCTGGAACCGGAGCAGGCCTGGGCATGGGATCTTCCGCAGCCAGCGCACGCAGCGCGGCCGATCCGATCTGCGGTGTGGCTTCGCCGACGATCGACCCCACCCTGTGCTGGTACATCGCCAAGACCACGCCACGCATGGGCGTACGCGCGTTGGAGGCGCTACAGGCGGCCGAGGTGGTGACCTACCAGCCACGCGCCTCCGAGGTCGTCGTACGCCGCGGCCGGCGTGTCGTCCGGCGCACGCCTATGCTGATCCGGACGGTGTTCATTGGGGTGAAGGATGAACCTCATCTCGCGGTCGCCAAGGACCGGCCAGGCGTCGCCGAGATCGTCTGCTATCCGGTCGAGGACAAGTCGCTGGAGGGCAACATCTCTGGGCCAGTTCTGAAGCCTGCTCGGCTCAATGCGGAAGGGCTGCAGCGGTTCGTAGACAGGATCGCCAAGGGTGAGATCGTCGAGCCCGTCGGGATTAAGATCGGACAGGGCGTGATGGTGACCGACGGGCCGTTCGCCTCGTTCCCCGCAACTGTGGAGCGGATTCTGCCGGATGACCGAATAGCAGTGTCAGTTTCTCTGTTTGGGCGGGCCTCGCTCATCGAATTGAACATTGCGCAAGTCCAGCTGTTGTAGTAATTCAAGATGCTGAACAGTCGCCGCTGTACTCTCCCGCTATGGGATCGATGTTAGGCCGCGACGGAGACGGGTGAGACCGCTTCTCCACTTTGGAGGCTGGTTCCACATCTCTGACCCCATTGGGGTACTACTCGAATTCGAACAAGGTTCGAGCGCGACAACCATCATTCCGGTACGCACTGCGCCCGCAGGGGCGCCGCTCTGGCAATCGTCAGAGTTCGATACGGGAAGGCCAGCCGCCTCAGATGTAATGGCGGAAAACGACCTCACCCACGGTCTCTTCGATAGCGTTTGTTTCTGAATCATCGGCTGCGTTTTGATTGTTCACCATCGTTGGCGACATCATCAGGGCGATTAGGGCCAGCAGCCATCGGAAGGGATGGGCCATCGTTCGCATCTCATGCATCCAATCAGGAGTGAGTTCGCGTCTTCGATAGCCGCTAAGCATTGCTTAAATATGTCGAGGCCGGTTCCACCCCTTCTCCCCAGACCCAAGGCCGAGGGAGATGGAAGAGCCGCCTATAGTGACGCTTCGTAGGCTTGCAGGACATCTGCTGTTTCAGTCAGCCCTGAGGCTTCCATATCCAGCAACAGGACGGATGGTGATTTCTCCGGCCTTTTGAGGCGCAGGCGCATTTTCTGGATTGCCGCGACAGCCTTGCCGGGGTTGAGCGTGATGGCGTCAGCAATGAACTCGTCGCTGGAACGGGCGTCTAGCCCCAACGGCTCCAGGATATCGGCAGGGAAGTCCTTTAGGTTGTCGGTCACAATCACGTCCGCGCGGGTCGCCAGGGCCGCGGCGAGCACGTGGGCATCATTCGGATCTGGGAGGCCATCGCAGGCAGGAAGAAAGGGTCGGAAGTCCCCAACGTTGGCTTCCTCAAAGGCTCTTTCCATTGCTGCCCGCGCTCTGCGGGCTGCGCTATCCGCCCCCTCTATGCCTCTGCGACCGAGTATTTCAGCGATAGCTCGTTCGGTTTCATCCATGATCGGCTCGGACCAGCGGAGGCGAAAGAATTCCGCTTCCGCAAGCGACAGGATCAAGTTTCGTTTCAACGCGCCGGCAAGCGTGCACGCATCAACAAGGGCGGTGAAGCGGTTAGCGAACAAGGCTCAGATCAACTCCGCGTCGATTTCAGCTAGTTCTTCAAGTGCGGAGCTTCTGGTTGCGGCCCTACTGTTCTTGTAAGCGAACAAATCATCGGCTTTCACCCGCCTGTGGCGGCCAACGAGCGTGTGGGGGATTTCACCCTTATCAATCAGCCCTACGAGAAAAGGGCGCGACACGTTTAGGATGTCCGCAGCTTGCTTTGTCGTAAGCATCTGATTGACCGGGAGAATGGTCACCGCATCTCCGCTGCCAATATGGCGAAGAAGCTCCATCAGGATATCTGAAAGCCCTGGTGTAAGGGTGACGCCTACGGGCTTCCCACCGTCGGTGACAACGCTGATCTCGACCTCTCCAGAAGCCTGCTTCGCAATCACCTGACGAAGTTGATTGGCTGCTGCCTTCTCCTGCGCGGACGGAAGGCGCTTGCCGATCCGGACGGCTGAAGATGGTAGGGTCATGTACGCGACTCCTTGAATGACACGGCCTGCATATTCGCAATAAACGAAACGAACGCAATACGTGAACCGACATTTCGGTTACGCGGTTCCCGGCCTTATGCCCGGCCACACCAGCGAGACCCCTTACGATGGCAAGATACTTTGTCCGCGTGATGGAAACGCGTGAACGCGTTCTGAGCTATTCCGACATCGATAGCATTGAGGAATTACGAGATCGGGTCGACGAGGAAGTCGATCCCAACGCTTATGAATGCGTATCGGCGAACTCGTGGGCTGCGGCCGAACGCAAGCGTGAATGGCAGCCGCTTGTTGACCCAGAGCTTGTCTGGATTTGTGGCCTGGGGTTGAGGAACGGCGGCGACGGAAGTCCGCTTCACTAGCCCGCATCGTCCCGCTCCTCCTCCAATTCGCCGCTGAGGCGGGAGCTCACCTTCCTCCGCTGATTGGATTGCGTCTCGGCGGGCCGGAATTGATCCCGCGTTTGTAGATCCTGTCTTCGGGCGAACCCATCCCGGCAGACACCAGCCTTGGGTGCGTATCAAGAATAGTCCTGATTTCGCGCCGATCTGGTGCGACGCCTAGATGCTGAGCTACTCCCGCGATGACCTCGCTTAGCTCTATCTCCGTGCTGCGTCGTAACAGGAAGTCCGCTTGGCGATGGACAAGTTCTCTTAGCTCGTCGTTTGTTTCCGCGCTCATGTATGCGCCCTTCGCCGGTTGCTTCTTTGCGGATGAGCCTACGTCGTCATTTGCCCGCCAGTCTACTCACGAGGCCCGCATGTTCGGCATGTTCACCCGACGCAGCGAGGACGAACAGAAGCGCAAGCGTGAAGCCGAGGATCACGCTCGACGCGCCCGCTTCGAGGAGTGCATGCGATCGGAGCCGAGAAGGCAGGTCTGACAGTGTCTCCCGTGCCCTAAGGGCTGGCGGCTATCGGAGGTGCAACGGTTCAGCCCAAGTCAGAGTTCTTAGCTTCGACCCTCAGCATCTGGGGTCGAGGGAGCAGAACATGATCGGACGTTTTGGGTTGAGCCTCATACTCGCGACCTCTGCGGCCAGTGCCGCGATGGCCGCACCAATGTCCGCTGAGGACAAGGCCGCTTTACAGATGCAATGCGCTGGCGACTTCACGACCTTCTGCGCCGGCATGCCCCCCGAGGATGGTCCGGAGACGCAGGCCTGCTTCCAAAAGAACATGTCGAAGCTGTCGCCGGGATGCCAGAACGCGATCCAGGCCTACAAGAAGAAGGGCTGATCTGGCCGGCAGGCGAACCTACGCTTCCTCTATCCGTTTTTGGAAGCAGGCATCGTTTGGTCGCCCGTTGACGTCATCCAGGAAGGGCACTGAGCTCCGTGGTTCCGCTACTAGGCACGCTTCCTACTCATGCCACCGGACATGCCCTCGCAGCAGCAGCTGCCCTTCTTGGCCTTCATCCCGCTATGGCCCATCGCCATCGAGCCTTTGCCGCACATCGGCGCCTTACCTTTGGCTCCGCCGCAGCAATCCATTGCCAGCGCTGGGGCCGAGCCCATCACGACCATGGCAGCGGCCATCAGAATGAGCTTCTTCATGGAACTCTCCTCCTCGTTAATCCCTAGCTTACCAGCCCATGCAGCGTTGGCGGAAGTGGCCCATCGCTCCGCAGGTACCGATCACGGCAGAGATCTCGTTCGGCATCAACATCGGATGTGATGCGGGCCAAGCGCACGAGAACCATCCATCCCATCAGACCATGAGCCGCCGGGGACCCTGGGGGGTCCGGATCTATACGGGTGGTCGGGGCCCCAGTTGTCTCTAGCGCCAGGGTCGAATTTCTAGGTACGCACCCATGGCAGATGGCGTCTCGCAAAGGCAGTTGGCCAAGATCCTCGGTGTCTCCGAGGGGGCAGTAAGGAAAGCTGTTTCTTCAAATCGTATCAGTCGCTTACCCAACGGGAACATCGATCCGGTTGCGGCTCGCGAGGCCTGGGGCAGCACTACCGACCCCGTGCGTACCAGAGTGCGTACCAATGAGAAGGTACGCACTGGCGGTACGCACCAGTCAGCTGAGGTGCGTACCGCCGCAGATGCTCGTGAGGCTGTCACGCTTATCGCCCGCGTACTTGCCGAAGAGGGCATGCGTGACGATGGCAAGGGGATCGACTTTGGCAAAACGCGCACCGCCGAGCTGATCCTCAAAGCTCGGCAGCGTGACCTGGATCAATCGGAGCAGTCGGGGCGCCTTGTTGATCGTGAAGCTGCTGAAAAGCTCTTCTTCGACACCGCCCGTGATTTTCGTGACGCTTGGCTTGCCTGGCCAGCGCGGGTCGCGGTGGAGATGGCGGACGAACTGAAGATCGACCCTCGCGCGCTGACGACGATCCTGAACGCGCATGTCAAACAGCATCTCCAGGAGATCGGTGAACCTCCCGCCCGCTTCGAGTGACCTCGGAAGCCTCGCGGCGGCCTGGATCAAAGGCAAAACCCCAACGCCTGATCTGAACGTGGTCGAGTGGGCGGAGCGTCATCGCCGACTGAGCAAGGAATCATCGAACGGCGGTCGCTTCATCGTCTCCCGGGTCGAGGTGGCCCGTGGTCCGATGCTCGCGGCGACCGAGCCGGGCGTCAGCGTCATCACCCTGATGGCATGTACGCAGCTCCTCAAGACGACCGTGATCGAGAACATTCTCGGACGGTTCATGCACATCGACCCGTGCCCGATCCTGGTGGTCCAGCCGAAGGACGACGCAGCCGAGACCTTTTCGAAGGATCGGCTGGCGCCCATGATCCGGGACACTGAGGTCCTGAGGGAGATATTTGGGGACGCTAAGGCCAAGGATTCCGGGGCGACGCTGACGCACAAGCAGTTCCCCGGCGGGCACATCACCCTCGTTGGCTCGAACAGCCCAACCAACCTCGCGATGCGCCCCATCCGGCTGCTGACCTGCGATGAGATCGACAAGTACCCGCTCTCGGCCGGCGGCGAGGGATCGCCCATTGACCTCGCGGAAGAACGGCAGGCGGAGTTTAAGGCGAACAGCTTGTCGGTTCGGGCTTGCTCCCCGACTGTTGCTGGTCGCAGTGCGATCGAGGCCTCGTATGAGGAGAGCGATCAGCGCAGGGCGTTCGTAAAATGCCCGCACTGCCCGACTTGGCAGAGCCTGGAATGGGAGAGGGTCCGGTTCGAGAAGGATGAGGGCGGCAAGATCAACGCCTCTTCGGCCCGCATCGAATGCGTGAACTGCGAGAAGCCTTGGACCGAGTCGCAGCGCCTTGTGGCATTGCGCAAAATCGAGTGGCGGCAGACCCGGTCGTTCACCTGCTGTGGCGAAAATCAGTCTCCTGAGCGCTGGGCGCCCGAGGCCCACGGAGTCCGAAGGGCTTTGTGCATCCATTGCGGCACCGAGGCGGTGCCGAACGACCATGCTGGGTTCCAGGCCTCCAAGCTCTACGCGCCGAAGCAGACCATTCGCGAGACGGTGGCGAAATTCGCTCGGGCGCTACGGCGGGGACCGGAGGCGTTGCGGACATTCTTCAACACGCAGCTCGCGAGGACCTGGAAAGAAGGCGCTGATGCACCGGAATGGCAAGACGTTTACGGCCGACGTGACGGCGACCTGTCCGGGACGGTCTCTATTGCTGCTCTGGTTCTCTTCGCGGGGGTCGACGTCCAGAAAGACAGGCTTGAGGTAGGCGTCTGGGGGTTTGGCCGAAATCGGGAGCGCTGGCTGGTCGAGCATCGGGTCCTTCCCGGCGACACCAACCGCGCTGAGGTCTGGAACGACCTTGCTGCCATGTTTTCGGAGACCTGGGATCACGCAAGCGGCGCGGAGATCTCGGTTCGAGACTGGGGCATCGATTCCAGCGGCTTCACATCAGAGGTTTACGCCTTCGTCCGGTCCCAGGCCGGCCGGGGGAACGTCCACGCGGTCGACGGACAAGACAGCTACGCTGGCGCGTTCCTCGGCGTTGGCGCGAAGGATTCAACGCCCGCTGGAAAGAAGCTGCGCCGCGGGTTGAAGACGGTCAGGGTCGGCGTCTCGTTCGCAAAGCAAGAGCTGATGGGGTGCCTAGCACTTCAGCGGCCGGCCAAGGATCAGCCATTTCCGGCCGGCTTCGTGCACCTCCCGCAGGACGTCACTGAGGATCAGGTCAAGCAGCTGACGTCCGAAGAGCTGATCACTCACGTCTCCCGGGGAAGAACCCGGCGCGAATGGGTGCCGATCGGCGGTCGGCGCAACGAGGTGCTCGACTGCGCGAACTATGCTCGCGGCCTCGCAGCCATGCGCGGCTGGGACCGGTGGCGCGAGAGCCATTGGCGCGATCTCGAGGGGGTCCTCGGCATCGAGCGGGACCGAGCGGTCGCCATCGGCGATGGCGCCATCCCTTCCGAAGCTGCCGCCGCCATCTTGGCTGGCCAGCATAAGCGCGGGCGGCGCAGCGTCGTCCGCAGCCGGTTCATGAGGTAGCCAGCATGGCCGGATACACACAGAAGCAGATCGACAGCCTCAAGCAGGCCATTGGCTCGGGCGCTCTCACCGTCGATTATCCAGAGCGGGGCCGCATCACCTACCGCTCCCTGAGTGAGATGCGGCAGATCCTCGTCGACATGGAGAGGGACGTCGCATCGGCGACCCGCCCGGGCCGCACGAGAACCCGTCGCATCGTCATGACGTCCTCGGGCGGGTACTGAACGTGCGCGGAACCGCTCGGGTGAAAGGTCGCGGAAAGGCGACGCGGGTTTCGGCTCCAGCCACTGCCTCTGTGGACTTGTCCGGGGCGGTCGTGGGCTCGGAGGTCGGCCGAGAGGCCGCGCCGTATGATGCGGCGGGCGGCTTCGGACGCCGTTCGCGCGCGTGGCGAGTGGGGGGCTACGGTCCGAACACGGCGCTTGCCTATACGCTGGACGAGTTGCGCCGGAAGTCCCGCGATCAGGCCAGGAAAAATCCATACGCTCGGGCCGCCATTGATCGGCTGGTCACGAACATCGTCGGCACCGGGATCAAGCCGCAGAGCACGGCGGCGATCTCGACCGTCGGGATGACCAAGACCCAGACGAAGGCGGCGAACAAGGCCAGCGAGGAATTTCGCCAGGCTGTCACGCGCCTGTGGTGGGATTGGACGGATCAGGCCGATTCCATCGGTGCCCACGATTTCTATGGCCTCCAGGCCATCGCCGTCCGCGGAATGATTGAGGGCGGCGAGAGCTTTGTCCGGATGCGGCCCCGCCGGATTTCGGACGGGCTGGCCGTGCCGCTACAACTGCAGGTTCTTGAGGGCGACCACTGCGACGTCTTCAAGAACAATCCTGCCAATAACGTCCGGCAGGGAATCCAGTACAATGCGATCGGCGCGCGGACCGGCTATTACCTGTACCGGGAACACCCGGGCGACGGCATTCTCGGAAACTCGTCCGCCCTCAACCAGACGCTCGTCCAAGCGGCCGATATCTGCCACCTCTACCGGGCCATGCGGCCGGGCCAGGACCGCGGCGAGCCCTGGCTCGCCCCCGCGCTCCAGACGCTCTACGACCTCAACGGATACCTCAACGCCGAACTCGTTCGTAAGAAGAACTCGGCGATGTTCGTCGGATTCATCAAGCGTGTTGCCGACAGTGAATCGCCCCTCGGCGCGGACGATGCGGACGCCTCCGGCTCGGCAAGCCTAGCGTTCGAGCCTGGCACGCTGCAGGTGCTCGACGACGACGAAGACGTCACCTTCAGCGACCCGAAGGATGTTGGGCCCAACTTCGAGGCATTCGTCCGGCAGTCCCTGCGCGGCATCGCGACAGCAGCGGGCACGCTCTACGAGCTGTTGAGCGGCGACTACAGCCAGCTGAATGACCGCACGCTGCGTGCGGCGCTGAACGATTTTCGTCGAGCGGTCGAGGGCTGGCAGCACCATCACGTCGTCTTCCAGGTCTGCCGCCCGGTCTGGATCCGGTGGATCGACCTCGCGCTTCTGTCAGGGGCGCTCGTGCTCCCCGCAGGCATGCGGCGCCAGGATGCCTATGCGGTGAAATGGACCCCGCAGGCCTGGCCGTACATCCACCCGGTCCAGGACGTCGAGAGCAAGCAGATGGAGATCCGCGCCGGCTTCTCGACGCGGTCTCAGAAGGTCTCCGAGGGCGGCTACGACTCCGAGGCGATCGACGCCGAGAACGCCCAAGACAATGCCCGCGCCGATGCGCTTGGGCTGACCTACGCCAGCGACGGACGCCAGAAGGCCGGATCGGCCGGCGTCGCGGCCAGCGCGGGCGATCCTCCGGCAGCCGGAACCGCTCCGTCGGACTGAGCGCGGCCGCGAGCCACAAGACAACCGAAAGACTTGCCATGGATTATTGCTACGGCCCTGGCCGCAACCTCGTAGTCAATGGGGCGCTACTGCTTCACGGCATGGTGGGCGGCTCCTTCTGGGATGAGGGCTTCACCGCCTCCGACGTGGTGCACTCGCTGGCATCGCTCGGTCCGAACGCCGACGTGACGGTGCGGATCAATTCCAGCGGAGGCGTCGCTCACGAAGGGCTCGCCATCCACGCCGTTCTCACCGCGCACAAGGGCAAGGTCACCACGGTGGTTGAGGGCCTCGCGGCCTCCGCCGCCTCCATCATCGTTCAGGCGGGCGCAGAGCGTGTCATGGCGGCCGGGTCCATGATGATGGTCCACGACGCCTCGGTCGCCACGCATGGCGATGCGGCCGAGCACGACAAGAGCAAGGCTTACCTCGAAGTCGTGTGCGCGAGCATGGCTACGATCTACACCGCCGCGACCGGACGCCCGATCGAGGATATCCGCGCTGAGATGTCGGCGGAGACCTGGCTGACCGCCGAGGATGCCGTGTCCGAAGGCTACGCCGATCGCGTCGGCGCGGCCAACACCAACGAACCCGCCCCCTTTCCGTTTCGCGCCTACGCCCATGCTCCGCAGCGCCTTGTGGCGATGGCGGACGCGAAGGGGTGGTCGAAGCGCCCCCTTCCCGCTGCAGCGGCAACCGCAGCTGCCCTTTCCCCCCGCCACCAGGAGCATTTCATGGCGACACCTCCGGCGGGCAACGGTCCCGCCATCCCCCCGAACCCGAGCGCGGCTCTGGCCGCTACCGTCGACGGCGCCAAGCCTGCCGCGAACTCCACGAGCATGTCTCGCGCCGACGCTTCCGAAATCGTGACCCTCTGCGTGGCAGGCGGGGTCCCGGCCATGGCGGCAAACCTCATCGCCGAAGGCGCGACCGTGGCACAGGCCAAGGACCGCATCGACGCTGCCGGGGAGATCAAGAACCGCGTCGCGCTCGCGCGCCGTGTCAATCCGGACATCCCTGAGGGGATTACGGCCGAACTCATTGGGGGCGGAAAGACCATCGAACAGGCGGTCGCCGCTCTCTTTGACAAGCTCGTCGCAAGGGATGAGGCGACCGCCGTCTCGTCCCATCACACTGCGGAGAAGCCCCCGGCAGTCGCCGGACCAGAAGCCGCCAAGTCCAACATGCGCGCTCAGCTTGAGCGCTCTGGCCTCGTGAAGAAGGGAGCCTGATCATGGCTACGACTCTGAACAGCCCCGTCTACGTGAGCGACTGGCTCAAGTACGAGGCGGGATCCTACTACTCGCGCGGCACCGGCATTGTCGCCGCCGGTTCGGGCATCCTCGCCTCCGGCACCGTGCTCGCCAAGGTGACCGCCACCGGCAAGTACGTTCCGGCCGCTGCCGCCGGATCGGACGGTTCGCAGACCGCAACGGCGATCCTCGTGGCGCCGGTCGATGCCACGTCCGCCGACGCGCCGTGCGTCGTCGTCGAAAGCCATGCCCTGGTCAGCCATGCAGGCCTGACCTGGGGATCCACCATCAATGATGCGACGAAGCGCGCGGCGGCCATCGGCCAGCTGCGCACCGTGGGCATCAAGGTTCGTGAAGGAGCCTGAGACATGCCCGATATCATCCTCGACATCATCAACAACGCTGCGTTCTCGGCGAGCTCGCTGACGGACAGCGTCAACGTCGTCCCGAACAGCTACGGGCGTCTGAACGAACTCGGCCTGTTCAACGATGAGCCGATCGCCACCACGTCGGTGACCATCGACATCCGCAACGGCGTGCTCAACCTTCTGCCGACGCGGCAGCGCGGCGCGCCGGCCACTCTCGGCACGCCCGAGCGCGCCCGGCTGAAGGCGTTCCTCGTTCCGCACATCCCGCACGACGACAGTGTGCTGGCGCTCGACGTGCAGAACATGCTGATGCGGGCGGGAGGCGGTGGCGTCGCTTCGGCGGCGGGCCTGGAAACGGTGCTCGGCATGGTCAACCGCAAGCTGATCACCATGCGGCGCAAGCACGCGATCACCCTGGAGAGCCTGCGCGTCAGTGCCATCGCGGGCGTGATCCGGGACTACGACGGCTCGCCGCTGATCAACCTCTTCACCGAGTTCGGCATCACCCAGAAGGCCGTTGACTTCGCTCTCGGCACGGCGGGCACCGACGTCGGCAGCAAGTGCCGCGAGGTCTCGGGGTACATTGAGGACAATCTGCTCGGCGATACCATGACCAGCGTTCATGCGCTGGCCTCGCCGTCCTGGTTCGACCGCTTCGTCACGCACGCCAGCGTGAAGGAAGCGTACAAGTACTTTGTCGCCACCCAGAACCCGCTGCGCAACGACCTGCGCAAGGGCTTCACCTTCCAGAACATCACGTTCGAGGAGTACCGGGGTCAGGCGACCAAGCTCAACGAGGACGGCTCCACGACCGTCCAGCGTTTCATCCCGGACGGCGACGTGCGGTTCTTCCCGATCGGCACCGGCGACACCTTCACGAACTACTGGGCGCCCCCGGACCACATCGACGAGACCAACATCGCTCCCAACCTCGACGATCAGGTCTTCGTTGCCCCTCTCGAGCGAGCGAAGTTCGGCAAGGGGATCGACATCCACACGGAATCGAACCCGCTCCCGCTCGTGAAGCGCCCCGCAACCCTGGTCCGCGGCTTCTCCAGCAACTGAGGCGCGGCCTCGCGACCATGAAGATACAAGCGGGCGCGCTCAATGTGCCCGCTTGGTCCTGTTTCACCATTCAGAGGAGGCGGACATGCGTCTGCGCGAGAAGGGCAAGAAGGACGGCGAGGTGATCAATCTCGGCTGGGATGAGGCGCAGGCCGCGCTTCTCGCCGGCACCCACGTCTCCGCCGAGGGGGAAGGTGGAGACGGCGATCGCGGTCCGGACGTGACTGCCGCTCAATCGCCCAAGCCCGGCTCCGAGCCGGCTGAGGAAGAGGATCCGGACGCGAAACGTTCCGGACGTCGGTCATAGCCGGTGGGCGCATTCGATCTGGTCGTCAACGGCATCTTCGACGACCCCAACTTCGCAAGTGATGTGATCTGGCGCTGGCAGGGAGAGATCCCCGGCGTGCCGGCGCGCGTCATTCGGAAGGTCCCCGAGGCCATCGTCGGCCTTGGGGACAACCGGTATGATCTGCCGGCACTCCTCATTGATGTGCGACTGTCCGAGGTCGCCGATCCGCAGCCGGGGGATCTGATCCAGTTCGTCGATGAGGATAACCGCGTCGCGGAGATCACAAACCTCGGCAAAATCGACAGCCAAGGACTCGTCCGCACCTGCGAGGCTCGGTACGACGAGGATGACCGCTTCCCGTCATCCGGGGGCTGACCCGGCATGAGATACAAGGCCACGGTCCCCGACATTCGGCAGGCACTGTCAGGTGCGGAGGTCCAGATCGCCAAGTCGGTCACGGCCGGCATGAAGCAGGTAACCGAGGGCCTGAAGCAGGATCTGCGCGACGACGTCACGTCGTCCGGCCTCGGCCAGCGCCTCGCGAATACCTGGAGGGGTCAGACCTTCCCGAAGACCGGCGAGAGCGTCGATGCCGCCGCCTATGTCAGCACGAACGCCCCGAAGCTGATCGACGCGTTCGACCGCGGCGCGACCATCGTCGCCAGCGGCCGGAAATACCTCGCCATTCCGACGCCCGAAGCCGGCGTGCGCCAGATCTCGAAGCGCCGCACCAAGGGCTCGACCGACAACACCCTGAGCCCGGCATCCTGGGAGCGGGAGACGGGCGTCAAGCTGCGCTTCATCCCGACCCGCACCGGTGGCGTGCTCGTCGCCGACGCCTTCTACCGGCGCCAGGCGAGACGCTACCAGGGCCGTAAGTCCTTTCGTGCGATTAAGGAGAGCGGCCCCGAGAAGGGGCGTCAGTTCGTCGTGATCTTCGTGCTCGTGAAGCAGGTGAAGCTTCGGAAGCGCTTCGACATCGACGCCACCGCCAAGCGCTGGGCCGACCGGATCCCGAGCGCCATCGCCAGCAACTGGCAGGCCTGAAGCCAGCCTATCCATGGAGGGGAGCGCGATGATGCGACGTGTCGCTCTGTCGATCCTTGCCCTGGCCGTCCTGTTCGGCGGCGCTTCAGCCGAGGCTCCGCCGCCGATCGCGCCCGGCGTTCCCGTGAGCGTCACGCTCCAGCCTGTCGCGATCTACGACAAGGATGGGAAGCTGGCCGGTTCGCCGGAGGCGCCGACCTCGACCATCCAGACGCCGTTCGTCCGCTCCGGCACGGGCGATCCAATCATCTTCAGCGGTATCACGACCACGGCGAAGCAGTTCGCCATCGCGAAGCCGGCCGACGCCACCTCCTATCGCTTCGTGAACCCGTGCAACGTCGATGTCCGGATCCGGAAGGTGTCGAGCCTGTCGGAGAGCGTGACGCTGACAACCGGCACACGGTTCCTGGCGCGCTCCTCGGAGACGCTGGGCACGAGCCAACCGACGTTCGTCTCCATCATCGCGACCGCCGCGCCGACCGGTGAATGCGCCCCTGAACTCCAGTATGGGCGAGGCGGCTGATGTTGACTCAAACCCAGATTACGAGCCGGCTGGCCCCCGTTTTCGTGCTCGTGATTGTGCTGGGTTATGGCGCCGCTCGCCTGGGCCACCCCAACGCCCATTGGTTCTACTGCGGCATGCTGAGGGCTTGCTGATGCGTATCCTCTGGCTTCTCGCCTGCCTCTCCACCAGCCTGATCTCACCGGCCGAGAGTAATCTGCGCTCTGCCAGCCCAATGATGGGCGACGGTGTACAGCGTACCGGTCCTGCTGGCCCTCCCGGCCTTCAGGGTGAACCCGGCGCTGTTGGGCCGCAGGGCAATCCTGGCCCGTCAGGCGTTGCAGGTCCAAAGGGCGAAACTGGCGCTACGGGAAGCGCAGGCCCCCAAGGACTGACAGGGGCGAAAGGCGATGCGGGAGCGGTTGGTCGTCCTGGTGATAGTGGTAGTGCCGGTCCTGTCGGCCCTGCAGGAGCTACTGGCGCAACGGGGAGTGTCGGCCCCGCTGGTCCTGCCGGTCCAACTGGTGCTGTTGGCCCTAGCGGCAGCGCTGGCCCTCAAGGTCCGACCGGACTTCAAGGACTACAAGGACCGGTAGGCCCCGCCGGCACCCCGAAGCGCATCGAGCGATATACCGTCCAGAGCAACACCAGCGCTGTCGCCACCTTCACGTGGCCGGCATGCGGCTCAACGCCCGACGTCGACATCATCCCCACGTGGTCAGGCGATCAGATGATCGTCGGCGGCGTGACGGCGCAAACCCTTTCGGGCGCCACGGTTGCGGCGAAGCGGTCTCGGATCACGGTTCTCGCGGGGCTGCCCTTCGAGCCTGCGCCCTCCACCGCCGTCACCGTCCGCGTGATCTGCAACTGATGGCCGACGTTTTCAACTTCGACGTCTTTCGCGGATCAAACCTCCCCGTTGTCACGTGGGAGCTCTACGACGAGGAGGACGCGCCGATGCTGCTTGCGGGTCAGCAGTTCGTTCTCAGCGTCCGGTGGCAGGATGGTGGCCTTCAGAAGCGCAGCGCCGATGCGGATGGGCTTAACGTCAATATCGAGCAATCGCAGGTCACGTGGACGCCAAGTCTCGCCGAAAGTCGCATGATCCCTCTCGGACGCAGGTCTCGCTACGAACTCGAGTGCCGCACCGGGGACCTGCAGTTCGTCGTCGTTACCGGGTCCATCGTGGGGATCGGCGGCCTCAATAGCGACGACTGACGACTTAGCGGCGGTCGCCCTCTACCCTCAAATCAAGGAGATGAACCGTGGCGGGATTTTCCGATTACGTCGAGAACGCTGCATTGAATTGGCTGAGAGGCACCGCAATGCCGACTGCCCCGGCCGGCATGTTCGTCGGGCTATTCTCGTCAGACCCGACCGATGCGAATACTGGCGGAACAGAGGTCACCACCACTATCCGCGCGGCCGGCCGCCCCAGCGCTACCTTCGGCGCTCCGAACGCCGCCGGCACGATCGCCAACACCGCCCTCATCGACTTCAGCAACGCGGCGGCGGCGGCGACCGTCAGTCACTACGCTGTGTTCGACGCGGCGAGCGGCGGCAACAAGCTTTTCTCCGGCGCGCTGACCGCCTCGAAGTCGGTCTCGACCGGCGACCCGGTCAGCTTCGCCATCGGCGCACTGACCCTGACTTCGGACTGATCTTTTCCGATGGCTGCCCTCTCCACGCATCGCGTACAGGTCCGGCTAGGCCCTGTCGTTCGACGGGTGCGAGTGCCGGCCATCCCTCGGGTGGCGATCGGGCAACTGGCCGCAGCAGCGCTGAGCCTTAGCCTCTCCGCCGGCGCGCTTTCGGTCGTGTCGCAAATTGCGGGCGCGGGCGCGGCTTACTCTCAAGGAAGCGGGGCTCTTTCCATAGGCCGGCCGCTCTCGTCAGCCGGGAACGCATCTGCATCGTCGTCTGGCGATCTTTTCGTCGTTCGAGGCCTCTCTGCCTTCACCACCGCACCGGTTCAGACCGTCGCCACTCTTCAGGTCGCCGGAGGGCTTAGCGGCGCATCGGCGGCAACCTCGCAGGCGAGCGGCGCGCTGACTATTCAGCGTAATTTTATCGCCACAGAGAACGCTACGAGCGCGTCGGCAGGTGCCATCTCGGTAACTGCCAGCATCACCGCTTCGTCGGCAGCACAATCCCTCTCAGCGGGCTTGCTTACGGTTCAGAAGCAGGTCGCGGCTTCGACCTCAGCCCCGTCTGAGGCAGGAGCAACTCTTACCGTCTCGAAGGGCTTCGACGCAGCGGGTGTATCGGCCTCGGCTACGACTGGAGCGCTCTCTGTCGGCAACGCCCTGTCGGCAACGACTTTGGCGCTTTCGGTCCCAGCCGGTGCGTTGAACGTTGTGCGCGGGCTCGCAGCGGCGTCGAGCGCCCCAAGCACCGCCACAGCGGTCCTGAGTGCCGGCGGTGGCGAGGACGCGGACGCAGCGGCCTACCTCAACGCACAGACCACGCCGCCCAGCAGCACTGAGCGGTCCCTGGTCAACACGCTCGTGAAGGGCCTTAAGACTGACGGGATCTGGATCAAGCTCGACCGTCTCTCGCTGCTTGCGGCGGAAACAGCGCAGGCGGCTCGGCTCTGCTTGCGGAACCCGACGAAATCGGTGGTGGCGACAAACCTGCCGGCATTCACAGCGAACCGCGGCTATATGGGCGACGCGACGTCGGCCTTCCTCGACCTCGGCGAGCCTTTCGCCTTCGCGGGCGCCAACTTCGTGCTCGACAGCGCCTCCATCTTTTACGTGTGCAACCTCGGATCGGCGACCGTCGGCCTACAGGGGCACATTGGCAGCACGGGCGCGCTGCGCGCCGGTATCTCAGCCAGAAACAACGCGGGCAACAACACCTTCGCCATCGGCGACAGCACGGCGTCGGCCTATGCAGGGACAGGCGCCCGAACCGGCTTCCGCTGCGCCAGTCGCGTCGAGAGCACCACGAAGCGCATCTACAACGCGGACGGTTTGGTCACGTCGCTGGCGGTCACCTCAACGTCCGTCTCAGCGACCAACGGATGCGCGCTGCGCTCCACGGCTTCGTACTCGGACGACCGCCTGGCCGTCCTCGGTTCGGGCGGCGGCCTGACGGCGGCAGAGATCGCCAACCTGAACACCCGCCTCAACACCTACCTCACCGCTAAGGGAGCTGCCTGATGGCCGATCTGATGCCGTTCTACGTGATGAATGAGTTGCAGGCTGCTCGCTTCCGCGAACTGACCGCGAGCGACGAGAACCGCCTAGACCCGCGCAGGGTCGAGGCCGGCCAGTATGCCGGGAAGTACGTGCTGCCGAAGCGTATCCGACAGGCCACTGAGTTTGAGGCGCATTGGGACGCCCTCGACATGCTGGCTGAGGTCGCGATTGACCGCGAAGTGGCATGGCCTCCGACCGAAGAAGAGATGGCCGCGCGCCGGGCGGCCAACGCGTAGATTGCTTCGCCGCGCAATATGTTATGTGTGCCGAGTTGCAGAACTCGGCGAGGCAGAATGGCGCACCAAAACCGAATGCCGGCGATTGACGGCCTGCGGGGGCTCGCTGCTCTGGCGGTGGTCCTCTATCACTATGAGGGCGTAGCGTTTGGAACACCCCGTCATGACCGAGTCTTCAAGCTAGGTGAACTGGGTGTCGAGCTGTTCTTCATCATTAGCGGGTTCGTTATTCTCCTCTCGCTGGATAAAGGGCAGTCTGTTCGGCAGTTCGCCTTTAGCCGTTTTATGCGACTGTACCCCGCATATTGGTTTTCTTTGATACCTGCTGCGGCTGCACTTCTAGCCCTAGGAAAATTCAAACTTACCGCTTTTGTCGTCAACGTGACGATGTTTCAGAGCTTCGTAGGCGTCCGTGATGCGGTCGAGCCGTATTGGACGCTTGGCTACGAATTGTGGTTCTATGTCGCGATAGGTTTCGTCGTATTGCTCGGTCGCCTTGAGTACATTTCCCGAATTGCTCTGGCTTGGTTATCTGCGTGCGTGATGTTGCGCGTCGGGCATGATTTTATTGAGTGGGGGACTATCGTTCGGTACTGGGACCCGATCGTGAAACTCTTTCGGCCGGACTATGTGCAGTTNCGTGATGTTGCGCGTCGGGCATGATTTTATTGAGTGGGGGACTATCGTTCGGTACTGGGACCCGATCGTGAAACTCTTTCGGCCGGACTATGTGCAGTTTTTCATAGCCGGGATTTCCATTTGTCAAATTGTGAGGGGCCGGGACGTCGCCGTCTCTTGGGTAACGCTGACGATTGCGACCCTCTACACGGCATTCGGACATGTCGGTGGAACCCCGCCCGCAATCTACCTTGGAATTACCGCTGTATTCGTCGCAGCGGTTCTGCTCGCAGCTACGGGTCGCGCACCCTGGCTCGAAAGCCGCTCTTTCGTGGCGCTCGGCGCGTGGTCGTATTCGATCTACCTGCTCCATCTGCCGCTCGCGCGCCTCCTCGCATTAGCGGCAGAGATAGTCGGGCTTAGACCCATCGTGGGGGTCGTCCTCGCCGTTCCGGTTTGTATCGCGATGGCGGCTGTCGCCTCACGGTGGATTGAGCGACCCGCTCTCGCATGGGGCCGAAACGTAAGGCAGCAGAGATTTGCGGCCGTTCAACCGTGATTCGTCTCGCTCGGGGTCGATGGTTCCTGATCACGGGCACGGCGATAGCCGTGGCAGGCATCACATGGGCAATTGGGCCGGAGCTGCTTGATAGAGGCCGCCCGATCATCATGCTTGGTGACTCGCTCACCGAGCAAGGCAACTGGGCACGTCGGTTCTTCCCACTCGATGTGCGCAATCGCGGCGTGGGTGGTGAAGGTGCCGGAGATTTATTGCGTCGCCTGGATCACGTCATTGAGGAGCGCCCAGCTGCCGTTTTCCTCATGGTAGGAGTGAACGACTTGAAGTCAGGGGCATCGCCAGAGGCCACGATGCAGGCCATCAGCGCGATATCTTCCCGACTGCGTGACGCAGGAATCCCAGTGGTCTTCCAAAGTACGGTTTCTGTNGGGGCATCGCCAGAGGCCACGATGCAGGCCATCAGCGCGATATCTTCCCGACTGCGTGACGCAGGAATCCCAGTGGTCTTCCAAAGTACGGTTTCTGTTAACCCGGCGCGTCGCCCCGACATCAATGCGATGATCTTCGACCTTAACTCGCGCATCCAGGTGTTAGCGCAACAGGGTCAGGCACCCTTCTATGACTTGAACCGAGAGCTTGCACCTAAAGGCCAACTCGCGGACGAGATGACGAGGGACGGCCTGCATCTNGACGACGATCTTGCCTACTCGCGCATCCAGGTGTTAGCGCAACAGGGTCAGGCACCCTTCTATGACTTGAACCGAGAGCTTGCACCTAAAGGCCAACTCGCGGACGAGATGACGAGGGACGGCCTGCATCTAACAAGCGCAGGCTATGCGATCTGGGCACACGCAATTGATTCCTGCATCAGAGAAATTTCGTCGGGTCGGTCGATCCAGTCTTGTGGGGACTTTTAAGCAAGTAGAGCAGCTTGAACGCGCCCTCGGCGAACTAGTTCTGGAAGCGATTTTCCTGGCCGAATGTGGCTTGGTTCGGCGGTGTTATCCCCTGCCACCCTTCGTTTCCCTGGTGAGCGAGACCCCGGCGCCGGACCAGTGCGGCGCCGCCGTGACGACCATCCAATCATGACCCGTCAAATGCGCATCAATGAGTTCGGGTGACCTAAAATGCCGAGCAAGCGCGAGCAGGTGATCCAAGCAGTCGCAGCGCTGCTGAAGGCCGCCATTCCTGCGGCAAATCAATATCGGAATGAGGTCAAGCAGCGTCCGATTTCATCCGGCGGCTACGTCAACGTCGATGACGGCGACCCGGGCGAGCCTGACGTTACGCTCAACCCGACCACCTGGATCTACGAGCACGAGATCCCGCTCGAGTTCGCGGCCAATGCGACCGCCACCGTCTCCGCCGAGGTCCGCCTCGACCGGATGCTGCAGGCTGTCGGCGCCGCCGTGGCTGCAGACCGGACGCTCGGCGGCCTCTGCGATTACGTGATGGTCCAGGCGGCCGTTACCGAGCCCCTTACCGCAGACGGCGCTCCCGTCTCCCGGTCCGCCCTCGTCGGCCTCGTCGCCGTCTACGGCACCACCGATCCCCTGAACTGATCCGACCCGAGGAGACGACCATGGCTAGAGCCCGCGGCGCGAACGCCATCATGACGGCTGCGTTCGAGACCACCTACGGAACCCCGCCGACCACGGGCTACCGCAAGCTGCCCTTCGTCTCGTCGAACCTCGGCGAGGAGCAGGGCCTGATCCCGGACGACCTTCTCGGCTACGGTCGCGAATCCCTGCCGCCGACGCGCGACGTCATCAACAACGACGGCGACGTCGTGGTGCCGGTCGACCTGCGCAATTTCGGCAACTGGCTCCGGCTGATGATGGGCGAGCCCGTCACCACGGCCGCCGGTGCGGTCAACACGCACGTGTTCTCATCCGGCAAGCGCGACCTGCCGTCGGCCACGATCGAGGTCGGCCTTCCCGAGGTCCCGAGCTACGGCCAGAACTTCGGCGTCCGCGGCAACACCATGCGCGTCCAGATGCAGCGCTCTGGCCTGCTCACGGCAACGCTCGGCCTCATCGCGCAGGGCGAGAAGAAGCTTGGCTCCTCCGGATCCGGCACGCCGCTCGAAGCCTCGGTCGAGCGCTTCTCACCGTTCCAGGGCAGCATCACCCGCGACGGCGTCGCGCTCGCCTCCGTCGTCTCTGCCGAGTTCACCTACTCGAACAACCTCGACAAGGTGGAGGTCATTCGGAACGACGGCCGCATCGAGGACGCCGACCCCGGCATGGTCACCATGACCGGCTCCATCGTGACCCGGTTCGCGAACACCCTCCTCCTCGACCAAGCCACTTCCGGTGAGCCGGTGGAGCTGACCTTCGGCTGGGTCACGGACGCCGCTCGCTCGCTCATCATCAAGGCGCACGCCGTTTACCTGCCGCGCGCCAAGACGCCCGTCACCGGTCCCGCTGGTGTCCAGGCCACTTTCGCCTTCCAGGCGGCCAAGGACATGACGCTCGGCAAGTCCGTCACCGCGACGCTGGTGAACAACGTCACTGCCTACACCGGCTGACGTCGCCTCGCCCGATTCCTCTCGCACCTCTGGTCAGTCCCACATGCTGAAGCTGAAACCCGCCGCCACCGACCTCGCGTGGCTCGATCTCCTCCCCGGCGTGCGTGTCCGCGTGAAGCCGATCAGCGTCGCGATGGTGCTGATCGGCCGCGACGAAGCGGGCAAGGTGTTCGCGGATAACCGAGTGGCGTCAGAAGCGGATGCCGAGGCCGGCAACCCGAATGTCGGGACGCATGCCGGTATCGCCCTCGTTCGGTCCCTGGCCCATGCCGGGATCGTCGAGTGGGAGGGTGTTGGCGACGCCGACGGCAACCTCGCCCCGGTCACACCGGAGAACGTCGATCTCCTCCTCGACGAATGGCGGGCCTACGACGCCCTCGACCGCCTTTATGTCGGCCCCGCTCTGGATCGAGGGGCGGAAAAAAACGCCTGAAGGCCCTCGCCGAGTGGCATTTTGCCGACGAGGGTCAGGAATACTGCGCCGCCTGCGGCGTCCAATGCGAGGCGTGCCCCTACACCGAGAACGCGCCCCAGACTGCTGACGGAATCAGTGCCTGGGCGGTCATTAGAGCCTGCGGCGCCCAGGTCCGGTACGGCAAAAATGCGCCGTACGGCCTCGACTATGGGTCCGTCCTCATGATGGCGGATGCCATGGGCGCGAAGTCTGCCCTACTAGCCGAGGCGCTGCCGGCCATTGAGGCAATCATGATGGGCGCATATCGAGACAGGGCAGAGCGGGAAGACTAGCGGCGCTTTACGCATTCATATGCCTCCTCCCAATTGACCATTCCCTGTATAATGTAATTCATCTCAATACATCTATTAATCGCCTCTTTATATTCGGGATCATCCGATCCGGAAGACAATACTTGCAGGCCAACCATCCCGACCACGCTGTCTTTCTTGCATTCTGAAAAATTTTCAGGAGAACCCTTTGATTGCAGGCGGCAAAACTTATCAATATTGCGGTCTGCTTCGGTAACTCCTCGCTTGTCTGCAAGAGCGACAGAACAAGTTGCAACGAAAAAAAAGTCCGATAGCCAAATGCGTGCGTTTCATTCTGATCTCTTCGAGCGGGAGGCGTGATGACCCAATCTGTCGCAATCCGCCTCGGTGTCGAGGGTGGCGCTGAAGTCAAGCGCGAGTTTGGCGACGTGGGCGCCGCTGGAAAGCAGGCGTTCGACGGCGTGGTCGTGTCGATGGACAGAGCCGGCACCGCCTCAGATCGACAGGTTCAGCGGTTCCAGCGCCTCGCGCAAGCCGCCAAGGAAGCAGAGGCTGCCGGAAGGGCGCAGAGCAGCATCAATTCGCTTCTCGGCGTTGAGGCCGGGCCCAGCACGTCGGCGCGTAGTTCGGCTGGCGTGTTCGAGCAGCAACTTCGGGCCGCTGAGGAAGCGGAGCGCCGCAACGCGGCCATCGCCGAGGCTCGCGCCGCCCAGTTCGCGACGACGACCCAGGCGAACCTCTCGTCGATCTACGGCATCGGCGCCACGCCATCGAAATCCGCTCGTGCGTCGGCCGATGTGTTCGAGGAAGCCGCGCGCGCTGCCGACGAAGAGGAGCGCCGCGCCGCCGCCCTTTGGGATGCTCGTGCCGCTCAGATGGCTGCTACCAATCAGGCGAACGTCTCGGCCGCCTATGGCGTGAACGCCGCTCCGGTGAAGTCTGCCCGCGCATCGGCCGAGGTGTTCGAGGAGGCAGCACGCGCGCAGGAAGACCTGGAGAAGCGGGCCAGCGCTCTTCGTGAGGTCATCGACCCTCTCGGTGCCGCGCAGCTTCGCATGAACGCAGCGGTCGCCAATGCGGACGAATTGCTGGCGAAGGGGTCGATCCGGGTCAACGAGCATACCGCCGCTGTGGCGAAGGCTCGGACGACCTACGACGAGCTCGCCAAAAGCGCTGATCGTCAGCGCGCCGGCGGCCTGCGGGCGGATCAGCTGCAGAACGTAACCTATCAGGTCTCGGACGTGGTCGCCTCCGCCGCCAGCGGGGCGTCACCGCTGACCATCCTTATGCAGCAGGGCCCGCAGCTGGCCCAGATCCTTGGCCCCGGTCAGGGCGTCGGTGGCATGATCGCCGGCATCGGCGAGGCGATCGGAAAGCTCGTCACGCCGCTCACTGCGACGGCCGGCGTCATTGCTACCATCGGCGGCACGCTCGCCTACGCCTACAGCACCTATTCGGCGGGACAGCGGGAGGCTCAGGTCTCGCTGAACGGTATAGGTCGTCTCAGCGGTGCCACTGTCGCGCAGATGAACGCCACGGCTGAGGCGTCGGCGCGTCAGGGCGAGGTGTCGATCGCATCTGCCCGCGAGATGGCCGGCGTCTACGCCTCCACCGGTCGCATCGCGCCGCAGTTCTTCGGCGACCTGATCAAGATCCAGCGCGATTACGCCGCCACGACGAAACAGGAAATCCCCGACGCAACCCGCGAACTGGCCGGCGCTCTTGCGAACGTCGCCACCGGTGTCGACACACTGGAGGCGAAGCTCGGTCCGCTCGGCGGCGGCGCGGGCGATATGGCGAAGAAGCTGGCCGCGGCGGGCGACCAGACCGGAGCCGTCAAGGTCGTTCTCGACGCGCTGCCGGCGACGCTGACCAAGGCTTCGACCCAGATGGGCGACCTCTCGCGCGAGTGGGAGCGGACGAAGCAGGGCTTCTCCGACAACATCAACTTCATCGGCAAGGCCTTGTTCGGCGAGGGCACCGATACGTTCGAGAAGCGGATCGCGGACGCGCAGGCCCGACTGAACGAGCTCGAAGCCTCGCGCTCGAAGTACGGCAATCGCTCAAACTCCTACCTCTACGAGGCCGAGGCGACCCGGCAGCGCAAAGTGGTTTCCGATCTGCAGACCCAGGCGGACACCGCCCGCAATGCTCCGGCGCGCGCCCAGGCCGACGAGATTGCGAACCAGACCAGCCGCGCCACGAAGCTCGTCAACCCCGAGCTTGCCAGCATCGAGGCGCTCGAAGCGGTCCGGGATCGGATCGGTAAAGGCCTGTCCACGGTTCTGCTCAGCCCAGACCCCAAGGTCAACGCTGGCGCGCAGGAGGCGCTCGAAACCTACAAGGCCCTCGATGCCCAGGTCGTCGAACTGCGCGCAAACCTGGCGAAGGGTGGCGACGCAGCTGCGTCCGCGCTGAAGCAGGCCGATTTCGCGAAGTCGACGGCCGACCTACAGGGCTATTCCCTCGCCGTCGCGCAGGTGAACCATCAGTACGATCAGCTCGTCGATCAGGCTCGGAAGGCGGGCGATGCCGGCCGGCGCACGGTGTCGATCGAGACGCTCAACGAGGCGCGCACCTCTGCGTTGGCTGCCCTCGCCGCACAGAACCGCCAGGCGGTCCTTCGCTCGACGGCCATTCCGAATGATGCCGTCGCGACCACCATCATGGCCGAGAGCAGGGGCAACAATAACGCGAAGAACCCAGACTCGTCGGCGCTCGGAGCGGGCCAGTTCATCAAGAGTACGTTCGTCAATCTCTATCGGCAGTACGATTCCGAGGCAGCCGCCGAGATCGATGCATCCAGCGCGAACCGAAAGGAGGCAGACGAGCGGATCGCACGGCTGAGGACCGACAAGGCGATCAATGAGAAGTACGTCGCAATCTACCTTCAGGAGATCACCAATTCACTGCTGAAGTCGGGCATCGAGGCTTCTCAGCGTAACGTGCAGCTCGGCTACTTCCTCGGCCCGGAAGGCGCCAAGCGCATGCTCCGCGCGGACCCCTCGGCCAATGCCGCCTCTATCGATCCCGCAGCCGCGGCGTCGAACCAGCGCGTCTTCAAGAACGGGAACGCCACGGTCCAGGACATCCTGGACTATGGCCAGTCCCGCGTGACAGGAAACAACGCTCCCGCCCGGGCATCGAACGAGCGTGTCATCGCCATGCGCGCTGAAACCGCTGCCTACGACCAGAGCGCGTCCCGCCAGGAGTACCTTCGGGCGGTCCAAGAGCAGTTGAACGCCGCTCGTGAGAATGGCGAAGAGATCGGAATAAGGTTCAAGACCGCTGAGGAATTACTGGCAGCCAAGTCTAAGGATCTGACGGCGGAACTGCTGGCTCAGCGCTCGGCATATCAATCCGTCGCGGACGCTCGTCAGACCGCGGCCTCCTCCGCCCTCTCGTCGCGGTTCGAGCGCGATACCGCGAACGCCTATAGCGCGCTCGGTCGGACCCCCGAAGAGCAGTCCGCCTACATGGGCGCGCGCAGCTACGCCGAGGAAGGCACCAAGGAGTTCGAGACCTATCGCGACCGCCTGCGGGACATCCAGCGTTTGTCGGAGACCAAGAGCGCGACGGGCGGGTTCCTGAAGGATCTCAAGAACGATCTTTCGCAGGGCGCATCCCTGACCACCGCCATGTCGAACGCCCTAGGCCGTCTGGCCTCGCGCTTGTCCGACAAGGTGCTTGATAGCGCGGTCTCGATGATGTTCGCCGGGTCGAGCAAGGACGGCGGCTCAATCGGCACCTTCCTGTCGAGCATCCTGCCCAAGTACGCCACCGGCATGACGCCGGCCGGCGTGGTCTACGGGCCCGGCGCCGGCACATCCGACAGCATCCTGGCGATGATCTCGAACGGCGAGTCGATCGTCAACGCGGATGCGACCCGGCGCTTCGGCCCGGTCATCAAGGCGATGAACGAGAACCGCCTGCCGCGGTTTGCCGCCGGCTACGTGCCGAAGTTCGATGGCCCGGCCAACTCGAACGCGCCGCAGCCTCTCGACGTGCGGATCGTCAACCAGTTCGAGGACGCCCGGGTCGAGAAGCGCCAGGTGCCCGACGGGCGTGGTGGCCAGCGGGATGAGATCGTCATCCGTGAGGCATTCGTTCGGGGCGCGAGCACCCGTCAAGGGCAGCAAGCCATGAACCAGCCGAGGGTCGCTACTCGATGATCCCCGTCTGGCCCGCATCGCTTCCTCAGCGCGTTCTCGCCGAGGGGTTCAACGAGGGACTCCGCGAAGGCCGGTTGCAGACCGCGCCCGAGCGGGGCGTCCCGAAGCTGCGCCGCGGCTCGTCGGCCGTCGGCAAGCCGATCCTGCAGTCGATCAAGATCGACGCCGAGCAGTTCACCACTCTCGAGCGCTTCTGGGACGTCGATACCGGTGGTGGTGTCCGCCCGTTCTGGTTTCCTGACCAGACCCGTGGCGGCATCCCGATCCTGACGACGGCCGGCGAGCCGATCCTGACGGCAAACGGCGCGGCCTTGCTGAACTCCAAGTGGTGGCTGGTTCAGTTCGGCGGCACCGCTCCCAGCGCCGGCACCCGCTCGCGCGGCATGTCCTTCGTCGTCCCGGTCCCTATGACGGTGCTGTACTCATGGGCCGCCTGATCTCGCTGAACGCCCGCCAGGCGATGAACGCCTCGGCGACCGACGACGGGCCGGTGATGCTGATCAAGATCACGCACGCCACCCTGCCGGCGCCGGTCTACCTGTCGAGCGATCCGACGATGATGTTCTCGATGGACCCGCTCCGCTACGGAACCCGCCACCAGGGGCAGGACTACGACTTCGTCATCATGGGCGCGATCATGCCCGACGACGAGAAGGATACGCCTCCGAAGACCACCCTGGCCTTCGAGAACGTCGCCCCGGACATGGCCGCGCCGTTGCGCGCAATCTCCTCGCCGGCACGCGTCGACCTGACGGTAGTCATGGCCCTAACGCCGGACGTCGTCGAGGCCCGCTACGCCAACCTGCGCGGCGTGAAGGCGTCCTACGATGCCGATGCCGTGTCGCTCGACATCTCGCGCGAGCCCTACACCTCCGAGCCGTGGCCGTCCGGGCGCTTCTCGCCGGCTCGGTTCCCTGGCCTCTTTCCGTAGGCTCTTCATGCATTGGTCTGCCGACTACATCGGCCTGCCCTGGCAGGTCGGCGGTCTCACGCGCGATGGTATCGCGTGCTGGGGGCTCGCGCGCCTCGTCTACGCCGAGCAACTCGGTATCGCAGTCCCGGATTATGCGGCTGCCGTGCCTTCACTTGAGGAGCGCACGGAGATCGCTGGGGTGTTTGCCGAGGCGACTTCGGCCGCTGGTCCTTGGGTCGAGGTCGCCCCCAATGGCTTGTCGCTCGATGTCATCCAGGAGTTCGACATCCTCGTGTTTCAGCGCACTGGGCTAGCGCATCACGTCGGCATCGCGGCCGGCAGCGGTCGCATGCTCCACATCGACCGGGATCAGGATAGCTGCCTCGTCGACTACTCCACCGGCAAGTGGGCGCCGCGCCTGGTGGGCGTCTACCGGCACAAGGAACGGATCGTGGCGAGTTTGAGCGCCATACCGCCGGAGCTCCTAGTGGTCATCGCTGCCACGACTAGCATTCTTGCACCTGTGCTGGCTCAGGGCATCTCAATCGCGGATATCCTGAAGCGTCAGGCCGCCCCCGTATGAACGCACCGGTCCGCGTTCTCGCACAGCCGCACCTGCTCGACCCGACCCGCGACCGGGTCGAGTTCACGGTCGCCCCCGACCAGACCATCGCTCAGATGGTCGCCGAGGCCATGCCGGCAGGGCGCAGGCTGGGCGGCGCGTACTTCCGGGTCACCCTGAACGGTCATCCGATCGCGGATGCGCTCTGGCACGCGGTGAAGCCGAAGCCGGGCACGCAGGTGCTGATCCGGGTCGTGCCGCAGGGCGACATCCTAAAGAACGTACTGACCATCGCCCTGACGGTGGCAGCTGTGGCCGCCGGTCAGTTCTACGGCCCGATGCTGGCCGGTGAGTTGCTGTTCGGTGGTCTGGGCGGTGTCGGTACCGGCGCTCTCGGAACCGTGCTGTCCGGCGCCATCACAGCGACGACGCTGCTTGCCGGCACGCTGCTCATCAACGCGCTGATCCCGATCCGCAGCGACAAGAAGGACGCGGCCACCTACGGCATCCAGGGCCTGCGCAACCAGGCGCAGCCCGACGGTATCGTGCCCGGCCTCCTCGGCTTCCACCGCTCCACGCCGCCCTATGGGATGCTGCCCTACACGGAATCGGTCGGGGACGACCGCTTCGTCACCGCGAACTTCATCCACGGCTACGGCCCGATCGCCACGCGCAACCATCGCATCGGTGAGACGCCGATCGAGAAGTACCAGGAAGTCACGGCCGAGCACCGTGAGGGGCGGGTGGGCGACGCGCCGCTGACGCTGACCCCGCGTCAGGTCGTCGAGCGCGCGCTGTCGATCGAACTGCTCAACGCTGGCCCCGGCGCAGGCCCGCAAACCCGGTTCACGAAGGCGGACATCTCCTCGTTCTCGATCGATATCGGCTTCCCCGGTGGTCTCGGCGGTCTCGACAAGGATGGCAAGAAGGTCGGTGTCGAGGCGACGTTCACCCTGCGCTACCGCAAGGTCGGCACAGAGACGTGGACCACGCGGCCGATCTCGGTCTACGCCAAGCTCTCCGGTAAGCCGTTCACGCGGACCTTCGCCTACGACGTGACCGATCGCGGCCTCTACGAGGTCGAGATCACCCGCACCAGCGGCGACTTCGACCGGCCGGACCAGGATTTCTCCAAGAAAGAGATCCAGCGCACCGGCCGTTCGCAATGGTCGGCCCTGCGCTCGTTCCGCCCCGAATACCCGATCAACTTCGACGCGCCGCTGGCGGTCTCGGCCATCCGCATCCGCGCGACGGGTCAGCTGAACGGCACACTCGACGAATACAATTGCGACGCCTTCTGCATCTGCCCGGATTGGGATGCGGCCTCTGGCACGTGGATCGAGCGCGAGACGCAGAACCCGGCCTCGCTGTTCCGGCACGTCCTGACGGGCCCGGCCGGCGCCTATCCGCTCACGGTCGACGAGGTCGACGCGCTGGGCGATTGGCACGCCTACTGTGTCGCGAACGGCCTGACCTACAACCGGATCCACGATTACGAGGCGTCTGTCCTGGACGTGCTGTCCGATATCGCCGCCGCCGGCCGCGCTAGCCCGCACGACAAGGGCGACCGCTGGGGCGTCGTCATCGACCGGGCCCTCGATACCGTGGCCGCCCACATCACGCCGCGCAACAGCTGGGGCTTCAAGGGGGAGCGGTCCTACCTGACCTTTCCCGACGCCTTCCGCGTCAGCTTCCTCGACGAGACCAACAGCTTCATCAAGGCCGACCGGATCGTGCCGTGGCCGGGCTTCGTCGGTCAGCCGAAGGTCATCGAGAAGCTCGAACTGCCCGGCATCACCAACCCGGGTCAGGTCTGGAAGGAAGCCAGGAAGCGCCAGTACGAGATCATGCTTCGGCTCGACACCTTCACGGTCACGCAGGACTTCGAGAGCCTGGTGCCGACCCGCGGCGACAGGGTTGAACTCTCACACGACGTCCTCGACCGCGATCAGGTCGCCGCCCGCATCATCCTGAAGCCGGAAAGCCTGTCGGCCCTTATGCTCGACGAAATGGTGACCATGGAGGAGGGGCAGGCTTACGCGGCCCGGGTTCGCTATAAGGACGGCACTTCGAACGTGTTCCCGGTCCGGACGGTGGCGGGCACATCGAACGTCCTGATCCTCGACGGGCCCGGCCAGCTGCCGGAGATGGACGACCTCGTCATGTTCGGGAAGGCCACCCGGATCTCGCAGGCGTGCACCGTGAAGGGCATCCAGCCGCAAAAGGACTTCACCGCGGCGCTCACCCTGATCCCGCACGCGCCCGAGATCGAGGCATTGGTCGCCGCCGATGTCCCGCCGGCCTGGAGCGGCCGCGCCGGCGCACCGGTGGATCAGCCGGTCAGCATTCCCGTCGCGCCGATCATCGTCAGCGTC
Source organism: Methylobacterium sp. Leaf91 (assembly GCF_001422815.1). Classification (GTDB taxonomy): domain Bacteria; phylum Pseudomonadota; class Alphaproteobacteria; order Rhizobiales; family Beijerinckiaceae; genus Methylobacterium. The sequence continues at coordinate 190,406 of NZ_LMMP01000003.1, read as the reverse complement.
GATTCCGGCACGTCCGCATCGAGCCTCGCAACGCCCGCCAACCCCTACCCGGTGGTGGTCAACCTTCGCCCCAACCCGTCGGGAACGACGCCCCTCGCCACGTTCCAGGTGCTCAGCCGCAAGGCCGGCACGACGGCGTGGCAGACAGCTTCTGCCCTGGCTGGCGCCGGCAGCGTCCTCCTCGCCGGATACGCCAAGGGCGATGCCATTGAGTATCAGGCGCGCGGCGTCTCCATGCGGGGCACGGCCGGCGACCTGACGGCGCTGGCCACGCACACGGTCGGCGCCACGGACGCGCCGTCCCCGAGCAACCTCGTCGTCACGATCGAGCGCGCCGCGGTGAACGGGGGAACGACGGTCGCCTTCCTGAAGCTCACCTGCGCGACCCCGGCTCGGGACGATCTATCCCTCGTCGGACGCTACCGCGCAGCCGGCGCGACCGCATGGACCGCGATACCGCTTAACGCCTCCACCCGAACCGTGATCGTATCCGGCACGCTGGCGGACGCCGAGACCTATACGGTGGAGGGCGCGCTCTCGACGGATTCCGGGGCGGACATCAGCAACTTCGTTCCCGCCGCCGGTTCGCCGATCCGCGCGACGGCAGATGATGTGGCCCCCTCCGCCCCAACCTACACCTCCGCAGCCCTGACCGGCACAGCGGCCCGCCATACCTTCCGGCAGTCACTTTCTCCCAACGCGCGCACGATCGAACTCCTTCGCGCGGACGGCTTTGGCAAGGTGGCAGCGGATGCCACGGTCATCCCTCTGGGGGCGTATGGCCCGAACCAATCCGACACCTATGACGACGTGTTCGAGTTTGGCTATCGGCAGACCTGGATGCGGGCGAAGAACGGTTCGGGCGTCGTCTCCCCGGTCGATGGCCCGAAGGTGATGACCAAGTTCGATCAGGCCGGCAACCTGACGATCGCACCGAACGATCTCAGCCATGCGTCATGGATCAAGTCTGGCCTCTCCGCGCCCGTCTTGGTCGCGGGCGGTCCCACGGGGCCAGATGGCGCGCTTGCTACCCTGGTCTCCGAGACAGCCGCCTCCGGCAGCAAGAGCATCCTCTGGCACGCGACCGGGCTCACCTCGGGCAAGAAGTTCAGGGCAATTTACGGCATCAAGCCTAACGGCAGGACCAGGGGTCGCCTTGACCTCTTCGACCCAGCGAATACGGGCACCTACACCCGCGTCGTCTTCAACCTCGGGACGGGTACGCTGGGCGCTCTGGCAACCGCCGGGGCGGCCTTCACCGGCGCTACGGCGACCCTGGTGAAGGTGAGCGCCGATTACTGGCTCCTCGTTCTCACCAGCACGGCGGCGCTGACGGCGATCGATACGCGCTTCTACTTCTACGATGACACTGGGGCTGCCTCCTACACGGGCGACACCAGCAAGGGCATGCTGCTCTGGGCCTGCACGTTCGCACAGGTGCCTTAAGCGCTCCGGCGCCTCCATCCAGCCTCCATCCGAACCACCTGACGCTGCTTCGCTTCCGCGAGCGATGGCGCGTGGGAGAACCAGTGCATGCCGCTTACGACGGAACTGCCAATCGGTGACCTCTTCGAGTTCATCGGTGACTTTCGGCTGAACGGCGATGGCCCTCCGACGACGGGTCGGATGGGACTGGATCGCCTGCAGGCCATCCTCCTCAGTTCGACGAGCCTCGTCGGCGCTCATATTGCAGACATCGAGAACCGTCTCACCACGGCCGAGGGGTTCACCAACCAGATCGCCAGCATTCTTACCCGCCTGCAGACCGTTGAAGCCTTGGGCGGTATTTCGCCCGGGACGGATCTCGCGGCGGACGGCTTGGCGGTCAGGACGACCCGTTATTGGGGGCGCCCTGGTGAGGCGATCCGGACGTGGACAGCGTCAATCGCCGCACCGCCGGCCGCAGCCGTCCCGCTGACGGAGGGAGGCGCCTACAGCATCGTTCCGACGGCGCTAGGCCCAGCGCTCCGGATTGCAGGCGCCGCAGCCGCTCGACCGATTGCGCAGGTCCCCCTCATCGACGATCAGATCGAGGAGTTCAGAGTTACGGTCAAGCGGAGCGCTGATGATGCGACGCCGGCCAACAACGCTCCGGTCTTCGCCTTTGGGTGCTTCAACGCCGATGGCACCGACAACGGCACCGTCCCTCTCCCAGCAGAGGCGCTGACCGTCGATCAGGGTTTCAAGACCTTGATCTTCCGCGCTTCGCGCGCCGCCGGCTTCGGCACGGTCGACCTGCCCGCCGGCACCCGACGCGTCAACCTGATCCCCGGCGGCAAGGGCAGCGGCTCTATCGACGTCGTCAGTGTCGAGCGCGGCCCGCAGCCGCTCACGTCCGCGCCCCTGATCACAACCCTCGGAGACACCGACTTCGTCGCGACAGTCAGCGCCGACCGGAAGTCGACCAGCCTGATCACCTTTGCCGCCTTCAAGGATCTCATGATGGAGAAGTTCATTCCGCACGTTGCGGACGCGACTGTCGGAACGGCGCCGGTCGTGCTGATCCCGGCAGATCCGAGCCGCAACAACGTCCAGATCATCAACACTTCTGCGACGAGCGCCCTTCTCATCGGCTTCGGATCGCCGCCGGTGGAAGGTGCGAAGCACACCATGCTTCTGCCGCCCAGCGGAGGGTACGAGCAGCGGTATTGCCGAACCGACGCCATCTACGCCATGGCGAAGACAGGCTCGGTCTCCGTCTTCGCGAACTACACCAACCGCTCCGGCATGGACGTGGTCGGCGATATGATTGCCGCGGTCTATCTCGCTAGGGGGTCCGGCAACGCCAACACGGCGGAACGTGCCGCGGTCACGAAGCTCATCAACCGCTTCCGCGAGTCCGGCGCCTACTACAAGTTCCGCGCGGCAGCGATCCTTGCCAACATCGACACGGTCACGGCCGCACAGGATCTCGTTCGGGATATTGCCTGGTCGCGCTTCAACGGCCCGACCTTCACGAAGTACAAGGGCTACAAGGGCAACGGCGTCGATCAGTACATCAGCACGAACTACGTCCCCAGCCAGGATGCCGGATACTTCGACGCGACGTCCCACTCCTTTGGAGCTTACGTGGACGACACGTTGCAGGGGGCGACGGGAACGCCGACGACCATGGGCTCCGCCACGACCGGCATCTCCGCGAACCGGTCGAACAGCCAGGCCACGACGCGATCGGCGACAGTATCAAGCGATTTGATCGAAGTCGGCGGTCGGGGCGGCTTGTTCGCCGTCAGTCGCAGCAGGGCGGCATCCTACAGGGCGATCTACAAACAGACCGCTCAAGACGTAGCGACGCCGATAGTGAGCACCGGCCTTGGCGCTGTCCCTTACGAGATGTTCGTGCTGGCGCAGAACAGCAGCTCCGGCGGCGCCAACGTCCCCGTCCAATTTTCCACCATCTCGGTAGACTTTGCGTTCTGCGGCGAGGCCATGACCGACGCTCAGCTCTTCTCGATCGATGCCGCCGTCGCTGAATACAAGGCGACGCTTGCGACCTTTGGAGCTTGAGCGATGGCAAAGTTCACAGCCGACTTCATCGTCAACGGTGCGACTTTTCCCGGCCTGATCCTGGCCCGCGAGGTGGCCGACGCTGGATACAACGTCATCGTGCTGGAATGGACCGGCCACATCGGTGGGATGACCACCGGCGGGCTGGGCGTGGGCGACTGGATCACCAACACGCGTTGGGGTTGGGTGCTCAGGTTCTTCCAGTACATTGCCTCGCACCCTCCCTACAATCGAACGGACGGCTCGGAGCAGAAGGACTTCAGCAGTGACGAGGCCATTGCGGCGGTCAATGCTCTCCTCTTGGATACGCCTCGCGTCACGGTCGTTACCAAGGCGCGGATCAGGAACGTCTACCGTAAGGCGAGCGATCGAACCGCGATCGAGTACGTCGAGCTTGAGAACGGCGACACCTACTGGTCCAATTATTGGGGCGACGGCTCCTACGAATGCGACCTGCCTGCCCTGGCCGGCATCAGTATGCGGTATGGCCGCGACAGCAGGTATCTGTTCCGCGAGAAGGTGGAGTACCCGGACGAGCGCGGCCTCCTCAGTCTGCCGGGGCATAAGCCTTACGACCTGACACCTGGGCGGCTGGTCGACGATCGCGGCGACCGCTATCCAAACGTCACGCAACCGCCCTTCGTCGGGCAGGTGATTGGCGGCGGCGGGCCGCGGGCGCAGGCCTACGGCTGGCGCTACTCGCTCAGGTACAAGACGGCTCGCTTGCCGTGGCCGAAGCCCCCCGGCTGGCGCGATGCGGACACAGACCGGATCGTCGACATGATCCTGAAGGGACAAGCCGGCGGGCTCTTCCCCCTCGACCTTTCGCCGCGCCCGGTCTCCGGCACCCCGGACACGTCTCCGAACTCGCCGGGACGCTACAGCACCAACGGCGGAGATCTCGCTGGCATCTTCACGAACGGATGGGGCAATCGCTCCTATGCCGAGCGTGACAAGATCGCCCTTCGCGCCTGCTACGCGACGATGGGGGCGAACTGGACGGCGGCCAACGATCCGCGAGTGCCTGAGTCCCGCCGCAACGACATCAACGATTGGGGCCTGCCGCTCGACGAGTTCCAGACCGACTACATCGGGTTCCCCGGTCATCCTCCAGCCTACTACGTCCGCGACGACCGGAGCATCCGGGCCCAGTACACGATGCGCACGCATGACATGTACGACGACACCGGCCTCAACATTGCTGGGTACTTCTCGGACCCGATCGCGGTCGGGGGGTACCACCCCGACTTCCACGCCTTCTACCGATACCCCCTGCCTGGTGGGCTGCAGGGCCGGTTCGACGGCGGCATCGACTACAGCAACCACCGCCGCTACTCGATCCCGCTCCGGGCCTGCCTGCCGTTCGCGAGCGAGTGCTCGAACCTGGTCGTGTGCTGGGGCGTCGGCGGGTCGACCATATTCCGCGCGTCTTACCGTATCGAGCAGACCGCCGGTCTAGTCGGCCAATCCCTCGGCATGCTGATCGCGCTCGCAATCGGGAGGAACGCCAAGATTGGCGCCGTTCCCTACGCCGATCTGCTCGTCAAGATGAAGGCGGCGAACGCCATCCTTCAGTACCCGGCATAGGAGACCGCCATGGGCCTTTTCAATCTGGGCGGTGGTAGTGCTGGGGCGTCGCTCCAGCTGCCGGAGTCGGACGGCTATCTCGTCAACATAGGCGGCAACCTAGTGACGGTCGAGCTGGACGCCGTCTGGCCGGCCCGCATCAAGAACCCCGGAGCGCGGGGAGGGCATTCGCTGTTCGAGGTCCGCCCCTGGCTCGGCGAAGCGCGTGACCTCGACCTTGCGACGACCGGCGACAAGCCGATCCGCATTGAAGCGTTCATGTCGGTCTTTCGGGAGATCATCGTCGGTCTCACGACGGATACGCCGGTCGGGTGCGTGGCATCGATCTGGACCGGACCGAACAAGACCGGCGACAAGCTGACGGATCTGAGCGCCGACAACCTCTCGACGCTCGTGAGCTGGAAAGCGATGCTGCCGGTCATCGTGCCCGACCTGCCTCGCGTCTGCGACTACATCTATCTCAACGTCGAAAAAGCCAGCGCGAACCCATGCCTCATCAGCGTGCTGGTGTACGGGCGCGTCATCATTGCGAACGAAGAAACGGGGCTTGTGCCATAAGAGACGTGAACGGGTTTCCCAAAATCTACGCCATCATCAACGAGGCATGCCAACCTGCGCGCGTCATCAAGGTCGAGACTTTGAACGAGGGCGAGCTTCTTCCCGAGCAATACCGGGGGATGCGCGCCATCCAAATCCTCGATGAAGCGCCCGTTGAGGAGGGTTGGACCGTGACCGAGATGGGCGAGATCAAGCCTCAATAAGCGGGCGCATCCCGGCGACACGCTGACGGATCAGAGCGCCAGCAACCTATCGGCGCCCGCCCTTCCTTTGAACCCAGCAAAATTTGAGGACTATCCCATGCTCGTTCAGGGAGTGACGTCGGCTGCCGATAGGGTCGCGAAGGAGGTCGACTTAGATCAGGTCGTTGCCGCTGCGGTCGGCGCAACCCAGGAGGCGATCTACTTCTTTGGGTACAAGGATCTTCAGGTGTCTGGGGCGTCTCCCGCTCAAATCTTGCGGCAGACCGACGCCGACGGAAAGACGATCCTCGGCCCGATTGACCCGCTCGATCCGATCCGAGCGAGCATCGAGGATCTTCGCGACAACGTGGACGACCGGATCTATTATTTCGGGTCGAAGGATCTGGTTACGACCGATCTCGACCCCGTCACCAATACTGCGATCCAGTTGTCGAGGATCGACGGGGATGGGGTTGCAGAGGTCGGCGTCGTTCTTGAGCGCGATTGGCGCCCCACCATCATTGCCGGCGATGCCTATGCCTTCGATAAGAACGGCGCGCGTGTTCGCCTCACGGCCTCGGCTGATGTGGTTCGCTGCGAAGTCCGCAATGCGACGGCGGAATTCGATCGGATAACGGCGGCTGGCGTATTCTCTCGCACCCGGACCAAGCTCTACGGGTCATCGAACCACCTCCTATCGACGACCAAGCTTTTCCACCGTGCCGGCCTCGGCCAGTCTCTCAGCGTGGGCAACTCTGGCACGCCACTGTTCACGACGGCGCCGGTTCGCCCAGGTCGGGTTCTGAGCTTCAACGCGGGCGTGCTGACCTACGGCTCGGATCACAACAGCCTGTATCTCAAGGACGGTGTTCCGAACGTCCCGGTGCCGCCCGCCAACATCGAGAGCCTGATCGACTGCCGCGAACGGTACAGCGAAACCTTCATGTCGAGCGAGGGCGAGTACCTGACACGTACCGGATCGCTCCCGAGCGACGTGGCGGTGCTTGAGAGCGCTCACGGCGTGGGTGGCCTCACGGTGGACAAGTTCCTCGAAGGCGGCGTGCTGTTCGAGAACGCGGTTGCTGCCGTGGCCCAATCCTGGAAGCTGGCGCAGCTTTTCGGCCTGCAGCATGAAGTGGCACTCAGCTTCGTCCAGGGCGAGAGCAACGCATCTCCGTCCAGCTCGGTCGCCTTCTACAAGGGTGCGCTGGTAGACATCCAGAGGCGGTTCGAGGCTCGCGTCCAGGCTATCAAGGGCACGACCGAGTCCGTGCCGATGTACCTGTGCCAGATGAACTCCTGGACCGGGTCGAACCTCGTGACCAGCAACGTCCCGGTCGCGCAGTTAGATAAGCAGCACTTCACCGCAGAAGGCTATGTCGACCACGGCGCGGTCTACGGCTACGCCATCGATCTGCACCGCAAGGGCGGCGTGTCGCTTCCGCTGTCGGGTATCTCCGCGATCAGGTCCGGCATCGACGTGGCACTCACATTCCGGGACCTGCCGGGGACGTTCGGCATCGACCGAAGCCGCGTCACCGACCCCGGCAACGATGGCGTGGTCTGGTCGGACGACGGGACGGGGAACAGCGTTTCCATCGTGCCGGGCTCGGCGCTACGGCTACGCCATCGATCTGCACCGCAAGGGCGGCGTGTCGCTTCCGCTGTCGGGTATCTCCGCGATCAGGTCCGGCATCGACGTGGCACTCACATTTCGGGACCTGCCGGGGACGTTCGGCATCGACCGAAGCCGCGTCACCGACCCCGGCAACGATGGCGTGGTCTGGTCGGACGACGGGACGGGGAACAGCGTTTCCATCGTGCCGGGCTCGGCACAGTTCACGCCAGGCACGCGCGTGGTCAGATACCAGCTCAGCGCGGTTCCCACCGGGGGAAGCCCGCGTCTTCGGATCGGCCTCGACGGCATCTCAGGCAACAACGGCGGCCCGACCACAGGACCGCGAACCACCTTCCGCACCGACACCGGCAAGCTCAATCGGCGCGGCAACCCGATCTATCGGGACTGTGTCGCCCACGCCCTTCCTGTCACCACCGCATAAGGACCGCCCGGTATGTCCATCAAGCCGACCCCTCTTCGTCGCCAGGATGCCGCTGGCGTCTCCGATATCGCCGGGGCAAAGACCCTGACCTGGGATGACGCTGACAAATACTTCGGTCGCCGCGCCTACGGCATCCACGAGATGAACGCCGACTACATGGCCCGTGCCGTCACCGGTGGTGTCGTGGGCAAATGCAAGGTCACGGGATCTCCGATCACGTCCTCGGCCACGGGTGTCACGCTTATCGACGCCGACCCGACCTTCAACGGGCACAAGTCGCTCTACTTCGATGGATCGGTCGGGGCTGGCGTCCAGTACGAAAAGAAGGACGTCGTTAGCAGCTTCGCCAGGATCGTTGTTCTGTCCCTGGATGCCGAGATGTACGCGCCCACCCTCACCGGATTGCGCAACACGGTCGCGGTCTACGGCAGCCAAAGCGACGCCTATAATCATCGGCTCTCCACCCGCAACGTCAGTGGACAGACTAAACAGCAGTTCGCCATCGGCTCCTCGTCCAACAACACGAACCTCGGGCAGCTCCTACCGGCCGCTGGCACGCCGCATGTGCAGGTGATTGCGTTCGATGCGGTCAGCCGCAAATCCCGCATCTGCATCAACGACCCGAAGGTCTACAGCGAGTTCACGCATACGGCCCTCACGGTGGGCACGGACGACGCCTGGGTCATTGGCGGGGGGCCGAACGACAACGCCTCTACGGTGTTCAAGGGCCGGATGACCGACGACATCATCATCGACGTGCCGCTCAACCGGACCAGCGAGCTGTGGGGCTACGTCGTCGAGCATGTAGCCTTCCTTCGCACCCGGTACGGCATCACTCTCTAGCCTGACCGGCTGACGCGCTTAGCGCTCGCCTACTGCTAAATCTCGACAATCTGGAGAACCATCATGACCGTCGCTGAAATTCAGCCGGCCGTAGCGCCACGCGTGGCGAATGCCCTGTCGCGGAAAGAGGCGGCTATTCTAAGCGTCCTTACGAGGGAGTTCACCTCCGAAGGCGCGGGCAACAGGATAGGCGAGAGGAGCGGCATCGGCACCGGCAGCCTCTACCCGGCGCTGGCACGGCTTGAGATTGCCCGGCTGATCCATAGCAAGTGGGGCGTTGCCGCCTCGCCCGGTGGCCCGCGCCCTCGCCTTTACGCGCTGACAGAAGAAGGCGCTCAGCGCCTCGCCGACGTGCCTCTGAACCAGCGAGAATATACCCCGCCGCTGTGGGTGAAGCTCGGGCGCTGGCTGTTCTTCCGCCCAGAACGGCGCTGACCACAAGCCCACCCCGCTCAGAACACGAAGCCTGGACCGTACCTGACGGCTATCGTCACGAGTAGTCCGGCCATCAACCCAATGGCGAATGCCGCCTCGGCCTTCGTTGGCCTCATCGTCAGCGCCCCCCCATGCCACTCGGAACACGCGGGTGACAGGCAAGGGACGCGCCGCGCAACCCCTGACATCGTGAGAACTGAGATGGGCGTGCCTGCCATCGTGATGGCGGCGGGCGACTGGAGCCTAAGCCGGCACGCACCTCAGTCGGGACTCGATGCCGGCGCCAGGGTCGTAGCCCACAAAAACGGGCCGGATGTCCTGGACGAACACCCGACCCGCTGTCACCTCGCTTGCTTGTTGAGGGAGCGCACGAGGCGACGTGGCGGAATAGCAGGGGCCGTGTCGCCGTCAACCGTAGCTACTACACCCCGCGAATAGGGGGTTACTGACGAGACCTTTGCGCACCTATCATCGTCCGATACAGCGTCGATAGACCGTGCCCCCAACCTCATGGCCAGCCGCAGCAACAGCGGCAGGACTCCGGAGTCGTAGAACTTTGACGTCGCGTGCTCCTTTGGCGCGTCGCAAAGCAGCAAGCATAACAGCATCGTCATATGCTTCGATGCGGTTATGAATACCCACCCCTCGCCAAGTCGCCGAAACCATGAAGCTCATTCGAAAACCCGTCCGCTGAGAATTTGCGGTCAGATCATTAAGCATTAACAAATGCGGCGACTATCACCCAAGTGGGCTATTCCCAGGGCACGACACGGCATGGTTAAGGCTGTGGCGGACTCAACAGCAAGCAGATCGCTATAAAGCGCCCCGCAGTCCGGCCATAACGCCAGCGGTAGGATAAAAGGCGGGCCGGGGACCGACCTGGAGGATAACTCCCCGACCCGCTGCCGCCTCACAAGGTGTCATGCCGGTGAAACGACGCCGCTAACTATCCCTGATGTCTTCGCGCCGTCTTTCACCTGCGTCGGGCCCCTGCGTTTCTCGTTCTCCCGAGCCGCCCGGTCGCCACGTTCAGATCCCAAAGCCGGGTCCGTACATCGCGGCCATTGCGGCCAGTAGTCCGGCCATCAGGCCTGTAATGAGCGCGGCCAACGCTTCCTCCGTCATCCGCTTCACCGCTCCCTGACCGGCCCGCCCCTCGCGGATTGTGTCCTTAATTTCTTGGTAACTGGAGAAATGCAATGACCGTTGCTGAAATTCAGCGCGCTCTCTTGGCGCGTGGGTATGACCTCGGCCCCGCAGGCGTCGATGGCGATGCCGGGCCGAAGACCATTGCAGCCGTCACAGCTTTCCAGCGTGCGGCGGGCCTCGTCGCCGACGGCATCGCCGGCCCGCTGACGCAGAAGGCCCTCGGCTCCGTCGACGTGACCGAGAAGAAGGCCGAGCCGGATCAGCCCGCTTGGCTCACCCTAGCGGGCGATGAGGTTGGCACCGTCGAAGGCATCGGCAAGTCGAACAACCCGAAGGTGATCCGCTACTTCGCGGACGCTGGCTTCTCGGGCATCAAAGACGATGCTGTTGCCTGGTGCGCTGCTCTGGTGGGGGCGATGCTCCACCGCGCCGGCCGGAAGCCCTCAGGTAGCCTTGCAGCGCGATCCTACGAGTCCTGGGGCGTCGGCCTGAAGGCCCCGATCCTCGGCTGCATCGCCACGAAGAAGCGCGGCAACTCCTCATGGCAGGGGCACGTCTTCTTCGTCGTCGGCGCCAACAAGGACACGGTGTTCGGCCTCGGTGGAAACCAGAGCGATGCGGTGACCGTCGCGGCGTTCAAGCGCTCCGAGATCACCGCCTACCGCTGGCCCGCTGATGTCCCGATCCCGTCCTCGACCACGCTCCCCACCACCATCGCAGGGGCGCGCTCCGGCGTGTCGGAAGCCTGATGAACGACGATCACCGCCCGATCTGGCCGCCCGCGCCTCGCAAGGCCAGCCAGCCGCTTCCTCCGGTTCGCTATCCAGAGAACCCGTCGCCCTGGGCGCGGCTTGGGCGAGCCATCTGGGCCTACCTCTCGCGCCGCCGCTGACGACATGCGTCCTAGTCGGACCTGAAGTCCGGCGGAACGACTGCCAAGCCTATTCCTCAAACATTCGCACAATCATCCCCGCTACATACCTTTTGATGGCGACGAAAGCTATAAATGCGCACGCAATTACAAGTAAATACAATGGCAACCCAGAAGGCAGATAGGCCGCTAAGTTAGCAATAAAATTTTCCACATCCACCCCGTCGTTTATTGGAATTATAATTTCATACCCATATCGTTAATGAATTAAAATGTGAAGCCGGGAGTTTCTTTTGCTCCCACATGCCCAAGTTGGGCATCCGCCGCGCCCGGCCGGTCCCGCCGCGCACCCCCTCCCACATCGTGAGACCATCATGACCCGTAAGCTTCTGCTCGCGGCGCTGGCGTTCGCCTGTGCCGTCTCTGTCGTTCATGCCGCTGAAGTCGTCGCGACCGTGCCGACGACCGCCGTCGAGTTCTCGGCCGCTCCGTGGATCGCTCTCCTACGCGAAATCCTTCTGACCGCCGTCGTCCCGGTCGTGGCCGGCTACGTCATCCAGGCGCTTCGGCGGACCTACCCGATGGTCGGTCTGTTCTTCACACAGCGCCGCGTCGAGCAGCTGGGCAACGCCGTCACCGAGTTCGGCATCAATGCCATCCCCGGCGCGGTGAAGGAGGGCAAGGTGTCGGTGAACGTCGGCTCGGCCGTCATCGCCAAGGCGGTGCAGTACGGCATCGACAACGCTCCAGCGAAGGCCATGGAGGCTGCCGGCGGCCCTCAGGGGCTCGCTAAGATCGTATTCCGCAAGCTCAACCTTGATGATGAGGCGAACGAGGCGAACACGCTCGCCCCGATCCTCTCGACCCTGCCGAAGAAGTAGACGGCGAGCGCCCCGGTGGTCCCCGGCAGCAGTGAGATGCAATGGCTCCCGAAGAGAGACGGTTCACGGCTGACGAATGGCGCGACATCCAGGGCCAGTATCGCGAACAGCCAAAGCGCGGAGTCCGAGCGATGTACCCGGACCCTGAAGCGGAGTGCGAGTTGGGGCCGTTCGTCCCGTCCGGCGGCTACAGGACACCACGCGCCGTCGAGGCATCATCCTTCACCCCGCATCCGCATCTCATCGTGTGGTTCGCCTCGCTCAGCGCAGACGATGTTTCGCGACTGGAAACGCTGATCGCCCTTCGTCCGGAAACGGTCGCTTGGGTGTCCGGCAAGAGCCCGAAAGAGCTGGCAAGCATGGACGGTGTCGTCGAGTTCGTCTCGTCGTCCCGCACCGCAGCCAAGGTGCTCATGTGGGTCTGCGGAACTACCGCTGCTTTTATCGGCGGCGTGATCGCGCTGACGAAGGGCGGGTTCGATCTCTTCAAAATAATCAGAGGTGGCTGATGGGCCTGCGCATCTTCGGCTATATCTGCCTCGGGATCATCTGCGCGGCCATCGTCATCCCGGCGACCTTCCTCTGCTACTGGCTCGCCGACCGGCACATCCCTGTCGAGGTCGGCCGCACGGAGGTGCTGACGCCCGTCGTGAAGCCCGGCGGCAAGCTCATCATCCGGCAGACCGTGAAGTACCTGCGAGACTGCCGAGGCCACGTCGACCGCGTCCTCTACGACGCTCACACGCACCGGAAGTGGCTGTCCGATGTCGATTACGAGCGCCCCCCGCGCGGACTGGGTGAGCACGTCATCACTTTCGTCGAGGACGTACCCAGCTACTTCGAGGCCGGTGACGCCAGCTATCGAGCGGTGCCAGTCTACGCCTGCAACCTCGTCCATCAGTACCTATGGCCGCTGACGAGGGATGAGACCGTGATCCGGTTCAAGATTGAGGGGACGCCGTTCTGATGCTGGTCGTATGTCGACGGCTCGGCGATCTCTCTCGATTTTGGGCGTCGTGCATTCCTCTTCCCCGGAGGGGTGGACGTTGCTACACCCGGGCGAAAGCTTCCGTTACGAACGGACGGATCGACCGTATCAGCATGAGCCGAGGGCCAAAACAGTCACCGCTAGCCGTCGCCAACACCTTCATTGCAAGGTTCGGCGGCCAGGGCACAATCACGCACATGAAGGTGCAGAAGCTCTGCTATTTCGCGCATGGCTGGTGGCTGGCGTTTGATCCTGAGCCGTTCCTGACAGAGCGACCGCAGGTGTGGAAATTCGGTCCAGTTTTCGGCTCACTCTATGCAGCTCTGTCTCACCACGGCTCGCGGGCGATCACGCAGCCCGAGAAGGTGCAGTTCAACGAACCGCCTCCGCAGATAGATAACCCAGCATACCTCGATCTAATCGATTGGGTGTGGAACCGTTATGGTCAGCACTCGGGCCTTACGCTCTCCGACATGACGCACGCGCCGGGCACGCCTTGGCGAAACGTCGCCGAGCGTTGCAATTTCCAGGTCCCCAAGCACTACGAATTGCCCGACGAGGACGTGAAGAAGTTTTTCGAGGCTGAAGCGAAGGCGCTGCAACCGGTATGATGCCCTGGAAGAACGGGGGCAAAACCGTCACCCTCGATAAGGACCCTACGTCGGAAGAGGAAATGCTGATTTTCTCCTCGCCTGAGGAGAGGATGCAGCAGCGCAGCTTCATTCAGGAACGAGCTCTGCGGGCGGCAGATCTTGGCTGGCTAGGACGGTTCATTGGTGGGGAGCGTCACTCGGCACTGAACCTCGCCGCTTTCTTCCTCGCAGTTTCTCTCCTTATCGGTGTCGGCTGCCTAGTCGCGGCTTGGTGCCAGAATGATCAAAGCGAGTTTTGGGGGCGATCAGCCGAACGCTCTTTTGCCGCTGCTGCAGCTGCTCTGGCCTACGTTTTCGGGCAGAGTTAAAGGCACCTAACCCCCGGCACGCCCCATGCATGGCGTTGAGGGAGCTTGTCCTCCCTCATGCTTTTCTCAACAACTGACCCGCCCGGCTCCCGCTGCGGCGGGTTTTTTTCATGTCTCTGGGCCTTCGAGGGGCAGTCGCGATAGCGACGACTTGATTGGAATATGCGCGCCCAGCTGTTCTCGACGATCCCATCCTCATCGCCCCAGCAGCCGAGAATGGCGAGCTACGCAGCCAGCTAGCCGAAGCGCAGGGCCAGCGTGTCGAGTTGGCCGTGGATGCCGGCGAGCTTCATGCCGAGGTCGAGGCACTGCGGCGGGGTCTGGCTGAGTGCCGGATGGGGTGGGATGAGTGAGACGAAAGCTCTAGTGCTAACTTCTGGCATTTTTAGCACACCAAACAGATCGCGTCTCTTCGGCTACATCCTATGCATCGCTAATAACAGTTTGAGGCTGGTTTATGCCCTAAAAAAGTTGGAATCTGCTTAGAGGAACGCAGCCCGAAGCATTCGCAGGTTAACGCTGCTCAGCTCACGGTGCAGGAAAGCTAATATTATGAGCTCATTCCGTTATACTAAAAATCAAGACTATAACCCTGCAGATTCTATTTCTTCCCAAGGATATTATAAATCTTATCCATACAATGGAAATTTAAGCACCTACAGTTCGGGAGATGCCTCTGATGTAGAGGGGAGAACTGTTGAGCCAAGCTATCGAGACGTTCTTATGGAATTTAGCTCTGAAGGCCGGCGTGTGTTATCAGACAGTGCTGGCAATGAGCTTTATTTTGAGTCGACCGGATTTAGCTTAGATTACTCTGACATTTCTACAAATATATATATTACTGGCGGACTTCTTGGCGATTACATTTATTCAGGCTCAGGAGATGATGCTTTATATGGCTATGACGGCAACGACCACCTGAACGGCTTTGATGGTAACGACATCATAGAGGGCGGAAGAGGCGCTGACGTTATTGACGGAGGCAATGGAATCAACACCGCGGTATATTGGGATACTTCTGCTGGAGTAACCGTTAATCTTGGATTGGGGAATGCTGCACAAGTCAGCGCTCAGGATGCGAACGGCGATATCCTGTACAACATCAGCAATTTGATCGGCGGCTACGGCGCCGATACTCTTACAGGAAATGCGGCAGCCAACGTCCTGACGGGCCGGGAAGGCAACGACACCCTGCGTGGCATGGGCGGCGCTGATACCCTCAATGGCGACGACGGCAACGACCAATTGATCATCACCGACGGTGGATCGAGCGTTCATGGTGGCAGAGGTAGCGACAAGCTTCTGTTGCAAGGCGCGGACTCCTTCACGTTCATCAACGCGACGTTCGATGGCATCGAGGCAGTCTACGTCGCCAAAGGCGCGACCCTCGACCTGTCGGCCGTCACCTCGGGTGTGAGCATCACTTCGCAGAGCGCGATCGGTACCTCGGTAGCCATCACGGGCACAATGGGCGCCGACACTATCAGTGCGGGCAAGGGCACCGACCTGATCCATGGTGGTGCGGGCAACGACACCATCAAGGGCGGAAGCGGATACGCGCTTCTGTTCGGCGATGACGGCATCGACACCATCAGGGCCGGCGCAGGCGGCGCGACGATGGACGGCGGCGAGGGCGGCGATCGCCTCTATGGCGGCGCAGCTTCGGACACGTTCGTGTTCGGAGCGGATATCGGCCAGGACAACGTCTACAATTTCCAGTCTGGAAGCGATCACCTGGACGTTTCCGCCATCATCGATAGCTTCCTCGATGTGAATATTCGTGTGGTGAATGGGAAGGACACCCTGGTCACGTTCGATGGGGTGGATCCGGCCATCAAGTTCGTGCTGCGTGGGGTATCGAGCGTCCAGGAAGGCGACTTCGATTTTGGGACGCAGCCGACGGCCCTGGCTCATCACGACTGGGCTATCTAGCTTACTGCCGGACGCCGAACGCAGTCTCATCGAAGCCCGCCCGGCTCACGCCGCGGCGGGTTTTTTGTTTACCCGGACGGTCGGGCAGTTGGTAAGGATTCCTTACGTACTGGCGGCTCTCCCTGCATTGGTGCCGCGAATGGCCTCGTTCAGCTTGGGCTGGGCGGGGCCGATTTCGTTCGGCCTACCCCAAATGGGGGATGCGGCGCCGTTGGCCACAACGCTACGCTTTGGCATTTGATGACGTAGGCATTTTGGCCCCGCCCGGCGAAAGCTGGAGCGGGGTTTTTTGCTGTGTCGCAAGGCATTAATATCCGCTGTGCGAAATCTCTCGTAAGCGACTTGGCTTGGTGGCAGAATGCAGGCTCTCGTCGGCATAGTATGCTCCCAACGGAGATGCCTAATGGACATTACAGATATGCCAAAGGTAACGGCAAAATTTTCCCCGAGACAGTTCGGCAACTTAAAGCCGGGTGCTATTGATTGCATCGGGAAAGAGGGTGAATTTCACGCGCTTTGGCAGATTGAGGAAGGTCCATACGCCGGGCAAATCGCCTTTTCCCTGCCAAGGGATTGGGAAATAGAAGCTATATGGGTCCCCTCTGAGGATTTGATTATTCAAAAAATACTCTGATAAGCACTTTTATTTAATCAGACCCTTACGGATTGGTATAGATTTTCAGTAGCCACTAGAACGGCTTCAATAACATCACGTAACGGCGATATTGATATAGGCTGATCGTACATAAAGAATCGCTCTCCATTTTCCGACAAGAACGAATATTTATGACCGACGCCCGGGGGGTCGTAGTGAACCCCTCCTGCATTATGTGCCGCGTATAATATTAGATCTTTGACGGACGCAGATTTATCCCTAAATGCCAATATGGCATAGGCCAAAAATTGATCTAGAACGACCATGTGGGAATTATTCTCGTTTAATAGGCCTGATGGACTCGAGTAATGCATAATTGGCTTGCCAACGCCGCCTGGAAACTCTTCATTGGCATCAAATTTCAATATTTTGAAGCGCACTTTTGTGCCGCGTGGCCGGGCGACTCTATGCATTAATGGTGTGGCATCAATAAGAAGTCGCCTCAATATTGCAGAAGCGGCCAATAAGTTTCTCACAGTAGGATTTTGTTGAATGGCCTTCAAATCATCAATGTCGTACACAAATTGCTGGTCTGGACTGAACATGACTCATCCGGTAGCCGTAATTCACATGGGAGAATGCTTCAGCCGTGATCGTTCGCGCAAGTGCCCTAGGTCATCATCCCATCGGTGAATCTCCGAGCTCGCCATAAGTGGGGATGCCCAACCTACGTTTCTACAAACCCGCCCGGCTCACGCCGCGGCGGGTTTTTCGTCTCACACCACAGTCAAATTTCGTGAGATTTGAACTTTCGCTAAGTCAGTGGGCAATATGGCGGCTTCATTGTATTTGTTGCCTCCAAGGTGACAGTAGAGAAACCCGCCACTCATGCCGGCACGATACTGCGACCCCTTTTTCAGCAATGTGCTACCGCCATTTGGGAGCATTGCAGATATATCTTCAATCAGGAGCACCATGTCATCTTTGCCGTTGTTAAGGCGGAAGACTGCAGGGTCCACACCATCTTTCCAATTTTCCATTGCATCTCCTTCCTGCTTTACTAGAGGGCGTCGTCGCGCTTGCGACGCTGGACAGGGGCTGTCGCCATCTCCGAGCCGTGGCATTAATGGTACCATTCGGTCGGCCTGGTGTGGAGGTCGTTTATCCTCATCTCATCACGCCTCGTTCAGCTTCGGCTGGGCGGGGCCGATTTCGCTTGAGTCCGGCGGATGAAACCTTCTCCCCAGACCGTCTTAGCTTGTGATCTTCAAACCGAGGGTCTCAACGCGACTCGCCCGCCCGGCTCACGCCGCGGCGGGTTTTCTTTTTGCCGGGCCAGGGACGCTAGCTACCTGATTGTGCCGGCCCACGCCTTAAACCTTGTCTATCAATACCTGTGGTCGCTGACGCGGAAGACAGTGGTTCCGCTTAGGGTCGATGGGACGCCCTTCTGACAGCTTGGTACATTTCAGTACCTTGTAGGGCAATGCCCTACAAAGCATTCAAGAATTCCTGCTAGATGTGCCCAATTCAATGCTGGCCGGACCATCGACCAGCCCTTTCCACCGGGCCAGAGTTAGGTCAGCGATGAGCACGATCCGATACACCCTAGGCAGCAGTTACGACCCGAATAATAGCGAAGGCGCCACAACCTCTTCGGGAATTGATTTTTCTGACGAGGCTTATAGGGCGGTAGGTGTCTCGAACGGATATGACGAGTATTACGTATCAGGCAGTGCGGGTGGAAGTCTTTTGCGAGTGGCGAGTGGGGCGTCACTGCTGCAGCCTTCGATCGCCGGCATCGGCGTCGATTTCTCCGATAAAACCGGCTTTGTCTTTCTCACAGGCGGCAGCCTAGGCGATAGCCTACGGGCGGGTTCAAACTACGATATCCTCGATGGCGGCGCGGGCAACGACGTGCTTGAGGGTGGCGCAGGGGGCGACGACCTGGATGGTGGTACGGGTATCGACACGGCAAGCTACGAGCATGCGGCAGCACGTGTCTTGGTCGCGTTGGTGGCGCCTCAGAACAATCAGGGTGAAGCTGCGGGCGATAGCTATATCGACATCGAGAATGTGCGGGGTGGGGATTTTGACGACGAGCTGATTGGCAATGGGGCGGCCAATGTCCTCGAAGGTGGGAGGGGGGCCGATTACATTGGAGGTGTTGGCGTAGGTGACACCGCCAGCTACGAGCATTCTGCTTCAGGCGTCATTGCCGATTTGAGCTTGGCTCTCGGCATCCAGGCCGCGACGGATGCAGGCGATGCTTCTGGCGACCGGCTGGTAGATATCTCAAATCTCCTCGGAAGTGCGTACACCGATACCCTTACTGGTGATGCTAGCGCGAACACATTATCAGGTGGCGCCGGCAATGACGTCCTTGAAGGTCGTGGTGGAGCAGATACCATCTACGGCGGCGCTGGCATTGACACGATCAGCTTCGAGCACTCGACGGTCGGGTTGCAAATTGGGCTTTTCGGTCAGGATGATGGATACGGCGTTCTCGGCGATGCTGATGGCGATCTTTGGTATGGCATCGAAAACGCCAGAGGCGGTTCTGGGGATGATAGAATTTCTGCAGATACCGATATCAGCCGCAACGTCGTCGAAGGCGGCGCAGGTGCGGACTATATCACTGCTGATGCCAGCGACATCGTAACCTACGAACATTCCGCGGAAGGCGTCACAGTTAATCTCGCAACGGGGATTAATAGCGACGGCGACGCGGCTGGCGATTTGTTGTTTGGGGTAGCGAACGTCACAGGGAGCAGCCTTGCCGACAGTCTGACGGGAGATGACTTCGCCAACATTCTGCGCGGCGGTGGCGGCGGAGATACCCTCGACGGCGGCCTTGGCGACGATTACCTGATCATTACGGGCGGTGGATCGAGCGTTCATGGCGGTGGGGGCACCGACAAGCTACTGCTGCAAAGCTCGGACACGTTCACATTCACCGGCGACACTTTCGATAGCATCGAGTCGGTCTATGTCTCCAAGGGAGCGTCGCTCGACCTGTCGGCCATCACATCGGGTGTGAGCATCTCATCACAGAGCATGATTGGCGCGTCCTCGGCGATCACAGGCACGCAGGGCGCTGACACCATCTTTTCAGGCAAGGGCACTGACACGGTCAATGGTGGCGCCGGTGATGACGTCATCAGAGGCGGAAGCGGATACGCGGTGCTGTTTGGCGATAATGGCATCGACACCATCAGGGCAAGCGCAGGTGGCGCGACGATGGACGGCGGCGAAGGCGGCGATCGCCTCTATGGCGGCGCTGGTTCGGATACGTTCGTATTCGGTGCCGATATCGGCCAGGACAACGTCTACAATTTCCAGTCTGGAAGCGATCACCTCGACGTGTCCGCCCTCGTCGATAGCTTCCTCGACGTAAATATTCGTGTGGTGAATGGGAAGGACACTCTGGTCACGTTCGATGGGGTGGATCCGGCCATCAAGTTCGTGCTGCGCGGCGTATCGAGCGTGCAGGAAGGCGACTTCGATTTCGGGACGCAGCCTACGGCGCTGGTTCATCACGACTGGGCGGTCTAGTTCAGGGCCGGACGCCGAACGCAGTCTCATCGAAGCCCGCCCGGCTCCCGCCGCGGCGGGTTTTTCGTTTTCAATCGAACCAGCGTCGGGGCGTAAATCCATAAACGGCGAGCAGTGCCAACGTCACGAGTAGCCATGGCAGGTCGCTGAGGAGCGCGAAGACCAGCAGGCCGATGTAGACTACGGCGATCGAAGCCATGATCGCACCCACGTACAGGTTCACCGCTCCTCCTCCCAGCCCACCGGGCTTAACCTTGACGCGGGTCCCACCTCTCAATCGCGTCGGCCACCATAGCGACGATACCGCTCCCTTCCGCCCCGGTCCTGGCGATGTCGTGCAACGCCATGGCTATACCGGCGGCAATCACATGAGCCTGCGTCCCACCGGCCGCGCGTCGGATGATGCTGGCATACAGATCATCTCTTACGTCGGAGGCGTCACCAGCGCCGTTTTCCTGTTTCTCGTCCATCCGTCTTCTCCTAAAGCCCGGCCGCCGTCAGGGCGGGGAAGGGCAGCTCAGCGGCCGCTAAGCTACGCTTCCCCGAAAGCATAGACGGCTGCAGCATCTCAGGTGATGCCGTTTGTGTTTGGGGCTTGGAAAATCTCGGCAATCCCAACTCAGGTGAGTGCGCCTGACGACGTATGGCGTCATAAAACTGGCTTCCGAAGGAAAGAACTCGCGCATCGGTAATCAGATCGCTGGGGCTTTACCTACGCGCCAATCTGGTAAGCTTATGTTCAACGTCCTTGATCCGGCAGAAAACCACGCTCCCGAGTCAACTCAGGATCTTATTCGCTACACGACGCAATTGAGTCGCGACATTCGTGCAGAAGTAGCGCAGAGCCGCGCGCTTCTAAGGGAGTCGAGGGAAATCCTCCGCAAAATCTCGTCTCTCAAGCCGAACTACGAGTACCCTCCGGTGGCGCCGCCCGACACGACCGCCCCCTAATCGACGGGCCGGAACAACTCAATAAACCTCAGTCCGTCCCAGAGCTCGACCGCGTGACCGTCTACCATCGCCTTTGCGCGTTCGATGGCTTCGTCATCATCCTGAACGGAGATGCGAACCATGCCAATCACAGCTCCGGTCTTTGCAAGAAGTAGCACGCGATAGGCAGAGGGCCGTCGCTCGCTAAGGGCATCCATGCGGGATCCAAGTGTGTCGGGCATCGCATCGCTCTCCTAGTGGAGGCGGGAGCGCACGACTCTCTCAGTCATCGGAGCCAAGGGTAGAGGCCGGTGATGAGCAACCTTAGCCGTTACGTATGGAATTGCCCATAGGTCATTGCCGCCCCTTGGGGCATTACGCTTCATAAGTCAGGCGATGTTATCGCTCTCCCGCTCCCGAAAGCAGCTTCTCGACCGTTGCCAAGGCATTCTCGTGAGCCTTGGCTTCCGATGGCAAGCTGCGATCTGAGCGTTGGACAAGCTTCCCATTCTTGCGAAGCGCCCACTGATAAGAACCACCCTCCGCCTTCGGCGGTAGGATCTCGATAGTGTATGGGTGGATCGACGTCTCGTTCATCTTCGCACCATGCCACGGCCGCGTGACTGCTCCTAGGCCGGATTAATTCCGTCAGATTTTAAAACTTAGATACTGCGCGCGGATTGCGCCACTGCTGTCGTAACCGACCAGCGGAACCAGCCCGTGTTGCCCTACGACCCGCCTCAACCGTCATTCGGAGGAGCGACGGGTCGGGTACGCGCCGCGAACGTTGGCCCGACCCGCTTTTATGGCCTGGGTTATTTGGCAGTGCCAGTCTTGCGAGGCCGAGCGGCCTTCTTGGGCTTTTCTGGGACGGGGGTAGCCTTTTCAACGACGGCCTCTTCCGGCGCGACAGCCTTCGCCTTGGCCGCACCATTACGCTGCTGCCCGAGACCGAGTTGCTTGGCCAGGGCAGACCTTGCAGCCGAGTAGCCGGCTGAGGTCATCGGGTAATCGGCAGGCAGGCCATGCTTCGCGCGATAAGTCTCCGGGGTCAGACCGCGGAGCGTTAGATGCCGCTTCATCGTCCTGTAGGGCTTGCCATCCTCGAAGCTGATGAGGTGGTCTGGCGTGATCGACTTCTTGATCTGAGCCGGCGTTGCCTTCTGGATTTTGTCCGCCTCCAGCGCGCTAGATCCACCGCTGGAAAGGCCGCTGATGGCGGCGTGCACGCTGCTCAGCAAGTCGGCCAATGATCCGACTGGAACCGAGTTGTTGGAGACGTAGGCGGCGACGATGTCGGCTGCGAGTTCGATGTAGTTTGCCTGAAAATCTCGGGTGCTGTCAGCCATAGCATTCTCTCTGAGGACCGTAGACGCCCCATAGAGTAAGCTTGGTACGAAACACAACACTTCCAACGAACAGAACTCACGTAGCTTGTTGGATAGCGGCTCCCTGAAGCGATCAACTCCGGTCAGAGCTGCGGAAATCGACATGGCACGGCGCTTCAGCAAGGCCGGCGTCATCGCGACCGCTTTTGCGCTGCCGGAAGAGGGCTCTCGCGCCCTTATCGATTAGCTCCACCGCGAGCGCAGCGCTCCACTGATGACGGCGATGGACGAGTGCAATCGGCGCTTCGGTCGCGGTGCTATCGTGCCGGCCCAGGCGGGCCTGGAAAAGAAGCGGACGTGGTCGACGAAGTTCGAGATGCGTTGCCCGCGTTACACGACGCGAGTGTCAGAATTGCCGACAGCCAGGGCCTACCGCCTCTTCGCCCAGATCGGCACCGCGCCAATCGGCCGGCCGGGCACGTTCCGAAAATACCGCGTCCGCGCGAAGCGGATGAAGTCGGGATGAACCTCAGTCACGAGGTCGCCACTCAGGACCATGGCCCCGCAGAAGTCGGAGCGGATCACGCCCAGGTCAGGATGGACGCCAAAAAGCTGCAACGTCGTCCAGCCAAGCCGGCCGGCCTCGTCGGCATACTTGTCGAGGAAGTCCAGGGACGCCGCGTGAACTGCCTGCCAGCTGACGGGCGTTAGGCCTGGGCAGGGCACCACGCTTGGCTTCATGTGGAGGAAGGCTTCACGCCAAGCCTGGGGCGAGTTCGGTTCGATCTTGGAGGCTGGGGATGCTGACATGAGGCCCGGCGGCTGTGATGGGCCGGACGGGATAGGGGAGCGTGACGCGAGTCGCTATGACTAGGGAGCCACATGCAGTGATGGGGCGGTGGAAGCCCGGCCGGATTACTCCGCGCCGGGCTTTTTTGTTCACGACGCCAGGAACGCATCATCCTGGAAGCACGTAACGTACGGGAACGACTGTCTGTGAAATCAAGGACTTAGCCTAAAGAAATCCTTAACTACGGAGGGCATGAACGCGTTGCAATTGCCAAAGCGGGTTACCACCCGTTGCCGGTTCGTCTTGCGGTGGCCTGTCGACGGAACGACGATGCGGTTCGGGGCCGGTGCGGTTACAAACCGCAGCGCAGGTGGTGCTGGTCGAGGCGATGCCTCCTCTTCGTCCGGCAGTTCGGATGGCCACCTGATGCAGAGGTGGACTTGAAGTCCGCCTGGGTACCCCGCTCTCCGGGTGGGGCTCCGGAACGTCGCCCCACCCTCGTGATCGGTTGCGTCAGGCCGCGCGCACGGTGGCCAGGAACCTGTCGACCTCGGCGTTCAGGTGTTCGGATTGACGCGACAGATCCGAAGCGGCGCCGAGAACCTGGCTTGCTGCCGCTCCTGTCTCTTCGGCCGCTCCCGCCACGCCCGAGATGTTGCTCGTCACCTCGCTCGTGCCCATCGCGGCCTGGGCCACATTGCGCACGATCTCCTGGGTCGCCGCTCCTTGTTCTTCGACCGCGGCCGCAATCGTCGTCGCGACGCCGCTGATGTCCTGGATGCGTGCGGCGATGCTGCCGATCGCCGACACGGCACGGTCAGTGGAGCCCTGGATCTGGTTGATGTGCTCCCCGATCTCCTGCGTAGCCCGCGCCGTCTGGTTGGCCAGTTCCTTGACCTCGGCCGCCACGACCGCGAACCCTCGCCCCGCCTCGCCGGCTCGTGCTGCTTCGATGGTGGCGTTGAGCGCCAGCAGGTTGGTCTGGCCGGCGATCGAGGTGATCATCGTCACGACGTCGCCGATGCGGGACACCGCCGTGTTCAGTTGCTGGACCAGTTCCGCGGTCTCGGCCGCTTCCTGAACGGCACTCTGCGCCATCGTGGCGGAGGTGCTCACCTGGCGCCCGATCTCGAGAACAGACGAGCCGAGTTCCTCGGCCGCCGCCGCGACGGTGTTGACGTTGGAGGCGGCCTCTTCCGCCGCCGCCGCGACGCTCGTGGTCTGGTTGGCGGTCTGGGTCGCGGTGCCGGCCATGCTCTGCGCGGTTGCCTGCAGCTCGGTGGCCGAACTCGTGACCATGGAGATGATGCCCCCGACCGCGTCCTCGAAACGGTCGGCCATGGCCTTCATGGCCGCCTTGCGCTGTGCCTCCGCCCCGGCCCGCGCCAGGACCGTCTCCTCCTCGAGGGCCCGCATCCTGATCAACCCGTCCTTGAACACCTGCACCGCGTCGGCGATGGTGCCGATCTCGGTCCGGGCGCCCTGATGCGGGATCGTCACCGAAAGGTCGCCGGCCGCGAGGGCCTGCATCGGCTGAACCACCGATCCGATGCCGCGCGTGACCCCGCGAACGATCAATGCCGCCGAGAGCGCTGAGATGACGAGGCTGAGCGCGATGGCACCGATCCCCCAGGCACGCGTCGTCTCGAACACGGCCTTGCTGTCCGTCTCGGCGGCGCTGGCCCCTTCGTTATTCATCGCGACCAGCTTATCGAGAGCCGCCGAGGCCGCGCGGCGCGGAATGATGCCTTTCTGCTCATAGAGGTCGTAGGCCTGTGCCTTCTGACCGGCGCGCGAGAGATCGAGAATGGACCGGCGCACCGCCTCGAAGTTTCCGGCTTCACGGGTGAACGTTTCGTAAAGGGTCTTCTCCTCCGGTGAGGCGATCATCGGTTCGTAGGCGGCCTTCTTCTCGTCGAGCTTCTTGCCGAAACGCTCCATATCCTTCTCGATACTGGCGACCAGTGCCGGGTCGGTGGCCTGCGTGTGCCGGAGAACGAGCGCGCTCGTCCGCGCTGTGAGTGTATCGATCTCACCGAGAATACGTACGCTCGGCAGCCAGTTGGTCTCGATCTTGAGCGCCTGCTCGCGCATGCGTTGTGTCCCGAGCAGGCCAAGCACGCCCAGCCCGACGGTAAGGAGGGTCAGGATCAAGAAGGCCGCAACCAGCTTCGTGCGGATGGAAAGATTTTGGAAAGACACGATGATCTCCGAACGCTGCCACTCAAGAATCCATAGGCAGCCG
The DNA here is from genome assembly GCF_001422815.1 of Methylobacterium sp. Leaf91. GTDB lineage: Bacteria > Pseudomonadota > Alphaproteobacteria > Rhizobiales > Beijerinckiaceae > Methylobacterium. The sequence goes on along the minus strand of NZ_LMMP01000003.1, from coordinate 165,009 downwards.
TGCAGGGATCATTATTGGGAATCGTTAAACGAACACCTATTGGTGTTGCGAATACCAAGCGGCGCTCGACATCCCTGAGCCAATAGGCGGGGGCCGTAGCAGGAGCGCTATACCTATGGCCTTGCGGATGCCGTCCGCGTGCCGCCCAACCTTACCGTGGAGATCGATCGGCTTCGTGACTGGGAACATCGGCGGCATCGCCGCTCGGTTTCGCTGCGCTCATCCGGATGGGCCGGCTTCCGAGCGACGTCCCCGACACCCCCGTCGACGACAATGGGCTCGATCTCCAGGCCCGTCGTATCGTCGACGAAGCGAGCGAGATCGACGCCGCGGTTCCGCTGCGCCCAGGCTCCCATCATCAGGACGGGGAGGAAGTCGCGCCCTGCTGCCGTCAGCACATATTCCTCATGCCAACGGCGTCCCCGCATGAGCCGCCCGGCACATTCAATCCAAACGGATTCGAACGAGGGTGCCGGCTCGACACGAATCGTCGGATGAGCGAGGCGGCAAGCAACTGCATGTTCGCCCCGGCGATGCCGTCGCCGAGGCCGGGCGATACGCGGCCCGTCGGATTGTCTTGACGCTCCGTCTCATGGGACGGTCGGCACAGCTTCCCAGCCTCTGCCAATAAGAGCGCATTCCCACGACGCGGAAACCGGCTCGTCGAAACAAGACGCGTCACGACAACAACCGGGAGTCGTATCCGGCCAGACCATATCCGGTCGGATATGACTCTTCTGGTGAGAACCAGACGACCTGTGCTGCCAGATAGAGCTCAGACTCCGTCCTGTAAGTCATGGATGGTCTTTGTGCGGTGGCGATTTAATCGGGAAAAGCTGCCGTTCTGAGATTCGGTGTGTCTGAATATTCAGAGATCGAATGCCGTGTTTGTCGTTTCTATCAAAGCTGTGGGCTGCTAGACACTTACCAGCACTGTGACCGCGCCAATTTCTCAATTGTTGAGGGACGCTTTTTCGCTTAACGCCAAAGCATGCGGTGGGGGCAAATCATCGCTGCGAGGGGCGGCAGGTGATCATGGAACAGTTTCCGCATGGGCTGCGTGGGGAAGAAACCTCCGCAGAGCTTGGGGGCTACCGCCAGGAACTGAAGCGAACTTTGGGTTCGTTTCAAGTCTTCGCCGTTTCCTTTGCCTTCATTTCGGTAGCCGTCGGGATCTTCGGTACCTTCGACGACGTCCTTCGCAGTGCAGGCCCGGTCGGGATCTGGCTCTGGGCGATCGTGGCGATCGGGCAGACCTTCGTCGCCCTCGTCATCGCACAGTTCGCGGCCCGCATTCCCCTGACGGGCTCGTCCTATCAATGGGCGTCGCGCCTCGCCAATCCGGCAATCGGCTGGTGGTTCGGTCTCTTGAGCTTCTGTTACCTCGGCATCGGCGTGGTGGCGGTGGACAACGCACTCGCCAGTCAGGCGCTCATGCCCTTGCTCGGCATGGCGCCCGACGAGCAGACGGCCCGGTGGATCACCTTGGCGATCCTGCTGGTCCAGGCCGTGCTGACCATCGTGTCCACGCGCCTCGTCGGCCTGATCAACGGGACCGCCGTCGGCATCGAGGTGATGATCGTCATCCTGCTCGTGATCCTTCTACCGATCGCGATCGCAATGAACGGGATGGGCTCCTTCGCCAACTTGACCTCCCGCGGGACGGCCGCCGCCGACCCCGATTATTTCAAGGTCGGCGGGGGCCTGATGCTCGCCATGCTGATGGGCCTCTCCACCCTCGTGGGCTTCGACGCCGCGGCCAATGTCGCCGAGGAGGCCAAGGACCCGTTTCGCAGCGTTCCTCGCGCCATCGTCGGATCCGTCGTCGCTGCGGGTGTGCTGGGGCTGCTTTTCCTGATCGCGCTCACCGTCGCCATTCCGGATGTCCAGCGGATCACCCTGAGCGACTCGCCGGTGGCCGAGATCCTGCACGACCAGTTCGGCTCCATGATGAAGACGATCATGATGGCCGCGGTGACATTCGCCTTCTTCGCCTGCGGAATGGTCGTGATGGCGACCGCGGCACGGCTGGTCTACGCGATGTCGCGGGACGGCCGCTTTCCCGCGTCGGGTCTGATGAGCCAGGTCCACCCGCGGACGCAGACGCCGATTCCGGCGACGATCCTGGTCCTCGTCGGGGGCATACTTCTCATGCTTGCGCTTCCGGGCGAGGCGCTTCTGCAATTGATCACGGCATCCACGATCCTGCCGATCCTCAGCTACGGCGTCACGGTCATTCTCTATCTGGCCGTGCGAAAGAAGCTCGACCGACGGGTCGGCGCCTTCGACCTGGGCGCTTTCGAGGTACCCGTCGCCGTCATCGCCCTCGTCTGGCTGATGGGCGCGCTGTTCGTGCTGGTCACGCCCGATGCAGCTTTGGTCCCCGACTTGATCGTGGTGGGGCTGCTCGTCACGGGCGGCGTCTATTTTCTCTACCTTCTCAGGTTCAATCGCACGGTCCTTCAGGTCGAACCGCCCACGGCCACTCTGCCCACGGTCTCGCTGCCCACATCGTGACGCCACAACCGACCGACCGAGATGTGCGTCCGGCGACTCTTTCGCTTCGGGACAACCAGAAAGTGAGCGCCGTGGCAAAGTCAGCGACCAGAATCAGGACCATGCACGTGCTGGCTGCGTTGCTGGCCTCCATCACGGCGACCTTCCTCACCGCTCCGGCACGGGCGGATGAAGGGGGAGCGAACCTGTATCTGGCCGGCTCCTTCGCCAGCATGGCGGCGGTGCCGGGCATGCCGGGATGGTCGACGAGCCTGACCTACTACCACTCGACCGCAAGAGTTCAGAACGTCTCCGAGAGGGCGGACCTCGCTTATGCGGGCATCACCTATTCCCTCCCAACGCCGGTGCTCGACGGGCAATTGTCCCTCAGCCTGTTCGGCGCATTCGGCGGGATGGCCGTCGACATCACCGATGTGAGGAACGATTCCCGGGTTGGAATCATGGACCTGACGCCAGCCGCTTCGATGCGCTGGAGCGCCGGAAATCACAACTACCTCGTCTATACCCTCACGAACGTCCCGTCCGGCACCTACAACTCATCACGCCTGGCCAATTTCGGCATCGGGCATTGGGGCCAGGACGCCGGTTTCGGCTACACCTATTACGATAAGGACTTGGGCTACGAACTCTCGGCCGTCGCCGGCATGACGTATAATTTCGAGAATACCAAGACACAGTATCAGAACGGTATCGACGCACATATCGACTTCTCGGCGTCGAAGTTCATCGGCGACCAATACCAGCTCGGGCTGGTCGGCTACGTCTATCAGCAGGTGACCGGCGATCGCGGACGCGGCGCTACATTTGGCCCGTTCAAGGGCAGGGTCTTCGCGGCGGGACCCCAGGTCGGCTACCTGTTTCCGGTAGGCGACGCCCAAGGGTACCTCAATCTCAAATTCTACCGCGAGTTCGAAGCGGAGAACCGCCCGGCCGGATGGAATCTGTGGCTGACCATCGCGATCTCGCCTCGGGGCGCATGAGAGGACGCGCTGGGTTCCTGGTCGCGGCCCGGGCAAGGCATGGCGTCGAGCTAGGGAACGGGATCGAGCGAACCCAGCGGCGTCACGTCGAGGAATCCTTCGTGGACGTCTGGCGCATTTACGTCCCACGCGGCTATTCCCTCCGGAGTAGGGTCTAGCGCGTCGAGGACAGACATCATGTGGCAGACGGTGTTCACCGAATTCACTGCCGGGCCGAAAGCCGATCCGGCCGATCTCGACCGTGCCGAGGCCGAACTCGGTTTCCCGCTGCCGGAAAGCTACCGCAGCTTCTGCCTCGAATGCGGCGCAGGGCTCGCCTGCGGTTCCATCCGCATCGCGGTTCCGAGTTCCACCGAGAGCGCGGACCTCGTGACCCGCTCGGAACTGATCGCGCACAGCATCGCCTCCGTGATCGAGATGCGGGAGGGCCATCGTTTCGATATCGAGGGGGACGATCCGAGCGTGGTCGAGCGCGCCTGTTTCTTCGGTGAGACCGAAGCGGGCGAGTTCCTGTTCTGGGACGTGGCCGTCGGCGCCGACGAGGCCGGGCTCCGGGAATACGAGATCTGGGTGATGGGTGCCGATCTCGAATCGGTGCGGTTCGGGGGGAGCGACCTTCCCGACCTCATGCGACGGGTTCAGGGCCCCGCCGTGCGCGGCATTCTCGGCATGGGCGCGGAGCCCCTGCCCTCCACTTTCCTGGGCCAGGTCTCGTGACGGAAGACGAGGTCCGGGCGTTCGTCGCGGCGTCTGCAGGCGGCCGACGCCTCATCGGGATCGACCTCGGCACCAAGACGATCGGGCTCGCCCTCTCGGATGTGGGCCGGCAGATCGCCTCGCCGCTCGAGACCATCCGCCGGGTGAAGTTCACCCCCGACGTCGCGCGCCTGCGCCTCCTGTGCGAGGCTCACCAGGTCGGCGGCCTCGTCATGGGGCTGCCCCTCAACATGGACGGTAGCGAAGGGCCGCGCGTCCAGGCCACGCGCTCCTTCGTGCGCAACATGAAGCCCCTGCTCGACCTGCCGGTGCTCTTCTGCGACGAGCGCCTGTCCACGGCGGCAGTGACGCGGGCCCTGATCGCGGCGGATGCCTCTCGGGCCAAGCGCGGCGAGGTCGTCGATATGCTGGCGGCCGCCTACATCCTCCAAGGCTGCCTCGACCAGATCCGGGGGCTGCTAGGGGACGAGGAGCGCGAGGAGCGCGACGCCTACTGAGGGGAGCGGCGCTTCACGCCGCCGCCGGCGGCTCGTCGTCTCCGGGCTCAGCCGGCGAATTGAGGATGTCCTCCAACTCGTCCACCAGCATGTCGATCTGGTCCTGGCTCGCCAGCACCTTGAGGGTCTGGCCACTCTCGGTGGCGAGGGCGAGCTCGATTCCCGCGCCGGAGCGCGTGGCGAGGATACGGGCGAGTTTGTGCGTGGCGCTCATGCGGGTCTCCCGTTCGGTTCAGTGTTGGATGGTTTCGGCGGCCAGCAAGGCCACCGCCACGGCCGGGCCGCAGGTGGAGGCCCAGTCGGCGCCCTCCTCCGCGAGCGACGGCGCGATGAGGTCGGTGAGCGCCACTGCCGGGCGTCCCAGGCGCCGGGCCAGCCGCTCTGCCAGGAATCGCCCCGCCCCGCAGACGATCAGAGGTGCATCCGCCGCGATGTCGGGGCGCGAGAGCAGGATCGCCGCCGCATCGTGGAGGGGACGGAGCTGACATTCGGCGAAATGCGCCGCGAGAGCGCGCCAATCCGCTGAGCCTCCCTCCGCATGGTCGCGGCCGATCATACGGGCGAGGCGGATCTCGGTCTCTGGGATCGATTTGCCCTTCATGTCGGCGCTGTGCTGCTGGTCGGCCCCCTCGGGCAGATCGCCGGTGAGACGGTAGACGTCGGCCGTGGTGGCGAAGGTCTCGGCCATCAGGCCCGTGCGTCGGCCCTTGAACGGCGCGGAGGCGGTGAAGGCGAGGACGGGCGTGCGCACCACGCCGGAATAGACCAGCTCGCCCGTCTCCAGGCGCTCGGCGTCGCTGTAACCGGTGGCGGCGGGGTGGCCGTCCACGATGGGGATCAGGTCGGCCGTGGTGGAGCCGATATCGACGAGGAGCGCGTTCGCCGCGTGGCGGCCAGCCAGGGCCGCCGTGGCGTGCCAGTTCGCCGAGGCCACGTCGATGGCGGCGCCCCTCGCCTCGCCGGGCGCGAGGAGCCCGGCCCGGCCACCATAAATCCGCACCGAACCGGCAAGATTCGCGCTCGCCCAGGCAGAGAGCTGCGCCACGCCATCGGTGCGGTCGGAGAAGCAGTCGGTGAGTTCTCCCGTCATGGTGACGACGTGTTCGGCCTCGCCGCGCGCCCAATCCGGCAGCTGCGAAAACGTCTCGTCGAGGGCGGGAAGGCCGCGCCAGAGACGGCAGGGCGCCTGCACCACCGCCTCGACCCGGCCGCCCCGAACCAGGGCCGCCTTGACATGGACCCCTCCGAGATCCCAGCCGATCACCGGGTTGTGCGTGGATGCGGCAGATGTCACGGGCAAGTCCGTACAGGGAGGAACGCGATGAAGGACGGGTTTCGGATCGTTCCGGTGATCGACCTGCGCCACGGAGAGGTGGTGCGGGCCAGGGCCGGGGATCGCGACTCCTATGCCCCGATCGTGACGCCCTTGGCAAAGGGATCGTCGCCCGGGGAGGTCGCGCGGGGTCTCGCGGACGCGATTGCCGCGCGCATCCTCTATGTCGCCGATCTCGATGCGATCATCGATGGCAGGCCTCCGGATCTCGGCAGTCTCACGAAGGTCGCTCTCGCCTGTCCGGGCGTACAGCTTTGGGTCGATGCGGGATTCTCAGGGGCCGCCGGCGTCGATGCGTTCCTGGCGGAGGGGTTGGGCCGCCCGGTGATCGGTAGCGAGAGCCAGCACGATGCCGGCTTGGTGCAGGCGCTGGGCGACCGCGCGGTCTTCTCCCTCGACAGCCGGGGGGCCGAGAGGATGGGGCCGGCGGAACTCCATGACGAGCCGGCGCACTGGCCTTCCGAGGTCATCGTGATGACCCTGAGCCGTGTCGGCGCGGGGACCGGGCCGGATCTCGACCGCCTGTCCGAGATCCGCAGGGTCAGCCCCGCGACGCGGCTCTACGCGGCGGGCGGCGTGCGCGGACCGGGGGATGTCGCCGCGCTGGAGGAGATCGGCGTCACGGGCGCCCTGGTGGCCACCGCGATCCACGACGGGACGCTGCGGCGGTAGAGGGGCGATCCAAGAGTGTCGAGCCCATAAAAAAACGAGGCGGCCGGAGCCGCCTCGTTTCATGTTTCATCGTCCGAGGAAGATGGAAGCCAGTCGCTGGAGCAGGCCCCGCGGTGCGGGCGGAGGCGCGCTCTGCCCAGGACTGTCCCCGATCTAAGCGTTCGACGCGAAGGGGTGCGAAGCGGAGTTGCGCTGCTCGGTGGCGTAGGCAGCGGTGGGCTCGCCCTTGACGGCGCGCTGGATCGACAGCTTCACGGCGTCGTAGTTGTACTTCTGGATCTTGGCGTCGTCGGCAGCTTCCCAGTGAATGAACACGCCGACCAGGATGAACAGGTCGTCGGCTTCGTCAGCGGGGATGATGCCTTCGGCAACGGCGTCCTGCACGGCCTTGGCAACGCCGTACTGGGCGGGGCCGAACATCTGGACGGCCTGACGGGCGTCGTTGATGGTGACCTTGTTGAACATCAGGGTGTTCGGCTTGCAGGGCAGGTTCGGCGCGATGACCGCGAGCAGGCTGGTGAAGCCGTGCTTGTTGTTCACGAGGCCGTTGCAGAAAGCCGTCTCGGCCGGCGAACCGCGCGGTCCGATGATGAGATCGATGTGGGCGACCTCGTTGCCATCGCCGACGAGAGCCTCGCCGACCAGAACTTTGTTGATCTTCGCCATGTGGGGTTTCTCCCAGGAGTCTTGAAAAAGCATGACCGCCCCGTAGTTTGGCGCGGCCGAAAGCCATCCTTGTTCACGGCGTCCAGTCCCATGAGGACCGGACCGGTTTGCCCGGATCGCGGCGCGGACCCTACTCTGGGGTCTCTGCCGGAACAACCCTGCAGGGGGGGCGGATTCGAGCAAAATCTTTGTCTAACGGGGGGTTGAACGCGCCGTTTCATGAATTATGGCGCACTCCGCCGGCACCGGGTGGCCGGTGTCACGGTTGTTCCATCCCGGCCGCCAGCAATCGGTCGGCGAAGAGGGTGGCCACCGTCATGTCCGCGCTGGTGCCCGGATTGAGGTTCTGGCCCTTCCACGAGCGGTCCCGTGCCAAGAGCTCGGTGACGGGGTGCGTGGCGAGATCGAGAGAGAGAAGCTCCGCCGCCTCGGCGCGCAGGGCGTCGGCGCGGTCTGGCCCGTGCTTGCGCGCGACATGGCTGTCGGGGACGGCCGCGAGGTAGCCGAGGAAGACCGCGGTCGTGCTCCAGGGGGGCGTGAGACCCTTGCCGCGCGCCGCCGCCAATGCGGGCAGGCCGATGCCGAAGATGTCGGCGAAATCGGTGACGTAGGCGCGGGCGATCCGATCGCGCGGGGCCGCTTCCGCCATGGCAGCGACGAGGCTGGCGGGCGCCACCGATTCGGTTACGTCGTGCCGCTCGACTCGGCCGAGGCCGCCCGGATTGGCGGCGCGAATCGCCGCGAAGACGTCGGTCGCATCGGCAGCGTCGAGATCATCGAGAGCGTGCGAGAGCGCCGCGCGCAAGGGGCCGCCGTTCTCGGCCGCGCGCGCCAGGGGCGCGCAGAGGAGCAGGATGCCGAGATTGGTATTCTGGCCCACCGCGCCGAGGGTCGCCTCCATGGCGGTGCGGACGCGCCGGCCGATCCGCGCGCCGGGTTCCGCGAGATGGGGAGCGGAAATTTCGGCGCTCGTGACGAAATCGGCCACCGCCATGCGGTGGCCGTCGCCGAAAACATGAACGTTTCCGGGTTTCAGGGCATCGAGCTCGGCCAAGCAGCACGCCTGGTAGGCCGTGGCGATCGCCTCCGGCGAAAGCCCACTCATCCCGATGCCGCGAGGAGCCGGGGGGGCCTCGCTGCCCGTACGGCGTTGAGGAAGCCTCGGGCTACGGCGGCCGCGACGTCGACCTCGGTGACCTGCTGCAGGCCCGACCAGGCCGGCATGGAATTGACTTCGAGGACGAGGTATCCGCCCTCCCCGTCTTCCACAAGGTCGATACCGGTATAGTCGACGCCGATGGCGGCGGCGGCCCGCTCGGCGAGCTCGGCAGCCTTCTCCGGCATCGCCCAGGGCAATGGCCGGCCCCCGCGATGGACGTTGGTGATCCAGCCGTCGCCTTCGCGGATCATGGCGGCGATGGCCCGGCCCTCGCAGACGAAGACGCGGTAATCGCGCCAGAGGCCGTCGTTCCGCGCGATGTAGCGCTGGAGATAGTAGACCCGCGACACGGCCTCCTCGGCGGGCAGGTCTTCCGGCCGTTCGATGAGCTGCAAACCCTCGCCCTGTGAGCCGAAGAGCGGTTTGAGCACCAGTGGCCGGCCCGGTCCCGCCTCGCGGGCGACGCAGGCGGCGGCGGCCTCGCGGCTGGAGAAGACGAAGGTGTCGGGAGTGGGCAGGCCCGCCCTGGCGACGAGGAGGCTCGTCATGGCCTTGTCCACCGAGCGCTCGATGGCACCGGGGGAATTCCAGACCGTGACTCCGGATGCGACGAGGGCGTGGAGCACGCCGAGCCGCATGGTGGTGGCCTCGAAGGTACCCCCGGCGATGGTGCGCAGGAGGACGCCGTCGGGCAACCCGTCGGAGAAGCCCGGTACCCGGAGCGGCTCACCCGCGCCGGTGACCACCGCCACGTCGGCGAGCGAAAACAGCACCGGCTCGGCGCCGAGATGTTCCAGGGCGGCCCTCAATCGGGCCTTGTGCCAGTTGCCGTTATCGGCCGCGAGCCCGATGCGCATGTTGTTCGCAACCTCGACGTCGATCCCTCTCCCCCTTGCGGGAGAGGGTGGCCCGCGAAGCGGGTCGGGAGAGGGGAGCGCCGGTTCCGGACAGGGCTTCCCCTCTCCCGGTCGCTCCGCGACCACCCTCCCCCGCGGAGGGGGGGAGGGTTGCGTGATGGGCCTCAGCTGAAGGAGGCTTCCACCAGTTCCGGCATCAGCCGGCCACCGCGGAAGCTCTTGCCGGTGGTCACCGAGGTGACGATGACCTCAGCCGGGCTGAAGAGCGCGCCGTCGATCTTGTAGAAATCGCCGTTCACCCGGCCGAAGATCTCGGCGAAGGGCGCCCCGTGATCGGCGGAGGTGGTGGAGGGAAGCTGCTCGGCCAGCTGCTTGGCATCCGCCTCGTCGGCCTCGACGAAGAGCTGCACCCGGCCGCCATAGATGATGGCGTCGTTGGTGCGGCCCATGGCCTGGATGAAGTCGGGATGCTGCGGCGAGAGCGGGGCCGAGCCGATGCCGTCGACGATCTTGTGCAGGTCGAAGCCCACGGTATGGGCCTTGTGCAGGGCGACTTCGAGGACGCGGGCGACGACCTGTGTCGAGCCGGCCAGCGACTGGGTCGGTGCGTAGATGAAGGTCAGGGCCTCGGCCGACAGGCCGCAGGCCTCGGCGACCTTGGCGATGACGGAGGCGGGCGGTCCGCCGGCGGCTTCGAGCACCAGGGCGGTCCGGCTGGCCGTGTCACGGTAGCCGAGCTCGTTATAGAGGTCTTCCACCACCGAGACGGCGCGGCCGGGGCCGGAACCCAGGGCGAAGAAACCGGAATCCCCGGTCTCGTCGGCAAGCGACCAGCCGGCATACTGGCTGCCGAGGCAGGCCAGAACCGGATCGGCGGAATGCACCACGACGGAATAGGGCCAGGACGCGATCGGTCCTGTGGGAACGATCGAGACGGTGCCGAGGCCGCCGAGGCAGATCTCGGCGATGCGCCGTCCGGCCTCGATGGAGCCGCGCACGGTGGCGCCGGCATCGACCATGCGCGCGCCGTTCTCGGTGGTGACGGCAAGGCGCAGGGCCTCGGCGTCCGCTACCAGCTTCTCCACGAGGGGAGCGGACAGGGCGTTCAGGCTCGGCGTAGTCCGGAGCGTGGCGGGGGGATGGGTGGTCATCGGGCTTCCTCCGTCGGGGCGAGCAGGGTCCGCAGAGTGGCGGCCCGGACACGCAATAGGTCTCGGGTGGCGGCCGAGTCCGGACCTTGGGCGAACACGGTGCATAACGGTGCATCGCGTGCCACGGGGGCGCCGGATTGTGGGCGGTCGCGAACGAAATCCGGCCAGTCGAGGGGCGGCATCGGCGCGTAGCCGGCTGCCGCGTACCAGATTTCCGTGGCCGCCGCATCCACCGGTGCTGGTTCGATTCGCGGCAAAACGCCGAGGCTCGCGTCGATATGCGCGGTCAGCAGTGGCGTGTCGCGTCGGTCCAGGATGTCCAGCGTGGCTCCTGGGCGCGGGTTGATCTCGGTGAGCCACCATCCCGCCTCGGAGACGAGGAGGTCGGCGCTGGCGAGGCCGCGAAGCCCCGTCGCGGCGACGAGGCTACCAATCGCCGCCGTGATCGCGTCGAGGGCGGGGGCGGCCAGGAAAGGCGGCTCGTGGGCCGCCCGTTCCAGCGCACCGGCATAGCGGAAGGGGCGTAAGGCAGACGGCGCGCTCCATTGCTCGGTCACCGCCAGGATCGCCACCTCGCGCCCGTCGGCCAGGAAGGCGACCGCATGGGCTGTTCCATCGACGCGTCTCTGGAAGTAGGCGCCGGGTGGGGCCCGGCCCATGCCCGCGGGGCGGATATGGCTGCCGCCGGACCCGCCGGCACGCTTGACCAGCCAGCCCGATCGGTCAGCCAGAAGGTCCCGTGTCACTTCGGGATGGGGAATCGCGTGCCGCGCGCAGAGGGCGGCGAAGGCGAACGGATCCTTCAGGGCCCGGACCGAGCGGGGCGTGGCCCCCAGCAGCCTGTGGCTCCGGCCCAGTTCCTCCATCAGGTCCGGGGCGGTCTCGAAGCCGCTGCCGAGAACCAGTCCGATCGGTGGCTTGTCCGTCTTGGCGGCCAGGGCATCGAGCTCGGCCAGAACACCCTCCCCCGTCAGCCCTTCGCCGAAACGGCCCTCGGCGGGGCGATAGCCTTCGGTGAGGGCGCGGGTGTCGGCATCGCCGAAGAGGTCGAGGACATAGGGGCGCAGGCCCGCCCTGCGCGCGGCCTGCGCCAGGGCGCGCCCGGACTGGGCGGCGATGAGAAGTGCGTCACCCTGGGACGGACGCCGTTCGGATGATGCTGCCATTGCGGCGATCGCTTTGGATCACTCCTACGCTGCTCCCACCACCCTGCCTCATCCTGAGGCGACGAGCGAAGCGAAGGCCTCGAAGGAGGCTTCCAGTTTGCTCGGCGGGAGCTGGAGACCTCCTTCGAGGCCCGCTTTCGCGGACACCTCAGGATGAGGTCATGGGTAGGATCGAGCGAGCAGATGAGTGCCCGTCAGCCCGCCACCTCGACGGCGACCTTGTAGGCGTCGCGGAAATCGAGGCAGAGGGGCTCGTCGGCAGCGAGAATCTGGCGGAACAGGCGCGATTGGGTCTGGTACTTGACGTTGCCGACCGCGAGCGCGCCGATGCCGATACCCTTGCCCGTGGGCAGCGCCACGTCCTTGGCGTTCACGTCGATTCCAGCGATGCCGGCGGGCGGTACTGCGTTCACGTCGGAGGCGACGAGGAGCTTCGGCGCCGATTCGAGATCCTGGGCGGACAAAATCGGAATGCCGGCCGGGCCGGCCGAGAGGATCACGTCGGCCTCGGCGATGGCGGCGCGGCGCGCATCGCCGGTCGAGCCGTCCACGGCGCCGACATCGATGCCGAATCGCCATTTCATCGTGAAGGCGATCTTGCTGACACGCTCCTCGCCATCATGCCCGACGAGGACGGTCTTGGCGCCTTCCAGCGCGCCGATCACCGCCGCCACATAAGCCACGACGCCGGCTCCGCCGAAGATGACGATGCGCTTGCCCTTCAGGTCGGTGCCGAACTTCGCCTTGAGGGCGCGGGTCACCTCGGCGACCATGGCGGCACCGGTGGTGAAGGACCCGGCCGGATCGGCCACGATGTGATTGGCGAAGGGCGGTACCAGGGCTTTCTTCGCCCGGTCCATCATGTCGAGGGCGTCCTCGGCATTCTTACCGCCGATGAAGATGCTGGTGCGCGTACCGTCCTGGGGCGAGCGGGAGAAGATCGAATCCTGCACCAGGGAGGTCACGTCCGGCAGGGTTACGTCCGTATAGGTCGCGATCGTCTCGAAGCCAGCATCCACAGCCATGTTCACGTCGAACGGGCTCATATGCTTGAGGGGCGTCAGCATATGCAGAATCGAACGGGCCATCGTCTGTCTCCTCCGCAAGTGTCCGACTCCCTCGCGGGGTCGCCTCTCGCATGGTTTCTTTCACGTCTACATCCAGAACCGGCCTGGGCCGGCATGGTCAAGCGTCGCTTATGCACCAGGTTCCCTTAAAGTCGCGTGACCGAGGCGCCGCTGTTGCGTCCGCGCGCGATCACGAAGCGCAGGGAACCGGGACGTTCGAGGTCGGCCTTGAGCGCCTGGGCCTCGGCCTCCGACGCCAGGAGGGCGAAGCCGGTCGGCCCCCATGAACTCTGGCCGTAGCCGGCCACCCCCCTGGCGGCGATCGCCGCCAGGGCCTCCGCCACGGCGGGGCTCGCATAGCGCCCTCCCTGATGCGGCGCGAAGTGGTCGCCGATCAACCGCTGGATGGTGGTGATGCCAGCCCCGAACCCTTCCGGCTCCGCCGTGGCGACGGAGGGCAGCACTTGCATCAGTACGATGCGGCAAATCTCGGCCGCCTGCGCCTCCGGAAAGCGCGGCAGGTCACGGAAAGCCTCGACCTCACGGGTGCCATGCACTCCCGTCATGCCCTCGTCGAGGATGAGCAGCACCCGCCACGCTTCAGGATAGGCGAGACGCGCGATCAGGGGCGGCGGGCCATTGCTGGCGTCTCGGCCCCCGTCGACGATCAGCCCGCCTTGGGTGAAGGCGGCGAGGCCCACGCCGGACCGGTTGCCACGGTCGAGGGCATCGGCGAAGGCGTCGGGTGAAAAGGGACGGCCGTCGAGGGCGGCCAGCGCCGCGGCGACACTCAGCGCGAGCTGCGTGCCCGAGCCGAAACCGGCATGGGCGGGGATCGCCTGGTCCACCTGTAGGGCGGCGTGCCCTGCGATGCCGAGATGGCGCGCCGCCGCCTCGGCATAGCCCCTGGCGCGCCCGGCCTCGAGCCCGTCCACCCGGAGCCCCGCCGCCGGCCTCGCGGTGAGATCGATGGAGGGGGCGTCGACCGCGAGGCCGATGCTCCCGAAGCGCCGGCCGAGGCCGCCATGAAGATCGAGAAACCCGAAATGCAGGCGCGCGGGTGCGTGCACCCGGACTGCGCCGCGTGTCGCCGCTTCCTGGCTGAGAGGCCGTTCGTCGGCGATCCGGTCCACGGCGAGCTCCTTTATCGTGACACGCTCCCGTCCCGGCGCGTGTCAGCCGCATCCTCGTCCCGTCGGTCGGTGGCGGGAGCAAAACCGCGCTCGAGACGACGGCCCGGTTGCCGGCTTCTCCCACGGAGGGCCGACCGCTCGCAAGCACCGCCCGCCATCGCGATCGCCATTGCCTCCATGCGATTGCCCCGAAGCGGCGAGCGTGGGGGGTTGCTTGCGACGTCTCCGCGATGCAAACGTGCCGGCCCACTAGGAATGGACTGGCGCAGTCCCGCCGTGCGCGACGCTGAACACAGCGCGTGCCGGGCCCTCGTTCTCCAAGGTGAAGGCATGGCTGCCTGGGTAAAGGGTGGTGCGGTGGACGTGAGCGCGGCGGTGGAGGCCGCCGCGACGCTCCTCGCCACAGCGAAGACCCCGATCGTCACGGGGTTGAGTGCGGATACGAGCGCAGTGAGGGCGGCCTATCATCTGGCCGGACTGATCGGCGCCTCCGTCGATCCCGCCGGTGGCGACGGACTCTATGCGGAGCTCGGTCCTCTCAGTCAGTTCGGTAACCTCAACACGACGCCGGCCGAGGCGATCGGCCGGGCCGATGCCGTACTGGTCGTCGGCCTTCGGCCGTGGGACCGCCCGATCGTGCAGGAGATCGCCTCCTCCGCGCCGGTGCGCGGCCGCGCCGCCGGCTCGGAGCGGACGCTGCTCTCCCTCGGCGGTCCCGGCAACGGAGCCACCCGGCACGTGGCCTATCCCGCCGATACCGGCGGGCTCGCCGTCTCGGTGGCGCATCTGCGCGCTTACGTGAAGGGCAACCTCTCCGGCGAAGCGGCCTTTGCCGACCTCGCCCGTCGCCTCACGACCGCGCAATACGGCGTCGTTCTCTACGATGCGGCCGAGCTCGGTGAGCTCGGCGTGGAGATGCTGCAGGGTCTGGTCCGCGACCTCAACGACCTGACGCGTTTCTTCGCGCTCTCCATCTCCGACGGGTTCCAGGGGCGTGCCGTGACCCAGCTCGCCTCCTGGACCACCGGCCAGCCGCCGCGGGTCGGTTTCGGACGCGACCTGCCCGAGCACGATCCCTGGCGGTTCGATAGCGCGCGCCAGGTGGCCGCCGGTGAAGTCGATGCCGCCCTGTGGCTCGCCGCCATCCCTGCTCCACGCCCGGACTGGCTCGGCAGCCTGCCGACCATCGCCATTGTCGGCGAGGGCAGCCCCGAGGCCACGGGCGACGTCGCCGACATCGTCATCGCGGTGGGAGTGCCCGGCGAGACCGCCGGCGGCGCCCTGTGGAACGAGCGTCGCGCGGCGATCACTTATTCGCCCCCCGTCGGCCAACCGGCCGACCTCACGGCGGCCGGCGTACTCGCCGCCATCCAAGATCGCCTCACGCAGAAGAAGGGCGTCTCATGCTGATCCTGATCCAGGGCGGCCGGGTCGTCGATCCTACCGCCGGCCGCGACGGTATCGGTGATGTCTGGATCGAGGACGGCCATGTCGTCGCCGCCTCCGAGCGCAAGCCCGACCGGACCATCGATGCTTCCGGCTGCGTCGTGATGGCGGGAGGCGTCGAGGTGCATTCGCATATCGCCGGCGGCAACGTGGTGATGAGCCGCCTGCTGCTGCCCGATCTCTATGCCAGCGAGGCCGCGCCAGAAGGCCATCCCTTCGCTCATGCCGGCGGTTCCGCCGCCTGGATCGGCGCCAATTACGCGCGGATGGGCTACACCGTCGCCGTCGAGCCGGCGATGCCGCCGACCAACGCGCTCGCGACGCAGCTCGAACTCGCCGACATCCCGCTGCTCGACCGCGGCGCCCTTACGGTGATGGGCAACGACGACCAGCTCCTCGAATTGCTGCGCCAGCGCGAGGGCAAGGCTGCGGTGCGGGACCTCGTCGCCCTCTCGGTGGCGACCTCGCGTGGCCTCGGCGTCAAGTGCATCAATGCGGGAGGCGCCTCGGCCTTCAAGGACGGGATGCTCAATCTCAGCCTCGACGAGGAGATCCCAGTCTACGGGCTCACCACCCGCAAGATCATGAACGCCCTCCTCGACGCGGTGGAGGAGATCGGTGTCCCGCATCCGCTCCACGTCCATGCCAACAATCTCGGCATTCCCGGCGCCGACGATTCGTTCGTGGCGACGATGGAAGCGGCGGAGGGCCGACGCATCCACTTCGCCCATGCGCAATTCTATGCCTATGGCGCGGCCGATCCTGCCAACCCGGCCACCGGCGGCTTCCGCTCTGCGGCCGAGCGAATCACGGAGGCGATGGAGCGGCACCCCAACGCCACGTTCGACGTGGGTCAGGTCGCCTTCGGCCAGACCGTGACGATCTCGCTGGACGTGATCCGCCAGTTCGCCGGCCGCAAGGGCGCGAACCCGAAGAAGTGGATCATCACGGCGGGCGACGCGGAAGGCGGCGGCATCGTGCCGTTCCTGTACAAGCCGCGCGGCCCGGTCAGCTCCCTGCAATGGGCGATCGGCCTCGAATTGATGCTGCTGTCGGGCGATCCGGAGCGCACCATCCTCACCACCGACCATCCCAATGGCGGCCCCTTCACCGAATATCCGCGGATCATCCATCTGCTGATGGACAAGGAGGAGCGCGACCGTGAGATCGCCGGCCTGCACAAGGTCATCGCCGAGCGGTCCGGCCTGTGCGGAATCGAGCGGGAATATTCCTTCTCCGAGATCGCCCAGCTGACGCGGTCCGGCCCGGCCAAGCTCCTCGGCCTCGCCGATCGCGGCCATCTCCGTGAGGGCGCCCGCGCCGATGTCGCAATCTACCGGGACGACAAGAACCGGACCGCGATGTTCGCCCGTGCCCGACTCGTCCTGAAGGACGGCGAGGTCATCGTCGAGGATGGCGAGATCGTGAACTGGCGTTCGGGCCGGACGTTGGAGCTCGTCGTCGAATCCGACAAGGCGATGGTGACGCGCGCCGACGCCTATCTCGACGCTCGCTTCGGCACCGGCCTCGACAGCTTCACCGTGCCGGACGCGGCCTTCCCCGCGGGAGACGTGTTCGAGGACGTGGCATGTCGCGCATGAAGATCCTGCAGGGCTCGAAGACGATGCGTCGCGTGAGGATGGGTGACTGACCATGGCTGACCTCACCCTCAACGGCATTCCGGTGATCGACACCTTCGCCGAGGCGTTCGACGTCGCCGGTACGGCGCTGATCATCACCAACGACACCGCCAAATGGGCGATGATCGCCGCCGTGACCATGACCGGGTTCGCTACCTCGGTGATCGGCTGCGGCGCCGAGGCCGGGATCGATTGCGAGCTCTCGCCGGAGGAGACTCCGGACGGCCGCCCCGGCGTGCGCGTGCTGCTGTTCGGCTTCGAGCCGAACGGCCTCAAGGACCAACTCCTCAAGCGCGTCGGCCAGTGCATCCTCACCTGTCCTGGCACCGCCTGCTATGCGGGCGTCGACGGGCCTCACAAGATCAAGCTCGGCGGCGCGATCCGGTATTTCGGTGACGGGTTCGCGGTGGCCAAGCGTCTGACCGACCCCGGCTCCGGCAAGGCGCGGCGCTACTGGCGCGTGCCGGTGATGGACGGCGAGTTCCTGTGTGAGGATTTCGTCCGCGCAGTGGACGGCGCGGTGGGCGGCGGCAACCTGCTGTTCCTCGGCCGCAACCATGCCGAGACCCTCAAGGTCGCGGAGATCGCGGTGGATGCCGCTCGCTCGGTGGCGGACGTGATCCTGCCGTTCCCTGGCGGCATCGTCCGTTCCGGCTCCAAGGTCGGAGCACGGACGAAAGGCATGATGGCCTCCACCAACGACGCCTATTGCCCGACCCTCAAAGGCCGGGCCGGCTCCGAACTCGCGGCGGAGGTCGGCGTGGTGCTGGAGATCGTCATCGACGGGCTCACCTCGCGCTCGGTGGCCGAATCCATGCGCGCGGCGCTCCACGCCTCCACCGAGGCGGGTGCCGCGCACGGGCTCGTGGCGGTGACGGCGGGCAATTACGGCGGCAATCTCGGCCGCCACCATTATCACCTGAAGGACCTGCTCTCGAAGGAGCCGGCGAGCGAGGCTGGAGCGGCATGAGCACCCTCACCCTGCGCCAGGAGCCGCCGGAGCGGCTCGATTTTCTCCATGTGAATCCGCTCTCGCTGAGCGGCCTCTCCGAGGCCGAAGCGGCCAGGCTCCCCATCGGCACCAGCCGACGCGGCCTGACGCTGGGCGACGTCTTCGCGATCAGCCTCGACGGCTCCGACAGCCTGACCATCGAGGGCGGGTCATCCCGCTTCGACAGTGTCGGTGCCTCGCTCAGCGGCGGTTCGATCCGGGTCGTCGGCGATGTCGGCCAGCGCCTCGGCGCAGGCATGGCATCGGGCGCGGTGACGGTCACGGGATCGGCCGGCCCCTATGCTGGATCGGGTGCCAAGGGCGGCACGATCACCATCGAAGGGGATGCCGGCGATCATGCGGGCGGCGCAGTCTATGCCGCCAAGGCCGGACTCGACGGCGCCACGCTGGTGATCCGAGGCTCGGCCGGCGATTATCTCGGCGACCGCATGCGGCGCGGGCTGATCCTGGTCGGATCCGCCGGGGCTCATGCCGGATCGCGGATGATCGCAGGCACGATCGCGGCCCTCTCGGTGGGTGACCATCCGGGCTACGGCATGCGGCGTGGGACGATCCTCGCAGGCGGACACGGTGCCCTGAGCCCGAGTTTCGTCGAGACGGGAACGCACGATCTCGTGTTCTTGCGCCTGCTCGCCCGATCCCTGCGCGCCCTCAGCCCCGCCCATGCCGACCTCGCCGCGGGTGCGCTCAAGCGCTATTCCGGCGATCTCGCCACCCTCGGCAAGGGTGAACTCTGGGTTACGGCCGCCTGAGAAACCGGGCGAGTCCCTTGCCGGCGGCGCTCTGCGCCGTCGGCGGAGCCATCACGTATCCGTTAGCCCGGTGCGATCCTGCTGATCGACCGTTGATCGCCCCGCCCTCATTCTCCGGGGCTCTGGACGCATAGGCCACGGCGCTGGCCAGGAAGCCCGGATCGCTCAGATCATGGCTCGCAAGGTTCGTTTCCTCGGAGACGAGACGCCGGATCGGTACGATCGCTCCGTTCGAGATATGCCGGCTAGGCGTCGCCGCGACCCGAAAACCGGTTTCTACGGTACGAGTCTCAAGATCGCCGGACCTGCGCGACACCCAATCCTGCATTTACTTGCCAGGCCCCGCTCCCATGCAGGAGCTGCGTCGTCCCCTTGAAAGCCGGACACCGTTCTCGCGAACATCACAGTGATCATTGTTGCTGATCTGAATGATGCAGAATTATTCTGATTAACAAATGGTTGTAGAAGGTGCGGAGCGGATGTCGCACCGGTGGATCTGGATCATCGGTCGCTCTGAAGGAGAAATACCCTCAGGTGCGCCAGAACACGTGGCTGATTCCCAATTCCTCACCTGAGTCTAACCTTTACCCTTCGTTGACGGCTGCTGCTGTATTCGATGGATGTTGTTGCAGGAATGCGACAGACCTCACGCCCGACCAAGCCTACAAGCGCTCAGGCTTAATGCCCATCAGGACCAGACACACAATGAAAAGACTGCTTCTCGCTACGACCGTTCTCGCCGGCCTGACTGCTGTCGCTTCGGCCGCCGACCTTCCCCGTCGCGCCGCTCCGCCGGTCTTCGTTCCGGTCCCGGTCTTCACGTGGACGGGCTTCTACGCCGGTATCAACGCCGGTTACGCTTTCGACGCCGGCAAGGAAGGCCCCAACTCCTTCCCGGTGGCGAGCCGCTTCACCGCCGCTGGCACCCCGCAGGTCGCCACGTTCAGCAAGGACAGCCAGGACGGCTTCTCCGGCGGCGCGCAGATCGGTTACAACTATCAGTTCACCCCGGGTTCGGGCGTGGTCGTCGGTATCGAAGCCGACGCCCAGTACCTCGATTTCGGCGCCAAGCGTCGTGACTCGGGCGTCGTTGCCGCTCCCGGCTTCGCCATCAACGACCCGCGTGGCCTCTCCAGCCTCGACTTCTTCGGTACCGTCCGCGGTCGCCTCGGCTACGCTTTCGACCGCACCCTCGTGTACGGCACCGGCGGCTTCGCTTACGGCGCTGGCAGCACCGACCGTAGCTTCGGCGGCTTCCAGGGCAACGACGACTTCCGCACCGGCTACGCCGTCGGCGGTGGTATCGAATACGCTCTCCCCACCGACTCGTTCTTCAACTTCTTCCGCGCTTCTGCTGTGACGCTGAAGGTCGAAGGCCTGTACGTGAACCTCGATCGCGGCACCCGCAACCAGGGCGCCTTCATCATCAACACCGCTGCCAACAACGCTGTCGTGCAGTCGATCAGCAGCGGTCGTCGCGACGACGAGTTCGCCGTCGTCCGCGCCGGCCTGAACTACAAGTTCGGCACCTACTAGGATCGTCCATAATCTCCGCGCAGTCCTTCTCGAGGGCTGCGCGGCTCAGGATCGTCCAAACGAAAAACCCGGCCTCGCGGCCGGGTTTTTTGCGTTGGTATGGGTTCGTCGCACAGTGACGGGGAAGCGGTGTTTCCCCTGTCTCATGCCAGACCTCGATCAGCCCGCCTCAACCCGCACTCGGCATCAGATGTCGAGCACGGCCTCGTCGGCGAAGGCGGCGCGTTCGGAGATGAAGGCGAAGCGGGCTTCGGGCTTGTTGCCCATCAGCCGCTCCACGGCGTCGCCCGTGGAGACGCGCGCCTCGTCGAGGACCGCGACGCGCAGAAGGGTGCGCTTCTTCGGGTCCATGGTCGTCTCCTTCAACTGCGCCGGCATCATCTCGCCGAGCCCCTTGAAGCGGCTGATCTCGACCTTGGCACCCTTGAACGTGGTCTTGATGACCCGCTCCTTATCGGCATCGTCACGGGCATAGGCCGTCTTCGCGCCGTGCTGGAGGCGGTAGAGCGGCGGGATCGCGAGGTAGAGATGGCCCTTGTCGATGAGCTTGGGCATCTGGCGATAGAAGAAGGTGATCAGCAGGGATGCGATATGGGCGCCGTCGACATCGGCGTCGGTCATGATGATGACCTTCTCGTAGCGAAGATCCTCGCCCTTGTAACTGTTGCCTGTGCCGCAACCGAGCGCCTGGGTCAGGTCGGAGATGAGCTGGTTGGCGCCCATCTTGTCGCGACTGGCCGAGGCCACGTTGAGGATCTTGCCGCGCAGGGGCAGGATCGCCTGGCTGGCGCGGTCGCGCGCCTGCTTGGCCGAGCCACCGGCGGAATCACCCTCGACGATGAAGATTTCCGAGCCGGCCGTACCGGCCTTCGAGCAATCGGCGAGCTTGCCCGGCAGACGTAGCTTGCGGGTCGCGGATTTGCGCGCGACCTCTTTCTCCTGGCGTCGGCGCAGGCGCTCCTCGGCCCGGTCGATCACCCAGTCGAGAAGTTTGTTGGCCTGGGCCGGGGAGGCGGCGAGCCAATGGTCGAACGCGTCGCGGATCGCCGTCTCGACAATCCTCGAGGCTTCCACTGTGGCGAGCTTGTCCTTGGTCTGGCCCTGGAATTCCGGCTCGCGGATGAAGACGGAGAGCATCGAGGCGCAGGTCGCCATGACGTCATCCGTTGTGACGGAGGTCATGCGCTTAGCCTGGCCGACGCGTTCGGCATGTTCGCGCAGCGCCCGCAGCAGGGCGACGCGCAGGCCGCTTTCATGCGTGCCACCCTCGGCGGTGGGGATGGTGTTGCAATAGGAGTGCGAGACCCCGTCCTCCACCACCATCCAGGCGACGGCCCATTCGAGGGAGCCATGGCCACCGGGCTTCGTCATCTTGCCGGCGAAAACCGCATCGGTGACGAGTTCCTTGCCCTCGAGATCGCGGGCGAGATAATCGCGCAGGCCGCCGGGGAAGCGGTGCACGGTCTCTGCCGGGACGTCGTCCATCCCCTCGATCAGGGACGGCGCGCAACGCCAGCGGATTTCGACGCCGCCGAACAGGTAGGCCTTTGACCGGGCCATCTTGAACAGCCGGCGCGGATCGAATTTCAGAGCTCCGAAGATCTCGGCATCGGGATGGAAGCGCACCCGGGTGCCGCGACGGTTCTGCACCCGGCCGACCTCCACCAGAGGCCCCTGCACGTGGCCGCGCGAGAATGTCTGGCGGTACAGGGTCTGGCTGCGGGCGACCTCGACTTCGAGGCTGTCCGAGAGGGCATTGACCACGGAGATGCCGACGCCATGAAGGCCGCCCGAGGTCTCGTAGACCTTCGAGTCGAATTTTCCGCCGGCGTGCAGCGTCGTCATGATCACTTCGAGGGCGGATTTGCCGGGGAATTTCGGATGCGGGTCCACCGGGATACCGCGTCCATTATCGGTGATGACGAGGTGGCCCGTCGCCTCCAGTTCCACCTCGATGTAGCTGGCATGGCCGGCCACAGCCTCGTCCATGGAATTGTCGATCACCTCGGCGAAGAGATGGTGCAGGGCGCGTTCGTCGGTGCCGCCGATATACATGCCCGGCCGGCGCCGGACGGGCTCCAGCCCCTCCAGCACTTCGATCGACGAGGCGTCGTAGCCGGCCTCGGCTGTTTCGATGGGCGCCTTGTCGAGGGGCGCCCGGGCGGCCGAGGAAGCCTTGGCACCGCGAACCGGCGCCTGGCCGCCTGCGAACAGATCGCTCGGCCGGCCGACGGCGGGGGCCGCAACGGCCTGGCGTGAGGTCTCGCGCTGAGTCATGTGCCAACCATACAGGAACGAAACGGAAACGTGAAGCGCCGCCATGAGGGCGCGGGAGGTCTCTCCCCGTGTTCCTGCACAGCTTGCGCCGATTCCCTTAACGCTGTGTCGTCGGGATTTCGGAGGGACCGGCGCGGTCGCTGCGCCCTGCCCTTTCCCGGGTCGTTATCCGTACCCCTGCTGGCACTCTGAAGGAGTTGCGGCGCAATGGGGGCAAGTTCCACGACGCCGGTTCGACAGGGCCGCCATTCAGCGGCGACGGAGGGGGATCCAGTGTCCAGCTGGAAAGATCGAGCGGTCAGCTTCCGACCCGGCCGCCCCCGCGCTTCGTGATGGCGACGATGGCCGGGCGGGGCGGCATCGCATCGTCGAAATCCGGCCACCGGGTCGAAGGTGCCTCGAACGTGGCGGGGGCGGCCTTCGGATCCTCCTCGTCGGCCTCGCCGGGATGCTGGACGGCGACGAAGAACGTGGTGTCGTCCGGTGTGAAGTAGGGGCCGCACATCTCCGCGCCGTTGGGCACCCGGAAGAAGTGCTTGCCGGTTCCCCGTCCCTGCCCGTCCGTCTCCATGGCCCAGATTCCGTCGTTCCGGCCCGTCTTCGATGGCGAGTTCCCGTCGGTGGCGACCCAGAGCCGACCCTGTCCGTCGACCGAGCAATTGTCCGGCATGCCGAACCAGCCGTCCTTCGTCGTCGCGGAGGAGAAGGTGGCGCCGACCGTAGCGATGGAGGGATCGCCGCATTTGACGAGGATCTCCCAGGCGAAGCCCGGTGCCGCATGGTCGCCCTCGTCGGGAGTCAGTTCCACGATGTGGCCGAAGCGGTTGTCGGGCCTCGGATTGGCGGCGTTCACCTCGTCGGGTTTGCGTTTCACGTTGTTGGTGAGCATGACATAGACCTTGCCGGTCTTCGGATTGGCCTCGACGTCTTCCGGGCGATCCATCTTGGTGGCGCCGAGGAGGTCGGCGGCACGCCGTGCCTCGATGACCACGTCGGCCTGGGAGCGGAACCCGTTCTCCGTCGTTAGGGGGCCTTGTCCGAAGACCAGCGGCATCCAGGCGCCGCGTCCGTCGGCATCGAACCGGGCGACGTGGAGCGTGCCGGAATCCAGGATATCGCGGTTGGCCTGCCGGTCGGCGAGATTTACGGCCGCGTCCGTCACGAACTTGTAGACGTAGTCGAAACGCTCGTCGTCGCCCTGGTAGACCACGTAGCGGCCGCTCTTCGAGACGATGCCGGCGGCGCCTTCGTGCTTGAACCGGCCCATGGCGGTGCGCTTCGTCGGGACGGAGGCGGGATCGAACGGGTCGATCTCCACGACCCAGCCGAAGCGGTTCGGCTCGTTCGGCTCTTTGGACAGGTCGAACCGCTCGTGGAAGCGGCCCCAGGCATAGGCATTGCCCGGTAGGCCGAGGCGCTTGTGATTGGCCGCCTCCCCCGAGCCCTCGGCGAGTGTGCCTCGGAAGTAGTAGTTGATGTTCTCCTCGCAGGTGAGCCACGTCCCCCAGGGGGTGGTTCCGCCGGCGCAGTTGTTGATCATGCCCTTCACCGTACGGCCCACAGGATCGGCCGTCGTCTTCAGCCGGTCGGAGCCTGCGGCGGGACCGGACAAAGTCATCACCGTCTCCGCGGTGATGCGCCGGGCGTGAGGCGAGTTCGGCACCACGGCCCATTTGCCGTCCGTTCGCTTCACCTCGATCACCGATCCGCCATGGGCGGCCATCTCGATATCGACGAGCTCGCGGTTCATGCCCTTGAACGCGACGGTCTTGATATCCTGGCGGCCGAGGCCGGGGAACATCAGCTCCTCGTTGGTGTATTCGTGATTGACCACGAGAAGTCCGTGCGCCGCCGGATCGGCGGCGCCGGGCATCGGGAAATAACCGACGAAGTCGTTATTGTAGCCGAATTGCCGGGCCTGGGCCTCCGCCGACTGGTTCCGCGGATCGAAAGCAGGCGCGCCAGGCAGGACTGGATCGCCCCAGCGGATCAGGATGTCGGCATCGTGCCCCTCGGCCACGTGATGGTGGGTGTCCGAACCCGCTTCGATCTCCTTGAACGGGAACGGCGTCGCCCGTCCCTGCGCCGCCGCAGCCGGAGCGGCCGCGAGCGCGCGGGGCGTCACCACCGCCGCGATGGCGCCGACCCCGAGGAGACCGCGCAGCAGATCGCGCCGGTCGAACCGCGCGGCGACCACATCGCCGAACGTGGCGTTGCCGCTCGTATTCGTGCCTCCATCCTCGCCGTCTTCGGCGGCCTGCGAGCGGGTGCGCAGCGGCTCGGTCATGGTGGAACTCGTCCTGTGACTAGGTGGCAGATCCTAGGAGCCGGACATGGCGGGGCGATGACGGGTCGGGTCGGGTCGGGAACCAATCTCTGGTTTGTGCGTTTCCGCACATAGAACCGATCGGTGGGAGAGCGACATGGCGCCGTCTGCAGCCTTGAGAATGGTGCGCCACGACGATCTCATCCGCGCGTCGCAGGCTGCGGGTCGTGCCTTCTCGCCCATCGAGGACGGAGCCGACGATGGATCGACGGCATCCTCCAAATTTCTTGCTCTCTCGGCGGTGTCTCTTGCGGGCTTCCTAGCGAGCTTCGGAGCCTTCCTCTTTTTCGTCTGAGGGCAGCGCAGCCCTAAAGGTCGAGGGAGCCGTCTGCTCGCCGACGAAGCTATGCCTGGCTCAAGCCGACCGAACCATCATATCGCAAGGAAAACAGCCTGCCGAAGGGTGAGAGGGTAGTCTTTGACCCGACCGTTCAGCCTCCTGCCTCGCCAATCGTCGGCTCAGCTTTTCAGGCCGCCACGGACCCGGTAGCCAGCCCTCCGAAGCGGCGGTCGCGATTGCGGTAGGCGGCGAGAGCGTCTTCGAGGTCTCCGGCATCGAAATCAGGCCAATGGCGGCGGGTGAAGTGAAGTTCGGCGTAGGCGCTCTCCCAGAGCAGGAAATCGGAAAGCCGCTGCTCGCCGCTGGTGCGGATCACGAGATCGACCTCGGGGACACAGGCATCGCCCGTCACCAGGGTCGAGAAGGTGGTGCGGGTCATCCCGGGATTGCTGGCGCTGGCGAGCGCGGCGGCGAGAATGGCATCGCGGGCGGAGTAATCGACGGCGATCCGCAGATGCAGGGCTTTCCCCTCGAGTGTTACGGCCTCGGCTCGGCCGATGGCGGCGGCGAGTCCCTCGGGCAAGCGGTCGCGCCGGCCGATCACGCTGAGACGTACGCCGCTTTCGACCAAACGGGCGATCTCGTTGCGCAGGTAGAGCCGGAGCAGCCCCATCAGGGCGGAGACCTCCGCCTCCGGACGTCTCCAGTTGTCGCAAGAGAAGGCATAAAGGGTGAGGGTGCCGATGGCTTGTTTCGGCGCCGCCTCCACGACCCGGCGGATCGCCTCGACGCCTTCCTTGTGACCGAGCGCGCGGGGCAGTCCGCGCCCCGAGGCCCAGCGTCCGTTGCCATCCATGATGATGCCCACATGCAGTCCGGGCGTCTGTTCGCTTTGCATCGCAGAGTTCCTTGGCAAAAAAAGACGGAGTCCAGGCGTCAGGCCGGACGCGCGACGAGGGGGAGGCCCGCGCTCTCGGCCGCCATCTCGGCGGCCTTGGCGGCGTCCCGCACCACCTGTTCGAGGACGGCGAGGTAATCGAGGAAGCGAGTCCGGCCGGTCGGCGTCAGATGGCAGGTCGTCAGCGGGCGGGTGCCACCATGGCTCTTGCCCTGCCCTTTCCTGATCTCGACGAAGCCGGCCTCCTGCAACACTTGGAGGTGACGGTTGAGATTACCGTCCGTGAGGCCGCAGAGTTGCTTAAGGTCGCCGAAGGCCAGCCCCTTCGGAGCCGCCATCAGCGAGGTGAGGAGGCCGAGCCGGGCCTTCTCGTGAATGACCCGGTCGAGGCCGTCATACGCGAAGGGAGCATCACGCATCACTGTCCTCCCGGGCACGGTAGAGGATCATGGCCATCAGAAACTGGCCGACGGCGAAGGGCAGTCCCATGGTCCAGGGCGAGAGGATGTGGTCGGCGCTCGCCAGCATGAGCACGGCGAGGCCCGCCACCATGTACCAGGCGCCGGGCAGCGCGACGCCTTTCGGCAGGGACCGCACCGAGGCGAAGAGCCCGAGGCTCACCAGCATCTGCCACAGCCCCGGCAGCATCCACAGGGATTCCGGCGAAACCTGTACCAGGACCAGGGCGAGGCAGGCGCCCGCCGCGCCGGCGGGCAGGAACTGCTCCACCGCGTTCACGATCGCCGTGTCGGTGAGCCCCGCATGGTCGCGACGCGAACGGGCTCGCATCTCGGCGCCGATCAGGCCGGCGGAGGCCAGGGCGGTGACGATCCAGCCGCCTAGGAACAGTAGCGGCTGTTCGGTCGGGTCGTCGAGCCAGACATGCTGCGCCAGGGTGGTGCCGAGGGCGAGGACGCCCGTGGCCGCGATGGCGGAGGGTCCGAACCCGCAGAAGGCGTCGCCGCGGGCGAGTTGCGTGCGGATCGCCACGATATCGGCGAGGGCTCTATCGAGATCGGACATCCGATGCTCCCGGATCAACTTTGTATCGCAAAGTAAGCTGATCCTGCGCCTGTCCGCAAGTGCCGTCAGGCACGTGGAATCAGCGGGTGCGGAGCTCTGTCACTCCTGTGCCAGCCGCTCGGCCAGGGCCGGCGACAGGCCGATGCTCTCGATGGACGGCGCCGGCTGGCCCGGCGGCAAGCCGCAGATCGCGGCGGCGAGGACCGCACGGGTCCCTACTTCCACCGAGCATAGGACGGGCACCGGCACATGCGGCTGGATGCGTTCGGCGAGGCCGGCAAGCGCCGCTCCGCCGAGGATCACCACATCCGCCCCGTCGCGGATGGCGCAGGTGGTGCAGGCGGCGGCCAGATCCGCCAGGGCCGCCTCGGGGTCCCGTGCGATGCGGTCTCCCGTGGGGGCGATGGTGCGGATGGCGGCGAGTTTGTCGGAGAGGCCGATCCCCGCCACGAACTCCTCCAGCATCGGTCCCCACAGGGCGCCCCCGGTGACGATGGCGAAGCGCCCTCCCCGTGCCGTGGCGGCGAGGCACGAGGCCTCGGCCATGCCGACCACCGGCAGCGGGGATATCTCGCGCAGGCCTCCGAGTCCCGGATCTCCGAAACAGGCGAGGTAGACCGCGTCGCAACCCTCGGCGTGCTCGGCCAGCGCGTCGAGGGCGGCATGGGCCGCGATCGCCGACGCGGCCCGGCTGGTGATGTAGCGGGCACCGAAGCGCCCGGTGACCGCCACGATCTCGACGGCGTCGCCCGCCACTCGCCGCGCATGCGCGGCGACCAGGTCGGTGACGGATTCGGTCGTGTTGGGGTTGATCAGCAGGATGCGCAAAGGGAATCGGTCTCCGGTCAGGCCTTGGCCGCGGCGGCCCTCTTACGCATCAGGACGACATAGATCGAGAAGCCCAGGGCCACGCCGATGAACCAGCTGAAATTCGCCACGCTTCCCAGGGCCGGGATGACGGCGCAGAGCACCGGCACCAGGGCGGAGGGAATGACGCTGTAGATCGCGGCGCGATTGTATCCGCCATCGTACCAGTAAGTTCCGGTCGGGCTCATCGTGTAGAGGTCGTCCACCACGACATGCTGCTTCCGCACGATGAAGAAGTCGGCGATCAGGATGCCGAAGAGCGGACCGATGAAGGCGCCGAGGATGTCGAGCGTGTAATGGATCACGGCCGGGTTGTTGTAGAGGTTCCACGGAGTGATGAAGATCGAGGCGACGGCCGCGATCATCCCGCCCATGCGCCAGCTGATATGCTGCGGAGCCACGTTCGAGAAATCGAAGGCCGGGGAGACGAAGTTCGCCACGATGTTGATGCCGATCGTCGCCGTCATGAAGGTGAAGGCGCCGAGCACCACCGCGTAGGTGTTGTCGATCTTACTCACCGTCTCCACCGGATCGATGATGAGGTGGCCGAAGACTGGCAAGGTCGAAGAGGTGGTGATGACGGTGAGCAGCGAGAAACCGATGAAGTTCACCGGCAGGCCCCAGAAATTACCGGCCTTCACCGCGGGAAATGACTTCCCGTAGCGTGAGAAGTCACCGAAATTCAGCATCGGCCCGGAGAAGTACGAGACGACCAGGGCGACCGCATTGAGCATCACCGGCAGGGCGTCCCAGCCCCGGTACTTCACCTCGCCCAGCGTGAGGCCGACATTCGCCACGCCGGCCTTGGCCACGAGGTAGACCGCCAGGGCGATCATCACGACGTAGACGGCGGGGCCGGCCCAATCGATGAATTTGCGGATCGCCTCCATGCCGCGCCAGAACACGAGGGCCTGGATCACCCAAAGGGCCATGAAGGCCACCCAGCCGAGGCTCGACAGGCCGGCGAAGCCGAACTGCGCCACGTCGGCATAGGGCTTCAGCTCAGGATAGAAGCGCAAGGCGACGATCATGAAGGCGCTGGAGGCGAGGTAGGTCTGGATGCCGTACCAGGCGACCGCGATGAGGCCCCGGATGATGGCGGGGATGTTGGCGCCCTTCACGCCGAAGGAGGCCCGGCAGATCACCGGATAGGGCGTGCCCGTGACCTGACTCGGCTTGGCCACGAGGTTGCAGAAAAATTGCACGATGAGGATGCCGACGAGCAGCGAGACCAGCACTTGCCAGCTCACGAGGCCGAGGGAGAAAAGACTGCCCGCCGTGATGTAGCCGCCGACGCTGTGGACGTCCGACATCCAGAAGGCGAAGAAGTTGTAGGTGCCCCAACTCTGTTTCCTGAGCGGGGCCAGATCCTCGTTGGTGAGGCGGTCGTCGTAGCCGGGTTTGATCACCACATCCGCATGGGAATCGGGAACGGCACCTCCGGACGCGGCCGGCTCGGTGATCGAGGCGCTATGTGACATGAGTTCGTCCCCCTTCGTGTGAGGGCCGAAGCCCATGTCCTACCGGCGCTCGCTCAAGCAGGGCGTGTGCCAGCTTGACAGTACCCCCGACTCTTCGGCTTCTCGTTCGCAGGACGCCGTATGCACCGGATAAACGACGGTGCTTTGCCCGTGGTCGATTGACAAGACACCTCAAGGCTCTAAGTGTCCCGCAACGCGTGTGCGCGGCTGGTCCTGTATTCGAACGACCCTTTTCGAACGGACCGCGGAGCCTAGCCCACGACGATCTTCTCCGCGCGGATCGTTACGAGTTCCTGCGCGCAACGGTTCACATCAGCATATGTCTTTTGCCGACCTCGGATTGAGCGACAAGGTCCTCCAGGCCGTCACGGCCGCGGGCTACACGGACCCGACACCGATCCAGGCTCAAGCCATCCCGCACGTTCTGGCGCGCCGTGACGTCCTTGGTATCGCCCAGACAGGGACGGGTAAGACCGCCGCCTTCACCTTGCCGATGCTCACCCTGCTCGAGAATGGACGGGCACGGGCGCGCATGCCGCGCACGCTGATCCTTGAGCCGACCCGCGAACTCGCTGCCCAGGTGGTCGAGAATTTCGACCGCTACGGCGTCAACCACAAGCTCAACGTGGCCCTGATCATCGGGGGCGTGTCCTTCGCCGAGCAGGATGCCAAGCTGATGCGCGGCGCCGACGTTCTGATCGCGACACCCGGCCGCCTGCTCGACCATTTCGAGCGCGGCAAGCTGCTGCTCACCGGGGTCGAGCTCCTGGTCATCGACGAGGCGGACCGGATGCTCGACATGGGCTTCATTCCCGATATCGAGCGCATCGTGAAGATGGTGCCGTTCACGCGCCAGACCCTGTTCTTCTCCGCGACGATGCCGCCCGAGATCGAGCGGCTGGCTGACGTGTTCCTGCATAACCCGCAGCGGATCGAAGTGGCGCGCCCCGCCTCCACCGCGACGACGATCGTGCAGAAATTGGTCGCCGCAGGGTCGGAGGGGCACGAGAAGCGCGATCTCCTGCGCCGTCTCATCCGCGGTGAGGCCGAACTCAACAACGGCATCATCTTCTGCAACCGCAAGCGCGACGTGGCGCTGCTGCAGAAGTCGCTGGCGAGCCACGGTTTCAACGTCGCGGCCCTTCACGGCGATATGGATCAGCGCGCGCGCACGGTCGCCCTCGATGGATTCCGCTCCGGTGAAGTTCCGCTGCTGGTTGCGAGCGACGTCGCGGCTCGCGGCCTCGACATTCCCGCGGTGAGCCACGTCTTCAATTTCGACGTGCCGCATCACCCGGAAGACTACGTGCACCGGATCGGGCGTACGGGCCGTGCCGGTCGCGCCGGGCATGCCTTCACCCTGGTCACCCGCTCCGACGAACGGTCGGTGACCGCGATCGAGAGCCTGATCGGTCAGCCGATCCCCTGGGCTGAGGGCGATCTCGGCACCCTGGCCGAGCCCTCGCCGGTGGTGGTCGAGGAAGAGACCCGCACACGTCATCGCGGACGCAGCGGGGACTCCGCTCGGCGCTCACGCGGTGGCGAGGGCGGAAGATCCGAGGGAAGCAAGTCCGAAAGCGGCAAGCCCGAAAGCGGCAAGTCCGAGAATGGTAAGTCGGAAGGCGGCAAGTCGGAAGGCCGGCGCTCATCACGCGAGCGCCAGCCCTCGCGGCGTTCCGAGCCCGCACAGGTCGATGCTGTGGCCGAGTCCCCCACGCCCGAGGCAATCGTCCAGGTTCCGCGCCGGCGCGAGCCTTCTCGTCCGCCGCAAGAGGCTCGCAACCCTGATCCACGCGGTCAAGATTCCCGCCGAGGCTCGTCGGACCGCGGCCGCGACGAACGCCGTCCGTCACCCCGTCGCAGAGACGATGACGATGGCGATACGCCGCTCGGTCTTGGCGAGCATGTGCCAGCCTTCCTCCTGCGCCCGGCCGTGATCAAAAAGTCGACCTAACGCGCCGAGCCACAAATTGTTCCCTGCCCTTTTAACTGCATCTCCACCATCAGTGGGGTAACGGGGACATCTCGTCATTCAGCATCCTGAATGCCGGTTCGGGAAGCAGGCGGGTTGATGAGCCACGGAAGCTACGGTGACAGGGAGCGAACCTTCGCACTGTCCGACCGCGCCAACGTGCTGATGCGGGATTACGGCTCCTCGGCGACCCCCCAGGCCTATTCCGTCTGGTATGCCTACGTGTCCGGCACCCAGCCGCTGATGAACGACGCGATCAAGAGGCTGACCACGGAGAATGGCAGCCTCTCCGATTCCGATGTGGATTCCCTCTACGAGACGTATGTCGACAGTCGCCGTCTCGTCGCCGCCACCGAGCGGATGAACGCGAACATGCTGGCCGAAATCGAGGGCATCATGGAGGTGATGGACCTCTCCCTCGGATCGACCGCGCAGTATGGCGCGTCACTTCAGGCGTTATCGCGCGATCTCGACGTCTCGGACCAGAACCGCGCCCGCGTCCGTGAGATCGTTACGACACTCGTGGCGACGACCCGGGAGATCACCGCCAATAACCGCACGCTCGAAGCACGCATGCGCGAGAGCCGCAGCGAGATCGAGACCCTGCGCGAGACGCTGGAGGCGACGCGGCTGGAGAGCCTCACCGATCCCCTCACCGGGCTGTCTAACCGCAAGCATTTCGAGGAGAGTCTGCGCAAGATGGTCGAGGCCGCGGCGAACCAAGCGCTTCCCTGTAGCCTGATCGTCATCGACGTCGATTTCTTCAAGCGCTTCAACGACGTCTATGGCCACCTCACGGGCGATCAAGTGCTGCGCCTCGTCGCCATCGTCATGCGCGAGCACCTGAAGGCTCGCGTCACCCTCGCGCGTTTCGGCGGCGAGGAGTTCGGTATTCTCCTGCCCGAAACCGACCGGAACGCGGCCGTCGCCATCGGAGAGAAGGTCCGTGCAAGCGTGATGGGGCGTGAGCTGGTGAAGCGGACCACGGGAGAGTCCCTCGGCAAGGTGACGATCTCCCTCGGGGTCGCGACCTCGCGACCGGGGGACACCGCCGTGTCGCTCCTCGAACGCGCCGACCAATGCATGTTCATGGCCAAGCGCGACGGCCGCAACCGGACCGTGGACGATTCCCGCGTTGCCTTGGACGTGCTCACCGCCGTCGCATGAAGGCCGAGCCGGTTCTGCCGGCCGGACCCTCGCGTCCCGGCGAGCTCGGCCTCAGGCCGAGGCGCGCAGCACTTCGGGATTGGCCGGCGTGATCGCGACGGATTCGCCGCAGCCGCAAGACGAGGTCTGGTTCGGGTTGTTGAACACGAACTGGGACGACAGCTTGGTCGTCTTGAAGTCCATCTCGGTGCCGAGGAGGAACAAGACCGCCTTCGGGTCGACGAAGACCGTCACCCCGCGATCCTCCACCATGTCCTCGCCGGGGTTGCGCCCTTCCGCATATTCCATCGTGTAGGACATGCCGGCGCAGCCGCCGTTCTTGACGCCGACGCGGAGGCCCGCGATCGGCTTGTCCGCATCCGCGATGATGGCCTTGATCCGGTCCGCCGCCGCATCCGTCAGCGACAGGACCTTGAAATTCTTGAGCATGAGATCTCTCCGGCAGCCGGGTTCAAGGCCCGGGCGGTTGAGGATGGCAGTACGCCGTTAAGATAAGGATGGCGAAGGCTGCGGTCCACTGCCGTGGGACGCAGCAAGGCCTGCATGGGTATGATATCGTTCGCACTGCGAGGCTGAGGGAGCGATGGCGGACGCGGGGCGGAGGACCATGACCCCGGAAGAGTTCTTCGATTGGCAAAGCGGTCAGGACGAACTCTGCGAACTCGTCGACGGCCACCCGGTGCCGCGGCACCGGGTGATGACGGGGGCGAGCATGCAGCACGACCGGGCGACGGTGAACATCATCGTCAGCTTCGGCAATCAGCTCCGCGGCAAGCCATGCCGTCCGATGACAGCCGATATTGCCATCCGCACCAGCATCAAAGGTTTGCGTCGTCCAGACGTGATGGTCGAGTGCGCGACGCTGGTGACCGATACCTACGAAGTGCGGGAGCCGAAGCTCGTGGTCGAGGCGGCTTCGCCCTCAACCACCTCCATCGATCAGACCCGCAAGATGGAAGAATACAAGCGGCATCCGACCCTCGCCTACATCCTCCTCGTCGAGCCCCTGAAGCCGCAGGCTTTGCTCTTCGCGCGTGAGAGGGACGCCTGGGAGATAGAGACCTTCGAAGGTCTGGAGGCCGTCATCGCCCTCCCGGCGATCGGTGCCGCATTGGCACTGGCAGACATCTCTGACAGGCTGAGCTTCCCGCGGCGCCGGGATCTCGCCGCCGAAGAGCCGCCCCTCTGAACCGCGCTACCACATATCGAGGGCGACGCGGGCCTCGTCGGACATCCGGCTCTGGTCCCACGGCGGATCGAACACCATCGTGACGCTGCAGGACTGGATACCCGGCACGGCGGCGACCGCCGTCTCGACCCAGCCCGGCATCTCGCCGGCCACCGGACAGCCGGGGGCCGTCAGGGTCATGTCGATGGCGACCGTGCGGTCATCGGCGATGTCGACTTTATAGATCAGGCCGAGCTCGTAGATGTCCGCCGGGATCTCGGGATCGTAGACGCTCTTCAAAGCGGCGACGATATCGTCGGTCAGGCGGTCGAGTTCCTCCGGCGGGATCGCCGAGGCGCTGGCGATGGCGGGGGTATTGGCCCCTCCGGTGATGGCTGCGTCGCTCATGGTGTCGTCCTCATGGTGAGTGCCGCGGATCGATCGTCTCCGACTCGCGACGACCGCCGCAGGCGCGGCGGCGCGCAATCGCACTCGCGGCGGCTTCGCCGCCGGATCTCGTCTCAGGTGAACATCATCTCGGCCTTGGCCAAGGCCTCGGCAAGCGCATCCACTTCGTCACGGGTATTATACAGGCCGAACGACGCGCGACAGGTGGAGGTCGCGCCGAATCGCGTCAGCAACGGCATGGCGCAATGAGTGCCGGCCCGGATGGCGACGCCGTAGCGGTCGATCACCGTGGCGATGTCGTGGGCATGGGCCCCCTTCATCTCGAAGGCGATGACGCCGCCCTTGCCCTTGGCGGTGCCGATCATCCGCAGTGAGTTCATCGCGCCGAGGCGCTCCTGGGCATAGGCCAGGAGGGACGCTTCGTGCGCCGCGATCCGGTCGCGCCCGACCCCCATCATGAATTCCAGCGCCGCACCGAGGCCCACCGCCTCAATGATCGCGGGGGTTCCGGCCTCGAAGCGATGCGGCGGATCGTTATAGGTGATCGCGTCCTGGCTCACCGTGCGGATCATCTCGCCGCCACCCTGATAGGGGGGCAGGCGCTCCAGCCATTCCTTCTTGCCGTAGAGCACGCCGATACCAGTGGGGCCGTAGACCTTGTGACCGGTGAAGACGAAGAAGTCGCAATCGAGCGCCTTCACGTCGATGGGTTGGTGGACCGCGCTCTGCGCCCCGTCGAGGAGCACCGGCACCCCGTGCGCATGGGCGATGCGGACGATCTCGGCCGCCGGCGTCACCGTGCCGAGTACGTTCGACATCTGGGTGATCGCCACCATCCTGGTGCGGGGGGTGAACAGCTTCTCGTACTCCTCGACGAGGAAGTTGCCCTCGTCGTCCACCGGCGCCCATTTGATCACCGCACCGCGCCGCTCGCGCAGAAAGTGCCAGGGCACGATGTTGGAATGGTGCTCCATGATCGAGAGGATGATCTCGTCCCCCTCCCCGATCTGGCCGAGCAGCCCCATGGAGGAGGCCACGAGGTTGTAGGCCTCGGTGGCGTTGCGGGTGAAGATGATCTCGTCGGTGGAGTCGGCGTTGAGGAATTGCCGCGTGGTCTCGCGCGCGCCTTCGAACCCTTCGGTCGCGGCATTCGCCATGAAATGCAGGCCGCGATGGACGTTGGCGTAGCCGGTCTCCATGCAATTCACCATGGCGTCGATGACCGCGCGCGGCTTCTGCGACGAGGCCGCGTTGTCGAGATAGACCAGCGGCCGGCCGTAGACTTTTTGGGCCAGGATGGGGAACTCGGCCCGGATCGCCTGGACGTCGTAGGGGGTGTTCGGGACGGGTGCGTTCATGGCGATACCTGTTGGGTGTCCGGCGCGCGCAACCCTTCCCCCCGATGCGAGGGGGAAGGGGCCTGTCGGAATGCGATCAGCCGCGCGCCGCGAGCCACGCCTCGACGGTTCCGACCAGAGCTTCGCGCGCTCCCTCGTGGCTGACCGACTCGATGGCCGCCCCGAGGAAGGCCTGGACCAGCAGGCTCTCGGCCTGGGCCTTGGGCAGCCCGCGCTGCATCAGGTAGAACAGCAGATCTTCATCGAGCGCGCCGCAGGTGGCACCGTGACCGCAGGCGACGTCGTCGGCGAAGATCTCGAGCTCGGGCTTGTTCATCATCTGGCCCTCGTCGGACAGGATGAGACAGGCCGACATCATCTTGCCGTCGGTCTGCTGGGCCGCCTGCTGGACGATGATCTTGCCTTGGAACACGCCCGTGGCCTCGCCATCCACCACGGTCTTGAACAGCTCGCGGCTGACGCCGCCGGTGGCGGCATGGTCGGCCAGGAAGGTGGTGTCCGCGAGTTGCTTGCCGTTGAGCATGGCCGCGCCGTTCACCACCGCGCGGGCATCGGCCCCGGCGAAGTTCAGGTAGACCTGATGCCGGGAGAGCACCGCGCCCACCACGACGTTCACGGTTTCCACCGCGGCCTCGGCCCCGAGCTTCACGGATAGCGTCGACAAGGCCACGGCGTCGCGGCCCTCCGCGTTCAGGCGCGCATGCCGGAAGGTGGCGTTGTCGGCCACCACCACGTCCATGGCATCGTTGGGCTGGTATGAGATACCGTCCGGCCCCTCATGGCTCTCCAACACGAGCGCTTCCGCGCCCTCGCCCAGCGTTACGAGCACGCGGGTGGCGGTCGAGTAGGCTTCCGTGCCGGTGCCGATGAAGCGCAGGTGCAGCGGCGTCTCGACCTTGGCGCCGGCCTCCACGCTGATCAACGCGCCATCCGCCAGGAAGGCGGTGTTGAGCTGGTAGATCGGGTTCTCAGAGGCCTGACGAACGGGCGTCAGTTTCTCCAGAAGCGCGTTCCCGACGGTCAGCGCCTCGTTGAGCGGAGTCACGGTGATGCCGGCCGGGATACGGCCGAGATCCGACTGGTCTGCGATCAGGTGGCCGTTCACGAAGGTGAGGCGCACGGCCTCGATCCCGGCAAAGCCCTTCGCCTCTTCGACCGCCGCCTTGGCGGTGTCGGATGAGGGCATCTCGGCCGGGTGAGCGGCATCGCGGAACGCCGAGCGCAGATCGGTGTATTTGAACGCCTCGACCCGGCGGGTCGGCAGGCCCACCGCCTCGAAATAGCGAAAGGCCTCCTCGCGAGCGATGGACACGCCCGTGGGGTATTTCATCTTCGTGGCTTCGAAGAGTTTCGACAGTGCGGTCTCGGCCGCCGTGCGGAGCGGGGTGATGTCGGCCATGATCAGGCGGCCTCGCCCGTGCGGTACTCGGCGTAGCCGGAAGCCTCGAGCGCCTTGGCGAGGTCCTTGTCGCCCGACTTCACGATCTGGCCCTGCGACATCACGTGGACCACGTCCGGCACGATGTAGTCGAGCAGGCGCTGGTAGTGGGTGATGACGAGGAACGAGCGGCCCTGCGCGCGCAGCGCGTTCACGCCGCCGGAGACGATGCGAAGGGCGTCGATGTCAAGGCCGGAATCGGTCTCGTCGAGCACGCAGAATTTCGGCTCCAGTAGAGCCATCTGCAGGATCTCCATGCGCTTCTTCTCGCCGCCGGAGAAGCCGACGTTGAGGGCGCGCTTGAGCATCTCCTTGTTGATCTCAAGCTTCTCCGCCGCGCCGTTCACCTTGCGGATGAAGTCGGGGGTGGAGAGTTCGCCCTCGCCGCGCGCCCGGCGCTGGGCGTTGAGCGTCGCCTTGAGGAAGGTCATGGTGCCGACGCCCGGGATTTCCAGCGGGTACTGGAAGGCCAGGAACACACCGGAAGCGGCGCGCTCGTCGGGGCTCATCTCGAGGATGTTCACGCCGTCGAGCAGGATCTCGCCGTCGAGGACCTCATAATCCTCCTTGCCGGCGATGACGTAGGACAGCGTCGACTTGCCGGAGCCGTTGGGGCCCATGATGGCGGCGACTTCGCCGTCCTTCACGGTGAGGTTGAGACCGTTGAGGATCTGCTTGTCCTCGATGGCGACGGTCAGGTTCTTGATTTCGATCATTGCAGCAAAGTCCGTTCTAAAACTTGAAACGCGGAGCGACCCTTTCCCATCCGAGGAGAGGGGCGTGCCTACGGAGCGGGCGGATCGGTACGAAGTCCCGCAAGAGGGGGCGACCCCTCCGGGTCGCGCGCACCCCTCATCCGGCCCGCTTCGCGGGCCACCTTCTCCCGCAGAGGGGAGAAGGGAAAAACCGCCCTACCCCACCGAGCCTTCGAGGCTGATCGAGATCAGCTTCTGGGCCTCCACGGCGAACTCCATCGGCAGCTGCTGCAGCACGTCGCGGACGAAGCCGTTGACGATGAGGGCGGTCGCCTCCTCGTTGGAGAGGCCGCGCTGCTGGCAATAGAACATCTGGTCTTCCGAGATCTTCGAGGTGGTGGCCTCGTGCTCGAACTGCGCGGAAGAATTCTTCGACTCGATATACGGCACGGTGTGCGCGCCGCACTGGTCGCCGATGAGCAGCGAATCGCAGTTGGTGAAGTTGCGCGCGCCCGTCGCCTTCCGGTGCGCCGAGACGAGGCCGCGGTAGGTGTTCTGCGAACGCCCGGCGGAAATCCCCTTCGAGATGATCCGGCTCGTCGTGTTCTTGCCGAGATGGATCATCTTAGTGCCGGAATCGACCTGCTGCATGCCGTTCGACACCGCGATCGAGTAGAACTCGCCGCGGGAATTGTCGCCGCGCAGGATGCAGGATGGGTACTTCCAGGTGATGGCCGAGCCGGTCTCGACCTGGGTCCACGAGATCTTCGAGTTGGCGCCCCGGCAGTCGCCACGCTTGGTGACGAAGTTGTAGATGCCGCCCTTGCCCTCGTTGTCGCCCGGATACCAGTTCTGGACCGTCGAGTACTTGATCTCGGCGTCATCGAGAGCGACGAGTTCGACCACAGCGGCATGGAGCTGGTTGTCATCGCGCTTCGGGGCGGTGCAGCCCTCGAGATACGAGACGTATGAGCCCTTGTCGGCGATGATCAGCGTGCGCTCGAACTGCCCCGTGTCGCGCTCGTTGATGCGGAAATAGGTCGACAGCTCCATCGGGCAGCGCACGCCCGGCGGGATGTAGACGAACGAGCCGTCGGAGAAGACCGCGGAGTTCAGAGTCGCGAAGAAGTTGTCGGTCACGGGCACGACCGAGCCGAGATACTTCCGCACCAGGTCCGGGTATTCGCGGATGGCTTCCGAGATCGGCATGAAGATCACGCCGGCCTTCGACAATTCGGCCTTGAAGGTGGTGGCCACCGAGACCGAGTCGAACACCGCGTCGACGGCGACCCGGCGCTCGGGGGCGATGCCCTCCAGCACCTCGACCTCGCGCAGGGGAATGCCGAGCTTCTCGTAGGTCTTCAGGATTTCGGGGTCGATCTCGTCGAGAGACATCGCCGCCGGGCGCTTGGGCGCCGCGTAGTAGTAGATGTCTTTATAATCGACCTTGTCATAGGAGACCCGCGCCCAGTCGGGCTCCTGCATGGTCTGCCAGCGCTTGTAGGCGTCGAGGCGCCAGGCCAGCATCCATTCGGGCTCGTCCTTCTTGGCCGAGATGAAGCGGATCACGTCCTCGGAGATGCCCTTGGCGGACTTCTCCATCTCGATCGTGGTCTCGAACCCGTACTTGTACTGGTCGAGGTCGATCGAGCGGACCCGGTCGATGGTTTCCTGCACTGCAGGCATTGCACGTCTCCTGACCTACACCGGCGTCAAGGGCCGGGGTTTTCGCGAGAGGATGGCTTGGGATGGGCGGCGCTTCAGGCCGCCTGCCCTCGCCGTTGATATAGGGTCCCCACCAGCCGTTCGAAGGCCGTGAGGAAGCGTGAGCGGTCGCTTTCCGCGCTGTTCCAGCCGAAACTGACGCGGAGCGCCCCCGCAGCCAGCGCGGGGCTCACGCCCATGGCGGCCAGGACCGTCGAGCGGGCGACCTTGCCCGACGAGCAAGCCGACCCGGACGAGAGGGCGATTCCGGCGAGATCCAGCGCCATCAGCGCCGTTGCCGCATTGAGTCCCGGCACGGCGAAGCACAGGGTATTGGGGAGCCTTGGCGCACCGCTCCCGAAGACGACGGCATCCGGGGCGATGCGACGAAGGGCGGCTTCCGTCCCGTTTCGGAGGTCGGCATCGATGCCGGCCAGATGCACCCGAGCGATCCGCGCCGCTTCGCCGAGGCCGACGAGACCCGGCAGGTTCTCGGTTCCGCAGCGCTGCCGCGATTCCTGGCCGCCGCCCCGGATGAAAGCCCGATCCAGCGCGACGCCTTCGGCGAGCACGATCGCGCCGGTGCCCTTCGGCGCGGCGAATTTATGTCCGGACAGGGTGAGGGCATCGAGGCCGAGCCTCGCAAAATCGAGAGGGATCTTCCCCACCGCCTGCACTGCGTCGCTATGGACGAGGGCACGGCCATGCGCTTTGGCCAGGGCGACGATCTCGGCGAGGGGCTGGACCACGCCGGTCTCGTTGTTGGCCGCATGGACGGAGACCAGCACCGATTCGTCGCGCGCTCGCTCCAGGGCCTGCTTCAGTGCGGCCAAGTCGATCAGGCCGGAGGGGTGAACCGGTACGATCTCCACCGATCCGGGCGCGAAGCGGTGTCCCGCCCCGACGCAGGCATGCTCGGTGGCGCTCATCAGGAGACGTGTCGGCGCCGCGGCTCCGGTCCTGATCAGAGCGCCCGACAGGACTGCATTCGCCGCCTCGGTGCCGCCGCTGGTGAAGATGACGCGGCTCTGGCCAGCGCCGATCAGGGCGGCGACCTGGTCGCGCGCGGCCTCCAACGCAGCCTTGGCGGCACGGCCCTCGTGATGGATCGACGAGGGGTTGCCGGGCAGTTCCAGCGCGCGCGCGACCGCTACCGCCACCTCCGGACGAACCGGAGATGTCGCGTTGTGATCGAGATAGGCGCGCGAAATAGTCATGCGTTGGTCAAGGCCCGAACCCACATTTCCTTGCTTTTGCCCCCCGTCATCATGCTAAGGCCCCGGCACCACACGTCTTCGCCAAGCGCCGAGCCTCGAGGGGCGACCGATCCCAAGTCTCTGGAAACGAGTCAGTTTAGAATTATTCTAATCACCTAGAATTATTCTAAGAGCGTTTTTAAGAGTGCGGCGCTCCGAGTCAAGGCGCGTTGGCCGACAGGATGGGTTGCTTTCAGCGAGCGGCGCCAGGAGTTTTGGAAAGACCATGCCCGAAGTCATCTTCACCGGACCCGCCGGCCGTCTCGAGGGGCGCTACCAGGCACCCAAGAAGAAGGGCGCGCCGATCGCGATCGTGCTGCATCCGCATCCCCAGTTTGGGGGGACGATGAACAATCAGATCGTGTACAATCTTTTCTATACCTTCGCCAATCGCGGCTTCGCGGCGCTCCGCTTCAATTTCCGCGGCGTCGGCCGCAGCCAGGGCAACTTCGACCATGGCACGGGTGAATTGTCCGATGCGGCCTCGGCGCTCGACTGGGTGCAGTCGGTCAATCCCGAGGCGCGGGCCTGCTGGATCGCCGGCGTCTCGTTCGGCTCGTGGATCGGCATGCAGCTTCTCATGCGCCGCCCCGAAATCGAGGGCTTCATCTCAATCGCGGCCATGGCCAACCGCTACGACTTCACCTTCCTGGCCCCCTGCCCGTCCTCCGGCCTGTTCGTGCACGGCTCCGAGGACCGCGTGGCTCCGGCCCGCGAGGTGATGCCGGTCATCGAGAAGGTGAAGGTGCAGAAGGGCGTCATCATCGAGCATCAGGTGGTCGAGGGCGCCAACCACTTCTTCGACGGCAAGGTCGACGAGCTGACCCAGACGGTCGACACCTATCTCGACAAGAGGCTCGGCCCGAAAGAGCAGGTAGGGTGAGACAAACGGACGGGATCGATCCGTCGCCAGCGATTCTTCTTTAAAAAAGCCGGCGTGGCGCCAAGCTCCGCCGGCTTTTTTCGATCGGAGGAACGTCATGCCCGGCAATCGGCCGAGACATGCCGGGCTTCGCCTAACCCTTGATCAAGGCGGTGAAATTCGACCATTGCTCGACACGGAAGGCCCTGATGTCGCGCACGGATAGGGGAAACCAGCTCAGCCCCTTCAGGGCCGTGATGGCCGAGAACAGCTTAGCCAGATCCTCGTCCTTGCTGGTGTAGAGACTTCCTTGCACCCAGTCGAAACCATGCCCGGAAAGCGTGGTGCGGATGTCAGTATAGGCTTGCGACACGCCTTTGGGATGATGGATCTGAGCCTCTGCGACCACGAGATCGAACGCAATGGCGAACATCAGCGCTCTCTGGGATCGTCCAAGACGTCAGCGAGTCGATAATTGATCTCCTCGCTGGTCTCCAGCACGCGCACGCGCACGATCCGATCGCCATCCGCAGGCGTATCGCCCACACTGACGATCTCGTAGACGGGACCGACCTGGCCGAACCGCCGCCACGTCCCGACGAGGCCCTGCAGGTTTGGAAGTGAAACAGGTGCCATATTGTTCATGGCGTCATCCTACAGGTTTTTGCGGACCGTCCAACGGGAAGAGCAGGCCCCGAGTCAGGCCCCCGCCGTCTTTGCGTGAATCACCGGCACTGCCGGCGCGCCTTCCCATTCCGAATGGCTCGGGATCGATTCGCCCTTCATGACGATGGTGAGCGGGCGCAGGCGGGCGTAATCGCCGACCTTGGTGTCGTAGAGGACCGTCGAGAAGGCCCCTACCGATACGCCCTTGCCCACCACCACGCGGCCGACCTTCATGATCCGGTCCTCGTAGAGATGCGTCTGCAGGGCCGAGGTCCGGTTGATCACCGAATAGTCGCCGATGGTGACGCAGTCGAACTCGGTGATGTCGGTGGTGAGCATGCAGACGCCAGAGCCGATCTTCGCGCCGAACAGGCGCAGCATCCAGGGCAGGAACGGCGTGCCGACCAGGTGCTCCAGCAGAACCTTGCCGGCCAAGCCCCAGTACAGCACGGCCACCGCCTCGGTGCGCATGGCCCACCATGACCACATCGGCTGCATGCCGGGCTGGTAGGCCCCCATGAGCAGCCATTTCACCCCGATCACCGTGAAGGACTGGATGAAGGCGATGGCGACGCTGACGGCGACGAAGCTGACGGCGAGGCCGGTCCAGTCCTGAGCCAGGATGGCGGGGTAGAAGTAGAAGTCGATGGCCGAGATCGCGAGGGTGATGAACAGCATCGGCGAGAACGAGGTGGAGAAGGCCTCGAAGATGCCGCGCCGGAGCTTCGGCCCGATGCCGGGCTCGTAGGTCTGCGCGTTGGAGCCGAGATCGACCTTCTGGCGCGAGGGGAGTTTGATGGGCGGCGAGCCGAACCAGGTATCCCCCGGCGCCATCAGGTCGTTGGCGGGCGGCTTCGACTTGATGCCCACCAGCATGTCGTCGGGGATCACGGCGCCCGGTGGCACTACCGCGTCGTTGCCGACGAAGACGCGGGCCCCGGTGCTCACGGGATGCATGTGCATCCAGCCCCGGCGGATCTCCTCCTCGCCGAACACGACCTCGTCGGCGATGAAGTTGCGCGCGCCGACATCCGCCAGATCGTAGCGTCCGGCGAGGTTGGTGGAGATCTCCGCCCCCTGCCCCATCCGCGCGCCCATCAGCCGGTACCAGGCCCGCATGTAGACGGTGGCGAAGAGTGAGGAGAGTGTCTCCAGCGTCACCTCGGCGGCGAGCGCCACGGCCCATTTGCGCAGGTAGAATCCGCTATGCACCGAGTAGGTGCCGGACGAGACCCGCGGCAGCACCAGCCAGCGGATGCCGGCGATGAGGAGCACCGTGCCCGCCGTCATCAGCATGGCGGTGGGCCAGGTCAGCAGCGGCAGATACCAGTGGTAGTCGACATCGGTGATGTCGCTGAGTGAATCGCTGAGCTGGTCGAAGATGTAGAACGCGGGGAAGATCGGCAGCAGACCCACGGCCGGGATGGCGGCGAGCAGGAAGGCGTAGACGGCGAGGAAGCCGGCGCGCCGGCGGGGCGAGGCCCGGGCGGCCTCGGGCAGGACGGAAGGGTCGGCCATGCCGACCTTGCGGCCGGGTGAGCCGTCCCATTGCTCGGCGCGTTCCACCACCGTGCCGGTGGGGATCGTGGTGAGATCGGCGATCTCGGCAAAATCGCCGATCGTCGTGTCCGGGCCGATGACGCAGGACGTGCCGATGGCCACATCGGCGCCGATGCTGACGGTGCCGATGATGAGTTCGTCGCCCACCACTTCGGCATTGGCGATGACGAGGCGGCCGCCGAGGGAGGCCCCTTCTCCGACGCTGAGCAGGTCGGGCGCGCCGACCTCGATATCGGAGATGAGGGCATCGGCACCGATCTTCGCGCCGAGGAGTCGCAGGTAGATGGCGATGGCGGGCGAACCCTGGAGCCATTTCACGTGGACGAGCGGGGTCAGCCGCTGCGTCAGCCACCAGCGGTAATAATAGACGCCCCAGAGCGGGTAGCGGCCGGGCTTGGTCCGCCCGAGGATCAGCCATTTGGCGCTGATCGCGATGCAGGCGGTGACGGCGTTGATGCCGATATAAACCAGCAGCAGCACAGCGATCTCGCCGAAGAAGCCGAGCGAGCCGCCTGTGAGCAGCAGGTAGGTGACAAAGATTCCGAGCCATTGCGACGTGGCGAGCGCGATGACGAATGGCAGGGCGATGGCCTGCGCGGTCCCGCAGAGGATGCGGCGCAGGAGCGGCGGCGCCACGAATCCGAGGTCGCGTACGGCCATCTGGGTGCCGACGCCGCCGGTGCGCTCGATCAGCGCCTCCGACATGGCCCGGAGGGTGCGCCGGGTATAGACGTCCTGCAGGGTGATGGCCGCGAGGGCGGGCGCCTCGCGCACGGCGCCGACGAACCGGGCCGCGAGTAGCGAGTGGCCGCCGAGATCGGCGAAGAAATCGGCCTCGAACGGGATCGGCTGGTTGCCGAAAACCTGCTTGGCGGCGGCCAGCATCGCCGCTTCGGTCTCGTTGTCGGGCAGCTCCTGCTCGCCCGACAGGTCGGCGACGGTGAGTGTGGCGATGCGCAAAGCCTTGCGATCGACCTTGCCCGAGGTCAGGCGCGGCAGCACCTCCACCACCTCGAAATGCCCCGGCACCATGTAGGGCGGCATCTGTTCGGCGAGGGTGTGGCGCAGGGCGGCCTTGTCGAATTCCGTTCCCCGCTCGGGGATCAGG
Organism: Methylobacterium sp. Leaf91; assembly: GCF_001422815.1. Lineage (GTDB taxonomy): Bacteria > Pseudomonadota > Alphaproteobacteria > Rhizobiales > Beijerinckiaceae > Methylobacterium. The sequence goes on along the minus strand of NZ_LMMP01000003.1, from coordinate 120,194 downwards.
AAGGCGACGAGGCGGTCGACGCCATCGTCCTGGCGTAGGACCACCGCCGCCTGGTTGATGCCTGCCTGCGCCTGGATGCGGGATTCGATCTCGCCGAGCTCCACCCGGAATCCGCGGATCTTGACCTGGTCGTCGATGCGGCCGTGGAAGACGATCCGCCCCTGCGCATCGAGGGAGACCGCGTCGCCCGACCGGTAGAGCACCGGGTCGGTCCCGTCGGAGGGGAACGGGTTGGCGACGAATTTCTCCGCCGTCAGCTCGGGCCGCTGGAGATAGCCGGCCGCCACGCCGGGGCCGCCGATGAGAAGTTCGCCCTGCTGGCCGGGGCCGAGCAGGTCCAGGCTCTCGCTGGCCACATAGACGGAATAATTCGGGATCGGCCCGCCGATGGTGACGGGCTCGCCCGGCCGCATCTCGGCGGCGGTGGCGACCACAGTGGCCTCGGTCGGACCGTAGGTGTTGAACAGCTTCCGCGATCCCGTGGCCCAGCGGGCGACCAGGGGCTCCGGCAAGGCCTCGCCGCCCAGCAGCACGAGGCGGACGCTCGGCAGCGTCTGTGACAGCATGGCGAGCAGCGTCGGCACCGTGTCGAGCACGGTGACGCGGTTCCGTGTCAGGATGTCGGGCAGCGCCTCGACATCGCCCATCATCGCCGGGCTGGCGACGAACAGCGTCGCGCCGACCAGATAGGGAACCCAGATCTCCTCCATGGAGAGATCGAACGCCACCGAGGCGCCCTGGAACACCACGTCGTCGGGCCGCATCCCGTAGAGCGCGTTCCCCGAGCGCAGGAAGTGACAGATGTTGGCGTGGCTGATGACGATGCCTTTCGGCACCCCGGTCGAGCCGGACGTGTAGATCAGGTAGGCGGGATGCGCGGGGGTCAGGCCGGCACCGCGCGGGTCGGGACGGGGCGCATCCGACGGCACTTCGGCGAGAAGCGCCTCCGGGGTCAGGGCCGGCTTGGCCGCCGGCGCCTGGGGCGCGAGGGCGGGCGAGACCAGGAGCAGCTTCGCCTCCGCATCGTCTAGGCAGACGGCGACGCGATCGGCCGGTGCCTCGGCGTCGAAGGGCAGCCAGGCCGCTCCCGACATCGTGATCCCGATCTGGCTGATCAGCAGGTCGGGTCCCCGCGCCATCCAGAGTCCGACGACGTCGCCGGGGCCGATTCCGCGATGCGCGAGGCCACGGGCGATGGCGCCCGCGCGAGCCTCGACCTCGGCATAGGAAAAGGCGGGATGACGGCCGGCCGCGTCCCGGCTCGCGCCGTCGATGATGGCGGGATGGTCCGGGCGCAGGCGGGCGCTGTCGGAAAAGATCTCTCCCAGAACCTCGTCCCGGATGAGGTCCGGGCGGCTCTCCCCGCGTAGTACGGCCTTACGCTCCGGCGCTCCGCCGCCGCTATGCGACCCGGTCTCGCCCCATTCGGCCTTGTCCACAAACGACTCCGCCCGAGGCCGGGTCGTCTCGGCGAGACTGCTCATCCGATGCTCCGCTGCCGGCCCCGCCGCTGCGAGGCCGTCCTTTTGACCGGGTTAGGCGCCCGGATCGTGCCGAAAACGCGGCGCCCCGATGTGGTCGCGCCCTCTAGCACGTTTGCCGAGCCGCCTAGAACTGGTCTTCACGGAGAAAGCACGTCAGGCCCAGTGCCAGCGGGCCCGGCCCAGGACGAGGACGCTGCCCTGGCGGATCGCCATCCGGGGTGCTTCGCGGATGCTGGCATAGCCCAGGATCACCAGAATCGCGCGGGCGACGCCGCCATGAGCGACGATGACCGCCGGCCGCTGCAACTCGGCGATCGCCGGTCTCACCCGTTCCACCAGCATGGCATAGCTTTCGCCATGCTCGCCGGGCGGGCGGTAGCCCCAACGGTCGCGGTCCCGCGCCAGGGCGCTGCCGCTGTCACGCCGACGGATCTCGGCCCAGGTCGAGCCTTCCCAGGTGCCGAAGTTGATTTCCTTCAGCCGAGCATCGACGGCGTAGTCCTGCGGTCCGAGGTCGAGGCGGGCCCGGAGGACTTCCATCGTCTGCCGTGTGCGCTGGAGCGGGCTCGCGACGAACCGGGCCTCGCTGAGGCTGTCGCCCGCTACGGCTTTCAGGCGCTCGGCCACGCTTTCCGCCTGGCCCAGGCCCGTGGCATTGAGGGGCACGTCGCGCTGGCCCTGGAGTCGGCCGGCCGCGTTCCAGTCGGTCTGGCCGTGCCGGATGAAATACACCGTCATGCGCGCCGGCCGGCCATGGCGGCGTGCCGCGCTGTCCCGGAACGGCCAAGGCCGCGGATCGTTGTCGCGCTCAAGGTTGCTCCACGCGTTACGGGCATCGGCGGGTCGCCTTCCCGGAGAGGCGGCTCGCCCATGCGGTGCCCGCTGCATCGATTGAATATCGTATAAGGTGAGTTGTGATCATGTCGAAGAAGCGCGGCAAGCGGCATTCGGGCCAATCGGACGACATGGGTCGACATAAACCCAAGCCGCCGGCCCGCCGGCCCGAATCGGACAAGCCGCCCTCCTCCGCCGCCTGGGCTCGTTCGGCGATGCGGTATCCCGACCGCGCGAGCCCGATCGACACGGCCTCCATCGCCTCCTGCGCCGCCGCGGGCATCGTCACGGTTCAGCCGGGCGAAGCATTGGATCTGGCCGCGATCGACGCCGATGCCGATGGCGGGCTCGACAAGGAGGCGTCCAAACAGGCGCTTCTCGTCGAGCATAACCGCATCCAGGCACTGCAGGAGCGGCTCTATGCCGAACATCGGCGCAGCCTCCTCGTGGTGCTTCAGGCCATCGATACCGGCGGCAAGGACGGCACCATCCGCTCGGTCTTCGAGGGGGTGAACCCGCAAGGGTGCCGGGTGTGGTCGTTCAAGGTTCCGAGCGCAGAGGAGCGCGATCACGACTTCCTCTGGCGCTACCACGCCAAGGTGCCGGGGCGCGGCATGATCGGCGTGTTCAACCGCAGCCATTACGAAGACGTGCTCGTGGTGCGGGTGAAATCCCTGGAGGCGGAGGACGTATGGCGGCCGCGCTACGACCTCATCAACGATTTCGAGCGGATGCTGACCCTGTCGGGCGTCACCGTGCTGAAGTTCTTCCTGCACATCTCGAAGGACGAGCAGAAGGAGCGCCTGGAGGCGCGGATCGCCGACCCCGAGAAGCATTGGAAATTCGATGCGGCCGACCTCGTCGAGCGCCAATCCTGGGACGCCTATCAGAGCGCCTTCACGGATGCCCTGAGCCGTTGCTCCACCCCGCACGCGCCCTGGCACGTGGTGCCGGCCAACCGCAAATGGTACCGCAACCTCCTCGTCGCCCGCACCATCGCCAACACCCTGGAGGCGATGGACCCGCGCTATCCGGACGCTCAGCCGGGCATCGCTGAGCTGACGGTGCCGGATTGAGGGGGACGATGCCGCTGCGTCGCCTCAGCCGGTGATGATCACCAGCACCGATGCCGGTGCGCTGCCGAGGCGGCGGAGGCGGTGCGGCAGGCCGCCATCGTAGGTGGCGCAGTCGCCGATACCGAGGACGACGCTGCGGTCCGCCACGACAAGTTCGACCTCCCCTGCCAGGACATAAGCGATCTCCTGGCCGCCATGGGTAGGACGATCCTCGGTGAGGAACGTCTCGCCCGGTTCGACCATGTACAGAGCGGCGGCCCGTCCCGCCTCGGCCGGCAGCAGAGCGTGAACCGCATAACCGGCGTCACGGGTCGTGATCCTGGCCCAGGCGCGCGCGACGATCACGTCGTCTGCGGCGGCCTTCTCCCCGAACAGTTCGGACATGCTCGCCCCGAGTCCCATCGCGATGGCCTCCAACGTGGCCGGGGATGGAGCCTTCTGACCGCGCTCGATGCGCGACAGGTGGCCCTTGTGGACCCCGACGCGGGCGGCGAGGGCATCGAGGGTGAGATGGCTGCGGCGTCGAAGCGCCCGGATGCGTTGTGCGACCGACATGCCCCCACATGACCGGCTTTCACCGGGTCGGCAACGCGATGCGCCGTTGACAAATCGAAGACCGCGGGACAACGAGGGCCTCATGAGACAACAAGTTGTCTCATGGTTTGTCGTAGGTGATTTCGGTGGGGTGACCATGCGTGTGATGATCGAGGCCGTGCTGGTGGGGCGGGTCGCGCCTCTGGCTTCGACCGGGAAGCCCAGTGGCATCGATAAGTCGGCCTCGGCCGGCCCTGTGCGGATCGGGTTCGAGGGGCTGGACGGCGACGAGCAGGCGGATCGTCGTAACCATGGCGGGCCGGAGAAGGCTGTCCATCACTATCCCCTCGATCATGCTCCGGCCTGGCGAGCCGACCTTCCCGGAGCGCCAGCCCTGGTCGAGCGGCCGGGTGCTTTCGGCGAAAATCTCTCGACCCACGGGCTCACCGAGGCCGACATCTGCATCGGTGACCTTTGGCGCGCCGGTACCGCCCTGCTCCAGGTAAGCCAGGCCCGTCAGCCGTGCTGGAAGCTGAACGCCCGGTTTGGCGTGACCGACATGGCCGTGCGCGTGCAGAAGACCGGGCGGACCGGCTGGTATTACCGCATCATCGAGACTGGCATGGTCGGGGCCGGAGACGATCTCGCGCTGGTGGAACGGGCGCACCCGGACTGGCCGCTGTCGCGGCTGCTGCGGGTCTTCTATGTCGACCGGCTCGATCGGGCGGCGCTGGCTGAGATCGCCGCCCTGCCATCCCTGTCGACGTCCTGGCGAACCCTTGCCGCACGACGCCTCGACAAGGGCCAGGTGGAAGATTGGAAACCCCGGCTGCAGGGAGATGCAAGCACCGCCTGACCCTCCCGAGCGCTTGCTCGCGATGGCCGCATGCGCTTCGACTGGCCCCGCATCTTCGGCGAAGGCGGCCCCATGCTCACCGTCCGTAACATCTCCTCCACCGGGTATCGGTCCCTCAGGCGTATTGGCTTCCCGGTGGAAGCTCTCTCCGTGTTCATCGGTGGCAACGGTGTCGGCAAGACCAACCTCTACCGGGCGCTCGAACGCCTGCAGGCCGCCGCCGCCGGCACGCTGGTGCGTGATCTCGCGGCGGAAGGCGGGATGGACTCGGTCGTCTGGGCCGGACCACGCAGCGGCAAGGGGCCGGTGCGGGTGGGATGGTCCGTCGAGCTCGGCGACGAGGCTGCGTCCGTCGCCTACGGATACGAGATCGAGGTCGGTCTGGTGCCCCAGTCGGAGGACGGCCCCAGGGGAGCCGCCTTCCGGCTCGAACCGCAGATCAAGCGGGAGCGGCTCACCGTCCTGTCGGGCCGGCGGCCGTCGGTCATGCTCGAGCGTGACGGGCCTTCCGGCTTCGTGCGCGGCGATGACGGCCGTAAGCGCTCGCTCGGCTCGAGTCTCCTCGCCACCGAAACCGCGCTCGCGGCACTTCAGGACGCGGTGGCGTTTCCCGAACTGCATCTCGTCCGGCATGCGCTACTGGATTGGCGCTTCCACCACGATTTCCGCACCGACGCGGCCTCGGCCCTGCGCCGACCCTGCCTCGCCGTCACCACGCCGACCCTGTCGTCGGACGGATCCGACCTCGCCGCCGTCTTCGCCACCCTCCGGCACATCCGCGAGGACACCGTCGATCTCGACGGGGCGGTGGCCGATGCCTTCCCCGGCGCGCGCCTCGTCATCCCGTCGCCCGGCCGCGAGGCGAGCTTCGGGATGGTCTTTCCCGACTACCCCAAGCGCGTGTTCGAGGCCGCCGAACTGTCGGACGGGACGCTTCGCTACCTCGCCCTCGCCGGGGCCCTCCTCGCCTACCGGCTCCCGCCCTTCATCGCCCTCAACGAGCCGGAGACGAGCCTCCACCCGGACCTGCTCGATCCCCTGGCACGAATGATCGTGACCGCGTCGCGTCGCACCCAGGTCTGGCTGGTGACCCATTCGGAGCGGCTGGCCGACGCCATCGGAAAGCAGGGCGGCGTGTCGCCCCGCCGGGTGGTCAAGCGGGAGGGGGCGACCTGGATCGAGGGGCTCAAGCTGTCGGGAGAGTTCGCGGAAGCCGACGACGCGTGACGGGGGCTCTCAAGCGCAGCTGGTCATGCCCTGTCGCCGTGGTCGGGCCGCCAGCGCCGGAGAGATCCCGGCAGCGTCCGTATCATCGCCCCGCCGATCCTGTCGGCATGGCGCTGGTAGAGGATACCGAGGCCGATCAGGCCTAGACCGATGAGCGACAACGCGAAGGGGAAGAGCAGCGAGTCCTTGAACACCCGGCTCGCCAGATCGCCGAGATAGAGCGCGACGCCGATGGCGCCGAACACTGCGTAGATCCGCCGCGAGAGGAAAATGGCGAGGCCGATGAGTGCGACGTTCATCAGGGCGTAGAGCGCCTTCGCCACCTCGCTGTCGGAGAATTGCCACGTCACCGCGCCCCAAAAGGTGAGGATGCCTGCAACATGGAGCCAGAACGCGTAATCCGTCCGCTTCTGGCGTAGGTCCACGGCCCAGGCGAAGGCGATGAGGCCGAATCCGAACCAGAGCGAGATCGTCCGGCGGGTTTCCCAGTCGAGATCCGGCCCCGTGGCCCAGAGGCCGATATCCATGGACAGGAACCATAGGGCCACCGCCGCGATCACCGTGATGAAACCGAAGCGCGTAGCACGCAGGGCGATGGCCGAGGTCAGGAGCGTCGCCGCTTCCATGGGCACCCAGCCGCCCTTGATCCAGGCGAAGACGTCGCGATAGGCGCCCGGCCGGCCCTGCTCGCCCCAACCCCAGCTCTCCTGCAGGCCGTAGACGGCGAGCGGCGTCATGGCGACGGCGCAGGCGATGAGGAGGCCGCCGGGGACCGGCAGATCGTGCGCGATGCGAAGGTGCCGCCCGGCGGCGACGAAGGCGGCGGCGTAGATCAGGGCGGTAGCGGTGAGGGCCGGTCCGCCCATCAGCCCGAAGGCTAGGGTCGAGAACAGGCCCATCGCCCCGATGACCACCAAGGCGCCGGCATACCAGAGCACATGGGTGAGATCGAAGGCCGCGCCGCGGCCCGGCTGCGCGGCGTAGAAGGCGGCGAGGGCGCGTGCCTGATCGAAGGTGATGATCCCGGCGGAGGCCGCGTCATCGAAGTCAGGGCGAGTCTTCACGATGACGGGGCCTCGGCGGAAAGCGGCCCCGGACCGGGTCGGTGTTCCGCCCTACTCGCCCGGGGCGGACGGCGCGAAGCGCTCGCGGCCCACCTCACTCCTTGCTGTCGAGCCTCAGGTCCGGGGCGTCCGGGTTCTTCATGCCGACGACGTGGTAGCCGGCATCCACATGGAGGATCTCGCCCGTCATGCCGCGCGACATGTCGGAGATGAGATAGGACGCGGTCTCGCCGACCTCCTCGATGGTCACCGTGCGCCGCAGGGGCGCGTTGTATTCGTTCCACTTGAGGATGTAGCGGAAGTCGCCGATGCCGGAGGCGGCGAGCGTCTTGATCGGCCCCGCCGAAATGGCGTTGACGCGGATCTTCGAGGGGCCGAGATCGGCCGCGAGATAGCGCACGGAGGCTTCCAGCGCCGCCTTGGCGACGCCCATGACGTTGTAATGCGGCATCCACTTCTCGGCGCCGTAATAGGTCAGGGTCAGGAGCGAGCCACCATTGGGCATCAGCTTCTCGGCCCGCTGAGCCACCGCCGTGAACGAGTAGCAGGAGATCATCAGCGACTTGGTGAAGTTCGCCTCCGAGGTCTCGACATAGCGGCCGGTCAGCTCATCCTTGTCGGAGAAGGCGATGCAATGGACGACGAAGTCGATCCCCTGCGGGAAGAGACGGCCGGCTTCAGCGAAGACGGCATCGATGGAGGCGCCGTCGGTGACGTCGCAATGCCCCACCACATGGGCATCGAGCTCGCGCGCCAGCGGCTCGACCCGCTTTTTCAGGGCATCTCCCTGGTAGCTGAAGGCGAGCTTGGCGCCATGCGCATGGGCGCTCTTGGCGATGCCCCAGGCGATGGACCGGTTGTTGGCGACACCGAGCACCAGACCGCATTTCCCGGCGAGCAGGCCGCCGACGTGATCGTGTACCGGGTTCGTATCCGCCATGGGTCACCTGAGCGAGAGGCCGTCGCGCGCCGGAGCGGACCCGTCCGGACCTGGGGGGAAGCGCTCGCGCCGAGGCATCCTTAGCGGAGGTGCGCCGGTGACGGAAGTCCGGGCCTACGCCTGTCCAGTGCCGGTGCGGGCCGCTCGACGCGCATTGGCATAGGCGATGAGGTTCTCGTCCTCGCTCGCGGGCAGCGAGATCGCCGTGGTGGCGAACAGATCGCCGCGGGTGCCATCCTTCTTCGGCAGGCCCTTGCCCTTCAGGCGGAAGGTCCGGCCCGAACTCGTCATGGCCGGAACACGCATCTCGACCGCGCCGGTGAGGGTGGGCACGCGGATCGGGCCGCCGAGGATCGCATCCTCGAGGGCGAGGTCGACGGAGGTGCGCAGATCCGCCCCCTCCACGGTGAAGCGCGGATGCGGCAGGATGCGGATGGTCAGGAGGGCGTCGCCTGGCGAGGAGCGTGGCCCGCCCGGGTTGCCGAGGCCACGCAGGCGGATGGTCTGCCCGTCCACGACGCCTTTGGGGATCACCACGTCCACGTCGCGTGAGCCGAGGGAGATGCGCAGCTTCTCCTCGCTCGCCACCTGTTCGAGGGTCACGGAGAGTTCGGCGGCGAGATCTTCGCCTTTCATCGGTCCCCTCGCGCCCGGACCGCCACCGGCACCGCCCCGGAACGTGTCGCCGAACAGGTGCGAGAAGATATCCTCGCCGATCCCGCCGCCACCGGCCCGGCTGCGCGCGGCGCTCTCGAAGTCGAAGCCCGCGGAGCGGGCGCCGCCCGGGCCACCACCGAAGCCGCCGAACCCATCGAAGCCGGATGGCGCACGAGGCCTGCCGTCGGAGTCGATCTCGCCACGATCGAACTGGGCGCGCTTGGTCGCGTCGCCGAGGATCTCGTAGGCGCTGTTAGCCTCCGAGAAACGGTCCTTGGCCTTGGCATCGTTCTTGTTGGTGTCGGGGTGGTAGGCCTTGGCGAGCTTGCGATAGGCCTTCTTGATGTCGGCCTCGCTGGCGCCCTTGGCCACACCCAGCACGTCGTAGGGATTGCGCATCGTCTGTTATCGGTCTCGGTGCCGCACGGGGCCGGGCTCATGCCCGCTCCCTGTCGAAATCTTCCGCTATGTGGAATGGCTGTTGCTTCTTTGCAACGGTCGTTCGACAGGATTCGACGGTTCGATCCAGGCGTCAACCCATGGGTCCGCCGGACGATCCCTGGCGGCGGACGATCTTGCCCCTACCCTTTCGCTTTCGCCATGCGGACGCGGGTCAATTCCCACTCTCCCCCTGAAGGCTTGCACCCGGTGCCGCGAACGAAGCGGCTGCGGACAGGGGCGATGACCGAGGCGAGGAAGTCGCGGCAGATCAGCTCGTTGGCCACATAGGGAAGTCCCGTTGGGCTGATCGATCCGCGCAGGGACGAATCCGGGTTGTCCCATTTGACCGGACGGCCGTTGCCCTGTGGATCGAGGGCCACCGCCAGAGCCGCATGGGCCCGGCGCCAATCCTCGTCGCTCATCTCGTTGCCGAAGCTCTTCGGGCGCTTGTCGATGCTTCCCGTGACCAGGGGCTCCGGGACAGTCACTTCCGGTTCCGCCTTGCTCTCACTTTGGAAAGTGAGGATCGGAATGCCGCAGCCGGCGAGCGACAAGGCCACCGCCACGCCCCCCGACATCAGCATGGCGGTGCATCGGACGCGGGCGAAGCAGGGTGCGGCGCCGTCACGGGTGACGGCGGGTAGGGCTTTACTCTCGCTCCGACGCATTACACCTGTTCTCACGACGTGACTTGAACGACGACAAATCGTGTCCCACGTCGGTGCCCCCGACCCGGATCTCACTCACAGGATTACGCCTTGGATCGGTTAAGGATCGATGAGCCGGCCCCGTCCGGCATTGTCTCACCCCCCTCGTCCCCCCTCGGGGCCGCTGGAGACTTCACACTGTCCACAGACCCCTGGGCATTGTTTGCCACTTGGATGGGCGAGGCCGAACGCGCGGAGCCCGAGGATCCCAACGCCATGGCCCTCGCCACGGCCGGCTCCGACGGGCTGCCGGACGTACGGATGGTGCTGCTGAAGGGCGTCGATGAGCGCGGCTTCGTCTTCTATACCAATGTCGACTCGGCCAAGGGCGAAGAGCTGGCGCAGAACCCGCAGGCCGCCCTGGTCCTGCATTGGAAGAGTCTGCGCCGCCAAGTGCGCGCGCGGGGCCCGGTGAGCCACGTGTCGCTCGAGGAGGCGGATGCCTATTTCGCGAGCCGCCGCCGCGAGAGCCGACTTGGCGCCCATGCCAGCCGCCAGTCACGCCCCCTCACGGACCGTGCTACTCTGGAAGCGGAGGTTGCCGCCCTGTCGGCCCGCTACGAGGACCAGCCGGTCCCGCGCCCGGAGAACTGGAGCGGGTTCCGCATCGCCCCGGTCTCGATCGAGTTCTGGCAGGACGGCCCCTACCGCCTCCATGACCGCGTCCGCTTCACCAGGGACGGCAGCGGCTGGAATGGGGCGAGACTCTATCCTTAAGGGCTGGAGTTCCGCCGCCAGACAGGTTCCCTCGCGGCAAGAGTTTCCTGGAGCGATTCCAGTCTTGCTGCGACGCGGGATCGACCCTGGATTTCCCGGCCGCCGCGGCTTAGACCTTGGCATGGCACGGCGGGATGATCTCGGCTGTCCACCGCCTCCGAATCCTGAGGAACGGCTTTGGCCATATCGAGCAATGAACGCCGCCGCGTCATGCTGCTGACGGGCGCAAGCCGCGGAATCGGCCACGCCACGGTCAAGCGGTTTTCCGCGGCCGGATGGCGGGTGATCACCTGTTCGCGTCACGCCTTCCCGGAGAATTGTCCGTGGGAGATGGGGCCGGAGGATCACCTCCAGGTCGATCTCTCCGACCCGGAGGATACGATGCGCGGCGTCGCCGAAGTGGCCGGACGCTTGGCGGATGAGGGCGGCCTGCTCCATGCCCTGGTCAACAATGCCGGCATCTCGCCCAAGGGCGCCAATGGCGAGCGCCTCGGCGCCATCGCCACGGAATTCGGCGACTGGCGCAAGGTCTTCCAAGTCAACGTCTTCGCCCCTCTGCTCCTGGCGCGCGGCCTCTGCCAGGAACTCACCCGCGCCAAGGGTTCCATCGTCAACGTCACCTCGATCGCGGGCTCGCGCGTCCATCCGTTCGCCGGTGCGGCCTACGGCACGTCGAAGGCGGCGCTCGCCGGCCTGACCCGCGAGATGGCCAGCGATTTCGGGCCCCTCGGTGTGCGGGTGAACGCGATCTCGCCCGGCGAGATCGACACGGCGATCCTGTCGCCCGGCACCGACAAGATCGTGGCCGGCATCCCGCAGCGGCGCCTCGGCACGCCCGACGAGGTGGCCAAGGCGATCTACTTCCTCTGCACGGAGGCCTCGTCCTACGTGAACGGCGCCGAGTTGCACATCAACGGCGGCCAGCATGTCTGAACGAGGTGCGCGCTCGGCGCTCCTCGCGGTTTCCCTTCTCGTCGCTTCGTCCCTGAGCCCGCAACCGGTCCGAGCCGACCCGGTGGTGACGATCCTCGACCTGCCGTTCAGGGCGCGTGCCATGCGCGGCCCCGGCAGCGAGGTGTCCCTTGCGGTGGCGACCTCCGGCCTCCTTCCGCTCGCCCGTCCCAAGGGATTGAAGGGCGAGGTGGTGGAGGATGTGCCGCTGGCCGTCCTGTGGGGCGACGAGGGCGGTGCGGCGCTGACCCTCGCCGACGGCAAGGTCGCCACAACCCTGCTCGGTGTCGAGGCCATCGACGGCCTCATCGCTTCCGAGACGCCGCGCGGCGCCATTCCCGGCACCCGGCGCGCGACCCTCGGTGCGGTCAGTGCCTACCTGTCCGATTCCGTCCGTCCCAATGCCAGCGAGCCCGAACGCGCGGCCACGCTCACCATCCGCGAGCGCCAGCCGGTGGGAATGAGCGCCGACCCGAAGCCCGTGCCCATCGTGACCACCGCCGTCGCCGCCGGGGCCGGGGCGGCCTTCGCCCTGCGCCGACCGATTGCCGCCCTCGTCGATGGTCGGCCGGTCGTCGTCGCGGTGACGGCGCAAAGCGGCGGATCGGCTTTGGCCGTCGTGGGCAAGACGACAACCGACGCGAACAAGCCCCCGGCGGAAGCCGACAAGGCCTGGACCGTCCTTGCCCGAAGTCCCGTCCAAGAGCCGGGAGCAGGCGGGCAGGCGCTGACCCTCGCGGCAATCGGCGACGTGTCGAAAGCCGGACAGCCCCGTATCGTCGCCGTGGCGGCTCCGGACGGGGCCGGTATCCTCCAGCTTTGGGCCTATGAGGGTGGAGTCCTTCGCCTGATCGGAGAGGCACCAGGCTACACCACCCTGGCCCCAGGCGAGGGCGGGGCCGATCTGTCGGCCCTTGTCGATGCCGATGGGGATGGCGTCCCGGAACTCGCTGTGCCGGTGGCGGATCGGAGCGGCCTGGCGATCCTGTCGTTGAAGGACGGCATCCGCGAGGTGAAGCGCGTTCCCCTGCCCGGCCTTGCCGCCTTTGGCGTTGCCGCCATCGGCCAAGGCACCCGCACGCGCCTGCTCGTCGGCCTTGCCGACGGCCGGGTCGCGCTCATCTCTCCGCAACCGTGAATCGGCGAGCCTCATGAGCGATACAGCGAGCGAGGACGGCTCAGAGGGGCGACTTTTCCCGACACGTCCCTTTGTCGGCGCGTCCATCGCCGTCATCCGCGACGGACGGGTCTTGCTGGCCGCCAGGGCCAACGAGCCCCTTCGCGGAGTCTGGACGCTTCCCGGCGGGCTGGTGGAGCCCGGTGAGACCCTGGCGCAGGCCGCTCTGCGCGAACTGAACGAGGAGGTCGGAGTCTCGGCCGTGGTCGTCCGCTCCCTGACCCCCACGGAAATCATCCTGAAGGGCGAGGACGGACGCGTGCGCCATCATTACGTCGTCCATCCCCATGCCGCCCTCTGGGCAGGCGGCGAGCCGGCTCCCGGCCCCGAAGCTCTCGGCGTGCGCTGGGCTCTTCCCGAGGAACTCGCGGATCTCGCCACCACGCCGGGATTGCGGGACACGGTGGACGAGGCCTTTGCGCAGGTCGCAGGCTTCGGTGGCCAACCGGAATCACGATGAGGCCGACGCGCGCCTCGTCCTGGCCGGGAAACGGTGTAAGCCTGACGGACGAGGTTCGGGGCGACGGAGGACGGGGCGTGGCTGTGTCGTGGGTGAGGCGATGCCTGTCGCCTGTGCTGCTGTTCGCCGCCCTCGCGGTGGGCATGCCCGATCTCGCTTCGGCTCAGCAGCGCGCCAACCCAGGGCGACCCGCGCAGAAGGCCCCCGAGAAGGACAAGGAGCCCCCTGCCCCCGCCGAGCCGCCGCCCGCTCCCTACGACCGGGACCTGATGCGGCTCTCCGAGATCATCGGCTCCCTCTCCTTCCTGCGCGGCCTCTGCGCGGCACCGGACGCCGCCGAATGGCCCACCCGGATGAAGGCGTTAATGGAGGCCGAGGGAGTGACGCCCGGCCGGCGGGACCGTCTCGCCGGGGCGTATAACCGAGGGTATCGCGGTTACTCCCTCACCTACCGGGCCTGCACGCCTTCGGCGACCGAGGCTGCGTCCCGCTATGTCGCTGAAGGGGAACGGCTTTCGCACGCCCTGGCCAGCCGTTTCGGAGGATGAGGCGGAGATGTTGCGCTTGGGATACAGCGCGCAAGGCTGAAGGAAATTCGTCGTATTCGACCGCCGGCGTTAACCGCTTCGCAATTCTTGGCTTCCCGACGCGCGAAGCTCAGCCTATGTTTCGGTCATCCGCCGAGCCATTCTTCGGCGCAACCGATGTTATCGCCATGCAGATCGACACCGCCCCCGCGCCCTTCGAGGCCGATCTCGACGACAAGCGCGTAGCCCTCGGCTACGTCTCGGAAGCGTTCGCGGAAGGCTGTCTCGACGGTCTCGACGGTGATTGCATGGCGCAGGCGGCCCTCTTCGCCGCGTTCCAGGAATTGGTCATGACCTATGGCGAGGATGCCACGGCGCGCTATGCCGAGGGTTTTCCCGAGCGCATCCGCGGCGGCGCCTTCACCACCGCTCCGCAGCATTGAGACACGCTACGGGGCCGCACCCGGCCCATTGACGATGAGCCTATGATCAAAAACGAGCCGCTCGGGCATGTCCGGGCGGCTCGATGCGTTTATGGGCCGGGTCGGCCTTGGAGCGTGGGCCTCACCTCGTCGGCAGGGCCTCGTCGAACACCACTGCTTCGCCGCTCGAAGGCCCGACGAGCTCGCCCTGCCACATCACCCGCTTTCCCCGCACGATCGTGCCCACCGGCCAGCCGGTGACGGTGACGCCGTCATAAGGGGTCCAGCCGCATTTGGACGCGATCCATGGGTTGCGGATGGTCTCGCGGCGCTTGAGGTCCACCACCGTCACGTCGGCATCGTAGCCCGCCGAGAGCCGGCCCTTGCGGCTGATGCCGAACAGGCGCTTCGGACCGGCGCTGGTCATGTCGACGAAGCGGGCGAGGGACAGCCGTCCGTTGGCGACATGGTCGAGCATGATCGGGACCAGCGTCTGGACGCCGGTCATGCCGGAGGGGGAATCCGGGTAGGGCTTGGCCTTCTCCTCCAGCAGGTGCGGCGCGTGGTCCGAGCCGAGGATGTCGGCGACGCCCTGCGCCAGCCCGCGCCAGATCCCGTCGCGGTGAGCAGCGTCACGCACCGGCGGGTTCATCTGCACCAGGGTGCCGAGACGGGCATAGGCCTCGGTCCCGTCGAGGGTGAGATGGTGCGGCGTCACCTCGACGCTGGCCACGTCCTTATGGTCGGCAAGATACACCATCTCCTCCGCCGTGGAGATGTGCAGGATGTGGATGCGGGCACCCGTCTCCCGCGCGATCCGCACCAGACGCTGCGTCGCCTTCAGCGCGGCCCCGGGCGAGCGCCAGACCGGGTGGGAGGACGGATCGCCCGGCACCCGCAGGCCCTTGCGCTCGCGCAGCATGGGCTCGTCCTCGGCGTGGAAGGCGGCCCGGCGCCGGGTGCGCTTCAGGATCTCCGCGACGCCGGCATCGTCCTCGACCAGGAGCGCGCCGGTGGAGGAGCCGACGAAGACCTTGATCCCCGCCGCGCCCGGCAGGCGCTCTAGGGTGGCGACCTCATGGGCGTTCTCGTGGGTGCCGCCGACCCAGAAGGCGAAGTCGCAATGCATGCGGTGGTGCCCGCGCGCCACCTTGTCGGCGAGGGTCTCGGCGCTGGTGGTCAGCGGGCTGGTATTGGGCATCTCGAACACGGCGGTCACGCCGCCCATCACCGCCGCGCGGGAGCCCGATTCGAGATCTTCCTTATGGTCGAGGCCGGGTTCGCGGAAATGGACCTGGGTGTCGATGACACCCGGCAGCAGGTGCAGGCCTGTGCAATCCTGGCGCTCGCCCTCGGCCCGGGACAGGTCGCCGATGGCGGCAACGCGCCCGTTCCTGATGCCGAGATCGGCAGCGTGCTCGCCGTCGTGATTGACGATCGTGCCGCCGGTGAGGAGGAGATCGAAGGGCTGGTCCATCGGGGTCGCTCCTGAACGGCGTTGAGACGCGGGTGGCGGCGGCTTATGTCAGCCTCGTGCGGCGCGCAACGTCGTACCTCGCGGATGGGCTCGCGGCGCAGCTTCACGTTGGCGCGCCGAGGACTTCGCGGGAGAATGTCGAGGAGTTGTCATGCCGATTGCCCTGCTGCCGGACCGCGCCGTCATCGTCATCGCGGGCGAGGAGGCCGCGAGTTTTCTCCAGGGCGTGGTGACCTGCAATATCGAGACCCTCGAACCGGGTGAGGCGCGGCTCGGCGGGCTGCTGACCCCGCAGGGCAAGATCCTGTTCGATTTCCTGATCTGGCGCTCCGGCGACGGCTTCCGCCTGGATTGCCCGGCCGATCAGGCCCCGGCGCTCGCCAAGCGCCTCACGCTCTACCGCCTGCGCGCCAAGGTGACGATCGCCGTCGACCCGACCCTGGGGCTCGCCGCCGCCTGGGGCGGGGCGGAGGCCGCCGCCGCCACCGAGCGCCTCCGCGAAGGGCGTCTACCGGCGTTGGGCGAGCGCCTCGTCTTCGCCGAGGGCGCGTTCTCGGCCGATGCCACCGAGGCGGATTACCACGCCCACCGCATCGCCCTCGGCATTCCCGAGGGCGGACGCGACTTCACCTATGGCGATGCCTTCCCGCACGAGGCGCTGATGGACCAACTCGGCGGTGTCGATTTCAAGAAGGGTTGCTATGTCGGCCAGGAAGTCGTGTCACGCATGCAGCATCGCGGCACGGCCCGCACCCGCATCGTTCCGGTGATCTCCCGCGACGGGGAGGCCGTGACCTCCGGCGCGGAGGTGACTGCGGGAGCGCGGGGGCTCGGCACGATCGGGAGCGTGTCGGGAGCGCGCGGCCTCGCCATGCTCCGTCTCGACCGCCTCGCCGATGCGGTCGCCGCCGGTGAGCCGGTGCGCGCCGGTGCGGCGATCCTCGGCGTCGAGAAACCCTCCTTCGCCACCTTCGCCTTCCCGGAGGTGGCGCCGGCCGGGTGATCGGTGGCGACAACGACACCCGGTGAGCGCACCTCTCCCCGCTTGCGGGGAGAGGACCGAAGGCACCCCGTCGTGCCTTCGGTGAGTGGAGGCGAAGCCGGAGCGACGGTGAGGGGGCGATTTCGGAAGAGGCTCCTTGGACCGAGCCCCCGCACCTTCGGCTGCCGCCTCGCCGCGCCGACGACGGGGTCGTCGCGGCCCTCTCCCGGCGTGCGGGGAGAGGGGATGCGCACTTGATCGGTCCTGACGACGACCCTGCCTCCCTGCGTTCTCAGCCCATCTGGCGTTCTTGATCCGTTCCGATTACGCTCGATCCCATGTCCGACGATTCCACAGGCCTGATCCATCATTCCGACGGCTGCCCGCGCTGCTGGTGGGCCGGGCTCGACCCGGTCTACGTCGCTTATCACGACACCGAATGGGGCGTGCCCGAGCGTGACGGCCGGGCCTTGTACGAGAAACTGATCCTCGACGGGTTCCAGGCCGGCCTGTCCTGGATCACCATCCTGCGACGGCGCGAGGGCTTCCGCCGGGCCTTCGCCGGGTTCGAGCCGGAGGCCATCGCACGGTTCACGCAGGCCGATGTCGAGCGGCTGATGCAGGATACCGGGATCATCCGGAACCGCGCCAAGATCGTCGGGACCATCGCGGGCGCCCGCGCCTTTCTCGCCATCGAGGAGCGCGGCCCCGGCTTCTCGCGCTTCCTGTGGGACTTCGTCGAGGGCAGGCCGATCCAGGGCCGGGCGACGGACCGGGCCGGCATCGCCACCGAGACAGAGGTCTCGCGTACCATCTCCCGCGCCCTTAAGACGGAAGGGTTCAGCTTCTGCGGCCCCACCATCGTGCATGCCTTCATGCAGGCGGTGGGCATGGTGAACGACCATCTGATGGGCTGCCATCGACAGGCTCCCTGCGCCGCCATGGGGGTGGATCGGTGAGCACCGCCCCCCGCGCCTGGCAGCGGATGTTGTCGGGCCGGCGCCTCGATCTCCTCGACCCCTCGCCGCAGGATATCGAGATCGCCGACATCGCCCACGGTCTCGCCCGCGTCGCCCGCTGGAACGGCCAGACCGCCGGACCGCACGCGTTTTCCGTGGCCCAGCACGCCTTGCTGGTCGAGGCTCTCGGGGCGGATCTGGCGCCCGGCCGGAGCCGGATGCAGCGTCTCGAATTCCTGCTGCACGACGCCCCGGAATACGTGATCGGTGACATCATCTCGCCGTTCAAGGCGGCGATCGGCCCGTCCTACAAGAGCGTGGAGTTGCGCCTGATGGCGGCGATCCGCCGGCGCTTCGGCTTGGCGGAACCCACGGAGGAAGAGGTTCGCCTCGTCAAGCGTGCCGATGCGGTCGCGGCCTATCTCGAGGCCACACGCCTTGCCGGCTTTTCCGAGGAGGAAGCCGGTACCATCTTCGGCCACCCCGACGAAACGGGGCCTGAGGCGCTGGCCTTGGTCGAGCCGTGGCCCATCGCCGAGGCGCAATCCCGGTTCCTCGCTCGTTTTCAGTCTCTTAGCCACGATTTCTGATGTCGGACATTCACGTCTGCCCTCTGTCGCAACTGCCCCAGACCCTCGAACGCATCGGGGCGAACCATCTGATGACGCTGATGAAGGTCGGTACCGCGATCGACCGGCCCGACAGTATTGCCGACGGGCGCCATTGCGTGGTCGAAGTCAGTGACATCGTCGCTCCCCTCGACGGGCATGTCCTTCCGGGCGAGGTTCATGTGCGTCGAATCCTCGATTTTGCCGCTTCATGGGATCGGGAGCGTCCGCTGCTGATCCACTGCTATGCCGGGATCAGCCGCTCCACGGCAGCGGCCTATATCGCCGCCTGCGCTCTGTCCCCGGAACGGGACGAGGCCGAGATCGCCCTTGCTCTGCGCGCCGCATCGCCGTCGGCGACGCCCAACGCCCTGTTCGTGGACATCGCCGACCGGCTACTGGCGCGCGAGGGACGGATGTCGGCCGCCATCGCTGGGATCGGGCGGGGCGCGGATGCGTTCGAGGGAACCCCGTTCGTTCTCACGTTGGGGTGAAGAACAGGCCTCGGCCCAGCTTAGAATTGTGCCGAATCGAGTGTGGCCGAAACGACGCCACCCTTGACGAACTGCACGCCGATAGAGCAGCTGACGCCCCCTTGGGCTTGTCGGGCGGGCGGGCGCAGGCTTAGACCGGCACGATGAGGGGTACCCTGGGATGACCACAGCCCGATCCGCCGTGGCGGCGACAACCGATTCGAATGCGTCCGGTGAGGGGCTCGATCTGCCGTTCGAGAAGGCGCTCGAACAGCTCGAGGAGATCGTACGTCGGCTCGAGAAGGGCGATGTGCCCCTGGACGAGTCGGTTACGATCTACGAGCGCGGCGAGGCCCTGAAGCGGCATTGCGAAGGCCTGCTGCGGAAGGCCGAGGCGCGGATCCAGACGATCACGCTGGGGCCCGATGGGCGCGCGGCGGGGGTCGCTCCCCTCGATGTCGGCTGAGCCCAGGAGGTCGTGATGATCTGTGGCTCTTTCGAAAATATTCATCTGCCGCAACAAGTTGCGCGCTTATCTTCCCTCCGGACGTGAGGTTGATTCGGTGTCACGGATAGAAACCTCGATCCTCGACGGGCTTGACGAGACGTCTGCTCTTCGCGCGCTTCCCGAGAGCCAGCTTCAGGCGGTGGCGGACGCTGTGNTGTCACGGATAGAAACCTCGATCCTCGACGGGCTTGACGAGACGTCTGCTCTTCGCGCGCTTCCCGAGAGCCAGCTTCAGGCGGTGGCGGACGCTGTGCGTCTGGAGATGATCGACGCGGTGTCGGTGACGGGCGGTCACCTCGGGTCGGGGCTCGGCGTGGTCGAGCTGACGGTGGCGCTGCATCACGTGTTCGACACGCCCGACGACCGGATCGTGTGGGATGTCGGGCACCAGGCCTACCCGCACAAGATCCTGACGGGGCGGCGNACGGTGGCGCTGCATCACGTGTTCGACACGCCCGACGACCGGATCGTGTGGGATGTCGGGCACCAGGCCTACCCGCACAAGATCCTGACGGGGCGGCGCGACCGGATCCGGACGCTGCGCCAGCCGGGCGGGCTGTCGGGCTTCACCAAGCGGTCGGAGAGYGTCTACGACCCGTTCGGGGCGGCGCATTCCTCGACCTCGATCTCGGCGGCGCTYGGCATGGCGGTGGGCCGCGATCTCGACGAGTCGACGGCCAAGGCCAAGGGCCAGCCCGCTCCGAAGCGCCGCAACATGGTGGCGGTGATCGGCGACGGTTCGATGTCGGCGGGCATGGCCTACGAGGCGATGAACAATGCCGGCGCGCTGCATTCGCGCCTCATCGTGATCCTGAACGACAACGACATGTCGATCGCCCCGCCGGTGGGGGCGATGTCGGCCTATTTCGCCAGGCTCGCTTCGGGCGGGACCTATCGCGGCCTGCGCGAGACGGCCAAGCAGCTCGGCAAGCTGCTGCCGAAGGCGATCTACCAGCGTGCGGCGGCGGCGGAGGAATACGCCCGTTCCCTGGTGGTGGGCGGCGGCACGATGTTCGAGGAGATGGGCTTCCACTATGTCGGCCCGGTCGACGGGCACAACCTCGACCATCTCCTGCCGATCCTGAAGAACGTGCGCGATTCGGACCAGGGCCCGATCCTGCTCCATGTCGTSACCCAGAAGGGCAAGGGCTACGCCCCGGCCGAGGCGTCGGCCGACCGCTACCACGGGGTGGTGAAGTTCGACGTSCTGTCGGGCGTCCAGGCCAAGGCCAAGCCGAACGCGCCGGCCTATACCCGCGTCTTCGGTGAGAGCCTGATCAAGGCGGCGGATGCCGACGACAAGGTGGTGGCGATCACCGCGGCGATGCCGGGCGGCACCGGGATCGACCTGTTCGGCAAGGCGCATCCGGACCGGACCTTCGATGTGGGCATCGCCGAGCAGCATGCGGTGACGTTCGCCGGCGGTCTGNGGCGGCACCGGGATCGACCTGTTCGGCAAGGCGCATCCGGACCGGACCTTCGATGTGGGCATCGCCGAGCAGCATGCGGTGACGTTCGCCGGCGGTCTGGCGACGGAGGGCTACAAGCCGTTCGTGGCGATCTACTCGACCTTCCTGCAGCGGGCCTACGATCAGGTCGTGCACGACGTGGCKYTGCAGAACCTGCCCGTGCGGTTCTGCCTCGACCGGGCGGGGCTGGTGGGTGCGGACGGGGCGACTCATGCGGGCGCGTTCGATCTCGCTTATCTCTGTTGCCTGCCGAACATGACGGTGATGGCGGCCTCCGACGAGGCCGAGCTGGTCCACATGGTGGCGACCCAGCATGCCCATGACAGCGGCCCSATCGCGCTGCGCTATCCGCGCGGCGAGGGGGTCGGTGTCGACCTGCCCGAGCGCGGCGTGCCGCTGCCGATCGGCAAGGGCCGGATCGTGCGGCGTCCCGAGGGCRCACGGGTGGCGCTGYTGAGCCTGGGCACGCGTCTGGGCGAAGCCTTGAAGGCGGCCGACCTKCTCGAGACGCTGGCGGCGAGCCACGAGGTTCTGATCACCCTGGAAGAGGGCTCGGTCGGCGGTTTCGGGGCTATGGTGCTGCATCTCCTGTCGGAGAAGGGCGCGCTGGACACGGGCCGGGTGCGGGTGCGGACGCTGACGCTGCCGGACACCTACCAGGACCACAACAGCCCCGACACCATGTATGCCGAGGCCGGCCTCGACGCCGACAGCATCGTCCGCACCGTTCAGGCCACCCTGCCCGAGCAGAAGGCCGGACGTCTGCGTCTCGCCTGACCTCCGGCCCCTGGCGTGTGGCCGCGCACGGAAGTCTCCGTGTGTGGCCGCGCTGCGCTTGTTCGCCTCGCCTATCGATGAGAAAAGACCGGGCATAATGCCGGTTCGCACCGGCGCGTCTTCCTGTGCAATCCCCTGACCCTACGAGAGAAATGACAGAGGCCACCTCCTCCGGCAGGTTCGACGAGAACCGTTACGAAGCCGGCCCGGTTCTCATCACCGGAGCGAGTGGGTTCCTCGGTGCCGCCCTCGTGGACGTGTTCCGCAAGGCCGGCTTCTCCGTGCGGATCATGGTGCGGGCCTCCTCCCCGCGCACCAACCTCGTCTGGAACGACGTCGAGATCGTCGAGGGCGACATGCGCGATCGCGCGTCGGTCGCCGCCGCTCTCGCTGGCCAGCGCTACCTCGTCCACGCCGCCGCCGATTACCGGCTCTGGGCGCCAGACCCGGAAGAGATCGTCCGCACCAACCGCGACGGCGCCATCATCCTCATGGAGGAGGCGCTGAGGGCGGGGATCGAGCGGATCGTCTACACATCCAGCGTCGCCACCATCAAGCCGCATGACGACGGCACGCCCGCCGACGAAACGCGTCCTCTCACCCCCGGCACGGCCATTGGCGCCTACAAGCGCAGCAAGGTCGTCTCCGAGCGCGTGGTCGAGGAGATGGCGGCGCGTAACGGCCTGCCCGTGGTCATCGTAAACCCGTCGACGCCCATCGGCCCCCGCGACGTCAAGCCGACCCCCACCGGGCGGATCATCGTCGAGGCGGCCCTCGGGCGGATGCCCGCCTTCGTCGATACCGGCCTCAACCTCGCCCATGTGGACGACGTCGCCCACGGCCATCTCCTGGCCCTGCGCCATGGCCGCACCGGCGAGCGCTACATTCTGGGCGGCGAGAACGTGCTTCTGTCGCAGATGCTCGCCGACATCGCCGGCATGGTCGGCCGCAAGGCGCCGACCATCAACCTGCCGCGCGCCGTGGTCTATCCTATTGCGTTCATCTCCGAACAGATGGCCCGGATCACCGGCAAGACGCCCTTCGCGACCATCGACGGCATCAAGATGTCCCGCTACCGCATGTTCTTCACCGATGCCAAGGCACGGGCCGAACTCGGCTATTCCGCGCGGCCCTACCGCGAGGGGCTGTCGGACGCCCTCGGCTGGTTCCGCCAATCGGGATATCTGAAGTGACCGCAACCCTCGACAGCGCGACGGACGCGCGTTCGGGCAAGGGGCACAAGGACGAGAACTTTCCCGTCGCCTCCCACCTGATCCACCCGAAGAATCGCGGCGCGATCCTGGCTTTCTACGATTTCGTGCGTGCGGGCGACGACGTCGCCGACCACGCCGAGCTGTCGCCCGAGCGCAAGGTCGAGCTTCTCGACAACCTCGCCGACGCGCTGACCGGCAAGGGGCCCTCCGACCGTGAGGCTGAGCCGCTGAAGCGGGAACTCGCCGCGCGCGGCCTTCCGGCGACGCACGCCCTCGAACTCCTCGACGCCTTCCGCCTCGACGCGCGGAAGAACCGGTATGAGGATTGGGACGACCTCATCGCCTATTGCCGTCTCTCGGCCATGCCCGTGGGCCGCTTCGTCCTCGACATTCATGGCGAGGACCCGGCCGTGGTCTGGGGACCGTCGGACGCGATCTGCGCCGCGCTCCAGATCATCAACCACCTGCAGGATTGCGCGAAGGATTATCGCCGCAACGACCGGGTCTACCTGCCGCGGGACGTGCTGGAGCGCCACGGCGTCTCCGTGGACGCGCTCGCCGCCGACGAGGCCTCCCCTGCCCTGCGCGCGGTCATCCGTGAACTCGCCGAGCGGACCATGCTCCTCCTCGACGAGGGCGCGGTACTGCCCGACCTGATCGACGACCTGCGCCTGAGCCTCGAGATCGCGGCGATCCACCGCCTCGCCGTGGTGCTCACGAAGGGGCTGCTCACGCGCGACCCGCTTTCCGAGAAGGTCCATCACGGCAAGGCGGGCTTTGCCCTGACGGCTCTGGGCGGAATCGCCTCGACCCTGGCGCGGCGTCCGTTCCGCTCGCGCATCCTGCGCCGACACTCCACGCGCGTCGCGAGTCAGGGAGCGCAGTCATGAGCGCCACCGCATCACCCGCCCAGGAACCCGCGATGGCGCAGGACGCCGCCCTGCCGGCCGCCGGGTCTTCGTTCTACACCGCCATGCGGCTGCTGCCGAAGGATCGCCGGGAGGCGATGTACGCGGTCTACGCCTTCTGCCGTTCGGTGGACGACGTCGCCGACGATGGTGGGCCGGCGCCCGTCCGCGCGGCCGAACTCGACCGCTGGCGCGCCGATATCGATGCCCTTTATGCCGGAAACCCGGCTCCGCGCGTGCGCGACCTCGTGGTACCCATCCGCCGCTACGGATTGCTCCGCGAGGATTTCCAGGCGGTCATCGACGGCATGGCGATGGATGCGTTCGAGGATATCGTCGCCCCCGACGAGGCCACCCTCGATCTCTATTGCGACCGGGTCGCCAGCGCGGTCGGGCGGCTGTCCGTGCGCATCTTCGGCCTGCCCGAGGCCGATGGCATCCGCCTCGCCCATCACGAGGGCCGCGCGCTGCAGCTCACCAACATCCTGCGCGACATCGACGAGGATGCGGAGCGCGGCCGTCTTTACCTGCCGCGCGAGAAGCTCGCCGCCATCGGCCTTACCGATCCGACGCCCGAGGCCGCCATCGCTCATCCGCGCATCGGCGAGGTCTGCATCGCCGTGGCGAGGGAGGCGGAAGCCCATTACCGCGACACCTGGACGATCATCGACCGTAATCCGCGCAAGGAGACGAAGGCCCCTCGCCTAATGGCGGCGGCCTACCGGCTCTATCTCGACGCGGTGCTGAAGCGCGGCTGGGTCAGGCCCCGCGTGCGCGTGAAGCCCTCGAAGCTGGCCCTGCTCGGCGTCGCGCTGCGCCACGGGATTGTATGATGACGCAAATGCAGACCGGAACGGTCCATGTCGTCGGTGCAGGGCTTGCGGGCCTGTCCGCGGCGGTGTCCCTCGCCGAGCACGGTCGGCGCGTGGTCGTCCATGAAGCGGCCAAGCAGGCGGGCGGGCGCTGCCGCTCCTACTATGACTCGACGCTCGGCCTGACCATCGACAACGGCAACCACCTGTTGCTGTCGGGCAACCGTTCGTCCCTCGACTTCCTGAAGCTGGTGGGCGCCCCCGCCGATGCCCTGACCGGGCCGGAGGAGGCCGAATTCCCCTTCGCCGATCTGAAGACAGGTGAGCGCTGGACCCTTCGGCCGAATGCCGGGCGGGTGCCGTGGTGGGTGCTCCAGGCGTCGCGGCGGGTGCCGGGCAGCCGGGCGATGGATTATCTCGCGCCTCTGAGCATCCTCCGGGCCGCCTCGGGCAAGGCGCCGGGCCGTGCGGGCACGATCGGCGAGCGCATGGAATGTTCCGGGCCGCTCTACGAGCGCCTCTGGCATCCGGTGCTGCTCGCCGCCCTGAACACCGATCCGCAGGAAAGCGATGTCGGGCTCGCCGCCACGATCCTGCGCGAAACCCTGGGCGCGGGCGGCGCCGCTTGTCGGCCCCTCATCGCCGTCGGCGGCCTTTCGGTCGCCTTCGTCGATCCCGCCTTGTCGTATCTGGCCAAGCACGGCGCCGAGATGCGCTTCGGTCGTCGCCTGCGCGGCCTCGGCGCCGATGCGGGTCGGGTCGATACCCTCTTGTTCAACGACGAATCGGTGACGCTCGGTCCCGATGATTCGGTGGTGCTGGCCCTGCCGCCCTGGGTCGCGACCGACCTGATCCCAGGACTTTCGGCTCCGCAATCCTACCGCTCCATCGTCAATGCTCATTTCGCGATCCTTCCTCCACAGGGCTCGCCGTTATTGCTCGGTGTGGTGAACGGTTTGACGGAATGGCTATTCGCCTATCCGGATCGACTGTCGGTCACCATCAGCGGTGCCGATCGCCTGCTGGATATGCCGCGGGAAGACTTGGCGAAGCAGATCTGGGCCGAGATCTCGACTTTGACCGGACTTGCACCGGAACTGCCAAGCTGGCAGATCGTCAAGGAGAAACGGGCGACCTTCGCGGCGACGCCCGAAGAGGCCGCGCGGCGCGCGAGTGCCGTGACGGCCCACGACAATCTCGTCCTGGCGGGCGACTGGACCGCGACCGGCCTGCCATCGACGATAGAGGGAGCGATCCGTTCGGGAACGACGGCCGCGCAAGCGCTCCTTAAAGGCGCGCCTGCGCGCCGTGAAGCTGTGACGCGCGGCGCGGCGTGAGGAAGGGGCCGCATCAGGCGGCACTGAGGCGAGGATGATGCGAGAGGCATTCAAGAAGGTCGAGACGCTCCAGCGTCCCAAGACCCAGGAGATTTCCCTGGACGACGTCGAGCATGGAGTCATGCGGGCGACGCAGGCCCTGACGAATCTCGTCCATGTGGACGGGCATCTCTGTTTCGAACTCGAAGCGGATGCGACGATCCCCTCCGAATACATCATGTTCCACCAGTTCCGGGCGACGACCATTCCGCCCGAACTGCTGGCCAAGATTGGCAATTACCTGCGCCGGACGCAAGGAAAGCATGGCGGGTGGTCGCTGGTCCATGACGGGCCGTTCGACATGAGCGCCAGTGTGAAAGCCTATTACGCACTGAAATTCGTCGGCGACTCGATCGAGGCGCCCCACATGCGTCGCGCCCGCGAGGCGATCCTGTCGCGTGGCGGTGCCGCCAATTCCAACGTGTTCACCCGGTTCCTGCTGGCTCTGTTCGGCGAGGTGCCCTGGCGCGCCGTGCCGGTGATGCCCGTCGAGATCATGCATCTGCCGAAGTGGTTTCCCTTCCACCTCGACAAGATCTCCTATTGGGCACGCTGCGTGATCGTGCCCCTGCTGGTGCTGCAGGCGAAGAAGCCCCTTGCCAAGAACCCGCTCGGCCTCGGCATTCCCGAACTGTTCGTGACGCCGCCGGAGCATGTACGCTCCTGGCCGGGCAGCCCGCATGCGACCTGGCCCTGGACGCCGATCTTCGGCGCCATCGACCGGCTGCTGCAGGTCACGCAGGATTACTTCCCGAAGAAGCGCCGCCAGCGCGGCATCGACAAGGCCGTGGCCTGGACGAGCGAGCGCCTCAACGGCGAGGACGGCCTCGGCGCCATCTTCCCGGCCATGGTCAACACCGTGCTCATGTACGAAGTGCTCGGCTATCCGGCCGATCACCCGCAGGTGCTGATCGCCTGCGAGGCGGTCGAGAAGCTGGTCGTCGTCAAGGAGCACGAGGCCTATGTCCAGCCCTGCCTCTCGCCGGTCTGGGATACGGCCTTGGCCGGTCACGCCCTGCTCGAAGCCGGCGGCTCCGATGCCGAGCACCAGGCCCGGCGCGGGCTCGATTGGCTGCGTCCGCTCCAAGTGCTCGACATCAAGGGCGACTGGGCGGCCGGCCGTCCCAATGTCCGCCCCGGCGGCTGGGCGTTCCAATACGCCAACCCGCATTTCCCCGATCTCGACGACACCGCCGTGGTAGTGATGGCGATGGACCGGGCGATGCGCCAGCACGGTCTCGTCGCCGACGTACCGGATTATGCCGTCTCCATCGCCCGTGCGCGGGAATGGGTCGAGGGCCTGCAATCGAGCGACGGCGGCTGGGCGGCGTTCGACGCCGACAACAACCATCATTACCTCAACAACATCCCGTTCTCGGATCACGGCGCCCTCCTCGACCCGCCGACCGCCGACGTCACGGCCCGCGTCGTCTCGATGCTGTCGCAGCTCGGCGAGACCCGGGAGACCTCGAAGGCGCTCGATCGCGGCGTGAAATACCTCCTCGACGATCAGGAGGAGGATGGCTCCTGGTACGGGCGCTGGGGGATGAACTTCATCTATGGCACCTGGTCGGTGCTCTGCGCGCTCAACGCCGCCGGCGTCGATTCGGCCTCGCCGGAGATCCGCAAGTCGGTGTCCTGGTTGATCCGCATCCAGAACCCCGATGGCGGCTGGGGCGAGGATGCCTCGTCGTACAAGATCGACCCGGCCTTCGAGCCCGGTTATTCCACCGCGTCCCAGACCGCCTGGGCTCTCCTCGCCCTGATGGCGGCGGGCGAGGCCGACGATCCGGCGGTGACGCGCGGCATCAACTACCTGACACGGACGCAGGGCGCGGACGGGTTCTGGTCGGAGGAGCGCTATACGGCGACCGGGTTCCCGCGGGTGTTCTACCTGCGCTACCATGGCTACCCGAAATTCTTCCCGCTCTGGGCCATGGCGCGCTACCGCAACCTCAAGCGTAGCAACACGCGGTCTGTCGCCTACGGGATGTAGGCTCTCCTCGCCCCTCTCCCCTCTGTGGGAGAGAGTGCCTGCGGAGCATGCGGGAGGGGGGCCTCTCCGGAAACGTCGCTCCCCTCTCCCGACCCTCGCTGACGCGAGGGCCACCCTCCCCCGCAGAGGGGGAGGGAGTGCTGGCTGGAAATCCCATGCTCCCCATCCTCGTCGTCACCGGACTCTCCAAGGAGGCTCGGCTTGCCGCCGGTCCCGGAATCGAGGCCGTGGGAGCGGGTGGATCTCCGGAGCGCCTTCGTGCGCTGCTCGCCCTTCGCCGGGAGCCCGGATGTCGTGCCGCGATCAGCTTCGGCATCGCAGGAGGGCTCGATCCGTCACTGGTCCCCGGCGACGTGGTGATCGCCACCGGCATCGCCGATGAAACGGGACGCCGCGAGACCGACGCCGCCCTGCGCGACGCGATTCACTCCGCCCTGTCGAGAGCCGACCTGACGACGCACTCGGCGGACCTCGCCGGGGTCGACGCAGCGGTCGTGAGCGTGACCGCGAAGGCCGAACTGCATGCCCGTACCGGAGCGGCGGCGGTCGATATGGAATCCCATGTGGCGGCGGATTTCGCGGCTCGCCACGGCATTCCGTTCGCCGCGATCCGCGTGGTCTGTGACCCGGCCGAGCGCGCTCTGCCCGCCTTCGTCACGACGGCACTGAAGCCGAACGGCGACCCTGACATCATCGCCGTTCTCACCGCCCTCGGTCGGAACCCGACCCATCTGCCGGCTCTGATCCGTCTGGCCAGGGATTCTGGAAGAGCCTTCGCCGCTCTGGCTCGCTGCCGTCCTGGCCTCGTGCCGGACTTCGATGACCCCGGCGCACGACGCTCTGCCGGTGATGCCGCACGGTAGCTGCCCGCCGTATTCAATCGATACGACTAACGAAAAGCCCCGCGATGCTGCTGCATCGCGGGGCTTTTTATTGACGCGTGAACGGCTTCCGCGTGGCGTCAGGCCGCCGTGCGGTTGCGGGCCTCACGCTTGGTGTCGACGCCCGAAGCTTTGATCTCGGACAGCTTCTGCGCCACGTTGCGCGAGAACACGAACTCGGCCGGGCGCTGGTTCTCGAGGCTGACCTCGGGAGCCATCTCGCCCTCGGTCTTGATCCCACGGATGGCGTGGATCAGTGGCTTCCAGGGCTTCTTCACGGAATCGACCACCGAGGAGGCCTCATATCCGGAATGGACCATGCAATCGGCGCACTTCTCGTAATTGCCGGTGCCGTAGGAATCCCAGTCCGTCTCCTCCATCAGCTCCTTGAAGGTGGCGGCGTAGCCCTCGCCGAGCAGGTAGCAGGGCTTCTGCCAGCCGAACACGGTGCGGGTCGGGTTGCCCCACGGGGTGCAATGGTAGGTCTGGTTACCGGCCAGGAAGTCGAGGAACAGGCCCGACTGCTGGAAGGTCCAGTTCTGGCGGCCCTTCTCCTTGCCGTGCCGGAACACGCCGCGGAACAGGTCCTTCGTGGCCTTGCGGTTCAGGAAGTGCTGCTGGTCGGGCGCACGCTCGTAGGCATAGCCGGGCGAGACGGTGATGCCGTCGATGCCGAGCTTCGTCACGGTGTCGAAGAAGTCGGCGATCTTGTCGGCCGAGGAATTGTTGAAGAAGGTGCAGTTGATGGTGACGCGGAAGCCCATCTCCTTCGCCTTGGCGATGGCGGAGACAGCCTTGTCGTAGACGCCACGCTGGCACACCGACTGGTCGTGCATCTCCTTGTCGCCATCGAGATGGATCGACCAGGTGAAGTACGGGCTGGGCTTGTAGTCCTTGATCTTCTTCTCGAGCAGCAGCGCGTTCGTGCAGACGATCGCGAATTTCTTCTGCGCGATGATGCCCTCGACGATCTGCGGCAGGTCCTTGTGGAGCAGCGGCTCGCCACCGGCGATCACGACCATGGGTGCGCCGCACTCGCGCACGGATTCCAGGGCGTCGGCCACGGGCAGGCGCTTGTTCAGGATCTCGTCCGGGTAATCGATTTTTCCACAGCCGGCGCAGGCGAGATTGCAGCGGAACAGCGGCTCCATCATCATCACGAGCGGGTAGCGCTTGCGACCGGTGAGGTGCTGCTTAAGAATGTAGCCGCCAATCTTCGCGACGTAACGGAGGGGAATACCCAAGACGCGGCTCCTTATTTTTGGCCCCGATATGATCGGGTGCATTACCGTGAAAAGCGGCGGAATTCCAGCGAACTAGGTTAGAACCACGGTCGATGGGGACGCCTTGGTGGGCGGACGGGACGTGTTTGAGCGATCCTGGGACAATCCAGCCACAGGTAGAGCGTGCCAGCCACAGGTAGAGCGTGGCACATTGGTCCAAGATGACGTCCGCCGCGCCATGATGACGGACCTTATCCCAAAGCACGGTGCTTTTTCCTAGTCGGTCAGGGTATGCCTGAACTGCGCCGGGCCGTGATCACGTCATCGGCATCACTCTGCCATGCGGCGCCCCGGGCATGTCCGAGCTGGGGTTTCGCCTTGCGCCGCAGCGAAGCTCATCCGCAGTGCGCGGACGCACCTCATCCCTTGAACCGCGCCCGATAACCCTGTCTCGTTGCATTTCTACCTGCGGATGACTACGGAAACGGTCGACCGCGAGGTGCTCCCACTGGTATGAGCGCGGTCGAGATTGGATATCTCGTCGGCACGACCCATCTGCGAGAAGCGGCGCGTCGCGGCGGTTCTCAAAGGAATTTCTGTCACGATCCTTGTCAGGAGCCTTTGGCAGGGACTCGTGGCCAGGGACTCGTGGATCGCGCCGACAGATGGTAACCGACATCCGGACCAAGACCGGTTCCACGTCGAACGTACCGGCCGTCCCACGCATCCGCGGGGACCGGCGGACTCATTCGGGCGACCGCGTCGCTAGGCAGGCAGGATACTTGTGATCGAACGTCTCGTCGCGTTTTCCGTCCACAGGCGTTGGCTCGTCATCACTCTCGTGGCGATTCTCACCATCGGAAGCGCAGCGCTCGGCGCGCATCTGTTCCGGATCAACACCGATGTCGAGCGTCTGATCGATAAGGACGTGCCCTGGCGGCAGGACGAGATCAATTACGAGAAGGCGTTCCCCCAACGGACCGGAACGCTCGTGGCGGTGATCGACGGCAAGACGCCCGAGGTTGCCGAGGAGGCGGCCGCCTCCCTCGCCAAGGCGCTGCTCGACCATCCCGAACAGATCGAGACGGTGTACCGCCCGGATGGCGGGCCCTTCTACGACAAGAACGGCTTCCTGCTGATGCCGCAGGAGGAGCTGACCAAGACCATGGAGCAACTCGTCCAGCAGCAGGGGCTCCTCGGTCCGCTCGCGGCCGACCCGACCCTGCGCGGCGTCATGCGGGTGCTCGGCCTCGGGGCCAAGGGCATCAAGAGCGGCGATGCCAAGCTCGAAGACCTGGACGGTCCGATGACGCGGATCGACGAGGTCCTGCGTAAGGTGCTGGCCGGCGAGCCCGCACGTCTGTCCTGGCAATTGCTCCTCTCCGGCGGCAAGGCCCAGAGTACCGAGCTGCGCAAGTTCATCATGATCCAGCCGAAGCTGGATTATGCCGCGCTCCAGCCCGGCGCGGATGCGACGAAGCTCATCCGTGGCCTTGCCACCGACCTGAAGATCAACACCCTCGGCGGCCTCGATGCGGCCGACAATCCGCGCATGCGCCTCACCGGCCCGGTGGCCGTGGCGGATGACGAGTTCGCCACGCTCTCGGACGACGCGCTCCTCAATAACGGCGTCACCGTCGCGGCGATCGTGCTGTTCCTGTGGCTGGCCCTGCGCTCGCCGTCCCTGGTCACGGCGGTGATCATCACCACCTTCGCGGGTCTCATCGTCACCACCGCCCTCGGCCTCCTCATGGTGGGCGAGCTGAACCCAATCTCGGTGGCGTTCACGGCCCTGTTCGTGGGGTTGGGGATCGATTTCGGCATCCAGTTCGCCGTACGCTACAGGGCCGACCGGTTCGAGCAGCCCGACCTGTCGAGCGCGATCCGCGCCGCAGCGCGCGGGGTCGGCTGGTCTCTGAGCCTCGCTGCCATCTCGCTCCTGGCGGGCTTCTTCGCCTTCCTGCCAACCGCCTTCCGTGGCGTGTCCGAGCTCGGTCTCATCGCCGGCGTCGGCATGATCGTGGCGTATCTGTTCTCGCTGACCCTGCTCCCCGCCCTCATCGCCGTCTTCAAGCCCAAGGGTGAAGCGCGGGCGGTGGAGACGACCTGGCTGTCGGGCGTCGATCCCTGGATCATCCGGAACCGCAAGCTGGTGCTCATCATCGTCGGCGTGATCACGGTGGCGGGCATCCCGCTCCTGTTCAAGCTGCCGTTCGACTCGAACCCGATGCACCTGCGCAGCACCAAGGTCGAATCGATCTCGACCTATCTCGACCTGATCAAGGATCCCGAGACGAGCCCGAACCTCATCGACGTGATCGCGCCTTCGGTCGCGGCAGTGCCCGAACTCGCCGCCAAGCTGAAGGCCCTCCCCTCCGTCGCGAAGGTCATCGATATCGATACCTTCGTGCCGCCGGACCAGGACCAGAAGCTCGCGACCATCGCGGAGACGGCCGAGCTCCTCGGACCGATCCTCAATCCCGTCCGCAAGCCGCCGCCGCCGACTGATGCAGATACGGTCAAGGCGTTGAAGGAGGCTGCCGCTGCCCTGAAGGGGATCGCGACGGGCAATGCCGGTGGCGCGAAGGCCGCGGGCTCCCTGTCCGGCACTCTCGACGCACTCTCGACCGCGACCCCGCAGATTCGGGAGGCGGCGAACGTCGCCGTCACCACCGACCTGAAGACCCTGCTGGTCCGCCTTCGGAGCCTGCTGGCTCCAGAGAAGGTCACCCTCGACAACATCCCGCCGAAGCTGAAGGCCGAGTGGATCGCCTCGGACGGTCGGGCGCGGATCGAGGTGCATCCGAGCGGGGATGCCAACGACAACGTGGTTCTGCGCCGCTTCGCCAAGGAGGTGCAGTCGGTCGCACCCCACGCCACCGGTGCTCCCGTCGCCACGACCTCGTCGAGCTACACCATCCTCGGCGCCTTCGTTCAGGCGGCGCTGACGGCCCTGGTGGCCATCTTCATCATTCTGTCGGTGGCGCTGCGTAAGCCCTGGGACGTGGCGATGACGCTCGGTCCGCTGGTGCTGGCGACCTTGTGGACGCTGATGGCGCTGCACGTGGTCGGCATGCCGCTGAACTTCGCCAACATCATCGCCCTGCCGCTTATGTTGGCGGTGGGTGTCGCCTTCCACATCTACTACGTCATCGCCTGGAGGGCGGGCGTCACCGACATGCTGGCCTCCAGCCTGACGCGTGCGATCTTCTTCTCGGCGCTCACCACCGGCACGGCCTTCGGTTCGCTCGTCCTGTCGAGCCATCCCGGCACGGCCAGCATGGGCAAGCTCCTGGCCCTGTCGCTGTTCTTCACCCTTGTCGCCGCCTTCTTCGTGGTTCCCGCCTTCCTCGGTCCCCCGCCGGAGCAGCCTGACCCGAACCGTCCCGAAGGCGACGAGGTCATGGCCGGCGTGAAAGCCCCGAGGCCGGAGCCGGTCTCGGCCAAATAGGCCGGGACTGCCGATCCTCGGATTTCTCCAGTTCGCCAATGAAAAGGCCGCCGTCGCGTCAAGCGACGGCGGCCTTTTTCGTGTCCGTTCCTGCGATCGGACGGCTACAGGAAATCCGAGAAGCCGCCTCTGTCCGCGCCGACCTGCCTGATCGCGTCGATTGCCTCCGGCGAGATCAGGGCGTCGCGCTCTGCCGCATAGGCGTAGCCCGGCGCCTCGCCGGGGAAGCCGCCGCGCGTGGCGGGATGGGTATAGAGCTCGGTCAACCCATCCGGCAGGTGCCCCAGGAGCCCCGCCACACGCTGCGGAGTCATCGCGCCGGACCATGCCAAGCCCAGGGTACGGTCGGGGATCAGCAGGCCGGCCTGGCGGGCGCGAACCGCGAGGAGCCCGGCCCAGGGGGCGATATCGAGGGCGGGCTTCGGGGTCGCGCTGGGCTCGGCGGCGCGTAGCACGGCGCGGGGCTCGCGCGGCACCCGGATCGCCCGCAAGCCGTATCCCCGGCCGATGGCCAGGACGCGCCCGGCGATGAGCGGATGCACATGGAAATGCTTGTGGGCGTTGACGTGGTCGAGGGGTAGGCCAGTGGCTCTGTAAGCTTCGAACTGCGCTGTGATTTCCGCTGAAAGCTGCCGCCGTGCCGAAGGTTTCACCGCGAGGTCGAGGCCGAGGCGACCCATGTCGCGTCGGATCAGCCCGTCCGCATCCACGAGGTCGGGCAGTTCGGCCGGGGGAAGCGTCGGCCAGGCCTCGACCATGACGAGGTGCAGTCCGACGCGAAGGGAGGGAAGGCGCCGGGCGCGGGCCACCGCGTCGGCCGCCGCCGGTGCCGAGACCATCAGGCTGGCAGCGGTGAGGATGCCCTCGCGATGGGCCTGCTCGACAGCCTCGTTCACTTCCCGGCTCAGGCCGAAATCGTCGGCGGTCACGATCAGGCGTTTCCTGGCGGCCTTGGTCATGCTCGATGGTCCTCGTCGTTCGGGTGGTCGGGCGATACGCCGGCGAAAGCATCGCGGCCGTGGTCCAGAGTCGCGCCGCCTTTCCCGCCCGAGAGGGCTTGAAGGAGGCGCAGGTTCACGAGCTCAGGGGTGCTCTTCGGCATCCGGTCGGAACAACGTATCCCTCCCGCCGCCGGCCAGCCTCCGTCGCAGTGGGAACGGGCGAACGCCTGTGGCCTGCAGAGCCCGATCCAGACTGCCCGAAGGTCGGAACCGGAGAACGTTCGAGGCTGCCCAAACAGCAGAAAGGCGAACCCTTTCGTCGTTGACCGCGCCCGTACGAGCGCCGCGCCAAGGATCTAGAGCAGGCGGAGTGGGGTCGGAACCGGCTTTCCGAGCCCTGACCACCACCCGGCGGGCGCCCGAACAAGAACGGCCGGGCGATGAGCCCGGCCGCTGGTAGTGACGTGCGATGAAGGTTGGGCGACCTGAGGATCAGGCGGCTTTTGACGTGCCGGTCTGACGCTCCTTGAGGAAGCGGTAGAATTCCACACCCTCGCGCAGGCGGCGCTTCATCATGTCGGGCGAGCGCACCATCTCGGAGACGATGGAGGCGATCTTCGGGGCGCGGAAGTAGAACTTCCGGTAGAATTCCTCGACCGCCGCGAAGATCTCGGAATGCGACAGGTGCGGGTAGTGCAGCGGGGCGATCTGCACGCCGTTCTCGTCGACGAGCTCGGCATTCTCCACGTCGAGCCAGCCGTTCTCTACGGCCTGCTTGTAGAGGAAGGTGCCCGGGTAAGGGGCGGCCAGCGACGCCTGGATCGTGTGCGGGTTGATGCGCTTGGCGAAGGCGATCGTCTCCTGGATCGTCTCGCGGGTTTCGCCCGGCAGGCCGACGATGAAGGTGCCGTGGATGGCGATGCCGAGGTCGTGGCAATCCTTGGTGAACTTCTCGGCCACCTCGACGCGCATGCCCTTCTTGATGTTGTTCAAGATCTTCTGGTTGCCGGACTCGTAGCCGACGAGGAGCAGGCGAAGGCCGTTCTCCTTGAGCACCTTCAGGGTCTCGCGCGGCACGTTCGCCTTGGCATTGCACGACCAGGTCACGCCGAGCTTGCCGAGTTCGCGGGCGATCTCCTCGGCGCGCGGGAGATTGTCGGTGAAGGTGTCGTCGTCGAAGAAGAACTCCTTCGTCTGCGGAAACTCCTTCAGGCAGTACTTGATCTCTTCGATCACATGCGCGACCGAACGGGTGCGGTAGGTGTGGCCACCCACGGTCTGCGGCCAGAGGCAGAAGGTGCAGCGGCTCTTGCAGCCACGGCCCGAATAGAACGAGATGTAGGGGTGCTTGAGGTACCCGATGAAGTACTTCTCCATCTGGAGGTCGCGCTTGTAGACCGAGGTGACGAAGGGCAGCTGGTCCATGTCCGTCATGATTTCGCGGTCCTCGTTATGGACCACGACTCCATTGGCGTCCCGGTAGGACAGGCCCTTGATCTCGGACATCGGCGTGCCGTCGGCGACTTCCTTGACGGTGAAGTCGAACTCGTTGCGGGCACAGAAATCGATACACGGGGCCTGGGCCATGGCGCCGGCCGCGTCGACCGCGACCTTGGCGCCGATGAGCCCGGCGATGAGCTTGGGGTTAGCGGCCTTGAGCGCCTCGACGGTCTTTACGTCGGACTTGAAGGACGGCACCGAGGTATGCAGCACCACGAGGTCGAAATCGTTGGCCTGGGCCACGATCTCGGCGAGCTTGATGTTGTGCGGGGGGGCGTCGATCAGCTTCGAGTTCGGCACGAGGGCGGCCGGCTGGGCGAGCCAGGTCGGGTACCAGAACGACTTGATCTCGCGCTTGGCTTGGTAGCGAGAGCCCGCTCCGCCATCGAAACCGTCGAAGGTGGGGGCCTGGAGGAAGAGCGTGCGCATGGGGTTCAAGGCCTCAGCGAGGGACGGGAATGGGGCGGGTTCAGAGCGAAGCGAGAGTCAGAGCGGGGACGCGCCGGCATCGTGGCCGAGGCTGCGCTCCGGGATCAGCGTACCGTCCGCAACCACCCGATAATCGTGACCTTTCCATGTCACCGCCCCCGACACGAAGCTCCAGGAGAAGTTCATGAAGGAGAGGATGTCGCGAATCGGCAACAGCCAGTAGGGGTGCGGAGCGAGACCGAAGGCGCGCTCCAGGCGGACGCAGAGGATGATGCGGCAGGCGAGCGCCAGGGCCGCCACCACGAGTCCGCTCGTGTCGGCTCCCGGAATCAGGGCGCCGATGAGCGCCAGCGGGAAGGCATGGGTGACGATGGAGCCGGCATACCCGGCCGGATCGACGTTGCGGATGGTCCGGTTCCAGCGCAACTCGTGCTTCCACAGGCCGGCGAGATCGGTGTCGACGCAGGTATGCCCGATCGTGAAGGTCGGGATCGCCACGAGACCGCCCTTGGCGCGCAGGGCTTCGCCCACCGCGTAATCGTCGGCGAGATCGTCGCGGAAGGCCTCGAAGCCCCCCATCTCGGCGAGCGCCTTGGTGGTGAAGGCGATGGTGGAGCCGAAGCAGGGCTTGGCCAGGCCGAGCGAGGTGCCCATCACGACATTGGGCAGGAACTGGACGTCGATGGCGAGCGCCGAGAGATGAGCCCAGACGCCGCGATTCGCCGGTACGCCATGGTAGAGGCAGGTGACGCCGTTGACGCCCGGTTGTCCGAGCTCGGCAACGATCCGCTGCAGATAATCGGGCTTGGCCACCATGTCGCTGTCGGCGAGCACGATCACCTCGTGGGCGATCAGCGCCGACATGTTGATGAGGTTGGAGACCTTGCGATTCGAGCCGTGCTGGCGCGCATCGATGACGAGGTCGAGCTTGAGGTCGGGATAGGTTTCGGCGAGGCGGCGCACGACAGCGATCGCCGGATCGGTGGCGTTCTGCACGCCGAAGACGACCTGCATCGGGCCGGCGTAGTCCTGGCGGCAGAAGGTCTCGAGGTTCTCGTAGAGATTGGGCTCCATGCCGCAGAGCGGCTTCAGGATGGTCACCGATGGGCGTGCGGCGTTCGCCGCCAGGACGGGAACGGGGCGGCGTGCGTAGCGGCTCGCCAGGAAGGCAGCCGTCAGCCCGTAGACACAGCCGGCCAGGGCCATGAACTGGAACAGGAGCGAGAGCCAGCTCAGGTTCGCCGAAGGCAGATCCGTCAAGGTGAGGTCCATGATGGGCGAAGCTCGGTCACGGTTTGGTTGAAGGTGCCGCAAGGTCTGGAAGGCGACACGGGCGGGTTCGTCCGGCCAGGCCCGACGAGGGGCGTCTGGCCTGCGTCTAAGGCTTTGGTTTGGCGGCGAGCATCGCCGTGGTCCGATCACGAAGGAATTTCAGCAGGCTTTCCGCCCCGCCCGCCTTCAGCGGATCGGCGAAGCTGCCGCGCATGGCGGCGATCTCGCTGACATTGCCGTTGAGATAGACGTCCTGGATGCGGTTGCTCGAACCCACGAGGTAGTCGACCTGCGAGGCGTCGCCCTCCGAATTGGCGACCTCGGTCTGGACCACGCGGTTCTGGCCGCGCGCTTCACTCTCGGGCTTGATGTCGAACTTGCCGCCGGCGGCCTGCGACAGGCGGGTGGCATAGGTCGCGGTGAAATACTGTTTGAAGGCTTCCGTCAGCGCGCCCTGCTGCTCGGGGGTGAAGCCTTTCCATTTCGCGCCCACGGCGACCCGCGCCATGGTGGCGAAATCCATGCTCTGGTCGAGCACCGGGCCGATGACCAGGGCCCTGCTCTTCACGTCGGCTTCGGGCGCCTTGAGGGCGCCCTCGAAGCTGGAATAGAGGCCGCGTACGGTCTGCACCGCCGCATCCTCCGCCGCACGGGAGGGCCCGACCGACAGGAGGGGCGCTGCGAGAAGGGTCGAGGCCACCAGCCCCGATGCGAATCTGCTCACGCGCATTTCCGCAGCGTCTCCATCTCGCTCTCCATCGAGCGCGACACGATGTGGTTTCCCGCGGAATTGGCGGGTACCCGCGACATGGGCATGGAATCCAGGCTCACCGCCCGGGCAATGTCGCCTCCGACTTTCGGCGCGTTCTGCTCCACCGACCTCTGGTCCCGAAACGTCCGGTCTTCCACGTCCGGTGCGACCGTCTTGCCTTCCATGATGTGCCACGCGACGAGGCCGGGCACACCGACCATGAGATCGGCCAGACGCTTCACCAGGGAGAGCGCGAGGGCGGCCTCGGCGGGGATGTCGAAGATCGCGCAGAGGGCGATGAGGCCGCCTTCCTGGGCACCGAGCGCCCCCGGCACGGCGAAGGCGGCACCGCGAACCGCCTGGGCCAGACTTTCGATGACGATGGCCTCGGCGACCGTCACCGGATAACCCATGAAATGCAGCGCCACATAAACTTCGGCGGCGCCGATGATCCAGCCGATCATGTGCACGCCCATGGCGCCCACGACCCGCTTGGGCGAGGAATAAAGTCGGCGCAGGCTATCGAACAGAACATCGACCGCGCCGAGCGCGCGCCATTCACGGGCGGCGGCAAAGCGGCTCAGCAGGGCCTGGATGATGCGGTGCCCGCTGCGGCGCTGGATCAGGAAGAAGGCGCCGAGAGCCGGGGCCGCGATGGCGAGGCCGCCGGCGACGGTGCGCACCACGGGGCCATCGCCATGCAGCCAGGCGAGCAGGGCGACGCCGCCGACCGTGAAGAGGAACTGGGTGACCGCCTGGGTCATCAGGTCCACGAACATGCTGGCGCCGGCGAGCCCTCCGGAGAGGCCGCGCTGCGTCAACAGCCGCGCTCCGACGAAGTCGCCGCCGACGGTGGCCACGGGGAGGAGCGTGTTGATGCCCTCCCGCACGAAACGCAGCGAAATGCAGTTCCACAGGCTCGGACGGTCGTCCCGCGGGAAAACCGTGAACCAGCCGAGACCGGCCCAGCCGACGGCGACGGCGCGGGCCAGCACGACGATGGCAGCGCCCCAACCGGCGCTCACCACTGCCGCGGCGACGTCATCGAGACCCGATGACAAGAACAGTCCTGCAACTGTGCAGAGGCCGACGATGAGGGCCAATGTCGTCAGACGCTTCATGATCCCCCTTCGACCGTCGGCGCGGACGATTTTTTAGAGAATTTCACCGACGACCCGGACGAAAAGCCTTCCGGAAAACGTTGGCCTCATCGGAAGTTGCAGCTTTGGATTTCGTTGTCTATCACCCGATAGACACAGTGCGAGCCAAAGCGGCGCTGAGGCTTCTGCCTCGAAGAAACAGCCGCGCAAAGGCACGACCAAGGGACGAATGATGGACCGCGAAGCTTTCACCACGGCTCAGGATGCCGTGCTCGCCGACGCGCAGATCGATACCTACGACGCCAATTCGGCAGCCTATCGCGGGACGCCAGCCCCGAAATCGCCGGTCATGGCATGGAACGAGTGGGACCCTCTGGAAGAGGTGATCGTCGGCAGCCTCGACGGTGCGACTATTCCGTCCCACCACCTCACGGTGATCTTCAACCTGCCGCGCGCAGCGCAGCCGTTCTACCGGTTCGCCGCTGGCTTCCGGTATCCGAAGTTCATGAAGAAGCTCGCCCAGGCCGAGCTCGATAACTTCATCTCGATTCTCGCCGGCGAGGGCGTGAAGGTGCGTCGGCCCGACACGGTGGATTTCTCGCGCAAGTACAACGCCCCGCGCTGGTCCTCCCGTGGCTTCTGCGTCGCCTGCCCGCGCGACCCCTACCTGGTCATCGGCGACGAGATCATCGAGAGCCCGATGTGCTGGCGGTCGCGCTATTTCGAGGGCGACGCTTACCGTTCGCTGTTCAAGGAATATTTTCGTAACGGTGCGCGCTGGACCTCGGCGCCTCGGCCGCAGCTGACGGACGAACTCTACAATTACGATTACCGCGTGCCGAACCTGAAGGCCGGCGAGCCGATGCAGTTCACCGTGAACGAGTTCGAGCCGGTCTTCGACGCGGCCGATTTCGTCCGCTGCGGCCGCGACCTCTTCGTCACCCGCTCCAACGTGACGAACCTGATGGGGATCGAGTGGCTGCGCCGCCACCTCGGCTCGGGCTTCCGCGTCCATGAGATCGAGAGCCGTTGCCCGCAGCCGATGCATATCGACTCGTCCTTCATGCCCCTGGCCCCGGGCAAGGTGCTGGTGAACCCGGACTATATCGACGTCGAGAAGCTGCCCGCCGTGCTCAAGAAGTGGGACGTGCTCATCGCGCCCCGCCCCGACCCGGTCGAGGGCTTCATGAGCAAGATTTCGATGTGCTCGCCCTGGACGTCGATCAATGTGCTGGCCATCGACGAAAAGAAGATCGTCGTCGATGCAAGCCAGCCGACCTTGATCAAGGCACTGAAGGATTGGGGCTTCGATCCGATCCCGGCGCCGTTCCTGTCCTATGGGCCCTTCGGTGGCTCGTTCCACTGCGCTACCCTCGACGTGCGTCGCCGCGGTGCGTTGAAGTCCTACTTCTAATCTGAGAATCGCTTCGGCGCGCTTGTCGCGCCGAAGCGATTTTTTGTCGGTGCCAACATAGGTCTATCGTCGCGTCGGCTTTGTCGTGATGCGTTAGGGAATTGTGTCTATGACCTCCGTCATGGACACGATGCTTCTCAACCCATCCTCGCGCCCTGCCCAAAGGACGAGCCTTGCCGCCATGCCGGCGCTGGCCCTCGCGGGCTCGCTCATCGCGGCGAGCGGCGCCGGAGCCGCGGACCTCATGGAGTTGCAGAGGCCGCCGACGTTCCTCGCCTTGGACCAGAATCTCTGGGTCGTGACAGTGACGGCGACGGTGCAGGCGACGCCGAGTTTTCCGGGGTCTAACGAGTATACCGCCATCGGCTACCCATCGATCAGCATCGCCAAGGCCGGTACGCCACGCCGGTTCTCGTCGCCGGATGACGGGATCAGCTTCTCGCTCTACGATTCGCCGCTCTTCAATGCCGGGCTGACGGCGGAGTACGTGCCCGGCCGCTATTACGGCGACAACCGACGGGACCTGTTCGGTCTTCGCGATGCCCAGTTCGCCATCGAGCCGGGTGTCTTCGTCGAGTATTACCCCACGCAATGGCTGCGCGCCCGGGCCGAACTGCGCCATGGGATCTTCGGGCATCACGGCTTCGTCGGCTCGCTCGGCGCCGACGTGATCCAGCCCTTCGACCGCTGGCAGGTCTCGGTGGGCCCGCGCTTCAACTTTGGCGATGCCAGCTTCGCCAGGCGCTATTTCGGCGTCAAACCGTTCGAGGCAGCGCTCAACGGGACGCTGACGCCGTTCCAGCCCGACAGCTACGTCACCGTTGGCGGATTGGGAGCTGTGACCTATACGTTCGACGAGCGGTGGGCCGCCACTGGGTACGTTGGCTATAACCGGATCGTCGGCTCATCCGCCGAGAGCCCGTTGGTGCGCCGCCAGTTCGGATCGCAGAACCAATACACCTTTGGCATGAAGGTGAATTACAGTTTCACCACGCAGCCCTGGTTCTAGAGACCAAGGCCTGAGGTAGCGGGCGCCTGTCCGAGCCGCCGTTTCACCCGACGATATGGGCTTGGCCACCCCCGTTCGGGACGGCCTGCGCGACGAGCGCCCGCCGCCACGTGAATCCGGCGAGGGCGAGAGCGAGCCCGTATTGCAGCATTCCGTTCTCGGCGAGATCCGCCGGCGCGATTTGTGTCTGGATCGCCCAGCGCGTCAGGGCATTGAGCAGGATCAGCCCCGCGCAGAAAACCGCGGCGGTGATCAAGGCAGCAACGAAATCGGGCATGGCGCGACCTCCGGAGAACCGGAGGCGAACTTTGCAAGGCGCGCGCCAGTCTGGCGGCTGAAGCGGTGCCGGTTCAGGCCGCCGGTGGTTTCGTCACCACCATCGCGGGATGTTCGGCAAAGCCCGCGAACCACGCCGCCAAATCCCTATGGTCCCGCGTCCAGCCGAGTTCGGCAAAGCGCAGGTCGAGATATCCGAGGGCGCAGCCCAGGCTGATCGTTCCGATATCGACCCGGCCGAGGAGGCGTTCCGCCCCTGCGTCGAGGGACGCGAGCGAGCTCCGGATCTTGGCCTCCTGACCGTCCACCCAGGTGCTGGAGCGTTCGGAGGCGTCGCGTGCCGTGAGTTCGTAGCGGATCAGCA
The DNA here is from genome assembly GCF_001422815.1 of Methylobacterium sp. Leaf91. GTDB lineage: Bacteria > Pseudomonadota > Alphaproteobacteria > Rhizobiales > Beijerinckiaceae > Methylobacterium. The sequence goes on along the minus strand of NZ_LMMP01000003.1, from coordinate 77,950 downwards.
GGGCCGCATCGAGAATGCCGTCGGCGATGGATTGGTCGTTGAGCGCCGTCCATCTTGCGGGACCGGCCGAGGGGAACAGTCCTCCCCCGGCTTGGGAGTCGAGATACTCGCAGATGACCCTGCTGTCGGCCAATGCGTGGCCCTCGTCGTCTAGCAGGGTCGGAACCTGTGCCAGCGGATGATGGGTCAGGATGGTGCCGTCGCGCTTCACCGGATGGGCCGCGCTCGGTAGCAGCTCGATACGGTCGACGATGCCCAGCACGTGGGCACAGGCCATGACCTTCCGCGCGAAGGGAGAGAAGTGCGAGTGGAACAGCTTCATCGTGACCTGTAGAGCTCGTTGCGCAAGCACAAGACCGTGCCGGCCTGCTGTTTGCGAAAAGCTACCGGGATGACAAGCCCCGGTGCCCCGCGCCTGAACCCTGACTCATCTCGGGTGTGATGGATCAGGGACGTCGCACCGGCTTGGGCTTGGGTTGCGTGGCCGCCGCAGGCGTCGGAGCCGGCGCATGCGCGGCCGCCGGAGCAGCACGGGGCGTCTCCACGACCAGACGCTTCACCGGCCAGCCGTCGCTCCAGCGTTCCATGTCGCTGAGCCGCGGATTGGCCTTGAGGGTGGTGGCGTCGCCGCCGAACGCCGCTGCGGCGGCCAGATCGAACGTCTTCCAATAGGCGAGGTAATCGAGGCTATCTGCCCGGGAATTATTCAGTTGCGCGAGCAGTGTCGTCTGTTCGCCGGTCAGCGACATGTCGGCCGACCATTTGAACGGTGTCGGCGGCTGCTTCGGATCCTTCGGCGGCTCCGGTGGAAGCTTGATGGCTCCGCCGTCATAGGCCGTGTCCACGGCACCCGGCGAGGTCAAGGTCGCCGTCAGCGAGGGAAAGCCGTGGTCGTCGGAGAGCGCGCGGATGAAGAGTTTGCGCTCGGGCGCGACACCGCTCGCCTCACGCAGGAGCCGCTTGGCGGCGAGATCCGCCGCGCGGGCATCGCGGTCGCCGATGACGGTGATGACGAGTGTCTCGGATGGGATCTTCGACAGGTCGCGCAGCACGACGCCCCTGGATTTGGCGTCGCTGGCGATCCCCCCCGGCATAATGGCGAAGACGAGGCGCGGTACGGGCAAGCCGGTGCTGTCGGCATCGGCGGCGAGGTTGGCGGCGATCGGAGCCCCCGCGAGGTGGCCGATCAGGGCGACTCGCTTCGGATCCGGTTTGGCGTCGGGATCGGATTCGAGTTCCGCGAGGGCGGCCTTCACGAGTTTCTCGGCATTGCCCGTGGCGTCAGCCGGCCGCGTCCGGTTGACCTCCTGGAAGCGCGGAAACAGCACGAGATATCCGGCGCGGGCGAGGTGATCGATCCAGGCCCCGTAGGGCTGCGGGTTCGGGGCCCCCCAGGCGTGGAGGAACACCACGACGGGCCGTCCCTCCGTAGGCGCGGCACCAGCTGAGTAGAAGACGAAGGTCGCGGCACTCGGCCGTCCCAGCGCCCGCTTCACGATCGAGAGGGAGCGGTTTCCCACACCGCCGGGGCCGTCGGCAGGCTGGTTGGGGGGCGTCGCGGCGAAGGCCGGTTCGCATAACGGCGCAGCGACCAGCAAAGCGCCGAGAACGAGGCAGGCTTTCAAACGCATGACGGGCTCGTCAGATCGATCCGGAAGGGTCCGTTCGACATATCAGGTTTTAGGACATCGATGGGGAGGCGATCCAAGTCTTGCGCCAAGTCTCAGCGGCCGTGCGTCATTCGGGCCGCACCGATCACGTCGTCCCGATCGCGGCAGGGGCGAACGATGCTAGCGCCCGGCCTCGGTTTCATTGCGCCTTTCATCGATCAGCGCCGCCAGACGAAGCAGTTCGTCGGGCGCGGAACGATCGATCATATCACCGTAAAGGAAGCGTAGATCCTCGCCGACTTTCTGCATCATCCGCGCCTCCGAGAAGACCGTATAGGAATGCCCGGGGCGGCTGATATTGGCCATATTGGTATTGGCGGCGCTGGTCATTGGAAACCCATGGCCCGTCACTGATCGACGGGGGACTGAACCAACCAACGGTTGGAGCCCGTCAAGTTTCCCTATGATCTATGATATTTTTAGAACGGCCCGGTGGCACGTCAGGGAGCGGTACCACCGATCACGTCTATGCCCGCGCCTTGCGCGGGAGCACGGCCCGCCGCTTCCTCGACCCAAGCGAGGATGTCGGATGCCCGCCACGGTTTCGGGATGAAAGTCGCGGAAATCCGCAGGTCACTGGGCTGGTCGCCCGCATCACCGGATGTGAGCAGCACGCGTACCCGCGGCCAGGTGACTCCGATGATCCGCGCGAGTTCGAAGCCGCCGATGGGGCCAGGGGTTCGCACATCGGAGAAGACGACGCTCACAGCGCCGTCCTTCTCGTTCAGGATGGCGAGGGCACGTTCGGCGGTTTCCGCCTCGATGACGCTGAACCCGGTCTCTTCGAGGAGTGCGGCCGCGAGGTAGCGCTCATCCGGCTCGTCCTCGACGACGAGGATGATGGGTCTCTCGCCTGATGGATTCGCAGCACTCATGGGTCCGGAACGCTCTTCAGGCTTGACAGCCGCTCTAGCCGTTATCCCAGCAACGCTATGTAGTCCTACCCGTCAATGTGTCGAACCGGCGCTCGGATCATAATTTCCGACATGCATCCATCCCTGAAATCATGATCAGAGCGGCGGTTTCTCCATTGTAACAGAGGGAACGCTCCTGTGGGAGGTGCCTCAACTCGCCGATTCGGCCTGTTTTCGCGCCGGTCGATGAGGGTACGATTTAGCCGGCCCCGTGGCTTTTAAGGAACGCCAGAGCGCGTGCCCAGCCCTGCTCCGCACTGTCCTTGCGATAGCTCGGCCGGTAATCGGCATGGAACCCGTGCGGTGCGTCGGGGAAGACGACGAGCTCGACACTCCGCCCCGCAGCGTTCGCCCGGTCGCGGGCCTCCTCGACGCTGGCGATGGGAATGCCGGTATCCGCGCCGCCATAGAGTGCCAGAAGCGGTGCGCGGATGTCCGCTGCGACGTCCCCTGCCGTTTTCGGCTGCAGGCTCGTACGGTCGCCGCCGAGTGGGCCGTACCAGGCCACCGCGGCTTTCAGATCGCGCCGATGCGCCGCGTAGAGCCATGCCCCGCGACCGCCCCGGCACCATCCCATCGTGCCGATCCGCTCGGGATCGGCCTTCGAATCAGCAACGGCCCAGGACGCTGCCGCATCGAGATCCGCGATCCACTCGGTATCGGGCGTCTTCAGGATGACGTCGCGAACGATCGCCTTCACATCCGTCATAGTCGAGAGATCGCCCTGCCTTGCGTAGAGCTCGGGCGCCACGGCGCAATAGCCGGCCTTGGCCAGGCGGCGGCACACGTCCTTGATATATTCGTGAACCCCGAAAATCTCTTCGATGACGAGGACGAGGGGAAACGGGCCTGCTCCCTCGGGCATCGCCCGATAACCCGGCATCGGCCCGTCGGTCGCGGGGATTTTCACCTCGCCGGCGACGAGACCATTGGAATCGGTCGTAACGGCCTGAGCCTGCGCATTCGCCTCGGCCAGACTGAACCCGGCGATCAGGCTCGTCATCACGAAGCCCCGGCGCGACAGGGGTGGAACGACGAGCCCATCGAGGCCGCCCAGTGCCTTGCTCCGATCGTCCTTGTCCGTCACGCCCTCGTCCATGGAATGATCTCCTGCACGGCGCCCTTCGGCGCCCTCAAGAAATCTAGGGCGCCGCGGTGGGAGGTCATGTCAAGACAGGGCGGCGCGCGCCGTATCTGTCTCTTCCTTCCGCCCCGTAACGTTGCGGTGGGGAACGGGCCGGCCCTCGGATGCGGTGGGTCTCCGCCGAGCGATGGATTTCGGACGCACCAGTTTCGCCAGTTTCGTGAAGCCTTCGGTGCCGCCCTGTCCGCCCTGCCCCATCCTGAGGCCAAAACCGGTGACGAAGGATTGCGACAACGCCTCGTCGCGCTCGACGTTGAAGAGATCGGCAGCCGCCTGAAACGCGTCGCGGAACGGACGCAGCGAACACCAGCTCTTCTCCGCCAGATGCAGAGGCCATTCCCACAGGCCGGACTCGGAGCGCCGGCCCAAGCTCTCGCGGGCGATGAAATAACCGGTCCCGCAATGTTCGAGACCGTCCGCGATCACGCGCCAATCGGCATTCTCGAACAGGATCGTTTCATCGCCGGAAGCTTGAACGTCGAGCATCGCGTTCCCCTGTCATCGTCGAGGAACCCGCTGTCTCAGGTTCGCTCGCCTTTGGAACAATATGGGAACATTGGTCAGAAACGAGGCGGCCGTCAAGATGCTCGTTCACGCTGTGTTCGTGGGGTGGTGCCGCGACGATCCTCGTTTCGCTCTGGTCAGCGCGATGGGAACATCGTGTGGTCGACTTGGTCGCCCGCCTTGATTCCGAGCTTAGCCGTGACACCGGCATTGAGTTCGAGAACGGCGACCACTGGCTCTCCCGACGGAATGACCTTGGTCGAAAGCGGCTCGGTATTGGTCGCGATCCGAGCAATGCTTCCATCCGGGCGGATGAACAGCATGTCGAGGGGCAGGTAGGTGTTCTTCATCCACATCGCGACGCGCTCGACTTTCTGGAAGTCGAAGAGCATCCCGTGCTCAGGCGCCATCGCGCGGCGGAACATCAGGCCGCGCGAGCGCGATTCGTCGTCGCGCATCACCTCGACGGAGAAGCTGTGCCTGCCGCTCTTGCCCGTGATCGCAAGGGGCTCCTGCGCGGCCGAATCCTGAGCATTGGCGAGGCCGAGACCAGCGAGAATCGTGATCAGGATCAGGAACGCGCGTAAGGGCGCGGACCAGCGAACGTCTTGGATTGGTGTCACGTGGTCATTCCGTCAATGGGAGGCGGGCAGCGCGCCGTCCAGAAGCCGGACCTCGGCTGCCATCTTGCCCTTCGAACCGTCGCCGTAGCGCACGAGAACGGTTTCGCCGGGCTTCAGTTCGGCGATGCCGTAGCGACGCAACGTCTCCATATGGACGAAGATGTCGGGGGAGCCGTCCCCCCGGCTCAGGAAGCCGAAACCGCGCAACCGGTTGAACCACTTCACCACGGCCGTCTCGAGCCCGCTCGTCGCCGTGACGCTCACATGGGTGCGGGGCATCGGGAGTTCGGATGGGTGGATCGCCGTCGACTGATCGAGGGATATCACCCGGAAGGCCTGCCATCCGCGTGGCCGCTCGGTGGCTTCCACCACGATGCGCGCGCCCTCGCTGGCGGCCGAGAATCCGTCGCGGCGCAGGCACGTGATGTGAACCAAGACGTCGGCCGAGCCGTCATCGGGAAGGATGAAGCCGAAGCCCTTCGACACATCGAACCATTTGATGCGCCCCGAAACCTCGATGAGGTCGAGGGGGCGCTGCACCTCTCCGTCGCCGAGGTCGGTGCCACGTCCACCGGTCGATTCACCCATCGCGCGCTGGCCGTGCGAGCCTGATTCGAAATCGTCGGACATGTAAGCAACCCACACCGAATCACGCGACGCGATCCGCACCATAGATTAACAAAGTCATGACTCGGCGGAAGCCCGTTTGGCGGACATCGACTGCGGCGATTGAGACATTCTTCATCATATTGGCATGAGAGCAACAAGGAACCGGGCAACCGGCGGCGCGGCGCCTTTCTCGCCCGCAACGGTGACACAGCGGCATCCGCCGAAAAGTCCGGATACGGCCTATCCGCCCGCGACCCGCCGCCTCTCGTTCGGGAGTTGAACGGTTTTCGACGCTTCACGCGGAGCGCCGGTCACACTGGGCGATGCTGGGCCCTTGCATCCGCCTCGCCACCGGCGATAGCCAACGCGCATGACTCAGATCGTATCGTCCGAGATCGGACGCTCGCCTCGCGCGGGCTCGTCGCGCCACTCCGAACGGTTCAAGCCGGCGAGGCCGTTCGCATGAGTGCCTCCACGGCGAGACCTGTCGCTGCGTCCTCCGCATCGCCGGCCTCGAAAGAACTCGGTGGAACGCCGCGGCGGTTCGATAGTCTCGATGTCGCGCGGGGCGGCGCCCTGCTGGCGATGGCCGCCTACCACACTACCTGGGACCTCGGGCACCTCGCGCTCACGCCCGAGAACTACGCTCTGGCCCCGTTGGGCAAGTTCGCGGCGCACCTCATCGCGGGTACGTTCCTCGTTTTGGTCGGGATCGGCCTCGTCCTGATGAACCGGGATGGCCTCCGGCCCCGCGCGTTCCTCCTGCGTCTCGCGCGGATCGGCATCGCCGCCCTCCTCATCACGGCCGCGACGGTCTACGCGTTTCCGGACAGCTTCATCTTCTTCGGCATCCTGCATTGCATCGCCGTGTCGAGCGTGCTCGCCGTGCCGTTCCTGCGGGTGTCGCCGGCCGTCGCACTGGTGGTGGGGATCGTCGTTCTGGCGACGCCGGCCGTGATGGCGAACCCGGATTATCACCTCCCGGTCTTCGACGACCCGATCCTGAGCTTCCTCGGCCTCGGCATGGTTCCGCCGCGGACCAACGATTACGTGCCGCTGTTTCCCTGGTTCGGCCTGGTTCTCCTGGGGCTGGCAGCAGCGCGGCTCGGTCTGCCGGCTTTCCTGCGCACGAAATGGGCGACGTGGCGGCCGGGATCGCTCGCCTCGCGCGGGCTGGCTTTGGCCGGGCGCCACAGCTTCGCCGTGTATCTCGTGCATCAGCCGGTGCTGCTCGCCCTGCTCACAGGCGTCGTGACGGTGACGGGCCCTCATCCGAAGGCCGGTCTCGCGGCGTTCCGTCAGGATTACCGGGTCCAGTGCGAGACGACCGGAGGTTCCGCGCAGACATGCCGGGTGGCGGCGCGCTGTGTCGCCGATGCCCTCCAGCGAGAGAATCTCTGGGCGATCACGGGGCGGGGATTCAGCGTCGAAGAGCGGGCGAAGGCCCAGGCTCTGTCTCAGTCCTGTTACGACGCTGCCGAAGGGCCGGCGCCGTCGCCCTGAGGCGGATCAGGCCGGCATCGGTCTCCCGCGGGAGATCGATGCCCGAGCCTCGAAGTCCGAGCCTCGAACCGGCGGGTCTCAATCCTTGGCGCGTTCCACGTAGGAACCGTCTTCCGTCAGGATGACCACACGGGTGCCGACCGCCACATGCGGCGGGACGGCGGTGCGCACTCCGTTCGACAGGATCGCCGGCTTGTAGGAAGACGAGGCCGTCTGCCCCTTCATCGCCGGTTCGGTCTCGGTGATCTCGAGGGTGACGCGCTGCGGCAGTTCGACCGTGAGCGGCACGTCGTTGTGCAGGGCCAGCATCACCTTCATGCCCTCCTGAAGGTAGGGCGCCGCGCTGCCGATCACGTCCTTGGGAACCGCGACCTGATCGTAGTTCTCAGGGTTCATGAAGTGGTAGCCCTCGCCATCCTCGTACAGGAAGGTGTGCTCGCGATCCTCCACGAAGGCACGCTCTACCGACTCTGTGGTGCGGTAGCGCTCGGACACCTTCACCCCATCGGTGATGCGGCGCATGTCGAGCTGCGTGACGGGGGTGCCCTTGCCGGGATGGATGTTCTCCACCGTCAAGATGACGTAGAGCTTGCCGTCCTTGTCGACGACGTTGCCCTTGCGGAGCGTAGAGGCGATCACCTTCACGGGGTCAGATCCTGTTCGAGACAATATATGCGACGCCCCGGCGTGGATTCGGCCCACGGGAGCGACATCTGTGCCCCGCCACTATCCTATCCTGCGTCGCGTTGCCAGCAGCCCGGCGCCTGTGCCCGCAATTGGTGCGCCGGCTAGGGGGAGAACCGGCGTGAGCGGCTCACCGTCTCCGTGGTGGGCGCCGCATCGGCATGCCGATCGCCGCCCGGCCCTGCTCGCGCGAAACCGTATCGTCGCGGCCCTGCGCGGGCATTTCGCGGCCCGCGACTTCGTCGAGGTCGAAGCCGCCGCCCTCCAGGTCTCGCCGGGCAACGAGGCGCATCTCTCGGCCTTCGCCACCTCCGCCATCGGCCATGACGGTGCCGCCTCCCCGCTCTATCTCCACACCTCGCCGGAATTCGCGTGCAAGAAGCTGTTGGCCGCGGGTGAGACACGGCTGTTCAGCGTGGCGCGGGTCTTCCGCAACCGTGAGCGCGGTTCCCTGCACCATCCGGAATTCACCATGCTGGAATGGTACCGGGCGGGGCAGGATTACGAGGTGCTGATGCGTGACTGCGCCGACATTCTGGCCTTGGCGGCCGACGAGGCTAAGACGCGCTCCCTCCGCTTTCGGGGAAGGGAATCCGATCCCTTCGCGGATTTCGAGCGTCTCACGCTCGCCGAGGCGTTCGAGCGGCATACCGGAATCGACCTCCTGGCGACGATCGAGCCCGGCGGGGGCACCGACAGGGACGGCCTCGCTGCCGGCGTGGTCGCATGCGGCCTGCGGGTGGCGGCCGACGATTCCTGGGCCGACTTGTTCAGCCGCGTCCTCGTCGCCCTGATCGAGCCGAAGCTCGGCGACGGACGGCCGACCCTGCTCTACGAGTATCCCGTGAGCGAGGCGGCCCTGGCCCGTCCCAGCGCCCGCGACCCCCGCGTAGCGGAGAGGTTCGAGCTCTACGCATGCGGCGTGGAACTCGCCAACGCCTTCGGCGAACTCACCGACCCGCACGAGCAGCGGCGGCGCTTCGAGATCGAGATGGTGGAGAAGGCGCGCATCTACGGCGAGACCTACCCGATCGACGAGGATTTCCTCTCGGCACTAGCCATCATGCCGGAGGCGAGCGGCATCGCGCTGGGCCTCGACAGGCTGGTCATGCTCGCGGTGGGCGCGCCCCGCATCGACGACGTGATCTGGACTCCGGTTGCGGAGACAGCGGTGGGAATGGGGGAGGGAGCGTGAACAGGCCACTTCCCCGTCCCCTGCCCCGCTCCCTTCGCAACCCCGCGCAGCTCGTCGAAGCCGGGCTCGTCGCTCCGTCCGATCTTTCCGCGCTCGAAGCGGTGGCGGCGCGATACGCGGTCTCGGTGACGCCCGACATGGCCGAACTGATCGACCCGACCGATCCCGCCGATCCCATCGCCCGCCAGTTCCTGCCCCGCGCGGAGGAACTGGAGACACGTCCGGAGGAAGATTCGGACCCGATCGGCGATGCGGCGCATTCGCCGCTTCCGGGCCTCGTCCACCGCTATCCCGACCGGGTGCTGCTGAAGCCCCTGCATATCTGCCCGGTCTATTGCCGCTTCTGCTTCCGCCGCGAGATGGTGGGGCCGGACGGGCTCGGCACCCTGAGCGAGGACGAACTCGCCGCCGCTTTCGCCTACATCGCCGACCGGCCCGACATCTGGGAGGTGATCCTCACCGGCGGCGACCCGTTCGCGCTCTCGGCCCGCCGGCTCGGGCAGATCGCCGAGGCCCTTGGCCTCATCCCGCACGTCAAGGTCCTGCGCATCCATACCCGTGTGCCGGTGGTCGAGCCCGCCCGCGTGGACGACGATCTCGTCGTTGCCCTGAAGCGCTTCGGCGGTGCGGTCTATGTCGCGCTCCACGCCAATCATCCGCGCGAATTCACGCCGGCCGCGAAAGGCGCCATCGCCCGTCTCGTCGATGCCGGCATCCCGATGGTGAGCCAGTCGGTGCTGCTCGCCGGGGTCAACGACGACCCGGAGACCCTCGCGAGCCTGATGCGAAGCTTCGTCGAGAACCGGGTGAAGCCCTACTATCTTCATCATGGCGATCTCGCGCCCGGCACCGGGCACCTGCGCACCGGATTGGCGGCGGGTCGCAACCTCATGGGACGCCTGCGCGGGCGCCTGTCCGGCCTCGCCCAACCGCTCTACGTGCTCGATATTCCCGGCGGCCACGGCAAGGTGCCGGTGGGACCGTCCTATCTCGCAAGCGACAGGTCCGGCTGGCGGGTCACCGACCCTCAGGGGCTGGAACATCCCTACCCGCCGGATGCGGACAGGCCGGACCGAGACTGACCCGCGCGCGGACGCGCCCGACTGAGACGAGGCTTCAGGGTCCAGACATGTTCTTTCCGCTCTCGAAACTGATCTATTTCGTCATCACGCCCTCGAACTTCTTCATCCTGATCGGGCTCCTCGGCTGCGTCCTGATGTTCGGCGGCTGGACGCCGCGCCTCGGGCGCGGTCTGGCCCTCCTCGGCTTCGCCGGGCTCTTCCTCGGCGGTCTCCTGCCCCTCTCTGCCTGGATCACCCTGCCCCTCGAAAACCGTTTCCCGCGCTTCGCGGATGACGGCGCACCGATCAAGGGCGTGATCGTGCTCGGTGGCGCCGTGGAAACCCAGACGACGCTGGCGCGCGGCCAGCTCTCGGTGAACGATGCCGGCGAGCGCCAGATCGCCTTTGCGGATCTCGCGCGCCGCTACCCGGAGGCACGGCTGCTTTTCTCCGGGGGCAGCGGCTTGCTCGGCACCGATGGAACGTCGGAGGCCGAGATCGTCAGCCGCTTCGCCGACACGCTCGGGCTGCCGCGCACGCGGCTGATCCTGGAAGACCGCTCGCGCAACACCCACGAGAACGCGCGTTTCTCGGCCGATCTCGTCAAGCCGGTGGCGGGTGAACGCTGGCTGCTCGTCACCTCCGCCTGGCACATGCCGCGCGCCATCGGCTGCTTTCGCCAGGCCGGTTTCGACGTGACGGCCTATCCGGTCGATTACCGCACGGTGGGATGGAGCGACGCGTGGAAGCTGAAGAGCTTCGCCTCCGACGGGCTGCTGGTCCTCGACCTCGTGGTCAAGGAATGGATCGGCTTGGTCGTCTACCGGCTCGCCGGCTATACCGACGCGATGCTGCCGGCGCCGCGGACGAAGGCCGACTGATCTTTTCGCGTCGACGAGGGTTCAGGCTTCGCCGGTAGCCGGGACGGGCATTCCGAGACGATAGATCCCGCGAAAATCGTCGGGGTCGGCGACGGGTTTCCCTTTGCGCATGATGGCGATGTGGCCCTCCTTGGTAAGGCGCACGGCCATGCGGCGAATCGGCTGCATCAGCGGGCTCCAGCCGTCCGGATGCGGCCCGCCGAGGTGGCGCGCCACCTCCGATGGGCAGACGGTCTTGCCTTCTCCCCGCTCTGAAACGAGGCGGAGGATCGATTCGCCGATCTCCTCCTCGCTCACGGATCTGCGCTCTGTGCTCATGACTCGGTGTCCTGCAGGGTGGCCTCGTCGTCCTCGTTGAGGAGGATGGCGCGGATATCGGAGGTGAATTGCCGTCGCCACATGACACAGATGACGCCCGTGGTGGCGAGGATGAGAAACCAGGCGTTCACGAACCAGCCGAGATAGGCCAGCGCGAACAGGAAGGCACGCTGTCCCTTTGCGAAATGGGTCCCGGCGGCGATGTTCATGGCGGCGGCCCGGCGGGCGGCGCGGTCCATGTCGCGTTGCGCGGCGCCAGCGCCCTTGGGCGGCACCGCGCCGATGAGGATCGCACCGTAATTGAACAGACGGTAGGCCCAGGCGAATTTGAAGAACGCATAGACGAAGACGACGGCGAGGCCCGCCACCTTGACCTCCCAGGTGACGCGCGTGGCGATGGCGCCGAAGGGCAGCGCGCCGAACAGGGTCAGCACATCGTCACCGGAGCGGGACAGGGTCAGCACCCCGCCGAGCGCGATGAGGGACGTGGAGGCGAAGAAAGCCGTCCCGTTCTGGAGGGAGGCGTTGATCGTGGTGTCGACCACCCGGTTGTCGCGGACGATGAGCTGCCGCGACCATTCTTCCCGCTGGCGGTTCATGATCTGGCTCAGGCTCGTACGCCGCCCGCGCATCCGCGCCACCGCTATCCCATAGCCAGCCCAGGCGGCGACGAAATAGAGAAGGCCAGCAATGTCGAGCGGCGAGAAATCCGCGAAGGTGAACGGCTGCTTCATGGGTTCTGATCGCTTCCCGGCCTATGGCCGACCGGAACCCGGTCTCACCGGTCCGGCGCCGTTCCGCCTGCGGCGCGGACCATAGGCCATCGGCCCGATCCGCGGGAAACGAATCTCTGACGGTGAAGGATAAGAGAAACCCGTTATCGTGCCCGTCGGCACGGAGAGATCACGTTCGCAGGATGCGAAATCCCGCATTGGGGGGATTGGCGGAGTCCACCGCCTCCACCGAGGACACGACGGCACCGGCGGGCCCCAGCTTGCACGCATCGAGCATGGCGGCGACCGCATCGGCGGGACCGCTGAAGGTCGCTTCCACACCGCCATCCGAACGGTTGCGAACATGGCCGTCGAGGCCGCGACGTTCCGCTTCACGCGAGGTCCAGTACCGGTAGCCGACACCTTGCACCCGGCCACGGATGACGACATCGACGGTTCTGATCGTAGCCAAGAATAAACCTCCTCGCATCCAACCCTGTCTGCGATCCTCAGCCGCGTCCTGCCCGCAGCCAGCGGCGCATCTCGGCGAGGTAAGGCGCCGGGAAAGCGGCGGCTTCGGCCGCGGCCAGCACCGGTTGCAGGTAGTCCGGTCGCGGAACCCCCGGAACAGCGCTGCAGCCGAGATAGATCAAGGCCCGTTTCACGCCGGTCGATGTGGTCACCGGCTGGTAGGCTTTGGTGTAGAGCCGCCCGGCGACGCCCTCGTAGCGGTCGAGGGCCGGCACGTCGGCCAAGGCCAGATCCCAGAGGACGCCCCAGACGGTGGATGTCGGGTCGCGCACCACTGAGGCATAGCCCTCTCGCATGATGATGAAGCGGTGCCGGTTCAGGCGGGCGGTGCCGAGGGAGGTCGAGCCGGGGCAGCGCATGGCCATCGCGGCGGCATCCATGTTGGCACCGTAGGAGAAATACAGGGGCATGGATCGGCTGGCCGGAAGGGGATGACGAGCGCCTGCCGGGCCCGATTCGACGGTCGGACCCGTCCAGGAGGGCCCATTCGCGGGGTCCCGGTGAACGAGGGGGCTGTCGATCCCCTCGCTTCGAGATTGCGTCTGGCGTTCAGCGAGGGTGCGGGGCGGCCGTGATCGGCTACCCCGCACCTTTAATCGCTATGCGATCAGGCGAATTCCATGATGACCGCGTCGACTGCGAGGCTGTCACCTTCCTTCGCTTCGATCTTGGAGATGGTGGCGTCGCGCTCGGCGCGGAGCACGTTCTCCATCTTCATCGCCTCGACGATGGCGAGGGGTTCACCGTTCTTCACTTCCTGGCCTTCCTTCACCAGGATCGCCTTCACCAGGCCGGGCATCGGGCAGAGCACCTGCTTGCCGGACCCGGCATTCTCCTTGATCGGCATCAAGGCGGCGAGTTCGGCTTCGCGCTGGGTGAAGACCCGCGCCTCGGCCGCCGCGCCCGCATGCTGGAGCGCGACGCCGTTGAGAAGGGCGCGCACCTGGATGGCCACGCGGGTGCCGTTGATCTCTCCCGACCAGACCGGCTCACCCGGACGCCAGTCGCTCTCCACCGTCCAGGTCCGGCCGTCTTCGGCGGTGACGACGAGATGCTCGCCGAGATCGTCCACCGTGACCGGGTAGGATTGGCCGGCCAGGATCACGATGCGGTCGCGCTCGAAATGGAGCAGGGCCGGGTCGCGCATCTGGCCCGAGATGCCGCGCTTGCGGGTGTTGAGCTTGTGGTCGATGGCGGCGGCAGCCGCCGCCATGCGTTGGGCGACCTCGCCCTCGGGCTCGGGGGCGACGAAGCCTTCTGGGAACTCCTCGGCGATGAAGCCGGTGGAAATGTTGCCCGAGCGCCAGCGCGGATGCGCCATGAGGGCCGACAGGAACGGGATGTTGTGGCGGATGCCGTCGATGGCGAAGGCGTCCAGTGCCTGGCCCTGCGATTCGATGGCCTCGGCGCGAGTCGGCGCCCAGGTCACCAGCTTGGCGATCATCGGATCGTAGTGGATCGCGATCTCGCCGCCCTCCTCCACGCCGGTATCGTTACGCACGATGGCATTGCCGAACGGGCCCTCCTCCGGCGGCTGGTAGGTGGTGAGGCGGCCAATGGAGGGCAGGAAGTTGCGGGTCGGGTCCTCGGCGTAGACGCGGCTCTCCACGGCCCAGCCGTTGAGCTTCACCTGGTCCTGGCTCAGTGGCAGCGCCTCGCCATAGGCCGAACGGATCATCAACTCGACGAGATCGAGGCCGGTGATCATCTCGGTGACGGGATGCTCGACCTGGAGACGGGTGTTCATCTCGAGGAAATAGAACGACTTGTCCTGGCCGGCGACGAACTCGACGGTACCGGCCGAATCGTAGGAGACGGCCTTGGCCAAGGCCACGGCCTGCTCGCCCATCTTCTTCCGGGTCGCCTCGTCGAGGAGCGGCGACGGCGCCTCCTCGATGACTTTCTGGTTGCGGCGCTGGATCGAGCATTCACGCTCGCCGAGATAGATGACGTTGCCGTGCTTGTCGCCGATCACCTGGATCTCGATGTGGCGCGGATCGGTGATGAACTTCTCCACGAACACACGGTCGTCGCCGAAGGACGAGGCGGCCTCGGACTTGGCGCGGGCGAAACCCTCCGCGACCTCGTCCGACGAATAGGCGATGCGCATGCCCTTGCCGCCACCGCCGGCGGAAGCCTTGATCATCACCGGATAGCCGATCTCGTCCGCGATGGTGACGGCGTGTTCGGGGCTTTCGATGACGCCGAGGAAGCCCGGCACGGTGGAGACGTTGGCAGCCGAGGCCGCCTTCTTCGATTCGATCTTGTCGCCCATGGCGGCGATGGCGCCGGGATTGGGGCCGATGAAGACGATGCCGGCCTCGGCCAGCGCGCGCGGGAATGCCTCACGCTCGGACAGGAAGCCATAACCGGGGTGGACCGCCTGGGCGCCCGTCTGTTTGCAGGCCTCGATGATCTTGTCGATGATCAGGTAGGACTGCGCGGCCGGAGCGGGGCCGATATGCACCGCCTCGTCCGCCATCGCCACATGAACCGCGTCCCGGTCGGCATCGGAATAGACGGCGACCGTCTTGATACCCATCCTGCGAGCGGTCTTGATGATGCGGCACGCAATCTCGCCGCGGTTCGCAATCAGGATTTTCTCGAACATCTGTCCAGGCACTCGGGTGAAGCGGGAAAGGTCACGAGCGCCGTCGCGCTCAAGCTCGTTCCCGTTAAAGCAGTTGTGCGGCTTCGCAAAGCTGGACCAATGAAGGATTGTTCATACGCTGCGCCAAACCGGCTGTGTATTCAAAATCATGGTCGCTGGTATCCACGGGGCGGTGTAGCGATTGCGCCCTTCTTCCTTGGCCCGGTAAAGCGCATCAGCGGCCTGCCGGACCAGGAAGAGGAAGCCCGCCTCGTCACAATTTCCGACGTCGAGGGACAGGCCGATGCTGACCGTGACGCATTGCCCGTCGCCGAGGCCCGGATGAGGAAGCGCGGGTTGCTCCCCTTTTCCGCATGCCCACCCCGATCCATCTGACAGAGGATCGGCCGACGTTGATGTCAGCTGTCGTATCGAGCCGATGACGTGGCAGGCAGTGAATCCGGTGTGACCGACACCAGGGTGTCTTCAGCCTTTTCGGTCAACGATTTATCGACGTTGTTCAATTACTGCAGAAAGTGTTCGGTGAACTACATCCGCATATAGTGAGTGGTGTAGTAAATAATTATTATAAAAATATCTGCGATTACTTGTTATTTTATTGGCATAATGGCGTGATACCAATGGTATTGCGCCGTAATTTCAATTTATGTGTGTTGATTGTCGTAGATCCGAATTTTTGCGATTGTTGGAAAATCTGAAGTTTTGAACCAAGACCGGTCGTGGTTGAGTGTGTCTCCAAGCCCCGTCTATTCGCCATTGTTCGCTGGCCAGTCCGGCGAACGCGATCCGAACTCGCTCGGATTCAGGCCGCGTCCAGCAGCTCGACCGGCGATACCGAGGTCGCTTCCTCGACATGCAGACGACGGTGGGCGGAGCCGATGGCGAAGGCGACGAGGATCTCGTGGCTCGTCTCGGCCTCGCGAACGATCTCGAAAGCGATGCGGGCGGCAAGTGGTGTAGGGCCGGCATCGCTGCGCAGGGAGCCGACGAGCCAGCGGGCGATCTCGACATCGACGTAGCCGGTGGGACGCTCGCCCCAGACGGCGAAATTCACCACCGCGGCGCTCACGAGATCGGCATACGACACGTCGCTCTGCGGCACGGCCCGGTCGAGGGCGATGAGCATGTCGGCCTCGTCCGCATGCGAGATGCCGTCCGGGAGGATATCGCGACCGAGGACCTGAACGTCGGCGGCGGTGATGCGGCCGGCGGCGACGACACGGTTACAGAAGAGCTGAAGCGAATGGTTGATCATTGGTTGGTGCCTCCCCGGCTTTATTTGCGCCGGTCTGTGTTTCTGCATGTCGATGACTATGCAGGAGGCACCCGTTCAAGAAGTTAACGGCCAAATCTGAATCAACGTTCAGGTTAAAGGCTGCTCACGAATGAGCCTTTCCGAATCGTATCTTTGGAGCCCGGCTCCGCCGCCTCGGCGACGGAGCCGGTTCCCATCTTCGCCTCAGCGCACCACCACCTTCGCGCCGATCGGAACGCGCTCGTAGAGATCGACCACGTCCGCGTTGAGCATGCGGATGCAGCCGGACGACACGGCCTGGCCGATCTTCTCCGGCTCGTTGGTGCCGTGGATGCGGAACAGCGTGTCCTTCTTGCCCTCAGCGAGGTAGAGCGCGCGGGCCCCGATGGGGCTGGTGGGGCCGCCCTCGAGGCGCTTGGGCAGTTCCGGGCGGCGGGCGATCATCTCGGGCGGCGGGTTCCAATCCGGCCATTCGCCCTTGCGGTCGACATTGGCGGTCCCGGCCCAGGCCATGCCGGCATGGCCCACGGCCACGGGATAGCGCACGGCCTTGCCGTCCGGCAGCACGTAATAGAGCCGGCGCTCCTTCGTCACGACGATGACGGTGCCCGCGGGCTCGTTCGTCTTGTAGTCGACGGTGGTGCGGGCGATCTTGGGATCGACATTGCCCTGCGGCGCCTGTTTCAGCCATTCCTTGTCACGGGCCTCACCGGTCAGCGCCGGGGGCTGGGCCAGGGCCGTATGCGCGGTGGGCGGGCTGAGCGGGGCTGTCGCCGTCTGCGTGTTGCAGGCGCCGAGAGCGAGGGCGGACAGGATCGTCGCGGCGCCGAGCGAGCGATGCAGGACGCCGTGACGGGATGGGATGGGCGACCGGGTCGTGGGCGACATGTGAGAGTGAGCCTGTCTCGAAGCCGGGGGGCTTCGAAGAATGTGGTTGATGGATTATGTCGCCATCTAACTCGCAGACTGATCGGCGCGTAATCTCGCTACCCTGAACCGTGGCGCATTTGCATCGTATGTTGTGCGTAAAGCACAGTCGGGTCGGGTGGAACGACGAGGATCGTTCGGAGGGATGAGCGTGACGACCCTGTACGTAAGCCACCCCTCCGCGCTGGATCACCAGATGCCAGAGGGGCACCCGGAACGATCGGACCGGATCCGCGCCGTGGAGGCGGCCCTGGAGAAGGAACGGTTCTCCGGTCTGCTGCGCGAATCGGCGCCCCGCGCGGAGACGGAGACGGTCGCCCTCGCCCATCCCGTTCCCTATGTGGAGGCGATCATCGCGGCCTCCCCGCGATCCGGCTATGTCCAGATCGATTCGGATACGCTGATGTCGCCCGGCACCCTCGACGCGGCCCTTCGCGGTGTCGGCGGCGCCGTCCATGCGGTGGATGCGGTGATGAGCGGGGCCTGTTCGAACGCCTTCGTCGCCATGCGGCCGCCGGGCCACCATGCCGAGCGCATGCAGGCGATGGGCTTCTGCCTGTTCAACTCCGCCGCCATTGCCGTCCGTCACGCCCGGGAACGGCACGGAGCCAGCCGGGTCGCCTTGGTGGATTGGGATGTCCACCACGGCAACGGCTCGCAGGACATCTTCTGGGACGATGCGGCGGTGATGTATGCCTCGACCCATGAGATGCCGCTGTTTCCCGGCACGGGCGCGGTGGGTGAGCGTGGCACCCACGACACCATCGTCAACGTGCCGTTACGGGCCGGCGACGACAGCGGGATTTTCCGCGAGAAGTTCGAGAAGGGGGTCCTCGCTCGCCTCTCTGCTTTCGCCCCCGACCTGATCGTGATCTCGGCAGGCTTCGACGCCCACCGCCTCGATCCGCTGGCCAGCGTCGAACTCGACGAGGCCGATTTCGGCTGGGCCACCCGGAAGCTCATGGAGATCGCCGACAAGCATGCCGGCGGCCGGATCGTCTCCGTGCTGGAGGGCGGCTATAGCCTGGACGGTCTCGCCCGCTCGGTCACCGCCCATATGGATGCGCTGATGGGACGGTGAGGATGCCTCACCCTTCCAGCGGCACCTCGCCCAACAGGTCGATGCCGAAGCCCGAGAGGCCGACATAGGAGCGCGACGAGGTCGAGAGGTTGCGGATCGAGACGATGCCGAGGTCACGGAGGATCTGGGCGCCAAGCCCGACCTCGCGCCATTGCCGCACTCGCTGGGCTTCCGCTCCTTCTTCCGCATAGGAGGAGAGCGGCACGCCGGCGGTGCCGTCGCGCAGATAGACGAGGACGCCGCGTCCCTCCTTGGCGAAACGGCGCAGGACGCAGTCGATCGACTTGCCGCCGCCGATCACGTCGGCCACCACGTTGGAGCGATGCAGGCGCACCAGCACATCCTGCCCGTCGCCGATATCGCCCTGAACGAAGGCGAATTGCTGCACCGTCTCGAACGGGGTCGTGTAGGCGAAGCCGGTGAGCTCGCCGAATTCCGATTTCACCGGGAAGGTCCCGACGCGCTCGACCAGCTTCTCGCGCGCCTGCCGGTAGGCGATGAGGTCGGCAACTGACACGCGCTTGAGGTTGTGCAGTTCCGAGAAGGCCGTGATCTGCGGCCCCTTCATCACCGTGCCGTCATCGTTTGCCAGTTCGCAGATGACGCCCACCGGCGGCAGCCCGGCGAGCTTGCAGAGGTCCACCGCCGCCTCCGTGTGACCGGAGCGCATGAGAACGCCGCCATCCTTGGCGATGAGCGGGAAGACGTGGCCGGGGCGGACGAAATCGGATTCGCCCATATTGCCGTTGGCGAGCGCCCGCACCGTGTTGCAGCGCTGCTCGGCGGAGATGCCGGTGGTGAGCCCGTGCTTCACATCCACCGTGACGGTGAAGGCGGTGCCCAGGGGCGCATCGTTGGAGGCCACCATCGGGTCGAGGCGCAGGCGCCGCGCTTCGGCGCGGGTGAGAGGCGCGCAGACGATGCCGCAGGTGTTGCGGACGATGAAGGCCATCTTCTCCGGCGTGCAGAGCGAGGCGGCGACGACGAGGTCGCCCTCGTTCTCGCGATCGTCGTCATCGGTGACGACGATGATCTCGCCGCGGGCATAGGCCTCGATGGCCTGCGTGACGTGGGTATGGGGCACGGGATATCTCTTGGAATTCGCTGGGCGGATGGGTTGCGGCGCGCCGGGTCACCCCCGCGTCCCGACCTGCCCCCGGTGACGCAGATAGTGATCCGCCAGTACGCACGCCATCATCGCCTCGGCGACGGGGACGGCGCGAATACCGACGCAGGGGTCGTGGCGCCCCTTGGTGACGAGATCGACGTCGCGGTTGTTGGTTGTCACGCTCATGCGCGGCGTCAGGATGGAGGAGGTCGGTTTGACCGCGAAGCGGCAGATCAGCGGCTGGCCGGTGGAGATGCCACCGAGCACGCCGCCGGCATGGTTGGCGAGGAAGGTCGGAGCGCCGGCATTGCCCGAGCGCATCTCGTCGGCATTCTCCTCACCGCGCAAAGCCGCCGAGGCGAAGCCGTCGCCGATCTCGACGCCCTTCACCGCGTTGATCGACATCATCGCGGCGGCGAGATCCGCGTCGAGCTTACCGTAGATCGGGGCGCCGAGGCCGGGCGGCACGCCTTCGGCGACGACTTCGATGACGGCGCCGATGGACGAGCCGTCCTTGCGGATGCCGTCGAGATACTCTTCGTAGAATTTGGCCGTCTCGGCATCGGGGCAGAAGAACGGGTTGCGTGCCACCTCGTCCCAATCCCACCGCAACCGGTCGATTGCATGCGGTCCCATCTGCACCAGGGCGGCCCGGATGACGATGTCGGCCGGCAGGACCCGCCGCGCGATGGCCCCGGCCGCCACGCGGGCGGCGGTCTCACGGGCCGAGGAGCGACCGCCCCCGCGATAATCGCGGATGCCGTATTTGGCGTCGTAGGCGTAGTCGGCATGACCCGGCCGATAGCTGTCGCGGATCTCGGAGTAATCCTTCGAGCGCTGGTCGGTGTTCTCGATCTCCAGGGCGATCGGCGTGCCGGTGGTCAGCTGCACGCCGCCGGTGCGGTCGTCAGCGAAGACGCCCGACAGGATGCGGACTTGGTCCGGCTCCCGGCGCTGGGTCGTGAAGCGCGACTGGCCGGGCTTGCGCCGGTCGAGCTCCGCCTGGATGTCCGCCGCCTCGATGGGAATCCCCGGCGGGCACCCGTCCACCACGCAGCCGAGCGCCACCCCGTGGCTCTCGCCGAAGGTGGTCACGCGGAAGAGATGGCCGAAAGTGTTGTGCGACATGGTGGGAGACGCTCTAGCGCGGTATGTGGCTGAGAGCAAAGCGCCGGGCTCATGCCAGAACTCGCTGAGCCTGACTCATCGAGCTCTGCCCGCGCGACGGCGCGGCGGCGGTCATCCGTCGGACCTCGCTGAACCCGACCTATGGGTCGGGTTCAGCGAGACTGGTATCATGCGTCCGGCCGCGCCAGCACCCCGCCGGTCATCGCCTCCCGCACGCCCGTCGTCGACGGGAAGGTGATCGGCAGGCCCTTCAGCGAGCGCACGGCGAGATGCGCGAAGGCCTGGGCTTCGAGATAGGCCGAAGACCAGCCGATGGCGTCCGCCGTCGTGATCTCGGCGCGCAGGTGGTAGTTCAGGAGCCGCACCAGTTCGCCGTTGCGGGCGCCGCCGCCGGCGACGATCCAGCGCGTGGGGATTTCCGGCGCGTGGTCGAGGGCACGGGCAACGGACCGCGCGGTGAAGGCTGTGAGCGTCGCCGCCCCGTCCTCGGTGGACAGCTGGCCGGCGAGCTTGTGCGAGAACCAGTTGCGGTCCAGTGATTTCGGAGGCCTGCGGAAGAAGAACGGGTGAGTCAGGAGCCAGGCGAGGAGCGGCTCGTCCGGCCGTCCCCGCGCCGCCGTGCGCCCGCCATCGTCCAGCGGCCGGCCGGTGCGCTCTCGCATCCAGTCGTCGATAAGCGCGTTGCCGGGCCCGGTATCGAAGGCGATGACGTCGCCGTTGGAGGCGATGAGCGTGGCATTGGCGACCCCGCCGATGTTGAGGATGCCGAGCGCGCCGTCATAGCCCGCCGCCTTGGCGAGCGCCTTGTGGAAGACCGGCACCAGCGGCGCCCCCTGCCCTCCCGCAGCGATATCGGCATGGCGCATGTCCGACACGACCGGGATGCCGAGACGGCGGCTGAGTGCGGCCCCGTCGCCGATCTGCACGCTCATGCGCTGGTCGGGGCGATGGACCACGGTCTGCCCATGGAAGCCGATGACGTCGATATCCGCAGCGCTGAGGCCGTTATCCGCAAGGAAGGCTTCCACCGCCTCCGCATGGGCCGCGGTGACGAACGTCTCCGCCTCCGCGAGGCAGCCGGGCCGGTCCTCGCGCGCGACCACGGCCTCGGAATCGGACAGCGCCCGGCGGAGCAGCTCACGATCCTCGTCGGTATAGCCGCGATAGCCGGTGGGGCCGAGCGGCTCGAGGTAACCGTTATGGCTGCGGACCACCTTCACGTCCTCGCCGTCGGTCTCGATCAGCGCCACATCGACGCCGTCGAGGGAGGTGCCGCTCATCAGGCCGATCGCCCGCATCATGGTCATGCCGTTTACGCCCCGTGCCTTCCGCGGTGAGCCCTGCTAAGAGCCGCGCATCACTTGACCTGCTGCTATCACGCCGGCGTTTCTTCTGTCCCGCGCCGCGACCCGTTGAATCCGGAACCCCGCATGTCCACCGCTACGCCGAACCAGCCTGAGACCTTCGCGCCGAAATCCGACTTCCTGCGGGTTCTGTCCGAGCGCGGCTACATCCACCAGGGATCGGACCTCGCCGGGATCGACGCGGCGGCCCTGGAAGGCCGCCTGACGACCTATGTCGGCTACGATTGCACGGCCGCCTCGCTGCATGTGGGGCATTTGCTGTCGATCATGATGCTGCACTGGCTGCAGAAGACCGGAGGCACGCCGATCACCCTGATGGGCGGCGGCACGACCCGCGTCGGCGACCCGTCCGGGCGGGACGAGTCGCGGAAAATCCTCACGCTGGAGCAGATCGAGGAGAACAAGGCCGGGATCCAGAAGACCTTTTCGCGGTTCCTGACCTTCGGGGGCGGCGGCAACGGCGCGACCATGGTCGACAACGCCGAGTGGCTGACCAAGCTCAACTACATCGAGATGCTGCGCGATATCGGACGCCACTTCTCGGTCAATCGCATGATGTCGATGGACAGCGTGCGGATGCGCCTAGAGCGCGACCAGGAGCTCTCGTTCCTCGAATTCAACTACATGATCTTGCAATCCTACGATTTCGTGGAGCTGAACCGCCGCTACGGCTGCATCCTGCAGATGGGCGGATCGGACCAGTGGGGGAACATCGTCAACGGCATCGATCTCGGCCGCCGCATGGGCACGCCGCAGCTCTACGGCCTGACCTGTCCGCTGCTTACCACGGCGTCCGGCGCGAAGATGGGTAAGACGGCGGCCGGAGCGGTCTGGCTCGATGCCGGGATGTTGAGCCCCTACGATTACTGGCAGTTCTGGCGCAACACCGAGGATGCCGACGTGGCTCGGTTCCTCAAGCTGTTCACCCTGCTGCCGATGGACGAGATCGCCCGGCTTCAGGCGCTTCAGGGCGCCGAGATCAACGAGGCCAAGAAGGTACTGGCCACCGAGGCGACGGCCCTGATGCACGGGCGCGAGGCGGCTGACGCTGCGACCGAGACCGCCCGCAAGACCTTCGTGGAAGGCGCCGTGGCGCAGGACCTGCCGAGCGTCACCGTCGCCCGCTCCGTTTTGGAAGCTGGTCTCGGCGTGCTCTCGGCCTTCGGTCCCGACCACGCCAAGCTCGTCCCCTCCACCAGCGAGGCGCGGCGCCAGATCAAGAGCGGCGGGCTGCGTGTCAACGATATCCAGATTACCGACGAGAAGGCGGTGCTCACGCTGGCCGATCTCGGTCAGGATGGCGTGGTGAAGCTCTCCTTCGGCCGCAAGAAGCACGTGCTTCTCCGGGTCGAGTGAGGCGACGGGGGTAGAACCTCGATCGGGGCTTTCGAAAGTGTGGCGCATCTCCTTCCCCCCTCTGCGGGGGAAGGTGGCCCGCGAAGCGGGTCGGATGAGGGGAGCACGTTGTTCGGAGAGATCGCCCCCTCTCCCGCCGGCTCGGCGGGCACCCTCCCAAGCCGGCGGCGCTACGGCATTCACAGATTTTGCGGGCTGCGCAGCCCTGCCCTCCTCCGCCTTGTGGGGAGGAGTTGGAGGTGGGGTGGTCGGGTGCCCCTCCCGCTGCTGCGGAGGCTGGCGGAGCCACCCCCACTCCTAACCTCTCCCCACAAGGGGGAGAGGGACACGGTCTGCCTAAAAGCAGTTGTATAAATCCCGTAGCCCGCAGAGGGCGGACGTGGCCGGCTACCTCAGCGTTCGGTCTCTCCGGCGGAGGTCGCGCCGGGAAAGCCGTCATTCCCTCCGGCGCTGAACAGACGGCGCAGGATGCCGGGAGCCAGGGCGGAAAGCGGGTTCACACTCACATCCGGCTTGGACAGGCGGCCCGAGACCCGGAAATTCAGGGCGAACAGGCCCTCGTTGTTCCCGCCGCCGAGAAGCTGTCCGAACAGCGGCAGGCGCGAGACGACGTTGTTCAGCCCGTAGAGCGGGACGAAGGTGCCGTTGATGTCGGCGCGTTCCTTGGCGGTGTCGAGATAGCCGCTCATGGTGAAGCCCATGGCGGCGTTGGAGATGGCGGCGTCGGTGAAGTCGACGCGGCTGCCGGTGCGGGTGAAGTTCGCCCGCAGACGGTCGAAGTTCACGTCGTTGCCGGCATTCTGGATGATCTGCTTGCGGCCCTTGGCATCGACGACTTCGCTCGTCGCCGGGCCCTGCGCCATGATGCTCGACAGGGCCGGCTCGTTGCGCAGCATGAAATCGCGGATCTGGACCACGCCGGTCTGCGGCCCGTCTCCGAGGGTGCTGCCGAGGACGAGGCGCCCGCCATACATGCGCTTGTAGATATCGACGAAACGCAGGGTCGCCCCGGCATCGGTGGTCTCGATGTTGATCGAGGGATCGCTGCGGCCCGAGCGGGACACCACGGCAGAGAAGCCGGCTCCGTTGAAGCGGCCCTGCAGGCGGCCCGAGCGGAAATCCTTGCCCTTCATCGAGAGCTTCGCGCTGGCGCCGGTAAGCGCCTCGCCGTTGAAACCGGTGATGATGCCTAAGCTGATATCGGCCTCGATCTCCTTGGACTGGTCCCGGCCGCTTTCTTTGCCGGCCTTGCCCTCCGGTCCTCCGAGCGACTTCATGAAGGGCCGCGCATCGGCCACGGCCCCTTTCACGCCCACCTTGTAGAGGTTGCCGCTGCGGTCGATCTGGATGCGCATGTCGTCGCCGGGCGAGAGCTTGAAGCTCGAAAGGTCGGCCCGGTCGAACTGTCCGTCGCCATTGATCGCCGCCGTGCCGCGCGCGCTGGCGCTGCCGGCATCGAGGACGATGTCGCGCAGGTCCATGGCCCCGCCCGGGCTGACCTCTGTCATGACGAAGCTGACGCGCCCCGGCTTGCCGGCCGGTTTGACGAAGCCCGGAATCAGGCCATCGATGGAGGCTCGGGACAGATCCGCTTCCATGCGGATTGGCGAGCGCGCCGGGCTCCCCTTTCCGATCGCGAGAGTGATCTTTAGCGGGATCGGCCCGGCGAGTTGCGGGGCCACCGGCAGGCCTCGCCTCGCCCGCAGAGCTTCGTCGAGGAGGAGCGTCGCGTTGACCTCGCCCGGTGCGCCCGCCTTCGGTTGGCGCAGGTCGAGGGTGAGCGGTGAGCCGAGGACCCGGCCGTCGCCCTTCAGGGTGAAACCGCCCCGTTCGTAGGTAACGGCGAAGCGGCCGTTCTCCAGCTTCTCCTTACCGAAGGCCTTCTCGACGGCGAGGTCGTTCAGGGTTCCGGTGAGGCTCACGGGAAGGTCCGGCAATTCGGGGATGCGCTTGAGGTTGAGCGGGAAGTCGATGCGCAGATCGGCATTGCCCTTGACCGAAGCCGGGTCGATCTCGACCCCGGTGAGGTTCTTGAACATCTTGGTCTGGAGCAGGGCGACGAGGGCGTCCGCGCCGCCGCCGAGCTTGAGGCCGATCTGGGCGGTGACGGTGTCCGGCGTGATCTTCGGGATCACGAACGAGCCGTCCGTGATGTAGAGCGTCCGGTCGTCCGGCATCTTGATGTCGGCGGTGACGCCGCGGATGTTCGTGGTCAGGCCGGTGATGGTCCCCGTCACACGGCCGCGGCTCAGGGGGGGAGCGCCCTCGCTCACCGCCAGCGTGGCGTTAGAGACGGCGAAATCGATATGGATGGCGCTGTCCGGCATCGGCTCGCCACGCGTCGCGGCGGCAAGCTCACTGCCGCTCATGTCCACGGTGATGTCGACCTTGTCCACGAGGCCGCCCTGGAGGTTGTCCACCAGATATTCGCGGGCGGGCGGAGCGATATGTTCCGGCCACAGGCGCAGGGCCATGCGCCCATCGGTGTGGGCCGCATTGATCTTCAGTGTGAGGCCGCCCTCGTCAGCGCTGGTGTCCACCGTACCGGTGACCCGGCCGGTGGCTCCACCAGCTCCCGCCACGGTGAACTCGTCGATGGACATGCCGCCATCCCGCCCCGTGACATGGGCCGAGAGGGCATCGAGCTTGACCGGCTTGTCGGTCCTGGCGGCGCCGCGCAGGATCGCATCCTTGCCCGCGAGGGCCAGGGTCCAGGCCGTGGGGCCCCCCACCGGGCTCGCGGTCCAGACGCCGGCGAGATGCACCGCGTTGCCGGCTCCGAGATAATCGATGCTGTCGAGGTTCAGGACCCGCTTGGCCTCGTCCCAACTGACCGAGGCGGTCAGGCTCTCGATGGTGACCGGGTTGAAGTCCTTTTCCTCGATGAGGAAATTGCCATCGCTGGTCTTCACCGTCGCTTTCAGGGTTTCGATCCGGCCCTGGTCGAGGCCTACTTCCGCTTTGGCCGAGACCTTCAGGTCGGTCTCGATCGGCAGTTTCGATTGCCCCGAGAGGAGGAGGAGATCGGTGACCGGCAGATCGTCCAGGGTGATGATGCCGTTGCGCTTTCCTTCGCCGCCCTCGTGCAGGTCACCGCCGAAGCGCCATTCCCCGTGAGGGCCGTCGATGCGCAGCTCGAACACGCGGGAGTCCCGCACCGCGTCGCGTCGGAACAGACCGTTCACATGCTCGAAGACACCACGCTGGCGGGCGTCGTCGTCGATCAGCGTCAGGCGCCCATTGGTGATCCGCGCCCGGTCGAGGGCTCCGACCACGCCGGCGGGATCGAGGACGATGCCGAAGATCGAAGCGATGGCGGCCGAGATCGGCGACGAGGTTCCCCGGGCACTATCCACGCTGGGCAGCGTATGAGGCTCCGCCGCGGCATGGGCCGGATCGGAACCGGCAAAGGCGATGGACCCGTCGCGGTGGACCAGGGCCGTCATCTGCAGATCGCGGAACTCGATGGCCCTCGGCTGGACGGCGAGGCGCAGCAGACCCCAGGTATCCAGGCTCACCACCGCCATGGGAGCGCGCAGCACAAGGGCGCCGTCCGGGTTGTGGATGTCGAGGCCGACGACCTGAAGCGCCAGGGAATTCTCGGAATCGAGCTCGACGGTGCTGTCGCGCAGGTCCACCCGCCAGCCGGGGCCGATGCTGCCCGCGATGGCCGAGGCCACGCGTTCGGACATGCCATCGATGCGCAGGGGACCGTTGGTCAGACGCCAGAACGCGCCGGTAACGGCGAGCGTCAGGGCGACCACGAGCACGACCGAGCACCATAGCAGCGGGCGCCGCCGGCGGCGCGACCTGCACCGTCGCAAACCTGTGGCCGTGTCCTGGTTCATCGATCCTTGAGCCGCTGGATCGGACGGGCCGCTCACGCTATCGAGCGGGTGTCCGGGATTCGGGGTTGCCTTGACCCGGCAATCTTTCGGTCCTCAGCCGAGGGGTTACGTGCACCCCCCGATCAACGCCTCTTGTGGCACACTATCAATCGGCCGAAAGGAAGGCATCATGCCTCTCGACACCGGAGATCACGCTCCCGCCTTCACGTTGCCCGGAGCGGGCGGCGCGGAGATCAGTCTCGATGCGCTCTTGGGTCGCAAGGTCGTACTCTATTTCTACCCCAAGGACGATACCAGCGGATGCACCCTAGAGGCGCAGGGGTTCAACGCTCTTGGCGACGCCTTTGCAGAAGCCGGTGCCGTCGTGGTGGGCGTTTCACCCGATTCGGTGAAGAGCCATGACAAGTTCCGGGCCAAATACGACCTGACCTTCCCGCTCGCCTCAGACGAGAGCAAGGCGATGCTCGAAGCCTACGGGGTGTGGGTCGAGAAGAGCATGTACGGCCGTAAATATATGGGCGTCGAGCGCACCACGGTGCTGATCGACGCGCAGGGCCGCATCGCCCGGATCTGGCCGAAGGTGAAGGTTCCCGGCCATGCCGAGGAGGTCCTGGCGGCCGCGCGCGCCCTCGCCTGAAAGCTGTCCCCCTCCGGCATCATGGCTAATCCCCTGACGCGCGATTTTGCGCTTCTTTAACCCTGATCCCCTCCAATGGCGCGAGTTGGATTGGGGTTGCCCGTATGCGCCTGTCGTCACCTATCGCCGGAGGGTTGCGCTTGCCGAAAGCCAGGCGGCGCCTCGTGCCGGCTTTGGCTTGTGGGCTGGCGATCGCCACGCTCTGGGCCGGGGGCGCCACGTGGTACTTGGTGTTCCACGACGAGGTGCTGGCCCGGTTCGTGTCCCAGCAGACCGCCCTCCAATACGGGTACGAGGAGCGGATCGGAGCCCTCAGGCTTCAGCTCGACCGGGCGACGATGGAGCATCTGGCGACGCGTGAGGGCATCGCCGCGCGCATCGCCGATCTCTCGCAACGTCAGGCCGTGCTGGAGAAGCGTCAGGCCCAGCTCGCACTTCTCGCCGGCGAGGCGCAACGCCCAATCATTGCCGCCGACCAGATCGGCGTCGACGATCCAGTCGAGACCGGGGCCCTCGGCTATGCCGGTCCGGTGGCCGATCCCGTTGCCAAGTCGTTTGCTGCGCCATTGCGCAAGTCGGTGCCGAAGCCGTTTCCCACTCCGGATGCACTCGAACTGCGCTCGCGCGACACTGACGGACAGCCCGGCCGCCAATCCCTGCGGAAGAGCGAGCAGGTTCTGGCGGCGCTCGACCAGCGCCTCGATCGACTGGGGGCGGACCAGATCCGAACCCTGGACGGGTTGGGCGTGCGCGCGATCCGTGGGTCCCAGCGCCTGCGCGACATCGTGTTCCGGGCCGGCCTCGACCCGCAGCGTTTCGAGCGCCAGCGCGAGGCGGGGATCGGCGGGCCGCTCGTGCCGCTCTCTGCCGATCCGTTCGGCATCGCGGTCGGACAGGTTCAGCGGGTTCTCGGCGAGGAAGACCGCCTGCGCCGCATCGCATCCGCCCTCCCCGTCCGGCAGCCCCTGACCGGCAAGTACAGCCTGTCGAGCGGTTTCGGACCCCGCCTCGATCCGTTCACGCGCGGGCTCGCCCTGCATACCGGCCTCGACATGAAGGCCGAGTTCGGGGAAAGCGCGCGCGCGACAGCGGCCGGCCGGGTGACGGTCGCAGATTACAGCGGCGGCTACGGCAACATGGTCGAACTCGACCACGGCAACGGGCTCGTCACCCGCTACGCCCATCTCTCGTCGGTCTCGGTCGGGCCCGGAGAATGGGTCGAGGCCGAAGCCGCCATCGGCCGTGTTGGCTCCACCGGACGCTCGACGGGGAGCCACCTGCATTACGAGACGAGAATCGACGGCGAGCCCGTGGACCCGCTGCGTTTCCTGCGCGTCCTCAGCGGATCGGACGCGCAGTTCCTCGCCGCCCGCTAGGAGCGCGCATCTGAAGGCAAGCGAGGATCAGTCGATGTCCTCGACCTCGCCGGCCCCGCCATAGACGCGCTGGGCCAGCGACGCTTCCATGAAGGGATCGAGCGCACCGTCCAGTACCTCGTCGGGATCGGTGGACTGGGTGCCCGTGCGCAGGTCCTTCACCAGCTGATACGGCTGCAGCACGTAGGACCGGATCTGGTGGCCCCAACCGATATCGGTCTTGGCCGCGTTCTCAGCGTTGGCCTTTTCTTCGCGTTTCTTGAGCTCGGCCTCGTACATCCGGGCGCGCAGCATGTTCCAGGCGGTGGCCCGATTCTTGTGCTGGGACCGCTCCTGCTGGCACGCCACCACGATCCCGGTCGGGTTGTGGGTGATGCGCACGGCCGAATCGGTGGTGTTCACGTGCTGGCCACCGGCGCCCGACGAGCGATAGGTGTCGATGCGGCAATCCGATTCCTTGATCTCGATGACGATGCGGTCATCGATCACCGGATAGACCCGGACGCTGGCGAAGCTGGTATGCCGGCGCGCGCTGGAATCGTAAGGCGAGATCCGAACGAGGCGGTGAACGCCGGATTCCGTCTTGAGCCAGCCATAGGCGTTGTGGCCCTTGACCATGAGCGTGGCGCCCTTGATCCCGGCCTCGTCGCCATCCGACCATTCGACGATGTCGACCTTGTACTTCCGGCGCTCGGCCCAGCGGCCGTACATGCGCTGGAGCATGTTCGCCCAGTCCTGGCTCTCGGTGCCACCGGCCCCGGCATGGACCTCGACATAGGTGTCGAGGCCATCGGCTTCGCCGGACAGGAGGGTCTCGATCTGGCGGCGCGCAGCCTCCTTCTCGACGGCGCGAACGCCATTCTCGCCCTCGAGAATGGTGTCCTGGTCGCCTTCCATCTCGCCGAGCTCGATCAGCGTGACGGCATCGTCCAGATCTTGGGCAAGTTTCCTGATCGCAGCCACGGCCTCTTCAAGGGCGCCGCGTTCACGCATGACCTTCTGCGCCGCCTCCGCATCGTTCCAGAGGTCGGGGTTCTCGGAAGCCGCATTCAGCTCCGCGAGTCGTTTCTCGACGGTATCCCAGTCAAAGATGCCTCCTCAGCAGTCCGATCGACTGCTTGGCGGCATCCGAGAGTTGTTCGATCTCGGCGCGCATCTGGTGTTTCGGCTCGTGGTGAAGGTATGGGGCTCGGCGTGTGAGCGCGGGTGATACCGAGACGCCTGCCCGGTGTAAACGGCGGCGCCCGTCTTCCTTATCCGTTACGATCCGAGACGCTGCGAACGCATGGCGCCACACATCGCTTCCAGACCCACCGCCCGCATGCGGACACGCGCGCTCTATCTCGCGGCTGGCCTGGCCATCATCGGCGCGGGATTGACCCTCCGCTTCGTCCCTGTCGGACTGCCCTTGGCAATCGTGAAATACGGCGGCTCGGCCCTATGGGGCGCTATGGTCTATTGCCTGGTCGCGGTGCTGCTGCCGGGCCGGCGCACGAGGGCCATTCTCATCGTTGCCGGGACGATCGCCCTCTTGGTTGAACTCTCCCGCCTCATCCATACGCCAGCGCTCGACGCTTTCAGGCTGACGCTCGCCGGTGCTCTTTTGCTCGGACGGATCTTCTCGCCCTGGAACCTCGTCGCCTATGCGGCGGGCCTCGCCGCGTCGGCCCTCGTGGATCGTCTGGTCAGATCGCGGGCGGATGGGGAATAGAGGTCAGCGCCCGTAGGCGGGGGGCGCGACGCGCGCCGGGGCCAGGACGAATTCGTGCGGCCGCTTGCGTCCGCTCAGCGGACCTTCCGTCGGTGAATCCTCGAAATAGCTGTTGCCGCTGAGGCCGAACCCTCCGCCATTCATGACGCTCGGCACGGGAATCGCGCGCGCATCGTCAGGGACGGGACGGCCCGTCGCCCGGTCCGTCGGCAGGATGTAGGGGCCATGCGAGGCCGTATAGGAGGTCTGGGCGACCGCGCCGGTGGCGACGGACAGGCCGAGGCCGATCAGGCCGGCGGCGGCGAATGTCGAGAGATGCTGCACGGGTCGCTCCGTCGCGGTGTTCACATGCGGCCGCGGCCGCTCTTGCTCTTACCATGACTCAGGAGAGGTTGCCTGTCCGTGTCATTGGCGCGCCAAGCCGCAACTTTTTCACGTCCGCCCTCCGGGCTCGGGATGGGCGTCCGATCCCTGGGGCAACCGAGCCGGACGCGCCGCGTTGACCTCCCAAGCGCGATCTTCAAGCGCATCCAACAAGGAGCCCAACGTGACCGCCATCAAGATTTCTGCCGCCGCTGCCGCAATGGTCGTTGCCCTGTCCGGTGCCGCCTTCGCACAGACCGGCATGCCCGAGAGCCACGGCACCAACGCCGCCGGTTCGAAGTCGGGTGTCGTGGGCAAGGGGGACAGCCTCGAGGCCGGCCCGGCGACCACCGGAACCGCGACCGCACCGGGTGCCCGCACGGCACCGGGCAATGCCATGCCGGCCACTCCCGGTATGACGACCAACGATCCGAGCGCGGCACCGCGCCCCGTGAGCCCGGCGCCGGCCGCCCGCTGAGGCAAGGTTCGACCGGTGTAGGAAAGGGCTGATCGCCCTTTGAAAAGAAAAGGCCGGAGCGATGCTCCGGCCTTTTTCATGAAAGGGTGCTCCGTCCGGGCGGATCAGCCCTTGGAACGAAGCACGACCTGCGGCTCCCGATGAACCGGTTCGCAATTGCTGACGACCGCATTCAGGACGAAGGGCCGGGAATCGCAGACATAGCTCAGGCCCGGCTCGGGCGCGGGAACGGGGTCACGCGCGACGATCGGGTTCGGCGCACAAGCACCGGCCGATCCGGCCAGCAGCAGCGCGACGGTCAGGGTCAATCCGCGCATACGATCCTCGGTGGCAGGCGACATTCCGCGACCCTGCTCACCGGGACGGCATGTGACAAGCACATGAGAGGGTCACCGGCCGCTTTGGCGCGACCTGTCTCCTCCCCGCAACATCGTCTCCGATGCGTCAGCCCGCTTTGGTCAGCGGCACGACGTTGTGCAGCGTGCGGTCGGACGTCTCGAAGAAACGGCGAATATTGCGGGCCGCCTGACGGATGCGCTGCTCGTTCTCGACCAGCGCGATACGGACGTAATTGTCGCCGTGTTCGCCAAAACCGATACCCGGCGCCACCGCGACGTCCGACTTCTCGAGAAGCAGCTTGGAGAATTCCAGGCTGCCGAGGCTCTGATACTTTTCCGGAATCGGCACCCAGGCGAACATCGAGGCCGACGGGCTCGGGATCTTCCAGCCGGTCTTGTCGAACGACTCGATCAGCGCGTCCCGGCGCTTCTTGTAGATCCCGCGCATCTCGACGATGCAATCTTCCGGGCCGTTCAGGGCGGCCGTCGCCGCGACCTGGATCGGCGTGAAGGCGCCGTAATCGAGGTAGGATTTCACGCGTGTCAGCGCCGCGAGTAGGCGCTCGTTGCCGACAGCGAAGCCCATGCGCCAGCCGGCCATGGAGAAGGTTTTCGAGAGCGAGGTGAACTCCACCGTGCAGTCGATCGCGCCCGGCACTTCCAGAACGGAGGGCGGCGGCTCGCCGTCGAAATAGACCTCCGCATAGGCGAGGTCCGACAGGATGATGATTTCGTGGCGCTTGGCGAAGGCGACGAGGTCCCGGTAGAAATCGAGGCTCGCGACGTAGGCCGTGGGGTTCGAGGGGTAGCAGACCACGATCGCCACCGGCTTCGGGATCGAGTGCTGCATGGCCTTCTCGACGGCCGGGAAGAAGGCCGGGGTCGGCTCGGCCGGCACGGAGCGGATCACGCCGCCCGCCATCAGGAAGCCGAAGGCGTGGATCGGGTAGCTCGGATTCGGCACCAGCACGACGTCGCCCGGCGCGGTGATCGCCTGCGCCATGTTGGCGAAGCCCTCCTTCGAGCCGAGCGTCGCCACCACCTGCGTGTCGGGGTTCAGGCTCACGCCGAAGCGGCGCTTGTAATAACTCGCCTGGGCGCGGCGCAGACCGGCGATGCCCTTCGAGGACGAGTAGCGGTCCGTGCGCGGCCTGCCCGCCGTCTCCACCAGCTTGGCGATGACATGACGCGGGGCGTCGAGATCGGGATTGCCCATGCCGAGATCGATGATGTCGGCGCCATTGGCGCGCGCCTGGGCCTTGATCCGGTTGACCTGCTCGAACACGTAGGGGGGCAGGCGCTTGATGCGGTGAAAATCGGTCATGGGCTTCACGGGGTCCGATGCGCGAATCGCATGATTCGCGCGTTCAAAACTGTCATCACTCTGACGTGGTCAGCCTGTCTACCATTTCGGCGGCCCGGAGCCGACCGTTATTGTGCAGGCTGGATCTGGCCGGTGGCGCGGGCGGCGCTCTCGGCGGCGCGGCCCTTGGCCTCGTTACGCCCACGAGCGCCCATCAGATCGTTCTCCAGACTCTTGGTCCCCTCGGCGGTGCGGGCGCTGATGGGTCTGGCGGGTGCTGCGACGCCGACGGGCAGGTAATCGGCGTCGGTCTTGCGAGATTGCACCACGAAGTCGGGCGCCTTCACATCCTTCGGGCCCCCACCGGCGAGCGTATAGGCGCCGCGCATGGCGTTGAGGTCGCCGGAGCATCCTCCTGCGGCGAGAAGTCCGCCGAGGACGAGGGCGAAGCGCGGAGCAAAGCCGCACCGCCTGTGATTCCGTGATGAAGGCTCTGACATAATGACCTGAAACGTAAGCCGCGCCCTGGCGGAAAGTCGAGGTGCCGCGTTAATTTGTCGAGAACGAGGACGGTTCGGCCGGGCCGTCCCACGGAATAGAGGGGAAATCCACGCGTGACGACCGACAGGACGACACCGCTTCCCGATATCGACGCCTTGTCCCGCAACGCGACGTTGCTGATCGAGGAGTTCACCCGGACGGCCGGCGCCTACATGAAGCCGATCAGCCAGGCCGACCCGCTCGACCCCGAACTGGCCAAGCCCCCGGAAGAGGTCAACGACGTCGTCAAGACCCTCGGCACCGTCGCCGAGCGTTGGATGGTCGACCCGCAGAAGTCCCTCGAAGCGCAGAAGAAGCTCAGCGACGCGTTCATCACCCTGTGGGGCTCGACCTGGCATCGCCTCCAGGGCGAGGAAGCCCCGCCCGTGGCTTTGCCCGAGGCGAAGGACAACCGCTTCAAACATGCCGAATGGTCCACCAACCCGATCTTCGACTTCATCAAGCAGAGCTACCTCATCACCTCCCGCTGGGCCGAGGAGCTCGTCGACGAGGCCGATGGGATCGACGAGCATACGCGCCACAAGGCCCAGTTCTACCTCCGGCAGATCGTCGGCGCGCTCTCGCCGTCCAATTTCGTGATGACCAATCCCGAACTGATTCGGCATACGCTGCAGGAGAACGGCGCCAATCTCGTGCGCGGCATGAAGATGCTCGCGGAGGATATCGAAGCTGGCAAAGGTCAGCTGCGCGTCCGCCAGACCGATCCGTCCGGGTTCGAGGTCGGCGTCAACGTCGCCGTGTCCCCCGGCGAGGTGGTGTTCCGCAACGACCTGATGGAACTGATCCAGTATTCGCCGACCACTGAGACGGTGCTGAAGCGCCCGTTCCTGATCGTGCCGCCCTGGATCAACAAGTTCTACATCCTCGATCTCAACCCGTCGAAAAGCCTGATCGGCTGGATGGTGTCGCAGGGCCTCACGGTCTTCTGCATCTCGTGGGTGAACCCCGACGAGCGCCATGCCGACAAGGATTTCGAGAGCTACATGCGCGAGGGCATCGAGGCGGCCATCGACGCGATCGGTGTCGCCACCGGCGAGAGCGAGGTCGCGGCGGCAGGATATTGCGTCGGCGGCACTCTGCTGGCGGTGACCCTGGCCATGCAGGCGGCCACCGGCAACAAGCGGATCAAGAGCGCCACCTTCCTGACGACGCAGGTGGATTTCACACATGCCGGCGATCTGAAGGTCTTCGCCGACGAGGAGCAGATTCGCGGCATCGAAGCCCGCATGAAGAAACGCGGCTACCTCGAAGGCTCCGGCATGGCGGCCGCCTTCAACATGCTGCGCCCGAACGACCTGATCTGGTCCTACGTGGTCAACAACTACGTGAAGGGGCAGACGCCCTCGGCCTTCGACCTCCTCTACTGGAACGCGGACGCCACGCGGATGCCGGCGGCCAACCATTCGTTCTACCTGCGCAATTGCTACCTCGATAACACCCTCGCTCAAGGCCGCATGATCCTCGGGAACGTGCGTCTCGACCTGAAGAAGGTGAAGGTGCCGATCTTCAACCTCGCCACCCGCGAGGATCACATCGCCCCCGCCATCTCGGTGTTCGAAGGGTCGTCGAAGTTCGGCGGGCCGGTCGACTACGTGCTGGCTGGGTCGGGTCACATCGCCGGCGTGGTCAACCCGCCTTCCAAGCCGAAATACGGGTACTGGACCGGCGGGGCGGCCAAAGGACGCCTGGAGGATTGGATCTCGGCGGCGACCGAGCACAAGGGGTCGTGGTGGCCCTATTGGTTCGAATGGCTGGAAAAGCAGGCGCCCGCCCGCGTGCCTGCCCGGATTCCGGGAGAAGGAGGCCTCGCCTCCCTCGGGCCGGCGCCCGGGACCTATGTCCGCATGAAGGCGTGATCGGATCGAATGGCCGAGTCGAGAACGCGACCGTCGGTGGCTCGTGCGGCCGGCTGACAGGTGTTCGACTGCCTTTTTTCGAATTCCCGTCACCTCATTCTGAGGTGACGGAGCGTAGGCTTCGAGGGAGCCCTCCAGTTCGCGCAACGGTGTCTGGAGGGCTCCTTCGGGGCGGCTATCGCTGCACCTCAGGATGAGGTCGAGGGGGAAGATCTCCTCAAAGCCGCGGTGTTCCGGTCGAGGACCCTCAGAACTTCCGCACCAGCGGCGCAGGAGCGATCGGAGCGGCAGGCGTTCCGAAGACGTAGCGGAAGCCCACCGAAACGATGTCCGCGCTGCCGCTGGTATCGGCCGCGAAGGGGATGTCGCGGAAGTTGTAGTCGCGGCCCGGCCCGGCCAGGAGCTTCGAATCGCCCACGAGGAAGAGGTGGGAATAGGCGATGTTCAGGGTCAGCTTCTCGCTCCAGCGATAGCTGCCACCGAGTGAGACGTTGAAGCGGTCGCTGTCGGGCAGCCGCACCGAGCGGTTCGAGAAATCGATGGGCGATTGCTCATAGGCGAGACCGCCCCGGACGGTCAGGGCCGGCGACCAATCGTACTCGCCGCCGACGGAATAGGTGTAGCCGTCCTTGTAGTTCAGGGGCAGCGTGGTCGCGATGCCGCCGGTGGTGCGGCCGACGATGCCGACATCGCCGAGCCTCGACCAATTGTCCCACTCGAAACCGAGATTGACACGGGCGACCGGGCTGACGGCCTGGGTCAGGCCGACGCTCAGCTTTTCCGGGGTGTTGAGGTTGGCGGTCACCTGCTGGCTCAGGAAGGCCGCCGGCCCCGGCAATATGAAGGCGCCCTCGATGTCGTGATGCACGGAGGAGCGATAGCCGACGCCCAAAGCCGTCCCCGCCCAGGGGGTGATGAGTACGCCCGCCGTGAGGCCGACGCCCCAGGATTCTCCCTTGAGCGACGCGTTGGGGGCGATGAGCGGGCTGAACGAGAGCGGGAAGGCTTGGCGAAGGGTCAGGCGGAAATACTCGATGTTCGGCCCGGCGGCGATCGAGAGCCACTCGTTGACCTTGAAGCCGATGGTCGGGTTGAACGAGAGCGAGAAGATTCGGCTCGACCGTCCATAGACTTCACCGGCCCAGTCATCGCGGGGCTTGGTCACGAGGCCAAACGGAGCGCCGGTCTGGATGCCGATCCAGAGCCTGTCGGTGAGCTGATAGGAGGTGGCGCCGGCCGGGATCACGGCTCCCTGGCCGATATCGCCGCTGCCGCCCAGTGGCGCGAATAACGGCGAGGTGCCGTCGGTCGGGGTGATCTTGGAGGAGAGGTTGATGAAGCTGAGATTCTGCTCGCTGACCCAGCCGGGGTTCATAGTGATCGTGGCCGGGTTCCAGAACATCGACGAGACGCCGCCGGAGCCGGACGCCGCACCGGCGAAAGCCTGACCTTCGGCAAGGGTGCTCTGTTCGCGGATACCGAACGCGCCGGCCAGGGCTCCCCCCGCCGTCAGGGTCAGGAGCACGGTAGAAATTCCCGCCAGAGCCGCGTTGCGAATCGTCATGGCCATGTCCTCTTCCCGACCCTTGCTTACGATGCTCGGATTTACCGTAGAGTGATCCCCGGCCCGCATCTTGAGCAGAAGAGTGCCGTTCTTGGTCGGTCTATGCAATCCATGTTAGTTGAGGTGTTAATCGTTTCCTAATCTGAGATTTACTTTGAAGATGCATCTGATGACATCATCGGCTTGTGTCACCGAAAAGCATCGCGGTAGATGGTTCACATCTAAACTGTCGGATTTACGTATCGGCGTTCATGCAAGAAAATGCGTATTCTGGCGGGTTTCCCGAGCAGTGTATGAATTATGCAACATGCGCCTGTCCGGCCTCGACACCTTGCCAGGGACGGTGGTGGGACCGATCTCAGTGCCAGTCCATCGATCGAAGGGGAGTGAGAGCCGATGAAACTGGTGCGTCATGGTGATGTGGGCGACGAGAAGCCGGGTCTGATCGATGCTCAGGGCGGATTGCGGGATCTGTCCGGTGTCCTGCGCGATATTTCCGGTTCCGCCCTCGCGACGACGTCGCTGGAGCGGCTGCGGTCCATTGATCCCGAAACCTTGCCGCTCTTGTCGCCGGAGACACGCCTCGGTCCCTGTGTCGGCGGAACGCGCAACTTCATCGCCATCGGGCTGAACTATACCGATCACGCGGCGGAGATCGGCGCGGATATCCCGGCCGAGCCGATCGTCTTCAACAAGGCGCCGTCCTGCATCTCCGGTCCCAACGACCGGGTCATTCTGCCGAAAGGGTCGGCCAAGACGGATTGGGAGGCGGAGCTCGCCATCGTCATCGGCGCACGTGCATCCTACGTCCATGCCAACGAGGCTTTGTCCTATGTGGCCGGCCTCTGCCTCTGCAACGACGTCTCCGAGCGGGAGTACCAGTTCGATCGCGGCGGGACATGGAGCAAGGGCAAGGGCTGCCCGACTTTCGGCCCCCTCGGGCCCTGGCTGGTGACGCTGGACGAGATCCCCGACCCGGCGGCCCTCGACATCTGGCTCGACGTGAATGGCGAGCGGATGCAGACCGGGTCGACATCGAGGATGATCTTCGACGTCGCCCAGATCGTCGCCTATCTCTCGCATTTCATGATGCTGGAGCCGGGCGACGTGATCACCACGGGAACGCCCCCTGGCGTCGGCATGGCGCGCAAGCCTCCGCGTTTCCTCAAGAGCGGGGACGTGATGACCCTCGGCATCACCGGCCTCGGTGAGCAACGGCAGGAAATCGTCGCCTTCGACGATTGGACCGCGAAGGTCGCGGCCGGCGAACCGACTCATTGAAACGGGGCGGGGATCGAAATCCCCGCTCGCTCGTCTCCTCTGCTAGAGACAGCTTGGCCGGTAACCTGCGTCGCGCGGCCCGGCCCATGGCAGTTGGAAGGACCTAATCTTGAGCATCGGACTGATCGCCCTCCTCGACGACATCGCGGGGCTCGCCAAGGTCGCGGCCGCTTCCCTCGACGACGTCGCCGGGCAAGCCGCCAAGGCCGGTGCGAAGGCGGCGGGGGTCGTCATCGACGACGCCGCCGTGACGCCGCGCTACGTCGTGGGCTTCGCGGCCGAGCGCGAATTGCCGATCGTGGGCAAGATCGCCATCGGTTCGCTGCGCAACAAAATGCTGTTCCTGCTGCCGGCGGCCCTGTTGCTGCAGGCCTTCGCCCCCTGGGCCATCACCCCGCTGCTCATGCTCGGCGGGGCCTACCTCTGCTACGAGGGCACCGAGAAGGTCTACGAGGCGCTGTTCCCGCACAAGGCCCATGCGCATGAGGCCAAGCTCGACGCCGATGCCGGGGACGGCCAGGCTCTGGAAGCGCGCAAGGTCTCCAGCGCGATCAAGACGGATTTCATCCTGTCGGCCGAGATCATGGCGATCTCCCTGGCCTCTCTTCCCGAAGGCAGCATCTGGACGAAGGCGATCGTGCTCGCGGTCGTCGCCATCGGCATCACGGTCTTCGTCTATGGCGGCGTGGCGCTCATCGTGAAGGCGGACGATGCCGGGGTCGCGATGGCGAAGAACAATTCGGAGTCCGTGTTCGGCAGCGCGATCCGCGGCTTCGGCCGTGCCCTGGTCAAGGGCATGCCGGTCTTCCTGCAGCTTCTGGCCATCATCGGTACAGCCGCGATGATCTGGGTCGGCGGCGGCATCCTCGTCCATGGTCTCGAAGGTTACGGCCTGCCCCAGGTCGCCCACGTGATCCACGAAGCCGCTGCCGGCAGCGCGAAGATGGTGCCGCCGGTCGGACCCGTCGTCGAATGGATCGTCACCGCCATCGGCTCCGGCATCGTGGGCCTCGTGGTCGGGGCTGCGCTGATTCCGATCACCAGTTACCTCATCGCCCCCCTCTGGTCGGGCCTGTCGGGATTGCGCGGCAAGACGGCGTGAGGGGGCTATCCTGGCCGGCCTGAAGCCAAATGCATCGGGGCATGCGGCCGGCCCGGCTTGATTTTCCGGCGAAGATTCGCCTCATGGGGCCATGACTGACACCGTGGCCCCCCTCGCCCCCTTCCCCGCCACCGAGATCCCTGCGATCCGGCACGATTGGACCGTGGCGGAGATCCAGACGATCCACGACCTGCCGCTCCTCGACCTCGTGTTCCGGGCGGCACAAGTCCACCGCGCGCACAACGACCCGGCCGATATCCAGCGCGCCGCCCTGCTGTCGATCAAGACCGGCGCCTGTCCGGAGGATTGCGCCTATTGTCCGCAATCGGCGCATCACAAGGGCACCGGCCTGCCGCGTGAGCGCCTGATGGCGGTGGACAAGGTGCTGAAGGAGGCCGCCGCCGCGAAAGCCGCCGGCGCCCATCGTTTCTGCATGGGTGCCGCCTGGCGCCAGCCCAAGGACGGGCCGGAATTCGATGCGGTCCTCTCCATGGTGCGCGGTGTCCGCGGCCTTGGAATGGAAGCCTGCGTCACGCTCGGCATGCTCACCCCGTCCCAGGCGGGCCGCCTCGCCGAGGCCGGGCTGACCTCCTACAACCACAACCTCGATACCGGCCCGGATTTCTACGGCGACATCATCTCGACGCGTACCTACGAGGATCGCCTCAACACCCTTCAGAACGTGCGCGATGCCGGGATCGGCGTTTGCTGCGGCGGCATCGTCGGCATGGGCGAGGGCGTGAAGGACCGTGCTGCGATGCTCCAGGTGCTCGCCAACCACGCTCCCCATCCCGAGAGCGTTCCGATCAACGCCCTGGTGGCCGTCGAGGGGACACCTCTCGAGGACCGTCCGCCCGTGGACCCGCTCGATCTCGTCCGGATGTGCGCCACCGCCCGTATCGTGATGCCGAAGGCGCGTGTGCGTCTCAGCGCCGGCCGCAAGGGGCTCACCCGCGAAGCGCAGATCCTGTGCTTCCTCGCCGGCGCGAACTCGATCTTCTACGGCGAGCGTCTCCTCACCACGGCCAATAACGAGACCGACGCCGATGCGGAACTGCTTCGCGACATCGGCATCACCGTGCCGGGCCTTACCCTGGCGGCGGCGGAATAAGCTCAGAGCGAAGTCGGCGCGCGGTCCGGGATCACGATCCGGAAGCGGGCGCCCTCGCCCTCCTGCTGCGTCTGATCGAGGGTGAGACGTCCGCCCTGAAGCTGGATCAACTCGGCGGCGATCGGCAGGCCGAGCCCCGTCCCCCCCGCGCGCATCGACCCTTCGAAGGGCGCGAACAGGTTAGCCCGCGCCCGTTCGGGAAGCCCGGGTCCGTTATCCGAGACGACGACGGTCAGGTTTCCCGAACCCGGCTTACCGTGGCGGCTGGCCTCGATCTCGATGACCGGATCAGGAGCTCCGGCTTTCTCGGCGCCCATGGCCTGCACGGCGTTGCGCACGATGTTGGTGAGCGCCCGCGAGAACTGGTCCGGATCGATCTCCACCTCGATATCCGGCTCGCATACGACGCGGATCGTCACGCGTGACGCGTCGTCGAGCCTCGCCAGATCGGACAGTTCGGCCAGCAGCGGTGCGAGCTGGATTGTGCGCCGCTGCGGCATTGCCTCGGTCGCCCGACCATAGGCCAAGGTCTCCTCGCAGAAACGGATCGCCCGGCCGAGCGTGGCGAGGAGGCGGGGGGCGATACGCTCCACCGCCGGGTCGGACACCGTCTCAAGACGGTCTCCGAGCAGCTGGGCGGTGGTGAGGAGGTTGCGCAGCTCGTGGTTGATCTTGCTCACCGACAGGCCAAGCTCGGCGAGGCGGCGCTTCTGGCGTAGCTCGCCCGCGAGCGCCGTCTCCATGCGGGCCAGGGCCACCTCAGCGTGGCCGATCTCGTCGGTCCTGCGCGAGGGCGTGATGATGCGGTCGCTCCCCTGGGGATCGTCCGCGAATTCCGTGATGTTGCGGGCGAGGCGCCGAACCGGGCGAACGATGATCCGCTGCAGCATCAGGAAGACGAGGCCGGCCACCGTGGCGGCGATCGCCAGCGACGAGAGCAGCAGGCGATCGGCGAAGTCGATCAGCGCCTCGCGCAGGGGCGCTTCGTCGAGCAGGATCTCCACGAGGTCGAATCCGTCCCGCCCATGGCCAATGACCCGGATCGGACCCTGATTCTCGGAGAAGACGGTCCGCCATGCCCCCCCGATGGAGGTGATCCAGTCATGCGAGCGCAGGTCGACATGGCCGGTGACCTCCGACGGCACGGCGTCCACCGCGAGCAGGCGGCGTGTCCCGTCGCCACGAACCGCGATGGCACTGGCACCGACACCCTTCAGAAGATGCCGGGCCAGTTCATCCGAGACATGCTGATCCGGCGAGGCATCGAGGACGAGAGCGGCGATCTGCGCGGCGGCGATCCGGTCCGACAGCCACATGCGCCGGTAATTCGCGACGGTGGGCACGTAGATTAGGATTTCGACGAGGGCGACGAAGGCGATGGTCACGAGGAACAGCCGGCCCGACAGGCCGAGATGTCGGCCGATCCCCGCCCGAGCCTCCGCTGCGACGGGGACAGGTGTTTCCATGTCGGCGCGTGGCGTCGCGTCCATCACGGGGTCCCGATCATCCCTGCTCCCGGGTTTCTTTGCTCGTCCCGGTTGCTCTGGCGCGGCACCGGGCCAGCACCGGTATTCCGTTCCCTCGGCGTCGAACGACACATGTCGATCTTGTTGTTTGCATGACGGTTACGCTTCGCGCGCGGCCCCGTCGAGTACCCCCGCAATGGGGATCTGGCGTGAGGGGCTAGGACGGACCCGCGCGTCTGCGGGCGAAGCGGCGTCTCAACGCGATGGAGAGGAGCGCGAAGGCGGCGATCCCGCCGAGGCCCGCGGCTGTCTTGACGGTGACCAGCGACCGCAGGGACAGGGCCTCGTCGCACGCGACGGCGCCGCTCTCCAGGCAGGCCGCTTTGGCGGCTTCGTTGGCCGCGATGACGTCCTCGATCGCCGCTCCGGCCGCCGCATAGACGAAGGCGCCGGGGGCCAGGCCAAGAAACGTGGCGAGCACGAAGGTGCGCAGGGATACGCCGAAGGCCGCCGGGGCGAGGTTGGTCATCCAGAACGGAAAGATCGGCAGGAGCCGCAGGACGAGGATGTAGCCGAACGCGTCGTCGCGAAATCCGGCGGCCAGACGTCCGAGGCGCGGTCCGGCGCGGGTGACGAGAAACTCGGACATCGGACCACGGCCGATGGAGAAGACGATGGCCGCCCCGGTCGTCGCCGAGACGAGAGCGATCCCCGCCCCGGTAGTCGTCCCGAACAGAAAGCCCGACAGGATGGTCAGCACCAGCGAGGCGGGCACGGACACGATCACGCAGCCGATATAGACGAGGCAGGCGATCCCGATGGACCGCAACCGGTCCTCGGCCACCGCCTCCATGAGCGCTGCGCGATAGGACAGCAGGCGGTCCAGGCTGAAGAGATGCGGCGCTCCGGAGACGAGCACACCCAGCGACAGGGCCACCAGGGCGAGGACGGGCAGCCACCGCATGGCGCGTCGGAGCGCGCCGCTCGAGTTGCGTGTCATGTCCCCGCTTCGCCGCGCCGGATCAGCCGGCCTTCCGCATCCTCAGGATCTTGAAGAATCCACCGGGAAAGGTCGGTGAGACGCCGATGAACTCGACGCCGTTCCGCTGAGCCCAGGCCTCGATCCGGGTCGATTTGAACGCCGAGGACCAG
Source organism: Methylobacterium sp. Leaf91 (assembly GCF_001422815.1). Classification (GTDB taxonomy): domain Bacteria; phylum Pseudomonadota; class Alphaproteobacteria; order Rhizobiales; family Beijerinckiaceae; genus Methylobacterium. The sequence goes on along the minus strand of NZ_LMMP01000003.1, from coordinate 34,623 downwards.
CCGATCTTGGTGCAGAGCGGCGCCACGATTTCCTCGACCTTGGCCACGGCCCCCTTGGTCTGGCCGAAATGGTTGGCGAGCACGATCTCTCCGCCCGGCCGCACCACCCGGAGGAATTCCGACAAGGCGGCCTCCGGGTCGGGCACCAGGGTGATCAGGAACTGCGCGACCACGGCATCGAAGCTGGCATCGGCATAGCCGAGACGGCACACATCCATCACTTGAAGACCGCGGACATGGGTGAGCCGGCGGCGGAGTACCTTGGCGCGGGCGCGCTTCAGCATGTCTTCGGAGAGATCGACGCCGCAGACGAAACTGCCCGGCGGATAATAGCCAAGGGACAAGCCGGTGCCGACGCCGGCCTCCAGGATGCGCGGCCCGCAGGCGGTGGCGGCCGTCACCGCATCGCGCGCGGCAGGCTCGGTCAGCTTGTCGTAGACGACGTCGTAGACCGGTGCCCAACGGGCATAGGCCTTGCGCATCAGGGCCGTGCTCGGACCGGCCTGCGGCTCGCTCAGCATATCGTCTCTAGATCCTGCGGATGGGAAGGTTTTGGCTCGGGTCTGCGGGTCGGCGTCAGGCGGCTTGCGCCGCTCCGGCTGCCAACGCGTCGATGCGACGAATGGTGCCGCCGCCGAGCACACGCGAGCGTGGGCCGTCATCGGCATAAATGACGCAGGCCTGGCCCGGAGAGACGCCGTCTTCCGGTGTGGCCAGAACGACCTCGGCGGCTGCCCCGTCCCGATCGACCGTCAGATGCGCGGCGCGTGGCTCCCGGGTCGAGCGGACCCGCACGGCCACAGGCATGTCGACGACCCCGCCAGGGGGCATGCCGCCGAGCCAGTTCAAGTCGTCGAGCCGGATGCGGCTGGTGGCCAGGGCGGAACGCGGACCCACCACCACGCGGGCGGAACCCGGCTCCAGGCGGATCACGTAGAGCGGCTCTCCGACGGCGAGGCGAAGGCCCTTCCGCTGCCCGATCGTGTAATGGATGATGCCCTCATGCTGGCCGAGCACGCGGCCTTCGAGATCGACGATGTCGCCGGCGCGCGCCGCATCCGGCCGCAGCTTGGCGATGACGTCGGCGTAGCGCCCCTGGGGCACGAAGCAGATGTCCTGGCTGTCGGCCTTCTCGGCAATGGCGAGGCCGAGTTCACGGGCGAGGCGACGGGTCTCGTCCTTCGGCATTTCGCCCAGGGGGAAACGTAGGAAATCGAGCTGCTCGGCTGTGGTGGCGTAAAGGAAGTAGCTCTGGTCGCGGGCCGGATCCAGGGCGCGGTAGAGGCCGCGCCCGCCGGCTTCGAGGGGGCGACTGGCCACGTAATGGCCGGTCGCCAGCACGTCGGCATCGAGGTCGCGGGCGGTGGCCAGAAGATCGCGGAACTTGATCGAGCGGTTGCACTCGACGCAGGGGATCGGCGTCTCGCCGGCCAGATAGCTCTCGGCGAAACGGTCGATCACCGATTCCCGGAAGCGGTCCTCGTAATCGAGGACGTAGTGCGGGATGCCGAGCGTCTCGGCGACCCGGCGCGCATCGTGGATGTCCTGGCCCGCGCAGCAGGCACCCTTGCGATGGACCGCCGCCCCATGGTCGTAGAGCTGCAGCGTGATCCCAACGACATCGTAGCCCTGTTGGCTGAGCAGGCCTGCCACCACGGAGGAATCCACGCCGCCGGACATGGCGACGACGACACGTGTCTCGTGCGGGGCCTTGGGGAGGTCGAGGGAGTTCATCACGTCACGGGTTCGCCGGCAGGCCGCAGCGCCCGCATATGCGAAGTCTATAGCGATCCTGAGGTCGAACTTCCAGGCACGCGCGAGGCGGGGCTCGCATACCGGAGCACTGAACCCGGCAAATCCTGCCGGGACGGGGACGATTTCGCCGGGTCGCGTCGGTAAGATTCAAAAGGCTTGGAAAAATGTTGCTGTTAAATCAACGGGTTGCGGCGTGTGGGCCGTGGCTCGAAGTTTGCGCGGTGGGGGCGAGGAGATGACGCCCCATGGCCACCACGTCGATCAGCGGAGAAAAGGGCGTGCGGTTGGCGAGCGCGGTCGCCGCGCGTCCCGCCATGCCTCTTTCGGCCGCTTCCGATGGCCTCGAACGTTTCAGCATCCCGGTCGAAGGGCCAAGCTCGGGCGCGATACCGGTCTCAAGCGGAGCGGCAGAGCCGAAGGCGGCGATCCGAGACGGTGCAGCAGCCAAACCTGTCGCTGCAGCCAAACCTGTCGCTACGGCGTCGCTGGGTTCGGCGATCGCGCAATCCGCCTTGCCGATCTCGGATCTGGTCCGGTTGGCAAAGGCTACGATCCCGTCGTCACAGCCTTCAACAGACAGTGCCGCAGGACAGATGGCGGATGCGGCCGAGACAGGACTGCCGCGAGCCCGAGAGGACGAGGATCCGGCGACGCCGCCGAGCGAGGCCGGCCTTGGCGGTTTCCCGTGGCTGAGCGAGCAGCAGACCAATGTTGTCGCCAAGCCAGCTCAAATGCCGCAGCAAGGTGGCAAGGCAGGCTTGCCGATCATCGACGGCGCCGAACCTTCGCCCGTGCAGGCTCGTCAGGGGCAGGTCCCGGACGCTCCGCCGGGTCAAGCCTTGCTGCCCATTGCGGGAAACGGTCGTCTGTCCGCCTCCCGGGTTCAGACCGGAAGTGCCTTACCTTCCTCGACCTTGCCTCCCTCGACAATGGTACAGGCGGCCGCGACCGCTCCGGTTCAGGCCATCGTCTCTGAGCCTGCGGAGGCCAACCCGGTCACGACGGCGGATGAGCCGAGCGAGGACGTGGCGGTCCCAGCGGACGGTATGGTGCCCAATGCGACCGGCATGATGACTCTCGCCTTCGCTCCGCCCGAATCCGTCGCGCCTCCGCCCGCGGCGAACGCCCCCGCGATGGCGACACAGGCCGGTGCCGCGCCCCCTCCGAACACTGGCGAAATCGTTTCACACGGCATCGGTGCTGCGAGAGCCCCCGATGGTCGCCTTGCCGCCCTCCCCGCACTCGGAACCGACCGCTCGGCTTCTTCCGAGCGCGAGACCATATCGGTCAAGGCTTTCGATGAGTTCGCTTCCGGTTCGGCAATGGCCTCCGGTGATCTCGCTTCCGCCCCAGCCTCGCCGTTCGGCCCTGCGCCGGCGGCCCCGCTTCCCGCGGCCGCGCTCGATCCCGCCGGCATCCTCCCCCAGGCCCAGGCTGTGCCGGTGCCCCTCGGCGCGGTGGCGATGACCATCGGGCTGCGGTCGTTGGCCGGGTCCAACCGTTTCGAAATCAGCCTCGATCCCAAGGATCTCGGACGGATCGACGTGAATCTCGATATCGACAAGGACAACGGCACGGTCACTGCGCATCTCACGGTCGATCGGCCGGAGACCCTGGCCCTGCTGCAACGCGATGTCGGCAACCTGCAACAGGCCCTGTCACAGGCGGGTTTCGACGCGGGTGAGGTCGGCATCAATCTGTCCTTGCGCAGCGACACCGGCTCCACCGGGGGCAACGGCGCCGAGCGGGATGGCGGGGGCAGCCGTGACGGCCGTTCCGGCAACGGCGGCTCCGACCTGAAAGAACAACGCCTTCCCAACGACGCCGTGCCGCTGCGAATGCTGCGCGGTCTCGGCGGTCTCGACATCCGAATCTGAGGACACTGCCATGACATCGGGCATCACCGGAGCTTCGAGCAGCTCCTCCATCACGAACCCGAATACCGCCACCGGCGCTTCGCAGGAGATCGCCGGTAATTTCCAGCAGTTCCTGACCCTGCTGACGACACAGCTGAAGAACCAGAATCCGATGGACCCGCTGGACACCAACCAGTTCACGCAGCAGCTCGTGCAATATGCCGGCGTCGAGCAACAGCTGAAGTCGAACGACCGGTTGGACTCGATCCTCAACAATGCGAAGGCGTCCAGCGCCGCCGCAGCGACCGGTTTCATCGGTCAGAGCGTGACGGCGGACGGGCGGGTCGCCAACCTGAAGGATGGTTCGGCGGTCTGGACGCTGACCCCGGCGCGGGCCGCCAAACAGGCGACGATGACGATCAGCGATGCCAAGGGCAACGTGGTGGCGACACAGTCGAAGGCGCTGACCGCGGGTGCGCAGACTTTCGCCTGGGACGGTCGATCCACCTCGGGTTTCACCTCCGCAAACGGCAGCTACTCGATCAAGATCGATGCCTTCGACGCCACTGGTGCACAGGTTAGCGTCGATACGCAGGTTGCCGGAAAAGTCGATGGCGTCGATCTCAGCGGTACAGAACCGGTGCTGCTGATTGGCAATTCGCGGCTGCCGATATCGAGCGTTCAGAACATCGGAGCCGGGTTGTCCACATGATCGTGGAAAAAACGAATCAGATGCAATCGATCCGCTTCAACATATCTTAAGCGGGCGCAAGTACCTTCCTGGCTCGACAGGTCAGTCGAGTTGTAGAGCGTATCATGACCGAACCAAGCCGCCCGAGAGTCAAATACGTCATCGGGCCAGATGGCAGTCCGTTGACCATTGCCGATCTTCCGCCGACCACGACCAGACGGTGGGTTATCCGCCGGAAGGCGGAAGTCGTCGCAGCCGTACGTGGCGGACTTCTCAGTCTCGAGGAAGCCTGCCAGCGCTATACCCTCACCACCGAGGAATTCCTGAGCTGGCAGTTCTCCATCGACCAGCACGGTCTCGCCGGATTGCGTACAACCCGCATCCAGCATTACCGCCACTGAGGTCAATGGAGTTCGGCGTCCGCTCCGGATGCCGAGACAATGCCTCGGACCACCGTCGATCCACGAAAGAACCGCGCCCCCTCAAGGGCGCGGTTCTTTCGTTACAGGGACCGCCGCGGCAGGACCGAGCCACACCCTTTTTTCATTCGTTAAGACAATCGTTAACCGAACGCTAACCACGGCCTGGGCAAATTTTGCCGAGTGAGCGCGGCCCTTCCGTCGCTCCGGTTCGGGTGGGTACGTCGCGTCGTGAAGTCGGTTCTCGAACTGGTGACGAAGTTGGGACCGGCACGGCTCGCGGCCATGGCGGCCGTGACGCTGACGTTGATCGGCTTCTTCGCCTTCGTCATCCTGCGCGTCTCGAAGCCCGATATGGGTGTCCTCTTCGCCGACCTGTCGATGCAGGATTCGGGCGCCGTGATCCGCGACCTCGATGCGCGCGGCATCAAATACGAAACACGGGGCGATGCCGGCCAGACCATCATGGCGCCTCGGGCCGACCTGCCGCGCCTGCGGATGGACCTTGCCGGCAAGGGTCTGCCCAGCGCCTCCGGCGTCGGCTACGAGATCTTCGACAAGGGCGATGCGTTCTCGTCGACCAATTTCGTTCAGAACGTCAATCATTTGCGCGCGCTCGAGGGCGAGCTCGCACGCTCGATCCGGGCCATCGGCCGGGTCCAGGCGGCGCGCGTGCACCTCGTCATACCGGAGCGCCGCCTGTTCGAGCGCGACCGCGAATTGCCGAGCGCCGCCATCGTGCTCAAGCTCGTCGGCGACATGGACCCGTCCCAGGTCCGCGCCATCCGTCACCTCGCCGCCTCGGCGGTGGAAGGCCTGAAGCCCGAGCGGATCTCCATCGTCGACGAGCGCGGCCGCCTGCTGGCGGACGGGGCACGGGGTGCTGAGGCCGAGACCGGCGCCGGCATGGAGGAGAAGCAGGTCGGCCTCGAGCGCCGTCTGCGGTCCCAGATCGAAGAGATAGTGGCCGGTATTGTCGGCACGGGTCGCTCGCGGGTGCAGGTCACCGCGGAGCTCGACCGGAACCGCATAGAGAGCCGTTCGGAGACCTTCGATCCAGAGAGCAAAGTCATCCGTTCGACCCAGACCCGCAGCGAAAGCGCGCTCACCGGGGGGACAGAGGGCGCCGTGACGGTCGGCAACGAATTGCCGGGCGCCAACCAGCCGACACCGAATCCCAACTCGAAGGATTCCACGAAGAAGGACGAGGAGACCACGAATTACGAGATCTCCCGCGTCACCAAGACGGTCGTCGAGGAAGGCGGACGTCTGAAGCGCCTGTCCGTGGCGGTCCTCGTCGACGGCGCCTACGTGCCGGGGGCCGATGGCCGGCCCGTCTATCAGCCGCGCCCCGCCAACGACATCGAGCGGATCGCCACCCTGGTCCGCACCGCCATCGGGTACGACAAGGATCGTGGCGATCAGGTCGAAGTGGTCAACCTGCGTTTCGCCGAGACGCCCGCTCCCGTCGAGTTCACCGAGCCGTCGCTGATCCAGTCGTTCCTGGCGCCGTCCAAGGAAGACGTCATGCGGATGGTCGAACTCTCCGTGCTTCTGATCCTGACCGTGATCGTCCTCATGGCCGTGGTCCGTCCCCTTCTACGCCGCGTCCTCGCCTCGGAGCCCGCCCAGGCCATCCTGATGGCGGGTCCGGCACTGGCCGGCGGCGAGCCGGGCCCCGACCAGGTCCTGGTGGCACGCGACAACCCCACCGCCCGCCTCGTCGACTTCGCGCAGCTGAACGGCAAGGTCCAGGCGGAGACCGTCCAACGGGTGGTGGACATGGTCCGCGGCAGTCCGAGCGAGACGGTAGAGGTCCTGCGCAACTGGATCCACGACAGTTGAGCGGGTGGGCGATGGTCTTCGAAACGGCAGCCACAACGGTGAAGAGGAGTGAGGCATGTCCTCGGGGTTGAGCGTCATCCCGGATCAGGAACTCGGCAAGGCGGGCTTGAACGCCATGACCGGCGCCCAGCGCGCGGCTGCGCTCCTCCTGCTCCTCGGCGAGACGGAGGGCGCGCCGATCTGGCAGATGCTCGACGAGGAAGAGGTCAAGATGGTCTCGCACGCCATGGTCCAGCTCGGATCATTGGAGGCGGAGACCGTCGAGAGGCTGATCGTGGATTTCGTCTCGCGGCTCTCCTCGGGCGGCGGCATCACCTCGAACTACGAGCGCACCGAATCGCTGCTTCTCAAGATTTTTCCCACCGAGCAGGTCTCGGCGATCATGGCGGAGATCAAGGGCGCTTCGGGCAAGCGGGTCTGGGCGAGCCTGACGCAGATCGACCCCGAGATCCTCGCCTCGTTCCTGCGCAACGAATACCCGCAGACGGTGTCCGTCGTGCTGTCGAAGGTGCGGCCGGATTACGCCGCCAAGGTCCTGACGATCCTGCCCGAGGATTTCGCCATCGACGTCCTCAACCGCATGCTGCGGATGGAGACCGTGCAGAAGGAAGCCCTGCGCCATATCGAGGAGACGTTGCGCGTCGAGTTCGTCTCGACCATCGCGCAGACCACGCGGCGGGACGCCCATGAATTGATGGCGGACGTGTTCAACGCCTTCGATCGCCAGACCGAGGGCCGGTTCCTCGCGGCCCTGGACCAGGCCAATCGCGGCTCGGCCAAGAAGATCCGCCAGCTCATGTTCACCTTCGAGGATCTGCTGAAGCTCGATGCGGGCAGCGTGCAGACGCTGTTGCGCAAGGTCGACACCGATACCCTGTGCCGCGCGCTCAAGGGCGCCGACGAGCGCGTGCGCAACTTCTTCCTCAAGAACATGTCAACCCGCGCGGCCAAGAACATCAACGACGAGATGGGCTCGCTGGGGCCGATTCGGCTCAAGGACGTCGATGAGGCGCAAGCCAAGATGACCGAGCTCGCCAAGGAACTGGCCGAGAAGGGTGAGATCATGATCGCCAAGTCCAGTGGCGAAGAGGAGCTGGTCTATTGAACGCCCGCCGGTTCCTGTTCGACACCGATTTCCGGCCGCGCGAGGGCGCGACCGTCTCGCCGAAGGAGGCGGCGGCCCTGGCCGAGGCCGTGGCGCAGGCCCATGCGAGGGGTGTCCAGGAAGGGCGCGCCCAGGCCGAGGCCCAGGCCCAGGCTCGCATGGCGGATGCCCTCACCCGCGTCGGCCTCGCCGCCGCCGGCCTCATCGGCCAGGCGGATTCGCGGGACGCGGCCCGCGAGGAGGAGGCCATGGCCTTCGCCGTATCCCTGGCGCGCCGCATCGCGGGCGATGCCCTCGATGCCCATCCGCTGGCGGCGATCGGCGACGCGGCGCGGGCCGCCCTGCAGCACCTGCGCGGCGTGCCGCATCTCGTCGTGCGCGTGAACGACAGGCTGGTGGACGAAGTCGAAGCGCTGGTGAAGAGCCTCGCCCGCGAGCGCGGCTTCGAAGGGCGTCTGATCGTCCTCGGGGAGCCCGACCTCGCCCCCGGCGATGCCCGCATGGAATGGGCCGATGGCGGGGTGGTGCGTGACCGTGCCCGTATCGAGGCCGCCGTGCTCGAAGCCATCGGCCATCCTCTCGAATCCTGATCCGTCGACGACCCCCCCTGTAACGCGCGACTTTGAAAGATCCTGATGGCCGACGATTTCAGCCTGCCGCTTCTCAATGGCGGCGACGCGTCCTTCGACGGGCTCGGCTCCGAATCGATTCGTGAGGCGCCCACCACCCCGAAGAGCGCTGCCGATCTCGAACAGGTCTTCGATGTCCCGGTCATGGTCTCGGCCGTGCTGGGGTCGTCCCGCATGCCCATCGGCGACCTGCTGCGACTGCAGCCCGGCGCGGTGCTGGAACTCGACCGCAAGGTCGGCGAGGCCATCGACATCTTCGTCAACAACCGCCTCGTCGCGCGCGGAGAGGTCGTCCTCGTGGAGGAGCGCCTCGGCGTGACGATGACCGAGATCATCAAGAGCGACCACTGATCCCGCCCGCCGCGCTGCTGCGCGAGGCTCCACCGACACAGGATACTAGACCATGCGGCTCCTCATCATCGGACGCTTGAGCGGCGAACTCGTCACCGCCTCGAAGATCGCCATGAGTCGCGGCGCGGCCGTGACCCATGCGGACGGGGTGGCGCAGGGTCTCGCCGTGCTGCGCGCCAAGGGCGCCGACCTCGTCATGATCGATGTGGGCCAGCCGATCCGCGAACTCGTGACCGCGCTCGCCGACGAGCGCATCCGCACCCCGGTGGTCGCCTGCGGCGTCGCCACCGATGCCAAGGCGGCCGTGGCCGCGATCCAGGCGGGTGCCCGCGAATACATTCCCCTGCCGCCCGATCCGGAATTGATCGCCGCCGTGTTGCAGGCGGTCTCCGAGGACGGACGCGCTTTCGTCTGGCGTGACGCCTCCATGGAGCGGGTGGTGAAGCTCGCCGAGCAGGTCGCACGGTCGGAAGCCTCGGTGCTGATCACCGGCGAGAGCGGCACCGGTAAGGAGGTGCTCGCCCGGCACGTCCATATGAAGTCGACCCGTTCGAGCCGGCCCTTCGTCTCGGTCAACTGCGCCGCGATCCCGGAAGCTCTGCTCGAATCCGAACTGTTCGGCCACGAGAAGGGCGCCTTCACCGGCGCCGTCGCCCGCCGGATCGGCCGGTTCGAGGAAGCCAATGGCGGCACGCTGCTGCTCGACGAAATCTCCGAGATGGATGTCCGCCTGCAATCGAAACTGCTGCGCGCGCTGCAGGAGCGAGTGATCGATCGGGTCGGCGGCACGGCCCCCGTGAAGGTCGATATCCGGGTGCTCGCCACCTCCAACCGCAACCTCATCGACGAGGTCCGCAAGGGCACGTTCCGCGAGGATCTGTTCTACCGCCTCAACGTCGTGCACCTGCGCCTGCCGCCGCTGCGCGAGCGCCCGGCCGACATCCTCGAGCTGGCCTCCCACTTCGCCAAGAAATACGCCGAGGTGAACGGCGTGCCGGTCCGTGTCCTGAGCCGCGAGGCGCAGGCGATCATTCGTGAGAATCCGTGGCGCGGGAACGTGCGCGAACTCGAGAACACCCTCCACAGGGCGGTCCTGCTGGCGACGGGCCCAGAGATCGACGCCGACGCGATCTCCACCCCGGAGGGCGAATCCTTCGCCCGTTCTGCCGGGCCGGTGGAACGCGCCGCCCAGGTCGCCGAGGCCGCCACCCGTGGCCTCGTGGGGCGGACGGTGGCTCAGGTGGAATGCGAGCTGATCCTCGACACGCTCGACCATTGCCTCGGCAACCGTACCCATGCCGCCAAGATTCTCGGCATCTCGATCCGCACCCTGCGCAACAAACTCAATGAATATGTCGATGCCGGCATCAGCGTCGCCGAGCCCGGCAGTGTCCGGGCCGTGGCGGCCTACGGCTGAACGGCGCGGAGCCGGCGAGGCGACACGCCCCGTTGCCGCCCCTCCCCCCCATGGTTAGGTGTGGCGGCGGCGGCGCCCACTCCCCTCGGCGCGCCGGATGTGGAACGGGCACCCGGATTTGGCAAAGCACGACAAGGACACAACCGTGCGGACGGCGAAGTCGGGTTATTCCGACATTGTCCTGGTCTGCGCGAAATGCACCAAGCGCGTCGGCCTGAAGAAGGACGAGATCCGGGGGCGGCTCAAGCGGGAGGCGAAAAGGCGCGGCCTCGGCGGGATGACCCGCGTGGTGTCCACGGGCTGCCTCGGCCCCTGCCCGAAGCGGTTCGTGGCGGTGGCGACCTCCTTCAGCCTCTCGCGCAACCGCATCGTGCTGATTGATCCCGAGGGTAATGCCGAGCAGGCCCTCGATACGGTCTATCCGCCCGCCCGCCGGTCCGAATGAAGCGATCTCCGATTTCGGCCCCAATGCCGCTTTAGGGCGGATCCGGGATCAATTTGGGTGGCAGACTTTGCGCCGGATGCGGTGCCCGCCGAGCAGAAGAGGATCGTCGCCCTTGGCGCTCGTCCATTCCACAGAGTTGTACCGGTGACGCGCCGGGTCGTGGCGCCTCCTCCCGCCCGTACGGGCGCCGTGAGGCACGTCCTGCGATACCTGCCCGTCCTGGGGACGGTACTCGGCCTCGTCCTGGCGATCTGGCTGGTGGCGACCCACGATATCGCCTCGGTGACGGATGCCTTCGGGCGGATCGGGATCGTTGGGCTCGCCGGCATCGTGCTGATGCGCGTCGTCATCCTGTCGCTCTGCGGTCTTGCCTGGGAGCGGGTGCTGCACCGGCTCGCTGCCACCGCCGAGGCGGGAGCGTTCCTCATCCTCCGTTTCGTGCGGGACGGGATCAACGTGCTCCTTCCGGTGGCCTCCGTCGGCGGTGACGTCGTCGGCGGGCGCCTCCTCACCTTCTGGGGGGTCCCGGGCAAACTCGCCGCGGCCTCGATCCTGGTGGACATGCTGATCCAAGTCGGCACGCAGGCCCTCTTCGTGCTCATCGGCGTCGCGCTACTGATGCAGATGGAAGGCGAGTCCGCCGCGTCCCTCGCGGCTTGGGCCCTGCGGGCGCTCGGCGTCACCGCCATCGTGCTCACAGCCTTCTTCGTCTTTCAGCGCAGTCCGCTCATCCGGGGTGTCGAGCGCCGCATCGCCGAGCTCGCCCGTCGCTTCCTGCGCGACCAAGAGGAGGCCGTCCCCGGCTCGGCGCCTGCCGATGCGGGCGTGCATGGCGCTCTCGACACGGTCTGGGCCCCGAAGCGCTGGCCCCTGCTACTCCAAGGCGTCGTCCTGCACCTCCTCGCCTGGATGCTCGGTGCCACTGAGATCTGGATCGCGCTGACGTGTATGGGCGTGGGGGGCGTGGGCCTCGCCGAAGTCATCATCATCGAGGCCTTGAGCCAGGCCATTAAATCGGCGGCCTTCCCGGTGCCCAGCGGATTAGGGGTTCAGGAAGGCGGGTTCGTTCTGGTTGGCGGCCTGTTCGGCATCGACCCCGGCACCGCCATCGCCCTGTCGCTTGCCAAGCGCGTGCCGGACGTGGTGCTCGGCCTGCCCTCCCTGATCCTGTGGCAGACCCTCGAGGCCCGCCGCGCCACGATCCTGCCGCCGCGCGGCTGAACCCTTTTCAGGTCGAGATCGTCGCGACCGATCCGCCATCGACGCGCAGATTGGCGCCGGTGACGAAGCTCGCCTGTTCGGAGCAAAGGAAGGCCACGGCCGCCGCCACCTCCTCCGCCCGTCCCCGGCGCTTGGCCACCATGCCGGGGCGCTCCTCGTGGAGGAAGCTCGCGATCGCCTCATCGAAGGAGGTCCCCTTCTCCTCGGCGCGCTTCTTCATCATAGCGTCGGTCATCGGTGTGGCGATGAAGGCAGGGGAGACGGTGTTCACCAGAACGCCTTCCGGCCCGTAGGCCTTGGAGAGACCCTTGGCGAGGCTGAGGATTCCGGCCTTCGCCGCGCAATAGGGCAGTTCCTCGACATAGGGCTGCACCGCGTCTTCGGAGGCGAACAGGACGATCCGCCCCCACCCGGCCTCGCGCATGCTGGGGATGAAAGCGCGTGTCACCCGCACCGCCGCCATCAGGTCGGTCTGGATCGTCTCCAGCCAATCCTCGTCGGTCAGGTCGAGGAAGTCGCCCGTAGCCCCGGTGATGCCGGCGGCATTCACCAGGATGGTCGGGGCCGCACCGAAGGCCTCGCGCGCCTTGATCGCCAGCGCTTCGACATCGGCCCGCTGTGTCAGATCAGCGACCACCGCCACAATGGTACCGAGGCCGGACAGTGCGGTGGCCGCTTTCTCCAAGGCCTCCGCGACCTTATCGCTGAGGATGACCTTTGCTCCCTCCTTCAGGAGCAGCTCGGCCGTGGCGTAGCCGATTCCGGAATCGCCCCCGGTGACGACGGCGACCCGTCCCTCGATCCCGAAATCCATTGCTCGCTCCGCTGGCCGCGTGGGTCCGACCGGGGCGACACGTTCTCCGGCCGGTCATGTGCGGGCCAACCCTGACCGGGCCGGGGGTGTTCCGGGCTGCGCGACTGTGACGGATCGGGCGCGTGTCCGGCCTCCGCGGTGACCTACGGCTCCGCAGGATCTTCGCAGAAACGCAGGGTGTTGCCGAAAGGGTCGGTCACCGTCATCACCAGCCCCCAGGGCAGGCTCTCTATGCACGGCTTGGCATACACATAGTTCTGGGCGCCAAGTTCCGCCTGGAAGGCGTGAATGCCCGCCATCCGCACGAAGGTCGTGGAGCCCGGCGTCGCATCGCCGTGATGGCCGCTCAGATGCAGGATAAGACCGGCGCGCGAAACCTGGGCGTAGAGCGGAAAGTCGGCGCCGAAGCGATGCTCCCAATCGACGCTGAAGCCGAGGAAGTCGACATAGAACTCGCGCGCCTTCGCCTCGTCGAAGATGCGCAGGATCGGGCAGGTCTGGTCGAAGCGGATAGTCCGGTCGGGTGTCGACATCGGGCTCGGCTCCTCAGGCGATCCTGTCGGGCTCGGCCAGAAGCCCGTCGACGAAATCCGACAGGCCGGTGTTGCGGGCGCGCTTGAGGCGCTCGGCGACGAGGATTCCCTGGAGCTTTGCGAAGGCGTCGTTCAGGTCGTCGTTGACGAGGACGTAATCGTACTCGTTCCAGCGCTGGATCTCGACGCGGGAATTGGCGAGGCGCTTCTCGATGGTCTCGGGCGAATCCTCGGCTCGGCGTTCGAGGCGGTGTCGCAACTCGGCGAGGCTCGGCGGTAGTATGAACACCGTCACCACGTCGTCCGCGAGCTTCGCCCTCACCTGCCGCGTGCCCTGGTAATCGATGTCGAAGATCATGTCCCGGCCGGCGCCGAGCACCTTCTCCACCGGGCGGCGCGGCGTGCCGTAGAAATTGCCGTGGACCTCGGCCCATTCGAGCAGGTTGTCGGCGCCGCGCAGGGCGTCGAAGGCCTCACGGTCGATGAAATTGTAGTGCTTGCCGTCGATCTCGGAGGGCCGGCGCTGTCGCGTCGTCACCGAAATCGAGAGATCGAGCCCCCATTTCGGGTCGCTGGCGACCGCGCGGGTCAGCGTGGTCTTCCCCGCTCCCGAAGGCGAGGACAGGATGAGGATGAACCCGCGCCGCCCGATCGTCGTGGCCTGCATGTCCGAAAAACCTACTCGACGTTCTGAACCTGTTCGCGGAATTGCTCCACCACGGCCTTCAAGTCGAGTCCGATCCGCGACAACGCGATGTCTCCGGCCTTCGCGCAGAGGGTATTCGCCTCGCGGCCGAGCTCCTGGGCCAGGAAATCAAGCTTGCGGCCGATGGCGCCGCCCTTGGCCAGCAACTCGCCGACACTGTCGAGATGGGCGCTCAGACGGTCGAGTTCTTCGCGCACGTCGGCTTTCGCGGCGATGAGGACGGCCTCCTGGTGCAGACGGCCGGGATCGAGCCCGCCGGCCTCCATCAAGGCGGCGATGCTCGCGGACAGGCGCGCCTTCACCGCCTCGGGCTGGCGGCCGGGGCAGGCCTCGGCGGCCTGGCGGAGGCGGGACATGGCGACGAGCTGCCCCTCGATGATGGCGCGCAGCTGGCGCCCCTCGGCGCGGCGCGCTTCCACGAGGTCGGCCACGAGCCGGACCACGCCCTCGGCGAGGTCATGGGCGAGGCTGTCCGATTCCGCCGCCGGCTCTTCGTCGGATTCGATGACGCCGCGGATGCCGAGCAATCCGTCGAGGGAGGCCGGGGCGAGCCCTTCCGGACGCGGCACGCGTGCCGTGGCGGCGGCGAGCTCGGCCAGCAGGGTTTCGTTGATCCGCACCCGCGCCTTGGCCTCGGGCCGGGTGAGGTTGAGCGAGAGCTGGCACTGGCCCCGCGTCAGGGTCTTCTGCAGGGCGGTACGGGCAACCTCGCCCACCGCCTCCAGGCCGTTGGGCACGCGCAGGCGCACGTCGAGCCCGCGCCCGTTCACGCTGCGGACCTCCCAGGCCCATTGCACCGGGCCGGTGGTGCCGGTGGTGCTGGCAAAGCCCGTCATGCTGGAGAGGATCATGATGTCTGAACTTTAGTCGGTCGTGCGAACCTCCCTCCCCCTTGCGGGGAGGGATCGAGAGTGGGGGTGGTTGGGCGACCATCAGGCAGCGGAGGCCAGCGGCACCAACCCCACCTCCTATTCCTCCCCACAAGCGGGGGGAAAGCGACGGCAGCGCCCTATTGCGGCTTCAGCGCCGGGACGCTTTTGGCCGAGTTGAGGTCGAAGGTCTTGTTCCGAAGCGGGTCGAGCTTGGTGCCTTCCGACGCGTCGAAGGCTTTCGGGCGCGGGGCCGACGGGTCGGGGGCGCCACCGGCGAAGTTCGTGCCCTCCGGTGCATAGGCGGAGGCCCGGCCCGGCACGCTCGACGGATCGGTCGGAGGATCGGCCTTGTCCACGGGGGCGGCGTCAGTGGGTACCTCCTTGCGGGCGCGCTCCACCTGGCGCCAGCGGGCGACGTTGCGCGAATGGCCTTCCAGGCTGTCCGCGAAGGCGTGGCCGCCGGTGCCGTCGGCGACGAAATAGAGGTCCTTGGTGCGCGACGGGTTGGCGACGGCCTCGAGCGCGGCGCGGCCCGGATTGGCGATCGGCCCCGGCGGCAGGCCTTCGATGACGTAGGTGTTGTAGGGCGTGGCCCGGTCGATCTCCGAGCGCTGGATGCCACGGCCGAGCGTGCCGCGTCCGCCCACCAGACCGTAGACGATGGTGGGGTCCGATTGCAGCTTCATGCGCTTGTTGAGGCGGTTCACGAACACCCCTGCGACGCGGGGGCGCTCGTCGGCCCGGCCAGTCTCCTTCTCGACGATGGAGGCCAGGGTCACCATCTCGGCCGGGGTCTTCACCGGGATCTCGGCCGAGCGGCGCAGCCAGATCTGGTTGAGCACCTCGCGCTGCTTGGCGCGCATCAGGTTGACGATCTGCTGACGGGTGGCGCCGCGCTCGAACTTGTAGGTGTCAGGCAGGAGCGAGCCCTCGGGCGGGATCTCGTTAATGTCGCCGGTGAGGATGTCGTTCTCGTTGAGACGCACCACGATCTGTTCGGAGGTCAGCCCCTCGGGGAAGGTGATGGCGTGCTGCACCTGCCGGCCGGTGGATAGGGTTTCGATGGTGTCGCCGATGCTGGCATGAGCCTTGAACGTGTACTCACCGGCCTTCAGCGCCTTGCCCGAGAAGCGGGAGGCCCATTCGAACAGGGCGGTGTGGCTTATGACGCCCTCCCGGCTCAGAGCCTCGGCGATCTCGGAGGTGCCGCTGCGCGGCGGGATGACCACGACCTTGTCGGCGGCGAGCGGGCCGGGCTCGCGGATCTGCCGGTCGAACAGCGTCACGCCGATCATCGCCGCGATGGCCAGGATGACGGCGGCGGTGAGCAGGCCGCTGATCGTGCTGAGCAACCCGCCGCGCTCTCGCACCGGACGGTCCGGCGGGGGCGGCGCGGCCGTGGGCTTGATCGCCTCGCTGGGGCTGCGCGGGGACGCGCGGTTCAGCTGTGCCGGCTCTTCGGAGGGGACCGGAAACGGCGCCGGGTCCGGATTTTTGCGCTTGCGGAAGAACATGGACATCCTGTTCGGGCCTCGCCTCTCGCCAACCTCTTCTCGGCCCGACGATGCGGTCGTCGTGTTGTCATGTCCGACAGGGGCCATGCGTGCCACGAGTCTCAGGCAATGAGGTGCCGGTGCATGGGTGGACCTCCCGGATGGAGGCCACAGGTTCCGTGCGTCAAACCTGACTACACCCGGGCGGCCGGGTTATACGAGACGGAGTGAACCGGTTTTGTGGCAAAAAGGCGTATTACCGCTCCATCGTCACGGCCCCGCCCCCGTTGCCGACAGCCCTTTGGCGTGAACCTCACGAGGCGTTCGAGGAAGGCCCCCGCCTGCCGCTCGAGCAGGCGATACGAGGCTGGGGCGATCAGGATCTTCGCCGTGAGCAAGATGACGAGGTTAGGGAGCAGGTGGAGCGAGGAGGATGCATCACCGCTGATCTACAGCGCGCGTAATAAAGAAAGCCACCATGCAGAAGTAGACTTTCGCCTATGGGCGACTGGTTTCGGCTTTGCCGTCCGTTTCCGACGAATGTCGCTATCGATGGAAAACAGGACTTTCGGCTGGGGACCCTCGGATCAAGCTGCGTTGGCCCTTACTGGGGCCGCCGTCCATCTCGCCGGTGACAGCATTCTGCTGTCAGACCCGCCGCATCACCAGCGACGCATTCGTCCCGCCAAATCCAAAAGAATTCGACAGCACGACATCCACCTGCTTGCGCTTGGCTTCATGCGGCACGAGGTCGATGGCCGTTTCCACCGACGGTGTGTCGAGGTTCAGCGTCGGCGGCATCACGCCGTCGCGGATGGTGAGGATCGAGAAGATCGCCTCGATGGCGCCAGCCGCGCCCAAGAGATGCCCCACCGCCGATTTGGTGGAGGACATGGCGGCCTTGGCCGCGTTGTCGCCGAGCAGGCGCTCGACGGCCTTGAGTTCGAGCTCGTCGCCCATCGGCGTCGAGGTGCCGTGCGCGTTGATGTAGTCGATGTCGCCAGCCGAGATGCCGGCGCGTTTCACGGCGGCGCTCATGCAGCGGAAGGCGCCGTCGCCGTCCGGGGCCGGCGACGTGATGTGGTAGGCGTCGCCCGTGAGGCCGTAGCCGACCACCTCGGCATAGATCCGAGCGCCGCGCGCCTTGGCGTGCTCGTATTCCTCCAACACCACCACGCCGGCGCCTTCGCCCATGACGAAGCCGTCGCGGTCCTTGTCATAGGGGCGCGAAGCCTTGGTTGGCTGGTCGTTGAAACCTGTGGAGAGGGCGCGGCAGGCGGCGAAGCCCGCGAGCGCGAGGCGGTTCACCGGAGATTCGGCACCACCCGCCACCATGACGTCGGCATCGCCGAACTGAATCAGCCGGGCCGCGTCGCCGATAGCATGGGCGCCGGTGGAACATGCGGTGACCACCGCGTGATTCGGCCCCTTGAGCCCGTGCGCGATCGAAACCTGGCCCGAGGCGAGGTTGATGATGCGGCCGGGAATGAAGAACGGCGAGATCCGCCGCGGGCCCTTGTCGTGCAGGGTCACGGAGGCGTCGTAGATGCCGCCGATCCCGCCGATGCCGGAGCCGATCATCACGCCGGTGGCGCATTGATCTTCGTGGGACTTCGGATGCCATCCGGCATCGTCGAGCGCCTGGCCGGCGGCGGCCATGGCGTAGACGATGAACGGATCGACCTTGCGCTGCTCCTTCGCCTCCATCCACCGGTCGGGATTGAAGGTGCCGTCGCTGCCATCTCCGAACGGGACCGAACAGGCGATGCGGCAGGCGAGATCGGACACGTCGAAGGCTGTCACCTGCGACGCTCCGCTATCTCCCGCGATCAACCGGCTCCAGGTGGTCTCGACGTCGCTTCCCAGCGGCGTCACCATGCCTAAGCCCGTCACCACAACCCGACGCATCGCGTTATCCCGAACCGGTCCCGTCATCATCATTCCAAACGGCGCACGGGGCGATCGAGCCCCGCTTGTCGATGCGCCTTTTGCCCCTCGCGCTTAGGCGGAGTTCTTCTCGAGGAACTTCACGGCGTCGCCGACCGTCTGAATGGTCTCGGCGGCATCGTCGGGGATCTCGACGTTGAACTCTTCCTCGAACGCCATCACGAGCTCGACGGTGTCGAGGCTGTCGGCGCCGAGATCATCGATGAAGTTTGCGCCCTCGACTACCTTTTCCGGCTCAACGCCGAGGTGCTCGACAACGATCTTCTTCACGCGCTCAGCGATATCGCTCATCGTTCTTGGTCCTTAGCTATTCGATCGTGATGGTGAAGGCGCCGTGGCCGCCATCCCGCTTGTGAGGATTTTGAAGGCGGCCGGTGTCCGATCGCGCGTGGCCTTGAGAACCCGCAACACGCAGAACCGTCAACCCCCCTCGCACGGCAGCCGGGGTGGTAGCACAGGGTTTTCGTGCTGGCGAGGGGCGGTTCACAAACCGTTCATCGCTGTGGCTTTTTCGAGCGAAGGAACACTTATTTTTCGTGTGCAGTGCAGCAAAGCGATCTGCGTCAAGGCAATAAAAGACGCCTCAATACATCGCCATGCCGCCATTCACGTGCAAGGTCTGGCCGGTGACGTAGCCGGCCTCGGCGGAGGCGAGATAGACGGCTGCCGCGCCGATCTCGTCCCCGGTGCCCAGGCGGTTCATGGGCACGCGGGTGAGAATTCCCTCACGTTGCTTCTCGTTGAGCACATCCGTCATCGGCGAGGTGATGAAGCCCGGCGCGATGCAGTTGACGGTGAGGTTGCGGGTGGCGACCTCGGCGGCCAGGGCCTTGGTCATGCCGACGAGGCCGGCCTTGGCGGCGGCATAGTTCACCTGGCCGGGATTGCCGGTGGCGCCCACGACGGACCCCACATTGATGATACGGCCGTTCCGCCGCTTCATCATGCCTTTCACCGCCGCCCGAGAGAGCCGGAACGCCGCGGTGAGGTTCACGGCGATCACCGCATCCCACTCGTCGTCCTTCATCCGCAGCATGAGGTTGTCGCGGGTGATGCCGGCATTGTTGACGAGGATGTCGAGGCCGCCCATCGCGGCCTCGGCCGCCGGCACCAGGGCCTCGACGGCATCCTTGTCCGACAGGTTGCCGGGCACGAGGTGGACGCGCTCGCCGCCGAGTTCGGCGGACAGGGCTTCCAGCGCCTCGGGGCGGGTGCCGGAAATGGCGACGATGGCACCCTGCGCGTGGAGCGCCTTGGCGATGGCGCCGCCGAGGCCGCCGGTCGCGCCGGTGACGAGGGCCTTGCGGCCGGTCAGGTCGAACATGGGCAATCCTGTTGTCAGCTGAGCGTCGGGAAGGCGGCGACGTCGTCGGGCGTGCCGACGGGAGTCGCGGTGGAGCCGGAAGCGATCCGCTTGACGAGGCCGGTGAGCACCTTGCCACTGCCGATCTCGTAGAACTGGTCGATGCCGGCGGCCGCCATGGCCTCGACGCATTCGCGCCAGCGCACGGTGCCGGTCACCTGCGCGACGAGGGCCTGCCGGATGGCGGCGGGCTCGACGACCGGCGAGGCCAGCACGTTGGAATAGACCGGGACCAGAGGTGCCTTCATGGCTACGCGGGTCAGGGCATCCTGCATGGCCTCGGCGGCCGGCGACATCATCGAGCAATGGAACGGGGCGGAGACGTTGAGCATCACCGCACGCTTGATGCCGCGCGCCTGGGCAATCGCCACCGCGCGCTCCACCGCGGCCTTCCCGCCCGAGAGCACCACCTGCCCGGCGCCGTTGTCGTTGGCGACGTCGCAGACATCTCCTTCGGCGGCTTCCGAGGCGATGGACAGGGCCAGCTCGGCATCGGCGCCGATCAGGGCGGCCATGGCCCCCGCCCCCGGTGCGACCGCGCCCTGCATCGCCTCGCCGCGAATGCGCAGGAGCCGGGCGGTATCGGAGATCGTGAACGTTCCGGCGGCGGCGAGCGCCGTGTATTCGCCGAGCGAGTGGCCGGCTACCGCCGCCACGTCGCGAACGAGATCGAGGCCGCGTGTCGCCTGGAGCACGCGCACGACCGCGAGGCTCGCCGCCATCAGGGCGGGCTGCGCGTTGGCGGTGAGGGTCAGTTCCTCCGTCGGTCCCTCGAACATCAGCGTCGAGAGGGACTGGCCCAAGGCCTCGTCCACCTCATCGAAGACGGCTTTCGCCTGGGGGAAGGATTCCGCCAGGGCCCGGCCCATGCCGACGGCCTGGCTGCCCTGGCCGGGAAAGATGAATGCGCGCGCCATGTTCGTCGAAATCCTTTGCCACGTCGTCGCACGGGAAAGGGCGGCGCAGTCGCACCGTGTGCTGCAAGTGTCAACACGAGCTGAGACGAAGCGACGGACGAATACCGGTCTCGACCGATATCGAGACCACGATGTCGATGAGAATGCCGCGCTTGTTCTCTGGCTCGGCCACCGCCGGACGCCCATCACCGAAATGCAGGCGTCCGGTGGTCGGCGTACGGCGGCTGCCGATAGGTCCGTCTCAGGCCTCGTTGAAGAAATCCACCGTGCCGGTGTCGAGGCTGTAGGATGCCCCGACGATGCGCAGCTTGCCCGCCTTCAACGGGTCGAGCAGCGCCGGCTCCGAGGCGGTGCGCATGCGGTTCACCACGCGGTCGACATTGGCGCGTACGCAATTCTCCAGGAAATCGCCGGGCTTGCCGCGCACCGAGAGCACCGCCGGAACGATCGGTTCGATCATCCGGCCGATGGAGCCCGGATAGACGGTGTTGTTCTCGACCACATCCGCAGCGGCCTGCACAGCGCCGCAACGGCTATGCCCCATGACCAGGATGAGCGGCACGCCGAGCTGGGAGACGGCGTATTCCACCGATCCGAGGGCGGCGGTGTCGGCGGTGTTGCCGGCATTGCGGACGATGAAGAGTTCGCCGAGACCCCGCCCGAACAGGATCTCCGGGGAGACGCGGGAATCGGAACAGCTCACCAGCACGCAGAACGGGGTCTGGCCGAGGGCGATCTCGATCCGGCGCTCACGCCCTTGCACCGCGCGGACGGGGCTGTCGGTCTTGTAGAGCCGGTTGCCCTCCTTCATCAGCTCCAGCGCCTGATCGGCCGTCAGGTCCGTCCTCTTGGTGGACGGGCTGGCCGCCAGACCGAGATTCGGCATGGCGGTGGCGGCGAAGGCCGCTGCGCCGAGATGGCAGGCACAGCTGAACAGGCCGCGGCGGCTGAGCGTCTTCGTCATGAGGTTTGGGCCCTCTTCAATTCCCATGCGAAGGCTCGCACGAGCTTAACCGTGCCACGCATAACCGGGGGGCAGGGCGCTGTCGCCCGGGCGATAAGCAGCGGCCTCGGGCGGGAATGGAACGCCGGTCCCGAACGTGCTGCCCGTGGAGGCGTCGGGGGCAATATGCCGGTCGCGCTTGTTGCGCCACGCGAGGCGGTGTAAGAGGCGCGTTCAATCATACTATTCCCGGTCCTATGGAAGGAGCCTCTGCGCATGGCTCGCGTCACCGTTGAAGACTGCATCGACAAGGTCGAGAACCGCTTCGAGCTCGTCCTGCTCGCGAGCCACCGTGCCCGCCTGTTGGCCGCCGGGGCGCCGCTGACGATCGACCGCGACCGCGACAAGAACCCCGTCTGCGCCCTGCGCGAAATCGGCGACGAAACCATCACCGCCGACGACCTCAAGGAACAGCTGATCCATTCGATGCAGAAATACGTCGAGGTGGATGAGCCCGAGGCCGAGACGGTGCCGCTGCTGTCGAGCTCGCCGGCCGCCGCCGCCGTCGCACCGCAATCCTCCAGCGATGACGGCGCCGTCCAGTTCGACCGGATGAGCGAAGAAGATCTTCTGCGCGGTCTCGAGAACCTCGCTCCTCCGACCGAGACGGACGAAGAGGCCGAGTGATCGGACGACGCGTTTATTACTGACGATCCCGCGAAGACCCGGCCCAGCGCCGGGTTTTTCGTTTTTCGGGGCGAGAAACCGGTGTCATGCGGCGCCATGGGTCTGGCGTGCCCGGCCGCGATGCGGGACAACATGAGACAGAGGCGGGCAGTGACGATGTGTGAAGGGTGTTGCGGCGGATGATGCGCCAGTACGAGCTCGTCGAGCGGGTGAGGCGTTACAACCCCGCCACCAACGAGGCCCTTCTCAACCGCGCCTATGTCTATGCCATGCGGGCTCATGGGACGCAGAAGCGGGCCTCGGGCGATCCGTTCTTCGCCCATCCGCTGGAAGTTGCCGCGATCCTCACCGATCTCCGGCTCGACGACGCCACCATCGTCGCCGCCGTGCTGCACGATACGGTCGAGGACACGGCAGCCACCCTCGACGAGATCAGCGAGATCTTCAGCCCCGAGATCGGCGCCCTGGTGGATGGGCTGACCAAGCTCAAGCGCCTCGACCTCGTCTCGAAACGTGCGGCGCAGGGGGAGAACTTCCGCAAGCTGCTGTTGGCCGTCGCGGCGGATGTGCGCGTGCTGCTGGTCAAGCTCGCCGACCGCCTGCACAACATGCGCACGCTTCATCACATGAAGCCGGAGAAGCGTGAGCGGATCGCCCAGGAGACGCTGGATATCTACGCGCCGCTGGCCGGACGCATGGGTATGCAGGAACTGCGCGAAGAGCTCGAAGACCTCGCGCTGCGCAACCTCAAGCCCGAGATCTACGCGACGATCACCCAGCGGCTCGCCGACCTCGCCGTGAAATCCGAACGGCTGGTCGAGAGTATCGAACGGGACCTGACCGCCAAGCTCGCGGCCCAGGGCATCAACGCCGTCGTCACCGGACGGCAGAAGCGGCCCTTCTCCATTTCCGCCAAGATGGAGCGTAAATCCGTCGCCTTCGAGCAGCTCTCGGACATCTTCGGCTTCCGCATCATCGTGGAATCCCTGTCCGAATGTTACGGGGCGCTGGGTGTCGTGCACACCACCTGGCCGATGGTGCCGGGTCGTTACAAGGACTACATCTCCACCCCGAAACAGAACGATTACCGCTCGATCCACACCACCGTGATCGGGCCGAAGAGCCAGCGCGTCGAGCTGCAGATCCGCACCGCGGCCATGGACGAGATCGCCGAATACGGCATCGCCGCGCATGCCCATTACAAGGAATCCGGCGGAAAAGACGAGATCGGCGGCGTCCATCCGCGCCTCGCCACGGAAAGCGGCGCCTATCAATGGCTGCGGCGGACCATCGAGCTCCTGGCCGAGGGCGACAGCCCGGAGGAATTCCTCGAACACACCAAGCTCGAACTGTTTCAGGACCAGGTGTTCTGCTTCACGCCGAAGGGGCGCCTCATCGCTTTGCCACGCGGCGCGACGCCGATCGATTTCGCCTATGCGGTCCATACCGACGTGGGCAACACGGCGGTGGGGGCCAAGATCAACGGCCGCATGGCGCCGCTGCTGATCGAGCTCGTCAACGGCGACGAGGTCGAGATCGCCCGGGCCGATGGACAATCGCCTCCGGCCGCCTGGGAATCCCTCGTGGTCACCGGCAAGGCCCGCGCCGCGATCCGGCGCGCGACCCGCTCGGCCGTGCGCCGCCAATATGCCGGCCTCGGCCGCCAGATCCTCGATCGTGCCTTCGAGCGGGCGGCCAAGAACTTCTCCGAGGACAAGCTGCGCGGGGCGCTTCCTCGCCTCGCCCGGCAGAGCACCGAAGACGTGTTCGCGGCGGTGGGCCGGGGCGAGATGTTCTCGGGCGACGTGGTCCGCGCGGTCTATCCCGACCACAAGGACGAGCGCCGGACGGCGCCTGCAGCCCTGCAGCAGCCGATGGACGGGGGCGCCGGTCGCCTCAGCCTCGCCAAGGGGCAGGCCATGCGGCTCACCTTCCCCGAGGGCACCGCCGATATGGGCCGGCCGGATGCCATCCCGATCCGCGGCCTCGACAACGACCTGCCGGTGAGCTTCGCGCCGAATGGCGGCGCGGTGCCGGGAGACCGCATCGTCGGTATCCTCACCCCCGGTGTCGGGGTCACGATCTATCCGATCCAGTCGGCGGCGCTCGCGGATTTCGACAACGAACCGGCACGCTGGCTCGATGTGCGCTGGGATGTCGAGGCGGGGGGGAGCGAACGTTTTCCCGCGCGCCTCGCCCTGCAATCGATCAACGAGCCCGGTGTTCTGGCCCAGATCGCGCAGGTCATCGCCGACCACGACGGCAATATCGACAATGTCTCGATGAAGCGACGCACCCAGGACTTCACCGAGATCGTGATCGATCTTTCGGTCTGGGACCTGAAGCACCTCAACGCCATCGTCGCCGAGCTGCGCGGTAAGCGCACTGTGAGCAGGGTCGACCGCGTCAACGGCTGAGCGTCCGTACCCCTCTGGGCGCGTCGTCGGCGCGCGCCTTGCGCCAGGTGGCCCGCGCTGCCACAAACGCGGCCCTCACTCGCTATCCAAGGAACACGTTTCTCATGACGCCAGACGCGGTGCTCGCGGAATTCCGCGATGCAGGGGCTCTGCTCGAAGGACATTTCGTGCTCAGTTCCGGGCTCCATTCCGGCGTCTTCCTGCAGAAGATGGCGATCTTCTCCGATCCGGTCCGGACCGAGCGCCTGTGCAAGGCCCTGGCGGAGGTCATCGTCGCCCGCTTCGGCCCGATCGACATCGTCGTGTCCCCGGCGATCGGCGGGATCGTTCCGGGATACGAGACGGCGCGTCATCTCGGAGCACGCGCCATCTTCGTCGAACGTGATCCCGGCGGGCCCTTCAGCCTTCGTCGCGGCTTCAGCATTCCGGCCGGCCAACGCGCCGTGATCGTCGAGGATATCGTGACGACGGGGCTTTCCGCCCGCGAATGCCTCGCATCGCTCCAAAGCGAGCCCGGGGAGGTCATCGGCGCGGCCTGCCTCATCGACCGTTCGGGCGGGCGCGGCGAAATCGGCCTGCCGCTCGTTACCCTGGTCACTCTCGACATTCCGGCTTATGCTGCCGATGCCTTGCCGCCGGAACTTGCCGCGCTGCCTGCCGTCAAGCCGGGTAGCCGGGTGATGCCTCCCGCCTAATCTTAAGCAAGGCTAAAACTGAATGTGGTCGATGAACTGATGCGCAATTGGGCGCAACAGTTGTAGACCGTCAAATATTCTCGGCAGAACCTGGTTTTATCCTCAATTTCAGGTGATTGTATACCAATCGTGGTTGACAGGTATGTCAATCCGACAATAACAAAGGAGAGGCTTGGCCGTTGCCTGTGGTATTCGACCGGTTCTTAGAATTTATTATTAATTCTAACGTTCTGTCCGTTATCAACCTTGGGTTGTCAAGGCATCGGGCGGCGAATGATCAGTCAAATGTGACGAATTATTAGGACTGCAACATCTTACGTCTGAAAATTCTGATGAGAAAATGGATCTTTCAATGAGCGCACAACAGCGCAGTGCTCTGTTTATCGACGGAGCGAATCTTTACGCGGCAACGAAGGCGCTTGGCTTCGATATCGATTATCGCCGTCTGCTTAAGGAATTTCAAGCTCGCGACAATTTGATCCGGGCTTTTTACTACACAGCCATGGTCGAAGACCAGGAATATTCATCGATCCGCCCGCTGATCGATTGGCTCGATTATAACGGTTATCGGGTTGTGACCAAACCGGCTAAGGAATTCACCGATTCCGCCGGTCGTCGCAAGATCAAAGGCAATATGGACATCGAACTCGCCATCGATGCCCTCGAACTCGCGCCCCGCATCGATCATATGGTCCTGTTCTCGGGCGATGGCGATTTTCGCTCCCTGGTGGAGGCGATGCAGCGCCGCGGGGTCCGGGTCACCGTCGTCTCGACGATCCAGACACAGCCGGCCATGATCGCCGACGACCTTCGCCGACAGGCCGACGAGTTCGTCGACCTCGTCCACCTCATTCCCCGCGTCGGTCGCGATCCGGGCGAGCGCGGCGTCCGGACCCAGGGTGAGGGCCTGGCCCGCAATCCTCGGGACGTGCCGCGGGAGGCTCCACGGGACATGACGCGCGACGTGGCCGAGCGGCCGGTCGCCCGCGCCAATCCCGGACTGGAGACCCGCTACGGTATCCGTCAGGGCGACGACGTCAGCGAGCAGTAGACGTTCACTCGACCGGGGGAAGTCTGCGTCTCGCCTCCCTCCCCCCGGTATGCGGATGGCCGAAGCCGCGATTGCCGGTTCACCCCATGGCGTTGGAGCGAGGCTCCGAGAGTTCACGCTCCAGCCGTGATGCATGCGCGAAGAACCGGCGGCGCACATCCGCCGCGTAGGGGTTCGCGCGCTCGATCGCGTCGAAGATTTCCGGGGCATCGTTCCTGATCATGCCCACCGCCTGCATTAGCAGGTCGAAGCTCTTCGTCGTCATCCGGGTCGGGAGCGGCTCCATCTCGACAAAGACCTTGGCGATGAGATGCGTCAGGCCCTGAACCGAGGCGGCTGCCCGGTCATGTGCCTCGGGATCCGTGAGGATGACATCGAGGCCGAGATGCTTCCGTAGGAAGGCCGCGGCGCGCAGGCCTCCCCGCCCCCGGATCGGACATACGGCGATCTTCAGCCCCTTCAGGCCGGAGCGCGCGCTTTGCGGGCCGAAGAGCGGATGCGTGGCGACGATCCCGACGTGATCGGGCAACCCTTCCGCCATGATCCGCGCGGCGACCATCTTCACCGAGGCGACATCGAGGACGAGTGCGCCCGGCCGCAGGTGAGGTCCGATGGCGGAGACCACCTCGGCGAGCTTGGAGACTGGAGCAGCCAGCACGACCACGGGACAGTAAGCCACTTCGGCGAGCGAGCCGAGCCGCACCCCGGCTTTCCTCGCCCCTTTCTGCGTACTGGATTCACATATCTGGTCGCCGGCCGTTCTCCCTTCCCAAGCGGGTTCGACATGAGGCGCGCCGGGCTCCCTCTCTTGCAAGGAGAGGGCTGGAGTGAGGTGTGGTCCACCTCCGAAAAGGTCACACACCTCACCCTGTCCCTCTCCTTCCAGGGGTGTGGACCCGCGCATCCCGCGAGATGTGTGAACGCCGTTGCCTTCCAGGAGAAGGGACCCGTGCTGCCCGCGAGATGCCTGAATATCGTCGGCGTGCGGCAGGGTGGGATCGTAGGCGCGCAACGCGAAATACCGCCCGAGATGTTGGGCGATCAGCTGGCCGAACGCGCCGAATCCGATGATCCCGACGGTGATGCGTGATGGAGGGGACGTAACCAAAGACACGGAACTGACCTCTATGGAGCCGAGGGGCCAGCGGTGCTTGGAAGAGGGTCAACCGCCGACGACCGGGGCGGTTGAGACGTGACAGAGCACCTCGCCACTAAGGGAGCGGCGCGTAATACAATCCGGAAAGGATCGGGTTCGTCGTCATGGGCGGTGTCTTGGCAGGACGGGCATCGCCCGTCAACGGAGCGTTCGCCGATCAGCCCTTGTCGCGCATGATCCGGGCACGGTCGCGCTCCCAGTCCCGCTCCTTGGCGCTCTCGCGCTTGTCGTGGAGCTTCTTGCCCCGGCCGAGGCCGAGTTCGATCTTCGCGCGGCCCTGCTCGTTGAAGTAGATCTTCAGCGGCACCACCGTGTAGCCCTCGCGCTTCGTGGCGCCGATGAGCTTGTTGATCTGTTTGCGGTGGAGCAACAGCCGGCGCGGACGCTTGGTCTCGTGGTTGAAGCGGTTGGCTTCGAGATATTCCGGGATGTAGGCGTTGAACAGGAACAGCTCGTCACCCGACGGACCGGCATAGGCCTCGCCGATGGCCGCCTTGCCCTTGCGCAGAGATTTGACCTCCGTCCCGGTCAGGGCGATGCCCGCCTCGAGGACGTCGGAGATTTCGTAATGAAAGCGGGCGGCGCGGTTGTCGGCGACGACGCGGCGGGTGTCTTGCGGTTTGGGAGCCATCACATCGTCGGTTCTGGTGCATCGGCCTATCCGAGCCGATGCCCCTTGTCTGGAAGGAAGCTGATGCCGTCGCCGGCCGCGCGACGCGGCCGATCGACACTCATATGGTTCGCCGGGGTTTCGCCTGCGAGGGGGCTCAGCCGTCGATCAGGCCGGCATGGCGCAGGGCGGAATCGACGATTGCCTTCGTGGCATCGCTGACCGTGAGGAGCGGGAGGCGCACCTCGTCGCTCATATGGCCCAGCCGCGAGAGACCGTATTTCACCGGTGACGGGTTCGATTCCGCGAACAGCCCCACATGCAGCGGCAACAATTGGTCCTGGATCCGCAGGGCCGTGGCGTAATCGCCGGACAGGGTCGCTTCCTGAAGCTTGGCGCAGAGGCGCGGCGCCACGTTGGAGACCACCGAGATGCAGCCGACGCCGCCCTGAGCATTGAATCCGAGCGCCGTCGCATCTTCGCCCGAAAGCTGGATGAAGTCTTCACCCATGGCTTGGCGTTGCAGGCTGACACGGTCGAGCTTGGCCGTGGCGTCCTTCACGCCGGCGATGTTCTTGAGCTCATACAGCCGCGCCATGGTTTCGACGCTCATGTCGACCACGGAACGTGGGGGAATATTGTAGATGATGATCGGAATACCGATGGCGTCGTTGACGGCCTTGAAATGCGCGTAGAGCCCGGCCTGCGTCGGCTTGTTGTAGTAGGGCGTCACGACGAGCACTGCGTCGGCACCGGCCTTCTCCGCGTTGACGGCCCGGTCGACGGCCTCGGCCGTGGAGTTCGAGCCCGCGCCCGCGATGACCGGTACCCGGCCGGCGGTCTCGGCGATGCAGGCAGCCACGACACGGTCGTGCTCGTCATGGCTCAGGGTAGGCGTCTCGCCGGTGGTGCCTACGGGCACGAGGCCATGGATGCCCTGCTCGATCTGCCAGTTCACAAATTTGCGAAAGGCGTCCTCGTCGAAGGCGCCATCGCGAAACGGAGTGGCGAGCGCGGTCATGGCGCCCCTGAGGCGCTGTGTCGTGGTGTCGGTCATCCTGGCGTTCCCGGCCGTCGATTTTTCGGTGGGCCGGTGTGCCGGCCGCATCACCGCTCTCGCGGACGGGCAGACATAGGGCCTTGCCGGCACGCGCGCAAACGCTCTGTCGGCGCGGTTAATGACTTCTTAATGCCCTCCGGGACAGCTTAGGCATGTCCGCATCTGACGGGACTTGAAGAACCATGGCGTTCTGGACACGCTCGCATCGTGCCGCCCTCCCCGTTTCCCTCGCCCTTGCCTTGGCGGGGACGACGATGCTGGTCGTGCCGAACACGATCTTCCCGGCCGCCGCGGCCCAGGGGGAGGATGTCACCACCCGCCCGTCGAGCGACGCCGTCGCCCCCTCCGTCATGGTGCCGGACAGCAAGGCCGCGGAGACCGAGGCAGTCGCCGCCGATGCGCTGAAGCTGGATGACCGCAGCGCCGAGACCGTGGCGAGCAAGGCCCTGCCCGCCGCCGCCAAGGCCTATGCCTCCGCCGATCCGGAAGCGCCGATCGCCTTCCCGCTTCCCGACGCCGCCATGACGCCGGCCGCGCCCGTACCGGAAGTGCCCGACCCCGCCCGCGCCGCGCAGGTCGCGCCGGATGTCGACCTCCCCGCTCTGCGCCAGGCCATCGACGCCTATCGGCGCGGCAAGGTCTCCGAAGGCGACCGCCTGCGCGACGGCTTCACCGATCCGGCGGCCCTCGCTCTGCTCGAATGGGTGGCGATCCGCGCCGGCTCCGGCATCGGCTTCGAGCGCACTGTCTCCTTCACCCGGACGAACCCGGAATGGCCGGCGGGTCCGCTCCTCCGCCGCCGCGCCGAGGAGGCACTTCTCACCGAGCGCAAGAACCCGGCGACCGTGCGCGCCTTCTTCGCCGGAACACGTCCGTCGAGCGCTCCCGGCAAGTTCGCCCTCGCGCTCGCCTTCCGGGCCGATTCCCTCGACGAGGACGCCGCCTCCCTGGTCCGCGACCTGTGGCGCTCGGAAACCTTCGGGCGCGCCCTCGAGACCAAGGTGATGGATGCCTTTCCGAGTGTCCTCACCCGCGTCGATCACCGCTTCCGCATGGAGCGCGCCCTCCTGAAGGAGGATTACGAGACGGCCGGGCGGGCCGCCTCCTATGCCGGCGGCGGCTACGCCAGTCTGGTCCGCGCCCGCCGTGCCGTGGAAGACAAGAGTTCGTCGGCCGCCTCCGCGCTGAACGCCGTGCCGCCGTCGCTCCGCAGCGATCCGTCCTACATCCTGTCGCGGGCGCAATACCTGCGCCGGGCCGACAAGGCGGTGGAAGCCGCCGCGATCCTCGCCACCGCCCCCACCAACGGCGATGTCCTGGTGGATGGCGACGAATGGTGGGTCGAGCGCCGGATCGTCGCCCGCAAGCTCATCGACATCGGCAATCCGAGCCTCGCCTACGAGGTCGCCGCCGGCCATAGCGGTCGCACCGTGGAGAAGCGGATCGAGGCCGAGTTCCATGCCGGCTGGATCGCCCTGCGCTTCCTCGACGATCCGGCCAAGGCCACCAACCATTTCGCCAAGGCCGCGACCATTGCCGAGACGCCGATCTCGCTGGCCCGCGTGGCCTATTGGCAGGGCCGCGCCGCCGAGGCGGCCGGCGAAGCCGGGCTGGCCAAGACCTTCTACGAGCGCGCCGCGCTTCAGCCCATCGCCTATTACGGGCAGCTCGCGCGGGCGAAGCTCGGGCAGGCGAGCCTGCCGCTCCGCGTCGTCCCCGATCTCGAACCCGCGGCCGCGGCCGCGTTCGACAACCGCCTGACCACGCGGGCGCTGCGGATGCTGGAGGCGGCTTCGCTGAAGGATCTGGCTTTGCCGCTCTACATCGACACGGCGAATCGCCTGACCAACCCGGCCGAGCTCAGCGCGCTGGGCAACCTCGCCGTGGAGGTGCGGAATTCGCGAGCCCTCGTGGCGGTGGGCAAGCTCGCGGTGCAGCGTGGGCTGCCCCTCGATGCCCATGCCTACCCGACCATCGGCATTCCCGAGTACGAGGCCTCCGCCGCCGTTCCCCTGGTGGAGAAGGCCATGGTCTTCGCCATCGCCCGCCAGGAAAGCCAGTTCGATCCTCGCGCCCAATCGAGCGTCGGCGCCCGTGGGTTGATGCAGATGATGCCGGCCACCGCCCAGCGCACGGCGCGACGGGTCAGCGCCTCCTACGACCAGGACCGCCTCACCAGCGATCCCGCCTACAATGCCCGCCTCGGCCAGGCCCATCTCGGGGAGCTGATGGAGGATTGGCGTGGCTCCTACATCCTCGCCTTCGCCTCCTACAATGCCGGTGGCGGCAACGTGAAGAAGTGGATCGACGCCTATGGCGATCCGCGCCGGACCGGCGTCGATCCCATCGACTGGGTCGAGCGCATCCCCTTCACCGAGACCCGCAACTACGTCCAGCGCGTGATGGAGAATTTGCAGGTCTACCGCAGCCGGTTGGAAGGCAAGAGCGCGCTGCTGATCGAAGGAGACCTTCAGCGCGGGGCGCGGTGAGCGGAGGGGTTATCCTCTCCCGGCCACCTCATCGCGAAACTTTCCCTCGAAGCTTCTGCTCGGCACTGTCAGCCCGTCTCGGTGATGGAGCGAGGCGGTCGGGGGAGCGGCCGACACCGTCGAGGCCCGACACCCTCGGCGATGGACGCGCCAGCCTCGCCAGTGCTCCGGTTCCGGCGCCAACGATATAGGCCGTCAGGTTCAGCGCCGCGCTCTCCACCCAGAAGCCCGGGCGGCCCGGTACGATCCCGCTGAAAGCGAGCCCAGCGAGCGCAACGGCCCCAAATCCGAGTCCGAGCCCGATGGCGGTCGAAAGCCGGTCGCGTGGCGGTCCGAAGTGCCATCCGATGGCGGTGCCCAGCGCGAAGCTGGCGGCCAGCGCGGGCCAGAGAATCGTCAACAGCAGAAGCATCGGGACGATCTCTCAGGAGCGCAGGGCGAGGCCGACGCCCTGCCCGGTGGCATTGGCGCGACCGGCGGGAGCGGCGACGATCCTGTCCGCCGGGATGCCGGCTTGGAGCAGATACTCGACGATCACAAGCGCTCGCTGTCGAGCCATGTCGGGTTCCGGCTCCGCCGGTTTCGCCTCCTTCGAGGCTTCCGTCTTGGCATCCTTCTCCTTCGCCGCCTTGTCCCCGTTGGCCTTGTCCTTGCCGTCCTTCGCCGAAGCCGGTTTGGGATCGGCGGGCTTCACCGGGGGCTTGTCGGTCTTCGCGACCGCCGGTTTCGAGGCCTTGTCGGCGTCCCGAGCCTTCCCCGAATCGACGGAAGAAGTGTTCTCCACTCCCGCATCGAGGGCGGGTTTCGGTGCGCCCGCGGCACCCGCCGGGTCAACATGCCCCGTCACCTCGATGCGCAGGCCGGTGCAGGCTTTCGCAGCTGAAGCCACCGCGTCGAGGGTCGGATAGAACTCCGCCTTCAGGGTGACGCTGCCGGGGGCGAAGAGCAGGCGGCGCCCCTCGATCGCGCGGTCGAACGAGCCCCGGCAGGCCTTATCCTCCATGGTCTCGCTGGCTGACGGCTTGACCTCGGCCTGCCCCTGCCAACCGGCCGGCATCCGCCGGGAGAGGTCCATTTCGAAGCGTCCGGCACTCTCGCGGTAGAGGCTATTCCCGGAGAGCGCGAGAGTCCTGTCCGAGATCCGGATTTCGCCCGTGGCGAGCAGGGACAGCGCGCTGATGCCGGCCTCGATCGCGCCGGTGAGATTGGCCGGCGCGCCCTCGGCGATGCGAATTTTGTCCACGATGCGTTCGCGGAAGAAGCGCGGTCGCAGCGTCGCCAGGATACGGTCGCGCGTGGCGCCGTCGGGAAGGTGTCCGGTCAGGGTCACCGCGTCGCTCTCGCGGCGGACCATGAAGCGATAGGGGGAGAGCGGCATGGCGGCGAGATCGACAGGCCCGGCCCTGGTGCCGGACGGTCGCCCGTCGCGCAAAAGCGCGTCGATTTCGCCGATGGCCTGCCCGTCGAGGGCGGTCCCCGAGACCGACACGCGCGAATCGGCAAAGGTCACGCTGCCATCCTGCATCAGGGACGAGACCCGAAACGCGAAGCGGCCGAGCGTGGTCGGATCGATCCCATCCGCAAGACCACGGGCGGTCTGCATTCGGTCGTCCACCGTGGCGCCATCGGCGGCGTCGTCGGCCACGGCGCGGATCTCCTCGCGTGCCGTCTCCGACACGACATTGCCCGAAAGGACGAGGTTGCCGCCGCGCTCGCGAGTCACCGCAAACCGGAAATCGGGGGTCGCTGCCGGCCGGATGTCGACCTTGCCCATGGTGAAGCCGGTCGGGGGATGGGCCAAGGCCTGCCTAACGGCCTCGTAATCGGCCACCGTCGATGCCTCGCCGCTCAGCGACACCGTGGTGTCGGCGATGGTGGCGCTGGCGCCCGGAGCCAGCGGCTTCAGCTGTTCGAGCGCGAAGGCAGAGGCGGTGGAAAAGTCCGGCGGTGCCCCGCGCGCGGCTTTCGCCTGATCGACGATCCTGGTCTCGGAGGGAAGCTCCGGGGCGAGCTTCGCGGCAAGGGCACTCGGACCGATCTCGACAGGCCGGTTGCCGGTCAGTTCGATCCGTTCCGGGCTGGTGCGTGTCGCCGTCCAGACGAAGGGCGAGGCATCCTCGACGATCCCGATACGCCCGACCACGCGGCGCAGGCCAGGCAGGCGCTTGAGCCTGTCGAGGGCCGCGACGCGCCCGGCCTCGTCGGGCGCCTCCCCGGTGGCGATGAGGTCACGGCCGCGTACCGTCAGGCGCAGCCAGGGCTCCAACCCCGTCTCGGCCGTCGCACGCACGACAGCCCCGGCGTTGTCTTCGAGCCGCCGCTCCGCGCGGCTGGCGAGGAACGGCGTCGCAACGCCGACGATGAGCGCCAGTCCGGGCAGGCCGACGGCCCAGCCGAATTTCTGGAGCAAGGGGTAGGACGGGAGGGCGGGCAATGCGAACCTCGGGGATCGGCCGCCACCAGACACCCGCTTCGCGGCATCTTGAAGACGTCGCAGGCTCATTCCCATCGATCGCCGCCTCTTTCCTCGTTCACATGCCTTCACCCCCGCGCGCGACAGCGCCGGGGGCATGGCCCAGAAGAAGCCCCAAAAGGGGGACGCGGGACGCCGCGGAACCCATTGAGCGCTATAATAGTGTGCCGGTCCCCCGGCGTCCCGTCAGGCTCCGGCGTTCCCGCCGGGGCCTGTTTTGCGTCGCGGTGTCTCCAGCGGTCCTCGCGTTGCGTCGCGCCTGAGGTGGTCGTGTTGCATCCCAGCCCGGCTGTTCGAACGGACTTTGCCCCGCACGCCCTCTCGTATTGGAGGGGCCGCAAACCTCATCATGGCAGCCCAGAACGGGNCGTCGCGGTGTCTCCAGCGGTCCTCGCGTTGCGTCGCGCCTGAGGTGGTCGTGTTGCATCCCAGCCCGGCTGTTCGAACGGACTTTGCCCCGCACGCCCTCTCGTATTGGAGGGGCCGCAAACCTCGTCATGGCAGCCCAGAACGGGGTCGGTGCCGGGGCATTTAACTCCCGACCTACCGCGCCCCCATCCGAGCCCCCAGACTATCGAGCCGCCGCCCGGGGCGATGGTGACCGACACCACCGACGCAGGCACCGCCCCGCCGCCCCTTTCGGCCCACCCGGTCGGTCACCGG
>NZ_LMMP01000002.1 GCF_001422815.1 Methylobacterium sp. Leaf91 | reverse complement strand
CGGTCGTACCGGAGAGCAGTCTGCGAGAACGAGGTTAGGGGGTCAGAATTGGACGCCGATCCCCCGCCTCACGGGGTCAAAGTTGCACGCCGAAACACAGCCTAGCTCGTGCGCGACTGCTCGAACGTCAGGCGTCCGCTCCATGTCGATCACTCGGAACAGTGTCTCGATTGAGCGATCCAGTGTCCCAGTGGCGAATAAATCTCGGGTAGCAGGGGCCATGAGGACGAAACCGAGTGACCTGCTGTAGGTGTACCCGACCTCAAGCATGCTCTCTTCAAGCGCCTCGGTTCCAAAGACCGCGCGATCCTTGCGGCCATTTTTCTGAGCGTCGTGGATCTGGGCGAAAAGGTACTGATAGCTCAGCATCGAGTCCGACACGTAGGAGAGGCCGTAGCGCCGGTTCTCGGTCTGAATGAGCCGATAGTTGCAGACCTCGACCTGTGACTCCTCGGCGGCTTCCATAAGACGGGTGCGTAGCTGTCCCGCCAGCTTTTGCTTCGCTGCTAGATTGATGCGCAGGGCCTTGCTGTCCGGCTCCCGCATGGAAGCCGCTTCTAGTCGGGCAACTGAGGCGAAGGCTCGGCGAGCCTCCTCAGCGACGGATGCGTAGTCCGACATCGGTCTCGCCTATCCTGAGCACTGCGATCCCCTTCAACCAGGCGCCAAGGTGCTCTCTACCGTATTGCTCGCTCCATAACACCTCGTTCCCGTTCGCCCGGAAAAAAGGATGCCCTATTGGAAACTCAGTCTCTACGAAGCCATCGATTTTGTCAATAAAATTGTTGTCGTTTATTAAGTTTATAAGCTCTTCCTGTTCTGCATTTAGGCTCTCCGCAACATCTTGATCAAGTACGACTGCTACATCAACATCTAAATTATTCGGTTCATCAGTGCGAAAACTGCCGTTTATTAACATAGTGCAGTTTATTCCTAGATCCACAAAGGCTTGTACAAATCTGCAAAATTTTTGAAATAGCTCCTCTCTCACTGTCGATTTATCAAAAGGAAGCACGCACAGCCAGTGCACCTGGAACAGCCACGTCTCATGTCGGCCAGGAGCTAGGAGAGGGTGGAAATCGCGCTTAGTCCCGGCCATGGCCCCTATGTTAGCTTGGCCGTTTAAGGTAGCAATGGCGGCTAGGTAGCGACTGTTCTCAACGAAGGGTTTTGCCCCGCTTCGCGAACTTGAACCGCAGCCCGTCGTCGTCGCAGACCACGTCTGAGATCTCGAAAACTGCGATGTAGGACTTCCGTTTGAAGCCCGGCTCTCGGCCCTCGTTCTCGGTTATCTCGTCCTCACAAAGGATGACGGTCTTGTTCGCTTCGATAGCATCAACGAACTCGTCGGCATGGGCGCGCCCACGCCTCACCCACGGGTCGTTATAGGTCTGCGCTTTCCCCTCGCACCAATGCTTATGAACGCAAGGGAGCCGTTCGCCGTCCACGACCGCGAACCATGACCCTACGCTTCCCCTAGCACTCGACCACTCGTTTGCCATTCGCCGTTCCCTTCGCGAAGCGTTCGTCATAGCACATCGACCGACGTTTGGTTTGCGAAGTATAATATCGCCAGCAACTACCTAGCATCAGGAGTTAAGCCAAGGCGTCGCCTCATACCGAGAAACTTAATGGATCTCGCTGCAGCCTCGCGCACGTTAGAATTGTAATTGAGGAATCGATGCTATCATCGAGTGAAGCCTTCGGACACGTTCCGTTAATAAGGCACGAATTGTTTCACAGATGCCACACCTCATTGCAAGCCCCTACTCTACAACGATATTTTACGTTTTTATGTCCTCTTCTAGATAGCAATCGTACCGTTTTTCGTCGCTCACCGAGATCGCCTTTTTCAAGAACAGTTTTGCGTTCGACAACAATTTGCGGTATCCAAGACCGGAAAATAATAAAAATTCTGCTTTGTCGCTTTCATTAAATGCGCTTTCGGGATGATTATTTACAAATTTGTTTCTTTGTACATTTACGGCAAGCCATTCAAGCCAATATCGTCGCCGAACTGACTTATAATTTCCAGCAACTCCGTCCCTTGATAGGCTTTCAGGAAAAATGGCAAAGATCTTCGGAACAGTACAAAATGATTATAATCTCACTGGGGGCGCCGAAGACGACTTTATATATGGCGGTCCTTCAGGCTCCGATCAAAATGTAAATAACGGGGACGATTATATCAATGGCGGCGGCGGTAATGACACGTTGGTCGGCGGCGGTGGGAACGACATCCTGGATGGTGGTGCAGACAACGATAGCCTGAACGGCGGAGCCGGCGACGACAGCCTTCGAGACGGCGACAACCGTTATTTCCTGGGTTCGTCTGCAGGCAATGACCGACTCACCGGCGGAGCCGGCAACGATCGCATTGAGAGCTATGGCGGCGTGGACTTAATTGACGGCGGTTCGGGTATCGATAGCCTCACTCTCGATCGCTCCTCGGCCAAAGTGAACCTGACCTTTTCGATCACGGACTCCTCATCCACCCTGGTGGGAGATGGGACCCGGGTCCTTAATGTCGAGATGATCAGCATCACCGGTGGCTCTGGCAATGATCGGTTTGCCACGGGCGACGGCAACGATACGCTCATCGGCGGCGGCGGACGAAATATTCTCTCGGGAGGCAGCGGCAACGATAGTCTAAGCGACTACTTATATTTTGACCCCTCGTCTGAAGTCCCCCATGAAACCGACAAGATGCTTGGCGGCAGCGGCGACGATCGCATCTCGAGCTACGGTGGCATTGACGTGATTGATGGTGGATCCGGTCACGACAGAGTCACCCTTGATCGCTTCACCACATCAGCCGATCTTTCTTTCACGATGACCGGATCAACCGGTAAGACCACCCTTGTGGGAGACGGAACCACGGTCATCAATGTGGAAACTGTTAGCCTGATCGGCGGATCAGGCAATGACCGCTTTACCACGGGCAGCGGCGACGATTTACTCAATGGCGGTGGCGGCAATGACATCCTGAACGGAGGCGACGGGTTCGACACCTTGTTCGGTGGCATTGGCAATGATCAGCTTAACGGTGGCAATGGTGGCGACACTTTAGAAGGTGGCGCAGGTAATGATACGCTGAGAGGCGGCGATGGCGATGACACTCTATCGGGTGGAGGAGGAGCAAATCTCCTCGACGGCGGAGCCGGCAATGACTTCCTTTCGGACGCCACCTATCCGTCCTCGACGGTCCTAGTCGGCAGCGACAGGCTCATCGGTGGAAGCGGTTCCGATCGGTTAGCGAGCTATGGTGGCGCTGACTTCATCGATGGCGGCGCTGACAGCGACAGCGCCACGATCAACCGCTCGTCGGTGGTCAACGACCTGACCTTCATTATGGCCGGATCCGACAGAACGACCACCCTTAACGGTGATGGTACGCGTGTCATCCATGTCGAGACCATTAGCCTGATCGGGGGCTCGGGTAACGATCGTTTCACGACGACGACAGGCAACGACACACTCGACGGCGGAGCCGGCAGCGACCAACTCAATGGCGGTGCCGGTACGGATTCTCTCTCCGGGGGGATTGGCAACGACCGCCTGAAGGGCGGTGCCGACAACGACTACTTGACCGGCGGTGAAGGGTCCGACCTGCTGGATGGTGGCGCTGGGGATGACAGCCTAAACGATGGGAATGGCTACTCGGCGGCCACCTCCACGGATAATGACCGATTGCTTGGTGGAACCGGGAACGACCGTATCTCCAGCTATATCGGCCGGGACGTGATCGACGGGGGAACCGGAACCGATAGCCTTATCATCAGCCGCGCTTCGGCTACCGCAAATCTGACCTTCACTATGGCAGATGCAGGCGCTGTAACTACGCTCATAGGCGATGGCACGACGGTCGTCGGCATTGAGACTATCAGCCTGACCGGCGGTTCTGGCAATGACCGCTTTACCGCGGGCGCCGGCGCCGACACGCTGAATGGCGGGCTCGGCAATGACGTGCTGAGCGGCGGAGCCGGTAACGACAGCCTCATTGACGGAGATGGCTCCAATCTTCGCGCGCCAGCCGGAAACGACAGACTGCTCGGTGGGACTGGGGACGACGTCATCAGAAGCGCAGGCGGGGCAGACACTATTGATGGTGGAGCAGGTTTTGATACCGCCTTCATCGACCGCTCATCTGCCCTCGTTGCTCAGACTTTCTCCGTAACTGGCTCAACTGGACGCACTGGAGACGGTACAACGATCGTCAACGTGGAAAGCCTTCATCTGATCGGTGGCTCGGGCAATGATCGCTTCACCACCGGCGTCCACGATGACTTCCTGTCCGGAGGCGGCGGCAAGGACGCTCTGAATGGCGGCGGCGGGAACGACGTGCTGGACGGTGACGCCGGGGACGATACGCTAAAGGGTGGAGCGGGCGACGACACGCTGAACGGCGGAACCGGAAACGACACTCTCGACGGCGGGGCAGGCGACGACCGCCTAAACGACTTCAACGGCTACACTTTCGGCTCATTGACCGGCAATGACCGCTTCATTG
Organism: Methylobacterium sp. Leaf91; assembly: GCF_001422815.1. Classification (GTDB taxonomy): domain Bacteria; phylum Pseudomonadota; class Alphaproteobacteria; order Rhizobiales; family Beijerinckiaceae; genus Methylobacterium. Next base: position 191,964 of record NZ_LMMP01000002.1, on the reverse strand, counting down.
GCGGCACGGGAAACGACAGCATTTCGAGCCGCGATGGAGCGGATATCATCGACGGTGGCGCTGGAACCGACACAGCATACATCGACCGATCCTCAGCGATTGCAGCGCTGTCATTCAGCATGACAGGCTCTACTGGCATTACCAAGCTCGGAGGTGACGGGACGACGATTGTCAATGTCGAGAACATTTCTCTCACCGGCGGCACGGGCAACGATCGCTTCACTGCCGCTGAAGGCAATGACAGCCTGTACGGTGGAGCCGGCAATGATCAGTTGAACGGCGGAGCCGGTAACGATGTCCTCTACGGCGGGTTAGGCAAGGACACACTGGTTGGCGGTACGGGTAGCGATCGCCTCTACGACGCCGACTTTTATGGCTTCACCCAGGTGGGGAGCAATGACCGGCTCGTGGGCGGGAGTGGAGCCGACGATCTTACGAGCTATGATGGGGCTGACGTCCTTGATGGCGGGACGGGCACCGACACCGCCATCATCAATCGCTCATCGACAACCGCCGCGCTAGCGTTCTCAATGACCGGGTCCACCGGTATCACAAAGCTTGTGGGTGACGGCACCACGATCACGAATATCGAGAACGTGTACCTCACCGGCGGCGCGGGTAACGATCGCTTCACAGCTGCTGCTGGTGATGACACCCTGTACGGCGGAACCGGGAACGATAAGCTGAACGGTGGAGCTGGCCACGATGTGCTGGTGGGAGGTGCCGGCGACGACATGCTGAATGGTGGTGCGGGCAACGACCGCCTCGACGATGGCGACCCATATAGCTTCAGTTTTGCTACGAGCAATGACAAGCTCTTGGGCGGAAGCGGCGACGACGACATTGGAAGCTTTGCTGGCGCAGATGTCATCGACGGCGGTACGGGCACAGACACCGCCATCATCAACCGTGGGTCGGCGACTGCCGCACTGTCATTCTCAATGACGGGGTCCGACGGTGTGACAAAGCTGGTGGGCGACGGCACCACGATCACCCATGTCGAAAACGTCAGTCTCACCGGCGGAGCGGGCAACGATCGCTTCACCGCCGCAGGCGGCGATGACAGACTGTTTGGCGGAGTCGGTAACGACCGCTTGAATGGCGGAGCGGGCAACGACTACCTCGTCGACAGCTCTGACAACTATGGCAGCATCCCGTTCTTCGCACCGGACCGAGACACTATGATCGGTGGAAGTGGCGATGACAACATTACAAGCTATAGCGGTACGGACACTATCGACGGGGGCACCGGTATAGACACGGCCTTCATCAATCGGTCCTCGGCGATCGCAGGGCTTACATTCTCGATGGCGGGATCAAGCGGAATTACCGAGCTCGAGGGGGATGGCACCACGCTTGTCCGTGTCGAAAATATCTACCTCGTTGGCGGCACAGGCAACGATCGCTTTACAACTGGGGCTGGTAACGACCGGCTCATCGGTGGCGGCGGCGACGACCTGCTGAATGGCGGCGCGGGCAACGATGACATCCTCGATGGCTTTAACCCCTACAGCCCCTATCCGATCGCCTGGATAGACCGCGATACGTTGATTGGCGGAAGCGGCGATGACAACATCATAAGCTCCGGTGGCGTCGACGTCATTGATGGAGGGACAGGCGCGGATATCGCCTTTCTTCATCGCGAGATGGCGACGACTGATCTGACGTTCATCCTTGCCGACCCAAAGGGGACGACCACTCTCGTTGGCGATGGCACGACTGTCACCAATGTCGAGACCATCGAACTGAACGGTGGCTCTGGCAATGATCGCTTTACGACAGGCGCCGGCGATGACCGGCTGACTGGGGGCCGGGGCAACGACATCCTGAATGGCGGTAGCGGATCCGATACTGCCTCATATGCCGGAGCCTTAGGCTCGGTCGATGTTAATCTCACCACAGGAGAGGCTCGTGGAGCGGACGGCGCGGACACCCTTATCGGTGTCGAGAATGTCCAGGGATCCTTTTACGACGACGTGTTGAAGGGTAATAATCTCGACAACATTCTGAATGGTGGAGGCGGTTCCGACGTCTTAAGCGGCGGCAAGGGCGGTGACACGTTCCTCTTTGCAACATGGTCGAGCAGCGAAAACTCCCTTGTCCATCTGGCCGACTTTCATTCGAGCGAATCCGATAAGATTCATCTGAATAGATTTATATACTCTGCCTTAACCGATCAAAACGAATCGATTCCAGCACTCCTCTCGAGAGGTATGTTTGTCAACGGAACGACGGCGCATGATGCGAATGATCGTATTATTTATGACCGCTCGACCGGAAGCCTTAGCTACGATGCCGACGGCAACGGGGGAACTGCGGCCATTCAGTTTGCGGCCCTAGATAATAAAGCTGAGCTAACCTTTGCTGATTTTCTTATTATCTAGCGCTTAATATATCCCCTCAAACCAAATATTAGATAGCAAATAGGGCCCTAAATCGCATAAAGCGACTGTTTTAGCTTGCATAACTCCAGTCTTATTGAGGAGGGATGAAGTTAAATGATGCCCAGTAGTCTGATATGCAGACTCTGGTTGAAGTCTGCCGGCCAAGGGGCAGGACGCCAACGCAGAATCTGCAGCGTACGTTGTAGGCGATCTTTTGACGGCACCGGAATAGCCTCGAATGGCGAGCTATTCCTAATGAATCGGGTCCGTGGTGGCGCGCGGCGCATATGTTCGCTGCCGCAGCCCTACGGGTCATTCGCTGGTCCCATGACGGCGTTTGAAAGCGATTGCTCGATCTCGTGCAGTAGCGGGGGAATCCACCTCGGGATAGTGTTCCTCGACGGCACGAACGTTCGGGCAAACTAGAAGGCGGTGGGATAGCTTAAGGGTCGTCCTCGTCCAGCCATTGTGGATGTGGCACTCTCATCCCCGACTGTGCGTGTCGATAAGACATTCATCATGAGATGCAGCAGTCAGGTGCTCTCATCTCTCCGGAAGCCAAGGAGCTGCGAAACCGAAGCCGGTGAGTGAGATCGTCCGCCAAAGGACAAGCGCACATCACCGAGCCGGTACGCCTTGTCGAGGACCTCCAAAGGCGTTCCGTCCAGAAGACAACGCAGGGCTGATTCAGGCGTGTAGTTGATAATTAGCCCGATAACCTCACCAAAGAACATGACACACCGACGACCATCGGGACGAAGATTTGTTTTAAATGGTAGATTACCTACGGCCTGCTGGACGAAAGTGACGGGAGGCCGAGAGAGATCGAAAGGGATAACCAGTCGGATGGTCGCGCCACCCGTGAGGCCGCAGATCGTGATCTGCGTGGGAACGGTATGCTCGGTCTGGATTACGCAGTGTGGCCGGAAGCTCGCACGCCATTCTGCGTCCTTCGCCTCCTGTGTCCGGCGGCTTTGATCCTCCGCTTCCTTAGTCCAGGCCGCGAAAAGCTTCTCGGTCGCAGAAACTGCCTGCTCGACCGTAGTGACCGACAACCCCAGCGCAGCGGGAAGCCGCTGTAGTGCATGGCGGCTCTTCTTGCTAAAGGGGTGATGGTCGCAAAGCGCGTAGACGCGCCCAGCAGCCTTAGCGGGATTTCGGTAGCCGAGACGCTGTCCAATATCTTCTCTCGACAGATCGAGGACCATCGAACGACCTTCAATCAGCTTAGCGAGAGGCGTTTTTCTGGTCACGATAAACCCTCCACGTGAGAGGGCTGGCGCTGCCGCTACGTTTGCCGATTATGACGGCCGCATCCCAGTTTTCTGGAAACCACCTTGCCGCGAAGAGGCAGGTTGGTGAGAGCGCCAGCTCTCGTCTTGATGTGCTTATCATCCTATTTCTTGCTCGGCGGAATGTCAATTCTGGAGTGCCATAAGTCGTAGGTCAATTTGAATTTCTTGACTGCCCCCGGTAGTGGGTCAGTTTGAAACCTGACGGGATTGACCCAGTCTTGGCGCGGTCGGATGACCGTGGCATGATCCGTTTATGAGCGATGAACCGACACCGACCCAACGCGATATGATGCGGAGCCTGTTCAAGGCCCATGGTGGCGACAAGGATGCCGTCATCGCCGCCTATGCCAAGGCCGAGCGAGAGGGGCGCGTCCTGCGCTTGAAAAACACGATTAAGTACAACGCGGACCAGTACGCCACCGAGATGTGGCGTGACGGCATTAAGAAAGGCTGGCTCGCATGACCAATCCTGGCCCGACCCAATCGGTGGCCCCAGTTCGAACTTAGTGCATCGTCGGTCGTGTGACGATGGCGGGGCGAGCGAGCGGCGATGAGCTACCGGGTTCCGTTGGCCAGATAACGACCTCCGGTGCAGGCGGATGGTAGCCGAGCGAGGAGTGCGGACGGATGCTGTTGTAGTGCCTCCGCCATCGCTTGATCACGACGTCCGATCAGTGTCGAGGACCACACCAGCGTCGCGGGTTCGGAGATAGAGGATCTAATACCTCCCGACGTGATAGCCGCCGTGATCGATCGGATGTATCGGAGCAGCGGCCACGCCTGCTCTCCGACAACGGGCCGAGCTACGTCGCCAGCGACTTGGCCGACTGGCTCAGTACACGGGGCATGACCCACATCCGCGGCGCGCCTTGCCATCCGCAAATGCAGGGCAAGGTCGAGCGCTGGCACCAGACGCTCAAAAACCGCATCCTGCTCGAACACGCCTACTTACCCGGCGAACTCGAAGCACGGGTCGGGGCCTTCATCGAGCATTACAATCACCGCCGAGCTCACGAGAGCCTCGGCAACCTCACGCCCGCCGACGTCTACTTCGGACGCGGCGAAGGGATCCTGGCCGAGCGGAAACGCATCAAGCGTCAGACCCTGATGGATCGCCGCTTGCACCATCAGGCGCAGGCTGCCTAACCTCTCACCCCAGATGGACCAGAGTCTCCGCTCCTAAACGCCGCAGACTGTCCCAAATCATCTGACGACGGACAACGATAGACCCTTGCTGTTACGCTTCAGGAACGCTGTGGCCGTACCGGAAGCAACGTCGATGCGATCCGCACGGATGCCGGTCAGAGCATCGGTGATGTGAGACATTCCTGCTACATTCGACCGCAATCTGAGGGCCACCGTCTCGAAGGCGGCTCTACGGGCAGGCGATGGATGGCGCGCCTAGGTTGGTCCTAGCTACCTTATGCGACTGCGAGGCTTGGGAGCATCGGGTCGAAATCCATGACCGGGTACAACCACTACCCATCATGCTCATGCGGTTGGTGCGCCGGTTACGGGCGGAGCACGCCGGTGTCTTGGCACAGCCTGGGCGCCCAAGCTCAGATCACGCTGAAGCAGTACGATGCTGACCGAAGCAGGGCGGCATGCTTCGTCGACCACAACGCACGATGCCCATGCTGCAACGCTCAGGTTTTTTACTACCAGAATCAGTACGGCAGCCGCGTGTTTTTCGACGAGCTTGCCCCACTCTGGACCAAGCACCCCTGCACGGACAATGGCCGGTCTACATCCACATCGAAGCTGGCCTTCCGCAGCCGTGGGTCCCGTATCGAGATCGCGGAAGCCCTGCAGGCAGTGGGGGAACCACCCAGGAACGATTGGCGCTACGGTCTCATCGGCGCGGTCGAAAACCGGGAGGGCCATATCGACTTGCGGGTTCAGTTTCCCGACGATGCCCAACCGAGAACGTTGACGTTCGTCGGCGACTGGCTGCCGATGGAGCCCGGCGATGTCGTCGGAACGAGAGGCAGCCTCGTATCCTTCTTCGACCTTGCCTGCATGGAGCCCCGTGCCAGCGCAGTGGGATCGAGGATCGTCCGCATCCTCACTCAGCCTCCCGGGAACGTCAGTTTGGATCGGTGGGAAGCCGACCTTCTGAAGCGCGGCACCTGGGATCATTTTTTGACGTGTTGGAAGGCGGCACCGCAATCCGTGGTGATGCGGACCGAGGAGGTGATCAATTTTCACCTCGACGAAACGGATGTGGCAGCATTCGCGGACCGAATGCGTGAGCACACCCGGACCGCCTGGGATTGCGGCCGCAGGTCGCTGGCGAGCATGGCAGACTATTTTAACGTTCAGGATCTACGGACCGCCTGTGGCCTGGCTTGGAACGACCGTCGCGTCTACCTCCTGCTGAAGGTGGTTTTCTACGAGCCATCGCGGGCGCCGGACACCGGTCGTCGATGTCGAGACCAATCAGGAACGGCTGGACGGCCCCGACCCTCCTCAGGGAGCCCGGTAGACGGTTTCCCGCCGTCGCAACTAACGACAAGGCAAGGCGCCCACCTGGATCTGACCCGCCTGTCCAAGCTGGGCAGGATTGTCGAACGGAAGGGTGAACGATGAGCGGTCGTCGGATCTCGTGCCCCTGCGGACGGGCATAAAACATAGCCAATCGTAGGCAGGTCGGTAATGCTAGGTTGTCAGCCATAGCTGAATGAAAGCGGACGCCACTGCATAGCCCAAGAACAGGTTGCACCGGGCAGGCCGGTCCGGTTGCAAACGGAAAACGAATTCAGCCCTTAGACGGGCTCGAAGACAAGGCCGGTAAGGGCGGGGGGACCATGGTGCAATTTTGGGCTTGCAAGCCTTTGCGACGGACGGCGTTGAGGCACGGCGTGCCGCGGGTATCTGCTTGAGTGTCGCGTCGAAGCCTGTTCGTGCCTCTCTAGTCGCTGGAGCGCGTATCCGCGTTCGAGATGCCGAGTGGGTCGTCCGCCACATCGAACGCAACGCCGTGTCCGGCGCGCTCATCCATGTCACTGGGCTCTCCGGGATCGTCCGGGACAAGGAAGCGATTTTCGTCGAGAACGTCGAGCGAAGCCGCGCACGGGACATCGAGGTCGTCAATCCGGCGGACGTGACGCTTGTGGCGGATCAATCCTCCGGCTACCTCGACACATTCCTGCATGTGGAAGCGGCGCTTCGTAAGTCCGCGCCGACCGGCGACGCCATCCAGGTTGCTGGCCAAGCCGCCATCGACGACCTCGATTTTCAGTTGGACCCCGTTCGGCTTGCGCTCAAGGCGCCAAGGGCGCGTATCCTCGTCGGCGACGACGTCGGCCTCGGCAAGACGCTTGAGGCGGGTCTCCTTGCCTCCGAGTTGATCCTGCGCCGCAGGGCGAAACGGATCCTCGTCGTCGCGACGAAATCGGTGCTCACCCAATTTCAGCAGGAATTCTGGACCCGGTTTTCGATTCCCCTGGTGCGTATCGACAGCAATCGCATTGCTCAGATCCGGAAGAGCATTCCGCTCAATCACAACCCTTTCGACCAGTTCGACAAGGCAATCATTTCGATAGATACCCTGAAGAGCGACCGCCAATATCGTACGGCCCTGGAATCGGCCTGGTGGGATCTCATCATCATCGACGAGGCCCATAACGTCGCCGAACGGAAGGGCGGCAAGGGCGCCGGCGGCGCCAGCCAGCGCAACTTGCTGGCGGAGCGTCTCGCCTCACGCTCGGATGCGCTCGTGCTGCTCTCGGCGACACCGCACGACGGTTCGCGCCTCAGCTTCGCAAGCCTCATGCGGATGCTCGACCCGACATCCATCGCCGATCCGGAGAATTATGGCCCCGAGGACATCAGAGGTCTGTTCCTCAGGCGCTTCCGGACCACCCCTGCGGTCAGGGACGCGATCAAGAGCAAGGTCCCCGATCGGGTCACCGAACGGTTGCCTTTCCCGCCCTCTCAGGCGGAGGAGTCCGCGTATGAGGTCCTCGCGGGCTTGGCGCTCACAGAGGACGCCACCGCTCACAACAAGGGTCAGCGGCTGTTCAAGACACTTCTGGAGAAGGCGCTCTTTTCCAGCCCCGTCGCTTGCGCTGAGACGTTGACGAAGCGGGTCCGTTCGCTGGAGGCGGAGGTCTCCCCGGCGGCAATCGCCGACCGGACCGCTCTCACGGAGTTGCTCGTCGCCGTCCAGGCCATCGATACGAGTGCGTTCGCCAAGTACGGACGACTCCTGCGCATCTTGAAGGACATCAATTGGTCGGCGCGTAGGAAGGACGACCGCATCGTCGTCTTTTCCGAGCGGATCGCGACCCTGGAATGGCTCCGCGAGAACCTACAGCGTGACCTCGCTTTAAATGCTGATCAGGTTCGGACCCTTCATGCTTCAGGCGTGGAGGGCGACCTGAAGGTCCAGCAGCTCGTCCGCGACTTCGGCTTGGAAAAATCGCCGGTCCGCATCCTGCTCGCCTCCGACATGGCTTCGGAAGGCATCAACCTCCATTACCTCTCGCACAAGCTGATCCACTTCGACCTGCCCTGGGCATTGCTCACGTTCCAGCAGCGTAACGGCCGGATCGACCGTTACGGCCAGGAGAAGCAGCCCCACGTTTGGTATCTCGTCGCGCAGCCGAACCAGCCCAAGATCCGGGGCGATCTCCGCGTCCTCGAAAAGCTCATCGAGAAGGACGAGACGGCCCGGGACAACATCGGCGACCCATCGGCCTTCCTCGGGACCAACGACGAGCAGGAGCAGGAAGACGTGGTCGCCGCCGCAATCGAAAGCGGCGTCGATGCCGAGGACTTTTCAGCCCAAATGGATGCCCGCATCGTCGCCAACGACAACGACGGGGATGATCCCTACGCCTCGATGGAGGCGTTCTTCGGTCTGGCCCAGGACGAGGCTACGAGTGCACTGGTACCGGCCCCGCGTGGTGAAAGTCGGCCATCACTCTTCCCCGACACGTTTGCCTTCACCGTCGCGGCGTTCCGTCGACTGGAGGCGCTCGGCCTGCCCTTGAGATGCGAGGTCGAGGAGCGGGATCGCGTGATCGCCCTGCCCATCCCGAAGGACTTCCGCGAGCGTTCGGAGACCGGAGGACGGGCGACCAGCGTCATCAACGCCCGCTTCATGCCGCCAGAGGCCGAGCCGGACGACGGCATGCTCAGGCTGACAGACAATCGGTCGCTTATGAGCGACCGTATCCGTACAGCCCGCCAGGGCATCGGCGGGGGCTGGCCAGACCTGCAGTACCTCTGGGACGTTCATCCGGCCGTCGACTGGTTGGCCGACAAGGTCAACGGCGTCTTCGGTCGCCGCTCGGCTCCGGTCGGCCGGCTGATCGGACGGTTGGCAAAGGGCGAGGCGGCATTCGTCTTCAACGGCACCGTGCCGAACCTGAAGGGTCAGCCGCTCGTGGACGAATGGCCGGTGGTCGTTTTCCGGGACGGCGAATTCAAGGAGGTGCAGGCCATCCGAGAATTCATCGCTCGTACCAGTCTTGGTGGCGGCGACGTTCCCAACGTCGGCACCACCCAAGTGGACGACCTGCAGCCTCTCGTCGCGGAGGCGGTGCAACGCGCCCAGACCTTCATCCATCAGGCGCGCAAACGCTATCAGGGCGAAATGGACACCGAGGTCCTGCATCTCGCGGAGCGCCACGACACCCTTCGGGCGCGACACGACACAGTCCTCCAAATGCGCTTCGAGGGGATGGAGGACCACGCACCCCAACGGAAGCGGAAGGCGGACCAGGAAAGTAAGTTGAGGCGGACGTTCGAAAGCTGGTGGGACTGGGTGAAGCAGACCCGAGAGACCCCCGATAATCCCGATCCTCACGTTCGCCTTGTCGCGGTCTTTAGAGGTTAGCCATGCCCATCGAGCTCGCCGGCATTTCGAACGAAAACGAATTTTATTCCGAGCACTATCTCACGACGGTGTTCGAGGGTGACATTGAGGAAACCTTCGCGACTTGGCGCGCGGAGGAGAAGGAGGGCCTTCCATCGCCCCGCCAAGGGCTGGAGAAGGTGGCCAAGGCATGGGGACGCTTGCACGCCGATTATATTGTCGAGCGTTCGGACCTGAAGCGGCTCCTGATTGCCCGTGAGTTCGCCCACGGTTTCCTGGAGGCACTCGGATATGATCGGCGGTCCGAGCTCCTCCTAGACGCCGAGGACAAGCTGATCCCGGTGCTTACGCGGCGTAGCGTCGGCGGCGACGACCAGGTCTGGGTGGTGGAGGTACCATCACCAGTGGGGGAAGACTTCGAGACCGACCCGCTCCAGGTGAAATTCCGCTGCGAGCAGTTCGAGAATATCGAGACGGCACAGGACATCACGCGCCGGCGCAAGGACATGGCGGAGATCGCGGTCACCCGCGGAGTCTTTGGGCTGGAGACACCACCGAGGTTCGTCGTCCTCCTAAGCATGTCTCAGGCGGTCCTCATCGACCGGCGGAAGTGGCCGGACAGCAGGCTTTTACGATTCCGGTTCTCCGAAATATTTGGCCGGTCCGAAGGTACCACCCTCGGCGTCACCGCCGCTTTGCTGCACTCGAAATCGCTCGCGCCAGGGTCAGGAACGCCACTCGTCGACCGCATCGACGAGGAGAGCCACCGGCACGCCTTCGGCGTTTCGCAGGATCTGAAGTTCGCCCTGCGCGAAGCCATCGAGATCCTGGGCAACGAGGCAGTTGAGCTCATCGTGGAGAAGCGCCGGGCGAACAAGGAGGGCGTGTTCTCAGGCGATGGGATGCTCGATGCCGGGAAGCTGACCACCGAATGCCTGCGGTACATGTACCGCCTTCTGTTCCTGTTCTTCATCGAGGCGCGGCCGGAGCTCGGGTTCGCACCGATGAAGGCCAAGGCGTACCGGACAGGATACAGTCTGGAAGGCCTGCGCGAGTTGGAACTCGTTCCGCTCGAAACCGACGAGGACCGTAACGGTCACTACATCTCCGACACCTTGGACGCGCTGTTCGCGCTGGTCTTCCACGGCACGCCGGCCGCCGGCAACGCAGGCGAGGCCTTCAACTTCCACGCGGTCCGCGCACGACTTTTCGACCCCGACGCGGTCTCCACCTACCTCGGCAGCCTACGCTTCCGGAACGAGCCCATGCAGGCGGTCATCCGCCTACTGTCCCTCTCGAAGGGCGACCGGAACAGGCCACGCGGACGGATCTCCTATTCGCAGCTCGGCATCTCGCAACTCGGTGCTGTCTACGAGTCCCTGCTGTCGTTCTCCGGCTTCTTCGCGACAGAGGACCTTATCGAGCTCAAGCCGGCCGGGAAGTCGCCCCCGGGCCCCTTGGAGGCTGCGTACTTCGCCCCGAATTCGCGCGCCGGCGACTTCGTCCAGGCTGCCGACTGGAAGGACGGCGAGATCGTCTACGAAGGCAACCTTCCCAAGGTCCACCCGCGAGGGAGCTTCATCTACCGCCTGGCCGGCCGGAATCGCGAGAACTCGGCCTCCTACTACACGCCCGAGCCTCTCGCCCGGGTGCTCGTAAAATACGCCCTCAAGGATCTCCTGGCCGGCAAGTCGGCCGACGACATCCTGAGCCTCAGGGTCGTAGAGCCTGCCATGGGATCGGCGGCGTTCCTCGTCGAGGTCGTCAACCAATTGGCCGACCGATACCTCGAACTCAAACAGGCCGAGGTGAAGAAAAAGATTCCGCATGAATCATTCACCTACGAACGGCAGAAGGTCCGGGCTTTCCTGGCCGACCGCAATGTCTTCGGCGTCGACCTCAATCCCATTGCGGTCGAACTCGGCCAGGTTTCACTCTGGCTGAACTGCCTTCACGCCGGTGGCTTTGCACCTTGGTTTGAGGACCAGGTCCACACCGGCAACTCGTTGGTAGGAGCGCGCCGCGCGGTGTTCCCGGCCGCATCTCTGACGCGGCGTAAGGAAGACGAGCGCTGGTACCGGCAGAGGCCGCGTGAGATCGGCTGGTCCGGCGAGCCTCGGACCTCCCAAGAAGTTTGGCATTTCCTCCTGCCCGACCCGGGCATGAGCGCCTACGACATGAAGATCCTGGCGCCGCTGGCGTCCAGGAACGACCTGGAGACTCTGACCAAGTGGCGGCGCGAGTTCGTGCAGCCACTTGGTCAGGACGAGGTCGCGACCGTCGTCCGTCTCTCGGAGGCTGTAGACCTCCTTTTTATCGAAGTCGCCGACCGCCTGCACGAGATGCGCTCAGAGGTGAATGACGAAATCTCGATCTGGCCGTCTTCTACCGGCGAGAACGAGCGCCACGTCGACTTTCAGGAGAAAATCCGGCGGCTCGCAAAATTCCACGGCGACGGAGTTCGTAACTCGGTGCCGTGGCGGCGGCTGCGTGCAGCCATGGATGCATGGTGCTCCCTCTGGTTCTGGCCGGTCGATAAGGCCGACCTACTCCCTTCTAGAGCCACGTTCCTTCAAGGGCTCGACCTGGTTCTGACGCAAGGCATCAACAACCAGGGCGTCACGACCCGCGCATTCGCAACGGGCTCACCCCAGGGACGCCTGTTCGAGACTGTTGACGTCCCAGCGGCGAAGGGGACCAACGCCTTGTTTCGCTCTGAGGAGCGCGTGGTTGAGATACGGAAGGACGACCTCTTCGGTGATGTCGATGTTGAAAAGCTAATTGCCGCCTCGCCGTGGATGCCGACCGCGATGCAAGTGGCGGAACGACGTCGGTTCATGCACTTCGACCTGGAGTTCGCGGACGTGATGCGGGAGCGGGGCGGCTTCGACCTCGTGATTGGAAATCCGCCTTGGCTGAAGCCTGCTTGGACGGATGCGAACGTCCTTAGTGAGATCGAGCCGGCCTTCGCAGTCAGGGAGGTATCTGCAGCGGAGGTGGAAAAGAGGAAGCCCAGCTTGCTGTCAGATGCTTCGGCACGTGCCGCATACCTCGAAGATTACGTTGAGATCGGCGGCTTACAGGCATTTATATCATCGCTCACGTGCTACCCATTCCTCGCTCAGGGACAGCCTAATCTCTACAAATGCTTTATGGACTTGGCTTTTCGCGTGACGGCGAGAGACGGATACGCCGCCCTGATCCACCAAGATAATCATCTCTTAGACCCGGACGGTGGCCTCCTGCGGAGGACATGGTACCGCCGCATACGACGCCATTATCATTTCACAAATGCAATCACAGGGCGTATGTTTGCGGAAGTGAGTCATCGCAAGACATTTAGTCTCAATGTTTACGGTGGCCTTGAGCAAGAAATCGGTTTTGATCACGCCGCCTCTCTGCTTCTGCCGAATATGGTCGACGACAGCTATGAACACGACGGGATTGGCACTGTTCCTAGCATGAAGCGCCCCGAAGGAGGTTGGGATACGAGAGGGCATCGCAAGCGCATCGTTCGAGTAGATCTTGAGACACTCAAATCTTTTGCGGCGGTCGTTGAAGATGCAAATACTCCTGCAGATACGACGCGTTTTCTATTTCCATTCTCAACAGAAACACTCAATATATTTAATGGACTTTCTTCCGGTAATATTTCTTTTACGGATGGGACATGCGAATTTCAAATGAGAAGACTTTGGGATGAAAGCACTGCTACCAAACGTGATAAGATATTAGAGCCAAAGGTGTGTTTCCCGCCATTTCCAGCAGACATGGTTCTGACTGGTTCGCTATTATACGTGGGAAACCCCTTTTATAAATGCCCGGATGCGAGTGGACGTAAAGAAAACGAAATCGATCTTAGCAGCATTGGGGACGCATACATCCCAAGAAATTATTACAAAAGAATTGTTGAAAAAGAACAGTACAACAAGGGAATCACAAATCTTAAGTGGGATACCTCGCAGCTTCATACAAGCAATTATCGCATTGCCTTCAGAAGAATGATGAGCTCGCCCACAGAGAGAACACTTATTGGCGCATTAATTCCGCCTGGGGTTGCGCATGTTCATACTGTAGAAAGTTTAGCATTTTCAGACGAGGCGAAATTAGTTGACGCATATCCTTTGTGGATCTCTCTGCCTTTCGATTTTCTAGTTAAGACTACTGGTTTGACCGACTTGCTGGAATCCAGCCTAAGATTCTTTCCCTGGGCGGAAGTCAGCGACACTGCCAAACACCGAGCTCTCCGCTTGGCATGCCTCACACAGCCATACGCCGACATTTGGAACCGCCATCATGCTCTCCTTGACGTAATGCCTTGGAGTTCTTCTGACATAAGACTGGATGTCGAGGGACCTCATTCGGGTTCACCGATCGGAAATTGGGAAACAAGTGTCGGCCTCAGATCGGATTTTGGTCGTCGTATGGCACTTGTAGAGATTGACGTAATAGTTGCGCAAGCACTCGGTTTAACATTGGACCAGCTAATTGAGATGTATCGCACCCAATTCCACGTGCTCGACGAGAACGAGCGGGGCACTTGGTACGACCGAAATGGCCGCATCGTGTGGACCTGCTCAAAGGGACTTAGTGGGGTTGGTTGGCGTAAGAATGATGGCAAGAAGCCCAGCGGTCGCGAATGGCTGGAGAACTATGCCGACATGCCTGAAGGTGCACAACTTGACTGTGAGTTGGTTGTCGACTTCCTGCCTGGAGGACCGACCAAGACGCACCGCTCCTATCCTGCTCCCTTCATCACTTGCGACCGTGAGGCGGACTACCGCCGCGCCTGGGCGTTCTTCGCCGCCCATGAGCAAAGGAAGGCCGCCTGATGCTCCCCTCCATCCTCGCCAGGCAGGTCCGTAATGGCGTCGAAGATCAGCTGCGTGCAACCTTCGCCCCATCGACACATGGCTTCCACAGCCTGATCGAGCGGTTCGTCGGTGAGCGGGAGAGCCTCGTCAAAGGGCCATGGCTTTCGCTCGATATGCCCTTCCGGCGGAGCAAGCTCCCCGGCGAGTTCTTCCCGGCCATCCCGCTTGGGTTCAAGCCTTACATGCACCAAGAGAGAGCGTTCCAGCGCCTCTCTGCGGAGCATCCCCTGTCCACGCTGGTGGCGACCGGCACAGGCTCGGGCAAGACCGAGTGCTTCCTGCTGCCCATCCTCGATGCCTGCCGCAAGGCGAAGGCTGAGAGGGGCATCAAAGCTATCATCGTCTACCCGATGAACGCCTTGGCCTCCGACCAGGCACGGCGCATCGCGCGGCTGGTCGCGAGGAACCCAGCACTGACCGGGCTCAAGGTTGGTCTCTACGCCGACGAGAGCCCCAAAAGCCCAACATCCGCTATGACCGATCATGGTGTGATTGACTCACGCGCAGCGCTCGTCGCGAACCCGCCGGACATCCTGCTCACCAATTACAAGATGCTCGATTACATGCTCGTCAGACCCGACGAGCGCATGATCTGGGAACGAAACTCCCCCGGGACCCTTCGCTACCTCGTCGTGGACGAGCTTCATACGTTTGACGGTGCGCAGGGGACCGACCTAGCGAGCCTCGTCCGGCGCCTTAAAGCCCGCCTTGGGATGCGTCGCGGCAATTTATGTTGCGTAGGCACCTCGGCCACTCTCGGTGGGCCAGAGTCGCTCGACGACCTGATCGCCTACGCTGGCGAGATCTTCGATGAGCCGTTCGACGCCGCCTCCGTGGTCTTGGAGGATCGGCAGTCGGTTATGGAATATCTCCAGCCGATACAGGTCGCCTCCTTCGACGTCCCTTCGGAGGCCGACGCCTGCACGGTCACCGACAACATCGACGAGATTACGCCCATAGAGTTGGTGCGCCGATCCTACCGGATGTGGTTCGACGCTGTCGCCCCAGCCGATCTCGACGACCCGTCCGGTCGGATCGCCTTGGGCGAGATGGTCGACGGTCACCTGTTCTTCCAGAACCTCCTCAAGGTCCTCAATGGGCGTCCGACGGCCTATGCGGCTCTCCGGGATGGGATGAGGGGCAACCGCCTGTATCGGTCGTTCTCGGACATCCACCTCAACGCCCTTCTCGACACGCTCACCGCGCTCGTCGCTCATGCCCGCCGGACTTATCCCGATGCCGTCGATGGCCATGGCCGACCCGTGCCGCTGCCATTCTTCAGCGTCCGGCACCAGCTATGGCTGCGCGAGCTCCGCCGCATGGTGGCGACCGTCGAGCCGACGCCCATGCTGCGCCATCATGACGACCTGGGCATCGACGAGCAGCGACGCACCCTCCCGGTGATCCATTGCCGCTCCTGTGGCGGGGCGGGCTGGGCAACCGTAATGCCGGCCGACCAGCGCCGCGCGATCTGCGCGGAGCCCAAGGAGGTCTATCAGGCATACTTCGGATACTCCGACCGTCTCCGCTTCGTTTTTCGAGAGGAGCCTGTTGCGCGAACCAGGCGAAAGGTCGTCGGTCAGACCTTGAATGCCTGGCTCTGCACGACCTGCCTCGTGCCCCACTACGTCGAGGAGAAGCCGGAGAAGGGATGCGGTTCCTGCCGGGCCGATCCGGATGCCCTCCTCGAAGTCTTCGTCCATAAGCCTGGCCGGCTGACGGACGAGCGCTTCCGAGTAGACCATGATTGTCCGTTCTGCGGCGGCCCCAGCGGAATGGGCATTCTCGGCGCGCAATCGGTCACGCTTGTCTCCGGTATGGTCGGCACTTTGTTCGGGTCGGAGCACAACGATGACCCGAAACTGCTGACCTTTTCGGACTCTGTCCAGGACGCTGCCCACAGGGCGGCGGTGCTACAGGCCAGGAATGCGACCAACGTGTTCAGGTCGGCCCTGTCCCGCTTCGTATGCGAGGAGATCGCGGCCGATCTTGAGACGATCAGTGACAAGGCTCCGGCCGCTATGCATGCGGCCCTCGGGCCTAAGGCGTCGAACGAGGACTTCGTCGCTACCTACCTCCCGGACGACATGGAATGGCGGGAGGACTATAAAAGCCTGCTGGCCAACGACTCTTTCGCTACTGACAGCCGGCTTCCAGGCTACCTTAAAGAGCGCCTGCAGTGGGAGATCTTTGCTGAACTCACGTTCCGGTCTCGGCTGGGCGCCACGATGGAACGGACCGGCATCGTCGCGCCCCATGTGAGGGGCGAGGCCGTGGAGCGCGTGGTCAGCGAGTTCGGGCTTCGTATGCCCGACGAGCTCGGCACGATCACCTCCGCCATCGAACCCGAGGACATCCTACACTTCGTCACGGGCGTCCTCGACCACATGCGCGCCAGGGGCGCGGTCGCCACCGACATCACGAAACACTACGTGGAGCGCGAGGCAAGTTGGTTCGCGGTGCTCAAGGCGCATCCGTCCGGCCGGTCACTTCCACAGTACGCGCCGGATGCGCCGAAGCCTCTCTTCCCAAGCAACCGAATCCTCAGGGGATTCGAGCCTGTGGCAAACGACGCCGTCGGGGGATGGTACGTCCCCTGGTTCCACAAGTGCTTCGACCACGCCCTCACGCTCACCGGCACCCTCTACCGGGACGCCTACCACCTGCTTTTCAAGGTGCTGGAGCATCAGAAGGTCGTCGAGCGGTACACCGTCGGTTACGGCAGGGACCCCGCCGCGAGTGCCGCCTGGGGCCTTAAGCCTGAGATGGTGCTGGTTCATACCGATACCGCCCAGGTCCGATGCGACACCTGTGGACACGACCATCGGATTCCGACGTCTGACCTTTCGTTGTGGAAGGGAATGCCCTGCACGCGCATCGGGTGCGCCGGTCGCCAATCTGAGGTGGACGATACCGCGCGGACCGCCATCCGTACCCGCATCATGACCAAGGGGCGCATCAAGCGCGTGCATGCGGCCGAGCATACGAGCCTTCTCGGCCCCGAGGAGCGTCGGCGCGTGGAGGAATGCTTCCTCAGCGAGACACCTCGCCGGTGGTATCCCAACTTGCTTTCGGCGACGCCCACCCTGGAAATGGGCATCAACATCGGTGACCTGTCGACGCTCGTCCTGTGCTCGGTTCCGCCCGAGCAGCAGAACTACGTGCAGAGGATAGGCCGCACCGGGCGCCGTGATGGTAACTCCCTGAACCTCACGGTCGCGAACGGCCGTCCCCATGACATGTGGTACTGGACCGATCCGCAGGAGATGATCGCGGGCAAGGTGAAAACGCCTGGCGTACACCTCAAGGCCGTCGCGATCCTGAGGCGCCAGTTCGCCGCCTACACCCTCGACTGCTGGGTGAAGGAGGAAGGCGCAGGATCTCGTGGATACGGCAAGATGGGCGCCGCCCTAAAGGCGATCCAGACCAATCACACCGCTTCGTTTCCGCTTGTCTGGTTCGATTACCTGGCCCGGGAAGGAAAGGCCGAGGAGCTATTTCAGGGCTTCAGTGCCCTCTTTCCGCGTATCCGTGAGGATAGCGAAACAGCGGAGACTCTGCATGCGTTCGCAGTCGGAGGCGCGACGGCTGGGCTAACGCATCTGGTGGCCTCGGAGTACGCCGACGTGGCGCTGGAAATCGCCTCGATTTGGAAGCGGATGGGAAGCTGCAAGACCCTCATCGACAAAGCGAAAAACATGGTCCCCCCGCCGCTCGACCTCGTCGAGCGGGTCAAGGATCTGACGGGCGAGCGGGAAGCGCTGCGCCGGATCAGGCAGGGTATCGAAACATGGGACAACCTCGGCTTCCTCACCGACCGGGGTGTCCTGCCAAATTACGCATTCCCCGAGCAGGGCGTGACGTTGAAGTCGGTGCTGTACCGGTCCGAGCCGGCAACTGACGAGGACAGGAAGCCGACGGTCACCGAGTACATGCGGCCGGCGGCGGCGGCCCTCTCGGATTTCGCCCCCAACGCCGTTTTCTATGCCCAGGGTCAAAAGCTCAAAATCGACCAAGTCGACCTGGCCGCGTCACCCATCGAGCATTGGCGCGTCTGTCCGGAATGCACCCACATCGAACTTGACCAAGTCGGCACGACCGAGGCGCCTTGCCCCTCCTGCTCTTCGTCCATGTGGGCCGATACTGGCTCGCGGCGCCCCATGATCCGCCTCAAGCAGGTCCTAGCGGTCGGTAGCGAACGGAAGTCGCGTATCGGCAACGACTCGGACGAGCGGGATCGTCACTATTTTGACCGCGACTATCTGCCTGCGTTCGAAAAGGACCAAGTTGGCGATGCGTATGCCGTCGATAACGGCGATCTTCCGTTTGCCTACGAGCACCTACGCAGGTGCACGTTCCGCGAGGTGAACTTTGGGGAACGGGGGGATAAGCCTTCCGGACAGAAAGTCGCTGGCGAGCATCGACATGGACACGGCTTCAATCTCTGCCGAAGCTGCGGGAAGGTGCAGGCGGAGGACGAGTTACGCCGCCTTCAGCGGGATGGTTCGAAGCTGGGTCTCCATGTTCCGCGCTGCCAAGAGATCAAATCCGAGAGCGAGGAGACCTACGTTTCGGTCGTCTATCTCTACCGGGAGTTCACATCCGAAGCGATCAGGATGCTCCTTCCTCTCGCGTCGTCGCATGACGCCGACTCTGTCAAATCGCTTCGCGCCGCCATCGATCTCGGCCTTCGACTTCATTTCAAGGGAAAGGTTGACCACCTGCGCTCGTCCCTTGTCGAGACGAAGGAAGGCTCACTTAACCGGCGCCACCTCTATGTCTACGATACGGTTCCGGGAGGTACGGGCTATCTGAAGCAGCTTGCCGCCCGTCCGGACGAACTGCGTTCGGTCTTCGCGCATTCCCTGGACCACATGCGGGACTGCAAATGCAACGCCGATCCGCTGAAGGATGGCTGCCCACGTTGTATACGCTCGCACTCGGCCACCTTCGGCATGGGTGAGATTTCCCGTGATAAAGCCATCCAAATCGTCGCGGATATCCTCTCCGGTTGGGACGGACTAAGGGCAATTACGAGCGTCAACGAGATCAAGCTCAACAAGGTCATAGAGAGTGATCTAGAATATCGCTTCCTCCTCCGTTTCGAGAAGGACGTAAAGGCATCCGACGGCGGCAAGTTCACCAAGATGGCGATCTCCGGGAAGCCGGGGTATGCCGTCACCTTCCAAGGAAGCGATTGGCGACTTGAACCCCAGGTCGACCTCCATTCGCACTTCGCGAACGTTCCCAAAACCCGGGCGGACTTCGTTCTCTGGCCCGCCGTACCGAAGGAAGGGGTGAGACCCGTCGCCATCTATGCCGACGGCTGGCAGTTCCACGCGGCCATCGTACCGTACGATCTGACCCTTCGACAGAAGCTCGTGAGGAGCGGACATCTTCACGTCTGGTCGGTCACCGACAGCGATGTGGAGCAGGCCGCCGGCGCGACCGGTCCAAAGCACTACTGGGACCCACTCGCAAACCTGCCGTACGACACCTTGACCAAGATGACGGATGGGGCATCTCGGGTCGCGGAGGTGAAGGCTGTCTTCGAAGAACCTCCGTTCCTGCAGTTCCTTCGACTTGTCCGAGAGGCAGAGTCAGGACCTTGGGCGCGCCGTGCGGTGGCCATGGCGACCGCCATCCTTCTGAAGGGTGCCGCGGCCGGCCGTGATGCCACTAAGGTGCACGATGCAGTCGAGGCGATGGCCGGGGAGAATGGGCGCGTGGTGCTCGAAGACCTCTCGTCGTCGTCCCTGCTAGGCATCGTCGAGACCCCCGCCATCGGTACGCTCGCCGTCGCAGTCGCCAAGACCTGGAAACCGCCGGCCTGGCCCGACATGTCCCGCGGAACCGTGTCCGTCGGCTTCGAACACAGGGTTTCCGTATCGTCCCACGGGCAGAAGGCGTGGAACGGCGGACTGCGCCTCCTGAACCTCCTCCAGTTCCTACCGTCGATTTACGTAGGATGCGCCGAGGGCATCGCCCTCGATCCGCTGACCCAGCCTCACTTGCCCGAGGATGCGGCCACGACGGCTTGGGGCGAGGTCGAGGGACTACTCCCTGAGCTGGGAGCGCTGGTGCGATCCCTCCGGTCCCGTGTGCCGCCATCACCGGTTCCTGAGGTGCTCTACGAAGTCTCCCAGGACGACGGGTCGGTCCTGGGCACCCTGGAACTGGCATGGCCGGCCATCAGGCGTGGCGTCGTGGTCGATCCGGCCCTGGTTGGGGCGTTCCCCGGCTGGACCGTGGTGGTCTACACCGGTCAGGAAGACGTCCTTTCGGACGCGATGGGAGCGGCGGCATGACCGTGAGGAACCGCGAAGTCCACATCATGATCGACGCGTTGCTGGCCCAGAACCGGCTGCCTCGCGGCGTTCAGGACAAGGCCGCCAAGCTCATTCTGCAGTTGAAGAACGATGCCGGCGGAAACGGGATCAACTTCGAAAGCATCGAAGGGGCCCGGGACCGGCACATGAAATCGGCCCGTATCGACCAGGGCCACCGGGCCATCGTCTACGACCGCGCCGGAGCCCTCATCGTCATGTGGGTCGACAAGCACGACGATGCATACCGTTGGGCGCGCAATCGGGTCGTCGACGTCAATCCGATCACTTCTGCCGTCCAAGTCACCGACATGAGCTTGGTGGAGGCTCCGGCGACCGCGATGCCGACGGCTGCCACGACGCCTGCCGCGGCTCCGCGAAAGCCGCTTTTTGATAGAGTGAGCGACGCCGACTTCCTGC
The DNA here is from genome assembly GCF_001422815.1 of Methylobacterium sp. Leaf91. GTDB lineage: Bacteria > Pseudomonadota > Alphaproteobacteria > Rhizobiales > Beijerinckiaceae > Methylobacterium. The sequence continues at coordinate 170,841 of NZ_LMMP01000002.1, read as the reverse complement.
GTCTCGGCCTGCCGGAAGCGCTGCTTCCCGCCATCAGGGGAATTCGCGCCGATGCCGAGCTGGAAGAGGTAGGGAAGGGCATACCGGCGGACGCTTACGACGCCCTCGTTTGCCTGGCCGCCGACTTCTCCGTGGACGAGACCATGGAGGAGCTCGGGCGGGGCAAGGGCAAATTTGTGACCGAGGAGGATTTCGCGTCCGCCCTTAAGACGGAGGAAAGCCGTAGAACCTTCTGGCTCGCCGAGGATGATGACGAGCTCCAACGGATGCTCGACGAGCCGCTGGAGTTCTGGCGCATCTTCCTGCACCCCTCACAACGTCGCCTGGTCGAGCAGGCATGGAACGGACCGGTTCTCGTTCGTGGCGGGGCTGGGACCGGCAAGACCGTGGTGGCGATGCACCGCGCTCGCCATCTGGTCCAAGCTCTCCTGACCAAGGGTGATGCCAAGGGGAAAATCCTCTTCACCACCTTCACCTCGAACCTCGCCGCGGACGTCCGCGCCGACCTCGGCAATCTCTGCTCCGCCGATCAGATGGCGCGTATCGAGGTCGTCCATCTCGATGGATGGGTGACGGATTTCCTGCGCAAGCAGGGCTATAAACGGGAAATCCTGTACTCGGACGATGGGCGTCAGAAGGAAGCCTGGGACCACGCCATCCGGTCCAAGGGCCAGGATATCGGTCTGAGTTCAGACTTCCTCCTCGATGAGTGGAGGCAGATCGTGCAAGCGAACGGCATCAAGGAACTAGGCGCCTACCTGCGGGTCCAGCGTGCCGGCCGCGGCACCCCCATCGACCGGCGGACGAAGGAGCGGGTCTGGGCGATCTTCTCCGCCTATCGGGCGCGTTTGGATGCCGAGGAACTATCGGAGCCGGAGGATGCCTACCGGGACGCTCGGGAGATCCTGCAGTCCAAGCCCGCGCTCCTTCCCTACCGTGCGGTCGTGGTGGACGAGGCCCAGGACCTTGGGATGCAGGCGTTTCAGCTGATCGCGGAACTCGCGCCGAAGGTCGATGGCGTGATGGCGCCCAGCGGCATCTTCATCGTCGGTGATGCACACCAGCGGATCTACGGTCGCCGCACGTCCATGACCAAATGCGGGATCAACGTCCGCGGCCGGAGCCGCAAGCTCCGCATCTGCTATCGCACCTCGGACGAGATCCGACGCTTCGCCGAGGCCATCGTCCAGGGCGTTGCGGTCGATGACCTCGATGAGGCTGCCGATGACCTCAAGGGGTATCGCAGCCTCTTCCACGGGCCGGAGCCCGAGATGAGCGTTGTGCGCTCCTCGGAAATCGCCATGTCCGAATTGGTCGCTTGGATCGCCCGTTGTAGAGAGAGCGGTATCGACCAGGGTGAAGTCTGTGTCCTCGGTCGCACGAACGAAACGGTCCGCGCCGCCGCCGAGGCACTTCGGAAGCTCGGCTTGCCGGTCGTGACGCTCGCACGGAAAACAGCTGACGACCGAGGAAAGCCCGGCGTGCGGATCGGGACCATGCATCGTGCCAAGGGGCTGGAATTCGCGGCCATCGCCCTCATCGACGTCAGCGACGGGGTCATACCGCCACGCTGGTTGCTGGACGCGGCTCCGGATGCCGCAATCCGACGTTCCCTGGTCGATGCGGAGCGTGCCTTGCTCCACGTATCCGCTACGCGTGCCAAGAAGCGGCTTCTGGTTCTGTCGGTAGGGAGAACCAGTGAACTGCTGCCTACCTCAATGACAATGGCTGCGTGATGACCTGAAGCGGGAGAATGCTTCTTCCGCATGTTCGCGAGATTCTGGCACAGAGCAAATTCGTTATCCGCACGCACCTCGAAACCCAAGCGCGATGGACCGCGGGGCCAAAGACATGAAACTCCGTGGAAGGCGACGTAGCGCTCCGCTCCGACACCTCCATCCGGGTGACTTCAGACACTGCGGTTTCCTCCGGGTTCCATCAATTCGAAACCGCCTTCAGGGCTTCCCGTCCCGCGTTGCGTATGATGGATATCGGTCGACGGTGCACTGGCCCCGCCCAGAGCCCTTGTTCGGCTAAGAAAGGGTCCTGTCCAGCCCGGGCCAGATCGCGACAGCTTTGCCGGCCAGGGATTGCGCACGCTCACGGATGGCTATCTCATCCCACTTCTCGACCTTCACAATGGCCGAGCTGAGGGCTAGGAGCGCATCCTCAAGGTCCGGTCGCTTGTCCTTCCATGGTCCATTAGAAAGGTGACTGTTCAACGGCTGGGTAACGAGGGTCAGGTTGCCTAACGTATCGAGGAGGGCGTCCCGTGCGGTCATGGCGTTTGCCAGCGCCGGGTCGGTGACGACCGCGTCATGGGATGGGGCATACTCCTCGTTCGGAAGCGGCCAGTGAGTGCGCCAGCCCTGGGGCATGACGTGCTCAATGGAAAGCCCCGGCGGGCGGCCGCCTTGTGCCTGAAATTTCGTCCGTGTGGCGAGCTCGATCTCCCATAGGATGTCCGCGATTCGCTCCTTGCGACCCATGTTGCGATAGATGGGAACAGTGGTGAGGGCGGCCGTAAACTCCGCGTCGTCAGGGAAGCGGACCGTGTAGGCGGCTGCATCTTCGAAGAATTTCTTGAACGATTGCAGCGATGCACCTTTGTCAAGAAAGATGGCGGACAGTCGCTCGAAGTTCTTGTTGTAGTTCTTCGGCGTCAAGCCGCATACTGCACGCCGCACGATGTAGGAGTAAATCAGTCTGTAGATGGCATGCTTTTCCGTGTCGTCGATTGCCGCGGCGGAGACCATAAAAATCGCCGGATAGATGACGGCGACTTCCCAGGTCGCGAGCTTTTCCCCCAACCAACCGAGCGCCGAACCGTCCGGACGTTCCAGAGTCCGGTATGTCGGCGCGTAGAGCGTCAGGGCGTCAAGCTCGTCGGCCACCGTCGTGAAACGCGGCGTCCCTCGGGGTCGTGCGAAATCCCGGTACTCCGCGTAAACCTCGCGGAGGGACGTCTCGCGACCGGTCTGTGCCGTAAGGGCGTGGCTCAGGAAATGGTCGATACGGGGACGGCGGGGTTTGGCCCGTGGGGCGTCCGCCTTCCAGAATGCCTCGTCCTCGAACACGGACCACTTTTCGTCGAAAAGATCCTGGACGGACTCGCCCTGGGCCTCGGCCCGATGGAAGATGTTGTTTCGAACTAAGTCCATCGCCAAGAGTGGCTCGGCCTTGGAATTGAGTGTCTCGAAGATGACCTGGGCGTCGTCGTCCTCGCCCAGCTGGATCACGACGAGCTTGAGATGCAGCAGCAATGCCTCCTGGAGCGCCTGTAGGCGTTGCTGCTGAATTTCTGCGACGTCGGGACCCTGCCTTTCCTGCTCATCCTTATCCTCATCCGCATCGACTATGCCGTAGCGAATATAGCGGTCGATCAGTTCGCGAAACAGCGCTACCGCACGCATCGGCTTGGGTGCCTGCCCCCAAATGAGGGTACCTTTCTTGTAGAAGTGCTGGGGATATTTCGCTTTGACGCTATCCCACATCTCGGTAAGCAGAAAGCGAAACAACTCCCGGTCCGCTGGGGTAGGAGAGAGCTTGAACTTCGCTTCCTTGTCCTTCTCACCAACTTTAGGGACGTTAAAGAGGTATCCCTGCAAGGTCACAGCCATATCCGCGAACCCTGCGCCATCGGCGGCGGCGCGCAGCGCCGCGATAAAGAGCTGGAAAGTCGTCAGGCGCTGCTGTCCGTCGACAACTTGCATTGTAGGCGTTTTCCCGACGGCGGTCGTTCCGGGCGCGAGGATCAGAGCTCCCATGTAGTGCTGGAATTTAGGCTTACCTGTTTGCAGCGCCTCCCCGGCCTTGGCGGCCACATCCTCCCAGAACTGTTTGAGGAGGTTGTCCCCCCAAGCGTATTGCCTTTGGTAAATGGGTACAATGTAGCAACGAGACTCGCCGAGCACGGTGATGACGGGATGATCCTTGACGTCCATTAGGCGCTCCGGCTCTCAGTTTTCTTACGACAGGTTTCGTTATTCGATACGGCGAAGGTCGTGCAGACGGTGGCGATAGGTAACGGCGCCAACTCCAGATCCTCCCGACTCGGGTTGCGTATCATGTTTCGTCGCAGATCACGGATGACGGTATAAATGTTTAAAGCCTCTGCGTGCAGACCGGATGGATAACATCCTGAAAGCTCACAGATAGGTCTCGATGGCTGGGTGCTGGCTCATTCCACTTTTTCTAAGAACCGCCATGGCCGCTTCCGCAACAGTAGTCTCCTGCGTCGTACGTCGCGGCCCCGGGAAGAAGGAGGTCGCGGCGTAGCGACTCCGAGGATATCGGTTAACGGATGCCAACACCTGCTACCCGTTACGAACCTCGGTAGTGTCTCAGTTTGAGTTTCGCAGCGACCAGCGAAGCGCTGTCTTTGCCGTGCAGCCGGCCGGACAGTACCCCCAACCATCCTGGACGTACCCGAGATGTCGCATAAGGTCGGCCACGATGGCGCCGGCAGATGCGGTGCCAAAATCATGTTTGTTATAGCGGTCGCCCAGCTCAGATTGAAGCATCTTATCAATTGCACACAGCGGCGGCATTCCTTCGGCGGACGCTTCCTGAACCGCCTTTCTTCCGGCCTCTGACCAAATCAAGTCAACCATTTTCAAATGAGTTGGATCACTAGAAGATAGGCCGCCCGAACTAAGTGGCAAATAATTCTTTTCTATTATATCAACTATATACTGGCCCGCCGGTTGTTTTTTGGCATTGTTGTACAATGCAAGTCGCCTTTCCGGCGTCCAGGCTTTTAGCTCGTCCAGCGTATATATCTTGGGTGCCATAGCAGTTTCTCATGCATCTCTTTTGGGCGGTGCGTGCTTATCGACCATTAGGGCATGGATCTCCTCGTAGGTCATCGCCACCGAACTCCAGTTCGAGTTCAAAGCGCGCTCATTGTCGAGCGGGTCATGCATGTCCCAATAAGATCCAAAAATTACTTCTGAGCCATCTGCACCCTTATAAAATACGCGGTAGCACGGCTTCTGACCCGACCCTGTTACGCCGATCTTCACAAACGCGTTGCCGTGCTGGTCCCTGCACTGCTGCGCTTTGTGCCGTGCCCCGGCGACGTAATTCCGCTGATTGGTCAGGTGCGGCCAGACGGTTGCAATTGTCGAGTCAGACGCGATCTTCGTGGGCATTATACTCTCCCTGCTTGGTGCCGAGCATACGCCCGCGAAAAGAGGATCGTGAGGGTACGGGCTGGGAACGTCGAGCGGCACGAGCGGAGCTCAAAATTCAAACCGAGACAATACTCGATCCTGAGGGGTCGGTCGCTTCAGGCGTCGAGCCGTTCGGCGCCGGCGTCGAAGAGGCCGACGGCCATCTGCTCGATCCGGTCGCCCCAAGCCAGGCGGTCAAGCCACCCCTTGGGGATGCCCGACGCGCCATACAGGGCGCCGGCGATCTGCCCCGCGACCGCAGCGGTGGTGTCCGCGTCCTCGCCGAGGTTAGCCGCGAGCAGCACGGCGTCCTTGAAGGTCGAGGTGCGGGAAACCGCCCAGAGCGCGGCGTGGAGGGACGCCACGACGTAGCCAGTGCCGCGCACCTCTTGGCGGGGCTGGCCGAGGCGGAAGCCGCGGACGCGGCCCGCGGCGGCCGAAGCGATGAGGTCCGGCAGGGAGCTACCGCGCACAGCCTGCGCGACCAGATCAGCAAGCACCTCGCAGGCGGCCACGACCTCAGGCGCGGCGTGGGTGGTACGGGACTGGTCCCGGGCGACACGCAGCATGGTTGCCCGGTTGCGCCAATGCCGAACCGCGACGGGCGCGAGCCGCATGATCGAACCGTTGCCGGCGGTGTCCGGCGCCGTCGACCCGGCGAAGGCGTTGCCGGTCCGCTCGAACCGGCGAAGGGCTGCGGCGGTCGTGGCCCCGATGTCGAAGCAGCCTCCAGTGCAGGAGTAGGTGCCCTTCCGGTGCCAGGAGACGAACCGGCGCATTAGATCCTCGGGGTCGAGGACTGGCGCAGCAAGGAGGCTGTCGCCTAGCGCGAGGGCCATCGCGGTGTCGTCCGTCCACTGCCCAGCCTCCAGCCCGAACGGTCCGCCCCCGACCATGTCGGCGAGCACGGACCGTTCGGGCTTGGGAGAGAACTCGATGGTCGTGCCGACGGCGTCACCGACCGCAAGACCGAGCATGGCGCCGACTGCGCGGTCCCGGGCATCGCCATCGTTAGGCCGCGGAAGGGCACGGTGCCGCCCCTGTCGCACCCAGGCTTCCTGAGCTCGGGTCTCGATGGCTCGCGGATCGCGCGCTTGGCGGACCGCGGCGATGGCGATCTCGTGGTCGGCGCCCATCTCGACCAGCAGCCGGGCGGCGACCATGCCAGCACGCCCGAGGCCGCCACGACAGTGTACCAGTACGCGGTTGCCCGCGGCGACCAGGGCGCGCAGCCGGGCCGAATGCCCGGGCCATTCGCGTTCGAAGGCTGCGTCTGGGACATCGCCGTCGCGGATTGGGAGGTGGTGCCACTCCATGAACCGGGCTCGCACCTCTTGTCCGATGCCGGCGATGCGGTAAATGTCGAGTTCGTCGGCTGGCATCAGGGTCACCACCGCCGAGGCGCCCCAGACGGCGACCGCGTTGAGGTCCTTCGCGAGGTTGCGGTCGTGGGCGCCTGTCAGGCTGGACGACTGCTTCTTACCCGGCGCGAAGGTGATGCCGATCATACCGTCCATGGTCCCGGCTGACAGTTCGGCGATGCGAAGTTCGTTGGTCATGACGCGTTCCCGTATGGCTGGTGACGGGGGAACGGTAGGCCCGGCTGGGTGCCTCGGCGGGTCGCGTCGGAATTTTCCGGATTAGGTATCGAGGGCGTGATGGGCGCGTTTGTTGGGTTTTATTGGACCTTCCCGGTGCGATGGGCCGGCTTCCTCGACCTGCCGGACGAGGCGGCGCGCGCCGCCGAGGCGAGCCGGACGGTCGCCTACCAACGCGCCCTGGCCCGCCGGTTTGTCGAGTGGGAGAACGGCAACCTCGCCCACGAGGTCGTATCCTTGGAGGTGAGCCCCGACCGGGGCACGTCGGCCATCGAGAGCGACGTCGTCAGCGCGGGGCACCTGTGCCGTAAGGCGGGCGCGACGCTCCTGCACGTGGACTTCCATAGGAACGGTGGGTGGCGACCGCATCCATTCCTCGGCGATGCGCTCTCGGCCCTTCAAGGCGCCGGGGTGCCGGTACTCGGTCTGCCGGCGGAAGGAATCATGCTCGACGGGCGGACCTTCGACCCAGCGGAGCACTTCTCGATTTGGCGGGTGCGCGACGCCGAGGAGAGGGACCGAAGGCGGCGTGAGGTGCCGGCCGCGCTCGCCGCGGCGCTTGCCGAGGTGCCCGAAGGCCGCGGACGCTGGAAGGCAGTAGCGTCCCTTCTGAACGCGCGGGGGGTGCCAACCTTCGGAGGTGGGACGACCTGGACGCTCGACAACGTCCGCAAAGCCACCAGAGATGTCGAAGCTGGCACCGCGGGTACGCCTCCGGGTTCGTGAGGAAGGGTCAAGCCACTCAAAAGGTAACGGGTAGCACCACCTGCCGACCGTTACGAAAGTCTGGCTTCGCCCAAGCGACAGACCTCTCAATCCTTGGTATTCTCGGCCAGCCGAACGCGGATCTCGCCGAGGGTGACGGGCCAGAAGCCGAAGCAGTAGACGCCGACGTCGGTGCTGGCGGTCGTGCCCGGCAGCGTGCCGTGGGAGTGCCCGTAGAGATGCAGGTCGCCGCGGTGCATGCGTGACCATACCCTGCAGGCATAGTGGAACTTGAACACGCCGGCCGGTGCTGCCGTCACTTGATCGAGCACCACCGTCTGGGCGACGTCTAGAGCCGCATCTGATCAGGTTGGGTCAAAAGCATTGTAGCCTGCGGCCACGAGGTAGTTGCGGCATTCGTCCGGTGTGAAGCGCGTGAAGGCCTGTTTGATGGTGTCGCAAAGTTCCGCGACCGTGCGAGCGGCCAGGGTACGCAAGCGAGCTTTGAGCTTGGCAAAGGGCAGTTCGATCGGGTTCATGTCCGGCGAGTACGCCGGCAGGTAGAGCAGCCGGGCGCCAGCCGCCTCGATGCGCTCGCGGATGCCGCTGACCTTGTGAGCCCGCAGGTTGTCGAGCACGACCGTGTCGCCCTGCTTCAAGGTCGGCACCAGGGTCTCCTCGACATAGACGCGGAAGCGGGCCCCGCTCATTGAGGGCATGCCAAAGCCAAACCGTGAGGGGCCCTGTCTCGATCCCGACCTTCACGGCGCCGGGTGCCCTACGCTTCAAAACGGCCGCGATAACCTCGGGATCTGTCCGCGACGTTCCAGCCCACACACGCTCGCCCGCCTCATCGACGACGCAGATCGCGGACTCCTTCATCGAGACGCCCAGTCCAACATAGCAGGTCATCTTGTGTCCTCCTCTTCGGGGGACGACAGGCTACCCCGAGAGCCACGCCCTCAATTATGCCATGTGGTTCACCTCCCAGCCCTCACGTCGCAGTAAGATATGCAGCCGCCGATAGCCGTAGCGCACCCGTACGGCAGCCAACTCCTTCAGTCGCATCGGCAGCGCGACCTGCGAGTCCGAGCGCTTCCTGTAGCGCTGAGATGAGCGGCCGAAGCCGGGGGCCAGATAAGCCCGACGCTAGCTGACGTCGCAGGTCACCTGCAGCTGATCGGTTACCTTGTGGCGAGCGGCGAGCCTTACCACTTTTGCTGACGCTGCCCTTCGGGTCGCTTCAGGACATCCTGCAACATCGCGCGGTCCAGCATTAGGTCGGCGACAAGCCTCATGAGCTTGCCGTTCTCGTCCTCCAGCTGCTTGAGCGGCCGAATCCCTGGCAAAACCATGCCACCGAACTGCTTCTTCCAGCGGTAGAACGTCGGAGCGGTTACTGCCATCTTCCGTCAGACCTCGTCCATCGATGCACCGCTCTCCGCTTGTGGCAGAGCAAAGGCGATCTGTTCATACGTGGAGCGTTAGCGAGGCATGGCATCCCCCCTTCACGGTTCAGGATGCCCAAAAAACCTGTGCTCAGTACGGACCAGTATGCTGGGTCAGGGTCATCAGGTGACATTGAGCTTGCCTCCATCTGCCGCTCCACGTCTCTAAACGCCCACAGAAAGGATATTGTTGTTAAAATTCATAATAGCATTTCCGATCCTCTGTTATGAGTATCCCGATTGTAAGACACTGACACAACTAATCCTCCCCTATTAATGCATGATAATCAATGGAACGTCGCCGCTTGTACCCCTACAAGTTTCCACATTTCGAGAAGCATGTTAAGTTCCACTATTAGTATCCGTATTCTCTGTGACCATGCAGTATCAGTCCCCAAACTTTCAAGAATTATAGAAAGTATATGCTTAACAAGCTCGACATCTAGTTGCTCGGTTTCCTCGCCGTTATCGCCATCGATCGTGCAGTCCAGCAGTTCAATTGCTGCGCGCACCTCATCAATGCAACTTCGATACGTGCCATCGATCGATTTCTCATCCATAGATGTAAAATGACGAAGCCCATCTATAAATGCCGCACGGATCAGATGACGAAGGTCTTCGGGATATCTTTCGTTCATGACTTTTGATCACCGTCTATTTATGGTTTCTATTGAGCTCGCTAGCTTTAGAATTTAGGTTTTCGTTCAACGTTTAATGTCTGATGTATCGACGATCGCAGACCTGTTAATATATAAAATTCGGCGACCGACAGACCAGTCGGAACCTATTATTAGTACTTCAGCAATATTTATATTAAAATAAGCTATTTTATAGCTTGTAGAAAGCTGCACCTTCACAGTGAAGTATCTGATCTATTGTCTGGCAATCCGGAATTCACCTGGCCACATCAGCTGCAACATTATTGAACAGCAGGAACCTAGAGTAATTGTTCTGGCGCATTATGGTGCCGGCCTAGCGGCAGGAGCCGCATGAGCGGTAGCCGCTTGTGCGAAAGTAGACACACATTGATATGCGAGTTAAAGGCGAACCGTGATCCAAAATACGAGTTGATGCTGCGCGGGTGTTTGTCCAACAGGTGAATACGAACTTCCGCAATTCCCACCATCGTCTGATCGAAATTACTCTGCGGTCATCCGTAGCGATTACACACCTGGATTCATCAGACCATAACTATCCGATTAGATCTTCATCATATGGTCCACGATTTCCGAAGTTTCTTCATGATTTTCTGAGCTTGAATTCGACGATCCGTTGGAGTGTTAGCGCTTTGCGCTGCCTGCAGAAGCAATATTTCAGCTTCGTCGAATGGAAGGTTCGCGCGTTTTAGTTCCTGACTAAGTATAAACAACTCGCTATCGCCATTCCCAGCCCTGGTGCCGTGCGTTGTCCAACGTTCCATTGCTCGATCAATCCTAGCCTGATCAACGGGCGGACGAGCAACATCCTGGCTATTGGATCGAGAAGATGTCACCTCTGTTTCAAAGACGCTGGTCTCGACTGGGATGGCGTGTTCAAGCCAGCTATCTACGTCGAGCGGCATCCTGCTAGCATCCTTGTGCTCCTTCCAAATTTTTCCTTTCGGGTCCCTTGGCTGGCACGGAAGGTAGAATAGCGACGCGGCATGGCGCTTCGACATATCGATTCCGTGTGCCTTCTGCCCAGGGCGCTTCTCGTCGCGCTTGGCGAGTGGATATCCAGAGTCCTTCACCACCTGAATGATCTGGTCGATAATAGACGTGTACTCCTTTGCCAACATTGAACGACTAGTTGGTATGTAAACCCGATACCGCGGCTCAGCCTTGGTTGAACTGAAGCTATTGAATGCCGCGATACGGAGCCCCGGGAAGATGGCCGCCAGTTCTTTGTGAGCTAGGTTACCAACATCGAAATCCAGCCAAACTCCATTAGCGTAAACAACGTTGTCGAGGCCCCGGCTTGTAGTCTCTGAAAACCCTGGATCAAAGATTGCAGGGCATATCAGATATTTGTCCTCCTTCGTAAGGTGTTTTTCTTTGTGTGACGTTTTCAACGCGGCGATAAATGTGTCGTCGTTCATTTCGGGCACAACGGCGACGGGATGAGTCGCCCTCATATGATCAAAGACTGACCCTCTACTTTTTCCTGTAACGCTATTTCTAAATCCTTCCTCTATAGTATTAACGTTACATGTTTTTTGCCCATTGCTATCCAGCCAAGGGGGGACGACCTCTTCGGTGTCGGCTGTGAAGTGACCCGCTTCGCCCATCATCATGGCGGCAAGCCGAGCCGTTTCTTCCTTCCTGCTGGACCGAAAAGCTTGAACCCGAGAAGTGACGTCAGCGAATTTACGCGTCCGACCACGCCGTGTTGCATAGCCAATCACGTCCAAGTCAACGTCCAGTTTCTCCACTGTTGAGCCAGGGAACAGCGTGTGTAGGTAGGTTGCTGACGCTAAGTCCGGAACCACGATCCGTTTAATACTTCTGCTATCCGGAACTCTCACTGAGCAACGGTTTACGGTCTGGTAAACTGATTCGTGATGGACCCCACAACGTACCTGTTCACCGGCGACGCCCAGCCACTCTAAAAATTTGAAATGATGCGGTGGAGGTAGTCGAGCAGAAAGGTAAACCACGTGATGGATATGCGAGAAACGATTCAGTCCGTGGGAGACTTGAGGGAGTTGCACAGCGGCATATCCCTCGAAGAGCGCAGCCGGGACGTCCTTATTAGCGACCCATGCGAACTGTTCTCCGTTCATCAGTCTCCCCGCAGCCGCGGCAATTAACCTAAGTGGCTTCCGGTCCTCTCGATCACGAAAGCGCTTGGACCAGTTTTCGGCGCTTGCATAATAAATGGTCATGAGGGTTCCGTTACGGTGTTCCTGGAACCGAAGCGCCTCAGTCAGTTCGGCGTTCTTGACGAAGGCGACGCCATCGCGCTTCCAGACACTGAAAAGCAGCGAGCGCTCGAAGTTTGCCCCCAGGAATGTTACATGCTTGAAATCGGCGAAGATCCTACTTCGAAGGACGCAGAAGATAGTTAGCTTGAGGCCATTGCTATGCTTTAGCCTATTGAAACTGGCGGAATTAACATAAGTCGTTAGATTCGGTGATAACACCTGTCTTGCCATTGGAGCGAGTTCTTTCGACAAGGCAGTATCAGAGGTGGATGCGAGTTTACTCAGCGCATTAGAATTTTTTACATGCAGCCTACTGTATGAAGGCCCCTGCGGCTCTAGCTCTACGTGATTCGTAAGATGCATATGCGTATCGGGCGCATTCGTCTCGAAAACCATGCATACCTGGGGAATCTCGTCTACAAATACGTTCCAATTAGCCCTGCCAGGAAAGTACGGTAGCCGCTCAAAGCTCGACCACGTAATGATGAGAACGCGCCCACCTTCCCGTCCAAGCTTAAGTTGCGCCAACACATTGCTTGTTACTCCATCCACCGTCCCGCTGTGCACTGCCTCGACATTGATTAAAGGCATAAGACCTTGAAGATCAACCTTTATTTGATTTATAAGCTCGATGGTGGGAACAATAATTAAGGACGCCTCGCTTTTCGTAGCAAGCAAGTGAGCTCTGCGTGTCATTGCCCAAGTTTTTCCTGCTGCAGCAGGAGCATTTACATAATGTAATATGTTCATTTCTCCTGCTTTCTTTCGATTTTTGTAGACAAGTAGCTACGATCTGCAGCGCTGGCGCTGTCAGTCATTTAGATCGCTATATCTATAAGTTTGCGGGGGTGGCTCTAGCTAAGCTAGAGTAATAATCTGAGCTCTTCGCCAAAATGCCTACTAAACCTTGTATATTATCACATACCGCGAATGTAGCACAGCCGCAACTACTTATTACCGAATTATTAAACGCCTTTTATCATACGTTTATACGTGCGTATCCATATGCTTCTTTAATCGTCCAGTTCGGCGTGAGTTTATATGGTCGGACACTGCGATTGCCAGCAAGATTGCGGTATCGATGACTTTTAAAATGCAGCTAATGCTCGGATGTATTTCTTTTAAGTGGCCCGAGCTTTTCTTCGCTCCACTGGTCCAACTCAATGAGCGGGTAAAGCACCATGCGGCCCACTTTCTGGAACCGGGGCCCACCCCCGGCAGACGCGAGTTTGGCGAGCGTGGACCTAGCCACGATTAGCCCGTGGCGCCGCGCGAGGTAAGCCGGAACCTCAGTGCGGCGGAGCCGAGGCTTTTCGGCCCCACAATCGAATAATTCTTGATTTGCCTCGTTGGCATTGCGGTGCGGTACATCCGGCATTTTTGTTTCCTAATACGAGCCGGTAAATCAGCAATTGCTGCTTTGGTTAGGCTCACGATGAAGACTGCTAGCCGCTCGGATGCGGCTCAGGTCACTTAAATGCCCTGAAGTAAGAATGCAATCTAACCTGCCGCTCTCACAAGCAAACAATGCTTGTTCACAAGTTAATTCCTGGCTATCAGATCCTTGTTCATCATGGCACTATGCACTGATGCGCACAGTTTCTCGCCATGAATCTTTCCATCGCTAACATCAACATATAGAAAGATTTTTTCGATAAAAAAGCCACACTTTTTATTGTCCTAAACTCTAAGAATTAGCTCTGAAGAACAACTAGTTGTGCGATGCTGGATAGTCCTACTCCTTTATCGCGCATATTGATGCGGCGTTCCGCCGCATTGGCTTGCGGCTGAAACTGTTGGGCCTTCCGCTGTCTAGGTCCGTTCGGACCAGCATTCAGTGTCCGAGGGCAACCCTCTGGATCGTATTCTAGGGGAGTAGAAATACTGCCCAATGCCGTTCTCTCCTAAAAAATATTAGGGCGACCCATGCTGCCAGCCCGCGAATAAATTCGCTCCGTAGGGCTACCTCGCCACGCTCCTAACGGACGCGAGCACATCCACCGATTGGCCAGGCTTATGCTAAGGGCCTGATCTCGAAGGTGGAACTCGAATGACAACCAACTCCGTTACCGATCTTGTAGGTGCGTTGACAGCGGACCTGAGGGTAACCGCTTCCACTAATCTCGAAGCGATCCAATTAGTCGCCAAGCGCATGAAACTGCTGGCGCTCAATGCGCTCATTGAGGCGACGCGTGCGGGCGAGAAAGGGGCGGGCTTCGGAGTTGTGGCGCAGGAGGTGCGGAGCGTCTCGGGCGAGGTCGAACAGCTTGCGGCCGAGCTCGGAGCTGGTCTCAGCGCTGGCGTAGACGAACTTACGCGGTCCGTGACGGACATCGTCGAGGAGGCACGGGCCACACGCTGCATCGATCTCGCCCTTAATGCCGTGGAGATCATCGACCGGAACCTCTATGAGCGCACCTGCGACGTGCGGTGGTGGGCGACCGATGCCGCAGTCGTCGAATGTGCCCTCGCCCCATCGGAAGCGTCACGGAACCACGCTTCACATCGGCTCGGGGTCATCCTCTCCGCCTACACAGTCTATCTCGATCTCTGGCTGTGCAGCCTGGACGGCAAAGTCATCGCCAATGGCCGGCCCGACCGGTTCGATGTGGTCGGCCTGGACGTGAGCCTGGAGCCGTGGTTCGCCTGCGCCAAGCCGCTGGCCTCCGGCGATGACTTCGCGGTGGCCAACGTGGCGCAGGTTGCCGCGCTCAATGGGTCGCAGAGTGCCACCTATGTCGCCTCCGTGCGGGAGGGCGGCGAGACGAACGGCAAGGCGATCGGCTTCCTCGCGATCCATTTCGATTGGGAGCCACAGGCGCGCACCATCGTCGAAGGTGTCCGCCTCGCGCCGGCGGAACGGGCTCATAGCCGAGTCATGCTGTTGGATGCGAACAACCGCATCCTTGCGAGTTCGGGGATGCGAGTCTCCCTTGGCGAGACCTATCCGCTTCGGGCAGGCAGCCTATCGCATGGGCACTATGTCGATGAGCGCGGCTGCCTGATCGCCTTCCACCTGACCCCAGGCTACGAGACTTATGAGGGGCTTGGCTGGCGTGGCGTCATCGAACAATTAGGACCTTAAGGTCGCCCTCCTCATGGGCACCGGTATCGGATCAGGGCGGCGAGCTGCTTGTCGCTTAAGGCCCTATGGAGGTGTGGCTTTCGCGGGACTTCCCGTAAGGCCCGCCACATGGCATCGGCGGCAACCATGCCCAAAAAGTCCGCTCACTTTGCGTTTCTCATTGCAGTCCGTCAGCCAGACGGGGCCGATCATATCTATGCGATTTTGGCGCGGTCAGTGGACGAGGCAATCAGAGTAGCTGCAGCACAAGAGCCGGAAGGGCCTGCACCACGGCACGTCGGATCGCTAGGCTCCCACACCGTCAAGCGGATCAAGCTGGAGATCGGCGAGGCACGGATCATCTGATGCTCCCTCGCGCAGCCAGAGCTTCGCGTGACCATCCTTCATCTCTGGGCCTATGGCTTGCATTTGCTGGATGCCGAGCAGGGGGCAAGATCTGATGCGGGAGCTCTATGCCAGCTCAAATGGCGACCGGTGGCACCTCGTGATTGAGGAATCCACCGGACACACGTTTGTCCGACACGCCGCCAACGAGGCCTCCGGGGGGCATACCGTAGACATGGCCCTGCCCATCTTCCTGAGTCTCGACAGGGGCGGCCCAGAGCATCAAGCGCTCTGGGCTATGATCCGTATCCTCGTCAGCAGTAGCGGATTGAGGCAGGGCTGAGCCCGCCATTGCATGGGTCGGTGTCGGGCTTGGAGGGCGCTCGACGCCCCTTAGGCTGCGGCAGCCTTGCGTGGCCGACCTGCCTTTTTGGGCTTCTCAGGAGCCGGAGCGGCCTCTTCTGCGATGGCCTCTTCCGGTGCGGCGGACTTCGCGTTGGCTACACCCTTGCGCTGCTGTCCAAGACCGAGCTGCTTAGCCAGGGCGGACCGTGCAGCGGAATAGTTGGCCGACGTCATGGGGTAGTCGGCCGGCAGGCCATACTTCGCCCGGTAGGCTTCTGGGCTCAGTCCACGGATCGTCAGATGTCGACGAAGCGTCTTGTAGGGCTTGCTGTCCTCGAAGCTGATCAGGCCGTCAGGCGTAATCGATTTCTTGATCTGCGAAGGGGTGGGCTTCTCAATACCGTCCGTGGGAGCAGAGGCCGATCCGCCGGCGGCCAAGCCGCGGATCGCGGCATGCACGCTGTTTAAGATGTTCGGAAGCTCTGACGTAGGGAGCGAATTATTCGAGACATATGCAGAAACAATGTCAGCCGCGAGCGCGATATAATCGCTCGCGATATTCTGCGGGGCATCAGTCATTTGGTACTTTCTCCGTGATCGATCTTTAGCTCCTAGATCACAGAAAGAAACAAAATCAACAGCCCGGATGTGTTATCAGGCACACAGATCGGAAGAATCCACCATGAGTAACAATCTCTTGCCGCCTGGGTTAGATACATCTCTCGATGCTGACGATTTACCGGGCTTCGCTTCGGACGATCAGGGAATGCCTTGCACCCCGAAGGTAGCAGCTCCGCTTACGACACGGACGAAAGGTTCCCGCGCGATCGCGCGGGAAGAGGCTCAGGCTGCAGCGAGGGCGGGAAGGGCTACAGATGCGGCCATTCTCCGTGCGCAGGTCCAGCGTGGCTTCAGGCCTCCGCAGGGCAAGGAGTTCAGCGTGGACGTGGAAGGTTTGATGCTGATCGGGCCCGCCGGCGGGATCGGCGTGACATCGCTTATGGCACGCACCATGGAGATCCTGACCGCCCCCGGCCGCCACGCGCCGGAAGTGCTCCTGCCGGCGGGGTGGCGCGACATGAAGCATTTGCAGGAAGGCTTCGAGGCGTTCGAGCCAAAATTTGGCGTGCTCGGCTTGCGCTTCAGCCGGGCACCAACGGGTTGGCGGATCAACCCATCCCCCTCGGGCTCGAAGTAGGCTAGGCCTACGTCACCTGCGACTTGATCTCCCGCCTCGAGCACCGGATCGACGATATGGTGACGTCCGTACAGGACGAGATGCGCAAGACGCGAGACGCCATGCTGCTGGCGTTCTTGGATCGACCGCCTCGGTAGCTGATCAATACCCACACCCTCGCCTAACCGCCTTAGGGTTAGCAATGCCTGAACGAGGCCGAGGATTTTGTATTCACTTCTGAAACCGGAGCGGCGAGTCATCCGTATCGGCGCGCATGACGAACGCGAAAGCCCGCCCGAGGCCTGTCCCCTTCTTGTCGGTCACAGCCAGCCGCCTCTATGCGGCTGACGCGGCTTGGGCTGCGGAGCTTGCGGCACGGTTTGGTGACGAGATGGTCAATGCAGTCTCGGACCAACCAGCGGGCCGTGGGGAAGAGGGAACCAGACTTCGCGCTCTCTACGATGCCCGAAGCCGCGCCCTGAGGGATTGGCTGCGCGTGCGTGGTCTGAACTAACCCCGCGAATCTACTTTCCTGATCTGCCTGCCGGAGGCGACGAACGACACACTGACGCTGATCAAGGCGGCGCGTGAAGGCGTGGCCCGCACTTGGCGCGAGGCACCGGGCGACCGGCCCTGGCGTACAGTAAGGCCGGCGTCATCACCACCGACCTCCAGCTGCTGGAGGAGCCCTGATCGGCCAGCTCGACCGCGAGCGGAGCGGGCCGCTGTTGGCCGCGATGGACGAGTGCAATCGGCGCTTCGGGCGCCGCGCCGTCGTGCCAGCGTGGGCCGGACTTGAGGCGAAGAGGACGTGGTCGACCAAGTTTGAGATGCGCAGCCCGCGATACACGACACAGGTTAGCGAGTTGCCTACGGCCCACGCGGTGATGTGAGAGCCTGGTGGCTCATCCACCGAGAGACCGCTACCGACCCTTTGCAGCCATTCCTGACCGTCTCCCGGAATGACCGCTCCGCCACCAAAGCTGCCGTGGAAGAGCTGACCGAGATCCGTGATCAGCCTAGACCATTCATTCGCCAAATCTGCCATTAGGGAACAGAAGCACGGTTATCATTAAGGCCGCGCAATTACACGCTGAAATAACTACGTCTTATTTTAGAATTATTAATAAATCAATTACTGACAGTCGACATCTATGACCATATAACCGCACTTATTTCCGCCCTGATTACTATGCGTCGTAAGCTTTGGCGATCCCTTTCCGGCGGCCTTGCACGCAATCCTTCCCAGCTTAGCGGACATGAGAAGATTGTGATCGCAGCCCACCCATTCATCAAAGTTGTATCTAGCCTTACACACATGTTCATGCTCACCAAAGCAGAGCACCATATCTGACGCGGAGGCATTGCTCACATAAGCTAGCGCGGTAACAGCGATTGCTATCAGTGCGGGTCTCATATTCAGGTTCCTTCAACTGCTCGCCCGAGAATGATTATTCGCCATTTATGCAAAATTTTGTGTCACAATTTTTCGTACCTTCCCCGGACGCGCCCGGCGGAACAGCACATTGGCGGCAGGTGACATATTTCACAGTACCTTTTGGGCAAGTAAAAGCTTCCGTCCACGTCCGCGCTATTGTGCAAGTCTGAGCAAATTTTATACGATTGTCGGCAGTCGCAGGCATGATGCTCGCTGCTATCAAACACAGGCCAGCAATTGTAATGCTCGAACCGTTTTGAGGCATCATAACCTCCTAGGAGTGTACCGTCCTATTAAAGCTGCTCTTATAAGCCCTGTCAAAGAGCAAAGCGTCGTGCAAAAATCAACATTCACGCCGCGCCTGTGAAGCAGCAGGCTTTCTGGGCAACGACACCGCAGCCGACCCGGGCAGGCGTTCCCGCTCCTGCCCCACGCGTCATGATATGCAATCGAGTCGTTGACTTATAATAATATATCCGTCTCCAGAGAACCGTAAGGCAAACTAGAAACGGATATAAATTTGATTGATCAAAAATTTTCATTAATTTTTGTGAATGTCTATGTTTATCCTCCGCGACCTGGCCCTGGCGTTGGCGTTGGCCTTGGCTCTCTCGGAGGCTTATCTGGCTTATCTGGCTTAACTGGGAGATGCCCCCTAAGTAATATTATTTTACTTGATGCTTTCGGCATACCGTCAACAAAAGTCGTTTCACGGCGAACTAGTATCGACTCAAGGGGGAGGCCCGGACAGTTTTCCGGATTAAGACCTAGTGAACTAAAATTTATATCGTATCCTATTGATTTACATTTATAAATATATTCAAGCTCATTTTCTAGAGAGTGAATTATAGATATATTGCTTTCTTCAAGTGATTTTTTCTGATTTTCACTGATATCAAAACTTTTTAGAATATGGTCAAGTATCTTGTCTCCTGATGTCGCTTCGTCTGATGCCGAAAGACTAAAGACGCTAGAGAAATTTTTTTCAAATTGGCCGTTCATAAACTCCGCAAAACTTACATCGTTTAAAGATGGCAACTGTGTGATAGATGACTTTACTGACATCTCGGCTGGTTTTGGCCCTGGCCCCCATGGCCATGGCCGACGTGGTTTATATTCGGATTGCTGAGTAACGTCAGAAGAATTCGTTGACATTGTATATCTCCCAGCGTGAGCGGGAATATTTACATATCACATTGCGCGCAAGTGTCGATATCTGAGATAGAAATAAAATTTTCTTCCGAAAGACGAATTACTATTTTTTGTCAACAAGCCTTGGTTGTACAATTTGGCCACAAGCGGAACGAGACCACGATATTCTAGAGTTCCTTGTCCTTTCTGAGAGATCAAATTCGTAATAGCAGGTTACAACAATCGTATTTTTTTGTAAGACAGATACCTCTTCGAATGCCCCATTTGTTGAATTGTTAGGTCCGTACCGAAGTAACCCTCGAAATTCGAAGCCTATATTCAACAAATCCGCCGCCGTGCATGGGACGAGCCGACCTACCGATAAAAATTTATCTGCTTGAGATGATTCGAGTATTAATCTATTGGGAGCACTAGGCACTACTTCAGCATTGATTGCGAGATTACTTTGCAATATATCAATCGTACACGCATTATCGTCGGCATATGCTGTCGTTGTGCAGGAAGAACTTAAAACACATATCGCGGCGATGTAGATGGCTATTCTCATTATTCTGCTCCATTGCTGAATTCAGATTAGTAAGAACGGGCGAATCATGGCGAGCAGTTAGCTTCATTGAGCTAACCATTTCTCGTTATTGCATAAAAATCATTTCATAGGCATTTATGTCAAATCCAGCTTATATCAAAATCAGGCACTTTAGCAATACGATATGTGTCGCTCCATTTCAGACGATAAGATTTATGAGCGGTGCGATCGGTCCTGTGACAACAACCGTTTTAGCCTGTGCAGAAATCTGATGCGCAATGTCCGGACTGGGTTGGATAGCAGTCACTCTGCGAGTGGCGCCTGAGGGCAGGAATCCACCCTTAGCAGTCATCCGACAGGTGGGGCCCAGCACTAAGTTCCAAGCTCACCCGCGCGGCGCTCGCCACCCGGCCGCCTTCGCCTCATCCTCCGAGCAAAACATGCGCTCGCCATCCTTTTCGCTGATCCGGGTCCGGTCGTAGTCGCGCGATCCGGGGACGTGGAAGACCTTCTCGCCTTTTCGGCTAATGTTCCCCTTGATCGCGCAGCCGCCGGCCTTGAGGGCCGGCTGCGGAGGCGTTGGGGCGGGGATAGGACCATCCGGGCCGCCCGGCGCCGCGAACCCCTTTGTCATGGCCCGTTCGCCCTTGCGCCAGTCCCCCGGCGCCGTGAAGGAGCCGGACCATATCCCGAGCTTCCCTGCCTTCGCGGTGTCCTCGGCAGCGACGTAGTCCTCGGAGTACCGGCGGTAGGCAATGGCGTGACCTTGCGCGACCAGCCAGCCGTTCAGGTCCTCCGCGCCCTTCCGGCAGACCGCGACGGTGCGCCCGTACTTGTCGGTATCCCTAGGATCGCAGGAGACGGGCGCAGAACCGATCCTGTCCGCTAATGCGAGGGCAGCGGCCTGTCCGCATCGGAAGGCCTTCCCTACCTTATCTTCGCATAGCTGGGCGCTTTCGGGCGCGTCGATGCCGTGAAGGCGGATGCGTGTACTGCCGATATCGAGGGTGTCGCCGTCGATCACCGAGGCCCGGCCGGTGACCGGCTCGGCCGCGAACGCAGGAGCCAGTGACAGGACGAAGACGAGGGCAGGAAGACGCATCGATTTCATCAATACCGGCTAGCGATCTGATCTGTTTGAATGATGGTGCACTGCAGCGCATATTCCTCTCATCAGACGGGGCGCAGGCCCTGAAACACCAGAGGGATTACTACCATGACCGTCCGTAAAATCATTCTTGCCGCTTTCGCCGCCATCATTCTGACCGGTACGGCAATGGCTGAGGATCGCGTCAACATCACGCCGACGCTCTACCGTGAACAGGCTCGCGTCACGGCATCGGTTCGTCCGGCTACCGAGCTGACGACCACGCCGTCCCTGACCCCGCGTGCCCCCGCGACCCGGCGCCTTGTGGCCGATGCAGAAGCCTCGGCCCGTTAAGACGGCTTCCCGGCCGGCTTGGTCCCACCACCAGGCCGGCCGCGATGCGATCCTTATTCTGCCGGATCGCGCCGCGCGCCTGTCGCCACCACCTTCATCATGGCGTCAGGCAGCGGGCGCTGTAGCTCAAGGGCGACCTCTGTCGGCGCCTCAAGCCACGTCCGCCATTCCTCCGGTGTCGTCAGCAGGACCGGCATGGCCTTCGGATGGACCGGGCCGACGATCCCATTCGCATCACAGGTGAGGAACGAGAACAGCCAGTGCTCGGCCTCCTCCCTGTCTGGGTTCTCGGCCTTGGTGCCGCGCACGCCGGTCCAGGGGCGCCAGATGCCGGCGAAGGCGAAGAGCGGCCGGTCGTCATTGAGGGCGAACCACGTAGGCGTTTTCTTCGGCTTGGTATCTGCATACTCGCTGAAAGAGGACACCGGGACGAGGCAGCGATATTCCGGCTTAAGCCAAGGCCGCCAGTGCGGGCTCTTCACGTTCCGGATGTTGGTGACGGGATGCTCCCCGTACTGCTTCGGTCCAGGGATGCCCCACCGAAACATCTCGAGGGCCCGCCTGCCATCCTCGATCCGCACGATGGGCGCCATCTGGTCGGGGAAGATGCCGGGCATCCTCGGCAGGTTGCCGATGCGGTCCTCCTCGACACCGAACGCCTCACGGATCTCCGCTTGTGACGTGACCAAGCTGTAGAGGTTGCACATCGTTCACGTCCTTAAGGAGATGATGACCGCCTCAACGGCATCATGGCCCCTAACCCTATGCACGTTGCCGGAGACCGTTGCGGTTGGCTGCAACCGCTATTCCCAATGCCGATACGGCAGGATGCAATCTGCATGGGTCATAAGACGCTAGCGGCCCGAAAAAAAACCGGCAATTGGCTCCAGCCACACTTCCCGGCTTGGCAGCTCGATGTCAGCAGCGATCATGTGTCCTAGGTCTTAACAGCGTGGTCACCCGGTGGTCACCGACCAACCTGCGTCAAAGCTCACCACTTCGATGCTGATGTCTAAGTCGCTGTAATGACGCAGTTAAAATGGTGCTGCTGGACAGGATTGAACTGTCGACCTCCTCATTACCAATGAGGTGCTCTACCACTGAGCTACAGCAGCCGATCGTCGCGACGCGTCGGCGACGAGCGGGGAGTTAGCGGATCGAACGCGGCTTGGCAATCACTTCTCGCCGCCTTTGATCGTTGCTGGTGAAACAAGCAGCCCTGTGTCCCTTTTGCACGCCGCGCGAATGATACCGGCGAGGCCGGATTCGGCGACAGCCTCGGCCGCGTCGGAGGGTGTGAACCAGCGATCCTCGCGCTCGCCCCGTTCCGGCCAGTGCTTCAGCTGCTTGCGGACCTCCAGAGGAAAGACCTTCACCTGGCAGAGTACGAAATCACGGCTCTTGAGCCGCTTCTCATAGAGGTAGAAGCCGAGCGGCCTCTTGCCGATCTCGCCTAGAAGCCCGGCCTCCTCATAGGCCTCGCGCGCAGCGGCCTCGTAGGGCTTGCGCCCCTTCATCGGCCAGCCCTTCGGGATCACCCAGCGGCGGCTCTCCCGTGAGGTGATCAGGAGAATCTTGAACCCACCATCCGACAGACGCCGGAACGGCAAGGCGCCGACCTGACGCCGGGGCTCCGTCTCACTCTCCACCAGGGCTGAACTCATGGAAGGGGAACGCCGCGATGCCGCATGGGTTCGATGGTTCCGCACGCGATCGGTTCGAGTTCAGCGGCCGGCCGCTTCCCTGCCTCGACGATCAAATTCGGAACTTTCGACAACCAGGTCATCGAGCACCCCTGCCCTGTGGCGTGAGGACCGGCACGCGGGAACGGGCAGGCGGAGAGAAAGGGAAGACCCGATGCGCCGCATGGCACGATGCCGGACGTGGCCGGCCTTTAACGGTAAATGAACGCTTACCTCAAGGTAAAACTTATCCGGCAAACCATATCGATAGCATAGGATAATAAGATGATATGGGAACGGAGCGTACAGCGCGATTGTGACAGTGCGACCACGACGGTCGGCAGACCGAACGGCGTCTCCGCTATGCCGGAGACGGCCTTCAGCCGGCGACGCTCAGGTTCTCGATCAGGGCGTTCAGGTCGGCCCGCATAGCCTGCACCTCCGGCTCTGACATGTTGAGCTGGCACATCACCGATTCCCGCACGAGCCGTGCCTCGGCCCGCAGGTCGCGCCCCTGCTGGGTCAGTTGGATCTCGACTTCGCGCTCGTCGCTCTGTCGCCGGTGACGGATCAGAAAACCTGCGGTTTCGAGCCGCTTGAGAACGGGCGTCAAGGTTCCGGAATCGAGACGCAGCCGGCGACCGATATCCGACACCGTGACACCGTCGGTCTCCCAGAGGACGAGGAGGACCAGATATTGCGGGTAGGTCAGCCCCATCCGCTCCAGCATCGGGCGGTAGGACCGGGTGATCCGGTGAGCGGCAGCGTAGAGGGCGTAACAGAGCTGATTATCGAGCAGCAAAGGGTCCGTCGTGGAGCCTGTATGCTCCTCCGGAGCGTCGACCATATACACCACGCGATCTATCCCCGGATCAGGCCGGCGCGATGCCCAAGCGGCGTCATCGGTTCCTCGCGCTTGGGTCTCGTACGTCGTACCGGGCCGTGACAGCCCACAACACGAAAGTCTCGCCATTTCATTCCGATTGCAAGCATTTACCCGATCGGTAAAGCGGACCCATGCTTCGATCGCGGCAGGCGGATGCGCCGGATCGGCCGAGCCGGGCAGCAGGATCGCCCCTCCAGTTACGATGTCGAAGGAATGACGCCGGAACAGCCTGTGACCGCCGCCTTTTTGGCCTGGGCGTGAGCGGGGGGAGCGGCCACAATGCCGTCCTCCCGCCTGTGACAGGATACCACGATGCAGCTTGTTCCTCCCGCTTACCGGCCCACCGGTCGTCCGATCGCCTTCGCCCTGGCTCTGAGCGTCGGATTGTCCCTCGCGCCGCTCCCAGCCATCGCTCTCGAAGGCCCGGCACCGGCCAAACCCGGTGAAGCGGCGGCCCCGGCCACGACGACAAAGCCCCGCGTGGTCATCGTCGCCACGGGCGGCACGATCGCGGGCGCGGGTGCGGATGCCGCCAACAGCGCCACCTATCAGGCGGCGAAGGTTCCGGTGGATAAGCTCATCGCCGCTGTGCCGGCCATCGCACAGGTGGCTGAGGTACGCGGCGAGCAGGCGTTCCAGATCGCCTCGGAGAGCTTCACCAACGCACAGTTGATTCAGCTCGCCAAGCAGGTCTCCGCCCTGGTCAAACGCGACGACGTGGATGGAGTGGTCATCACCCACGGCACCGACACCGTGGAGGAGACGGCCTATTTCCTCGACCTCGTGGTCAAGACCGACAAGCCCATCGTCATGGTCGCCTCCATGCGGCCCTCCACGGCGATCTCGGCCGATGGCGCCCTCAACCTTCTCGATGCCGTAGTGGTGGCTGGCGCGAAGGATGCCCGCGCCAAGGGCGTGCTCCTCACGATGAACGACGAGATCCAGGCCGGACGCGACACCACCAAGCGCGTCAACATCAAGCCCTCGGCTTTCTTCAGCCAGTGGGGACCCCTCGGCATGGTGGTGGAGGGCAAGACCTATTGGTTCCGCGCGCCGGTGAAGCGCCACGGCACCACCTCCGAGTTCGACATCGATTCCATCGATACCCTGCCGGACGTCGCCATCGTCTACGGCTCGGGCAACATGCATCCCGAGCCCTACACCTCCGCCGTCGCCACCGGCGCGAAGGCCATCATCCATGCGGGCACCGGCAACGGCTCGGTGGCCGGCTACCTCGTCGACACCCTGAAGGACATCCGCTCCAAGGGCGTGCAGATCATCCGTTCGTCCCGCGTCGGCGACGGCTTCGTCCTGCGCAATGCCGAGCAGCCGGACGACAAGTACGATTGGGTCGTCGCCCACGACCTCAACCCGCAGAAGGCCAAGATCCTCGCCGCCGTGGCCCTGACGAAGACGCAGGACACCAAGGAGCTTCAGCGGATCTTCTGGGAGTACTGAGCCTCCACCGCTCGCGCCACGTCTCAGCGCAGGAGGAAGCCCTCCGGCGCGAGAGGCGGCGGCGCGGGTTCACCCAATGCGTCGAGGACGATCCCCTCCACGACGCGGACCAGCGCGTCGAGAGGGAGATCGTTGGGCTCGGTGCCGAACGGGTCCTCCAACTCGTCTCCGAGGGCATCAAGGCCGAAGAACGTGTAGGCGACGAGTGCCGTCACGAGCGGCGTCACCCAGCCCAGCGTGCCCGCCAGACCGAAGGGCAGGAGCAGGCAGTAGATCCAGGCCGTCCGGTAGAGAAGCAGGGTATAGGCGAAGGGCAGCGGGGTGCCCTGGATGCGCTCGCACACGATCTGGACCTGGCCGAGAGCCGCGATCTTCTGCTCGAGGAAGCCGAACTGGATGTCGGTCAGAGCACCGGCCCGCTGTGTTCGTCCGAGATCGGCCGTGAGGTGCACGAGCACGGCGTCGGCGATGCTCGGGCGGTCGCGAAGGGGCGCGGCCTCCGCCTCGGACAGCCAGGGGGTTGCGGCCGCCACCTCGTCCTCGCGCCGCATTTGCGCGTGGAGGGCCTTGGCAAAGCCCATCACGCGTTTCAGTGCGCGGCTTCGCAACGCGTCGTGCCGCTCCTCGGGCAGGAGCGCCATCAGGAGCCGGGCGAACGCCCTCGCTTCGAGGATCAGCGTTCCCCAGGCTTTGCGCGCCTCCCACCAGCGGTCGTAGCAGGCGCCGTTGCGGAAGCTCAGGAAGATCGAGAGAGCCAGCCCGACCAGGGTGAAAGGCCCGATCCCCGCGCTCATCGGGAAAGGATGGGGCCAAGCCCGCTCGACAGCCACGACGACGATGGCCGCCACGGTGATGAAACTCACCTTCAGCGCGACCCGCGGCAGGATCGAGCCCTGGAGCGTGAAAAGCACCGCCATGAGATTGGGACGCGAACGGACGATCATCGACGACTTATGGTTTCGTTGGGGGGATCACCGGTCGAGGCCAAGGACCGGCATCCCCGAGCCTGCGTCACCCGGCGGCTCCCGGCAAGGCAAGCTCTCGTGACGAACGCGGACCAGCGACGAACCGCCCCAACGTCGTGCGTTCGAATGAGAGACACGAGGTTGGGACCGACAACGGTGGAACGAATCGCCACCAAAATTCGAAATGTTGAATACTTTCGACCTTCCCGCACCGCACAAGTGTTCAACCAATGACGCCGAGCCCTCAGGATTAGACGCAATCCTCACTGATCACTGGAAATGCCGGCAGTCCGGACATGAAAACTCGGGCTAACGCTGCACTGCAACAAGACGCGAACGCCGCGACTGGCGCTAGACCGGACCCTTGCGAAAACTGGACCGTATCTTTACGCTGCCTGCGCCAAACAAGACTTCCTCATCCACGGCATTATGCAAAATATCACTTGCGTTAGGGCCGGGATGCGGGAGGCGCTCTGAGGATAGACCGGTCGATGAAGAAAAATAAGGTGATCACGGCCGAGGAGGCGATCGCCCTCATCCGGCATGACGACGTCGTCACCACGACGGGGTTCGTCCAGAGCTGCATCCCGGAGGCGCTCCATGCCGCCCTGGAGAAGCGCTTCGTCGACACGGGCGCCCCGCGCGGCCTGACCCTGATCATGACCGCCGGCGCCGGCGACAGCAAAGGCCTCGGCACCGGCCGCCTCCACCACGAGGGCCTGCTGAAGCGTGTCATCGCCGCAAATTTCGGCCGCATGCCGAAAGTGGCCAAGGCCGCCCAGGACAACAAGATCGTCGGCTACAACCTACCCCAGGGCGTGATTTCGCAGCTCTACCGCGCCTGCGCCGCCGGCCAGCCCGGCCTCTTCTCCAAGGTCGGCCTGCATACCTATGTCGATCCGCGCCATGGCGGCGCCCGCGTGAACGAGGTGACGACGGACGAGATCGTCAAGCTCGTTGAGGTCGATGGCGAGGAATGGCTGTTCTACACCGCCACCAAGATCGACGTCGCCTTCATCCGCGGCACCTCGGCGGACCCGGCCGGCAACATCTCCTTCGAGAAGGAGGCTCTCACCCTCGACTGCCTGGCCCAGGCCATGGCCGCGCGAAACAATGGCGGCATCGTCATCGCGCAGGTGGAGCGCATCGTCGATGACGGCTTCCTGCTGCCCAAGGACGTGCGGGTGCCGGGCATCCTCGTCGATTGCGTGGTGCTGGCCGAGCCAGAGATGCACCGCATGAATTACGGCGTGCAGCACGACGCGGCGCTGGCCGGCCAGATCCGCGTGCCGGTGAGCGGCATGAAGAAGATGAAGCTCGACGCCCGCAAGATCATCGCCCGCCGCGCGGCTTTCGAATTGCCGCCGAACGGCGTGGTCAATCTCGGCGTCGGCGCACCCGAGGGCATCTCGGCGGTGGCCAACGAGGAGAAGGTGACGCCCTACATCACCCTCACCACAGAGGCCGGGGCCGTGGGCGGCGTGCTCGCGTCCGGGTCGAGCTTCGGCGCGGCGACGAATGCCGATTGCGTCATCGACCAGAACCAGATGTTCGACTTCTACGATGGCGGCGGTCTCGACATGACCTGCCTCGGCATGGCCGAGTGCGACCAGCACGGCAACGTCAACACCAGTGCGTTCGGCGGCAAGCTCAACGGCTGCGGCGGCTTCATCAACATCAGCCAGAACGCGCGGAGCGTGGTCTTCGCCGGCACCTTCACCGTGGGCGGCCTGGAGACCACGATCGAAGACGGCAAGCTGAAGATCGTCACCGAGGGACGCTCGCAGAAGTTCCTGCCGCAGGTGGAGCAGATCACCTTCAGCGGTCCCTATGCGCAGAAGCGGTCGCAGCCGGTGATCTACGTGACCGAGCGCTGCGTCTTCCAGCTCACCGACGAGGGGCTCGAACTCATCGAGGTGGCACCGGGCATCGATATCGAGCGCGATATCCTGCCCCATATGGGCTTCACGCCGATCATCAAGCACCCGGCGCAGATGGATGCCCGACTGTTCCGGGACGAGCCGATGGAACTGCTCTCGGACCTCCTCAACCTTAACCTGCCGGAACGGGTCAGCTACGACGCCGAGCGCAACATCCTCTTCCTCAACCTCGAAGGCTGGCACGCCCGCATCAAGAGCGACATCGACGACCTGCGCAAGGTCTTGGTCGATGCCTGTAAGAAGGCCGGCCAGCGGGTCAACTCGGTGGTCAACCATGACGGGTTCCGCATCAACGAGAACCTGTACGACGATTACGCCAGCATGATCCAATACCTGTCGGCGAACTACTATCTCACCACCACGCGCTACGCGACGAGCGCCTTCCTGCGTCTCAAGATGGAAGAAGCGCTCAACAATCGCGGCCTCGCCCCGCATGTCTTCGAGCGCAAGGAAGACGCTCATGCCTTCCTCGACGGCATGGACCGCAAGGTGCGGCGCGCCTCTACGGCCATCGACGCGGCGGCGTGAGAAATGCCGCCTCCAGGTAAGGCTCGGAGGCGGCGTACCGCTCGGGATGAACTGCAGCGTCATGCTGCGGCGACCGACCGCTCCGCCCACAGGGCGGATGCTCGGCCTTAAGCCTTTCTCAGGTTTCGGTTGCAATCACATCATCGACACCGCCCGCTCCTCTCGGGGAACGGGCGGGCAAGGTGATGGAGAACGCGTCCGTGGTTACGATCAAATCCTCGCTGCCTTTGGATGCGCATACGATCGACATTTATTCGTATGACGAGCAGGTCAGCTATTCCCATCAGGTCGAGACGGGTTTTCGCGGCTCGCTGAGCGAGGATATCTTCTTCGACATCGTCGGCTCCGGGTTCTCCTACGAGGCCGGCCCCTACCCCGTCACGGGCGTGACCAATGGCGTCACCCTGTTCTACGGCGCCAGTACCCTCCTGGAGATCCAGGGGCTCGCCATCACGGCCGAACAAGCCCTCTTCTATCGCGAGCAGGATGCCGGGAGCGTTCGGGCCGCGATTCTCTCGGGCGACGACACCCTCACCGGATCGAAATACGCCGATCTCCTCGATGGCTATGCCGGGGCGGATTCGATGACCGGTGGCGGTGGCGACGACGTCTACATCGTCGACAGTATCGGCGACCGGGTGTTCGAGCGTCCGATGGCGGGCAGCGACCGCGTCGAAGCCTCCATGTCCTTCTCCCTCGGTAAGCAGTTCATCGAGAACCTGACCCTGACGGGGAACGCGGCCATCAACGGCACCGGCAACACGCTCGACAACGTGCTTCTCGGCAACGATGCGGCGAACAAGCTCAAGGGTGGCGGTGGCGGCGACATCCTCGTGGGCGGCGCGGGTAAGGATACGCTCACGGGCGGCGTCGGCAACGACACCTTCGCCTTCTGGGCCATCTCGGACAGCCTTGCCGGCAAGACTTACGACACGATCACGGATTTTGCTTTGGGCCAGGACCGGATCGACCTCTCGGCGATCCAGGCGGTGACCGGTGCCGAGGGCGACCAGGGCTTCACCTTCATCGGCGATGCCGCCCTTGCCCAAGCCGGAGACCTGCATATGCGGGTGTCCGGAAGCTCCACGTTCCTCGAAGGCGATGTCGACGGGAATGGACGGGCGGATTTCCAGATCCTGTTGAAGGCCATCGTCGGCGGCCTTCAGGCGAGCGACTTCATCCTCTGATCCCGCGGGCGGTTCACGCCTCCGGCGTCGGCACGCCGATGCCGACATAGTGGAAGCCGTGGCGGGCCACGTCCTCGCCCCGGTAGACGTTGCGCAGGTCAACCACCACCCGTGCGGCCATGCTCTCGGCGAGCAGCGCCCAGTCGAGGGCGCGGAAGGCGTTCCACTCGGTGACGATGACGAGGGCGTCCGCCCCTTCGGCACAGGAATAGGGGTCGTCCGCATAGGCGATGTCCGGCATCAGCGCGCGGGCCCCCTCCATCCCCTCCGGGTCGTGCGCGCGGATGCGGGCGCCGGCATCCTGCAGGCCGGCGACGATGGAGAGGGACGGCGCGTCGCGCATGTCGTCGGTATTCGGTTTGAAGGTGAGGCCGAGGAGCGCGATGGTCTTGCCCCTCACCGAGCCGCCACAGGCGGTGACGATCTTGCGCGCCATCGCCCGCTTGCGCTGGTCGTTGACGGCGACCACCGCTTCCACGAGCCGGATCGGCGTGCCGCAATCCTGCGCGGTCTTCACCAGCGCCAGGGTATCCTTCGGGAAGCAGGAGCCGCCATAGCCCGGCCCCGCATGCAGGAATTTCGAGCCGATGCGATTGTCGAGGCCGATGCCGCGCGCGACCTCCTGGACGTTGGCACCGACCTGCTCACAGAGATCGGCGATCTCGTTGATGAACGTGATCTTGGTGGCGAGGAACGCGTTGGCGGCGTATTTCGTCAGTTCCGCCGTGCGGCGGCCAGTGACGAGGATCGGCGCCTGGTTGAGATAGAGCGGGCGGTAGACCTCGTTCATGACGCTGGCCGCGCGGGCATCGTCCGCCCCGATGACGATGCGGTCCGGCCGTTTGAAATCGCCGATCGCCGCGCCTTCGCGCAGGAATTCGGGGTTCGACACCACGGCGAAATCGGCATCGGGCCGCGCCTCGCGGATGATGCGCTCGACCTCGTCTCCGGTGCCGACGGGAACCGTGGATTTGGTCACCACCACGGTATAGCCGGTGA
The DNA here is from genome assembly GCF_001422815.1 of Methylobacterium sp. Leaf91. Classification (GTDB taxonomy): domain Bacteria; phylum Pseudomonadota; class Alphaproteobacteria; order Rhizobiales; family Beijerinckiaceae; genus Methylobacterium. The sequence continues at coordinate 139,881 of NZ_LMMP01000002.1, read as the reverse complement.
GCGCTGCGGCGATGTCACGGGCCGCCGCATAGACGTAGGAGAGATCGGCGAAGCCGTCGCCCCGCCGGGACGGCGTACCCACCGCGATGAACACCGTGTCGGCGGCGGCGACCGCGCTCGTCAGGTCGGTGGTGAAGGTCAGCCGGTTCTGGCGGACATTGTCGGCCACCAGCGTGTTGAGGCCCGGTTCGAAGATCGGGATACGCCCCTGCTCGAGCGCCTCGATCTTGGCCGGATCGTTGTCGACGCAACAGACCGTGTGGCCGAAATCGGCGAAGCACGCACCGGAGACCAGGCCGACATACCCCGCGCCGATCATCGCGATCTTCATCAGGCTCTCTCCTCGGCCGCCTCGATCGGGCGTCTCGACCAACCGTCTCTCGCCGCCGGCGGTGACAGATCCATGACGGATCGGGCGCTTGCCACCCTCGGCCCCACCGGACCGGGAGGATGGCGGACCATCACGTCGGTAGGTCTCGCTGCCTTCACCTCCGCCGGGCGGATCGATGGACCGGGGCTGTATAGCAGCCCCTCGCGGATGACAAACGAGAGGCCGGTTCGGTCACTCCGGGTCTCGGGGCGATCCCGGCGCGTGCGTCGCGGAGCGCAGCGTCCGCCGCCATGATACGATATCGGCCATGATCCTTCGCTTCATCCCGCCGGCCGCCGGCCGCAGACAGGTTTCGTCCCGCGCGACGCAGGTGCTCGCAGCCGCCGCGATGGCTCTGATGGGCCTCGTCTTCACCGTAGAGGCAGGCGCTGCCCGCCCCTTCGTCGATGCGGCCGGGCGCAAAGTGGAGGTGCCAGAGCGCGCGCGCCGCATCCTCGCCGCCGGTCCGCCGGCCTCGGTCCTGCTCTACACACTGGCGCCCGAGACCATGATCGGCTGGGTCCGCGCCCCCTCCCCCGACGAGGCCGCCTTCCTGTCACCGGAAACGCGTGGCCTGCCCGCTTATGGCCGGCTCACCGGCCGGGGCAATACCGCCAATGTCGAGGCCGTGCTCACTCTGAAGCCGGACCTCATCATCGACGTGGGCAGCACGGCATCGACCTATGCGTCCCTCGCCGACCGGGTGCAGGCGCAGACGGGCATCCCCTACATTCTCCTCGACGGCGGCATCGACCGGACGGGCGAGACCTATGCCAAGCTCGGCGATCTGGTGGGAGTGCAAGAGCGGGCCAGGGATCTCGCCGCCCATGCGGAGGCGATGATCGCCGAGGTGAAGGACCGGATCACCTCGATCCCTGCCGACAGGCGACCGCGCGTCTACTACGCTCGTGGGCCACGCGGATTGGAGACGGGGGTTTCGGGCTCGATCAATACCGAGCTCCTCGACCTGGCCGGCGCTCGCAATGTCGCGGAGGGCGGGGGCGCCACGGGGCTCACCACGATCTCGCCGGAACAGGTCCTGGCCTGGGACCCCGACGCCATCGTCACCCTCGACCCGGCTTTCCACCGGACCATATCCACCGATCCGCTCTGGAGCACGCTACGGGCCGTTCGCGCCGGCCGGGTCTACCAGACGCCGCGCCTGCCCTTCGGCTGGTTCGACTCGCCGCCGGGAATCAACCGCCTGATCGGCCTGCGCTGGCTCGCGGGCCGGCTGTATCCCGACCTCTTCCCCGAGCCGATGGAGAGCATCACGCGCGATTTCTACACGCGCTTTTATCATGTGGACCTCGACGCGGCGCAGCTGGAAACCCTGCTGAAGGATGCAGGAGCGGCCCGCCCGTGACAGCCTCCTCCCTGGCAGCCCGGCCCGCCTTGCGCCTCGCGGTGACGGGCGTACTCCCTCTCCTCGCGCTGGTGATGCTGGTCCTGGTGTCGCTGGCGACGGGCAAGTACTCCGTGCCCGTCGCCGATGTGGCGCGCATCCTCTGGGCGAAACTGTTCGGGCTGACCTCTTCCATCGATCCGACCGCGCAGATCGTCGTGCTGCAGGTGCGCCTGCCGCGCGTGGCGGCGAGCCTCGTCGTCGGCGCTGCCCTCGCTGCGGCGGGCTCGACCTACCAGGGCCTGTTTCGCAATCCCCTGGTCTCGCCCGATATCCTCGGCGTCTCGGCGGGGGCGAGCCTCGGTGCCGTACTCGGTATCTTCCTCTCGCTCCCCGTGGGTGCGATCCAGCTCCTCGCCTTCGCCGGGGGATTGCTCGCCGTGGGCGCGGTCTATGCGGTGGGCCTTGCGGTGCGGCGGCACGATCCGCTGCTCACCCTGGTGCTGGCCGGCGTCGCCATCGGAGCGGTGCTGGGCTCGGTGATCTCGCTGCTCAAGGTGCTGGCCGACCCCTACAACCAGCTCCCCGCCATCACCTACTGGCTGCTCGGTAGCCTCGCCTCCGTCAGCCTCGGCGATGTCGGCGCGATCCTGCCGGCAATGGTGCTCGGCCTGCTGCCGCTCGTCCTGTTCGCCTGGCGGATGAACCTGATGAGTCTCGGCGAGGAGGAGGCTCGTGCGCTGGGCGTGGAGACACGTTTGCTGCGGCCGTTGTTCATCGCCGCCGCGACGCTGGTGACCGCCGCCGCCGTCTCAGTCACCGGCGTGATCGGCTGGATCGGCCTCATCATCCCGCATGTGGCGCGTCTGATCGTCGGCCCGGATTTCCGCCGCCTGCTGCCGGCCTCCCTGCTGATGGGGGCGGGCTATCTCCTCGCGGTGGATCTCGTCGCCCGCACCGTCGCGCCCATCGAGGTGCCGCTGGGCATCCTCACCGCGCTCATCGGCGCACCGTTCTTCCTCTGGCTCCTGGCCACCGCGAAGGGGGGCTGGGCTTGAGCCTGGAGGTCCAGAACCTCGCTTTCGGCTACGGCGCCAAGCCCCTCGGCGAGGGCATCGACTTCACCTTAAAGGCGGGCGAGGTGCTTGGCCTTCTGGGCCCGAATGGCGGCGGCAAGACTACCCTCTTCAAGACCCTCCTCGGCCTGCTTCCGGCCCAGGCGGGGCGAATCCTCCTCGACGGCGAAGATGTGGCGACGTGGTCGCGGGCGCGGTTCGCGCGGAGCGTCGCCTACGTTCCGCAGGCTCATGCCGCCTTCTTCCCCTTCAGGGTTCAGGACGTGGTGCTGATGGGGCGGGCGAGCCGCCTCGGTGCCTTCGCGGCGCCCGGCAAAGCGGACGCGGCGATCGCCCTCGAGGCCCTGGCAACCCTCGGTATCCGGCATCTGTCCGAGCGGCGTTACACGGAGATCAGCGGTGGCGAGCGCCAACTCGTCCTCATTGCCAGGGCTCTCGCCGGGGAGCCGCGCTTCCTCGTCATGGACGAGCCAACCGCGAGCCTGGATTTCGGCAACCAGGCCCGCGTCCTCGACCAAGTGCGGCGCCTCAAGGAACGCGGCATGGGCGTCGTTCTCTCGACGCACGACCCCGACCACGCCTTCCTCTGCGATCGGGTGGCGCTCCTGCACGAGGGCCGGCTCCTGGCGCTCGGCAGACCGGAGGAAGCCGTCACGCCGGAGACCCTGCGCCTCCTCTACGGAGTCGACGTCGCCATCGTGCCCCTGCCGGGCGGCGGGCGCTTCATCTGCACGGCGATCCTGCCCCGCTGACGCGGCACACCTGTGGCCACCCGCGCGTTGCCCTGCCGACCTGCCGCGATGATGGGACGGGATGCCCGATGCCAGTGCTGGAGACCCCCGACGGCCGCTACATCGTCGTCAAGGGACGGCTCTGGCGGCGTACCAATCCGAACTTGAGCGAAGAGAAGCGGGAGCATCTCGTCAAGGCACTGATGGATGCGCGGCGGGCGGTGAAGGAGGCCAAGCGCTCGGGCGACGAGGCCGCTATGAAGCGCGCCCGCGCGGCGGTCGACGCCGCCAAGCACGGCCTCGGCGAGCGCGGCCCCGTCTGGTGGACGGACGGCACGCCCGACCAGAACCGCCGCATGGTCACGAACACGACCTACGCCGAATGGTATGCGGGGCTGGAGGCGGCATAGCGGAACCATCGCGTCATCCCACGATCGCTTCCGTCTGCATCGCCGATGGGAACACGAGATCCCGATTTGCGCGAGCCGGCGATGTCGGGAAGCGGAGCTTCAGCGCGCGAGAAGCTTTGCGCTGAAGCTGCCGACACTCAGGATCACGAGGGCGCAGAGCGCGAGGGCGGTGAACTGGCCGAGGCCCTGAAGCGCCGAGCCGAGGATCGCGACTCCCAAAGCCTGGCCACAGAAGAACGAGAAGGCGTGGAGCGAAACCGCCGAGGCGCGGGCCGTCGGTGCCACCTCGGTGACCTGCACCTGAAAGGTGTTGTGGAGCATGTAGAAGCCGAGGCCCAACGCCACCAGGGCCGCGCAATCCACCTGCCAGCTTGCCGCGCTGCCGATGACCAGAAGGGCGCCGGCGCAGATTACGCCTCCGCCGATCAGCATCCGCCGCATCCCGAGGAGGCGCAGGAGCACGGCGACGAAGGCCGAGTAGAGCAAACCACCGGCGGCGAAGCCCGCCAGTGCCAGCCCGGCCTCGCGGGGGCCGCCCTCCCCGCGCGCCTCGATCAACGGCGCGAGATGGGGAAAGATGCCGAAGACTGCGATGGCCTCCACGAAGACGGCGATGAACAGGACCCGCGCACGGGGGATCGCGACGATGGTGCGGTAGCGGGCCACCGCTTCGCCCAGCGCGAAGCGTTTGGGTGCCGCGCCGGCCGCCCATTCGAAGCCGAGGATCGCAGCCGCACAGCCGAGGGCCGCCACCGCCGCCGTGATGGCGAAGACGCCCTTCCAACCGACATCGGCCTCGATGAGACCGGCGAAGGTCGAGCCGGACAATTGGCCGAGGATGACAGCGACGAGGAACCGGCCAATGGCGACCTGTCGGCGCTCCAGCGGGATACGGTCGCCCATGAGGGCGAGCGCCAGGGGAATGACGCCGCCCGCCGCCGCGCCCGCCAGGATGCGGAGCCCGAACAGCACGGTGAGATCGGCCGAGACCGCGCATCCGGCAAGCGCCAGGGTGAGGATGCCGAGACAGACCGCGATGACCCGTTCCTTGCCCAACGAATCCCCGACCGGCCCGAGGATCGGCTGGATCAGCGCATAGGGCAGCGCGAAGGCCGTCGAGAGAAGTGCCACCGTATGCGGATCGCTCTGCAGATCGCGGGCGAGCACGCCGACGAGGGGCTCGATGGCCCGTCCGGCAAAGGTGCTGGCGAAGCCGGCGAAAGCCAGGATCACGATCAGGCGCGTGGTCGAGAAGGCCGTTGGCGCTACGGTCATACACACCCTCGAAACGGGGACGATCCGGCCGACCCTCGCACGAGCGTCCGCACGGGTGTTTTCCATACGCGGATCATGACGGCAAAGCGCGATGCGCCCGGTATCAGGCTTTCGCCGCCAAGGCATCGGCGAGATCGACGATCCGCTCGCGCCAGGCGAGGGGCCGGAGCCAGCGTTCGGGGATCGCCGAGGCGCCGTAGAGGGCGCCTGCGAGCTGGCCGGTGACGGCACCGACCGTATCGGCGTCCTCGCCAAGATTGACGGTCAGGATCAGCACGTCCTCGAAGGTCTCGGTGCTGCCGACCGACCGGAGCGCCGCCTCCAGCGTGTGGAACACGTAGCCGGACACGACGACAGATGATTACGTACCGCCCGTTGCGATACGTTATTCGGCGGGCATCGGCTCGGGTACGACGGGCCTTTTCGGTTGAGGGGCCACACGCTCCACCGAGGGCAGGACCTCGTCATCGACCCGCTCCTCCTCGGCGCGCTTGAGGATCTCTCGGGCCTCGTCGGCTTCGCGCTGGCGGCTCCAGAGGGAAGCGTAGACCCCGCCGAGATCGAGCAGGGTCGGGTGGTCGCCGCGCTCGACGATGACGCCCCGGTCGAGAACGATGATTTCGTCGGCATTCACCACCGTCGACAGGCGGTGGGCGATGACCAGGGTGGTCCGACCGCGGCTGACCTTGTCGAGGGCGTCTTGGATCTCGCGCTCGGTGAAGGAATCGAGGGCCGAGGTCGCCTCGTCGAGGACGAGGATCGGCGGGCCCTTCAGGATCGTACGGGCGATGGCGACGCGCTGTTTCTCGCCGCCCGAGAGCTTCAGGCCGCGCTCGCCCACCGGCGTGTCGTAGCCTTCCGGCAAAGCGGAGACGAACCGGTCGATCTGGGCGAGGCGGGCGGCCTCGCGCACCGCCTCGTCGCTCGCATCCCACTGGCCGTAGCGGATGTTGTAGCCGATCGTGTCGTTGAACAGCACGGTGTCCTGCGGGACCATGCCGATGGCGGCCCGCAGGCTGCCCTGCTCGACGGAGGCAATGTCCTGGCCGTCGATGAGGATGCGGCCGGATTGCGGCTCGTAGAACCGGAACAGTAGGCGCGACAGGGTCGATTTACCCGCCCCCGACGGGCCGACGATGGCAATCGTACGCCCGGCCGGCACCTCGAAGCTGACGCCGCGCAGGATCGGCCGTGCCGGATCGTAGGCGAAGCGCACGTCCTCGAACCGGACCACACCGGCCGAGACCGCAAGAGGTTTGGCGCCGGGCCTGTCGGCGATTTCCGGGTTGCGATGCAGGATCCGGAACATGTCGTCGATGTCGATCAACGCCTGTTTGATCTCGCGGTAGATCATGCCCATGAAGTTGAGCGGCATGGAGAGCTGGATCAGCATGGTATTCACGAGGACGAAGCCGCCGAGCGTGGTTCGCCCGGCCATGATGTCCCGCGCGGCGAGCCACATCACCACCGTCATGCCGATGGTGAAGATCAAAGCCTGACCGGCATTGAGCACGGCGAGCGAAACGTAGGTCTGGGTCGACGCTGTCTCGTATTTGGCCATGGAGCTATCGTAGCGTTCAGCCTCGCGGCGTTCGGCACCGAAATACTTCACGGTCTCGAAATTGAGCAGCGAATCGACCGCCTTGGTGTTCGCGTCGGTATCCGAGTTGTTCATCCGCCGGCGGATCTCGATCCGCCATTGCGTCGCCTTCCAGGTGAAGGCGAGATAGGCGGCCACCATGACGAAGACGACGAACGAGTAGAGCCAGTCGAACTCGTAGGCGAGGACGCCGATCACCAGCACGAACTCGACGATGGTGGGAACCAGCGTCAGCACCATCAGGCGCGAAAGCTCTTCGATGCCGCCGCGGCCGCGTTCGAGCACGCGGGTGAGGCCCCCGGTCTTACGCTCCAGATGGAAGCGCAGGGAGAGCCGGTGCATATGCTCGAAAGTCTGGAGCGCGAGGCGACGCACCGCATGCATCGCCACCTTGGCGAAGAGCCCGTCGCGCACCTGGGTGAGCAAGGCCATGATCACGCGTGACAGGCCGTAGAGCCCGATCATCAGCATCGGCGCCGCGAACAGGCCCGTGGGGAGCGTGGCGCCGAGGCCGTCCTTGTCCCCCACCGCCGCCACGAGGGCGTCGGTCGCCCATTTGAAGGTGAAGGGCGTCAGCATCGTCACGAATTTCGCGACGAGGAGGAGGCCAAAGGCGAGGAAGACGCGCCGCTGCAGGTCCGGCCGGGTATGGGGCCAGAGGTAAGGCCACAGGCGCCGATACGTGGCGAACAGGCCGGGACGCTCGGGCGGCGGCGTGCCGCCGTTCGCCACGGCAGTGGGATCGGTGGTCATTCAGACAGACTCGGGAGGATGAACCGGGAGTGGACGAACTCAGCCCCCGATATAGTCTCTCGAACCGTTCCAGACAGGCACCCGGCGGCGCAGGGCCGGGCTGCAGACTGCGCGGTACCGCGCCTCGTCTCAGCTACGACGCTTGTCCTCAGGCAGAGTCGACGCGCTCTCGGACGGCACGACGAAGATCTGGCCGGGATAGATCAGATCGGGATTACGGATCTGCGGCTGGTTGGCGTCGAAGATCACCGTGTATCGGGTCCCTCTTCCATAGACGCGCCGACTGATCTGCCAGAGGCTGTCGCCGCGCGTGATCCGAGCCGTGTTGATCTCCGGCACGAACACATTCTGCGGCGCGGCCGAGGGCTGGCTCGCCGGGGCCTGAGCAGATGTCGCGCCAGCCTCGCCGGTGGTGGGTCCCGGCTGCGACCGGCCGATCGTCATCGGAGACGCAGGCGCGCTCGGCGTGGCATCCTGCGGCGCCCCCTGAGCCAGACGCTCGGACGGGGATGGAAGGGTCCCGTATCCCTGGGCTCCGGCGAACTTGGCATGCGTCCTCGCCGCCAGCGCCGCGCTTGGCAAGGGCTTGTTCGGAAGAGCGGGTGGCGTCAGGGCCGCCACGCCGTTGGCCGGCGCCTCCTGCCCGATGCCGAGAGCGGGCTTTGCCGCGTTCGGCATGGCGAAGCCGACCTCGGACCGGTTCTTCACCTTGCCGGAGACCGGATCGACCTGATCGATGCGGATCCGATAATCCCCGGGGGCGACGCCGCGCCCGATCGTGAACGAGACACGTCCGTCGGCGCCGACACTGCCGGGGGCGATCAGCGTGTCGTTGATGTAGAGGCGCACGGTGGCACCGGCCGGCGCTTGTCCGGTCACGAAAAGGCGGCCGCCCTCCTCCGCATCGACGCTGACGACCTTGACCGGCACGGCATCCGGCTTGGCCGTTTCAGGCCTGGCATCTTCAGGCTTGCCAGCGTCAGGCTTGCCACTATCAGACTTGTCACTCCCAGACTTGGCGCTGTCGGTTCGGCCCGCGAGAGCCTTGCCGACGCTCCCCTTTGCGGCATCGGCGGAAGCCCGGCCCGCAGCGCCGGCCGGGGCCGGATCGGTGTCCTTCCGTACATTCCGCGCCACCTTGGCCGAAGCCGCATCCGTCGGACGATCCGGCTGCGACAGGACGACGGTAGGTTTGTCGGGCGAAGTCAGAGCGATGAGCGGTTTGGTGGTGCGGTCGGCGGACACCACAACCATGACGGTTTCCCGCGCCTGACGACCTTGTCCGTCGGCCCCGATGGAACTCAGTGTGATCTCGCTGCTACCGGCGGGGAGCGCAGGCGGGACGATGGCAAACTGGCCGGACGGGTCGATGAGCGCACGGGCAATCGGATGGTTGTCGCGTAGCATCTCGACCGTAGTGTTGGGCGTTCCGCGACCGGCGATCACGGTCTCGCCTGTCGGCTCGACGCGAATGATATCGAAGGTCGGGGCCTGCGCCTGGTCCTGCGCGGCGGATGGATTGCCCGTCTGTCCGGTGGCGCCCCGCCCCCCCGACGGCGACTTTCCCGGCGTCGTCGAAGCCCCCTCCTCGCGGCGCACGGGCGGCGTCACCGGCGAGCCGGCGGCCGCGGGCGATTCGGCCGCTCGCGATTCCGGCGTGCTGGTCTCATTCGACCGGGGCAGCGCCGCCGCAGCCACGGGCTGCTTGTCGCCCTGAACGCGCTTGACCATCTCGCCCGCGCCGAACAGCACGACGACCAGGGCGAATCCGGCCAGCAGGCCGCCGCCCGCGAGAATCAGGCCTCGCCGCCATTCCGCCGTCATGGCACCGCTCTCCTCAAATCCATCGACTTTGCGGCAGATAACATCGCCGGGTTTCGACTCTGGCTGTCGACAAAGCGTCGATTGATGGCGACATACTAGCCGACATGATCTCAACACCAAATCGCGCTTCCCCCCGAAAGGCGGGATCATTCACGAAATCAGCAGTTTGGCCCCTGGGCGGTGCCTGTCTGCCCCTCACCGTGGGAGGCTCGGCATGGCCGCGGTGAAGAATGTCTGCGTCTATTGCGGCTCGGGCTTCGGCGGCGATCCGGCCTTCGCCGAGGCCGCGGCGACGCTTGGCCGCGCCCTGGCGGATGCCGGGCTCGGCCTCGTCTATGGCGGCGGCAATGTCGGGCTGATGGGCACAGTCGCGCAGGCAGTGCTCGATGCCGGCGGCCATGTCACCGGCATCATCCCCGACTTCCTGAAATCGCGCGAGCGGATGCTCGACGACATCCAGGAGACGATCGTCGTCGGCGACATGCATACCCGCAAGCGCCTGATGTTCGAGCGGTCGGACGCCTTCGTGGCGCTGCCGGGCGGCATCGGAACCCTCGAGGAACTCGTGGAACAGCTGACCTGGGCGCAGCTCGGCCGGCACAAGAAGCCGATCCTGCTGCTCTCGATCGCCGATTTCTGGACACCCCTGCTGACGCTCCTCGACCATATGCGCGACCAGGGCTTCATCCGCGAGGGGCTGGAGCTGAACTACCTCGTGGCTAAAGACGCCGCCGAGGTCATCGGCCTGCTGCGCACCGAATCGACGGAGACCTCGCCGGAGGCGGAGGCTTTCGTGACCGAGCGGTTCTGACGGCTGAGCCACGCAGGTCGGGGGCCTTGATCCAAATCGGCATTTCGGCTCGAGGTTCTAATCCTTGGCGGCTTCGCGCAGCATCGCCTGTCGCAGGATCGCATTGAGCTTGGTCTGATAGCCGCGGCCGCCGGCTTTCAGCCAAGCCAGGACGTCGGCATCGACCCGTGTGGTAAGCTGCATTTTGATCGGTCGGTAGAACGGGTTGCGGACGGCACCCGCGAAGAAGGTCTCCGTGAGCGGTGGGATATCAGACCGGTCGATATCGTCATCCGGCAAGGCGGCCAGCGCTTCGATTTCGGCTCTCTCCGCAGCGGTGAGAGCCGGCGGATGATGAGGATCGAATTCATATCCGACGTGATCGTTATTGCTCATAGAACCTCCGTTCCCGTCAATCCGCCACCCGGGCCGAGATGATCCGGATTGTCTCCGAACCGTCCTCCTCGTCCGTGACGGTGCATGCGACCGCCAGAACCAGCAATCCGTCGACGAGACCGACCGTCAACCAGCGGCGCTCGCCGCCTTCGATCCGATCCTGCTCCATGAGCGCGTATGGATCGGCGAAGACGCGCGTGGCGATCGCGAAGGTGACGCGGTGCTTTCTGAGATTGCTCGCGGCTTTGACCGGGTCCCAGATGAAACGCAGCATCACCGCCTCGGTGTAACGACACTATTGTAATTACATCGAGGCGTCAGGTCGAGATGAACCAGCCTGTTCCGGACGCCGAAAGGCGGTCCGGACTGTTAGGGTCCGAACCGCCCGTCGCCGACCGCTCTGAATTCCTACCGCGTCGTCGGCAACAGCCAGTTCGGGAGCCACATGGCGATCCCGGGGACGAGGCAGAGGATCAGGATCGCCACGGCCATCAGGATCACGAAGGGCAGCGTGCCCCAGATGATGTCTTTCAGCGGGATGTCGGGGGCGATGTTCTTGATGACGAAGATGTTGAGGCCCACCGGCGGGTGGATCAGCCCCATCTCCATGGTGATGGTCATCACCACGCCGAACCAGACGAGGTCGAACCCGGCGGCCTTCAGCGGCGGCAGGATGATCGGCGCGGTCATCAGGATGATCGAGACCGGCGGCAGGAAGAAGCCGAGCAGGATCACGAGGCCGAGGATCGTCACCAACAGCACCCATTTGGACAGCTGCATCGCCACGATGGCGGCCGCCGCCGATTGGGAGATGTGCAGGTAGCTCATCACGTAGGCGTAGAGGAGCGACATGCCGATGATGAGCATCAGCATGGTCGATTCCCGCAGGGTCGCGGCGAGGATCGGATTCACGTCTTTCGGGCGCCAGACGCCGTAGATGATGGCGATGAGCCCAAGGGCCAGCAGGCCACCGAGGCCCGCCGTCTCGGAGGGCGTGGCATAGCCGCCATAGAGCGCCACCATCACGCCGGTGAGCAGGATCACGAAGGGCAGCACGCGCGGCAGCGTCGAGAAGCGCTGGCGCATGCTGTAGGTGTCCTCGGCCAGGATGGCCGAGGCGGTGCCGTGACGCTCATAGGCGTCTTTCGCGGCGGCGTATTCCGAGCGGAAGCGATAGACCGACCAGGCGGCGAACAGCCCGACCAGGAGCATGCCCGGCCCGATGCCGGCGAGGAACAGGCGTCCGAGCGACTGCTCGGCGGCTACAGCGTAGAGGATCATGGTGATGGAGGGCGGCAGCAGGATGCCGAGGGTACCGCCCGCCGCGATGATGCCGGCGGCGAAGCCCGGCGAGTAGCCGCGCTTCCTCATCTCCGGGATGCCCGCCGAGCCGATGGCCGAGCAGGTGGCGGGCGAGGATCCCGCCATGGCGGCGAAGAGCGCGCAGGCGAAGACGTTGGCGATGCCGAGGCCGCCCGGAATCTTGTGCATCCAGGCATGCATGGCCGAGTAGAGGTCCTGGCCCGCCCGGCTACGGCCGATGGCTGCGCCTTTCAGGATGAAGAGCGGGATCGACAGGAGGGTGATGGAGGCCATCTCCTCGTAGACGTTCTGCGCCACCGTATCGAGGGAGGCGCCGGGCATGAAGAAGAACATGAAGGCCAGCGCCACGAAGCCGAGCGCGAAGGCGATGGGAATGCCGGCGAGCATCGCGCTGAGCGTGGCGCCCGCATAGAGGAAGCCGATGGCCGCGACGCTCATGGGTGGGTGCCCGTCTTGAGGGAAGGTGCATTGAGATCGGCGCCGAGGCCGACCTTCGGATTGGCCCAGCCGGCCGCGCGCGGGCCGTAGGTCAGCGCCTCGATGATCTGCAATAGGAATTGCAGGCCGAGGAAGGTCATCCCCACCGCCATCAGCGCGTAGGGAATCCACAGGGGCGGGCCCCAGGAGGATTGCGAAACCTGGCCGTCTACCCAGGCCTCGTGCAGCAGGGTCCAGCTCTTCCAGGCGAAGAACGTGACGAACACGATGCTAATGATGTCGGCCATCAACAGGCGGGCGCGGTTCACACGGGGCGAGAGCAGGCCGCTCAGGGCCTCAATCGCCACGTGGCCGCGCTTGGCCTGCACGGCGGCGGCGGAGAAGAAGGTGGCCCCCACGATGAGGAACACCGCCATCTCGTCCTGCCAGTCGGTGGGCTCGTGCAGGGCGTAGCGCACGACCACGCTGTAGCTGAGCACGAGGCAGGCACAGACCAGGGCAATGCCGCCGAGCAGCATGATCACCCGGTTGATGGCCTTCATCCCCCTGTCGAGATGCCCGAGAATCCCGGGAATCCGGGGTTCGGGCGCGGCCGTGGCGGTCTCGGAAGCGGCCGAGGCCGCGTCGAAGGCGTGGCTCACGAGACCTGCTCCGCCAGCTTGAGGAGCTCGGCGCAGCTCGCGGACTTGCCCGCGAAGTCCTTCCAGGCGGTCTCGCGGGCGATGTCGCGCCACTGACCGAGGGTCTTCTCGTCGAGGTTCTGAACCTTGGCCCCGGCCTTGGTGAAGATCTCCTCGACCTTGGTGTCGTCCGCCTTGGCGCCGGCTTGGCCGAAGGGTTCGAGTTCGGCTCCGATCGCCATGATGAGATCCTGCTGGTCCTTGGGCAGGCGGTCGAACGCGATCTTCGACATCATGATCGGCTCGAGCATGAACCAGTAGGAGCGCTCGCGACCCGAGGTGAGAGACTTCGACAGTTCCTCCAGGCGGAACGAGATCAGGCTGGTGGAGGAGGTGATGACCGCATCGCAGGCGCCGGTCTGCATGGCGGCGTAGGATTCGCTCGACGGGATCGACAGGGTGGCCGCACCCGCCTGCTTCATCATCAGGTCCATTTCACGCGAGCCGCCGCGCACCTTGAGGCCCTTGGCATCCGCGGGCGCGTAAAGGGGACGCTCGCGGCTGGCGACGCCGCCCGATTGCCAGACCCACGACACGAGGAGGATGCCCTTCGAATCGAGGATCTCGGTGATCTTCCGGCCGACCGGCGCCTTCTTCCAGGCGATGGCCTGCTCGTAGGAACTCACCAGCGCCGGCATCAGGCCGATATTCATCTCGGCCACCTCGCCGCCCGCGTAAGGTGACGGGTAGAGCGACAGGTCGAGCGCGCCTTTGCGCATGGCACCGAACTGGGCGTTCGTCTTCATCAGGGACGAGCCCGGATAGACCTGCACCTCCAGCGCGCCCTTCGACCGCTCGGCCAGCATGGCGGCGAACTTCCGGCACATGCGATCGCGGAAATCGCCCTCATCGATCGTGCCGCCGGGGAACTGGTGGGAGAGCTTCAGTGTGGTGGCCGCCTGTGCCTTCAACCCCATCGACAGGATGGCGGGGGCGGCGAGGCCGGATGCGACGAGGGCGCGGCGTGTCAACGTCATGGCGTCTCTCCCATGCGGACCTTTGCGGTCTCGCTGTATTGCGGCGCAACATTTATACTGCAACGCCCATTCGATATACCAGCGAACTATGTCTTGTATATTTTGTCAACGCCCATGAATAATAGCGAATGCGAATTTCGATTGGAAACGCAAGGATAGAATCGCTATGAGCCGATCGCTCAGCCTCCGGCAGACGATCGAGACGGAGATCGTGGATGGCCGGTTGGCCCTCGGCTCACGCCTCGATGAAACCGAGCTTGCAGAGCGCTTCGGAGTCTCGCGCACGCCGATCCGTGAGGCTCTGCTGCAACTCGCGATGACCGGCCTCGTGGAGATCAAGCCGCGCCGGGGTGCCATCGTGAGCGCCCCCGATCCTGAGTTGCTCATCGCCATGTTCGAGACGATGGCAGAAATCGAGGCCTCATGCGGCCGGCTCGCCGCGCGCCGGCTGATTCCGGCCGACGAGAAGGCCCTGAAACAGGCTCTCGCAGCCTGTGCCGTAGCAGCGGCGGATGGCGACCCCGAGACCTACTACCAAGAGAACTACGTCTTCCATACAGTGATTTATCGGGCCTGCCGCAACGACTTCCTGTGCGAGCAGGCGCGGCTCCTGCACCGGCGCCTGACCCCGTTCCGCCGGATGCAGTTGCGAGCGCGCCACAGGCTCGGGCAATCCCTCGCCGAGCACGAAGCTATCGTCGCCGCCATCGTCGCCGGCGACGAGATCGCAGCGGCGGACCGACTGCGTGCGCACGTCATCGTGCAGGGTGACCGCTTTTCCGATCTAGTGGTCAATCTGCGCTCGATCAACAACGCAGCGTGAGATCGGCCTGATGACAACAGTCGATGTCTCTCATGAGGCTTTCGGGCGGGGGCAAAATAATCATTAGGGATTGCCCCCCATGGTTACGGCGCTCTTGCACAGACTCGCTCGTTACCCTGGACCGTTTCATGCGCCCCTCCATCAAGACAACGCTCATCGGCCTCTTCACCGCGCTCGCCATCATTACGACGGTGCAGGGTGTGGTTGCCTTGCGGAAGCTCGACGCCATCGGTGGCCGTATCGAATTGCTGGCCTCGAACGCGCTCCCCTCCGTCGATGCGGCCCATAGCCTGAGCGCGCTGGTCATGCGGACCCGCCTTTGGCAGTTCCGGTATCTGATGGCGGATGACGAGTCCGAGCGTGCCCTGAGCATCAAGAACGTCGGCGACATGATTCAAAACGCCGAGAAGGGCAGAGCAGCCTATCTTCCGCTCATCAGCTCGCCATCGGAACAGGCGTTGTTCGAGGACTTCTCCGCCAAATGGCAGGTCCTGCA
Organism: Methylobacterium sp. Leaf91; assembly: GCF_001422815.1. Taxonomy (GTDB): domain Bacteria; phylum Pseudomonadota; class Alphaproteobacteria; order Rhizobiales; family Beijerinckiaceae; genus Methylobacterium. Next base: position 124,574 of record NZ_LMMP01000002.1, on the reverse strand, counting down.
GAAGGGTTGGAACGCCCTGCTCGAGATCGATACCAGCCAGCGCGCGTCGCTGACCGAGCGCTTTCGCGGCCCGATGAATGCCGAGTACCTCGCCGCGACCGCCGCCGCGCGCAAGCTCGTAGAGCTCAATGGGCAGGCCGGGACCGCCGCGAGCGTGGCGGCGCGCGAAGAACAGGCCGAGGCGGTCCTCACCACACGGACGATGCTCGCCATTTCCGTCGCCATGGCGCTGGCCGCCATGGCGTTCGCTCTCCTCGGCGTGTCACGTCCCATCGAGCGGATCACGGCGGCTATGCGTCGGCTGGCCTCCGGCGAGACCGATGTGGCGATCCCCGGTATCGGGCGGACCGACGAGATCGGCGCGATGGCCGGTACCCTCGACACGTTCCGGGACAATCTGGTGCGGACCCGTATCCTGGAAGCCGAAACCGCGCAGGCCCGTGCTGATTCAGAGACCCAGCGCAAGATCGCCGCCCTCGCGTTGGCCGATGGTTTCGAGAATGCGGTCGGCGATATCCTGACCCGCGTCTCGGCGGCGGCGACCCAGTTGCGCGCGACCTCCCAGAGCATGTCGGGCACGGCGACGCAGACCGCGCAGCAATCGGTGTCCGTGGCGGCAGCGGCGGAGCAGGCGGGCACCAACGTCACCATGGTGGCGGCGGCGGCCGAGGAGCTCGGCTCGTCCGTCATGGAGATCGGCCGTCAGGTCGATGGCTCCACTAGCTTGGCTCACCGTGCGGTGGAGGATGCGACGCGGACAGGTGCACAGATGAAGGATCTGAGCGATGCGGCCGCAAAGATCGGCGACGTCGTCGCGATGATCGCCACCATCGCGGGCCAGACCAACCTCCTCGCGTTGAACGCCACCATCGAGGCCGCGCGCGCCGGTGAGGCGGGCCGAGGCTTCGCCGTCGTGGCGGCGGAGGTCAAGGAACTCGCCAACCAGACCGCGCGGGCGACAGACGAGATCGGCAGCCAGATCAGCCGGATCCAGGGCTCCACCGGTCAGGCCGTCACGGCCATCGAGACCATCACGGCCCGCATCCGCGAGATCAGCACCGTTGCGACGTCGATCGCTGCGGCAGTCGAGGAGCAGGGTGCGGCGACGCAGGAAATCGTGCGCAACATCAACCAGGCCGCGGAGGGGACCGGCGAGGTGACGACCACCATCGCGGGCGTGGCGGGCGCCGCCGAGGAGACGGGCGCCGCGGCCTCCCAGGTCCTGGCTTCGGCCTCCGAACTCTCGCGCGAATCGGAGCATCTCAACGCGGAAGTGGCTCAGTTCCTCGCAACGATCCGCGCGGCCTGAGCAGCACCGCCCAACGTCGTTACGCCACGGCGTCCCGGGCCCCGGATAGAGGACCTTCGGGATTGCCCATCGCGGAATGCCGGGGTGATACCAAGTCCCGGTCCTTCACTCGCCGGCGCCGAAATTCTCGGCGATGACCGGGGTCTTCGAGCGGATATGGTCGCGCATGACCGTGGCCAGCGCCTCGCCATCGCGGGCGTGGAGCAGCGCGATCATCCGCTCATGCTCGGAGACGGCCCGACTCCATTGCTCGGCGGTTTGGTGGACAGCGTAGCGCGATCGCTGAATGCGGCCGGACAGGCTCGCATAGATGGTGCCCAGCACCGAGTTGCGGCTGGCCGCCATGATCGCCTCGTGGATCGCGCGGTTGAGCCGGAAATACGTGGCTTCCTCGCCGTCCTTCCAGGCCTTGACCATGTCGTGATGGTCCTGCTCGATGGCGGCGATCTCGTCGTCGCCGATCGTGCGGCAGGCGAGATCGGCGGCCGTCGCCTCGAGTCCGGCGATGACCTCGATCATCTCCTCGATTTCGGCCTGAGACAGGCTGGCCACCCGGGCGCCCCGGTTCGGCAGCAATTCGAGCAGCCCCTCGGTGGCGAGGATCTTGATCGCTTCGCGAAGCGGTGTGCGCGAGATGCCGAACCGCTCGGTAAGCTCGCTTTCATTCACCCGCGCGCGCGGTTCGAGCTCTCCCGACTGAATCAGATCCCGCATCCGGTCCACGACTTCGTCATGGAGGTAGCGACGATTGATCCCGATCGCCGAGTCGAGCTTTTCCATGGGGGCGTAGGTCTTGATGTTGGAGGGGCGATACTCTCCAGACGTGTAGGCGTCGGGCAACGGCCTGTCGAGGGAGTGCCCGATTAGTTGTTTTTATTGGCCTCACACAAATAACTTCTCTCCTGTGTGCAGCCTCCCTCCGGTCAGTGCACCTCCTCGTGCCAGGTCCGTCCATCCCGCTCGATCAGCGCGATGGCGGCGGTGGGCCCCCAGCTGCCGGCCGGATAGGCGCGGGGCGGCTCGGGCCGATCGGCCCAGGCCTTCAGCAGCGAATCGGCCCAGGCCCAGGCCACCTCCACCTCGTCGCGGCGCATGAACAGGGTGGCGTTGCCGCGCACCACGTCCATCAAGAGGCGCTCGTAGGCATCGGGATAGCGCTGCTTGAAGGTCTCTTCGAACGAGATGTCGAGATTGGTGGGGCGCAGCCGCATGCCGCCCGGACCGGGGTCCTTCGTCATCACTTCCAGCTTGATCCCCTCCTCCGGCTGAAGCCGGATGACGAGGCGGTTGGGCTCGCGCCCGAACGATTCGGCCGGGAAGATCGAGAAGGGAGAGGCGCGGAACTGCACCACGATTTCGGAGAGCTTCTGGGGCAGGCGCTTGCCCGTGCGGATGTAGAACGGCACGCCCGCCCAGCGCCAGGACTGCACCTCCAGCTTCAGAGCGACGAAGGTCTCCGTGCGGCTCTCCGTCTCGCCGCCGAGATCGGCGCGGTAACCCTGGACCGGCTTGCCGTCCACTGCGCCGGCCGCGTACTGGCCGCGCACGGTGACGGACTGGACATCGTGGGGCGTGATCGGCTTCAGCGCACGCAGCACTTTCAGCTTCTCGTCCCGTACCGAGTTGGCATCGAGTGTGAGCGGGCTCTCCATCGCCATCAGGCAGAGGAGCTGCAGCAGGTGGTTCTGCACCATGTCGCGCAGCGCGCCCGACGTGTCGTAATAGCCGGCCCGGCCCTCGACACCCACCGTCTCGCCCACGGTGATCTGCACGTGATCGATGACGTCCGCTGTCCAGAGACGCTCGAAGATCGTGTTGGCGAAGCGCAGGGCCAATAGGTTCTGCACCGTCTCCTTGCCGAGGTAATGGTCGATGCGGAAGATCTGCTCTTCGGGGAAGACCTCGCCGACCGCGTCATTGATGGCGCGGGCCGATTTCAGATCCTTGCCGATCGGCTTCTCCAGCACCACCCGCGATTTTTCGCCGATGAGGCCATGGACGGACAGGTTACGGCAGATGGAGCCGTAGAGGTCGGGCGAGGTGGCAAGATAATACGGCCGGACCTGGTCCGGCCGCTCCGCGAGCTTGGCGGCGAGATCCTCCCAGCCGTCGTCGCCGGCCCCGTCCACGGCCACGTAATCGAGGTGATCGAGGAAGGCGCCGAGCTTGTCCTCGACGAGATCTCGGGCCGGGACGAAGCGCTTGAGCGCATCGCGTGCGCGCTCGCGAAAGGCATCGGCGCTCATCTCCGAGCGCGATGCGCCGATGATGCGGCTGGTGCCGGGGATCTGGCCGTCCTTGTAGCGGTAGTACAGGGCCGGCAACAGCTTGCGCGTGGTCAGATCGCCGGTGGCGCCGAACACGACGCAATCGAAGGAAGCGACTGGGATGATGGTGGCCAAAGGGCGGCTCCCGTTCTGATATCCCCGATGACGGGGCTGTTGCCGTGGATCGCGTTCGTGAGGACCGACATCCGTCCCGTACCATGCAAGGCACCCGCCATAGCCGGGACCAAGCGCACGCCCAAGCTTCAACAGGCCAATCGGCCGATAAAAGGGCCGAGCTCCCGCTCAGCCCATATGGCGCTTGAAGGCATCCGCGTAATCGGGGTGCCAGCGCGAGAGCGCGGGCCGGTTCTCGATCACGTCGCCCGCCGTCCAGGCGATGCGACGTTCATCCTGGGCGCGGGTGGTCTCGTTGTCGGGGCAGAGGATGTAGAAGTCCCCGTGCCCCATCGCTTCGATCATGAACTCCACCGTCTGCTCCGGTGTCCAGGCGGCGTCGGGCTTCTCGGCCACGCCCCGCGCCCTGGTGAGGCCGGTATAGACGAAGCCCGGAATGAGGAGATGCACGCTGACCTTGGCCCCGTCGCGCCCGCGCAGGTCGTGAGCCAGGGCCTCGGCGACCACTTTCACGCCCGCCTTCGAGACATTGTAGGGCGTGTTGCCCGGCGGCGTGGTGATCCCCTGTTTCGAGCCGGTGACGATGATCGCGCCGGGTGCGCTCGCCTCGGCCATGGCGGGCGCGAAGGCCTGGATACCGTTGACCACGCCCCAGAGGTTGGTGTCGAGGATGCGCCGCCACGTCGCCTCGTCCGAGAAGAGGCGGCCGCCCGCTTCGATGCCGGCATTGAGCATGACGATGGCGGGTGGCCCGCCCGCCGCCTCGCGCAAGGCCTCCACGTCCTCGCGCCGGCCGACATCGGTGGGGCACGCCACAACCTGAGCGCCCGTCGCCGCAATCTCCGCACGCGCCGTCTCCAGCGTCTCGCCGGGCAGGTCGGCGAGGACGATCCTCATGCCCGAGGCGGCGAACCGCTTGGCGGCGGCGAGGCCGATGCCGCTCGCGGCCCCCGTCACGACGGCCGTGCCGCCACTCCGGATCGCGGGATGATGAATCATGGCCTGACCTCCTCGACGTTTCGGATTGGCCTGGAGGTAGGGCGAGGCGTCCCGATTTGTCAGGGCCTGCGGATGGGAATGGGTGGGAACTTGGTAACCATCCGGCCCGCATGATCCGGACCTCTCTGCTCACGAGGGTTGCCTGTGTCGTCGCGTTGCGTCGTGTTCCCGTCGATCCTGCGTGCCGGCCTGTCGCCGCTCGCGCTGATGCTGTGCCTCACAGGAGTTCGAGCCGAACCGGCTCCATCCCTTCCGGAGGCCCCACCCGCCACCGCCAAGCCTGCTGCCAGGGCCGAGTCCAGCCCGAAAACCGATGCGGCCCCGAAATCCGCACAAACATCGGGGAACGCGGCCCCGCAATCCGCCCCGCTGGCTCAGGGAGCGGAGCCGGCTCCGGCGGCGCCGAAGAAATCCCGGGAACTCCCTCCCCTCGTGGTGGCGCGGGTCTCTGACGATCCGGTGCCGACGCTTGCCCCCTCGACCTTCCTCGATACGTTCCGCATGGCGGAGCGCTACCAGGCCATCGTCGATGCCGGCGGCTGGGGCACGCTGCCCGCCGATCTGACGATCAAGCCGGGTGCCCGCGACCCGAACATCCCTGCACTCCGACAGCACCTCGTGCTCACCGGGGACCTGCCGGCCGGCGTGCCGAGTTCGGACCTGCTCGACCCCGTCCTCGTTTCGGCGGTGAAGGCGTTCCAGGCCCGCCACGGCCTGCCCGAGACCGGCATGATCGGCCGCCAGACAGTGACCGCCCTCAACGTGCCGGCGGCGACCCGCCAGCGCCAGCTCTCGGCCTCGGCCGCGCGGCAAATCGGCTCCAACTTTCCTTATGGCGACCGTTACGTGGTGGTGAACATTCCCTCCGCCGCCGTGGAGGCGGTGGAGAACGGCGTCGTCGTGCGCCGCTACGTGGCCGTGGTCGGCAAGCCCGACAAGGCGACGCCGAGGATCGAGGCGCGCATCACCGACGTGAACCTCAACCCGACCTGGACCCTGCCGGTCTCCATCATCAAGAAGGAGATCATCCCCAAGATGCGGAAAGACCCGGGCTATCTCGCCCGCGAGCGGATCCGCATCCTCGGCCCCGGCGGCGTCGAGGTCGATCCGACGACGATCGACTGGGCGGGCGAGAAGGCGGCGAATTACACGCTTCGCCAGGATTCGGGCCTCGATAATTCCCTCGGTCAGGTCCGCATCGACATGCCGAACAAGCAGGCGGTCTACATGCACGACACGCCGTCGAAATCGCTGTTCGCCCGCGAGGTGCGGTTCCACTCGCACGGCTGCGTGCGGGTGGCTCAGGTGAAGGAACTGGCGGGCTGGCTGCTGGAGGGTACGCCCGGCCCCAACGGCCCCGGCTCGACCTGGGGACCGATGGAGATCGAGGCCAACATCGCCACCAACGAGCGGGTCGACATCAAGCTGCCGAAACAGATCCCGGTGACCTTCGTGTATCTCACCGGCTACGCCACGCCGGATGGTCGCGCCCATTTCCGCGACGACATCTACGGCATCGACTCGCCAGCGGTACCGATGCGGGATGCGGTCATCACGGGCTCCATTACGCCGAAGAAGACGGCGCCGGTGGCACCCGCCAAGGCCATGGGCGACGCGCCGGTCCCGCCCGGCAGGATACCCACCCAGGCGGCGCGACCGGCCGCGAACTGATCGGATCAGCCGCGCTGCAGCAGCTCGATCCGAACCCCGTCCGGCCCATCGAGGAAGGCGGTGCGAAGCCCGGGGCGGACATCGGTGATGTCGATGACGAAGGCGACGCCGCGACGCTTCAGATCGGCGACCGTGCCGTCGAGGTCGTCGACCGCCAAGCCGATATGCTCGATACCCCGGTTAGGCGGCGTGGCAGAAGGGCCGGCTTCGGGTGCATGCTCGATGAAGAGGGTGAGCCCACCGAGGTCGAGGACGACGCGGGTCACGGTGGCGCCGCCGTCACGGGTGAGCTCGCGGGCGCCGAAGGTCTCCACGTAGAAACCGGCGGCCGACACCGCGTCCTGACTGCGAAGATGGAGGTGTTCGAAGCGGAAAGTCATGCGGTCCTCACTCTGTGCCGGGACTCGTCGCAGGCATCGAGCCCATGCTGTGTTCGAGACCTTGCCCGATCCCGGCGGATGCCCCAGCGGCTCAGGGATAGCTCGCAGAAGCCGCCGTCAACGGCTGGCAGGGGAGATCGCGATACAAGGCCCCGCCCGTGTCCGGGCGAGGCGGTCGGCGTGAGATGATCCTGCGGGATCAGGCCTTAGGAATCGAGGCCGGCATCCTCGTCGATATCCACGAGGAACACGATATCGGCGTCGTCTTCGCCGTCCTCGTCTTCGTCCTCATCGGGCTCTTCGGCGCTCTTGGCATGACGCATGTCGGGCTCGAACGGAGCGTCTTCCTCCGAATCGTCCTCGGCCAGAGCATCCTCGAAGATTTCGATCTCGTCCTCGGTGGCGGGACGGATCTTGAGCTCGGAGGTGCCGTTCCACAGCACCTTGCCGTCGCTCTTCATCGCCTGGATGTCTTCCTTGAAGCCGTCGCAGGTGAACAGGTCGCGAGCGGTTTCCTCGGTCCCGTTGATGACCGCGATGGCCACGCCATCGATATCGAGAGTGAACATCGCACAATCCTCGTTCTGGGCGCGCCGGAAGGCGGCCGCGTCGGTGTGGGAATCGTCAGCCCGACAGCCGCTCGTGTAGGGGCGAACGGGGCCGAGGCCAAGACCTCAAGCCAAGACCTCAAGCCAAGACCTCAAGCCAAGACCTTACACCAAGACCTCTCGCGTTGTCCGGGGCGGTGCTGCGCTCAGGCTCCACCGGCCGCCCGGCCGATCGCGCGCTTGACCACGCCCTGCACCTCGGGATTCGACAGGAACAAGTCGTGGTTGATGAGGCCGCCGCCGTAATCGGACGCATCCGCCACCCTTACGCCCAGGGCCTCCAGCCGCTCGCGGTCGGCCGCGCCCGCACGGACGACGCCGCCCGCGATGGCACCGGAGAGTTCCAGTGCGCGGTCGTTGGTCGAAGAGATCACCGTGATCTTCGAGACGTCCGGCCCCATTCGCTCCACCGCGCCGGTGAACAGGTCGATGTCGATATCGGGCGCCGCGAGGACGATGGCGCCGATCCGCGCCATCGCCGCCTCGCCGGCCTCGGCACGCAGCATACGGATGGTCTCCAGGGTCAGGAGAGTTCCCATGGAATGGGCAACGATGTTGATGCGCCCCCCGCTCGGTGAACTCGCCAGCGACTTCAGCAGGTCCTCGAACGCATCGCGTGACCACAGAGCGCTCTCGCGGTCGTAACCGTAATCGAAGGTGGCGGCCGCCGACGGCCAGGTGAACAGGCCCGATGCGCCCCTAAAATGTATGCCGTCGGAGAGTCGGGCTGCGCTGACTGCCGCCGAAGCGAAGCTCTCTCGGTAGCCGTGGACATAAATCAGCACGTCTCGCCCGAAGGCCGCCTGGGTGAAAGCCGCCGCCGCGCCCGCCCCGGTCTCCACCTGCGGCACGGCGGTCACCGCCCAATCGCCAGACACCACGGAGGAGACCTTGCCGATGAGCGACCGGTCCGGCGCTGAGAGGCGCACCTCGGCAAAGCTCAGGCCGCGGCCGCGCTCGGAACTGAAATACGGGCTCTTGGGCGGGTTGCCCACGGGCTTGCGCGTCGTTGCCACCAGCAGGATCGGGCTGACGTCGAGATTCGACTGGCGCTCGGGACCCGTCCCACCGGTGACGAGCCCGTCGGCGACGCAGCCGGCGAGGCCCGGCGTCAGGCTGGCAGCGCCCATGAGCGCGGCGGCGCGGAACAGCGAGCGGCGGGTCGGCAGGGATGCCCCAACAAGGTGGTTTCGGATCATGGCGTACTGACGGCCTCGTGACGGCCCGGCGCTTCAAGTCCCGGCCCCTCCTCCTACCGTGTCGGTGACGATCGTGACCATGGCAGGGCATGAGCGTGGCGGGGGCCGATGTGAATAGCGGGCAGAGGCCGGCCTGTGGCCGGTCGGGTACAGGCCGGCCAGCTCAAGGGGCACGTGCCCCCTCGACGAAACCGAGCCGGCCCGGCATGAAGGGCTCATGGCGCTTCCTCCCTCTCTCGACATCGACTCCCTGCGCGAACGGCTGCTCGCGGGCGACCGCGCGGCCCTGGCACGCGCGATCACGCTAGCGGAATCGAAACGGGCCGATCATCGCGCCGCAGCGCGCAGCCTCATCGATTCGGTGCTTCCCCAGACCGGCACGGCGATCCGGGTCGGCATCACGGGGGTGCCAGGGGTCGGCAAGTCCACCACGATCGACAATCTCGGCGCCAACCTCACCGCCGCCGGCCACAAGGTAGCGGTGCTGGCGGTCGACCCCTCTTCCAGCCGCACCGGCGGGTCGATCCTCGGCGACAAGACCCGGATGGCCCAGCTGGCGCTCGACCCGAACGCCTTCATCCGCCCCTCCCCCTCATCGGGCACCCTCGGCGGCGTCGCGGCCAAGACCCGCGAAACCATGCTTCTCTGCGAGGCCGCGGGATTCGACGTGATCCTGGTGGAGACGGTGGGCGTCGGCCAGTCGGAGACGGCGGTGGCCGACCTCACCGACTTCTTCCTCGTGCTGATGCTGCCCGGCGCCGGCGACGAGTTGCAGGGCATCAAGAAGGGCATTCTCGAACTTGCCGACATGATCGCGGTCAACAAGGCCGACGATGGCGAGGGCGAGCGCAGGGCCAACGCGGCAGCCGGCGAATACCGGGCGGCGCTCCATATCCTCAGCGCTCCGAGTTCGACCTGGACCCCGCCGGTGGTGACCATTTCCGGCCTCAACAACAAGCGTCTCGACGCCATGTGGGACAAGGTGGTCGACCACCGCAACAAGCTGACCGCCACAGGCGAAATCGCCAAGAAGCGCCGCGCTCAGGACGTGAAGTGGATGTGGGCCCTCGTCCACGAACGCCTGCACCAGCGGCTCGTCGGTTCGCCGGAAGTGCGCAAGCAGACGGCCGAGGCGGAAGCCGGCGTGGCGCGAGGCGAATCCTCCCCGGCCGCCGGCGCGGAGGCCATCGCTACCCTGATCGGGCTGTGACGCGGGGGCACCTCCTCGTCACCGGGTTCGGCCCCTTCCCCGGCATGCCGCGCAACCCGAGCGAGACGCTCGCTCGGCGGGTCGGACATCTCGGCCGGCATGGCATCGCCGGGATCCCGGTGCGCACGCTCATCCTGCGCACCGCCTATGTGGCTCTTTCCGAGTCGTTGAAGCCGGCCCTCGCCCAGAGCCCGGCCGCCGTGCTGATGATCGGCGTCGCCGGCCGCGCCAAACGGGTTCGCGTCGAGGCTCGCGCCCTCAACCGGGCAAGCCGGCTGTTTCGCGATGCATCGGGGCGGATTCCGACCACCCTGCGGCTCGACCGTCAGGGACCGACGCAGCGCGAAGCCCCCATCGCGGCCCGCGCCCTCGTCTGCCTGAAACGGCAGGGGATTTCGGCGATCCCATCCCGGAATGCTGGCCGCTACCTGTGCAACGCCAGTTACTTCCAGGCGCTGGCCGAGCCCTGCCCGGTTCTGTTCCTCCACATCCCACCCGTCCGGGCGGCATGGCGGCGATCCGCGTCGCCCGCGCGAAAACGGCGCGATCCCCTGGCGGTCCTTCCCAGGGCGGTATCCGAGGTGGGGCGTCTGCTGCTCATCGAAGCACGGGAGCGACACACCCCGTAAACCGCTCGCTCAAGAAAGTTGTCTTGCGATGGTGCGCTTGGCCGGTTCGCACGTTCTGTGACCATCGGATGCGGGCGCCACCTTGGGAGCGCCGCTCACGCATCTGCGATTCTGAAGGAGTTGACCCATGGTTGATACGGATCGAGTCGTCGGGACGGCCAAGGACCTCGGCGGCCGCGTGCAGAGCGCCGTCGGCGATGCCGTCGGATCGTCGCGGACCTCGGCGGAAGGCCGCTACCGCGAGGCGGAGGGTCGCGCCCAGGAGGTCTACGGTCAGGCCAAGGACACCCTTCGCGACGTGGCCGGCAACGTCTCCGACTATGCCGGCGACGCCTATGACCGCGGCGGCAGCTACGTTCGCGATGGCGCCCGCGCCGTGGAGAGCCGTGTCGAAGAGAACCCGCTCATCGCCCTCGTGATCGCCGGAGCCGTCGGATACGGCCTCGCCCTGCTCCTGCACGGCCGCCGCTGAACACCAGATTCGCTTGAAACGAGCCCGTCCCGTCGTGCCGACGGGGCGGGCTTTTCGCTGCGCGCTACTGCGCGGTCCAACCGCCATCCATGGGGATATTGGCGCCGGTGATCTGGCTCGCACCGTCGCTGCACAGGAACACGGCGAGGGCCGCCACCTGCTCCACCGTGACGAACTGCTTGGTCGGCTGGGCCGCCAGCAGTACGTCGTTCATGACCTGCTCCTTGGTCATGCCCCGTGCCTTCATCGTGTCGGGGATCTGCGCCTCCACCAGCGGCGTCCAAACATAGCCTGGCGAGATACAGTTCACGGTGATGCCATGGGTGGCGAGTTCGAGGGCGGCGGTCTTGGTCAGGCCGGCGATGCCGTGCTTGGCCGAAACGTAGGCCGACTTGAACGGTGAGGCCACGAGGGAATGGGCCGAAGCGGTGTTGATGATGCGGCCCCATCCCCGCGCCTTCATTCCGGGGATGGCGTATCGCATGGTGTAGAAGGCCGAGGAGAGGTTGAGCGCGATGATCTGCTCCCATTTCTCGGGCGGGAAATCCTCGATCGGCGAGACGAACTGGACGCCGGCATTGTTCACGAGCACGTCGACCGAGCCGAATGTGTCCTCGCCAAGGCGGATCAATCCCTCGATCTCGCCGGGCTTCGTCAGGTCGGCCGGGGAATAGGCCGCCTTCACGCCGAAATCGGTCTCGATCCCGGCGCGCTCCTTCTCGATATCCTCGGGCTTGCCGAAGCCGTTGATGACGACGTTGGCGCCCTCCTTGGCGAAGGCGCGGGCATAGGCGAGGCCGATGCCGCTGGTGGACCCCGTGACGATGGCGGTCTTGGATGTCAGGATCATGGAAGCCTCTCGGGTCATCTGGGCGATCAGGCGAGATAGTCGTGCAGCACCTGCCCGTAGGGCAAGGTGAAGTCGACGATCATGTGCCGGCCGCCGACGATGCGCTTCACCGGCAGGTCGGCGACCCGACAATTCACGTGCGGGATCAGGTCGAGGCGCGCCTCGCCGTCCCAGGCACCGTGAACGGTGATGTTCTCCAAGCGATAGCCGACGAGTTGGGCCACTTTCGGCGCGCCGGTCACGTCGGGAAGGAGCTTGAGGTTGACGTTGAGGCGGCCGAGGCCGGCCTTCACCGTGTCGAGCTCGTTCTCCAGGCTCTTGTGCTTGTAGGTCATGGTGCCCATCGCAACGCGCTCCTCGTCGTAATGGAGCGTGCCGGTGAGCGTGTCCTTCATAACCTTGAGGCGAGGCACGCCCCATTTCTTCGGGAAGCCCCAGATCTCGCGGCCAGCGGTGATCGGCGGCTCGTCGTCGAGATACATCTGGATCGAGAAGTTGCAGGCCTCGCCGTTATAGGTGGCGACGGCGCCCGATCCGCTCTCCTCGTAATCGCCGAACCCGGAGGAATCCGGCATCTTCATCCACTCGTAATAGACGAGGTTCTCGGGGTGGGGCTCCAGCGGCTCGGGCAGCGCCCGGCGCAGGGCCTCGGCATCGGTCTCGTAGGTGATGATGAGGTATTCGCGCCTGAGGAACCGATACGGCCCGCGCGGATAGCTCGGACTGAAGGCGGGCATCGAGGGAACTTGCAGGATCTCGTCACGGGTCATGGCGTATGGGCCTCCGGGATGAAGCGGTCGGGATGACGTCAGTCGCGGGCGTCCCGCGTCAGGTCGAACACGGCTACGCCGGTTTCGTCGTGCACTCGGTCGCACCAGGCTGGAGAGCGCAGAGAGCGGCGCATGTCACCGGCACCCGCCGCCCAATGCTCCAGCATGGTGGCGCGAGAGAACTCGTAATCCTTCGAGTTTCCCTCATAGGCTTTCCGCCGGTAGATCAGCTGCATCACGGTCGTGAAATTGGCGTGGGAGACCTGGCGCAGGTAGGCGACGTCCTCGTCGCTCATCAGCTCGGGCGGCAGCTTCTCGGCCAGCCGTCGGAACGCGGCTTTCGCACGGCGGGCTTCGAGGTTCTTGTCGGTGTTGAGCCGCGTGCGGCTCGAGAAGCGGATGTCTTTCTCGCGCTCGGCCGATTCGACCAGGGTGCGGGGCATCGGCCCGCGCGCGGCGAAGAGATCGACCTGATAGACCACGAGGTCACGGCTGCGCTCCTCGTCGAGGATGTATTGCAGCGGCGTGTTCGAGACGATGCCGCCGTCCCAATATTGCTCGCCGTCGATGGTCACCGGCGGGAAACCCGGCGGCAATGCCCCCGACGCCATGATGTGCTCGGGCGTGATGCGGTCGCAGCGATTGTCGAAATAAACGAAATTGCCGGTGCGCACGTTGACGGCTCCGATGCTGAGCCGGGTGCGCCCCTCGTTGATGAGGTCGAAATCAACCAGCCGCTCCAGCGTCGCCCTGAGCGGAGCGGTGTCGTAATAGCTCAGCGCCTCCGGGGCGCCGGGCGGATAGAACGTCGCCGGGGGAACGCGTGGCGTGAAGAAACCGGGGACGCCGAAAGTGGCGATCCAGTTGGCGCTGGCCTCGTTGAAGGCCGCACGCGCCTTCTCGCCGGGAAACCAGGGTGAGCCCATCACGCCGGACGAGACCTGCTCCCAGAACGCCCTCAGCCGCTCGACGCGGCGCTCGGGCGGATTACCGACGATCAGGGCCGCGTTGATCGCGCCGATGGAGATGCCCGCCACCCAGTCGGGCAGGATGTTCTCGGCCGCCAGCGTCTCGTAGATGCCGGCCTGGTAGGAGCCGAGTGCGCCACCGCCCTGGAGTACGAGGACGTGGGATTCGCCGCTGAGAAACGCTGTCACGGGCGCGGACCTCTCCATAGCGTCCCAGACGCCATACACACAGGCTGGAGAGTGGACGCCGAACGATGACGGCACCATGACCCAAGGCCAAGCTTAAGGCTATCGTCGTGTAGGGCGAAGGCCGGCTCTGAGAGCCAGGATGGTTGACAGGCGGTGTTCCTTCGCCAACACCCCCGGCCAATCGCGGCTTTTCCCGCCCGCCCCGGACGCCTTCCGTCGCCGTTGTCTCCGACACGGCATCCCGGCGCACCAATGGCGACGAACAAGGATCTCTGACCGATGTCGGTGACGCGCTCCTATCTCGATTTCGAGAAGCCGGTGGCCGAGCTCGAATCCAAGCTGGAGGAGCTGAGGACCATGGCCGCCCGCGACGGTGCGGTCTCCATCAGCGAAGAGGTCGGCCGACTCGAAGGCAAGGCCGCCGCCGCCCTGTCGGACATCTACGCCACGCTGACGCCCTGGCAGAAGACGCAGGTAGCACGCCACCCGCAGCGGCCGCATTTCATCGACTACTGCGCCGGGCTGATCACCGAGTTTACTCCCCTGGCAGGCGACCGCACCTTCGGCGAAGACCAGGCCATCGTCGCCGGTTTCGGCCGTTTCGAGAGCCGAGCCGTCTGCGTGCTGGGCCAGGAGAAGGGCTCCACCACCGAGAGCCGCCTGCGCCACAATTTCGGGATGGCCAAGCCCGAGGGTTACCGCAAGGCAGTGCGGCTGATGGAATTGGCCGATCGGTTCGGCCTTCCCGTCCTCGCCTTCGTCGACACGGCCGGCGCGTTCCCTGGCATCGAGGCGGAGGAGCGTGGGCAGGCCGAGGCCATCGCCAGTTCCACCGAGGCCTGTCTCGCCCTCGGCGTGCCCAATGTCGCCGTCGTCATCGGCGAAGGCGGCTCGGGCGGTGCCATCGCGCTTGCCACCGCCAACCGCGTACTCATGCTCGAACATGCGATCTACGGTGTGATTTCGCCTGAGGGTGCGGCCTCGATCCTCTGGCGCGACCAGGGCCGTGCGGCGGATGCGGCCACCGCCATGAAGATCACTGCGCAGGATCTGCTGCGCCTTGGCATCATCGATGGCATCATCCCGGAGGCGACCGGCGGCGCCCACCGCGGCCGCGAGGCAGCCATCGCCAATACGGGCAAGGCCGTGGCCAAGGCACTGGCCGAACTCGATGGTCTGAGCCCCGACGAGATTCGAGACCGCCGGGCCGCGAAGTTCCTCGATATCGGCCGTAAACTCTGATGCGTCGTTTTAGCGCATCCCTTCTGCGGAACCGTTGAAGAGTTTGTTAAATCCCGCCTCGGGACTGTTCGTGAAGCCCCGCTATGACGACGGGCCTAGGGCGCATCGCACAGAGAAATACCAGCGGAATCAAGTCGATTGCTCTCCGACTGGCATGCCTGAAAGTCGAGGCTCGACGACACTTTGCGGCAAGGTGTTGCCCACAATGAGGAAGCCACCGAAATCCACATCCTCACGAGCCGGCCATTTGCGTCTTCTTGCGGTAACAACCGGGTAAGTTTAACGACGCTATTGGGTTGGGGAGTGGCGTTCGACGGGCGAGATCCCGCGAGCGCATGAATGAGGACGGGGTTCCCCATGGCTTTGCGCCCGCTGGCTCTACGCCTGGCTACGGCTGCCGGTATCGTTGCGCTCGCTCTCTCCCTCACCGCTTGCCAGGACGGCTCGATGGGCGGCGGCGTCCCGTTGCGGGCCCTGACTCCCGTCCCCGCGAAAACCTTGGCGCTCATGGCGCAGAAGGGCATGGCGACGAACGACCCCATCCTGATCCGCGCTTTCAAGAAGGAAGCGGAGATGGAGGTATGGAAGCGTGGCGCGAACGGCCAATACGCGCTGCTCAAGACCTTCCCGATCTGCCGCTGGTCGGGCCAGCTCGGCCCCAAGACCAAGCAGGGAGACCGGCAGGCCCCTGAGGGTTTCTACACGGTGACACCGGGGCAAATGAACCCGAACTCGTCCTATTATCTCTCTTTCGATACCGGCTACCCGAACACGTACGACCGGGCCAACGGGCGGACGGGTAATTACATCATGGTGCACGGCACCTGCTCGTCCTCGGGCTGTTTCGCCATGACCGACGAATCGATGGGCGAGATCTACGCCCTGGCCCGCGATTCCTTCGCCGGCGGGCAGCGCGCGTTCCAGTTCCAATCCTACCCGTTCCGGATGACGGCGACGAATTTCGCCAAGTACCGCAACGACCCGAACGCGCCGTTCTGGAAGAACCTGAAGGAAGGCTCGGATTATTTCGAGGCCCTGCGCGAAGAGCCGCGCGTGAACGTCTGTGGCACACGCTACGTCTTCGGCGGACAGGATGTGGCGGCCGGCTCGTGCTCGCCGAAGGTGGATACGCTCGTTGCCGAAAAACGGGCGCGGGACAACCACGACATTGCCGAGCTCGTCGCCAAGGGCACGCCCGCGACGCGTGTCGTCTATGACGATGGCGGCCAGAATCCGGTCTTCCGGCCGCAGCCGCCCGCCTCGACGATGGCCTTCGCGAATTTGACGAAGAAGGAAGAGCCGGAGGCCCCCTACGACCCCAAGGAATATGCGCGCCATCATCTCGGTGAGGTGAGCCGGCCCGAGAGCCTGGCGGCCGGCGAGCGCGAGGTCGAGGTGGATGCCAAGGGACGGCCGGTGATGCTTGCCGCCGCCGAAGCTCCGATCCCGACCAAGGCCGCTGCGGCCGCCCTCAAGCCGGGGGCCGACAAGACCAAGTCCGGCAGCATCGTCGCGAAGACGGATGCGGCGTCCGAACCGCAGAAGCCGGCAGCGACGGCGCGCATCATGGTGGCCGATGCCGACGCGGATTCACCTGCCTACACAAAGGTTCTCGGCAGCCTCTTCACCGCGAAGGCTTCACCGACGCCCGCGACCCCATCGGCCAATGCCGCCACGATCCCGGCTGTCGCATCCGCGCCGGAAACGATCCAGACGGCACCGAAGGCTGGCAAAGCGCCCCATACTGGTCATGCGATCACGGTGCCGACAGTGACCGGCGCCGTGGGACAGAAGGCCAAGATCGCCGCCGACCCCGTGAAAACCGGCAAGGCCACGACGAGCGGTGCGCCGTCACCTGTTGCCAAGACGCCTCCGGCCAAGGATGCCGCGCTCAAGGAAACATCGGTGAAAGCCACGGCGGCCACACCGAAGCTCTGAACGGTAGCACTCTCTAACGGTCGTCGCACAAAAAAGGGCCCCGATCGGGGCCCTTTCACATTCACATCGCTGCTGCGATCACATCCGGTGCATGCGGCGGTGATGCATCATCCGGTGACGCATGTGGTGGCGGTGCATGCGCATGTGGTGACGGCGGTGCATCCGACGATGCATGCGGCGCTCAGCATGGTGCATACGCACGGGAGTGACGGTCTCGGAGGAGGTCACACCCATCGGGGCGCCGGGGGCGGCCGAAGCGCTCGTGGCGAGGCCGGCTGCGCCGAGGCTTCCGACCATGGCAAGCGCGAAGATCAATTTTCTCATCGGGCGTTTCCGTTCTCTTTAACCCGAGCTCCGCGCTCGGATTGATCTCCCAAGCTGGCGCCGGGGAGATGATTGCCGCACGCCGAGACGTGCGGCGGGTCCGGTTCGACCCGCCGCTGATAACACTCAAGTCAGAGTTTCGTTTCCTCGAAGGCCCGTACCCATTCCGCGCAAATGCCCGAACGGACGATATCGTCGAGGGTGAATTCGACGATCGGGATCGGCATCATGCGGCTTTTGACGAGATGGATCACGGTTCTGAGGCCCGACGTCTCGCGCAGGTCGGTCTGGGACACGTCGCCATTAATAATGACCTGGCAATCGTCGCCGATCCGGGTGAGGAACATCTTGATTTCGGCGGTGGTGGTGTTCTGCGCCTCGTCGAGGATCACGAGGCAGTTCTTGAAGGTGCGTCCGCGCATCACTTCGAAGGGGACCACCTCGATGTCGCCGGTCTTCATGGCGATCTCGTAGGCGGCGTCGCCCATTCGCTCCTTCATGGTCTCGGTGAGCGGGGTCACCCAAGGCGCGATTTTTTCCTCTAAGCTGCCTGGGAAGAACCCGAGCGAGCGGCCAGCGGGGACGTTGGGGCGGGTGATGATGACCTTGGAGATGCGGCGCTGGCGAAGCTGATCCGCGGCGCGGGTTCCAGCAATGTAGGTCTTACCGGTACCGGCCGGGCCGAGAACGATGACCTGCTTGTTGACGGCGAGAGCGTCCAAATACTCGGCCTGTCGCTCCGTGAGCGGTTGGATCGGGGCCAGGTTACGCTCGTCGTCGAACCGGGTGCGGTGCAGCCGCACCGGGCGGTCTTCTACCAGCTCAAGTCGCGTGCGCCGTCTTTTCATCGATCAACACTCCAACTGGACTTGCCAACTAGGGTTTAACTGATCTTCGACCTGCTGACGTCTTTTAACCTCGATAACTTTTCCTGCACGGCTACTTTTATCAACACTACGCCAATTCGAGAGCAGGTCTTTCAGTTCCGGATGTCGCCACGACGCCTGTGGACGACTGGCCTCGAAGATGATGCGGGCCCCGCATGCGCGACCCACGAATCACCTACGCACGCACCATGCCGCTCCCGTCGCGACAGGGGCGTGACAGCGCGAATTCTTGAGTGTGTGGCTGAATATCTCTCGGAAGACTCAGCGGCGACAGTTGAAGCGGGTCATGCGGATGGAGAGGGCGGGATGTCGGCGCATCCATCTCGACCATGACACTCCTGCCCTGCTGAAGGGCTGAACCGGCCGGACCACATCTCTTATCGAGCGTGGAGCCGGCCGGGTGCTTCAGCCGGGCTGGATGAAGCTGTCGAGAACCATCTTGCGGCCGGCCTTATCGAAGTCAACGGTCAGCTTGTTACCATCGACGGCTGCCACGTTGCCGGGGCCGAACTTGGTGTGGAAGACTCGCATACCATCCGAAAACGCGGAAGGCGCACCTGTCGACTTTGCCACGAGCTCGCCTTCGATCTGGCGAGGGCCACCATTGCCTCGTCCGGGCGGCGAGGACCGTCCGAAAGCTTGCCGATTCCCGCCTCCGAACTCCTGGTTGCCGGCAGTGTTGGCTTGCGCCCGCTGCCAGCCCGGCGTCGCGTAGGAGGAACCGAACGGCGCCGGGTTGCGGTCGAAGCGCGAGGCGCCGGCGGAGAAATGCGCCGGGGCGTCGACCACGTCGACGGCGTCGGCGGGCAACTCGTCGATGAACCGGCTCGGCACCGTCGAGGACCACAGCCCATGGATGCGCCGGTTCACCGCAAAGGACAGCTTGGCGCGTTTGCGGGCGCGGGTCAGGCCCACATGGGCGAGACGGCGCTCCTCCTCCAGCCCGGCGCGGCCGCTCTCGTCGAGCGCCCGCTGGTTCGGGAACAATCCGTCCTCCCAGCCGGGCAGGAACACGGTGTCGAATTCGAGCCCCTTGGCCGCATGCAGGGTCATCAAGGAGACCCGGTCCGCCCCTTCCTGCTCGCTCGCCTCCATCACGAGGGAGACATGTTCGAGGAAGGCAGCCATGTCGGGGAATTCCTCCATGGAGCGCACGAACTCCTTGAGGTTTTCGAGACGCCCGGCGGCATCGGCGGATTTGTCCTTCTGCCACATCTCGGTGTAGCCGGATTCCTCCAGAATGGTTTGAGCCACTTCCGAATGCGGCTGGGTACCGACCATCCGCGCCCACCGCGAAAAGCTCTCGACCAAAGCGCGGACGCCCGAGCGGGCGCGCGGCTTCAACTCGTCGGTCTCGATCAGGCTTCGAGCGGCCTGGAGCAGCGGCACGCGCTGCAAACGCGAATAGCCATGCAGGATTTGTAGGGTAGCGTCGCCCAGGCCCCTCTTCGGGGTGTTGAAGATGCGTTCGAAAGCGAGGTCGTCCGCCGGGTTCATGGTGACACGCAGATAGGCCAGCGCATCGCGAATTTCGGCACGTTCGTAGAATCGTGGTCCACCGATGACGCGGTAGGGCAGACCGAGCTGAACGAAACGGTCCTCGATCTCGCGCATCTGGGCCGAGATGCGCACGAGCACAGCGATCTCCGAAAGCGGATGCTGCTTGGCCTGCAGGCTCTCGATCGATTCGCCGAGTTGGCGCGCCTCTTCCTCCGAATCCCAGGCGCCCGACACAGTCACCTTCTCGCCGGCCACGTCTTCGGTGCGCAGGGTCTTGCCGAGGCGGCCTTCGTTCTTGGCGATGAGCCCGGATGCGGCGGAGAGAATATGACCGGTGGAGCGGTAGTTGCGCTCGAGCCGCACCACGGCCGCACCGGGGAAATCGTGTTCGAAGCGCAAGATGTTGTCGACCTCCGCCCCGCGCCAGCCATAGATCGACTGGTCGTCGTCGCCCACGCAGGCGACGTTGCGGTGCCCCTGCGCCAGAAGGCGCAGCCAGAGATACTGGGCGACGTTGGTGTCCTGGTACTCGTCGACCAGGATGTAGCGGAAGCGCTGCTGGTAATTCGCCAGCACGTCCGGGTTCTCGCGCCACAGCTTGAGGCAGAGCAGCAGCAAATCGCCGAAATCAGCGGCGTTCAAGGTCAGGAGCCGGGCCTGATAGGCGGTGTAGAGCGCGCCGCCCTTGCCGAAGGCGAAGGCCCCCGCCTCGCCGGGGGGGACCTGCTCCGGCAGGAGGCCGCGGTTCTTCCACCCGTCGATGGCCGAGGACAGGGCGCGGGCGGGCCAGCGCTTCTCGTCGATGTTCTGGTCGACGATGACCTGCTTCATCAGGCGCAGCTGGTCGTCCATCCCCAGGATGGTGAAATCCGATTTCAGTCCCACCATCTCGGCGTGCCGGCGCAGGATCTTGGTACCGATGGAATGGAAGGTGCCGAGCCAGGGCATCCCCTCGCCGGCCGGGCCGATGAGGGCACCGATCCGGTGCTTCATCTCGCGGGCGGCCTTGTTGGTGAAGGTCACCGACAGGATGTCGTAAGGCCGCGCCTTGCCGGTCGAAACCAGATGGGCGATTCGCGTGGTGAGCACCCGCGTCTTGCCGGTGCCTGCACCAGCGAGGACGAGGACCGGTCCTTCCGTCGTCTCGACGGCGCGGCGCTGCTCGGGATTCAGCCCTTCGAGATAAGGCGAACCCTGTGGCCTGAGGGAGGCCATGGCGCGCGCGGCGATAGAGGTCTGCGCGGCCTCGGCCGCCACGCCGGAGGCCGGCGCCGGCACAGGGGCCGTCGTCGCGTCGGGATGCTGTTTCATGTTGCTTCCCTGGACCAAAACGCGAACGACGTCGAGGGTTGGGACAAAAGGTCGGCCCCAGATGGGTGGCCGGGAGGGGAACCACGGTTTCCTCTCGGGCGTCGTCTCACCATACCGTGAACATCATCACCAGAGGACGTTCCATGCGTACCGCCCTATCCGCCATCTCGATGCTGACCGTTGTCGCCGGCCTATCCCCCGCCCTGGCCCAGTCGCCCGGCACGCGATCACTCAACGAAACCAACGACCGGCTCGCGACCCAAAGCGAGATTCGCGGCGTCCGGCATCAGCAGCAATTCGAGAACAATCAGATCCGCATGCAGATGCAGCGCAACGAAGTCACCCGTCCGGCCCCGATCGGCTCGGGACTGACGCCACGTCGCTGACCGGATCCGCTCCGGGAGGCATGCCCGGCAGCTGTTGACTGCAAGAAACGCCTCTGGCGCGGAACCGGTCACCTTGTGCTATGCCGCACAGGGTGGGGGCACGACCGGGCATGACGTCCGGTGAGACGACGTGCCCGCCCCATGGCAGTCCCGGAGACCGGGCCGGAGCGAGGCGGAAACCAAGACGGTGCGAGACATCCTGACCGCGCTGGCGGGCGCCGTCATCCTGATCCTCGTCGCGGCCCTGGCGGTCCCGCCCCTCGTGGCTTGGGAGAGCTACCGCACATTGGTGGACCGGACGATCGGCAGGTCGCTCGGTCTCGATGCGCGCACCGAAGGACGGATCGCCGTCAGGCTTCTCCCCTCGCCGCAACTGAGCGTCGATCGGCTGCGCATCGGCGGACAGGTCGACAAGCCAGCGTTGGATCTTTCGCTCGTCAAGGCCGAGATCGGTCTCACACCGCTGCTGACGGGTGAGGTCCGCTTCACCGAGACGCGGATCGGGCGAGCGGAAATCAAGCTCCCGATCAGCGACGACGACGCGGTCCGCCTTCCCGCCGATCTCTATCAGACGCTCGCCGACCAGGATCTCGCCATCGAGGACCTGTCCATCGGACAGGTCATCCTCACGACCGTCGTGCCGCTGAGCGGCCGCACCGATCAGGTGCGGGCCGAGACCGTGCATCTCTCGGCGCCCCAGCTCCTGGGCCCCTGGCGGATCGAGGGGACGAGCGGCGCGGTCGCCTTCCGGATCGCCACCGGCGAACCCGCCGAGGACGGCAGCGTCGCCGTGAAGTTCTCCGGCGGCGGCGATACCCGTCCGCGCTTCGAGGCCGACACTCGTATCCGACTCGAACCTGTGCCCGGCGAGGCTCCCGCACAGGGTAGCCAGCTGCGTGCGATGATTCCGAAGGCCGAAGGATCGGCGCGGGTCGTGGTCGGGCCGCCGGTTCAGGTGGCGGGCGCCTACCTGCCGTTCTCCCTGGGCGGCACGTTCAAGGCGCGGGGACCGGTGGTGCGGTTCTCCGACGTGAAGGCCGAAATCGATCCCGGCGGTCAGGCCATGCGACTGGCCGGAACCGGACGAATCGATCTGCGCTCCTGGCGGGCAGCACTGACCCTGGAGGCGCGCCGCCTCGACCTCGATGCCTTCCTGATTTCAACGGCCGGTCAGGCCATGCTGGCGCGCGGGATGCCCCGCGCCGGATCCGAACTGCCGATGATGGTCGATCTGGACCTCGCCCTCGAAAGCATCGGCCTCGGCCTCGACGAATGGACGAATCTCCAGCTGTCCGGCACGTTCGACCGGACGGGAGGCCTCGCGCTTCGGCGCTTCTCGGTGACGGCGCCGGGCAACACCGCCCTCACCGCATCCGGAGAGGTCGATACGCAACCGGCCCTGCGCTTCACGGGTAACGTCTCCCTGGATGCCGCCGCTTCCGACGGGTTCGGGCGGTACCTGCGCAAGTTCGGCCTCGGCGGCCCGGCTGTCGCGGTGATGGACGGGCGCCCGATTCAGGTATCCGCGGACGTCTCGACGGCGAGCCCGTCCTCGTCACTGCGAAACCTCCGGCTCTCCCTCGGCGAGGCGCGGATCACCGGCAACGCCCGCTATACCCAGGCCGAATCGGGCGGGCGCGGGCGCTTCGATGCTCAGCTTTCGGCGCAAGGAATCGATGTCGCAGCTCTGCCTTCCTTCGGCAGCGCCTTGTCCGGCCTTCACGACCACGACCTCGGCCTGACGATCCAGGCGCGGGACGTGCGCTACGGGCCGGCCGGGGCCCATTCGGGCAACGGAACCATCGCCGCCAGCATCCAGTCGGACGGAGCGAGCCTGAACGTCGGCAGCCTCGACGTCACCGACCTCGCCGGCGCCAACGCCAAGCTGTCGGGCCGGATCGCGCCGGATGGGTCAGGCCGTATCGCGGGCCGGATGTGGGCGCCGGTAGCCGCCCCCCTCATCGCCCTTCTCGACCGGACGTGGATGGCCGAGGCTCGGATGATCCCCGGCTTCCTGCGGGCGGGCAGCCTCGATCTCGCCGTGACCCTGGAGCGCGAGGCGGGTGCCGCCGACACCCTGCGCACCAGCGCCAGCGGAACAGCCGCAGGCGGCAGCCTCGGCCTCGACCTGCTCTCGCGGGGCGGGCGTATCGACAGCCTGTCCCTCGATCTGACGACGCCGCTCGCCGGACGTTGGTTCGAGCGCGAGGACATGGCCGCCCTGCGCAAGCCGGCGGCCCTGCACATCAGCGGAGCACGCGGTCAGCCCGCGCCCGACGGCTCGGTTCCGGCCCTCGGCCTCGATATCTCCGGCACCATCGCCGACCTCACGCTCGCAACGGTGAAGCCGGTCGTGCCCGGTCCGGGCCAGACCCCGCCGGAAGCCGGCGAGATCCTTTTGAAGACGCCGGATCTCGCGCCCTTCCTCGTTCTCGCCGGGAGCACGGATGCCCTACCCTCGCCGATGCCGGCGGAACTGCTCCTCGGTCTGTCGCGGGCCGGACGCGATGCCCATGCCGACGTCACCGGGCGGATCGCGGGGGCCACGGTCCTCGCCAATGTCAACCGATCGCCCGCCGGCGACATCTTCGGCAGCGTCGCGCTCGGCCGGCTCTCGCTGCCCTGGCTCGCCGCTTCCCTGATCGTCCCGCCCGACGCGAAGAAACCGGAAGCCGGAGACGGCGCACGGTTCGGCGCAGCGCCGGCTGTCAGACCGCCCATCGACCTTGACGTCAGGGTGGATAAGCTCGATCTCGGCCGGCGCTTTACCGCCGAAGGGGCGGCTTTCGGTGCCCGGCTCGACAACGGCGTCCTCACGATTCGCGACGTCAACGGACGTCTCGCCGGGGGACGCCTCGTCGGCAACATCACGTTGTCCCGGCAGGGTGGCGCGGCAGCGATCTCCGGGGAAGGCAGCCTGAGCGACGCCGCCATCGCGGACCTCGTCGGTCCGGGACCGATCTCCGGCCGGGCCAGCGCGACCCTTCGCTTCGGCGCTTCGGGCCAGAGCCTCGCGAACATGGCGAACAATCTGGGCGGAAGCGGCGATCTCAGCCTTACCAATCTGGTGCTTCCCGGCGGCGATCCGGGCGGGATCGAGCGCGCCCTGGCCAAGGCGCTCGCGGAAGACGATCCGCTCCGGGAGGGACGGCTCCAGGCCCTGGTGGCCGAGGAACTCGCCACCGCGCCCATGGCAGTGAAGGGAACGGTGAAGGCACCCGCGACCCTCTCGGGCGGCTCACTGCGTGCCGCGCCCCTCACCTTCGATCTCGGCGGACCGCGCTGGGCCGGTACCCTCTCCGTCGACCTGACGACGGGGCGGTTCGATGCACGCGGGACATTGACGGGTGGCGGCGCTCCGAAGGGCTGGACCGGAGGGATTCCCTCGATACAGCTCGCCTATTCCGGCCCGCTCGCGAAGCCCGACCGCAGTGTCGATACCGGGCCCCTGACCACCGGCCTCGCTGCCGTAGTCCTGCAGCGCGAACTCGATAAGATCGAAGTGTTCGAGGCCGATCAAATCGAGCGCCAGCGGCGTCGCGCCAGGATCGAGATGGACAAGGCCCGTGCCGCCGCCATCAAGGCGGCGGCCGAAAAAGCCGCAGCGGAGAAGGCGGCCGCCGAGGAGGCCGCCCGTCAGACGCGCATTCGCGCACTCGCACCGAACCTAGACGATGCCGCTCGCCGCGCCGCCGATGGCGTACCGGCCCCGGATGTCCTTCCAGGCCGGGTTGTCGAACCGCCCGCACCGCAGCCCTGATCGCGGCCGGTTTCAGGAACGAAGACGATCAGGGAACAGGCAGCGCGGCCCGGGCCGCCACGATTGCGTCGGTCAGCACGGCATTGGCGCCCTCGGCTTTGAGGGTAGCGAGGGGAATGACCTCCACGTCGGCGCAGGCCTGGACGACATGGGCGAGGTCGAACTGGACTGCGAGGCCACCCGCCTTCGCATCGAGCCAGACAGTCATCGCAGGCGGCCCATCGCCATCTGGCATCGATACCGCCTCCCGGCACTCGTCGTCGTCGGCATCCGCCTTCGCCTGACCGGTCCTGGGGCGATAAGCCTTGAGGTAGAGGTCGAAGAGCCGCTTGGAGGACAGGGACACCATCCTGCTTCCATCCATCTCGGTCTGGAGCGCGACCTTGCCGGTGAGAGCGGGCGGAAGCAGCGCGGTCCAATCGACGGGAGCACCGGAAACGAGGTCGTAGACGATCGCCGAGGTGCCGGTATTGGGATGTACGCCGCCGCAGAAGGCGCTGTCCGTCATCGTGTAGCTGAGGAAGCGGGGGCCCCGCATCGTCACGTCGATATGCCGGCCGTAATCGGCATGTTTGCCTCCCTGCGCCAGACACTCGGCCGCGGCTTTACGCGCCGCTCCGTCTAGGCGCTGAACGGCGGTGTTGATCCGCCGCTCGGCGTCGTCGACGGGGTTGGCGATCCGCGGCATCGCCGACAGATCCTTGGCGAGGTCGGGGGGAACCTCGAGGGCCACCGTCCTGTCCGCTGCCGCGCCCGGCACCAGCGTCGCCAGGAAGCACCCAGCGGCGGCAGCGGTTCGGATGAAGGCCGTCACGGCTGCAGGCTCTCGCTGCCACCAGCCAGCCCCGCCGCCCGGAGGGCGAAGGCATAGATCAGGGCCACTTCTTCCAGCCGGTCGAAGCGTCCCGCCGCCCCGCCATGGCCGGCTTCCATGTTGATCCGCATCAGGACGGGGCCTCCGCCGGTCATGGTGGCGCGCAGGCGCGCCACCCATTTCGCCGGCTCCCAATAGGTCACGCGCGGGTCGGTGAGTCCGCCGAGCGCCAGGATCGCCGGGTAGTTCTGCGCCGAGACGTTGTCGTAGGGCGAGTAGGACAGGATGCTCTCGAAATCCTCGACGCTCGCGCCCGGATTGCCCCATTCCGGCCATTCCGGCGGGGTCAGCGGCAGGTCGCCGTCGAGCATGGTGTTGAGCACGTCGACGAAGGGCACGTCTGCGACGATCCCGGCGAAGAGGTCCGGCGCGAGGTTGGCCACAGCCCCCATCAGCATCCCCCCAGCCGATCCGCCATGGGCGACGATGCGCCCCGACGTCGTGTATCCGGCGTCCGCCAGGGCGCGACCGCAGGCGACGAAGTCCGAGAAGGTGTTGGGCTTTTTGGCCCGCTTGCCGTCCATGTACCAGTGCCAGCCCTTCTCCGTTCCGCCGCGCACATGGGCGATGGCGTAGACGAAGCCGCGATCCACCAGCGACAGCAGGTTGGTGCGGAACGCCGCCGGCATCAGGGTGCCATAGGAGCCATAGCCATAGAGTAGCAGCGGAGACGAGCCGTCGAGGACGAGGTCACGACGGTGGAGGAGCGAGATAGGCACGCTCTCTCCGTCCGGTGCCGTGGCGAAAATCCGGCGTGTCACATAGGCGGCGGGATCGTGCCCGCTGGGGATGGTCTGGCGCTTGCGCAACTGACGGGCGCGGGTCGAACAATCGTAGTCGTAGGTCTCGGCCGGCGTCGTCATCGACGAATAGGTGAACCGGATCACCGCCGTCTCGAATTCATGGCCCGGCTGGAGGCCGAGGGAATAGGCTTCCTCGGCGAAGGCCACGATGTGCTCGTTGCCCTGCGTATCGCGGACGACGATGCGGGGCCGCGCATTCTCGATCTCGAGACGCACGAGATGCTGGGCGATGACATGCTGGTGGCGGATCATCACACCGCGCCGGTGTGGAATCAGATCGGTCCAATTGGCGCGGCCCGACGCACCGATGCGGGTGGTGACGATCTTGAAGTCCTCAGCCCCGTCCGCATTGGTTAGAATGAAGAGGTGGTTCCCCCAATTCTCCACGGAGTAGATGAGCAGCGGCTCCCGCGGCTGAACGCATAGCAGTGTTGCATCCGGCGACCGGCGATCGAGGAGATGCACTTCCGAGGTTTCGTGGTCACTTGCCGTGATGGCCAGGTAATCGCGCGATTGGGTCGTCTCGATATGGACGAAGAAGCCAGAATCGCGCTCCTCATAGAGCATGCTGTCGGCGGACTGGTCCGTCCCGACGACGTGATGCATGACGCGGGCGGGACGATGGTTCTCGTCCACGGCTACGTAATGGAACGACAGGCCATTCGCTGCCCAGACCACTTCGCCGGTGGTCGATTCGACGCGGTCCGGAAGATCCTGTCCCGTGCCGAGATCGCGGACGCGGATCGTGTGAAGCTCGGACCCCTTGGAATCCGCGCTCCAGGCAAGGCGAGCATGGTCGTCCGAATGCACCGCCGCCGCGAGCTCGAAGAAGGCGAGGCCCCTCCCCTCCTCGTCACCATCCAGCAGGACCACTTCGCCCTCCTCAGCCCCACCCGTACCGGCGGTCTCCGCCCCATGACCGGGGATCACCACCACCGTGCGCGGCCGGCGGCAGACGAGGGGATGCTGCCCACCCTCGCGATGCCGGGTGTAATAGGCGAATGCACCGTCCGGCTCGGGTACGCCGCTATCGTCCTCGCGGATGCGCCCGCGCATCTCCGCTACCAGCGTCTTCCGCAAGGGCTCGAGATCGCCGAGCGCGGCTTCCGTATAAGCATTCTCAGCATTGAGATGTTCGCGGATATCCGATGGAAGGGCACTAGGATCCTTCAGGACGTCGCGCCAGTTCTCGGCTTTTAGCCAAGCATAATTGTCGGAAATTGATCGGCCATGCACCGTGAATGTGTGCGGGCGCACGTCAGGGACAGGCGACTTGCTTTCCAGGTGGAAAAGATCGTCCATGGATACACCTGCAAGGTTGCCAAACATCGTCGGCTGAATAGCGTAGCGGCGATCAATTCGGCTCGTGATCGCCTTCGATGTCTGCATGTGTCCCAGCTGAACGCTGTGGGCAAGGTGGAGCGGAAAGTCTTTTCCTGCCGTCTTCGGCCGAACTGTGCCAGACCGGTCAACCGATCGGGAATGCGCGGAATCAGAATGCGTCCAATCATGCATGCATAAATGACGTCAAACTTGCGCCAATGCATGATCACGCTGAATTGAACTATTGTTCAAAAATCTTGATTCGGCATATCCAGAGGTTTGACTTATGTCTTGCAGGGCCAACTTGAATATCATAAAATGACTGACATGGCGATTACCATCTCCCATCATCATGGAACACCGCTGCGTGACGCCACGATGCCGAAAGTCAATGCCGTGGTTTGCCAAAACGCCTCTTGGCTCCTCGCCCGCATACTTAACAGACTGTTACCGGCATCGTGCTTAAGGGAACCGTTTAGACAATGAGCGACATTGAGAATTCGGCCGACTTCGTTGAACTGACGGTCGACATCGTCTCGGCCTATGTGAGCAACAATCCTGTGCCTGTCGGTGAGCTCGCACAGCTCATTACAAAGATCCACGCCTCGCTGACCCAGGTCGCGAGCGGTGAAACCGAGGCCAAAGTCGCAGCCGCCCCGCAGCAGCCTGCCGTTCCCGTCAAGAAGTCGGTGACTGCCGACCACATCATCTGCCTCGAGGACGGCCGCGTATTCAAATCGCTTAAGCGCCACCTTCGCGCGAAGTACGATATGAGCCCGGAACAGTACCGGGCGAAGTGGGGCTTGCCGTCGGACTACCCGATGGTCGCCCCGAACTACGCCAAGGCTCGTTCGGACCTCGCCAAGGCGATCGGTCTCGGCCAGACCCGGAACGGGACCTACGACGAAGCAGCGTAAATCGACCGGCCGGGCATTCGCGAAATCTCGCAGCCCGGCCATTTCCCGTTCCGCAGGAGCGGGGACTGTTCGTGCCCGTGAGCGGCGCTGAACAAAAGCCGCTTGCGCTAGGATATTTTTCCTTTATTTTTCCCTGGGCCAACGCGGCACCCGCTGTCACGCGCTAGGGAACATATCATGAACACATCCCGGATCGGCCAAACACGCAGCACCAGCCGTCGACCATTGTCGGTCAGTGTTCCGACGGAACTCAGCCGCGATGCGGCCCGCCTTCTCACGGCCCTCGACGTGGAGGGGGCCTACGCGTTGTCGGACCCTTTGGCCGAGGGAGACATCATCGTCCGCAACGGTGGCGACGGGATCTCGGTAAGTCGCGGGCGCTACCTCGCGCAGGCCGGTCAGACCCTCCTGTCCTGCGATCTCGCCGAACAGGCGGATGGGCGTCGTGCCAGGCTGACCATCAGCGCCGCGGGCCGGGCCAGGCTACGGCGGGAACGGGCCGGCCGGGACACCCCCTATCTCGCACAGCATCTCGATCTCGAAGGCCGCGGGGAACCGAGCCGACCGGTTCGCGACACATCGGAAAGTCCACTTGCCTGGATGGCCCGGCGGCGGGATCGGGACGGGACGCCCCTGATCGACGCCGCCTGTTTCGAGGCGGGCGAGCGGCTGCGACGCGACATGACCATGGGGGCAATGATGCCCCGGATGGGTTCGGACTGGAGCGGGGTCAAGGTGGATGGTGGGGGCCCGCGCGATCCCTCGGCTGGGTCGGACGCCATGCTGGCGGCCCGGCAGCGAGTCCGAGCGGCACTCAGTGCGGTAGGCAGCGACCTGTCCGGATTATTGATCGATCTCTGCGGCTTCGTGAAAGGCCTGGAGATGATTGAAGCCGAGCGCCGTTGGCCGGCGCGTTCGGCCAAGGTCGTCATCCGTATCGCCCTGGCGCGGCTGGCGGAGCATTACGGGCTGGAGCGGGAAGCAGTAGGGCCTAGCCAGTCACGCCTGCGCCTATGGCGTGACCGCGCCTGAAGGGCTCAGGCGGCCAGTTGCGCGGCATCCCGGTGGATACGCTCGGCCATGGCCCGAACTCCGTTGGAGCGCTTCGACGTCAGGTGGGCACCAAGGCCGATCTGCTTGAAGACCTGGAAAACGTCGACTTGGGCGATCTCTTTCGGCGTCTTTCCATCGTGCAACGCCATCACCAGGGCGATCAATCCCTTGGTGATGAACGAGTCGCTGGTTCCTCTCAAATGCAGACGCGGAGGCTGCTGCGAATGATCGACGTTAGAATCGACCCAAACCTGGCTTTCGCAGCCATGGACGCGATTCTGCTCGGTGAGCAGTTCATCAGGGAAGGGAGGCAAGGCACGGCCGAGTTCCATCAGATACTCGAGCTGGTCCGGCCCGTCGTCGAGGATTTCGAAATTGTCGATGATCGTTTCGATGGGCGGAAGCATAATGGCGGGCTGAACTCTTACGAATGCCGACACGGCGCGCTGTGAAGGCGCGGCCCGTTGCAGCCATATAGGAAGCGGGGGCTACCCAAGCGACCCTCGCTGGCGCGAAAGTCCGTTATTCCGAGGGATGGACCAGAGCTTCGGGCAGTTGAAGCTCCATCGGATCCGAATGCGTTCCGGTGCCTCGCACCGCGATCTCGGCCTGTGCGGCATAGGCCGCCACCAGCCGGGGGCCAAGATTGGGCACATCCGCCACGCTGGCCGCCGGCTGATCGCCGCCGGAAACGATGGTGAGCCGAACCGGAGCGCCAGCCGTGGCATCGATGGTGATCGAGATCGTGCAGGACACGGAATCGGACGTGGCGTCGAGGCATTCGGCGACGACCTCGGCGACGATCATGCCCAATGCGTTGGCTGTCCTCGGCTCGACGAGGCTGGTGCCGCGCCCTCCCACCGTCACGCTGATCCGCCCGGCCCGCCGCAACTGGCCGAGGCCGGATGCGAGCCGGTGGAGGTAATCGCGCAGGTCGATGGACGCGATATGTGGCGCCTCATGCAGATGCTGCTGGACGAGGGCGATCGCGCGGACGCGCTGGCCGAGCGCCTCGAAGCTGCCGCGGCAAGGTGCCGGCGCGGCGCGACCGTAAAGGCCGATCAGGCTTACCATCACCTGAAGGTTGTTTCTGACCCGGTGATACACTTCCGCGAGAAGGGCCTCCTTCTCGACGAGCGCGTGTTCGGCATGCTCTTCGGCGCGCTTGCGGTCGGTGATGTCGAAGCACGAGGCCAGGTAGCCCTGGAACGTCCCGTTCTCGGTGAGGGGGCGGGCGTTGTTCAGCAGCCAGCGATAGGCACCGTCATGGCGGCGCAGGCGAAACTCGATGGAGTATGGCGCGCGCGATGCGAAGGCCTCTTCGACCAGCGCCGCATGCCGATCAAAATCGTCAGGATGCAAGCCACGTCGCCAGCCATGACCGAGCTCGTCGTCGCGGGACCGGCCGGTGAAGTCGAGCCAGCATTCGTTGTGATGGATCGCCCCGCCCTCGGTATCGGAGCGCCACATCATCAGAGGCACGAAATCCGCGAAGCGACGGAAATCGTCGCACGGCACGGCCTCGTCGATGTTTGCCTCGGTCGACTGTGTCTCCGCGGCCATGGTGCTCCTACTCTAACCGCTGCGCGACGCTCGCCCGACAATATCTATCGGCGCCGGTCAACGTATCGGACATGGCACCGTTCCTACGGCTTGGGTCTGCCGATGCACATAGATCGATAAACTAGCAAGCCTCGTGCAAACCCGGCTCCGGGCCGGAGGCGGCGACGTCAGAGCATGCTGGGCAGAATCCGGTCCGGCGGACGATGTCCATCCATGAAGGTCTTGATGTTGATGATGACCTTCTCGCCCATATCGGTCCGGCTCTCATGCGTCGCCGAGCCCATGTGAGGCAGGAGCACGACCTTGCCGGAACGCGCCAGCTTGACGAGGCGCGGACTCACGGCCGGCTCCTGCTCGAACACGTCGAGGCCGGCGGCGGATATCTCGCCCGCTTCGATCAGGCGTGCGAGGGCCGTCTCGTCGATCACCTCACCGCGGGCCGTGTTCACCACGATCGCCTCCGGCTTCAGCAGCTTCAGACGGCGGGCCGAGAGGAGGTGGTAGGTCGCGGGCGTGTGGGGGCAATTGACCGAGACGATGTCCACCCGCGCCAGCATCTGGTCGAGGGATTCCCAATAGGTCGCGTCGAGCTCGCGCTCGATCTGCGCCGGTGCCTTGCGCCGGTTGTGATAATGGATCTGCAGGCCGAACGCCTTCGCGCGTCGAGCGAGGGCCTGACCGATCCGCCCCATGCCGACGATACCGAGGCGCTTGCCGGTGATGCGGCGGCCGAGCATCCAGGTCGGGGACCAGCCTTCGTCCCAATTGTCGTCCGGAATGATCCGGGCGCCTTCGGCGACGCGGCGCGCCACGGCGAGGATCAGCGCCATCGTCATGTCGGCCGTGTCCTCGGTGAGGACGCCGGGGGTATTGGTGACGGTGATGCCGCGCTCCAGTGCGACCGCCACGTCGATATGGTCGACGCCATTGCCGAAATTCGCGATCAGGCGAAGGT
Source organism: Methylobacterium sp. Leaf91 (assembly GCF_001422815.1). GTDB lineage: Bacteria > Pseudomonadota > Alphaproteobacteria > Rhizobiales > Beijerinckiaceae > Methylobacterium. The sequence goes on along the minus strand of NZ_LMMP01000002.1, from coordinate 92,082 downwards.
TCGGGCCGGCTTGGGCGAGGAGACCGGAATCGATCTTGTCCGTGACGGTGGGAACGAGGACGTCGGCTTCGCGCAAAGCGGCGGCCAGCGCCTCGCTGCTCATCGGCTTGTCATCGGGGCTGAGGCGAATATCGAACAATTCGCGCATGCGTGCCTCGACCACCTCAGGCAGGCGACGCGTGACCACAACGAGTGGCTTGCGCTTCAACGACGACATGCACCCTCCGCGAACGTTTCTGCTAGGCCGGTCTCTGCAGTGAGCCGGAGTTCATGCCGAGGCTTGACCTCGCATTAACCACGCATCGGCCAGACAGGTCCCATAGCTCCGACGCCTTGGCTGCCGGTTCCCGAGGCTTCTCTACCAGAGAGGGCACGGAACACAACGTACCCCCGCGCCCGAAGCATCGCGCGGGATCGCTAGACGAGGATTCACGATGCCGATCGTGGCCATGACGATCATGGAGACATGGCCGTCCGGGAAAATGACGATCGCGAACCTTTGGGAAGACCGATGATGCGCCTGCCTGGATTCCTGTTCTTCACCTGCCTGACGCTGGCCTCCTCATGGGCGGCGCTGCCTTCGAGGGCGATCGCAGCCCCTGCAGGCGCGGGCGATGCGAATCGCGGCCCCGCGACAGGCCTGCCCCTACCCCGCTACGCAAGCCTCAAGACGGATCGCGTCAACCTGCGCGAGGGACCTTCGAAGGATCACCGCACGCTGTGGGTGTTCCAGCGTGCAGGCCTGCCCATCGAGATCGTCGCCGAGTTCGAGACTTGGCGCCGTATCCGGGATTCCGAGGGGACCGAGGGCTGGGTGCTGCACTCCCTCCTTTCCGGCCGGCGCACCTCCATCGTCATGGCAGCCAAGGGAGGAGATTCTGCGATCCCGCTCCATGCGCGGGCGGAAGAAGGGGCGAGCGTGGAGGCGAAGCTCCAGCCCGGCGTCATCGGCAGCGTCAAGAGCTGCACCGGAAGCTGGTGCCGGGTCATCGTCGCGCTGCCCCAGAAGAGCGGCGACGTGGACGGCTATATCCGCCAGGACCGCCTCTGGGGGGTCTACCCCAACGAGAAGATTGACTGAGCGGGAACGCGCAGTTCGGCGGATATGAAAAAGGCCCGGCTGAGCCGGGCCTTTTTCATGATGGCGGGCAGGAGGTCGTAGAGGTTCAGGACTGACGCGCACCGTGCCGGCGGCGCAGGCGGACGATAACCTCGACCCCGGCGATCTCCATGCCTTCGGGCGCATCCGGGAGCGAATCGACGGTGATGCCGCAATCGGGCATGTCCAGCACCTGTCCCTCGTCTTCCAGGAAGAAGTGGTGGTGCTCACTCGGGTTGGTGTCGAAATAGGCCTTCGACCCGTCGAGAGCCAACTGGCGCAGCAGGCCAGCCTCGGTGAACTGGTGGAGCGTATTGTAGACCGTTGCCAGCGAGACCGGCACCTTGGCGCGCATAGCCTCGTCATAGAGCATTTCCGCCGTGAGATGGCGGTCGCCGCGCCCGAACAGGAGCCAGCCGAGCGAGAGCCGCTGGCGGGTCGGACGGAGACCGGAGCGGCGCAAACGGTCGCGCAGGTCGGACAGGGGACATCCCCGACGACCGGCAGCCGAAGCGGCGTCGAGGGGAGCGCCACGAGCGTTCAGCATGGCTTGCAGCGGCAGCGAGTTGGACATCGGCGGTACTGACATCTCACGTAAATAACACAATACAGCGGGAACTCTATACGAACCTCCCCCCTCGTCGCAACCCGAGCTGGTTGATGGGTGGCCACGCGGTGTGAACATGAGGCTTGTTTAAAGTCATTCCATTGAACACGACGAAAACGAGGTGTTTTGAGGCTCAAAGCCGCTGTGTTAACGAAGCGCCGCTCGCGAGCTCGGATCGTGTCGTGGCCCTGGATGGCCATGCGCGTCCGATGTTTCGAGGGCGATGTCCGGCGTTTCGATCGCGCCCTCCACCAAGGACCGACACACCGATCATGTCTTCCGATCCCGAATCGTCCGCCGCCGCCGGTTCAGCACAGACCGCCCCCCGCGCCTCCCACTACTCCCATGAGGAGTTGCTGGCCTGCGGTCGGGGCGAGCTGTTCGGTGCCGGAAACGCGCAGCTTCCCTTGCCGCCAATGCTGATGTTCGACCGCATCACCTCGATCGGGACCGAGGGCGGCGCCTTCGGCAAGGGTCATGTCCTGGCGGAATTCGACGTGCGGCCGGACCTCTGGTTCTTCGGTTGTCACTTCAAGAACGACCCGGTCATGCCCGGCTGTCTTGGCCTCGATGCTCTCTGGCAGCTCGTGGGCTTCCATCTCGGATGGCTCGGTGCCCCAGGGCGCGGCCGGGCGCTCGGCGTCGGAGAAGTGAAGTTCAGCGACCAGGTGCTGCCCACCGTGAGCAAGGTCGTCTACGGGATCGACATCAAGCGCGTGCGCCAGGGCAAGCTCGTTCTCGGCATCGCCGATGGCTGGCTGGAGGCGGACGGCGCCCGGATCTACGACGCCAAGGATCTGAGGGTTGCCCTGTTCCAGGCACAAAGCTAACCCCGCTGCCGGTGCATCTCGGGGCCGACCGCCATCGCGGTGGTTGAGAATGCCCCGACATCATCCTACCTGACACGCGTCGGTGCGACGGCGCTTCGGCGAAAGAGAAGAGCGTTTCCATGCGGCGTGTCGTGATCACCGGGATGGGCATCGTCTCGTCCATCGGCAACAACACCCAGGAAGTCCTTGCCTCCCTGCGCGAGGCCAGGTCGGGCATCGGCCACTCGGCCTCCTATGCCGAACTCGGCTTCCGCAGCCAGGTCGAGGGACGACCGAGCATCGATCCTGAGGGGATCGTCGACCGGCGCGCCATGCGCTTCCATGGCGGCGGCACGGCCTGGAACCACATCGCCATGGATCAGGCGATCAGTGACGCCGGCTTGGAGGCTGGGGACGTTTCCAACGACCGCACCGGAATCATCATGGGCTCCGGCGGGCCCTCGACGAAGGCGATCGTCGAATCCGCCAACCTCGCCCGGGAAAAGGGCCCCAAGCGCGTCGGCCCCTTCGCCGTCCCCAAGGCGATGTGCTCGACGGCCTCGGCGACGCTGGCGACCTTCTTCAAGATCAAGGGCGTGAACTATTCGATTTCGTCCGCCTGCGCGACGTCCAACCACTGCATCGGCAACGCCGCCGAGGTGATTCAGGGCGGGCGTCAGGACATTATTTTCGCCGGCGGCTGCGAGGATCTGGACTGGACGCTTTCCGTCCTGTTCGACGCCATGGGCGCCATGTCATCGCGCTACAACGACACCCCTGCCCGCGCCTCCCGTGCCTATGATGTCAACCGCGACGGTTTCGTGATCGCGGGTGGTGCCGGCGTCCTTGTTCTGGAAGAACTGGAGCATGCCAAGGCACGCGGCGCTCGCATCTACGGCGAGCTCGCGGGCTACGGGGCGACCTCCGACGGCCACGATATGGTGGCCCCCTCTGGCGAAGGCGCCGTGCGCTGCATGAGGCAGGCGATGGAAGGGCTCAAGGGCGCGAAGATCGATTACATCAACCCCCATGCCACCGCGACGCCGGTGGGCGATCTCAAGGAGATCGAGGCGATCCGCGAGGTCTTCGGGCGCGGCGACGATTGCCCACCGATCTCGGGCACCAAGTCGCTGACTGGTCATTCGCTGGGAGCCACCGGCGTCCATGAGGCGATCTATTCTCTCCTGATGATGCAGAACGGCTTCATCTGCGAGAGCGCCCATATCGACGAACTCGATCCGGCTTTCGCCGACATGCCGATCCTCAGGCAGCGCCGCGACAACGTTCAGCTCGGTCACGTCGTGTCGAATTCCTTCGGCTTCGGTGGAACCAATTCCACTCTAGTCCTGAAGCATATCGACGCTTGAACGGCTAAGCTTATCAAGCTCTACTTGGGTCATACTGTCCATATATCGGCCATTTTCTCGGAACCGCGAATTCGACTTCGCGTTTCCGGGATGGAGCCGAAAGTCTGTGATGGTGATGATCCTGATTTCCTTGAGTGCGCTGGCTGGCCTCGGTGTCGCGGCCACGGCCTGCATTCGGGCTAAGCAGGCGCTCTTCGACACCGCACTCGACGAGACGCGCGGCTATTTCTGATCGCTCGCCCTCCTCACAAGCCCAACGCGATAGTCGATCCGTACGAGGCTGGCACCCGAGTCCCGGTTCGCTGTGGGATTGGACAGTTCATCGATGCCCGCGCTAAGCGTCCTCGCAATGGCCGGAACTGTCTGACATTTCGGCGCGAGGGATGCGAGGATACGGATGACGGGTTTGATGGCAGGCAAGCGCGGCCTGATTCTAGGGGTCGCCAACGATCATTCCATCGCCTGGGGCATCGCCAAGTCCCTGCATGAGCACGGGGCCCAACTCGCGTTCACCTATCAGGGGGAAGCTCTCGGCCGCCGCGTGAAGCCACTGGCCGCCTCCCTCGGCTCCGATATCGTGGTCCCCTGTGACGTGGAGGACATCGCCAGTGTGGACGCGCTGTTCGCTACCCTGGACGAACGCTTCACCGACGGGATCGATTTCGTGGTCCACGCCATCGGCTTTTCCGACAAGGGCCAGCTCAAGGGCCGCTATGTCGACGTGACCAGCCGCGAGAATTTCTCGCGGACCATGGTCATCTCCTGTTTCTCATTCACGGAGATCGCGCAGCGTGCGGCCAAGCGGATGCGCAAGGGTGGCGCGATGCTAACGCTGACCTATGGCGGTTCGACCCGGATCATGCCGAACTACAACGTCATGGGGGTCGCCAAGGCCGCGCTCGAGGCATCCGTGCGCTATCTCGCGGGCGATCTCGGCCCGGAGGGAATCCGCGTCAACGCCCTCTCGGCCGGCCCGATGCGGACTCTGGCCGGCGCCGGCATCGCCGATGCGCGCCTGATGTTCAATCACCAGCGCGCCCACGCTCCCCTGCGGCGCACCGTGACCCTCGAGGAAGTGGGTGGATCAGCGGTGTATCTGCTCTCGGACCTTTCCGGTGGCGTCACCGGCGAGGTCCATTTCGTTGATTCCGGCTACAACATCATCTCGATGCCCCGGCCCGACGTGCTTCAGGCACAAGACGAGGCCGGCGTCGCCGACGCCTGATCCTCCACCCGGCTCAGGCGCTGGCCGGTTCGGGCGGGTTGCTCTCCACCAGCCCGAGAATGTCCTCCCAGCGGGACACGAAGGCGGCGACGCAATCCGGATCGAAATGGGTTCCGGCATGCTCTTCGAGGTGCCGGCGCGCCGCCTCGGGAGTCCAGGCCTTCTTGTAGACCCGCTCCGAAATCAGCGCATCGAACACGTCGGCGACGGCGACGATGCGGCCTGCTAGGGGGATCTGCGTCGTGCTGAGCCCCTGCGGATAACCGCCGCCATCCCAGCGCTCGTGATGGGTCAAGGCGATGTCGGAGGCGAGTTGCAGCAGATGCGAGGGGCTGTCGTACAGCATGCGATAGCCGCGGATCGCGTGGTGCTTCATCTCCTCGCGCTCGCTGTGGCTCAGCGGTCCCGGCTTCATCAGGATGCTGTCGGGGATGCTGATCTTACCGATGTCGTGCATGGTCGAGGCCAGGGCGATATCGTTGGCGTCTCCCTCCGACAATCCGAGGCCCTCGGCGATGGCGATAGCGCAGCCGGCGACCCGCGTGAGGTGGTCCCCCGCCTGATCGTCGCGGAACTCGGCCGCCAGCATCAGGCGGCGGATGATCTCGCGTTCCCGTGAGGCAGCCTCAGCGCCGGCACGGTCGACGTCACGGCTCATCGCATCCGATTGCCGGTCGAGTACCTGGCGAGCCAGAGCGAGTTCGAGCAGGTTGCAGACCCGGATCTGAAGGTCGAGTGGATCGATCGATCCGGTCATCACGTCGGTGGCGCCGGCCTCGACAGCCGGGCGCCGCAGGGCGGGAGAAGACCCGAGAAACAGGATTGCCGTGCGGGCGTGCCCCCCGTAGGCGCGCAGGTCCCGGATCACCGCCGGACCATCGATTCCGCTGTCGGGATCGTGCATCACGATGACGAGATCGGCCGGTTGGAATAGCTCGTCGCTCGCGGCAGCTTTCGCCCCGGTGACCAGCCGGATGGCGCAATCGAGACTTCGCAGGTTCAGGACGAGATGGACCGGCGCAGAGGCGCAGACGATGGCGATAAGGGCCGAAGCCGTCTCTACGGATGCGGGCATGGCAGGCATCAGAACACGGTCTCTCCCGACCTTCGAAAGCAGCGGCGGCTGCCGGACGATCCGGAAGACGGAACGCACGCGGGCGAGTCCGCGACGGACGCACGTTCCATCGCCGGAAGCACGGATACAAGGCTCATAGACGGAAATTGCGGCTGAGGATCGCGCCTCAGTTCTCTGACTTCGCGGCCCGCCTCCCGTGTCGCTTCTTGAGCGCTCTCCGCCGAAGTGGGTGCCGGTTCGGCGAAAAAGAGCGCGGCACAACAAAGGCCTGGAGATGTGCCCCGACCCAACGTGGTCGGGCGCAGCTCTAGCGCCGGCCGGTCGATCCGAATCCACTTTCTCCGCGCCCGGATGGGGGTTCGGATTCGTCTGGATCGAGCGCGTCGACGATGGTGAAGTCCGGCCGTGTCACGCGGGTGAAGACCAGTTGCGCGATCCTGTCGCCGGGATGGATGACGATGGTCGCCCTCGGGTCGGCGTTGCGGTTCCAGGCCGAGACCATCAGAGGCCCCTCGTAATCCGCGTCGATGACGCCGGTCCCGTTGCCCAGCACCAGCCCCTCGCGATGTCCGAGGCCGGAGCGCGGGAAGACGAGGCCGCACCAGTTCGGGTCGCGGATCAGTACGCTGAACCCCGCAGCGATCAGCACGGGGGGAGCCTGAGGGGTAAGGAGCAGGGGCTCGTCGAGACAGGCATGGAGGTCGAGCCCCGCCGCCGCTGACGACCCCCAGCGCGGAAAACCCCATTCCCGCAGGCGGTTGTCGCGGATGAGCAGACCGACTGTCGGGGCGGCGGACTCGCCGCTCACGCCGCCCGTGCCGCGATGACGTCGGCGAGCGCGACGATGCGGGACGCCTCTACCGCATGGAGCCGCTCGATCATCCGGCCACGGAACGCGATGGCCCCGCGCGTCCGGTTCTCCGGCTCGGCGAAGACAGCGATGATTGCGCGCGCCTCCTCGATCTCATTCTCCGAGGGGCCGAACAATTCGTTGGCGGTGGCGATCTGGCCGGGATGGATCAGCATCTTGCCATCGAACCCGCTATCGCGACCCTGCTCGCATTCGGTGCGGAATCCGCTCTCGTCTCGGAATGCATTGTAGATGCCGTCGATCACGTCGATCTCGTAGGCCCGTGCCGCCATGACCACGTTCATCAGCCAGGGCATCAGGGCCGGACGGCCCGGTACTCCGAGCCGGACCCTACTGGTCTTGGCGAGATCGTTCGGCCCGACGAGCAGGCATGACAGGCGCGTATCCACGTCGCGGGCGGCGCTGGCGATCTCGTTGATGTGCAGGATGGCCAGAGGCGTCTCGATCATGGCCCAGACACGGGTATGGTCCGGAGCTCCGAGCCGGCGCAGGCGAGAGCCGATCGACACGAGGGCATCGGGGCCGGAGACTTTCGGAATCACGATCGCGTCCGGTCCCGCCGGCGCGATGCGGGCGAGGTCGGCCTCACCCCATTGGGTGTCGAGGCTGTTGATCCGCACCGCGACCTCGCGCCGGCCATAGGGCCGGGAGGCCACGGTGGCGGCGACGGCGTCCCGTCCCTCCGCCTTCATCTCGGGTGCGACGCCGTCTTCGAGGTCGATCATCACGACGTCGGTGGGCAGGCCGCGCGCCTTTTCCAGAACCCGCGGATTGGAACCGGGCATGGCAAGGACGCTGCGACGCGGACGGATGTCGGTCATGGGGCGTCGATTTCCCTGAAGCCGTGGCGTGATGCACGGCCGGCGATACCGCTCGCCCTCTCCGGTTTCAAGCTCTCACACTGTGGCGGGACCGTCCGAGACCCGATGCTCGGGCGCCGCTCGGATTTCGTGCAGGCCGGTCCGGTCTCGAAACCAGAACACCCGCTTGAACGGATTCGCCCCGGATTCCGGATACGAGGATGCCAATCTTCGAGCGAGCAAAACCGCTTCGCTCCGGGTCTGAATGGCATGGGCCAGCGTCTTCCAGGAGCTTTCGCCGTCACTGCCAATTCTTCGGACGTAGATCGAATGCGCCATGATTGACCTCCGCTGAACGAAAACTGGATGAACAATAGTTATCATTCAAGTCGCCCCGGCGGATTGTGGTGGCGCCAAATTCCTCGAAGGTTAACAGATTTTAATATAATCTCAGTTATTTTTAGCCCCGCCCCACCACGGGCGAAAAGCGCTAGAGCAATAGTGGCAAAGCATTAGCGGTGGGTCGAACACAAAGCCAAGCTCCGGCGGAACCGTCATCGGGTTCGGCATTTAAGTTCATATCGCGTGGTCCGTTTCGACCTGGGGGGTCATGTGGGCCAGGCGAAAAGACCCGTGCGCGAAAACTTCCCGTCATCCTCACCCGATCTCTCGAAACTGCTCTTTGACGAGGCCGCCGACGTCGATACCACCCAATGCGTTGGAAGGTCCGTTAGCATTTGATAGCGTACGCTGGTGGAAACCGCTCATGATCGGTGCCGACGCCATGTTCCCGAGACCATCGGCACCCGCCGCAATCGATGACCGACACTGCCCGACACAGGAAGCCGCGAGGCTCGCCGCCCTGCGCTCCTGCGGCATGATCGGCGCGGGCTCCGATGCCGGCCTCGACCGCATCGTCAGACTGACCGCGTCGAGCCTCAGGATGCCGATCGCTTGGGTTTCTCTCATCGACGAGGAGTTCTCGTGGCTCGTAGCCCGGATCGGCGTCGACCTGCAGCGGATGCCGCGGCATGGCCTTCCCTGCGAACAAATCATCGCGCGTTCCGATGTCGTGGTCGTCAACGAGGGTGACGGCACGCCGGGCCACCGGGATGGCGGCCTCTTTCGCGATCTGCCGGATGTCCGCTTCCACGCGGGCGCCCCTCTGATTACAGGCGACGGCCACCGGATCGGCTCACTCTGCGTGCTCGATACCGAGCCGCATGCAGATTTCGACGAAGCAGACCGGGACAGGCTCGCGGACTTCGCCGGCCTCGTGATGGACAGACTGGAAAACCATCGGACGCAATCGGCCAACGCCGCGGTGTTCGGGTTCGCCAAGGCTGCCGAATATGCCCTGTTGGTCGTCGATGGCGCGGGTACGATCGCCTTCTGCAATCCCGCGGCTGAGATCCTGTTCGGGCATGGTGCGGGCGAGATGCTCGGGCGGCCCATCGAAATCATCATTCCCGAACCGCTCCGGGCCGCTCACGCGGCGGGATTTCGACGGATCGCCGCCGGGAACGCGTCACATCTCGCTGGCCGCACCATCGAGTTGATGGCCCTTCATCGCGATGGCAGCACGTTCCCCATCGAATTCTCGATGTCGCTCTGGCAGGAGCCCGGCGGGATCGGGATGGGAGCGCTCATCCGCGACATCAGCGAGTGGCGCGCCCGCGACGCCAAACTGCTCCAGCTGGCCCATCACGATAAGCTGACCGGCCTCACCAACCGTGCTCTTTTCGACGAGCGCCTGGATGGAAGCCTCTCGACGGACCGCTACGCCACGGTGATGCTGCTCGATCTCGACGGCTTCAAGGAAGTCAACGACAGTCTTGGGCACGCCGTCGGAGACGCGTTACTCCAGGCTGTGGCGATACGGCTGTCGTCCTGCGTCACGCCCGAAATTACGGTGGCGCGTTTCGGCGGGGACGAATTCGCTCTTCTCCTGCCGGGACAGGGCAACCCGCTGAAAGCGGAAACCCTCTCCGCGAGAATCCTCGAGATCTTCCAGACCCCGTTCCCTGTGGCGGGACACGTCTTCCATGTAGGCCTCAGCATCGGAGCGGCGATTGGTGGTCCCGGCGCCGCCCGCGACGAGTTGATCGCCGATGCGGATCTGGCGCTCTATCAGGCCAAGCGGGACGGGCGGCGCTGCTTCCGTCTGTTCGAACAATCCATGCGTAGTGCGGTCGTCGCCCGCCGGGCGCTGCACGACGAACTGACCCGGGCAGTGGAGCATTCCGAACTGGTGCTGCACTACCAGCCGCAGGTCGATCTGGATTCCGGTCGGATCATCGGTGCGGAAGCCCTGCTGCGGTGGGCGCATCCCAGCCGCGGCCTGCTGTTACCTGCCACCTTCATCGACGCCCTCGAAGCCCATCCCCTCGCGGCCTCCGTCGGCCACTGGATCGTCGACGATGTGTGCCGGCAATCCGCCATCTGGCGCTCTCTCGGCCTCCCGCCCCTGCGGATCGCCGTGAACCTGTTCGGCGCTCAATTGAGGAAAGGCCGGCTGGCGGGAGAGGTGATCGCTGCGCTCGAGCGTCACGCCGTGCCACCGAGCCTCCTCGAGATCGAGGTGACGGAACGGATCGCCCTGCAGGCCGACGACACCCTGCTGAACCCGTTGCGCGACTTGCACCGTCACGGGGTCTCCATCGCGTTCGACGATTTCGGCACCGGCTATGCCTCGCTCAGCTCGCTCAAGCGCTTCCCGCTGACACGGCTGAAGATCGACCGTGGCTTCATCCGCGACATCCTCACCGACCGCCATGACGCCGAGATCGTGCGGGCGGTACTCGGCATGGCTCAGAGTTTTGGCCTCGACGTCATCGCCGAGGGAATCGAGACGATCGAGCAGGATATGATGCTGCGCATGATGGGCTGCCGCGAGGGGCAAGGCTATCTCTATGGCCGGTCCATGTCAGCCGAGGCGCTGGCCGCCCTCGTCACGAATACGCGGATGGAAGGAAGAACCGGACCGAAAGCGGCCTGACGGAACCTTGTATCAACCCGCATTGGACCCAGCGGTCACGCGGAGAGGCGTCGATCGCGCGGCTCGGGCTCAGAGGGGGCGAGTCGCGCTGGCCTTCTGGAGAAGCCAGCCCTTGGCGCGCTGGATCAGGGCCGGGCGAACCCGCGACACATCCTCGTCGTCCAGCAGGGGAGAGGTGGACAGGGCGGCGAGATACGCCGCTTCACTGCCGCGGCAGGATTTCACGGCGGATTCAGCGGCGAACGTCCGGCTCGTCAGGACGGCCTGCAGGCCGAAATGGCGTTGAAGGCATCCGCGCCAGGACGAATGCAGGGTGGCGACTTCGGAATCCTGAGTTGAGACATGAGGATTCTCGGCCGACGCCTGGGATATGCAGGACAACGGGACCAGGGCAGCCAGCAGGATGCCTGCGGACACGCGGCTCAGCTTTGTCATGAGGAGAGTTTCCCGAACCCGGTCACCCTCGCCCATCCAAGCTTAACAAGTCGCTAATTCATCGCCTTTGAAGCGATCCCTCGACGGGATGCTGCCGCATCCGGGACCATGCTCTCTATCTGTTGGCCGTCGTCACCGGCGACGCGGCGCGGCCGAGGGAAACCCAGGCCATGGAGCTCTGGCTTTCGCGCTTGATGAAGGTGTAGCCGGTCTGGCGCCAGGGAAGGACATTGTTGGTCTTGTTGTCGAGGACGAGATCGCCGCGGTCGGTGATCAAGGTCAGGACGGCATGTCCCTCCCCCTTCTCGTCGATGACCACGGTCATCCGCATGGCCCGGCGCGGCAGGCCGGCCTCGGCGAGAAACTTACGCTTCAGAAGCTGAAAATCCTCACAATCGCCAGCGCCGGATTCCGCGAGGTCCCAGCGGTCGGCGACGCCGAGTTGCTCCATGTCGGTGACGGCGCGGATGGACTTGTTCACGCGGCGGTTCACCGAGACGATGGTGTTCCAGATTCCGGGGGTCAGGGTGATCGTGGCCGGCTCGGCGGCATTGACCGCGCATTCAGCGGTATAAGTCTCGCAGAACGTGACCCAGGCGCTGATGGGGCGGGCTGCGCCGGCGGTCGAGATGGCGCTTGGCACATTGGGCAGAGAGGCCAGCGTCTGAGCGGAAGCGACGTCCGGCACGGCGGCGAGGGACGCGAACGCGACACCCGAAACCAGGCTCAAACGCCCGATCGCCCGCCTAAGGGAGACGACCGCATCGTGGAACTTCGAAATCGCGATCCGCATGGCCGCCGCTCGTCCCGTTAATCTGTTGTTAACGAAAGTCTCACGGCCACGGGGGAACGGCAATCGGCGGGTTAAGAAAAGGTTAACGCTGTGGATTTCAGGGTATCGCGGCGAAAGCCGGGGGACGTTGCACGGGCGCCACGAGGGTCCGCACCGACTGCGCGCCGCACACTACCCGGCTGAGCCGTGGCAGGGTGCGGCGGCCCGAGACGCCCTACGCGTCGGGGATGTCCTGGCTGATGCCGAGGGCGGCGAGTCCTTCGTCGAGGAGGTCACCGGCATCGGGCGAGCCCATGATCTCGCGCAGGGCGCCTTCGCCAACGGCTTCGCGTTCGCGGGCGAAGCGGACCGCCTCCCCCCATTCTTCGGCTTCCATGTCGCCACGTCCGACATAGAGAAGAGCCAGGAGGTTGGCCCGCTCGTCATCGTTGAGACCGTTGATCATGGAGCGGATCTCCGATTCCGTGGCATCGTCGGCGCTCGACGTGAGGACGTCGGTGGCGCCGTCATCGATCGGGTTGGACCCCGAATCGGGATCGGTCGGTCCTTCCTTCACGTCCAGCGCCCTGACCCGGAGAATGATCTCGGTGACCTTGTCGACGGCGATATCCATGAGACGATCCTGTGATGCGCACCGCCGGCGGCGGCGTTTCCTGGCCGGACGCGACGGCCCTCGTGGGGCGCCGTCCTTGAGCAGCGTCAACCCGCCAGAGCCGCCACGGTTCGCGTGACGCGCTGGATCGCCGGGCTCGATGGCTGCCGAGGCGCCTGGGCGGGCGTCCTCCTCGATCTGGATGATCCCGGCCGCTACCGCGCGATGCGGTTCACCCGCGTCGCCGATCTCCTCGACGGTCCGGAGGCGCCGGTCTGCATCGGGATCGACGTCCCGATCGGCTTGCCGGACCATATTGAAGGTAGGGGTCGCGTGGCCGACAGCGCGGCCAGGGCCTATCTCGCGGGCGGGAGATCTAGCGTCTTCCCGGTGCCGCCGCGTGCGGCGGTTCATGCCGGCAGCTACGAGGAGGCCAAGGCCCTGTCCCGCGCCGCCAGTACACCGCCCTTCGCGCCCTCCATCCAATGCTGGAACATCACCCGCTACATCCGCGAGGTCGATGACCTCCTTCTCTCTCGACCTGAAGCCCGCCACGTGATCCACGAGGTTCACCCGGAGGTGGCGTTTCGCCGCCTCAACGGTGACCGGCCCCTCACATCCGCCAAGAAGGGACCCGAGCGGCAGGTGGGGCTGGCGGAACGCCGCGCGCTTCTGCGAAACGCCGGCCTTCCCGCCCCGCTGGTGGATGTGGCGCGACCACGGGGTGTAGGGGCCGACGACCACCTCGACTCCCTCGCCGCTTTGGTGGTGGCCCGCGACATCTTTCTCGGACGCGCCATCCCCCTGCCCGATCCGCCGGGACGCGACCGGCACGGTCTGCCCGTGGTGATCTGGGCTCCCGCTGGTCATGGTCCGATTCCCTGTTAAACCTTGACCATGATTCACCTTCCGACGACCGAAGTACCCGGACGCTCTTCAAACGAAGAGACTCTCATTCATGGGTTTCGCAGGGAAGAGATTCTCGCCGCTCCCCTTCGCGACGCAGCACGTGCCCTGGTCTTCGACCCGCAGGACCGGCTGCTCCTGATCGCGTACGAGGCGCAACGGCCGATCGATCCCTCGAAGCCGGAGGATAGAACCTTCTGGTTCATGCCGGGTGGGGGTTTGGAACCCGGCGAAAGCCACGCGGAAGCCTGCCTCCGGGAACTGGGCGAGGAAATCGGGGTTTTCGATGCCGAGATCGGCCCACAGGTTGCCGCCTGCAATGGGCCGTTCTTGCTGTTCCCGCTGCTGCGCGATGCCCGCGAACGCTATTTCGTGGTGCGTTTGCCGAATGACGAAGTGGATACCACACGCCTCGCCGAAACCGAGGACAGCACGGTCCTCGGTACGCGCTGGTGGACGCTCGACGAGTTGGACGCCACCGGCGAACGGATCGAGCCGGCGGACCTCGCTCGCATCGCCAGACGCATCGCGAACGGTGAGCGGCCCGATCCACCTGTCATGCTGGCTTGGCATAAGGTGTGAACCCGCACCGGGCCATCCACCGGAAGCTGGGCTAGGCCAGGCGTCGGAACCAAGTATGGCACGGGCCGTGGCTGCCAAAGCTACGTGTCGATAACCGGGCCGCTACGGCTGCCCTCAACAACAACGCTCAAGGAAGGCAAACGCATGTTTCCAGAAAAGCTGACCACAGGATACCGGTCGTTCCTCGATGGACGCTTGTCGGACGAGGCCAAACGCTACGCCGCACTGGCCAAAGGCCAGAATCCGGAAGTCCTGTTGATCGGCTGCTGTGACAGCCGCGTTTCGCCGGAAGTCATCTTCGATACCGGACCGGGCGAACTCTTCATCATCCGCAACGTGGCGAACCTCGTTCCCCCCTTCGAGGAGGGCGGCGAGTATCATGGCACATCGGCGGCCATCGAATTCGCCGTACAGGCTCTGGAAGTGAAGCACATCGTCGTGCTGGGCCACGCCACCTGCGGCGGCATCAAGGCCTATGCCAACCCGCCGGGCCCGCTATCCACGAGCGACTTCATCGGCAAATGGGTATCCCTGGTGAAGGGAGCCGAGGAGAAGCTCAAGGTTCAGAAGGGGCCGGATCACCTAACCCGCCTCGAATACGCGACCGTGGCTCAGAGCCTCGAGAATCTGCTGACGTTCCCCTTCGTCCGCGAGCGCGTCGCCGACGGCCGCCTGGCGCTCCATGGCGCGCATTTCGGCATCGCTCATGGCGAGCTTCGCCTGCGCAATCCCGAGACGGGGGATTTCGAGCCCGCCGTCGATGGTGGGGGGAAGCCGATGACGCCCGCCTCCCTGATGCATAGCAGCGAAGTCTGAGCAGATTCGCCCCCGTATCTGAATGGATACGGGGGCGGTCGTTTCAGCCAAGTCGATCAGCCAAGTCGATTCACGAAGAAACGCCGGGCCTCGCCAGCCCGGCGTTTCTCGTTGCAAAGGATAGCGCCGCCGCCCCGAAGAACGGCGATGGGTCCCGAGACTTCAGCGAGCGCCGGGAAGACGCTGCGCCATCTGGTAATGCTGCTGCAGCACCGGAAGCGCCTGCTCGGCATGGGCGCGAAGCGCAGGGTTCGTGCCAGTCTGGGCATAGGACTGGTACATGCCGATCGACATCTCGTGCGACTTTACTTGGACCTGGCCGTAGAGGCGGTCGAAGCGCGGGCCGGCCGGGGCAGCGGCGAGTTCCGCGAGCATCGCCTGCTGCTCTGGGTTGACCGGGACCATGGTGGTGCCGGCGGTGGTATCGACGTCGCCGTTGAAAGCCTGGCTACCAGCGGCGGCGCCACGGCTCGCGCCGCTACCGATTCCCTCGACGGCACCGACCGGGCCACCGCTCAGCGTACCGGCGACGACGCCGGTGGCAGCGCCCGTGGCCGCGCCGACTGCACCGCCGGCAATCGCCAGCGGGGCGCCGATCAGACCACCGGGGCCGCCGTTACCGGCAAAGGTGCGTTCGCCGCCGGCCAGGGCCACGTTGGCGGCGCGGTGGTCGCGCACGGCGTCACGGGCGAAACGGATCACCTGAGGGTTGCGGCTCTTCGACAGCGCGAGCTGGCTGGACTGAACCTCGAACGCATTGGCCTGCATCGCCTGCAGGCGGAAATCACCGGACATGGTCTGTGCGGCGGCGGGGGTCGCCATGGCGACGGCAATAGCGGAGAACGCAACGTACTTGTTCATGATGAGAACCTCTGGATAGGATCTGAAAACGTCTGGGCGGCGGTCAGGATCGCAGTTATGCAGATCGGCATGACCAACAACGCCACGTTTGGCGGACAACGATACGTCAACCGTTGGGTTCCAAACAAATGTCGTTCCGCATGCGGGCATTCTACTGACGTTCATCATCATAGAACCAGGATGCACACCGTCTTATAGCCAAGCTTTATCGATACACCCGGCACCTACGATGAGCCCCCCACGGCGCGCCATCTTCCCCTACGCCGCAGAAAAAGCGTGGGTTCACGGGGAGGCGGAGTTTTCCCGAACGCGAAACCGCTCTAGCCTGCCGCCCCGATGACGTTGATGTGGATGGAGGCTCCCGGCGATGAAGACCCTGCTCGTTCCGGTGGCGCTCCATGACGCCCTGCCCTCGGTATTCACCACGACGCTTCTGGTCGGACGTCGATTCGGCAGCTTGATCGAGGGAATTTCCCTGCGGCCGGCGCTCGCCGAATACGTGCCGGTGGACATGGTCGGCGGCATGACATGGCTCCGCGACGAAGAAGCCGACAAGGCCGAGGCCGAGGCCGCCGGGAAGCGCTTCGTCGATTTCCTCGTCGACGCCGGTATTCCCGTGGCGACCGAGGGTCCGTGCACCCCGGAATTCGTGGCCAGCGCCGGAACACGCTACCGCTGGCGGCCGGACGTACCGGCGGGCGATGCATTCCTCGGCCATCACGCCCGTCTGTTCACCGCCACCGTGGTCGGGCGCCCGGGCACGGGCGACGGCGCGCCGCGCATGACGACGTTCGAAACGGCGTTGTTCGAGAGCGGCCGGCCGATCCTGCTGGCGCCGCCCACTCCTCCAACGAGTGTCGGCGACGCGATCCTCATCGCCTGGAACGGGTCGAGCGAGACCGCCCGGGCGGTGGCCTTCGCCATGCCATTCCTGCGGAAGGCGTCCCGCATCCGCATCATCAGCGCGGAGGGCGGCATGGTACCGGGTCCGAGCGCGGAGGATCTGGCCAAGGCGCTCGCCTGCGAGGGAATCTTCGCAGACCACAAGGCCTTCTCCGAGGGTCGGCGTACACCCGGAGAGATCTTCCTCAATGAGGCTCGGGATTTCGGCTGCGATCTTCTGATCAAGGGCGCCTACACGCAGAGCCGCCTGCGCCAGATGATCTTCGGGGGGGCAACCAGCCATGTCCTCGCCCATGCCACCATGCCGATGCTGATGGCGCACTGACAGCATCGGTCGCTCCCTGATAGCGCGCAATTGATTTGTGCGCATACGAACCTGATGCCACCCTGCGCGTTGTCGAAGCGCTTTCCGCCGCAATGGGGGAAGCGTTCGGCCCGGTTCAGAGAACCGGGACGGCTCCACCGCGAGGCATTTCATGACACGACGGATCATCACGGTCGGCACGCTGTGCCTCGGCCTCCTCTCGGGCCTGCCGGCAACGACTTACTCCGTCCTCGCCGATCCCGCGGTGGTTCGCGTACGGGGCACGATCGAGGCCGTCGAGGGCGGCCACGTGACGATCAAGCCCCGGATCGGACAATCCGTATCGGTCAAGTTCGCCGACGCGATGAAGGTAGCGGCTGCCAGCAAGGCCGAGATCGGCGACATCAAGCCCGACAGCTATGTCGGCACCGCCGCGACGCCTCAGGCCGACGGGACCCTCAAGGCCCTCGAAGTCGCCGTCTTCGCTCCGAGCATGCGCGGGACCGGCGACGGTCATTATCCGTGGGATCTCGAGAAGGAAAACACGATGACGAACGGCGCAGTGGGCGCGCTCACGGGCACTGCCGGCCGCACGATCACCGTGACCTATAAGGGCGGCGAGAAGACCATCACTGTCCCCGAGGACGTACCGATCGTCGCCCTGAACCCGTCGGACAAGTCCGTCATCAAGGTCGGCGCCCGCGTGGTGGCGATCACCAAGGCGGATGCAACCGGCGCGGTCGTGGCCGACCGGTTGATCGTCGGCGAGAACGGTACCGTCCCGCCGATGTGACCCGCGCCTCAGCGCGACTTTGATCGTCCGGGGCATCGGCGCAGCCCCGGCACCGAGGTGTGATCCCTGCCGCCTGCCTCGGTTACAACGGCGCCGAACTCCCACGCCTGAGGGTACGCCATGCTCAAGTCCTTTCTGACGACGCTCACCTTGACGCTCGCCATGACGGCCACCGCCGCGCGGGCCGATGACATCACGCGCTATCGCGGGACCATCGAGAAGGTCGACGGGGCGGTCGTCACCATCAAGCCGCGCGTCGGGGAGTCGCTGACGGTGAGCATGGCGCCGGATGTGAAGGTGCTGGCGGCTTCCACCGGCAGGCTCTCCGACATCAAGCCCGACAGTTACATCGGCACGGCGGCGATCCCGCAGCCGGATGGAACGCAGAAGGCACTGCAGGTCACCGTCTTCGCCTCGTCCCTGCGCGGCACGGCCGACGGCCATTATCCGTGGGATCTCGGCTCCAACTCCACCATGACCAACGGCGCCATCGGAACGATCTCCGGCACCGAGGGTCGTAGCCTGCTGGTCAAGTATCAGGGCGGAGAGAAGAAGGTGACCGTACCGGAAGACGTGCCGGTGACCCAGGTCGATCCGGGCGACAAATCCATCGTTGTCGACGGCGCGAAGGTCGTCGCCTTCACCAAGAAGGGCGCCGATGGAAAGCCTTCCGCCGTGATCCTGATCGTCGGCCGCAACGGGACCGTTCCATCGATGTGACGGCGTTGTGCCCTCCCCTCTCTTTGGGGGGAGGGTACCGGCGGAGCAAATGGGAGTGGGCGGGGTACGTGAAACGCCGTTCGAAATGCATGTCAAAGGTCGAACACGCGATGTCACCGTCTGCCGCCGGCCAATCGCGCGTTGTGGTGATCCACCCCCTCCTTGTGCGCGTGACACATTGGATCAACGCGATCGCGGTGTTCTGTATGCTGTTCAGCGGGTGGGCGATCTATAATGCCTCTCCGCTCTTCCCCTTCGTGTTCCCGAAATGGGCGACTCTCGGCGGATGGCTCGGCGGGGCGCTCGCCTGGCACTTCGCCGCCATGTGGCTGTTCGCCCTGAACGGCCTCGTTTACGCGCTCTACGGCCTGCTCTCCCGTCACTTCGTGCGTTCGTTCCTGCCGGTGAGCCCGGCGGCGTTCTGGCGCGACGCCACGGCTGCCCTGAAGCTGCGCCTGACCCACCGGATCGGCCAGTACAACGCAGTGCAAAGGCTCGCCTATCTGGTGGCGTTCCTCCTCGGCATCCTGCTCCTCGCCTCGGGGCTCGCGCTGTGGAAGCCGGTTCAACTGCAGGGGCTGGCCAATCTCTTCGGCGGCTATGAAGCGGCACGGCGCGTCCATTTCCTCGCCATGTCCGGCCTCGTCGGCTTCATCCTGCTCCATCTCACACTGGTGATCCTGGTGCCGCGGACCCTCGTGGCAATGATCACCGGCCGCGCCCGTATCCCCGTCGATCCGGTGGAGGTACGCTCATGAGCCGTGATGAGAACGAGGCGAAACGCCTGAGCGGGCTCCGCCGCGAGATCCAGCCGGAACTGGTGAAGCTGGAGCGCCGCCTGTTCCTACGCTCCGGCCTGTCGCTCGGTGCCCTGTCGCTGCTCTCGGGCTGCGACCTCTCCACCGGCGCCAACGGCACGGTGATCGATCGGGCGCTCTGGGCGATGTCGCGGGCCAACGACCGAGTCCAGGCCTGGCTGTTCGATCCGAACACCCTCGCACCGACCTATCCGGCGAGCATGATCGACACGCCGTTCCGCTTCAACGCCTACTACCCACCCGACAATATACCCGAGATCGACGAGGCGACGTGGAAGCTCGATGTCGGCGGCCTCGTGGCCGACAAGACACCCTGGACTCTACAAAGGCTGCGCGCCCTGCCGCAGGAGAGCCAGATCACCCGGCATATCTGCATCGAGGGCTGGAGCCAGATCGGCCAGTGGAGCGGCGTACCGTTGAGGTCTTTTCTCGAACGGGTCGGTGCCGACCTCACCGCGAAGTATGTCGGCTTCAAATGTGCCGACCGCTATTACGGCAGCCTCGACATGCCGAGCGCCCTCCACCCGCAGACCGTCCTGGCACTGGATTTCGGCGGTGTGCCGCTGCCCCTCGAATATGGCTATCCCCTCCGCGTGCGCGTGCCGACGAAGCTCGGCTTCAAGAGCCCCAAACACATCGTATCGGTCTTCGCGACCAATGATGATCCCGGCGGCTATTGGGAGGATCAGGGCTACAATTGGTTCAGCGGCATCTGACCCCGGGGCCCGGCGCACTGGGGCCGACGGTTGGTCCAGACATCGTCTCGGGCTCTAAAAGCACAAGCCTGCTCCAGCTTGATGAAGATGGGGGAGGATCTTTCCAGAAGCACCTGGACTTTGAAAATCCCTCTCGTTGACCCGGGAGGGTGAGAATAGGCACACTACATCCCAGCCGTAGAGAACGTCGTTTCTCCGCGAAATGCTTGCCAGGACTATCCTGTCCGGGCGCTGAGCTTCGATGGGATATCCGTGCCGAGCCACTTCGAGTCGCCCCCCGCCGATATCAACGCCTGTCCGGCAGCGATGAACGTCGCCGCCGCTGCAGAGCGGTCTGCAAGGCGGGCGCCGAGCGGAGCGAAACTACGGCAGCGTCGCGGGCGCTGCTAGCGGTCCATAAATCCAGATCCCGTCCCTGCCGCCGCCCCCTCGAGGCCGAGGCCGGCCGGATGACGGTCCTCCCACATAGAAGACGACGCCCGTAGGAGCGAGTGATGGTTCTCGGAGATCAGGTCGTGTTTGCGAGGCTCGATGTCGCCGAAGCACTCGGAATCTGGCGCCATGCCACCGGACGCATCGTCGATGTCTTTCCCGCCGCCGGTGGCGCCCAGGCCGTGGACGTCCACTTCGAAGGCCACGGCCTGCTCGTGGGCTACATCGCGACGCTGTTCCAGCGCGTCGGCTGATCCCAGACTCTTCGATCACGACAGGGCTCGTCCGAGCCCGCCCAGGACGCGAGACATATGACTGCCGGTGCCCAAGCCTCGCGCCGTTCCGGCGATCATCCGAATAGCAACATCCTGCGCCCGCCTCTGCGCAACGTGAGCCGGACCACGGCCGAATCCGACGTCTGGAACGCCATGCGCGCCGAGGCCGAGGCCGCGCTGATCGAGGAGCCGCTCTATGCCGGGATCATCCAGGCCACGGTCCTCGACCAGCCGAGCCTGATCCACGCCTTCGCCTACAGGCTCGCCCACCGCCTCGGCGACGGTGATCTCGCCCGCCTTTCCACCCGCGACCTCTGCCTCTCGGCTTTCCAGGCCGATCCTTACGCGGGCGACCATGCGGTGCGCGACCTCGTCGCCATCCGCGAGCGCGACCCCACCTGCCGGCGCTACCTCGACCCCTTTCTGTTCTACAAGGGCCTTGCCGCCCTGGAGGGCTACCGCGTCGCCCATTGGCTCTGGCACCAGGGCCGCGTCACCCTCGCGCTGCATATCCAGAGCCGAATCTCCGAGGTGTTCGGGGCCGATATCCACCCGGCCGCGCGAATCGGCTCGGGGGTGTTCATCGACCACGCCACCGGGGTCGTCATCGGCGAGACCACGGTGATCGCCGATGACGTCTCGATCCTGCAATCGGTCACCCTCGGGGGCAACGGCAAGGAGAGCGGCGACCGGCACCCCAAGATCGAACGCGGGGTTCTGCTCAGCGTCGGAGCCAAGGTGCTGGGCAACATCCGCGTCGGCGAAGGCGCGAAGGTCGCCGCCGCCGCTGTGGTGCTGCACGACGTTCCCGCCCACACCACTGTGGCGGGCGTGCCGGCCCGCGTCGTCTCACGGATCGTCACGGCCGAAGATCCCGCACAAAGCATGGATCAGTTCTTCGGCGACGGGATCTAGCGAAACGATTTTTCAGCTCTTGGTTTTCGTTGAACCCCCTCGGGGTGGATTAAAAATCTCTCGATTTGGCGAATGAGAGATCAGCATTGTCATATAAGTCAGCGAATAGAATATCTGATCTAAGATACCCAAAAAATATAGAAATTAATTCCGTTGACCCGTTTCTGTAACAAGAGTTAGACACAGCCCATCCCTGCAGCGACGCTTTGTCTGATGCAGCGGATTATGGGCAAGATCAGCCCAAGATCATTCAATGGCGAAAGCGGACGCGCGACTGGTGCGGTTCCGATGCGGTCTTGCCGCGTCGCGGCTGATCGCTGCCTCCTGCCGGAATACGGAGATAAACCCCGATGAGTGGACCCGGTCTGAGCGTGAGCGCCTCGGCGGCACGCAATCTCGCGACGGCAACCGTCACTTCGGTCCAGAACGCGGCCAATACCCCACGCTGGTTCCATCGCCTGCTGCCCTTCGTCGACGTCGCCGGCGGCGTCTACCGGGTCAACCGCCGCGCCGTGGTGCTGGCCAAGCCCGGCCGCATCGAGCTCGCCAATGACGGCGGCACCCGCACCGTGCGCCCGGCCTCTCTGCGCAGTGTCCCGCTGTTCAGCCGTCTCGGCGACAACGAGCTGTCGGCGTTGGCCTCCAAGTTCACCGTCTCCCAGCACAAGGCGGGCGAGATCATCGCCGAGGAGGGCTCCACCGGCCGCAGCCTCACCGTCGTGGCCGAGGGTACGGTCGAGCTGACCCTGTCGGGCCCGTTCAAGAACCGCCTGCGCCAGGGCCTCGCCACCGGTGGCGACTATTTCGGCGACAGCGACCTTGTGAGCGAGAACGCCCCCGCCCCCGCCGTGAAGGCGCTCTCGGCGGTGACGCTCCTCACCCTCGACCGCTCCGCCATCGAGGACGAGGGCATCCGCTCGCGCATCTCTCAGTTCGTGGAAGAGCGTGACCGCCTCAAGGGTCACACCAACAGCGAGGGCGAGCAGGGAATCGAGCTTCTGGCGGTCCATACCGGCGAGCCGCGCCTGCCCACGACCTTCGTCGATTACGAAGTGAACCCGCGCGAGTACCACCTCTCCACGATCCAGACGATCCTCCACACCCATACCCGCGTCACCGATCTCTATTCCAACGAGATCGACCAGCTGCGCGAGCAGATCCGCCTCACGGTCGATGCCGTGAAGGAGCGGGAAGAGTGGGAGCTCTTCAACAATTCCGAGTTCGGCCTGCTCCACGAAGTCAGCCAGCGCCAGCGCATCCCCACCCGTGGCGGCCCGCCCACCCCGGACGATCTCGACGAGTTGCTGACCCTGGTCTGGAAGAAGCCCGCCTTCTTCGTGGCCCATCCCCGCGCCATCGCGGCCTTCGGTCGTGAAGCCACCCGCCGCGGCGTGCCCCCGGTGGTGATCCACCTGTTCGGCTCGCCCTTCCTCACCTGGCGCGGCGTTCCGATCGTGCCGAGCGACAAGCTCCCCATCGACATCGACCCGGTGTCCGGCGCCCAGACCACCTCGATCCTGCTGCTCCGCGTCGGCGAAGGCGAACAGGGCGTGGTCGGCCTGCAGAAATCCGGCGTCACCGGCGAGATCGAGACCGGCCTGTCGGTGCGCTACATGGGCACCAACGACCATTCCATCGCCTCGCACCTCGTGACCCGCTACTTCTCGGCTGCGGTGCTGGTGGAAGACGCCATCGCACGCCTCGATAACGTGCTGCTGGGCAACTACCATGACTACGCCTAACGCGCCGGGCCTCCCCACGGGGTTGTTCGGTGACACGGCGCATGCGGATCTCGTCGGGCGCCTCGCCCGCGAGATCTACGGTCAGGGTCAGGCGGCGTCCGCGCCCCTGACTCCCACCCTGCCGCAGACGCCGCAAGCGCCGCAGGCCACCCCACAGCTGCCGCAAGCCCTGGAGAATGCGCCCCAGGGTTTCGGCCACCCGATCGCCCCCCAGGCCTTCGCCCCCAAAGCGGATCTCGGCACGCCGTCGATCCCCTCGGGCTCCGCGCCGTCGGGCCTCCAGCCCGACGCCTCGGCGCTGGCCGCCCGCTCGTTCGGAGCCCCTCCGGTCGGCCTTCCCGGCCTCACCGGTCCGGGCTTCGCGCAGCCCTCGGCGTTTCCCTCGGTCCATCCCGAGGCGCAGGCTCCCCGTGGGGGCCTGCCCGAGTTCTTCGTGCCGAGCGTCGCCGATGTCGCCGCCTTCCTCCCAGGCGGCCACGATCTCCACGCCACGATCGCCAAGGACCACCCGCGCGCCAATGCCTTCGCGCATGGGTTCGCGCCGTCCCTGGTGCCGGAAGCGCCCGGTCATCGGGGCCAGAACGCCTCGCGTCCGGACGCCTCGCAGGAGACAGTCTCCCGCGCCGGCCGGACTTCTCCGAATGCAGGCCGAAAGGTGGAGATCGCCGACGAGCCGTTCTCGCCGGGCGAGTACTACTTCCTGACCGACCGCAGCCGGACGGGCAACGCCGCGCCCGCCCCGTCGACTCGCCACGAGCCTCGCCCCGGCCATGCGCCCCATGTCTCGTCGCAGGGCTCCAGCCCGGTGGCGGCCCCCTTCGACGTGGAGCGGGTGCGCAAGGACTTCCCGGCCCTGCACCAGAGCATCAACGGGCATCCGCTGGTCTGGCTCGACAATGCAGCCACCACCCACAAGCCGCAGAGCGTCATCGACGCGACGTCCGAGTTCTACGCCCGCCACAACTCGAACATTCACCGGGCCGCTCACACCCTTGCGGCGCGCTCCACGGACTTGTTCGAGGGCGGGCGCGAGAAGGTGCGTCGCTTCATCAACGCCGCCTCGACGGACGAGATCATCTTCCTCCGGGGCACCACCGAAGCGATCAACCTCGTCGCCAACTCCTACGGTCGCGCCAATATCGGCCCGGGCGACGAGATCATCATCTCGACCATCGAGCATCACGCCAACATCGTCCCCTGGCAGCTCCTCACCCAGGCGACCGGGGCGACCCTGCGCGTGATTCCCGTGGACGATCGCGGCGAGATCATCTTCGAGCAGTTCGCGACCCTCCTGTCGGGCCGCACCAAGATCGTCTCGGTCACCCATGTGGCCAACGCTATGGGCACCATCAACCCGGTCCGTGAGATCATCGCCCTGTCGCATGCCTACGGGGTGCCTGTGCTGGTGGATGCGGCGCAATCATCGCCGCACATCCCCCTGGACGTGCAGGCGCTGGACGCCGACTTCCTCGTCTTCTCCGGGCATAAGGTGTTCGGGCCGACGGGCATCGGCGCCCTCTACGGCAAGCGCGCGCTGCTGGAGGCGATGCCCCCGTGGCAGGGCGGCGGCCACATGATCGAGGACGTCACCTTCTCGAAGACGGTCTACAAGGGCGTTCCCGAGAAGTTCGAGGCGGGCACGCCGGACATCGCGGGAGCGGTCGGGCTCGGCGCGGCTCTGGACTACCTCGAGAGCGTCGGACTTCCCGGCATCGCGGCCTACGAGCACGACCTGCTCGAATACGCGCAAGCCGGGCTCGCCGAGGTGAAGGGCCTGCGCCTGATCGGGACCGCGCGACAGAAAGCCAGCGTCATGTCCTTCGTCGTCGACGGGCATGACAACGAAGCGGTGGCCAAGCACCTCGACGCCCGCGGCATCGCCGTGCGCTCGGGCCACCATTGCGCCCTGCCGGCCCTGCGCCGCTTCGGCGTCGACCAGTCGGTGCGCGCCTCGCTGGCCTTCTACAACACCCGCGCGGACGTAGACGCCTTCCTGAAGGGGCTCCACAGCCTGCCGCGCCGATAGCGTCGGGATCCGAGAACGCGATGCGACATCATTCGGCCCGGTCGGTTCTCCGACCGGGCCGAATGATGTGCGTTTCATAACAAGCGGCGCTGATCCCGACCAATGGTCGTCCTCGGCGCATTCGGCGGACGCCCGCCGCCGCGCAGTCGGCCGGTGTCACCTGCCGGATGCCGCAGCGGTGAAGCGGTGGAGCAGCATCCCCACAACCATCGCGGCAACGAACCCAATGACCTGAGGCAGGCCCAGGGTCAGGCCGACGAGGGCAGGGCCGGGGCAGAGGCCGACGAGGCCCCAGCCGATGCCGAACAGAACGGCGCCCGCGATGAGGCTCGCCGTGATCGGGCGGTTGCGGGGAATCTCGAAACGCTGCGCGAGAACGGGTTTGCGCATCCGCGACACGAGCAGGTAGCCGAGCGCCGAGACGGCGACCGCGCCGGCTAGCACGAAGGCGAGGCTCGGATCCCAGGCGCCGGCCACGTCGAGGAAGCCCAGGACGCGTGCCGGGTCCATCATGCCCGACAGAGCGAGGCCGAAACCGAACAGCAGGCCGGCGAGCAGCCCCACCGAGGCGCGCAGGATTTCCATCACCATCCTCCATGTCGGACGAGGAACACCGTCCCGGCGGCGGCGGCCATGAAGGTCGCCACCGCCGCGATGGAGCGGGGCGACAGCCGGGCGAGGCCGCAGACGCCGTGGCCGCTGGTACAGCCCCCGCCCAGCCGCGTCCCGTAGCCGACGAGGAGGCCGCCGAGGACGACCAGGCTCCACGGCGCGTCGAGCTGCACGACGGGCCATGCACCGAAGGCGAGGCGATACAGGACCGGGCCGAGGAGCAGGCCGGCGAGAAAGGCCCAACGCCACGGCGTGTCCCGGCTCAACGGCATCACTGCCCCGGCGGTAATGCCGCTGATTCCGGCGATGCGACCGTTGAGGATGAGGAGCAGGGCGGCGGAAGTCCCGATCAGGGCACCACCGGCTAAGGCAGACAGGAAGGTACTCATGCCCGGCCACCGGCCCACCCGGAGGCGATTTGGCGGGAACCTCGCAATCCCGGCCTGGAACGACCGGCGCCGGCCGGTGACGGATCTGTTGCCATGGGTTTGAAAACTCGATGAGAGGCGGCTCGCCGTCTCAAGGAGAGGTCGAGCCGGCGAGCGCCGCTGTCAAGACAGTATTCCCGGGCTCGCTTGCCGATCGCCCCCAGGCCTGGAGATACAGGAGCCTCATCTCCGGAATCCCCGTTTCATGGTCCGCCGAGCCCCGCACCCGCCGGACCGTCCCTGCTCGTCGTGCCGGCCTCAGGCGGCCCGGACGGTCGCGAGGAACCGCTTGACCTCGGCGGTGAGGTGCTCGAATTGATGCGAGAGTTCCGATGCGGAGGTCAGAACCTGGTTGGCCGCGGCTCCGGTCTCCTCGGCGGCGCTGGCCACGCCCGAGATGTTGCTCGTCACTTCGCTGGTGCCCGTCGCGGCCTGGGACACGTTGCGGACGATCTCCTGGGTCGCGGCTCCCTGCTCCTCCACCGCCGCGGCGATCGTCGTGGCCACGGCGTCGATGTCGCGAATGCGCGTGGTGATGGTGGCGATCGCCGAAACCGCCTGCCCGGTCGCCCCTTGCATCTGGGTGATCTGCTCCGAGATCTCCTGCGTCGCCCGCGCGGTCTGGCCCGCCAGCTCCTTCACCTCCGTGGCCACCACCGCGAAGCCGCGTCCGGCCTCTCCGGCGCGGGCCGCCTCGATCGTAGCGTTGAGCGCCAGCAGGTTCGTCTGGCTCGCGATGTTCGAGATCAGGACGACGACGTCGCCGATGCGGGCAGCGGCCTGGCTCAGGGTCTGGACGAGGACCCCGCTCTGATCGGCCTCAACGACGGCACGCTGGGCGAGATCGGCCGACCCGCTCACCTGGCGGGCGATCTCCTGGACCGAGACGCCGAGTTCTTCGGCGGCGGCGGCGACCGTGTTGACGTTGGTGGCGGCTTCCTCGGCGGCGGCCGCCACGGTGGTGGATTGGCTCGCGGTCTCGGTGGCGGTGGAGGTCATGGTCTGCGCCGTCGCCTGCAATTCCGTGGCCGAGGACGAGACCATCCCGACGATCCCACCGATCGCCGCCTCGAAGGAATCCGCCATCTGGAGCATCCCGAGCTTGCGCTGCTCTTCGGCCGCCAGACGGGCCTGGACGGTCTCGGCTTCCAGGACGCGCGCCTGGATCATGCCGTCCTTGAACACCTGCACCGCACCGGCCATCGTTCCCACCTCGTCTCGGCGGTCCTGGAGGGTGACCTCCGTGGTGACATCGCCCAAGGCCAGCCGGCCCATGATGTCGGTGAGGCGTCCGATCGGCCGGGTGACGCCGACGATGACGACGAGGATCGCGACGATCATTCCCAGGCCGAGGCCGAGGCCGTTGATGAGGACCAGAGCGTGACGTGTCGCATTGGTCTGCGCGGTCAGGTCGTCGGCGGCATGGGCCACGAACTGCTGGAGATCGTCGGAGAGCTTGGCAATGGAACCGGTGATTTGCGAGTAGATGGGATCGATCTTGTCATGGGCGACTGCCAAGGCCCTGGCGCGATCGTTCTTACGCGCTAGATCACGCACGTCTGTGGTCTGTCGGATATAGTTTTCGATCATGGTCGATTGCTCGGCCAGCCGCGCGGTGAATGTGGGAGCCTGCTCGTGAAGGAGCTTGAAAATGGCTCTGAGCCTTTCCGCAGCAACGTCGAAATTCGCGGAGGCCTCGTCCATCTGCTTCGGGTCCGTCTCGGCGATCAGCCGATAGACGTTGTAGTTGAGTTCGACGACGTGTCGGTTGGCTCGCCGCAAACTGGCAACCGCACGAGTCTCCCGCACGATGAACGAAGTGTAAGCATCATCGATTGCTGTCATGCGCGCTTCCGCATACCAGACGCAGCCGCCGACGATCATACCAATGAGCGCGATGACTGCACAAATCTTGTGAAGTATTTTGAAGCTTCCGAGATTCATATCAGTACCTACAATTGATATTGATATGAGATATCCCAAAAGAATGTATCTTTTATTACTATAGGCCCTGACGCTAACAATATGACTGGATGTTAAGCGATCCTTCACCTTGCCCGGCGGTCTGTCGGCATCCTTTGCGAAGTGGCGGATGGCAAGGAGGCGGCCCTTGGATCTCCCAGTACCTCGCCTTCTGGGGCCGTTCCCGGCGAGGAGGCCGTTCACCGCGAAGCGCCGGTTGCTTCGGCAAGAGCGGACAGGACAGCATTCATCGGGTGAATCCGGCCCCTCCCAATAGGCACATCCGAAACGCCCAGCACCGAGGATGCCGCACTTGACTGCTCGTGACGAACTCGTTGCCATGACCCGGAGGATGCGACGCAGTTCGCGGTGAGCTCGGTCGGCGGTCCCAACACGTCGGCGGCCGATTGGGGCCGGACGGGGACATAGCCGAGGAGGTGAGCGATCCGACCGCTCAGAACATTCCGTTCGGATTGGCGGAAGAATCCGGCAGGATCTGCAGCACGTCCCAGTGCTCGACGATCCTGCCGCCTTCATCGAGCCGGAAGATATCGATGGCCGCATAATCGTGGTCGCCCGGCCAGTGCTGCAGGCAATGCAGCACGACCAGATCGCCCTCGGCGACCGCCCGCTTCACCTCCACGCGCTTGCCCGGGCATTCGCGCGCCATGCGCTCGAAATAGGCGATGAAGCCGTCCTTGCCATTCGCCACATGCGGGTTGTGCTGGATGTAGTCGTCGCCCGCATAACGCTCGATGGCTTCTCGCGGCCGACACTCGTCGAACATCAACCGATAGAAGGCGATCACATTCGCTTTGTTCTGCTTCAGGTCGGTCATGTTGTCCCCTGAGCGAGGCGGATTCCAATCGAGAAAGGAGGCCCGCCTTTCTCGATACCATCCATCATGCCCTCGCGACCATGACCAGCCACCCGGCACGGCCGTCAGTGACGTTCGGCCGACGCCGCCATCGCCCGGTCGAGGACCCGCGCGACATGGAGCGCTTCGAGCCCGAGACCGTCATGGATCTGGTGGCGGCAGCTGGTGCCGTCGGCCACGACGAGATCGTCCGGGCCGGCCTCGCGCAGGGCCGGGAACAGCGAGAGCTCGGCCATGGCGAGCGACACGTCGATGGTCTCCGCGCCGTATCCGAAAACGCCCGCCATGCCGCAGCAGCTCGACTCGATGACCCGCACGTCGAGCCCCGGCACCGCGCGCAGCACCGTCTCCACCGCGCCCATGGCGGCGAAGGCCTTCTGGTGGCAATGGCCGTGCAGGTGGGCGACCCGGCCGCCCTGGTCCGCCAGAGGCAGGGCGATCCGCCCGGCATCGAGATCGACGGCGAGCAGCTCCTCGAATAGCAGGCTCGCCTTGCTCAGCTCCCCAGCCTCCGGGCCGGGAAGCAGGGAAGCGAACTCGTCGCGGAAGGTCAGCAGGCAGGAAGGTTCGAGCCCGACGATCCGGGCGCCCGCTCGGATGAACGGCAGTAGGGTGGTGAGCGTGCGGCGGGCCTCCTCGCGGGCCCGGTCGGTCTGGCCGGAGGCGAGGTAGGTGCGGCCGCAGCAGAGGGGGCGGCGTCCACGGTTGGGGAAGACCCGATGCAGACGGTAACCGGCGGCGATCAGCACACGCTCGGCCGCCTCCAGGTTCTCCCGCTCGAAGGCGCGGTTGAACGTGTCGCCGAACAGGACGATGTCGCGGAAGTCCCCGGTCACGTCGCCGGGATGCGCCGGCTCGCCCTGCTCGACCCAGGGCCTGCGCCAGCGCGGCAGGGTGCGGCGCGCCGAGAGCCCTGCCACCCGCTCCGACAGTTTAGCCAATGCGGGAAGGCGATCGCGCAGGTTGAGGAGCGGCGCCAGCCAGGCGGCGGTGCCGGCATAGAGCGGCAGGGCCGCCACCAGCCGTTCCTTCAGGGGTAGGCCGTGGCGGGCATGGTAATGGTGCAGGAACTCGACCTTCATCTTCGCCATGTCGATGCCGGTGGGGCATTCGCGGCGGCAGGCCTTGCACGAGACGCAGAGATCCAGGGTCCGCTTCATCTCGGGGCTGGTAAAGGCGTCCTTACCGAGTTGGCCCGAAATCGCCAGCCGCAGGGAGTTCGCCCGGCCACGGGTGAGGTGCTGCTCGTCTTTCGTGGCCCGGTAGGACGGGCACATCGCCCCGCCCGCGAGCTTCCGGCAGGTACCGTTGTTGTTGCACATCTCGACTGCGCCGCCGAAGCCGCCCCATTCGGACCAGTCGAGGGCGGTCTTCGCCGGCTGGCTCACGGAATAGCCCGGCTGGAACCGCATCAGCGAGCGGTCGTCCATCTTGAGCGGCCGGACGATCTTGCCGGGGTTGAGCCGGTTCTCCGGGTCGAACGTGTCCTTCACCTGTTCGAAGGCGCGGGTCAGGCGTTCGCCGAACATCGGCGCGATGTATTCGGAGCGCGAGATGCCGTCGCCATGCTCGCCCGAATAGGAGCCCTTGAAGCGGCGGACCTGTTCGCTCGCGGCCTCCGCGATGGCGCGCATCTTGGCGACATCCCCGCCCTGCTTCATGTCGAGGATCGGGCGCACGTGCAGACAGCCGACGGAGGCATGGGCGTACCAGGTGCCGCGCGTGCCGTGGCGGGTGAACACCTCCGTCACCGCGTCGGTGTAATCCGCGAGATGCTCCAGCGGCACCGCGCAATCCTCGATGAAGGAGACGGGCTTCGCATCCCCCTTCATCGACATCATGATGTTGAGGCAGGCCTCGCGTACCTCCCAGACCGATTTCTGGCGCACCGGTTCGGGAACCTCCACGACGGCGTCCACATGGCCGTTATCGGCCATGCACGCGTCGAGACGCCGAAGATCGGCCAGGAGCGCGTCCCGGTCGTCGCCGGCGAATTCCACCAGGAGCAGACTATTCGGCGTGCCACGGGTGATGTCGGCCAGCGTCGCCCGGAACAGCGGGATGTCGGCGCCGAGCACCAGCACGTTGTTGTCGACGAGCTCCACCGCCACGGGATCGAGATCGACGATCGCCTTCGTCGTCTCCATGGCGGAGCGGAACGAGGGAAAGTGGCAGACGCCCATGACCCGGTGCGTCGGCAGGCGCGACAGCTTCAACGTCACGCTGGTGGTGGCCGCCAGCGTGCCCTCCGAGCCGACGAGGAGATGGGCGAGGTTCGGCCTCGCCTCGATCAGCGCATCGAGATTGTAGCCGCCGACCCGGCGCTGCACGCGCGGGTACATGCGCAGGATCTCGTCGCGCTCGGATTCGGCCAGGGCCCGCATGGCGGCGGCGAGCTCGCCGGCCCGCCGCGAGCCGGTGACGCCCGTCGCCTCGTTGCCGGTGAGACCGAAGCCGAAGGGCTCGCCGTCATGGAACAGAGCTTCAAGCCTGAGCACGTTGTCGCTCATCTTGCCGAAGCGCAGGGAGCGGGCGCCGCAGGAATTGTTGCCGGCCATGCCGCCGATGGTGCAGCGGGTGGCGGTGGAGGGTTCCACGGGAAAGAACCAGCCATCGGCCTTCACCCGCGTGTTCAACCGTTCCAGCACCATGCCGGGCTCGACGGTGATCGTTCCGGCTTGCGCGTCGTAGGCGATGATTCCATTGAAATGGCGCGAGCAATCGACCACGAGGCCGCGCCCGATGGGCTGGCCGTTCTGGGACGTGCCGCCGCCCCGCATGATCACCGGCACATCGTGCTCGGCCGCGATCTTCAGGGTGGCGGCGATATCGGCGGCGCTGCGGGGCAGGACCACCCCCGCCGGCATGATCTGGTAGATCGAAGCGTCGTTGGAATAGCGACCCCGGGTGAAGGCATCGAACTTCGCCTCACCGGCGAGGGCCTCTGCGAGACGGCGCGGCAGGCCGGCGCCCTGGCGGTTGGCGGCGCGCGGACTGACCGGCCCCGGCCCGGCGACGGGCGAAGGGGCGCGGTTCGGGCCGGTGGCGGGCTCAGCCGTTGCGGTCATGATCCATCGTCCTCGTGGGAGTGCCGTCGGCCGGCTTCAAAGCGATGCAGATTCCGATAGGGTGGCGGGATCGTCCCGACCGGCTAGAATGGCCCGCACGGATTGCATGCAAAACAGGGCCGGCAGATGATCGATTTGTATAGCGATACACAGACGCGGCCAACGCCCGGCATGCGCGACGCCATGGCACGCGCGGAGGTCGGCGACGAGC
Source organism: Methylobacterium sp. Leaf91 (assembly GCF_001422815.1). GTDB lineage: Bacteria > Pseudomonadota > Alphaproteobacteria > Rhizobiales > Beijerinckiaceae > Methylobacterium. The sequence continues at coordinate 59,444 of NZ_LMMP01000002.1, read as the reverse complement.
AATCCGATTCCGATCCGACGACCCTGGCCTTGTGCGAGCGCGTCGCTGACCTGCTCGGCATGGAAGCGGGGGTGTTCATGCCCTCGGGCACGATGTGCAACCTCGTCTCGATCCTGGTCCAGACCCGCCCCGGCGACGAGATCGTGGTCGACGATCAGTCCCATATCTACAACACCGAGGCCGCCGGCTCGGCGGCCATCGGCGGCGTCTCGGTGAAGGCCTTGGCGACCCCGGCCGGCATCTACACGCCCGAGGCGTTCGAAGCGGCGATCCGCCCGCCCGCCCGCACGGCGCCGCGCTCGGCCCTGGTCTCGGTGGAGCAGACCACGAGCTTTTCGGGCGGCTCGGTCTGGCCGCTCACCGACATGCGCCGCATCCGCGACCTCGCCGATCGCAAGGGCATGAAGGCGCATATCGACGGGGCGCGCCTCCTCAACGCCGTGGCCGCCACCGACATCTCCGCCAGGGATTATGCCAAAGGCTTCGACAGCGCCTGGATCGACCTGAGCAAGGGCCTCGGCTGCCCGGTCGGCGCCGTTCTGTGCGGCTCGTCGCACTTTATCGTCGAGGCGTGGCGGTGGAAGTACCGGCTCGGCGGCGCCATGCGTCAGTCGGGCATCCTCGCTGCGGCCGGCCTCTACGCTCTCGATCACCATGTGGACCAGCTGGAACTCGACAATGCCAATGCCGGCGAGTTGAAGGCCCGCATCGCTGGCGCGCCCGGCCTCGCCATCCCGCCCGATGCGGCCCAGTCCAACATCCTGTGCTTCTCGGTGGAGCCGCTGGGCATCACCGCAACGGCCTTTGCCGAAGCCTGCCTCGCCGAGGGCATCCGCATCCGCGCCATCGGGCAGCACCAGATCCGCGCGACCACCCATCTCGACGTCGATCGGGCCGGAATCCTGGAAGCGGCGGAAGTGATCCAGGCCCAAGCCGAGCGATTTCACGGCGAGCGCCGCTGAACCGCCATCACGACGCGGCAGAGGCATCGTCCGGCGGAGGTGCAGTCTCCCGCCCTTCCGCCGCGCGGCGCTTGTTTCGCAGGTGCCTGAACAAAATATCGCTGAGCTCGCTGCCGGCGCGCCGGCGCAACGCATCGAGAATTTCCTCGTGCTCGCGCATCGCCTCGCCCCAACGGTCGCGGTTCTCGTCCAGATTGGCGGAGTAACGCACACGGCGCAGGCGCCCCGCAAAGTTGGCGTAGCTCGTCCGCAACGGCTCGTTATCGGCCGCCTGAACGATCCGGTCGTGGATCGCCTGATTGCAGGCAAAATAGCCATGCAGATCGCGCCGCATGTAGCTGCTGTACATCTCGTGATGGAGACGCTCGATCTCCGCATAGGCTTCCGGCGTGATCTTTTCGCAGGCTAGGCGCCCGGCCAAGGCCTCGAGACCACCCATCACGTCGAACAGGTCCACCAGTTCCTCGGCGCCGAGCTGGCGCACCCGCGCGCCCCGGTTCGGCAGAAGCTCGATCAACCCTTCGGAGGCCAGCACCTTCAGCGCCTCTCGCAAGGGCGTGCGCGAGATGCCGAAATGCTCGCAGAGCATGCGCTCCGGCACCCGTGCGCCAGCAGCGAGATTGCCCTCGACGATGTAGTCCCGCAGGCGGGCCAGAAGCTCGCCGTGGAGGGATTTCACGAGTGATGGGAACGCGGGGAAACGCGCTCCGTCGATCGCGGCGAGGCCGGCATCGGCCTCCGGCTCTGTGACAGGGTCAAGCACCATAATGCGAACTTAGCAGCCGAAAGCGCGGAGGTCGAGGATGGATGTCCGCATAATAGTTCTTGCCCTCTCAAAAAATGAATGCAATTTTCCGCCCCGTTACCTCTTGAAGCATCGATCCGGGGTACAGCTTTCCCTCGACGGACCATCGCGGAGATCTCGATGACGACACGGACCGGACGCCATTTCCTGCATATTCCGGGCCCCAGTCCGGTACCCGAGCGCGTCCTGCAGGCCATGGACATGCCCGTGATCGACCATCGCGGTCCCGATTTCGCCGGGCTTGGCAAGGCGGTGCTAGAAGGCGCCCAGGCCGTCTTCCAGACGCGCTCGCCGGTGATCATCTATCCGGGTTCCGGCACGGGTGCTTGGGAATCCGCCATCGTCAACACGCTCTCCGCGGGCGACCGGGTATTGATGTTCGAGACGGGCCATTTCGCCACCCTGTGGCGACAGATGGCGGCGCGCTGGGGCATCGAAGTGGAGTTCGTCCCCGGCGACTGGCGCCGCGGGGTCGATCCGGCGCAGGTCGAGGCGATCCTGGCCGAGGACCGCGCTAAGTCGATCAAGGCCGTGATGGTGGTCCACAACGAGACCTCCACCGGGGCCACGAGCCGGATCGCGGACATCCGCAAGGCCATCGACCGGGCGAACCACCCTGCTCTCTTCCTCGTCGACACGATCTCGGGTCTCGGCTCGGCCGAATACGCCCATGACGAATGGGGCGTCGACGTCGCGGTGAGCTGCTCGCAGAAGGGCCTGATGCTGCCGCCGGGCCTCGGTCTCGTCGCCCTGTCCGACAAGGCCCTGGCCGCCGCGAAGACGGCGACGCTGCCCCGTTCCTATTGGGATTGGGAGGACATGCTGAAGCCGAATGCCGGCGGTTACTTCCCTTATACGCCCGCCACGAACCTGCTCTACGGCCTGCGCGAAGCCATCGCCATGTTGATGGAGGAAGGCTTGGCCCAGGTTTTCGCCCGCCATCAGCGTCTCGCCGCCGCCACGCGCGCCGCCGTGGAGGGGTGGGGCCTGGAGGTTCTGTGCCGGGAGCCGTCCGAATACTCGCCCGTGCTCACCGCCGTGGTGATGCCGGAGGGCCATGACGCGGATGCCCTGCGCAATCTGATCCTCGAGAAGTACGACCTCTCGCTCGGCACCGGCCTCGCCAAGGTGGCGGGCAAGGTCTTCCGCATCGGCCATCTCGGCGAATGCAACGACCTGATGCTGATGGCGGCGCTGTCGGGCGTCGAAATGGGCCTCAAGGCCGGCGGCGTCCCGCACACGCGCGGCGGCGTGCTGGCGGCCATGGACGCCCTGCGCTCCGGTATCGACGATTGAGTAGCAGGTCCCCTCCCCCTTGTAGGGAGGAGAGCCGCGCCGATCATACCAACCACGCGTGATCCCACAAACAACCGGTGATCAAACCGGGGCGGGTGGCGCGCTCAACCCGAGGAAACCCCGATGACGCCAGCCAAAAGACGCGTCTCAGCGTCGAACATGGTGCTGTTCCTGCTCTGCCTGATGTATTTCGTCACCTATCTCGACCGGGTGAACATCGCCACGGCGGGCGGCGAGATCATGAAAGATCTCGGGATGTCGAACACTCAGTTCGGCCTGATCCTGTCCGCCTTCGCCTATCCCTATGCCATCTTCCAAGTCATCGGCGGATCGGTGGGTGACAAGTTCGGCGCGAGGCGCACGCTCCTCGTCTGCGGCCTGATCTGGGCCTCGGCGACGATCCTGACTGGAATGGTGGGCGGCCTCATCAGCCTGTTCCTCGCCCGGGTGCTCCTCGGCTTCGGTGAGGGAGCCACCTTCCCCACCGCCACCCGCGCCATGCAGAACTGGACCGCGCCGGGCAAGCGTGGCTTCGCGCAGGGCATCACGCATGCCTTCGCGCGACTGGGCAACGCGGTGGCGCCGCCCATCGTGGCCTTCCTGATCTACCAGTTCGGCTGGCGCCTCGGCTTCGTCATCTTAGGCGTGGCGAGCTTCGCCTGGGTCGTCGTCTGGTTCTGGTACTTTCGCGACGATCCGAAAGAACACCCGGCGATCACCCCGGAGGAACTCGCGGTCCTGCCACCTCCGAGCAAGGTCGGCGCCAAGCAGAACGTGCCTTGGGGCCGCCTCACCCGGCGCATGCTGCCGGTGACGCTGACCTATTTCTGCTACGGCTGGACCCTGTGGCTGTTCCTCGGCTGGCTCCCGAGCTTCTTCAAGCTCAATTATGGGCTCGATCTGAAGAACTCGGCCCTGTTCGCGTCGGGCGTGTTCTTCGCCGGTGTCGTCGGCGACACCCTGGGCGGCGTGTTCAGCGACCGCATCCTGAAGCGCACCGGCGATCTCAAGCTCGCCCGGCTCAGCGTCATCGTGGTCGGCTTCCTCGGCGCGGCGGCGAGCCTCACCGGCGTGTTCTTCACCCGCGACCTGACCTTGGTGGCGTTGCTGCTCAGCTCCGGCTTCTTCTTCGCCGAACTGGTGATCGGCCCGATCTGGTCGGTGCCGATGGACATCGCACCGAAATATTCGGGTACTGCAGCGGGTCTCATGAACACCGGCTCGGCGGTGGCGGCGATCATCTCGCCGATCGTATTTGGAATGATCGTGGACATGACGGGGAGTTGGACCCTGCCTTTCGTCGGCTCCATCGGCCTCTGCCTCCTGGGCGCGGGCCTCGCCTTCACCATGCACCCGGAACGGCCGTTCGAAGAGGAACCGGTGGTACCGCTCGGGCGGGCCGTGCCGGCGGAGTAGTGGGCATTCTACTTTCCCCTCTGCGGGCGGTGGCCTGCGCAGGGGGGCGATTGCAGATGCCAATCTGTCCGGCGGAAACCCACGCGCAGCACTAGGTCATCCCGGGGCCGCGCAGCGGAGCCCGGGATCCAGAAACATAGGTGGTGCAGGACTTTACAGCGTCGGCGGCTCTGGATTCCGGGCTCGCCTGCGGCGCCCCGGAATGACGGCGTGGTGCTCTGCGAGCGAGGCAAGGAGATGCGGGCAGACTTTGCCCCCGTCAGCGACATTCCAGCCGGCGGGCTACGTCCGCCCCCGGCGCAAAACAGGAAACGAGCACGATGGATCACTCCGTGCACGATGGCCCCCGCCCCCTCCCCCTCGCGGGCATCCGGGTTCTCGACGTGACGCAGGTGATGGCGGGGCCGTTCTGCAGCATGCTGCTCGCCGATCTCGGAGCGGATGTCATCAAGATCGAGCCGCCGGGCACGGGCGACCAGACGCGCGGCGCCATGGGGTTCAAGATGAAGGGGCCCGACAGCATGGGCTTCCTCAACATGAACCGGAACAAGCGCAGCGTTGCCCTGAACCTCAAATCCGATGCGGGGCGCGACCTTCTTCTCGATATGGCCGCCACTGCGGACGTGCTGGTCGAGAATTACCGGCCCGGCGTCATGGCACGCCTCGGCCTCGGATACGAGGCGATGCGCGCCCGCAATCCAGGACTCATCTATGCGAGCATCTCGGGGTTCGGCCAGTCGGGCCCCTGGGCGAAGCGCCCCGGCTACGACCTGATGGCGCAGGCGATGTCGGGGGTGATGAGCGTGACCGGCCATCCGGGCGGTCCGCCGGTCAAGGCCGGCGTGCCCGTCGCCGATATCGGCTGTGCGTTGTTCACCGTCTACGCGATTCTTTCCGCCTATATTGGCCGGCAGACCAGCGGCGAGGGCCAGTATATCGATGCCTCGCTCTTCGACGCGGCCTTGGCCTTCTCGATCTGGGACGTGTCGGAATATTGGGGGACGGGCCGGATCCCGCAGCCGCTCGGCACCTCCAACCGCATGAGCGCCCCCTACCAGGCGGTGCACGCCTCCGATGGCTACTTCGTCATGGGCGCCACGAACCAGAAGCTCTGGCGCCTACTCTGTGATGTACTCGGCCGCGCCGAACTCTTCGAGGATAGCCGCTTCGTCGACATTCCCGCGCGGCTCGCCAACCGCGAGGAACTGATCGAGGAGTTGGAGCGGAGCTTTGCCGCCAGGACTGCCGAGGAATGGGTGTCCCTGCTCCTCGAAGCCGGCATTCCGGCCGGCCGCATGAACACCTATCCGGAAGCGTTCGAGAGCGAGCATGGCCGGCACCGGCAGATGCGCATCGAGGTTCCCCATCCGATCGAGGGCACGGTGCCGAATATCGGTTTCCCCGTGAAGCTCACCGGCACGCCGCAGCGCGCGCGCAGGCACGCGCCGCTTCTCGGCGAGCATACCGAGGACGTGCTGGCGGAGTTCGGCCTTTCGACGGACGAGATCGCGGCCCTGCGCTCGCGTGGCGCCTTCGCGGCCTGAGCGGGGTGCCGGCCCTCATATGCATATCGGACCCGTGTGAGGTGATTTGCGTGTGGGGCAACCCAGGCTTTGCCGGGCTCGCGGAGAATGGCAGAACCGCGCGGGCAAAGCCGCCTCCGGCGCCATGATGGGAAGACGACATGACGGTGTCGAACGACGACGAGCTTGCCGGCCTGAAGCAGATCGGGCGCATCGTCGCCGACACCCTCGAGGCGATGGGTAAGGCCATCGAGCCCGGCATGACCACCCTCGAACTCGACGGGATCGGGCGGCGAATCATGGAGGCGGCCGGAGCTCGCCCGGCACCGGAACTAGTCTACGCCTTTCCCGGAGCCACCTGCATCAGCGTCAACGAGGAGATCGCGCACGGCATTCCGAGCGACCGCAGGATCAATCCGGGCGATCTCGTCAATATCGACGTGTCCGCCGAGAAAGACGGCTACTTCGCCGATACGGGCGCGTCCTTCGCCGTGCCGCCGGTGACGCGGGCGGTGGAGCGACTGTGCAGGGACGGGCGCCGGGCGATGTGGACGGGATTGCGCCAGGTCGGCGCCGGCAAGCCCCTGGCCGATATCGGACGGGCCGTCGGAGCCTTCGCGCGGAAGAACGGCTACACCCTGGTCCGCAACCTCGCCAGCCACGGCGTGGGCCTGTCATTGCACGAGGAGCCGACCGAGATCGCCACCTGGCCCGACGCCTCCGAGCGACGGATCATGCAGGAGGGGCTGGTCTTCACCGTCGAGCCGTTCCTGTCCCTCGGCGCCGAGTTCGCCGAGGATGGCGACGATCCCTGGACCCTTTACAGCCAGCCGAAGGCGCTGACCGTGCAATACGAGCATACGGTCATCGCCTCGCGCAACGGGCCGCTGATCCTCACCATGCCGGGGCAATAGAAGCCAGACACGGAGCAAGAGAAGCGAAGGCCGGCGGCACTGCGTCCAAACGGACCTTGCATGAAGATCGGACACGTCATAATCCCAAAGAAAGGCCAATGTTTACAGTAGATTAGACTGTTTAAAAACTATACTCGCCGCGTGAAACAGGGAGGCTCCGGATGTCCGAAGGGAGGCCCTGTCACGTCGCGCGCCGGATCGCGGATCGATCGCCGCGTCATTCGAGGCCATTAAAGTGCCTTCTCGGAGGAGCCGGCGTGACCGGCGCGGGAGTATGGTTCCCAGGGTCCATGCCTATCCTCGACGGGCAACCGGGCCGGGCGGCGCGGAGCGCATGAGCGGGATCTGGTTCGAGGGAGCGTCCAGAGCGTGGCGCCGCGCGCGGCCCCTGCTGCCGTTCTTCTGCCTCTACATCACCTTCGGGACCACGCTGGGTTTCCTGGCCAGCGGCGCCCCACTGATCTTGCGCGCACGCGGCGTCGAACTCGCCGAGATCGGCCTGCTGCAGCTCATCAACTTGCCCGTCGGTCTGACGTTTCTCTGGGCCGTCGCCATCGACAGGCTGCGCCTGCCCGGCCTCCCGCATCGCATCGGCTGGATCGCGCTGATGCAGGGCGCGACCATCGCATTGCTGCTGGTGCTGAGCCTGGGCGAGGCTTGGCCGCTCGGCCTGCTCCTCGGCCTCGCAGTGGCGACCTGCTTCTGCGTCGCCACCATGGACATCGCCCTCGAAGCTTTGGTGGTCGAGACGGTGCCCGCCGACCGGCGGCCCTTCGTGGCGTCGGCCAAACTCTCCGGTGCGTCGCTGGGCGGAATCGCCGGCGCGGGGCTACTGGTCGGGTACTACGACACGGTCGGCTGGCAGGCCGCCGTGCTGGGCATCGCCGGCCTCAACCTTCTCTGCCTGCTGCCGATGCTGCGCTACCCGGAAGTCCGGCTCCGCCGCGGTGCCGCTGATGCGGAGCGCGTGGCAGCCCCGTTCGAACGCCTGCGCCTCCTGGCGCCGCGCATCCTGGTCCTGGGCCTGTACTTCGCGGCCATGTTCGCCCTCTCCGGCCTGAACAACCTCGCCCTGCTGGATCTCGGGGTGCCGTTGCGGGAGGTCGGATTTGTCACCGGTTCTCTCTCGCCTGTCATCAACCTCGTCATGGCCCTGGTCTCGGGCGTCCTCGTTCGACGGGTCGGGACCCTGCGACTGATCACGGTCTCGGCGCTGGGCGTGATCGCTGGAGGCGGGTTGATGATCGCCAGCGCTGCCATCGGTTCGGCCACGCTCGCCATAGCCGCGACGATCGTCGGCATCGTCAGCGGCGGAGGGCTCGGAGTGCCGGTCTTCAACATGATCTATCGCTGGGCGCAGGGGCCTCGCCCCGCCACCGATTACGCGCTCCTGTTCGGGGCGGCATTCTTTGCCGCGATGCCGCTGCGGGTCGCCGCGCCGGCGCTCGCGGCGCATGTGGGCTGGCCGGGCTACTTTACCGCCGCGATCCTGTTCTACACCGTCGCCTTCGCCGCACTGCGCGCGACGATCCGCCGGACCCTTGATGCCGATCGGGTCGCGGGGGTCGCATGATCGATCAACTCGCCGCGCTGGTTCCACCGTCGCTGTCGGCCTTCGGCTGCCGGATCGCCACGGCGCCGTCCGGGTCCGGCACCCGGCCGCTCTCGATCCTCACCAGCAAGGCCAGGTTCGACGAGGTGGTGGACGGGTTCGGAAGGGCATCAGGCGAAGGCTTCGAGACCGCCGACCGCCGCGCCCTCGTCTCGCTCTGGACGCAGTATTACCTCCCCGCCCTGATCATCCCCTACTTCACCGCGCTCAGCCGCCTCGGCCGCGCCCTGCCGATCGGGTTCGACCGGGTCGGCTTCGAACTCGACGAGGGCGGCATCGTCTCCCGCTTCATCGTGGCGGAGGAGGACGACCGGCGCGCAGCCCCGGAGCCCGGGCTCGAACCCCTGATCGAGGGGCATCTGCGACCGTTCTTCGACCTGTGCCAGACGCATTACGGCCTCTCCCGCCATGTCCTCTGGTGCAATGCCGGCGTGACCGCCGATTTCGCCCTACGCGAGTTGAGCGGGGACGCCCTGCCGGCCTCCTCCCGCGTCGAGGCATGCCTCGGACGTTGCGGCAGCGATGCGTTCGGCTGCTGCCCGCTGGCCCAGGCTTTCCGTGGCGGCGAGGAGCGGCGGCGGCGGGTTTGCTGTATGCGCTACCGCATACCGGGCGTCCCTTCCTGCGGTGCCCTCTGCCCCGTCGATCACCTGACGAAAGCATCATGCTGAAGGACTTCCTCGCTTATTACCGCCCGCACCGGACCCTGTTCCTTGTCGATTTCGGCTGCGCGGTCCTGTCGGGCCTGCTCGAACTGGGCTTTCCCATGGCCGTGAAGGCCTTCGTGGATGTGCTGCTGCCGCGCCAGGACTGGCAGTTGATCGTGCTCGCCGCCGTCGGCCTCGGCGTGATCTACGTGGCCAATGCCGGCCTCATGGTGGTGGTGACCTATTGGGGGCACGTGCTCGGCATCAATATCGAGACCGAGATGCGTCGCCGTGCCTTCGATCATCTGCAGAAGCTCTCGTTCCGCTATTTCGACAACCAGAAGACCGGTCACCTCGTCGCCCGCGTCACCAAGGATCTGGAGGAGATCGGCGAGGTCGCCCATCACGGGCCGGAAGACCTCTTCATCGCGGTGATGACCTTGGTCGGCGCCTTCGCGCTGATGGTCTACGTCCACCCGCCCCTGGCCTTCCTGACCGCCGCCATCCTGCCGGTGATCGCCTTCGTCACCCTCCGCTACGGCGGTCGCATGACCCGGAACTGGCAGACGCAATACGGTCGTGTCGCCGCCTTCAATGCCCGGATCGAGGAGAATGTCGGCGGCATCCGCGTGGTGCAGGCCTTCGCCAACGAGCCGCATGAGCGGCGCCTGTTCGCCTCCGACAACCGGAAATACCGCGAGACCAAGCTCGAAGCCTACCGGATCATGGCGGCCAGCCTGTCGATCAATTATCTCGGCATGCGGCTCGTCCAGATCGTCGTGCTGCTGGGCGGCGCGGCCTTCGTCGTGCGCGGTGAGCTCTCGCCCGGTGGGTTCATCGGGTTCCTGCTGCTAGTGGGCGTCTTCTACAGACCGCTCGAGAAGATCGGCGCCGTCGTCGAGACCTACCCGAAGGGGGTCGCGGGCTTCCGGCGCTACGCGGAGTTGCTCGCTACCGAACCCGACATCGTCGACCGCCCCGGCGCCGTCTCCGTGCCGGCGCTGAAGGGCGACATCCGCTTCGAGGAGGTGAGTTTTGGCTACACCGCCGGCCGGCCCGTCCTGTCGGGGCTCGATCTCGACATCGCGGCCGGGGAGACCGTCGCTTTCGTCGGCCCGTCCGGGGCCGGCAAGACGACGTTGTGCTCCCTCATTCCGCGGTTTTACGAGGTAGAGAGCGGGCGCATCACCGTCGACGGCATCGACATCCGCGACCTCACCCTCGCCTCCCTGCGCCGGCAGATCGGCATCGTGCAGCAGGACGTCTTCCTGTTCGCGGGCACGATCCGCGAGAACATCGCCTATGGCCGGCTCGACGCCACCGAGGCGGAGATCGCGCAGGCCGCGGAGCGGGCCAAGCTCACCGCCCTGATCGAGGGCCTGCCCAATGGCCTCGACACCGTCGTCGGCGAACGCGGCGTCAAACTCTCGGGTGGCCAGAAGCAGCGCCTCGCCATTGCCCGCGTGTTTCTCAAGAACCCGCCGATCCTGATACTGGATGAGGCCACCTCGGCCCTCGACAGCGAGACCGAACAGGCGATCCAGGGCTCCCTCGTGGAACTCTCCGAGGGCCGCACCACCCTCGTCATCGCCCACCGGCTCGCCACGATCCGCAAGGCGGACCGGATCGTCGTGGTCGGTCCGGAAGGCATCGTGGAGCAGGGACGGCACGAGGTGCTTCTCTCGGCGAACGGGGCCTACCGGCGCCTCTACAACGCGCAATTCGCCCAGGCCGACGATGCGGCGGACCGGGTGCGGATGGCCGCCCGGAAGGTCATCCTGGAGAACGCTATGCCGTGATCCCGAGGGCCGGCGCGTCCTTTCGGATCGGCCCTGCCGTTCTGACGGCCCCCTTCCTTGGCAATGGCACGAACCAAATGCAGGGACGTCAGGACGCCATTCAAGAGATGCCATCGCGCCGCAAAGGCGGATGCTCGGCTTCTTGCTCCAACACAGTCGCTGAGCGCCGACAACTTCCTGTTCTAGACCGCGCCTTCAAGCGGCAAAGAACGCGGCGCGTGCCATCCCATGGACCGGACCGGAATTGCATCCGAGCCGGCCCATAAATCCCGTCTCGACCGGGATGACCGATGCGAAACGCTTCATTTCGGTCGGCCGGGAGGCGAGCGAGAACCACCAGCATCGTGGATGCGACCGTGTCCGCGACGGTGGAACCGATGCGTTTCGGGCTCCGGGCTCGATTCTTCCTCTCCACGCTCTTGAAGCGACGCATAACGATGCGCGGAGCGGGGATTTCGACGCCCGAACGAGAAGGTCGCCAGCGTAACGACGCGCGCATCGACGACATCAATGGATGAATGTGCAGTTTATCGATAGGTTTTGCTAACTGCCACTCGTGATGCTGTTTGCAAAACGCGAGTTCACCATGCGTAATCCCCTCGCCATGTGAGGATCATTACGATGAAGCCATGCATTCCCGCCCTGGTCGCCATCTGCAGTTTGGCATCGGTGCCTGCGATGGCCTTTCCCATCGCCTCAAATCTTGCGAGTGAGGCTCCGGTGCTGAGCGTTGCCGGAGGCTGCGGGCCAGGAGCGTGGCGTGGCCCATGGGGCCATTGCCGCTCGACGCCTTATGTCGGTCGCCTGCCGGGCGGCTGGTATCAGGCACGGGCCGGCAATGGCTGCCCTCCCGGTTACTGGCGCGGGCCGTGGGGGCATTGTCGCAACACGCCCTATCACGGCCGCTTGCCCGGTGGCGGCTGGAAGTAGCGGGTGCGGTTTCCCGAAGCCTGGGGCAAGGCTCGCTCTCCGTGAGCACCGGTCGCCGGGACCCGGCATCTGAACAGGTCGGCGGCGAGCCAGGAGGTCGCGGCTTTATTGAGGAAATCCCCGTCTCGATCAGACCTCTATTATAACTTAAGGCAAAAGTTCCGAGTTTTTTAAACCGTACCCCGGCAGGCTCGCCCCTAATTGGCGAAAGGCTGTCGTTGGATGTATCGTGCATTTTTGTGCATGACCGAGGAGCATCACTGGTGGGTCGTACCACTGGCCATCCTCGTATGCTGGGTGTCGAGTCACACCGCTCTGCGGCTCGTCCGCCACGTCTTTCGAAGCCAGGGCTTCGAGACATGGGCCTGGCTGTTCGCGGCTGGTTTCTCGGCCGGTGCCGGCATGTGGAGCACCCACTTCATCGGGATGCTCGGCTATGATCCAGGCCTCGCGACCGGCTACGATCTGACGCTCACCCTCGTTTCCCTTCTTGTCGGCATCCTCGGTTCGCTGGTGGCGCTCGCCTTGTCCCGATGGAGCGCAGCCCCCGCGGTGGCTGTCGCGGCCGCGGTGATCCTGGGCATCAGCATGACGGGGATGCATCTCGCGGGGATGGCGAGCCTGCAGGTCGCCGCTACCCCTGTGATGAACTGGCCGCTCCTCGCCACGGCGCTGCTCATCGGCTGGTCGCTGACGGCCATCGCCTTCGTGATTTTTGCACGCGACACGCTTCGATACGCCACCACCGTGGCGGCGACGCTCCTGACGATTTCCGTCGCGGGCGTGCATTTCGCCGCCATGGGCGCAGCCGAGCTGATCCCGAACATGGCCGCGCCCGAAATTGCGTCGAGCCTGCCGCGTTTCGCGCTGGCGTCGGGCATCGCCGCGACCATGCTGACGATTGTCGGTTTCGCGGGACTCGCCCTGTTCGTCGACCGCATGCGCCGGGCCAACCAAGCGTTGCGCACGAGCGAAGCCGCTTATCGGCTTCTCGCGGAGAACACCAAAGACGTCATCATCTGGTCCGACCTCGATACCATCCGCCGTTATGTCTCGCCCGCGTCGGTGGCGGTGCTCGGTTATCCTCCCGAAGACATCATTGGCACCCGGCCCATCGATTTCGTCCATCCCGAAGATATCGCCCAATACCGACATGTTCTCTCCGACCTTGTCGAGGGCCGGATCGAGGGAGCTATCACGACCCAGCGCTATCGTCGGCAGGACGGCTCCTGGGTATGGATCGAAGCGTGCCTCAAGGTCACGCGCCTGCCCGGCTCGTCCGAGCCCATCGGCTACGTGTCGTCGTTACGCGACGTCACCGACCGCAAGGCCGCGGAAACGGCGTTACGATCCAGCGAAGAACGGCTCGCTTTCGCCCTGGACAGCGGCAGCGACGGCCTTTGGGACTGGGACCTCCCGACGGGCAAGGTGTGGCTCTCGGACCGTTGGCAGAGCATGCTCGGCTACGATCCCGGCGAGATCGAGGGGCATATCGAGGCATGCGAACAGCTAACGCATCCCGTCGATGTCGCGACGGTCCGCCGGCTCCTCCTCGACCATATCGGCGGGCGAACGCCGATTTTCGAATGCGAACTTCGCATGCGGAAGAAGGACGGGGGCCATACCTGGATCTTATCGCGCGGCAAGGTGGTGACACGCGACGCAACCGGACGCCCGCTGCGCATGGTCGGCACGCATATCGACATCGCGGAACGCAAGCATGCGGAACATCAGCTCGAACATCTGGCCACGCATGATGTGCTGACCGGCCTGCCCAACCGCGCGCTGTTCCGGGACCGGCTCGGCCGGGAAATGGACAATGCCCAACGACGCGGGCACATCTTCGCCGTCCTCGCCTGCGACCTCGACCGCTTCAAAGCGGTCAATGACAGCCTCGGCCATCCGGCGGGAGACAGCCTCCTTCGAGCCGTCGCCGAGCGGTTGACGTCGGTCATTCACGAGGGCGACACCGTTGCGCGATTGGGCGGCGACGAATTTGCCATCGTGCTGAGAGAACCCGATCTCCTTCAGACTGCCACCACCACGGCGCAGCAGGTGATCGAGGCGCTGCAATCGCCCTTCGACCTCGGCGGCCGCTCCGTCAGTGTCGGCGTCAGCATCGGCATCGCTGTCGGGCCGCAGGATGGCGGCGACCCGGATCAGTTGTTCAAGAATGCCGACATCGCCCTTTACCGCGCCAAGGCGGCCGGGCGGAACACGTTCCGCTTCTATGAGCCCGGCATGGATGCGGCGATCGCCGCGCGCAACGTTCTCGAACTCGATTTGCGCGAAGCCGTGCGGCTGGGTCAGTTCGAATTGTACTATCAACCGATTATCGAGCTTGCCACCGACACGACCAGCGGCTTCGAGGCCCTGATGCGCTGGCGTCACCCCGTCAAAGGCTTGGTTTCGCCGGCTGATTTCATCCCATTGGCCGAGGAGACCGGCCTGATCGTTCCCCTCGGCAGCTGGGCCCTGCGGGAAGCCTGCCGCGAAGCGGCGGCTTGGCCAGGCGACCTCCGGGTGGCGGTGAACGTCTCGGCCGCGCAATTCACGACGCCCGGCCTGGAGCATTGCGTCGTATCGGCTTTGGCCGCGTCCGGTCTGCGGCCGGACCGCCTGGAGCTGGAGATCACCGAGAGCGTGCTCATTGGTGATGCGGACAGCGTGACGGCTTGCCTTCACCGGCTTCGTGCGCTCGGGATCCGCATCGCGCTGGACGATTTCGGCACCGGCTACTCATCCCTCAACTACCTGCGTCGATTTCCCTTCGACAAGATCAAGATCGACCGGTCGTTCGTTTCCGAGATCGCCGATGCGGACACCGCCGCCATCGTCCGCGCCATCGTCGGACTTGGCGGACGCATGGGAGCGAGCATCACGGCGGAAGGGGTCGAGAACGACGTTCAACTGTCCTGCATTCGTCGCGAAGGATGCACGGAAGCTCAGGGCTATCTTCTGAGCAGGCCCCTCCCTGCCCTGGAAGCGTTCGAGTTCGCTTCCACCAGGAAGCAAAGCGCTGCCGCTTGAAGCTGGTCACGAACTCCCGGTGATGGATCGGTCTCCCCCGGGGAGTCAACGCAAAGGAAGACTCGTCAGAAACGTCCTGTCCTACCTGACCGCAAACCCGGGAGACTTCGCATCGGCCAAAGCGGCGTCAGCGGTCTTCACTCAGGATTCTCAAGGCGCAAATTTTCTGGTCGAGCGCGATCAGCATGTCGATGAGGGTGTAAGGCGCGGGTCCGCGATGCGCCATCTCCCGCGCAAGGGCCTGCTTTTCCAATTCCAGCTGATCGATGAGCGTGTCGAAGCAGATCATGCCCGAGATACGCGGCAACCAAGGCAATAGTTTCACCTCCTGTGACGGACGCGTCTTGAGCGCATGTTTCGACACCGCCGCAAAGAGGGCGAGGTTAATTATCTGTTAACGATAGGGTGGCTCATCGGGCCCGGCGGCCAATCTCCGCCTCGGATTTCCGCCGCGCGACGTTCGCTCCCCCGCGATGGCCCGTCACTCGTCCGCTGGACTCGATCGAGCCCCGAAACACGGGCGGCGCGACGACCAGATCGACGGCGAGGGCCATCCCCTCCGGCCCCCAGAGCCCTATCTTACGTGGCACGGGGCGAACGCGCGCCGCAGGACACCGCATGGCCCTTTCCCGCGACATTCTGGATATCAGGACGATCTACCACGAGCCTGCGGTTTCGAATTTTCCGCGCGGCCTCGCCATCCTCGACCGCTTCCCCGACGCCGAGCGGATCGAGGTGCCGTCGCACTGGAACATCCCCTCCCTGCACGGCAACGAAGGCTCGGCGGAGGACTGGCTGCGGATCAAGCGCTCGACCTTGGTGCTCGGGGTGAAGAAGGGCCTGACGATGCGGCCGAATGGGCGCAGCGCCCATTTCATCGCGCCCTCCACCTCGAATGGCTGCGCCATGGCCTGCGCCTATTGCTACGTCCCCCGTCGCAAGGGTTTCGCCAACCCGATTTCCCTCTTCGTCAATGTCGAGCAGGTCTGCGCCGCCATCGCCCGCCATGCCGCGCGCCAGGGAAGGCTTCCCGAGCCGGATACGGTGGATGCCGACCATTGGGTCTACGATCTCGGCGAGAATGGCGATCTCTCCGTGGATGCGAGCCTCTCGGACAACGTGCGCGACATGGTCGGTCTGTTTCGGGATCTCCCGAACGCCAAGGCCTCCTTCGCCACGAAGGCCGTGAACCGGGAGCTGCTGACCTACGATCCACAGGGCAAGACCCGGATCCGCTTCTCCCTGATGCCCGAACGGATCGCGAAAGTGGTGGATGTGCGCACGGCCCCGATGCGTGAACGCATCGCCGCCATCGACGACTTCGTGGCGGCAGGGTTCGAAGTCCATGTGAACTTCTCGCCGGTCATCCTCTACGAAGGCTGGGAGGCCGATTGGCGAGAACTGTTCACCGCCATCGATGACGGGATCGGGGCGGCGGCGAAGGCGCAACTCAAGGCCGAGATCATCCTGCTCACGCACAATGCGGATCTCCACGCCGTCAACCTGAACTGGCATCCCCGCGCGGAGGACCTGCTCTGGCGGCCCGATATCCAGGAGGAAAAACGGTCACAGGGTGGCGGCGACAACCTGCGCTATCGAAGCGGCTGGAAAGGGCGGTGGATCGCGCGTTTCAAGGATCATCTGGCCGAGCTGATGCCCTATTGCCAAGTCCGCTATGCCTTCTGAAGCGATGGCGTCCGAGGTGCCGATGCACCCGGCCTAGGTTTCAGACCGGCTTGAGGAACTTGCACTTCCCCTCCTGCGACCAGGGCCCCTTTACGCCGGCTTCCGCGCAGAAGGCGTCGACCGCCCGCGTGACCCCGGGGAAGCTCCCACCCAGGCGGTCATAATCGTCGGCGACGAACAGGCCGCCCGGGCGCAGAACCGGCCACCACGCCCGAAGGTCCGCCGCCACGGAGGCCTCTTCGTGGCCGGCATCCAGATGGATGACGTCGGCCGTGACGTTGCGTAGGCGCATCAGTTCCGCAGCGTTCACCGAGTCCAGTGGAAGCGGCACGACCCGGTCCGCCAGCCCCTCGCGCAGGACGTTGGCAAGGAAGCTCCGGTAGAGGCTCGGATAGCCGTGTTCGGTGGCAAGTTCGGCGAACAGACCCGAATCCGCCCAATGATCGACGGCGCCGAGCCAGGTATCCACCGCGATGACGGTTCCCTCGATGCCATGCGCCGCCATGGTCCTGGCCAGATGCAGTGTGCTCGCGCCCTTCCAGGCGCCGATCTCCACCACCACGTGAGGCCGGAATTCGATGATGGCTTCGTCGAGATAGGGATGGACGCTGCGCCAGCCCTGGAGATCGAGGGGCCGCAGGTCATCCGGCGGGTTCGCGAAGGGATCGCGGCCGTGCCAGAGGGCGTCGATGACGGCGCGGCGGGTCCAGGGAATGGGGCTCATGGGCGGCTCACGAAGAGGTTGCGCCCAACCTCGGGGCGGGCATCCGGAGGGGCGAGGGAACTCAGGGCCGCTTCACCTGCGCCTGCACTTGCGCGTAGAGGGCCTCGCAGCGTTCCAGCCAGAGATCGCGGGTGAACAGGCGCATGACACGGGCGTGCGGGACCTCGCGCGGGATCGTGAGGGTCTCACCGATCGCGACGGCGAGCGCAGAAATGTCGTCCGGCGGCACGAGGTATCCGGCCTCGCCCACGACCTCCGCGGCGGCCCCCATCATGATCCCGGCCACCGGCACGCCGCAGGCCATGGCCTCGATCGCCACGAGGCCGAAGGGCTCGTCCCAGCAGGGCGTGAACAGGAAGACGGAGGCGCGGCCGACCTCCTTCGCAAGGGTGTCGCCGGAGAGGTGGCCGCCGTAGCGGATGGCGCCGCCGAGCTGCGGGGCGACCCGCGCGTCCCAGTATTCCCGATCCTCGATCGGACCGAACAACGTCAGGGGGAGGCCGGCGCGCTGCGCCGCCGCGACGGCGAGATGAGTGCCCTTGATGGGCGCGATGCGCCCGGACCAGACGGCGCTGCCATCGCCCCGATCACGATAAGGCCAGGCGCGAGGATCGATGCCGTTATGGAGGACGGACACATTCTCCGGTGGCGCATCGGGCCACCAGACCCGGCTCTGGGCCTCCGACGTGACGGTGATCCGGTGCCCAGGCACGAGGCTCTCGTGCACGAACCAGCGCAGGGCGTCGTAGGGCGGGACGTGGAGCGACGTCACGGTCGGCACCGCCGCCAAGCGCCGACGCTCCAGGGGCAGGCGGCTCAGCGAGTTGTTGTGCAGCACGTCGAAGCCGCCGGCCGCGATCCGGTCGCAGGCGGCGGCGTAGCCGGCATCCACATGAGCCTTGAGCCCGGAATCGCCCCGGTGCTCCAGACCGGGGAAGCTGCGCTCGTGATGCACCGGGATCACCGGATCGATCGCGAAGCGCGGGTCGCTGTCCCCGGCGGCGAACAGCACCACCTCGTGTCCCCGCGCCATCAGCCCCTCGGCGAGGGTCCAGCAATGGGCTTCCATGCCGCCGGCGAAGGGAGCCGCCACCGGATGGCGCAGATGGGCGAGGAGCGCGATCCTCACGCGGTGAGAGCCGTGGCCGACTGGGCTTCGAGGTACCGGATGACGGAGGCCGAATTGCTGTAGGGCTGATGGCTCTGCTGGCCGGTGAGTGCGAAATCACCGGGCTCCGGCCGGCGCAGGATGCGGATCGGCTGGTCGGGAGTGTCGTCGATCAGGCCCATCACCTTGAAGGCGTAGAGCCAGTGGCCCATCGTCCGGTAGCCCCACTTGGCCTCGAACAGTTCGGCGTTGCGCACCACACTGTCGAGATGGTGGACAGGTGGCATGTGGTGCGGATGGTACTGGTGATAGGCGAGGCCGCCCTTCATCCAGGCGATGGGAATCCCACCCTGGTCGAGGATCTTGCCGAAATCCGTGTCCTCGCCGCCATAGCCGGTATAGCGCTCGTCGAAGCCGCCGGTGGCTAGGAAGGTCGATCGCCGGATGGCGAAGTTGAGGGACCAGAAGCAGCGATAATCGGGACAGATTTCGAGGCCGGAGGCCGGGGGGCCCCGGCGGTCGGAATGCTTCTCCGCGACCGCTGCAAAATCCGCGATGGTCCAGTCGCCCGCAGTGGCGTGCTCAGGCAGGTGGAGCACCTCACCCATCAGCAGGCCGTCGAGTTCGGCGAGGCCTCTTGCATAGTCGGCGACGAGTTCGGGGGCCGGGATGCAGTCGACGTCGAGGAAGATGACCGCGTCCCCGCTGGCTTCCGCGACACCCCGGTTGCGGGCCGCCGCCAGCGGCAGATCCGTACCCGGCACCAGGATCTGGCGGACCGGGAAGCCGACCTCGGGCAGGTCGTAGGGCATGTCCTGCATCACCGCGATGATGAACTCGGCGGGCCTCTGCGTCTGGCGCTCCAAGCCCCGCAGCACGTTGCGCAGGTGCGCGGGCCGTCCCTTGGCCAAGGTCACGACGGAAACGGTGGACATCGGTCGGTCTGGCTCCGGGCGGGTTTCAACGATGGGGTCGAGGGGCATTCAGCCTGCGGCAACGACGGTGAGCGCGGGACGCTCCGCTGCGCCCTGCCAGAGTTCGTCGGTCAGCCCTTCGAGCCAGCCGGCGGCACGACGGGCGGCGTCCGGCGCGTAGAGGCTGCGCAAGGGCGCGGGGTCGAGGGCGCGGGCCCGGTCGAGGAGATCGCGCCAGCCCTGCAGGTCGCCGGGCCAGACCGGGGCCTGGACGGCCGCACCAAGCCGGACCAGGGCCTCGGCTTTGCGGGTCTGCTCACCGAAGTAGCGCCATTCCGGCATGACGATCAGACGCCCGCCGACGCGCGCGACCTCGTGGATCGTGTTGTCGCCCGCCGACGCCACGACGATGTCGGCCGCGGCGAGATAATCGGTCACCGAGGGTACCCAGCCGAGTTCGCGCAGGTTGGAGAAATCCGTCTCGTGCCCCTCGCGGTGGGTGGGCCCGAGAGTCAGCCAAAGGGCTTCGGGCGCGGCGCGTGCGGCCACCGTCAGGGGGGCGTAGGGGGTGCCACTGCCCCCTCCCCCCGTGACCGCGACGACAACCTCGCGGTCGGGGTCGAGGCCGAGCTTCGCACGTGCCTCGGCGCGGCCCAGGACTCCGTCGACGCTGGTGCAAAGGCCGCCGCTGTAGAAAGTCTTGGCCCGCAGCTGAGCCGGGTAGTCGTCCTGTTCCATGCGTTCGTCGAACGGGGCCAGCATGCCGACACAGGCCTCGTAGGCGCCCAGATGGCCAATGTCGGAGCGGTCCCCGTGCATGCGAATCTGCACCGCCGGAACGCTGGCGATGCGCGCGAGCAGCGCGATCTCTGCGGAGACGTCGACCACGAACAGGCCGACGTCACGTTCGTCGAGATGGTCGAGGATCCGCCGCATGGTCCGGCGCATCTCGGTGAGGCCGAGGGGCACGCAGTGCATCACCTGCGGCGTCGGCTCTGCATAGAGTCGCGGGGTCGGCACCTCGGCGCCGATCATGTTCGGCAGCGTCACGATCTCGATATCGCGGGAAAACCCCTCGAACAGCTGCGGGCCGGCGGTGAGCACGGAAACGGGCCGGTCCCGCGCGAACTCGGCCGCCACCGCCATCGTGCGGTTGGCATGGCCGCGTCCCTGGTGGTGGACGAAGAACGCGATGGGCTTCTTGATCGATGTCACGGGTCGCATTTCGTCAGGAGTAAAGGGCGTCGGGCCGCAGGGCGGCGGCGATTTCGGCGGTACTCGGATGGCGGATGACCCGGATCGCGGGGGAGTCCGCGTCCCAGGCGATCAATCCGGCGGCCTCGAACTGACCGAGCCAGTAGGTCATGCACCAGCGTCCATGCGCCCGGCGGAAGCGGGTGGCATTGGCGAGGATGGGCTCGAAGTGCTGCAACGGCGGCACGTGGACCGGGTGGTGCTGATGGTAGGCGCGCGCCCCCGCGACCCAGAACGTCGGGAGACCGGAGGCGTCGAGGCGGGTGGCGAGGTCGGTCTCCTCGCCGCCATAGCCGGCATAGGCCTCGTCCATGCCGCCGACGGCGCGCCAGGCGCGGGCCGGCAGCGCGAAGGACAGGCCCCAGAGTTGGCCGGGATCGGGCTCCCGGCGCAGACCCGTTCGCGGGACCGCCGGCCGTGCCGGATGTGCCCGGCCGTGTCGGGCCAAAGCCGCGTCGTCGGAAGCCGTCTCCGCATCCAACCCCGGCGGCAGATAAAGCACCTCGCCGAGGAACAGGCCGTCCGTCTCCGACGCAGCCCGGCGATAGGCATCGACGAGGCCGGGCGAGGCAATGCAGTCCACGTCGAGGAAAACCAGCAGGTCTCCGGTTGCGGCCTCGGCCGCGCGGTTGCGGGCGGCGGCCAGCGGCATCGGCTCCCCGGCCACGAGAATATGGCGCACGGGGCAGCCCGGATCGGGCAAGTCCGCCTTCGGTTCTGGCTGCATCCAGGCGATCACGAGCTCATGTGGCCGCACGGACTGCCGGGTCAATCCACGCATCAGATTGCGAAGGCGGTCGGCCCGGCCGCGCACGAGCGTGAGCACGCTCGCGGAAGGCCGGTCCAAAGGCTCAGCCCGCATCGACCAGCATCCTGCGGAAATGGCCGACGCCTTCGATGATGCCACGGGCGTGCGAGGTCCGGGCGACGTAGGAATGCTTCAGGGCCGCATGGCTCGCCAGGTCGTCGGAATAATTGGCGACGATAATCGCCTGCGCCTCGGCGCGCAGCATCTCCACGTCGTTTCCGGAATCGCCCGCCACGAACACGGCTCTCTCCGGCAAGCCGTAGAGGGCGCGGACATGACGCACCGCAGTGCCCTTCGATGCCGCCACCGGGAGGACATCGAGGTAGCGTCCGTGGCTATGGATCACGTTGGCGAGGAGGTCCGCTTGCACGAGGCGGTTTCGTACCGCCTCGGCCGCCGCGGCATCCCCGAAATAGCTCAGCTTGTGCCCGCGCTGCTCCAGCCCCCCCTGGGGCACGAGCCCATCGAGACTGGCGAGCACCGCCTGCATGCCGGCACTGTCCCACCCGGTCGAGACGGCGTCGCGCCAAGCCAGATCCGCCGTGTAGGTCACGCCGTTGGGGTCGAGATGGTAGATCTCCGACCCCACCGAGGTGATCATCACCTGCGGGCGCGGACTGGCCTGCTGTTCGAGGATCGCCATGGCGCTGTGAAAGGAGCGACCGGTGGCGACACCGAAGGCCAAACCTGCCTGCCAGCTGCGCCAGCGCCGGAAGATTCCGAGCGCCGCCTCGCAACCCACCAGCGTGTTGTCGATATCGCAGATCAGCAATTGCCGTGGCTCCGCCATGGGCGGCTTGGGCGCCAGGAGCGCCCACAGCAGATCGTGGTAGCGCGCAGCATGCTGATCCCAGTCATAGGCGGCGGCCGCGCGCGCGCCTCCCGCTACACACCGCGCGTAGAGGTCGGGCTCGCCGAGGATGCGCAGGCACGCGGCCGCGATCGCGTCTGGCGCGCGCGGATCGACGAGGAGACCGTTGCCGCAGGTCTCGACGATGTCGTTGGGGCCGCCGCTGTCGGTGGCGACCAGCGGCAACCCCGACGCCGAGGCTTCCAGCAATGTCAGACCGAAGGGCTCGTTGAGGGCGGGATTGACGAACAGGCCGCCGCGCACGCGGGCATAGGCGTAGATCGCCGGCACATCCTCCGGGTCGTGAGTCTTCGGATAGGCGACGCGTCCGTAGAGATCGTAACGGTCGATCAGCACCAGAATCTCACGCAGGGTGGCAGCCATGTCGCCGTCGAGCGCATCGATGTCCTCGCGCGTGCCGGCCATGAGGACGAGGTTGGCACGGGACTGCAGGGCCGGGCTTTCGCCATAGGCCCGCAGCAGCGCCGCCAGATTCTTGCGCGCCACCGGCCGGGCGAGTGCCAACAGGGCAGGCTTCCCGGGATCCTGCAGAAAGCGGTCGATGGTGGCATCGACCCGCGAAAGGGGCACGGCAGACGCGAACCTCGCGAGGTCGCTGCCCGGTGGTAGGACCCGGATGCGTCCGGGATCGTAGGCGACGTATCCGGCATATTGCACTTCCGCCTCGTCGCGGGACGAGGCGATGACGAGACTGGCGCGAGCCAGCGCCCCCTCTTCTGCAGCGATGCGGTGGGCGAGATCGGCGGAGGTCTCCGCTCCTACACCCAACATCGATGCCTTGACCCGCCCGAGCGAATGGGCGGTGAACACGAAGGGTATTCCGAGTTCATCCGTCACGAGCCTCGCGACCGAGGCGGCATCGGCGTAATGGGCATGGATCATGTCCGGCGCCCGAGGCTGCCGTGCGATCCAGTCCATGAGGCTCCGGGCGAAGCTCGCCACCTCCTCGTGCATCTCCTCCTTGGCGCGGTAGACGGGGGACGCGCTCGCGAGCCGCACGAGCTCGACCTTGTCGGAGATCCGCTCTTCGGGCACGGCGTAATCCGGGCCATGCGTGCCGTCGAACAGACGTGTCGCCATGACGATCCTGTCGATGCCGGCATCCTGTGACGAGGCCGCCACAAGATCGAGCAGGTAGCGGATATGGCCGCCGGTATCGGCGGTGAGCCCGAACACCACTCCACCGCCGCGCAGGCAGCCCTGAAGGGCGATATGCAAGATAAACATCAGGCCGACAGCGTTGTAAGCGCGCTGAGACAAGCAAATTCTGTAGTTGAGGTCCGCTCCGTGATTCGCGTCGCCCAAGTCGCCCCGAACATTTTCCCTGTTCCTCCCGAGCATCACGGTGGCACGGAGCGGGTCATTCATGACCTCAGCACGGCACTACGAAACCTCAGCGTCGAAATAACGCTGTTCGCGCCGTCCGACAGTGCGACAGACTTACCACGCATCGGCGACCATCCCAGTCTGGCGGCCCTCGAAAGCCGTCACGGTCGCGTTGCACCCGGCGTCCCGGCGGCGCTCGACGCACTGCAATTGGAGGCGCTGCGGCTGAGGATGGACGAGTTCGACATCATCCATTGCCATGGCGAGTTCGCGCATGCGGCGCTCCTCGGAACCCGCCGGCGGCACAGCCTGACCACGATCCACTGGCGGGTGGACGAGCTCGACCGAGCGCTGTTCTTCGCGGGGTTTCCCGACCTACCGGTGGCGGCGATCTCGGCGGCACAAGAGGCGGGTATTCCGGCCTCGAACCGCGCCGGTATCGTCCATCACGGCATCGCGCGAGACCGCTACGGCCTGCAGACGCAGCCCGGCGACCATGTCGCCTTCGTGGGTCGGATGACCGACCAGAAGCGGCCGGACACCGCCATCCGTGTCGCGCGCGCCGCCGGCGTGCCGATCCGGCTCGGCGGCACGATCGACGTCGGCAACCCCGACTATTTCGAACGCCACGTGCGCCCGCTCCTCGGCGAGGACGCGACCTATCTCGGCCCCGTGGACGATTCCCGGAAGGCGGATCTCCTGGTAAGCGCGCGGGCTCTGCTTTTTCCCATCGACTGGCCCGAGCCCTTCGGCCTCGTGATGATCGAGGCGATGGCCTGTGGTACGCCAGTGATCGCCTGGAACCGTGGCTCGGTGCCGGAGATCGTCGAGGACGGCGTGACCGGCTTCGTCGTCTCCTCCGAGGCCGAGGCGGTGGAGGCCCTGGGCCGGATCGGCCGCCTCGACCGCGCCGTCATCCGCCGCCGCTTCGAGGCGCGCTTCACCGCCGAGCGCATGGCGGCCGATTACCTCGCCATCTATCGCCGACTGCTTGCTGCCTGATGCGCGTCGCGCTCCTCACATGGGATTATCCGCCGGCACCGAGCGGCCTCTCGACCGCCGCCCGGGAGATCGCCGAAAGCCTCGCCGAGGCCGGCGTCGACGTCACGGTCTTCACCCTCGACCGCGTCGGCCGCGAACGGGTCGAGGGCGTGACGGTTGCGGGGATTGGCCTGCCGCCGGACGGCGCTCTGGCCCGCCTGCGCCGCTGGGGTTCGGCCGGGCACCTCGCCGCACCGCTGGCCTTCCGCCATACCATCCTCGCCGACCATGCCCGAGCTCCCTTCGACGTCGTGGAGGCAACGAACTGGTATGCCCCCGCCGCGCTGCTGACCGGCCGCCGAGACCTGCCGCTGGTGACGCGCAGCTCGACGCCCGCCGCTTTCTCGCGCCCACCCGCCGGCTCGTTGCGCGATGACCTGGACGGAAGAGCCGCCGATGCCCTGGAACGCCACCAGGCATGCGGCAGCGCCGGGTTGATCGCCAACACCGTCGAGCACGGGGCCGTGATCGCCCGAGCCTACGGCCTGTCCGGCCGACAACCGGAGGCAGTGATCGGCCTCAGCCTGCCGCCGGAGATCGCGGCAGCGGCGCGCGGCGCGCCATACCCGGAGGATGAAGGGCCGGCACGCCTGCTCTTCGTCGGCCGGGCAGAAGCACGGAAAGGCTTCGACGCGCTTCTCGATGCGGTCGCGATCCTGGCCGAGGAAGCGAGGCGCGGCGCCGTGCCCGCCTTCGTGCTCGATGTCGTCGGCGTGCCGGCAACGGATCTCCCGGCCGACATCCCTGAAGCGGCGCGGGCCTGCATTCGCGCACGCGGCCGGGTGCCCGCGGAAGACCTCGCCGACGCCTATGCCGAGGCGCACGCAGTGCTCGCCCCCTCGCGCTACGAGAGCTTCGGCCTCGTCTATCAGGAGGCCCTCGCCTATGGCCGGCCGGTGGTGGCCTGTGCGCAGGACGCGAGCGCGCGCAGGTTCGTAGGCGGGCCCGGCGCCGGGCCGCTGGCCAAGGAGGCTACCGGCCCGGCCCTGGCCGATGCCCTTCGTCCGCTGCTGGCCGATCCGGCTCTGCGCCGCACTTATCGGACCAACGCACTGGCGGCGGCTGGCCGCTTCAGCCGGGAGGTGCTCGCCAGAGAGACCCTCGACCTCTATGCTCGGGCCATCGCGGCGGCCCAGGCCCACGGGTCAGCGCGGCCTCACTCCCGGTAGGGCTGCAGCAGCGAGGCCTCCTCCTCGGGACGTCCGCGTCCCGGGTCCAGGCTCTCGTAGCGCCGTGAGCGAGCCAGGACATGGACCCGGCTCAGACGGTGCTCGATCACCCCGTGCAGGGCGATGAAGCTGCGTGGCCAGCCGCCGTCGAGGACCGGCCGCTCATGCACGCGGCCCGCATAGCGAACGGACTTGCGATTGAGCCGATACTGCACGTCCGGGTAGACGTCCGAGAGGATGCCGTCGACACGGTTCCGGCGCGCCAAGCCGACGGAGAGGACGTCGTCCGCCTCCGCCATGGCAGCCAGCGCCGGAAGAAGCTGGCCGGAATCGGCAGTGAGGCTCTCGTCGGCATCGAGCTGTAGCACCCAGGGATTGCGGGCGAGATCCTGAAGGACGTTGCGCTGCGTACTGAAATCACCGTCCATGGGCCGGGCGCCCACCCGCACGGCACTCGGTGGAAATCCGGCCGTGGGCACGGCTCGCGGCGGATGCCCCGGCGCGTCGAGCAGGATCACGACATCGTCGGTCCAGCCCGCATGGCTCGCCACGTTAGCCAGGACGGCGTCGAGCTCGGGCGGCCGGCAGAGCAGGCCCAGAGAGACCGGCACTCCCGCCGCCCCGTCTAGGGCGTAGAGGTCCGCCCGCGCGGCACGGTCGCTATGGGGGCGTCGAAGGTCGGTCCGACCCTCGTCGTCGAGCCCACGAACGCCGAGGCCGAAGCCGGTCGCGGCACTGCGCAGGGTGTAGAGATCCAACCCGTAGCCGCCCTCCGGGTCGGGAAGGAAGCTCGTGCCCGAAAGGCGCTCGGCGAGATCCGCGCGGCATCGCTGAGGGTCTGCATCCGCGACCAGCAAAAGGCCGCAGGACGCGCAGGCGAGCGGAAAGGCGCGGCGGCGTCCACCCGGATAGATGAGGTGCCGGTCGGTCGGCTGCAGCATGGCGGCGCCACAGACAAAGCATCGACGCATCATCGGTCCCCCTCCCCGCTCGCACCTTGCCGCGCGGGTCCGACGCCATACCTCCGCTGTTCCTCGTACCCCTGCCGCAAGTGAACACCCAGGTCGACTCCCCCCTCTCCCACGACGTGCTGCGGTTACCGGATTCGCCGCTCGCCATCGTCGGCAACGCGCCGGGAATCGAGGCCGCCGCCGCCATCGACGCCGCCGCCTCTGTCGTGCGCTTCAACAACGCGGCGGGTTTCGGCGGGAGCACCGGCTCCCGGGTCACGCACCTCGCCCTGGTCAATCGCGGCGGACAGATGCGCGAATGGCTGGCCGACCCGGGCTTCCTCGATCGCCCCGTCGTCCGGTGGGCAGATGCGTTCATCCTGCCATTCCCGATGCTCGCCGCAGAGGAGAACCAGCCTGAACAGATGTGCTGGACCCGCGAGGTGCTGGCCTTGCTGGCTCCCCTCGGCAAACCAGTCCACGTGCTGTCCGACGATCTGCACCGCGAGGGGCGGCGTCGCCTCGCGCCTGGCACCACGGGACGGCCGAACCCCAGCACCGGATTCCTCGTGACGCTGGCGCTCATCCTCGGCCGGCGACCACAATCCGAGCCGGTCGATGCCTATGGCTTCGGCTTTGCCGGCTGGCCCGGCCATCCCTGGGCCGCCGAGCGCGCGTGGTTCGCAGAGGCCGAGGCGGCCGGGCGGCTCCGACTGCACACCTCCACATGAACCGCCCATCCCTGGGCCGGGCTTCTCACAAGACCGAGTTTCCCACATGACCACGCTCATCACCGTCCTGAAGGGCGGCGGCCGTTACGACGCGAGCTGGGTCGAGCGCCTCGCTCGCGGCGTGCGCCGCCACGCCCCAGCCTTCGACACGATACTCTGTCTCACGGACCTTCCCCTCGACGTGACCGGCGTGGAGCGCGTGGCGCTTAGGCACGATTGGCCGGCATGGTGGGCAAAGATGGAGGCGTTTCGTCCCGGCCTGACGCGGGGAACGACGGTTTTGTGCGATCTCGACACCGTCTTCACCGGGCCGGCCGAAGCCCTCGCCTCGCCGGGATTGGCCGCGATGGAGGATTATTTCCACAAGGGCCGTCTCTCCAGCGCCCTGATGCGCTGGGAGGGCGGCGAACTGGATTTCCTCTCCACCGCCTTTGCAGCGGACCCTGCGCGCTGGATGGAGGCGGGGTCATGCGGACCGGTCCCGAACGCCGTGCACGGCGATCAGGTCGTCATCGACCACCTGCTACGACGGGAAGGCGTGCGCCCGGACTATATCCAGCGCCTTCACCCGAACCTGCTCGATTTCTACGATCCGCGCCGGGCCGATCACGGTCCGGTGGTGATCTTCATCGGTGATGCGAAGCCGGACAATGCGGCCGGCCCGGTCCGCGCGGCATGGGAACGGCCTTGACCCATCTCATGCCACCGGTCCGCTTTCCGCTCATGAAGGGCTGATCGCTTTCGTGATGGGAAGGCGTCCTCCACCGGGACGATTTCGCTTTCCGGCCCTCAGCCTGCTTGGCCACCGTCAGACAGGGTGCCGACCCTTTCCGCTGCGAAGCGCTCGCGCAGCCACGCCGCAGCGGGGCCGCAGGGGCGCTGCTTGTGCCAGACCAGTTCCAGGGCGATCGGCCAATCGCCCTTGTCGAATTGCAGGTCCGGCGTGACGAGGTACGGCGCGGTCTGCGATGCCGCGATGACGTGGTCGGTGACGAAGGCCCAGCCGATCCCGTGTTTTACCAGTTCGAGGATCACCCAGTGGCTCTCCACCCACCAGACCTCGGCGGCCACCCGCAGGCGGCGCTTTTCCGGCCCGTCGCTGCGCGCGGCGACGAGGATCTGGCGGTGGCGCTTCAGTTCCTCCCACTCCACGCGTGCTTTCGCCAGCGGGTGATCGCATCCGCAGACGAGCTTGAGCGGTACCCAGCCGATGGTCTGGAAGCCCAGTTCCGTGGGCAGGACCTCCTGGCGCCACATGACACCGAGATCGGCGGCGCCGGATTGAACCATGCGGCTGACGTCCTCCATCAGCGGGAAGAGCAGTTCCAGTTCTACGAAGGGGAAATGCCGCGCGAAATCGGCGAAGAGGGCGCCGAGCGCATGTTCGGGGTAGAGTTCGTCGATGGCGACCACCAGCCGGTTCTCCACCCGCCGCTCCAGGCTGCTCGCCACGCCGATGAGATGCTCCCGCCTGTCGAGCACCACGCGCGCTTCGAGCAGCAGCCGCTCTCCCGCCGGTGTGAGCACCGGGTTCCTGCCCGCCCGGCTGAATAACGCCACGCCCAGATCCGTCTCCAGGTTCGCCACCT
The DNA here is from genome assembly GCF_001422815.1 of Methylobacterium sp. Leaf91. Lineage (GTDB taxonomy): Bacteria > Pseudomonadota > Alphaproteobacteria > Rhizobiales > Beijerinckiaceae > Methylobacterium. Next base: position 30,339 of record NZ_LMMP01000002.1, on the reverse strand, counting down.
GGGTGCTGATGGCCGACTGCGCCTTGCGCAATGTCCGGGCTGCGCCGGAGAAGGACCCGGCCTCGGCCGCTGCCACGAAGGCCTGAAGCTGGTCGAGCGAGACGGCCATCTATCTGGATCCGAGATACATACTAACTTGATGATCTGGGTATCGCAGATAGGAAGCGGTCAACCAACGAGATTGTTCAAGGTATGACCATGCGCAGCACACGCGACCGTATCCGCCACGCCCTCCTGTTCGAGATGTTCGGGCTCGCGCTGATCATCCCGTTCGGCACCGTGCTGTTCGGATTGCACGCCTCCGATATGGGCATGATCGGCGTGGGCAGCGCCGTGATCGCAACGGCCTGGAACTACGTCTACAATCTCGGTTTCGATCGAGCCATGCAACGGCTCGCCGGTCACACGCGAAAGAGCCTCCCCCTGCGGGTGGGGCACGCCGTTCTGTTCGAGGCAGGTCTGCTCATGATCCTGCTGCCGCCGATCGCCTGGTATCTCGGGATCGGCCTCGCGCAAGCCTTCTTCATGGATCTCGCGATCGCGGCTTTCTACGTGGTCTACGCCTTCCTCTTCAATCTCGGCTATGACCGAGCCTTCCCATTGCGGAGCTGGAGCGAGACCGCGGCGGAGCCGTGCCGCTGAGCGGCGCCCGTCGCCTGCAGCAGAGACCCAGGCTTCGAAAGTGCACCCTGGGGGCGGATCGGCGACGATCCCCCCTGCTTTCAGATGGATTCCGCGCTCCTGACGGGCCGTTGCTCACGCGAAACGAAATTCGAGACGATGGCTGAAAATTCGGGCGTGCGAAGGTAGCCGTAGGATTTATGGTGGTTCGGCTCCCCGCCGGGACGCCGGTACGCATTCATGACTCTCCGGTCGTCAATGCGGATGCCGGTCTCGTTTGGTGAGTAGTCCGTCGCCAGATCACCCATGATGGCGACGACGTCTTCTCCATCGGCGAGGTTCGTCCAAGCCGCGACGTTGTTCGGCACGCGTAATGTGTCGTGCTCGGCCTCGAATTTGAGCTTCACCTTCGCCAGGCCCAATGGCGACGCCGCCGTGACGAGGTGGTCGATCCTCAATGAGGGTTCGTCCCGTTCCAGCATCCGCAAGACGTCGTAGGCGATGACCGACCCCATCGAATGGGCGACAAGAAAGATGCGATGGGCGCCGAACGCCTTCAGGCGTTCGATCAGCCGCGTACGAACCCGACGGGCGAAGTCCTGTTCGGCGTGATAGTGCCAGAGGTCGTCGAAGCGATGTTCGAGAATGACATCGTCAACGAGAGTCACGCCGGTCGCCTCCTCGACGGCGTCGATCCCGGCATAGACCGGCGCCAACATGGCGTTGGTGGTGAGCGTCGGCGCGGTCTCCCCGCGTGGCAGAGGTCCCGTCCCCTCGTAAGGCCGGTATGGCTCGCGGTTGCCATCCCCGGACAGCGGCGCGTCGTAGCGAAGATCGGCCCAGTAGACGAAATCGAACGCGAAGTGGGGATCGGCGATGCCTTCGTTGCGAACGAGGCCCTCGTCGATGGCCGCCTTCCACCATCGCGTTTTCTCATCTGCGGGTGGTTTATTCGCGAGACCGTGGATGCCGATAACGACGCAATCGCGCTCCATAGGTCCGGACGGTTCCTCTCGATGAAGGCGCGCGCTTCACCACGCCCGCCTTTGTCAGGTCGGTCCATGAACGCGAATCCCCGGATTTCGATGCATGGCGAAAGGTGAAGTTGGCGACGCATGCCCATCGCCCATGCAGCCGTGGGTGCTTGCGTCTGGGCATGTCAGGTCCGGACATCGTCCTCCGGCGCGCGCAGGCGGTAGCCGATTCCGGTCTCGGTGAGGAGGATGCGCGGCCGCTCGGGATCGGCCTCCAGCTTGAGGCGAAGCTGGCGCATGTAGACACGCAGGTATTGCGGGTCCGACGAGGTCGAAACCTCCTTCATGAGTTGGGCGTGGGTGAGCGCCTTGCCGGCATGCTGGATCAGCACGCGCAGGAAATCGTACTCGCGCGGGGTGAGCTTCACTTCCGCTCCGCGCACCCGGACGATGCGGCGCACGAGATCGACGCTGAGGCCATCGACCTCGAACAGGGCGCGCTCGCCCTGGACGGCGAGCTGATGGCGCAGGGCCGCGCGGATGCGGGCGAGGAGTTCGCCCATGCCGAAGGGCTTCGTCACGTAATCGTCAGCCCCGAGATCGAGGGCCTCGACCTTGCCGGGCTCGTCGTCGCGGCTCGATAGGACGACCACCGGCAGGTCGCGATGGTCTTCGCGGATGCGGCGCAAGAGGTCGTGCCCCCGCATGTCCGGCAGCCCGAGGTCGAGGATGATGAGGTCGATCGCATCTTTGGCCAGGAGGTCGAGGGCGATGCGGGCGTTCGGCGCCTCCAAGATCGCGTAGCCCTGGGTCGCGAGCCCCATGCGCAGCAATTTGCGGATCGGCGGTTCGTCGTCGATGACGAGGATGTTCAGGCTCATGCGGCGAGATCCGCCCGGCTGTGTCCGGGCACCGGCAGGACGATGGTGAAGATCGCGCCGAGGCGGTCACGGCGGTTTCCCGCCGTCAATGTGCCACCCATGGCCTCGACGAAACCGCGTGCGATGGCGAGGCCGAGCCCCGTTCCCGCCCTTACGCTGTCGCCTTTACGGACGCGATAGAACTTGTCGAACACGCGCTCGACATCGGCCTCAGGCAGGCCGTCGCCCTCGTCGAGCACCGCGAGGTGGACCCGCCCACCCTCGGCCGAGCCCCGGACGGTGACGGTGGACTCCTCCGGGGCATATTTGGCGGCGTTGTCGAGGAGGTTGACCAGCACCTGCTCGAACAGGACGGGGTCGAGGCGCAGGGCTGGCAAACCCGCCGGCAGATCCAGCACGACACGGTGTCCGGCCAGAATGGGCCCGAGGCGACGCAGGGCCGTGTCCACGATCTCGGCGACATCCTGCAGGGTGAGGTTGGCGGCGACCGCCCCCGCCTCGAGCCGTGTCATGTCGAGGAGGTTGACGATGAAGCGGTTCAGACGCTCCGATTCCGCGATGACGGTCGTGAGCAGGTCGGCCTTGGCCTCGTGGGCCAAAGCCCCATCGAGGTCGCGCAGGGTCGTGGCCGCCCCCAGCACCGAAGCGAGCGGCGTGCGCAGATCGTGCGAGATCGAGGTGAGCAGTGCCTGGCGCAGGCGGTCGGTCTCGGCGGCGCGCTCGGCGCGGTCGAGATCCTCCACGAGGCGGACGCGCTCGATGGCGAGCGCCGCCATATCGGCCAAAGTGTCGAACAGGCGTCGTTCCTCCGGGGTGAGGATGGGGCCGATGCGATCCGCATCGAGGCCGATCACGCCGACGATGCCGCGCCCCGTGCGCATCGGCAGGAAGAGCCGCCTGGCGCCCGGCAGGGTGTCGGCGCCGCGTCCCGCCGGCCTTTCGTTGTCGAAGGCCCATTTCGCCGCGCCGAAATCGGCCGCATCCAGCCTGTCCTCGGGTGGGAAGCCGGCGCGCACCGAGACGACGTCGTTCTCGGGCAACAGGAGCACGACGCGGACCTTGAGCATGGCGGCGATCTGGGCCGAGGTGGCCCAGAGCACGTCGTCGAGGGTTCCGCAGCCGGCGAGCTTGCGGCTGAAACCGTAGAGTCGCTCCGTTGCACGGGCACGCCCTTGCGAGACCCTGGCCTCCCGGCGGGTCTGCGAGGCGAGGTTCGAGACCACCACGGCCACCACCGTAAAGAGCAGGAACGCGGCGACGTTGGTCGGGTCGGCGATGGTGAGTGTGTAGACCGGCGGGAGAAAAAAGAAGTTGTAGGAGAGAGAGGCGGCCAGCACCGCGGCCAGCGACGGCCCCAGCCCGAGGCGCACCGCCACCGCCACCACCGCGGTCAGCAGGATGAGGTCGGCATTCTCGACGCCGAGATAGGGCTGCAAAACGAGCGCGAGTCCGAGCCCTAAAGCTGTGGCGCTCAGGGCAAGGACATAGTGACCGGGACTGAAGGCACGCACGGCCGGGGCCGTCGCCACCGTCTTCGGCAGAACCGGACCCGCCTCGATCGCCTCGCCGGCGATGACGTGGATACTGATCGTGCCGGAGCGCCGGACGATATCGTGCACCACCGAGCCGTGGAACAGCTCGAACAAGGGCGAGCGGTCGGCCTTGCCGAGAATGATGTGGTTGACGTTCGCCGAGCGGGCATAGGCGAGGATGTCGTCGGCGACACGACGGCCACCCGGGATCGTCACGGCATCGCCGCCGAGGCGGTCGGCGAGGCGCAGGGTGTCGGCGATGCGGTCGCGCGCGGCCTCGTCGAGGGAGAGGGTTCGAGGGCCCTCGACCGTGATGGCGGTCCAGGGCGCATGCAGCCGGTCCGCGAGACGTTTGGCGTGGCGCACTAGGCCGGCCGAGCGCGGATCCTCACTGATACAGACGAGGACCCGTTCGCCCGCGCCCCACGGACCCGCGATGGCATTGGCCCGCATGTGGCTGAGAAGTTCGTCATCGACCCGGTCGGCGGTGCGGCGGAGCGCGAGTTCCCGCAGGGCCGTGAGATTGCCCCGGGAAAAGTAGTGTTTCAGCGCGCGCTCGGCGTTCCCCTTCACGTAGACTTTGCCGTCGCGCAGACGCTGGATCAGGTCGTCGGGGCTGAGATCGACCACCTCGATGTCGTCGGCCCGGTCCAAGACACCGTCCGGCACGGTTTCCCGCACGCGGATGCGGGTGATCTGGGCGACGACGTCGTTGAGGCTCTCGACATGCTGGATGTTAAGAGTGGTGTAGACGTCGATGCCGGCGTCGAGGAGTTCCTCGACGTCCTGGTAGCGCTTGGGATGGCGCGAGCCGGGCGCGTTGGTGTGGGCGAGCTCGTCCACGAGGGCCAGGGCGGGCCGACGCAGGAGCAAGGCGTCGAGGTCCATCTCATCCAGCATCGTGCCGTGATACGCGATGGAATGCCGGGCCATCACCTCGAAGCCCTCGACGAGAGTCTCGGTCTCGGACCGGCCATGTGTCTCGACCACGCCAACGACGACGTCCGTCCCGGCCTTGAGCCGAGCACGTCCGACGGTCAGCATCTCGTAGGTCTTGCCGACGCCAGGAGCCGCCCCGAGGAACACCTTAAGGCGGCCGCGATGTCCCTCTTCCCGGCGGACGGCCTCGAGCAGCGCTTCGGGCGAGGGACGGTCCGGATCGCGATGAGGCTTCAGCATGGGCGGCCCGACATGCGGAAAGAATGACGCGGCAAGATTATCTTGGCTTCAGATCGTCCAGGGCGAGGTTGAGGGCAAGGACGTTCACGCGCGGCTCGCCGAGGATGCCGACGAGCCGGCCCTGGATCTGAGCCTCCACGAGGGAGCGCACCCTGTCCTCCGACAGGCCGCGCTCCCTGGCGACGCGGGGAACCTGGAACTGGGCCGCGTCCGGCGAGATGTCCGGATCGAGGCCCGAACCGCTTGCAGTGACGAGATCGACCGGTACGGGCCGGCCGGGATTCCCGGCCTTCAGAGCGTCGAGGTCACCCTTGACCCGTTCCGCCAGGACGGCGCTCGTCGGACCGAGGTTCGAGCCCGAGGAATTCGCGGCATTGTAGGGCGACGGGACAGTCTTGGTGGAATCGGCCGGGTCGGCGGCGCTCGTCGCCGAGGGCCGACCGTGAAAATACCCCGTACCGGTGAAAGACTGTCCGATCAGGCTGGAGCCGACGATCCTGCCGTCGCGCTCGATCAGGCTCCCGGCGGCTTTCGCCGGGAAGATCGCCCCCGCGAGGCCGGTCATCGCGAGGGGATAGGCGAGCCCCGTAAGTGCCGTCAGGGCGATCAGCAGGACGAAAACGGGGCGAAGCTGGGTCAACATGGACGTATGCCTGTCGTGAGTTGGCTTGGCGGCTCGGACGAGGTGCGGGGAGATCAGACGAGGTGAAGCGCGGTGATGGCGAGATCGATGGCCTTGATGCCGATGAACGGCACCAGGATACCGCCGAGGCCGTAGATCAGGAGGTTGCGCCGCAGAAGTGCGCCGGCCCCCACCGCCCGGTAGGACACGCCGCGCAGCGCCAGCGGGATCAGCACGACGATGATGAGCGCGTTGAAGATGATCGCCGACAGGATCGCGCTCTCGGGCGAGGCCAGCCGCATGATGTTGAGCGCCCCAAGCTGCGGGTAGAGTACGAGGAACATCCCCGGGATGATGGCGAAGTACTTGGCGACGTCGTTGGCGATGGAGAACGTGGTCAGCGCGCCCCGCGTCATCAGCAGTTGCTTGCCGATGCCGACGATCTCGATGAGCTTGGTCGGATCGGAATCGAGGTCGACCATGTTGCCGGCTTCGCGGGCCGCCACCGTGCCGGTATTCATGGCCACGCCGACATCGGCCTGGGCAAGCGCCGGGGCGTCGTTGGTGCCGTCGCCGCACATGGCCACGAGCTTGCCCTGGGACTGTTCCTTGCGGATCAGGGCCAGCTTGTCCTCTGGCGTGGCCTGGGCCAGGAAATCGTCCACGCCGGCCTCGGCCGCGATGGCCGCCGCCGTCATCGGGTTGTCGCCGGTGATCATCACCGTTCGGATGCCCATCTGGCGCAACTCGGCGAAGCGCTCGCGAATGCCGCCCTTCACGATGTCCTTCAGGTAAACGACGCCGAGCAGCTGCCCGTCGCGTGCCACAGCGAGCGGTGTCCCGCCGGCCTTCGCGACATCGTCGGCAATGGCCTGGATCTCACGCACGATGTCGGTGGCGGGTCCGGGGGCGTAGGCCAGGGCGGTGTTCGATCCGCGCGCGGCCACGGGCTGAGGGCTCACCGAGGCGATGATCGACTCCACCGCGCCCTTGCGGATCGAGGAACCGTCGACATCGACGCCGCTCATTCGCGTTTGGGCGGTGAAGGGCACGAAGGTGGCGTTCAGGCTTCCCATGTCGCGGGCGCGGATGCCGTACTTGTCCTTGGCCAGCACCACGATGGAACGGCCCTCGGGAGTTTCATCGGCCAGCGAAGCGAGCTGGGCGGCGTCCGCCAGATCCTGCTCGGAGACACCGTGCACGGGTCGGAACTCGGTGGCTTGCCGGTTGCCCAGAGTGATGGTCCCGGTCTTGTCGAGGAGTAGGGTATCGACGTCGCCGGCCGCCTCCACGGCGCGGCCCGACATGGCGAGGACGTTGAACCGGACCAGCCGGTCCATCCCGGCGATGCCGATGGCCGAGAGGAGCGCGCCGATCGTCGTCGGGATCAGCGTGACGAACAGCGCGACGAGAACGATGACCGGGATCGCGCCGCCGGCATAGCTCGCGAAACTCGGGATGCTCGCCACTGCGAATAGAAAGATGAGGGTCAGGCCGGCGAGCAGGATGTTGAGCGCGATCTCGTTGGGGGTCTTCTGGCGGGAGGCGCCCTCCACCAGGGCGATCATGCGGTCGACGAAGGTCGAGCCGGCGGCAGCGGTGATGCGCACGCGGATCTCGTCGGAGAGCACCTGAGTGCCCCCGGTGACGGCCGAGCGGTCGCCGCCGGATTCGCGGATGACCGGGGCGGATTCGCCGGTGATGGCGGCCTCGTTGACGGAGGCGACGCCGGCTATGACCTCGCCGTCGGATGGGATCAGATCCCCCGCCTCCACCAGCACCACGTCGCCGACCTTGAGGGACGTGCCCGGAACGGTCTCGATCTCGCGGCCGGAGCCGGTGAGGCGCTTGGCCGTCATCTCGGTCCGGGTGCGGCGCAGGCTGTCCGCCTGCGCTTTACCACGCCCCTCCGCGAGGGCTTCGGCGAAATTGGCGAAGATTAGGGTGAACCAGAGCCACAGGATGATCTGACCGGAAAAGGCGAGGTTGGCCCCGCCGGTGAGAACGTCGCGAGCGAAGAGGATCGTGGTCAGGGCAGCCACGACCTCGACCACGAACATGACCGGGTTGCGGATCATCCTGCGGGGATCGAGCTTGGTCAGGGCACCAAGGAGTGCCGGCCCGACGAGGGCGGCGCTGAACAGGCTGGAGGAGTTTGGGCGGGCCATTGCGGGTGTCCGATGGGGAGGCATTTGGGGGCGGCGCCGTCGAGCGGAGCTCAGGGTGCCAGCGCGCGGGTCAGAAGGTCGGCACCCGCCATGATGCAGAGGGCGCCGAGGAGGATCAGGCCGAGCATGCCGAGGATCACATCCGAAATGCGGAGGTCGTGGCGGTCTCGTTGAACCCGGCTCCAGGTCGGGGGACGGGGTCGGTGCAGGGCGAGCGCCCGGCGGACGACGGATCGTTTCGGCGCGGAGTGGGTAAGCGACAAGCGATGCATCTCAGCCCCCCGCCGGAAATGTCTGCCCGAGGCCGCCGGCGAGGTGCTCCACCACCGGTCCGAGAGCGAGCGCCGGGAAGAAGGTCAGTCCACCAACGATGAGGATCACACCCACCAGCAGTCCGACGAACAGGCCGCCATGGGTCGGGAATGTCCCGGCCGAGGCCGGCACGGTCTTCTTGGCCGCCAGCGATCCCGCGATGGCCAGCGCCGGAATGATGACGAAGAAGCGACCGAACAGCATGCCGAGGCCGAGGGTGGTGTTGTAGAAGGTCGTGTTGGCCGTGAGCCCACCGAAAGCGGAGCCGTTATTGGCCGCCGCCGAGGTGAAGGCGTAGAGGATCTCCGAAAAGCCGTGCGGTCCGGCATTGGCGGGCCCCGCGAGGCCGGCCGCGACGACGGTGGCCAGCGCCGTGAAGCCCAGCATCATCAGGGGCAGGCACAGGATGGCGAGCATCGCCATCTTGACCTCGCGGCCCTCGATCTTCTTGCCGAGATATTCCGGCGTACGGCCCACCATGAGACCGGCCACGAAGATCGTCACGATGACGAAGACCAGGATGCCGTAGAGACCCGCACCGACGCCGCCGACGATGATCTCGCCGAGTTCCATGTTGATCAGCGGGATCATGCCGCCGAGCGCCGTGAAGCTGTCATGCATCGCATTGACCGCGCCACAGGAGGCCGCCGTGGTAATGGCGGCGAATAGTGAAGAGCCGAGAATCCCGAAGCGGACCTCCTTGCCCTCCATGTTGCCCCCGGTGAGGCCGAGGCCGTTGAGGACGGGGCTGCCCGCGCTCTCGGCCCAGTAGACGATGGCGGTTCCAGCCAGGAACAGCGCGCCCATGGCGGCGAGGATGGCCCAACCCTGGCGCTCGTCACCGACCATGCGGCCGAACACATTGGTCATCGCCGCACCAAGGGCGAAGATCGAGATCATCTGAACGAAGTTCGAGAGCGCGGTGGGGTTCTCGAAAGGATGCGCGGCGTTGGCGTTGAAGAAGCCGCCGCCATTGGTGCCCAGCATCTTGATGGCGACCTGGCTCGCCACGGGGCCGACCGCGAGGGTCTGCTTCGCGCCCTCCAGAGTGGTCGCCTCGACGGCGCCGGAAAGCGTCTGGGGAATGCCCTGCCAGACGTAGAACAGCGTCAGCACCATGCAGAGCGGGAGCAGCAGGTAGAGGGTCGTGCGAGTCAAATCGACCCAGAACGAGCCCACGGTTTTCGCCGAGGCCCGTGAAAAGCCACGCACGAGCGCGACGGCGAGCGCGATACCAGTGGCTGCCGAAAGGAAGTTCTGGTGCGTCAGGCCCAGCATCTGCGTGAGGTATGACAGCGTCGTCTCGCCACCATAGGATTGCCAGTTGGTGTTGGTGACGAAGCTCGTCGCGGTGTTGAAGGCGAGGTCCGGCGCGACGCCGGCTTGTCCGTCCGGGTTGAACGGCAGCAGCGCCTGGACGCGCAGCAGCGCGTAGAGGGTCAGGAAGCCGAGGACGTGAAAGGCGAGCATCGCCGACGCGTAGGCCAGCCAGTGTTGCTCCTGCTCGGCATCGATGCCGGCGACGCGGTAGAGTCCGCGCTCGACGGGTGAGAGCACGGGCGAGAGCAGCGTACGCTCGCCCGTGAAGACACGGGACATGTAGCCGCCAAGCGGACGGGCAAGCGCGACGACGACCGCGCAGAACAGCGCGATCTGGAACCAGCCGTTGAGACTCATCGGGTAATTCCTTCAGAACCGCTCGGGGCGGACGAGGGCGTAGGTCAGGTATCCGAGCAGCCCCAGGGTCACGAGGGCGCCCAGCATCAGGTCGAGGGTCATGGCGGGGGCCTCAGAGGCGTTCGCAGAGGCCGGCATAGCCGGCGGCCAGGCCGAAGAAGCCGAGGCCCAGGGCAATGAAGGTGAGATCGAGCATGGAGCGTCCGTTTCGGTTCGGCGCGCCGGTGCCGTGACCGGTCGCGCTCGCCCTCCGATGTGGCTCGGAACCGCATTAGGGTTCGAGAGGGACGCGAGGACGATCTTATAAGGATCGCATGAGGATTCGTGCCGTCTTGGATGTCGAGGGTGGTCCCGTGGCAGGACCAGTGCATGGTCGCCATCGGACGCCCGGCACTGAATCCGACGGGCTCCGGGCGATCCGTACCGGCATTTGCGGTCCCGCCGCCGCGCCGACTCATGCGAAGAGGTTGCGATCCAGGCGATTTTTGGTGAAGCTGATACCGGTCAATGCGTGGGAAAAACGCTCACATGTCTACCGAGGCCACCAAGGGACCTGCGTCTTACTTTCCATCCATCGAGAAGAAGTACGGACGCCCGATCGGTGACTGGCAGCGATTGGTGAGAGACCGACTTCCCGCCAAGCACATGGAACTGGTGTCGATGCTGAAGGAAGAGTACGGAATGGGTCACGGTCACGCCAACGCGATCGTCGCTCATGTGCTGTCCGCGCAGAACGCGTAGCCGACCCCGGCCGGCGCTGCGACGTGGCAGCACCGCCCTCATTCCGCGGGGTCGCGTGGTTCGGAATTCTTCCACCGCAACGTATCGACCAATGCCCGAAGCGCGGGCGAGATCTGGCGGTTGGGAAAGTAGAGATGACAGCCTGGAAATGGCGGGCACCAATCGTCCAGCACCTGGATCAACCGGCCGGCCGCCACATCCTCTACGACATCCGTCTCCAGCATGTAGCCGAGGCCCGCGCCCGCACGTATCGCGGAGGCTGCCAGCGCGCCATCATTGACGATGAACTGGCCGCCTGCGCGCACGCGTATGTCGCGTCGGTCCCGAGCGAACTCCCATGGCAGGAGACCGCCTCCGCCAATCAGACGGTAGCTGACGCAATTGTGGTGCTCCAGATCGGCCGGGGTCTCGGGCCGAGGATGGCGTGCGAAGTAATCCGGCGTGCCGACGACCACCGTGCGGAGATCGGGGCCGACGCGCACCGCCACCATGTCGCCTTCCACGGCTTCGCCGAAGCGGATCCCTGCGTCGAAGCTGGCAGCGACCAGATCGGAGAGACGGTCGTCGACGAGAACCTCGACGGAGATCGCCGGATGGTCGAGGAGGAATTGGGGAAGCGACGGTTCGAGGATCGTGCGGGCGGCATAGGAAAACGTGGTGAGCCGGATGGTACCCGAGGGCTCGCTCCGCCAGTCGGCGAGCGCCGCGAGTCCCCGAGCGATCTCTTCCAGCGCCGGGTTGATCGTGCGCAAGAGCCGGTCGCCGGCTGGCGTCGGGGCCACACTCCGCGTCGTGCGGGCGAGGAGGCGAACACCGAGACGCGTCTCCAATCCACGAATCGCGTGGCTGAGGGCCGAGGGCGAAAGGCCGAGTTCGGCCGCCGCGCGGGTGAAGCTACAGGCGCGCGCCACCGCCGCGAAGGCCGCCAGATCGTCGAAATCCCCGCGCCGCATTGATGCATTCCGCTCACAAACCCATGCCGACCAGCGGAGCTAATCGCCGGGTTGCCACGACCCTATCCTCATCTCGGTGATTAGCGAGGTGCAACAATGGATCTGACGTATTATCGGACGCTCGGCCGCTCGGGCCTAGCCGTGAGCCCCCTGGCGCTGGGCACCATGACCTTCGGCACGGCACGCTGGGGCCTCGACGAAGACGGCAGCCGCGCAGTGTTCGATGCCTATGTCGCGCAAGGCGGCAACTTCGTCGACACAGCCGACATCTACGCAAGCGGCGCCAGCGAGACGATGCTCGGCCGCTTCGTCGCCGAGCGGGGCCTGCGCGACCAAATCGTTCTCTCCACCAAGTCGGGTTTCGCCGCTGGGAACGGACCGCATGCGGGTGGCTGCGGTGCCAAGCATGTCCACGCCGCAATAGACGGATCGCTTCGCCGCCTGGGAACGGATTATGTCGATCTGTACTGGCTGCACGTCTGGGACGGACTCACGCCGGCGGAGGAACTGCTCGAGACGATGGCCGGCCTCGTTCGGTCGGGCAAGATCCGCTACTGGGGCTTGTCGAATACTCCTGCCTGGTACGCAGCCAAGCTCGCGACGCTCGCTTCCGTGCGTGGCCTGCCGGGACCGATCGGGTTGCAGTATTTCTACTCGCTCGTGAACCGGGAGATCGAGGACGAGCACATCCCGCTCGGCGCCGAGTTCGGCATGGGGATAGTGCCCTGGTCTCCCCTCGCCTACGGTCTGCTCACGGGCAAGTACGAACGTGCTTCCGTCGAGGCGGGCTCCCCGCGTGGCTCGGGGCTACCAACGGACACGGCCAAGGCTGGACAGGAGCGGACGGCCAAAGACAGACGTCTCGATGGCGCCAACCCCTTCGGGGACAGCCTGTTCACGCCACGCAATTGGGACATCGTGGACGCGGTACGCCAGATCGCTAGCGAGATCGGGCAGCCCCCGGCACGGATCGCCCTGGCATGGGTCGTAGGCCGGCCGGGCGTGGCCTCGACCCTGATGGGCGTGAGCCGGCCAACGCAGGTGACGGACAACGTAGCGGCGCTCGACCTGACTCTATCGCCTGAGCATCGTGCCGCTCTAGATACCGTCAGCGCCTTCGCCGAACCACGCCTCATCTACGGCCTGTCCCGCCCCCCTTTGCAGCAGCAGGTCATCTTCGGTGGCAGTCGGGTCCACGCATCGACCGGGATGCTGCCCCTCTGAGCAGACCGTGCGAACCTGATCCGGCGCCGGATCTCGGCCACTTGCGACCTCGTGGCGTTGCCGAGCGTGATACAGACCTGTTGAGCCATGACCCGGCGTCACCAAGTGACAACCAAAAAACCCGCCACGGCGCGAACCGGGCGGGTCTGATGTCGGTATTATCGCGGATGGACGATCAGCAATCGTCGCCCTTCTTGCCGACGGCCTGATTCTCGCCGGCATTGTTCATTGCGCCAACGGTGCCCGGGGCGGCGGGCTGCTGGCCACCTGCGAGATTCTTGCTGCCGGGCTCCTCATTTCCCTTAGTGGCGGAAGCGCCCGCACCCGGCTTATCGCCAAGGCCCTGATTGGCACCGACATTGTTCATCGCACCGACAGTGCCTGGGGATGCAGGCTGCTCGCCACCAGCGAGGTTCTTGCTGCCGGTATCGGACTTGGAGCTCTTATCGGTGGTTGAACCGGTATTGCATGGTGCAGCCAGAGTAGTCCCGGCCGTGAAAGCAAGAACCATTGCCGCGCCGGCGATCGCAGTAAACTTCATGGGGCGTCCCTCCAAGATCGGTGTCGGGAGGAATAATTCCGAGCCTCAATATTGGTTCCCGTCGAATGGGCCGCAGGTAATACCACTTGCCAATCCGCCTCCCAGTATCACCACCGAAGCAGGATGGAATTCATCACATCCGCAATCACAGAATCCGAGTGATCGAGAAGGCCGGAAAAAACCGGCTCCTCCGCCGCTCATAACTGTGACGGCTAATCTTATTCATAAGAACTTGCCGGCACCGATGACGTTGGCGTTTCCTTCAGAAATCTAACCGGTGGGCGATACAGGCTTGCGTTATCGACATCGTCCCGTCTGACGATCGCGTCCATCGAGACGTCGACGGTGTCATCCAAAAAGGTACGTCCGGCCATGTCGAGGACATGCACGTGGTCGTGCTGGGCATTCTCGCCGTGCCGACGAACGCTGAACAGCAAAGTCACGACGATCCTTCGTGATTGAGTGGGGCACACCCAGCGACCAAGATGGCGCCGTCATGTGTTCGGCTCCAGCTTGGTCACCATGCACGATGCCGCTGCGACGGCTCCGGCCAGCAGGGCGATTCCAGCCCACGACAAGCGGCTCGGTCCGGCGGTTTCGAGGATGATCCCGCCCAGGACGGCTCCGCCGAAGATGGCGATATTCCAAGCCGTGACGATCATCGCCTGCGCCACATCGGCCGCTGGGCCTGCCGTACGTGCCGATGCGGTCTGAAGAACAGTCGCCGACCCGCCGAATGCCAGACCCCAGATCAATACGGCACCATAGATCGCGAGGGACGCTCCACTCGTAACGGCAAGCGTGAAGGCCGCAACAATAAACAATCCGATGGCGGCGAAAAGCAAAGCCCGCAGCCATCTGTCGATCAGCACGCCCGTCAGTCCGATACTGACGAGTGCGGCCCCCCCGAAGACCAGTAGAACATCGTCGATCCGGTCGGGCATGCGGTAGTCGGCCAGGAGGGGCGCGATGTAGGTGTAGAGGAGATTATGGGCCAGCACGAAGCAGAGCGTCACCGCCAGTACCGGCCGCACGCCCGGCACTGCAAAGACTTGAGTCAGCGATGGGCGTTGCGTTTCAGGTTCGCCAGGGAAATCCGGAACTTTTGCGATGATCCAGCCAACCAGTAGCAGCGCGATGAGGCTGAGCAGGCCGAAGGTGAGCCGCCAGCCGGCGAGCATGCCCAGAAACGTACCGGCAGGTACCCCGATAGAAAGTGCCACGGGCGTTCCTGCCATCGCCACGGCCATGGCTCGCCCCGCGAGACGGGGCGGTGCCATGCGAACCGCATAGCCAGCGAGGAGCGCCCATAGCAGGCCGGCCGATACCCCGCCGACAAAACGCGCCGCCATCGCGACGGCGAAACTCCCGGTCAGGGCCGTTATCAGGTTGGCGATCATGAACCCGACGATGGAGCCAAGCAGAAGCGGTCGTCGGCGCCAGCTTCGCGTCGCCGCCGTCAAAGGAATCGCAGCGAGGAGCGATCCCAAGGCGTAGACACTGATCCATTGGCCGGCCATGGCCTCGCTCACCCCCAGCGATCCCCCGATCTGCGGAAGAAGTCCGGCCGGCAGGGCCTCGGTCAGGATCGTGACGAAGCCCGCGACCGCCAGAGCACATAGCCCGGCCATCGGCAGCCGATCGGCTCGCGCCGTCATGCCGAAGCCCTCGGAAGTACAAGGTCGCCCACCGTGTAGGTGTGAAACTCGCTGGACGAAACAGTTTCGAGCGCCTGAAACTTGTCGACGAACACCGGATCGGAGAAGAAAATCTCGACATCTTTCGGATCTGATATCGCCTCGATATTCACGACGGTCAGTCCATCGGTGCTCCTGGCAAGGTTGCTGCATAGAAATCCGGGCTTCCGCTCGGCCACATAGTGAACGACATCCTGGATGAGCCGGAACGCGTCTTCCTGCTTGCCAGGGTGAACGTGAATCTGCTTGCCAGGGTGAACGTGAATTACGTTGACGATGAAGGTGGTCGGGATCGGATGAATCGTGAAGGCTGGGATCATGTTCGCTTCCCTGGTTTTGCTAGGTCCAGGGGATAGCGACCGGACGGTTGCGGAAAAACGGGCCAGCGTTCCGGTGACTGCGGAAGGAAATTCGCTTAACCGTGACGACATGGACAAGCTCACTGCGTTCGATGCCTTCGTGCAGTCGGCTGAAACCGGCAGCTTCGTCGCGGCGGGCCGCAAGCTCGGCCTGTCAGCCTCGGCAGTCGGCAAGGCGGTGGCACGGCTCGAGCAACGGCTGGACGCGCGGCTGTTCCATCGCAACACGCGCAACATGACCCTGACCGAGGAAGGGCGACTGTTCCTGGAACGCTGCCACCGCATCTTCGAGGAGATCGAGGCGGCCGAAGCCGAGCTGGCCCGGTCCAATCGAACCCCGAGGGGCCGGTTGCGTGTGAGTCTCCCGCTGGTCGGCATGTTGCTGACGCCGGTGATGGCTCATTTCATGCGCACTTGGCCCGAGGTTCAACTCGACTTGGATTTCACGGACCGGCTGGTGGACGTCGTGGAGGAAGGGTTCGACGCCGTCATTCGGACCGGGCACCCCTCTGACAGCTTGTTGATGAGCCGCCATCTCGGACGGTTCCGCCTGAAAATCGTCGCGTCACCCAACTACTTGGCGCAATATGGAGTGCCGCTCACCCCTGACGACCTGCACGAGCATCACTGTCTTCATCAGCGTTCGCCGGACACCGGAAAGCTGCGGCCCTGGCCCTTTGTGCGTGCTTCAGGCCAGGGGAAGCCCGTCTTGCCCGAGCGGATGAGCGCGACAGCGGTCGACCCCCTGATCGAACTGGCGAGCGAGGGAATGGGCATCGCCTGTCTGCCGCCCTTCGCGATCCGCGACGAAATCGCCGATGGCCGTCTCGTGTCCATCCTGGACGAGTGGTTGACCGGGACCGATCAGTTCCATGTCCTGTGGCCGGCCAGCCGGCAGATCACGCCCAGACTACGTGCGTTCGTCGATTTCATGGCCGAACATCTACAGCCGCAGTAAAGACGATACGCGAGATCGCCAAGAGTGGTCCCGCTGTCTATTCAAGTGCTCCAGCGATGATCTCAGAAGCGAAACTTAGTCGTTCAAGCTGCACAACACAGGGGTGTCGAGGCGAGCGCAGAAATCCGGCTGGAAGTCTTCAGGGTGTTTCGCACCGGGCTGGAAGAGTCGAGAACCGGCCGGCGCAACATCTCTCGTGCCTACCTACAGCGCTCGACGATGCTTCTGTGTACAATCGGCTCGGTGGCGACGGCGGACGATCTGCTCGGCATGCACCATATCCATCGACATGGCATTCCGATCGTGACGGACTTGAGAGCGTGCGTTTTCGGCACCCGCACTCAAGCTGTTGATTCAGCTCGCGACAGCAACAAATTGATGAAATTGCTTCACGAGAAAGCGATTTCTTTCGGCGATCATCAATCATGGCGAGGAATCCGCACGCAACCAGAGGATATGCTTCGGCAATCGCCGTTGGTGGCCTCGTTGTGCTGATGGTGCAGGAAGTGCCGAACTGGAACGCGACCCTCATAGGTCTGCTCTCCCTGATCGCGTTTGCCGTACTCTGGATACTGGCAGGACGCGAGGTCATCGAGGAGGGGGCGCGCGCGCCGGTTCGGGTCGCCGTCACGGTTCGTGACATCGAGGCCGATGACGCGGCCATGTCAGAGCACCGATTGCTTCTCGGCCCGCCGGGACACCTCGAATTACTCGAACCTCGACGCTCACCGACGATCTTGTCCCTGCGACGTCTCCCGAAGCTGCGTTGGAAATAGTGGCACCCAGCGGGTGCGTGTCCGAGCAAGCGGCTTGACGGACGCGATCCCTTCGTTCGTGGAGCGGTTGTCAGCTCTTCCCTTCTTTCCGGGCACAAGGTGCCGGAAAGACCTGCGCACGGCGCGAACCTGTTTGGGGCCGCAGGATCATGACAGGGTTAAGTCTCATGAGCACCCCTGACTGACTCAAGAGAGCTCCGCTTCGAGGAGCCGATTGGTGTCGACAATCTTGTCGGCCAGTTCCAGAATGAGAAAACGTTGAACGTACAGCGCCAGGTCAGGGCGTTCACGCTCCATCCGGGCCAGAGCGGCCCGATCGATGCCGACGGTGCGGCAGGGGCTTTCGGCGATCGCCGTGGCGGTGCGCCGCCCCCCCTGGGCCAAGCCGATTTCGCCGATGACAGTGCCGGCTGTGGTCGTGCGCAAACGATGGTTGGAGCGGCCGGGCATCTCCAAGCGGATGGAAATGAGGCCGTGTTCGAGGAAGTAAAAAGCGTCAGCAGGCTCACCCTGACGCATCAGCGCCTCGCCCGCCGCCAGAGTGCGGAGACTGAGATACGGTTCCAGTTCGCCAGCCCCGACCGTGCAGCCGAGCCTATCGGCAAGGTGCTGAGCAAACGATGTCGCTTCACCTTCGTCGCTGGTCCCGGCCTCTGACAAGAGAGCCGTCTCCGCTGCCCGCATGGCCGCATCGCGGGTGCGAAAGATCCGTATTCGCGGCTCTACGAGAAGTCCGTCACGTTCGATCTGTTGATGAGCGATTGGGCCGAGATTGACCAGCAGAACGTCGAAGCGCGCCTGCTCGGCGAACTGCCCGATCTTGCGGAAGACAAGCAGCGCGGAACTGTCCAGTCCGACACATTCACGGAAATCCAGAATCAGGAAACGGAAATCGGCGGTCGCTTCCACGTCAGTGGCGGCTTGGCGCAAGATCGTCTGCGCGTTCAGGAAAAACAGGTACCCTTGCAGGATGTAGATCCGCGTCCGCTCCCCTGATGCACGCAGCAGATCGGTGATGTGGCGCGCGCGAATGATACTGCTTCGACGCTCAGCTCCTGTGTCCTATCTCCTGACCGCCTCACCGTCGATGATCTGCAGCTTCGAGGTGGGCGGCCGCAACGCACCGACATTCATCAGTGAGAATGTCCGGGACCTTCTCGGCTACGAGCCGAGCGAGTATCTCGAGGGCCCCGATTTCTGGCTCGAGCGGCTTCATCCCGACGACCGGGACCGAGTTCTGGCCGAGTTCCCCCATCTTCTCGCGAATGGCCACCACGTCGTCGAGTACCGGTTCCGGCGCAAGGACGGTATCTATCGCTGGGTAAGGGACGAGCAGCGCCTGATCAGCGGCCCGCATGGCGAACCTGTCGAGGTCGTCGAATCCTGGAGCGATATCACCGAGCGCAAGGAGGCAGAATTCGCACTTCGGGAGCAGACGACTCTCGTCGAGCTCCTGCAGGTCACGGCAGCCGCGGCCAACGAGGCGCTCAACGTCGAGGATGCCTTGCAGATCTGCCTAGGTCGGATCTCGGCACATACCGGATGGCCGCTCGGGCACGCCTACATGCTTGCCAATGACGGCAGCGAAACCCTGGTGTCGTCCGGCATCTGGCATTGCGATACGCCGGAGCGCTTTGCGCGCTTCCAGGCCGTCGCTTCGGAGACGCCGCTTCCTGTCGGCATAGGGCTGCCGGGACGCGTGTTGGCATCCGGTGAAGCGATGTGGGTCCTCGATCTCGATGCGGAATCCGACCATTCCCGTGCCGGTGCCGCCGCTGCGGAGGGGTTCCGGGCGGCTTTCGGGTTCCCCGTCACGATCGGTCGTGAGGTCGTCGCGGTGCTGGAGTTCTTCGCGGCTGAAGCGCAGGCACCGAACCGGGCGCTCCTCAACGTCATGGCCAATATCGGCGCGCAGCTCGGCCGGGTGATCGAGCGCAAACGTGCCGAGGAGAACCTGCGGGAGGCCAAGGACACGGCAGAGAACGCCAGCAGATCCAAGAGCAGCTTCCTGGCCAACATGAGCCACGAATTGCGGACGCCGCTCAACGCCATCATCGGCTTCACGCGGCTCATCATGCGTCGCGCCAAGGACGTGCTGCCCATCAAGCAGTTCGAAAACTTAGAAAAGATCCTGCTGAGTTCCGAGCATCTGCTCTCCCTGATCAACACCATCCTCGATCTCGCCAAGGTCGAAGCGGGCCGGATGGAAGTGAAGACATCGGAATTCTCGCTCGAATCCACCCTCGACCTCTGTCTCCGTACGTTCGAGCCTCTGGTCAAAAGCGAGCACGTGCGACTGGTCAAAGATTTTGAGGGCCTGCCGGAGACGATCAGCACCGATCAGGAGAAGCTGAGGCAGATCCTGATCAACCTCCTCAGCAATGCCATCAAGTTCACAGAAACCGGCTCGGTGACCCTGCGCGCACGCGCGGTCGGGGACCGGATCGCACTCGCGGTGATCGATACGGGCATCGGCATCCCGAGCGGGGCGCTGACCCTGATCTTCGAGGAGTTCCAACAGGTCGACAATTCCGCAAGCCGAACACATAGTGGAACCGGGCTCGGCCTCGCCATCAGCCACCGACTGGCCCGGATGCTCGGCGGCGACGTGGGCGTGGACAGCCAGGAGGGTAAGGGCTCGACCTTCACCCTCACTCTTCCGCGGCGTATCGACGGCAACGTCGAACCTCAACCCAGCCCTCGGGCGCCTGTGACCGAAGCCGTCAATCGGACCTCGTCCAGGACCGTGCTCGCCATCGATGACGACCCGAACGTCGTCTACCTCCTCAAGGAAAATCTGCTCGACGCGGGCTACGACGTAATCGGCGCCCCCAATGGCGAGGACGGCCTGAGGAAGGCACGGGAGCTTCAGCCGCGCGCCATCACCCTCGATATCATGATGCCGGGAACGGATGGGTGGCAGGTCCTGCATGCGCTCAAGACCGACCCTCTGACGCGTGAGATTCCCGTCATCCTGATCTCGATCGTCGACCAGAAGGAGCTCGGCTTCCACCTCGGTGCCAGCGACTGCATCGTCAAACCATTCGAGCGCGAGTCACTGATCGGCGCCCTTGGGCGCGCGGCCCCCGACAGCGAACGCATCCTCGTGATCGATGACGACCCGAACGTGGTCGACCTCGTCCGGCAGTTGCTGGATACCGAGCGCTGTACGATCGAATGGGCGCGCGACGGCGTCGCGGGCCTCGAACGGATCGCGCAGGCGCGCCCGAGCGTCATTCTCCTGGATCTCCTGATGCCGGGCATGGACGGCCTCACCTTCCTCGATCACCTGCAGGCCGATCCCGTTGCCCGCACGATCCCCGTTGTCGTCTTGACGGCGGCATCCTTGAACGCAGCCGACCATGGCATGCTTCGGGAACGCGTGCGCGGGCTCATCGACAAGCAGGGTCTCGACCGCGACGCACTCATCCGAGAGGTCAGGCGGGTATTGCCTTTGCTGGAAACCCAGGGCGCCGAGATCGCCCAATGATCTGCGCCGTGGAAGCGAGAATGCGTTCGATGAACAGCCTGGTTGGGCGCCGCGGCATCGGCCGGCAGCGAGCCATGGATCGGCGCAGGATTTGCCGAGTCCTCACCGGAAAATCGAGCCGGACAAAAACAGGGCTTGCCAGCACCGGGCAGCGCCCCGGCTATCTCTTCGTAGACTACGAAGGTTTCGCGCGATGAAGACCATCCTCATTGTCGAAGATGGCCCTCTCAATCGCGATCTGCTGACTCAGCTCCTCGAGGACGACTACGCGCTGTTGATCGCCGTCGATGGTGGTGCGGGCGTCGCGATGGCCGCGAGCCATATCCCGGATCTCATCCTCATGGATCTTTCCCTGCCCGTCATCGACGGCTGGGAGGCGACGCGTCGGATCAAGGCCAACCCGGCGACGGGAAACATTCCCGTCATCGCGATCACGGCCAACGCGATGAGCGGCGACGAGGAAAAGGCCAAGATGGCGGGGTGCGACGATTTCATGACGAAGCCTGTCGATGAAGACCTGCTTTTCGCCAAGCTACATCAATGGCTCGATTGAACGCAGCCGGTCCTGAAGCGGCTGCGACCTGGAGATAACGAGACCTGTGGACCCCGCACGCATCCTCATCGTCGACGATGAAGCCTTCAACCTTGATCTGCTGGAGCAGGAGCTCGAGCTTCTCGGACACGAGAGCGTTCGGGCCACCAACGGATGCGCTGCGCTCGATCTCCTGAATACCGAACCGTTCGATTTGGTCCTGCTCGACGTGATGATGCCAATACTGGACGGCTACGCCGTATTGGACAGCATAAAGTCGAACGACCGGCTCCGTCATACCCCGGTGGTCATGATCTCGGCGCTGACAGAGATCAGCAGCGTCGTACGCTGTATCGAGATGGGGGCCGAAGATTACCTTCCCAAGCCCTTCGAGCCGGTACTGCTCGAAGCGCGGATCCGTGCCTGCCTCGACAGGAAGCGGCTGCACGACCGGGAAGTGGCCCATCTGGAAACCATCAAGCTCCAGCAGAAACGAGCGGACGACCTGCTGCACGCTATCCTGACCGTCGCGGCGGTGAGCGAGCTGATGAGCACCGGCCAGGTCAAGCCGCGGCTTTTTTACGATGTCGCAGTGCTCTTCATCGATCTCGTCGGCTTCACGGCGTGGTGCCACAGCAAAGGCCCCGAAGACGTCGTGGCCGAAGTTCAGCGTCTGGCCGAAGCGTTCGAGATCGTGGCGCACAAACACGGCATGGAGAAAATCAAGACGATCGGCGACGCCTTCATGGCAACCGCCAATTTGTTATCGCCCCATACCGATCCGGTGACCGCGGCCATCCGCTGCGCGCAGGACATGGTGTCCATCGCTGGTGATGGCTCCACCGGATGGCGAATCCGGGCTGGCATTCACATCGGCTCCGTCGTTGGCGGCATCGTCGGGCGGTCGAAGTTCACCTTCGATCTCTGGGGCGACACGGTGAACGCGGCCGCTCGTCTGTGTTCGCTCGGCGACGGATGTTCCGTTCATCTCTCCGAGGAAGCCTCAGCCCGCGTGCATGACGGCAGCGCGATCAACCATATCGGCAAGGTGTCTCTCAAGGGAAAAGGCGAGATCGAGGTTTATTGCTTTAAATTTAGGTAGCTCCATAGCCGCCATTCTTATCTCAGACTGATCTGACATCAGATTAGCATGAAAATCAAAGAATATTTCAGTTTGTATAAGAATACACACTTTCATTTCGTATTCGAATATTTCATAGCCCCACCGAAGGAGCCAAAATGCGGACGTCCGATCTCAAATAACTAACGATGACGCACTGGGACGACCCGCAGCGTCATACGACTTAAACTCTTCCGCCCAGGTAAAATCGGCTCATCCCGTAGAAATGCACATCGTTAAGTGAGGAGCCTCCGTTACTCCAACCGGATCGAATTCGCACCCAATGTAGTCTTCGTCGCGGGCTTGATTTCACAGATCGTCCTGGGTGTCTCTGCGCTCGTCACGTTGGGAGTCGTTGCCGCGACCGGCACTCGCATCCTCGATCAGGTCAACTTAGGCCCGCCACTCATTCGAGAGGCCATCGTTATGGCAGCCCCACTCGGTATCGGACTAACTCTTATCGCGCTGCCCCTGTGCTTAAAGTCAGTGTCTGAGGCAGACCTCCTATCGTCAAGGATCTGATCCTGCTGACTGCGCTCGCGGCCTAAATGCCCTGACGCGGCAAGAGGATTCACGATGGGATTGACGCCTGCGAAGCTGGGTGATGGCTCAGTCCGTTTGGATACCTTTCGATGAGCCACCGACGTCACAACTGGCTGCGATTGCCGGTGACCAATCCCGGCCATTCAAGCGCATCGTTCGCGCTCTCAGCATCCTGCGGTCGACCGAGCGCTTGAACGTGGAGAGGTGGCTCGAGAGGCAGGGAACAGTTGGCCTGCGGGAGGGCTCTGGCAAAAGCGCTTTGACAAAGAAGGCGTAGAGGGTCTGCTACCCGACAAGACCTGTCTGCCCGACACCCCGCCGCATTTCACAGGAACGGTGGCGGGAGCTCTGGCACTGACCTGCTTGGTGCCGCCGGATGAGGTCATCCACTGGACCGGCCGCGCCGTCGCTGCGTAGACCAGGATCTCTCCGCTTCGTGCAGCGGGTCTGGCAGGAGCACCGTCTGCAACCGCATCGGGTGCGTACCTTCAAGCGCTCGCACGACCCGGCCTCGCCGAGAATGTGGAGGATGTGGTCAGTCACAACACCAAATCCGCCCGCCCACGCCGTCGTGCTGTCCATCGACGATCCTTCGACAGGCTCAGGATAAGGAGTCCCAGATCCAGGCTCGGGAGCGAACCCGTCCCATGGTCCCGGCCATCCTATCGCTCAGACGCATGACTACACCCGCCACGCGCGATGAACGTGTCCCTCCAACCCAACCTCGGCCTCATGGCTCAATGCGGTCGAGGGCTTCTTCTCCACGCTCACACGCCGCCGCCTCCAGTGGGGTACGTTCAGTGGCGTCGTTGATCTGCAGGTGGCCATCAAACGCTATATCGCCGAGCACAACTGCAGCGCCCGCCCCTTCGTCTGGATAAAGCCCGCCGCCGCCATCTTCGATGCCCGCAACCGAGCCCCTGAACCATCCGTCTGAGTCAATGCAATAGCGGTTGACGTGGTGAAGGGGCAGAAAGCTGCCGGATCGCGTGAAGGCGAAGGCCCATACGGCATGCTCGGCTCTGACCGAGCAGGATTGATCGGCCAGAGCGCATTGCGAAGCTTACGCCACCAGGAAGTCGAGGTGAGTCAGCGTTTCCTTCGTGCCGATGACGGCAAACTGGACGGCAGTGCTAGCCGTCCCGTTGCCGTCGGCATCGTAGGAGAGCGCACCGTTCTTGTGGTTGTAGAGAATGCGATCGCTCGCATCCACCACGGCACCGGCATTGCCGAGATCCTTGAACGCAGTCTCTGCAAGCTGCCCCGTGGTAAGAGCGCGGAACACGGCCCGGGCCAGTTGGACCGTGTCCTCCGGTACTGAGAAGTCGGTAAGGCGGTCGACATTGACAGAGCCGAGGTTCGACGAGAATGCGAACGTATCGCTGCCGCCCTTGCCGTAGAGCAGGTCGGCGCCCGCGCCGCCGTTGAGRACGTTGKCACCGGCATTGCCTATCAGTGTGTTMGCGAACGCGTTGCCGCCGAGCCTGATGGCGTCCAGGCCGGTGTCGCTCATGGTTCTCAGCGTCTCGATYTCCTGACCGGCCGACAGCGTGAAGCTCACACTGGTCCTGACCATGTCGGTGCCGCCGCCATCCGTCTCGAACACGCGGTCACTGGCGTCGTCGACGTCCAGGCCGGTGTCGCTCATGGTTCTCAGCGTCTCGATCTCCTGACCGGCCGACAGCGTGAAGCTCACACTGGTCCTGACCATGTCGGTGCCGCCGCCATCCGCCTCGAACACGCGGTCACTGGCGTCGTCGACGATGTAGCTGTCGTCGCCAGCGTAGCCATAGAGTCGGTCGGCGCCCGCGCCGCCGTTGAGGACGTTGTCACCGGCATTGCCTATCAGTGTGTTMGCGAACGCGTTGCCGCCGAGCCTGATGGCGTCCAGGCCGGTGTCGCTCATGGTTCTCAGCGTCTCGATCTCCTGACCGGCCGACAGCGTGAAGCTCACACTGGTCCTGACCATGTCGGTGCCGCCGTCAGCCGCCTCGATCACACGATCACCGGCATCGTCGACGATATAGGTGTCGTCGCCGTCATACCCGGAGGCGCTCGTCCCCGGGCCGGTCAGCAAGAAGACGTTGTTGCCCGCATCGCCTCGGTTGGAGCCAGTGACAGTCACCCGCAGATGCGAGGAACCGGCGCCACCCTGTCCATCCGAGAGCGTGTAGAGGAAGTCGTCGACGACGCTTGCTCCCACCGCGACCCGGCCCTCGGCATTAGCTTCGTACGTGTAGCTGCCGTTCCCCTTCAGTGTGAGCGTGCCGTAGCGGCCGGCGATCACAATCTCGCCGTCGACGGCCGTCCGGGTCGTGCCGGCGGTCACTGCCCTGATCGCGGTGATCGTCAGGGTGCCGCTGTCGGGGTCGATGTCGTTGCCGAGCACGCCACTCGCCACGGAATTTCGCTGAACAACCTCGATCACGTCGTCGGTCGCGACGGGGGCGTCGTTGACTGAGGCGAGAGTCAGCGCCCGGGTCGCTGCCGTGATGGCCGTGCCGTCGCCGACATCGTAGCTGAGCGTAACCAAACCTTTATAGTCGGCGTCCGGCGTAAGCGTGAAGGTCCCGCCCGTGATCGTCACCGTGCCATGGTCGGCCCTCAGGTTCGTGACCGCGAGCGTTGCACTGTCGGTGTCGGTGAAGCCCTTCAGTAGGTTGGAGAGCAGACCCGTATAGGCAGTGTCCTCCCTGCCGGCCGCCAGCGTCGCCTGGGTGCCGGTGAGACGCGGTGCGTCGTTCACCGCCGTGATCGTGACGGTGGTGGTGCCGGTGGTAGTCCCGACGCCACCCGAGCCCTGGGCGCCGGTATTGCCGTCCGAGAACGTCCAGACCAGCGTGGCAGAGGTCGGAGGCGTGTCGGAGGTGTTGGCGTAGGTGACGGCACGCGCCACCGCCTCGGCGAGATCCGAGGTGGCCACGTTCGTGCCGGTGAAGGTGACGGTGAGGGTGCCGGCCGTGTCGGTGAAGGTGGCGAAGGTCGCCCCGTTCGTGTCGAGCAGGTCGTTGCCCGAGACCGTGAAGGTCGAGGCGCCGAAGCCGAACGTGTCCTGCGCATTCGCCCCGCCCTGGCGGGCAAGGGTCAGCGTGACGCCGGCATAGTCGCCGACGCCGCTTTGCAGCGCGTCGAGTTCGGCATCGGAGAGGATGACGTCGCTGTCGAGGATGACGGCGGCGCCGTTCTCGGTGAACGCCACCGTGCCGCCGAGCGAGCTCTGCAGGTTGAACGTGGTGTCGAGGCTGCCATCCGCGTTGTAGCGCACCACCGCGAAGTCGTAACCGGTGCCGCTCCCGATGCCGTAGCCCGCGACGACGATCTTTCCGTCCGCCTGGACCGTGATGCTTTTGGCAATATCCTCCGCTGTGCGGTCGCTGACCGGGGTGAGGATCTTGCCGGTCCCGTCCGGGCCGAAGCCGGTGTCGAGGCTACCGTCCGCGTTGTAGCGCACCAACGTGAAGTCTTGCCCGCCGCTGCCTATGCCTTCGCCCGCGACGAGGATCTTGCCGTCCGCCTGCACCGTGACGCTGTAGGCCATGTCGGCCGACGTGCCGGCGCCGACCGGGGTCAGGATCTTGCCGGTCCCGTCCGGGCCGAAGCCAGTATCGAGGGTACCGTCCGCGTTGTAGCGCACCAGTGCGAAGTCGTAGCCGGTCCCGCTGCCCTGGCCGTAGCCCGCGACGACGATCTTGCCGTCCGCCTGCACGGTGACGCTGTAGCCGGCGTCGTTCGACATGCCGACGCCAACCGGGGTGAGGGTCTTGCCGGTCCCGTCCGGGCCGAAGCCGGTATCGAGGGTGCCATCCGTGTTGTAGCGCACCGCAGCAAAGTCTTGGCCGTTGCCCCAACCGGAACCCACGACGACGATCTTACCGTCCGCCTGGAGCGTGACGCTGTTGCCCTGGTCTGACGCCGTGCCCGCGCTGATCGGAGTGAGGATCTTGCCGGTTCCGTCCGGACCGAATCCGGTGTCGAGACTGCCGTCCGCGTTGTAGCGCAGCAGCGCGAAGTCTTGGCCGCCGCTGCCCTCACCGTAGCCCGCGACGACGATCTTGCCGTCTGTCTGAACCGTGACGCTGTAGGCAATGTCGCTCGACAGGCCGGTGCCGACCGAGGTGAGGATCGTGCCGGTCCCGTCCGGGCCGAAGCCGGTGTCGAGGCTGCCATCCGCGTCGTAGCGCACCAGCGCGAAGTCGTAACGGTTGTCGGCACCTACGCCATACCCC
Source organism: Methylobacterium sp. Leaf91 (assembly GCF_001422815.1). Taxonomy (GTDB): domain Bacteria; phylum Pseudomonadota; class Alphaproteobacteria; order Rhizobiales; family Beijerinckiaceae; genus Methylobacterium. The sequence goes on along the minus strand of NZ_LMMP01000002.1, from coordinate 3,213 downwards.
GCGACGACGATCTTGCCGTCTGTCTGGAGCGCGACGCTACGGCCATAGTCTGACGCCGTGCCGGGGGCGGCGGGGGTGAGGATCTTGCCGGTCCCGTCCGGGCCGAAGCCGGTGTCGAGGCTACCGTCCGCGTTGTAGCGCACCAACACGAAGTCGCTGCGGCCGGTCCCGTCGCCATAGCCCGCGACGAGGATCTTGCCGTCCGCCTGGACCGTGACGCTTTGGCCGACGTCTGACGACCCGTCGGCGCCGACCGGGGTGAGAACCACGCCGGTCCCGGCACCGATGAACGACGGTGCGTCGTTCACCGGGGCGATCACCGTGCTCAGAGTGGCGGGGATGGAGGCCGCGCCGTCTCCGACGCTGTAGCTGATCGTGATCTGGCCGCTGTAGTTCGCGGCCGGGGTGACGGTGTAGCCGCCCGCCCCGTCGCTCACGATGGTGCCGTGATCGACGCTGAGGTTGGACAGGACGAGGGTGGTGTCCTCGGGATCGGCGAAGCCCTGCAGCAGGTCGACCGCTCTCACCGTGAAGGCGGTGTCTTCCGTGCCGGCCAGGAGTGTCGCCTGGGTGCCGGTGAGCAGCGGCGCGTCGTTCGCCGCCGTGATCGTGACGGTGGTGNGTCACCGTGAAGGCGGTGTCTTCCGTGCCGGCCAGGAGTGTCGCCTGGGTGCCGGTGAGCAGCGGCGCGTCGTTCGCCGCCGTGATCGTGACGGTGGTGGTGCCGGTGGCGGTCGCGGCCCCGTCGGGGCCCTGGGCGCCGGTATTGCCGTCCGAGAACGTCCAGGCGAGCGTGACCGAAGAGGCCGGCGCGTCGGAGGTGTTGGCATAGGTGACGGCGCGCGCCACCGCGTCGGCGAGTGCCGAGGTGGCCACGTTCGTGCCGGTGAAGGTGACGGTGAGGGTGCCGGCCGTGTCGGTGAAGGTGGCGAAGGTCACCCCGTTCGTGTCGAGCAGGCTGTTGCCTGAGACCGTGAAGGTCGAGGCGTCGAAGCCGAACGTGTCCTGCGCATTCGCCCCGCCCTGGCGGGCAAGGGTCAGCGTGGCGCCGGCATAGTCGCCGACGCCGCCCTGCAGCGCGTCGAGTTCGGCATCGGAGAGGGTGACGTCGCTGTCGAGGATGACGGGCGTGCCATCCTCGGTGAACGCGACCGTGCCGCCGAGCGAGCTTTGCAGGTTGAACGTGGTGTCGAGGCTGCCATCCGCATTGTAGCGCACCACCGCGAAGTCATTACCGGTATTGTTGCCTGCACCACGGCCCACCACAACGATCTTGCCGTCCGTCTGCACCATGACGCTTTGACCAATGTCTTGCGACGTGCCGGTGCCGACCGGGGTGGTGATCTTGCCGGTCCCGTCCGGGCCGAAGCTGGTGTCGAGGCTGCCGTTGGCGTTGTAGCGGATCAGCGCGAAGTCGCTGCCGGTCCCGGCGCCGTCGCCGAAGCCCGCGACGATGATCTTGCCGTCCGCCTGCACCGTGATGCTGTAGGCAAGGTCGCTCGACGCCCCGGCGCCGACCGGTGTAAGGATCTTGCCGGTCCCGTCCGGGCCGAAGCCGGTGTCGAGACTGCCATCCGTCTTGTAGCGCACCAGCGCGACGTCAATGCCGTTGCCACCGTTGGCGCCGTAGCCCGCAACGAGGATGCTGCCATCCGTCTGCACCGTGACGCTGTTGCCTTGGTCCTGCCCCGTGCCGGCCCCGACCGGTGTGAGGATCTTGCCGGTCCCGTTCGGGCCGAAGCTGGTGTCGAGGCTGCCGTCCGCGTTGTAGCGCACCACCGCGAAGTCGGTGCCACCGCCGCCGGCGCCATAGCCTGCGACGACGACCTTGCCGTCCGCCTGCACCGTGACGCTTGAACCGAGGTCGAACGACGTGCCGGTCCCGACCGGTGTGAGGATCTTGCCGCCCGTACCGAAGCCGGTGTCGAGGCTGCCATCCGCGTTGTAGCGCACCAGTGCGAAGTCGTTACCGGTTTCGCCGCTATTGGCGCGGTAGCCGGCGACGACGATCTTGCCGTCCGCCTGCATCGTGACGCTGTTGCCGACGTCTCCCGACGTGCCGGTGTTGACCGGGGTGAGGATCTTGCCGGTTCCGTCCGAGCCGAAGCCGGTGTCGAGGCTACCGTCCGCGTTGTAGCGCACCACCGCGAAGTCTTGGCCGCCGCTGCCGTTGCCGTAGCCCGCGACGACGATCTTGCCGTCCGCCTGCACCGTGACGCTTGAGCCGGCGTCGCTCGACGCACCGGTGCCGACCGGGGTGAGGATCTTGCCGGTCCCGTCCGGGCCGAAAGTCGTATCGAGGCTACCATCCGCGTTGTAGCGTACCAGCGCGACGTCGAAACCGGTGCCGTTACCCTGGCCATAGCCCGCGACGACGATCTTGCCGTCCGCCTGCACAGCGACGCTTTGGCCGGAATCGTACGATGTTCCGGCACCGACCGGGGTGAGAACCACGCCGGTTCCGACACCGATGAACGACGGTGCGTCGTTCACGGCCGTGAAGGTCGTGCTCAGGGTGGCGGGGATGGAAGCCGCGCCGTCTCCGACGCTGTAGCTGATGACGAGCGGGCCGTTGTAGTCGGCGGCCGGGGTGACGGTGTAGCCGCCCGCGCCGTCGCTCACGATCGTGCCATGATCGACGCTGAGGTCGGAGAGGACGAGGGTGGTGCCCTCGGGGTCGGCGAAGCCCTGCCGCAGCTGGGCCGCCGTCACCGTGAAGGCGGTGTCTTCCGTGCCGGCCAGGAGTGTCGCCTGGGTGCCGGTGAGCAGCGGCGCGTCGTTCGCCGCCGTGATCGTGACGGTGGTGGTGCCGGTGGCGGTCGCGGCCCCGTCGGGGCCCTGGGCGCCGGTATTGCCGTCCGAGAACGTCCAGGCNTCACCGTGAAGGCGGTGTCTTCCGTGCCGGCCAGGAGTGTCGCCTGGGTGCCGGTGAGCAGCGGCGCGTCGTTCGCCGCCGTGATCGTGACGGTGGTGGTGCCGGTAGTGGTCGCGGCTCCGTCGGGGCCCTGGTCACCGGCATTGCCGTCGGAGAACGTCCAGGCGAGCGTGACCGAAGAGGCCGGCGCGTCGGAGGTGTTGGCATAGGTGACGGCGCGCGCCACCGCGTCGGCGAGTGCCGAGGTGGCCACGTTCGTGCCGGTGAAGGTGACGGTGAGGGTGCCGGCCGTGTCGGTGAAGGTGGCGAAGGTCGCCCCGTTCGTGTCGAGCAGGTCG
>NZ_LMMP01000001.1 GCF_001422815.1 Methylobacterium sp. Leaf91 | reverse complement strand
TAATAGATCAGGCCGGCGGAGATGACCTCGCCGAGGAACTCGTGGTTGGGCAGGTCCTGCGTGATCGTCTCGCCATAAGCGAGTTCCGAGACCTGTCGGCAACCATGGACGAGAACGACCTTCTCGAAGCGCTCGTAGGTCTCCGGGTCCTTGATGATCGACATGAACGGCGCGAGGCCGGTGCCGGTGCCGAGGAGATAGAGGTTCTTGCCCGGCATCAAATTGTCGAGCACCAGCGTCCCGGTGGGCTTCTTGCCGACAATGATCGGGTCCCCGACCTTGAGGTGCTGGAGCCGAGAGGTCAGCGGGCCGTTCTCGACCTTGATCGAGAAGAACTCGAGCTCTTCCTCGTAATTGGCCGAGACGACGCTGTAGGCGCGCAGCAGCGGACGGCCCTCGACCTCGATTCCCATCATCACGAACTCGCCGTTGCGGAAGCGGAACGCGGGGTCACGGGTGGTGCGGAAAGAGAACAGCGTGTCGGTCCAGTGATGGACACTCAGTACACGCTCCTCGTTGAACTTGCTCATCGACGGGTCCGTCTCAAACTTCGCTTGCGAATCTCGGCCTTCAGCCGGGTCTTCTCGCACCTGCGGCACGCCCGTCAAGGCATAGCAGGCGCGCAGGCAGCGAAACCGCCAACTGTCTGGAATTGCTCTTACTTGAGGGCGGCGATGCCTCGGGCGATGCGACCTCGTCCCAATTCCTTCTCAGGATCTTGCGGGAACGCGGGTGGGAAGGGCGTTCGCGGGGCTCCCGTGTCCTCCCCGGGAGGGAGGGAGAGTGTCCGCCCAAGGCGGCGGGCTGCATCGCGACGCATGCCGCCCGCCTCATCGAGAGGCGGGCGGCGCTGATAGTCCTCGACCGGAGAAGTGCTATCGGCCCTCGGTTCAGGCAGCGCGCACCGTATGCAGGAACTTCTGCACTTCCGCGCTCAGCCGCTCCGCCTGTCGTGCGAGTTCCGACGAGGCGGTGAACACCTGGCCGGCGCCGGCGCCGGTCTCCTGCGCCGCACGGGCAACGCCGGTGATGTTGGCGCTGACCTCGCCGGTGCCGATCGAAGCTTGCGCCACCGAGCCCGCGATCTCCCGAGTCGCGGAATCCTGCTGCGCGACCGATGCGGAGATGGCGGCGGCCGTCTCGTCGATCCCGTGGATCGTCGAGGAGATCCCGTCGATGGCGCTGGCCGCCTGGCGGGTAGAGGATTGGATCGCCCCGATCTTCGCGGAGATTTCCGTCGTCGCCTTGGCGGTCTGGTTGGCGAGCTCCTTCACCTCGGAGGCCACCACCGCGAAGCCCCGGCCCGCTTCTCCGGCCCGCGCAGCTTCGATCGTCGCGTTGAGGGCGAGGAGATTGGTCTGGCCGGCGAGGTTGGAGATGAGGTTCACGACATCGCCGATGCTGGCGGCGACCTCGCGAAGTTCCGACACCGCCAGTGCGGTCTGCTCCGCCTCACGGACGGCGGCGGCGGTCATGTCCGCCGAACGTGCGACCTGACGGCCGATCTCCGCCACCGAGGCGCCGAGCTGCTCGGCCGAACCGGCCACGGCGGTGACATTGGCCGAGGCTTCCTCGGCGGCCGACAGAACCGCGCTGGACTGGGCCGACGTCTCCTCGGCGGAGGCCGTCAGCTGCGAGGCGGTAGCCTGCATTTCGGTAGCCGCAGCGGACACCATGCTCACGATCCCGCCGACCGCCGCCTCGAACTCGTCGGCCAGGGCATGCATGCCGGCCTTGCGCTCCGCCTCCGCGACGCCGCGCAGGTGCTCGGTTTCGACCTCGAGAGCGCGGTTGCGGATCATGCCGTCCTTGAACACCTGCACCGCCGACGCCATGGCGCCGAGCTCGTCCGTGCGCGTCCGGTCCGGGATCGCAACCTCGACATCGCCTGCTGCCAGCCGGTTCATCGCGTCCGTCATTCCGCGTATCGGCCGGGCGACCGCGATCATCGAGAAGAGGGCCGAGCCGGCCTGGAGGAGGATCGCTACACCACCGATCACGAGGCCCAGAAGGGTGGCGGTTTCTACGGCACCGGTGGACGACAGCCGCGCCTCGTCCGTAAAGCGCTGGGCATTGGACAGCGATTGCTCAATGGCGACAATGGCCTTCCTGCGGGCGCCATTCCGCTGTTCCCCCGTCGACGCCAGGGCCGCCTCGTCGATCCTCTTGCGACCCTGGTCGTACGTAATGGTGGCTGCCGACTTGAGGGCGAGTTCCGTGAACTGCGCCAGCCCAGCATCGATGTCCTTGAGGACGTCGGGCTTCAGGGCGATACGGATCGGTGCCTTGAGGCCTTCATGGGCTGAATCGAAGCTCGTCCTGATACGGCCGACGGCCTCCTTGTAGGCCTCTTCCGTTTCGGACAGGCGCGCGTCGCGGAAGGCGACCTGAATCTGGGACAGGCCGAGCTGCGCGTTCTTGATGCCGTCGAGGATCGTCTGCTCTCGGCCGACGGCTTCGATAGAGCTCGTGATCCGCTGGTTTCCCATCCACTGATTAGCGACCAATCCGACCGCCATTAGAATGCCAAGGCCTGAGAAAAACCCCAATTTCTTCGCGATCGACAACTTGAACATCGTTCAGCCTGAGTTCCGATGGGATGGGAGAATGTCGGAGGCCTTTTCACTGCTCTTGCCGACGGGAGGTTTCGCCTCCGGTGTGCGTTATCGCCAATACGGGCTAAATATTTCTTAATTCGATCTCCTTTTCAGGCGAGTACTGTTTTTGATAGAATTACTCAGATAAATTAGACTAAAACGATAGCTCGATGCTCTTTTCGCCGGGATCCTACCCCCGACTCGAGACACGGTCCTTCCGGGAAAAGGGGGATTGTGCTCACCGGTGTGATATAGCCGTCGGTAACCTGCCAGGATCGCCGACAGAGCTGGACCGATCAGCTTGATGGAGTTGATTTGGGAGGTTTGGTAATCATCGCTGAGCGTTGCGGATGCTTGTCGATCTGATGGAGCGGACGCACAGAGCCTTCCATTGGTTGCTTCCCTCGAACAGAATCACGCTGACAAAGTGAGTGCTGGTGACTTGGTTCGGGCGAAAAATGACGGCGGCGCGGGCAATCGACGCCCGTTCCCGGTTTCGTCGTCTGACGTAAGTAGTTCGCATTGGCCAGCCAAAGCTTCACCTCGCTCTGGCTTCTGAACGGTCACCGGTTCGAGGACGCAGAACCGATGACCACTTTTGCTGAACCTGCTAGCCGAAACCGGTCCGCGCCGGGGCTCGTCTCATGCCGAACCTGCTCGGGGTAGTCGTCTTGCGGTCAGAGAGGCTTCAGCCCGGCTTCGATCTCAGCGCGGCGTCCTTCGAGGAAGGGCGGCAAGGACAGGCGCTCGCCCAGGGTCTCCAGCGGCTCGTCGGCGGTGAAGCCCGGACCGTCGGTGGCGATCTCGAACAGGATGCCGTTGGGCTCGCGGAAGTACAGGCTTTTGAAATAGTAGCGGTCTACCGGGCCGCTGGAAGGCATGCGGCGCTGTTTCAGCCTGTCGGCCCAACCTGCGTAGTCCGCATCGGGGACGCGGAAGGCGACGTGGTGGACCGCCCCCGCTCCCTGGCGCGCGGGCGGCAGGCCGGGTTGGGCGATGAGGTGAAGCTCCGCACCGGCGCCACCGTCCCCCATCTGCCAGACGCGGACTTCGCCTTCCGGTAATTCATAGGTGCGGGATTGGCTCATCCCCAGCACGTCGGCCAGAACCGCCTCGGTCGCCTCGATCCGCGCAAGGCTGAGGCGGATCGGCCCCAGACCACGGATCTGCCGCTCCACCGGCACCGGGCTGGCGGGCCAGGGATGGGCATCTCCCGCGCCACCGTCATCCACCAGCATCAGGCGCTGGCCTTCCCGATCCTCGAAATCCAGGGTGAGGCGACCGTCGCGCAGGACGGGCTCCTCGTGGATCACGCCGTCTCGCGCGAGATGCTCGCGCCACCAGGCGATCGTGCCCTCCCCCGAGACGCGGAACGCCGTCCGGACGATGCTGTCGGTGCCCCGGCGCTCGGGTGGCGCCGGCCAGTCGAAGAAGGTCATGTCGGTGCCGGGTGCGGCGACGCCGTCGGCGTAGAACAGGTGGTAGGCCGAGACATCGTCCTGATTCACCGTCTTCTTCACGAGCCTCAGCCCGAGGCTCCGCGTGTAGAAGGCCGCATTGTCGGCGGCCCGCGCGGTGATGGCGGTGAGGTGATGAAGTCCGGTGAGGTGCATCAGCCTGTCCTTCGAATGACGAGGGAAAGCTGACATGGGTCATCCGACGCCGGAATGCGATGCCCCTGCGTACCATCCGCGAAGGGAGCGTGCCCCTAGGCCGGGGCGGAATGCGCGATAGATCCCTCGCTCACCGACCATCGGAGTTTCCGCATGCCCCACCTGCTCTACGTCGAAGCGTCACCGCGCAAGGAACGCTCGGCGTCGATCGAGGTCGCCCGCGCCTTCCTCGATGCCTGGCGTGCGACGCATCCGGAGGGCAAAGTGGACATGCTCGATGTCTGGAACACGGCGCTTCCGGACTTCGACGGGGAAGCGCTGGCGGGCAAGTACGCGGCCCTGGCGGGCGAAACCTTGAGCCCCGCACAGGAGGAGGCCTGGGTGGCGATCCGCGCCCTTGCGGACAGGTTTCGCGCGGCGGACCTGATCCTGTTCGCGGTGCCGATGTGGAACTACACCATCCCCTACAAGCTCAAGCACTTGTTTGATCTGGTCTCCCAGAAAGACCTTCTCTTCACCTTCGACGAGCGCGGCCAGAACGGGATGCTCGATGCCACGGCCGTCGTCATCAATGCGCGCGGCGTCGCCATCGGCGCGGATTTCCCGGCCGAGATCTACGACCATCAATCGACCTACATGGCTACTTGGCTGCGCATGGTCGGCATCACCGACGTCCACCAGATCGCCGTCGAGAAGGGATTGATGGGAGCCGATCTCGACCGGCAATCCCGTGACGAGGCCCGCGCCAAAGCCGAAGCCCTGGCGCGAAGGCTGTAGGGCTACGCTTTCAGAAAGCGCCGGCCAGGAGGCCGAGACCGGCGGCCGCGAAGGCTGCGCCGGCGACACGTAGCGCCGGACGGCCATTCTGCTCACCGAGGCGGCCCATGCCGAGGCCGAGACCGAGACCCACGGCGTGGAGCAGGGCGGTGGCAGCGACGAAGCCGGCGCCGTAGGCAAGGCCCGAGGCCGCCTCCGGCATCTCGGCACCGTGGGCATGGCCGTGGAACACCGCGAAGACGCCCACGAGCGCCATGGCGGCCGCGACCGGCATCGTCAGGCGCAGGGCGACGGCGGCACCGAGCACGGCGACGGACAGGGCGATGGCGGTCTCCACATGCGGAAGCACCACGCCGGACGCACCGAGCGCGCCGCCCACCACCATCATGCCGATGAACGACAGCGGGACGAGAAGGATCGCGCGGCCGCCGACCTGCGCGGCGACGAGGCCCACCGCCACCATGGCGAGCATATGGTCGAGGCCGGTGAGCGGATGGAGGAAGCCATGGGCGAGCCCCGACGCATCGCCCTGCCCGGTATGCGCCAGGGCGGGACCGGCCATGATGCCGAATGCCAGACCCGGCAGAATTCGAACGAAACGCGTCATCCCTACTCTCCCCGAAGCCCCGAAGGCCATCACCCGTCCTGAATGCAGGACGTGATCGGTCCTGGCAACGGTCGTGCCGACGCGACGGCGGGCAGAATCAGGTAGACTTGGCAGGACGGTGACGTCCCCCGATGCGTGGGGCGCGAAAGGCATCCGATCCGGAGCTCGGCCGACACGCCGCGAAGCATGCGAATCCTACAGGAAATCGGTGGGCCGCCCCGCCGCCACAACGAGCATCCTGCCGTCGGCGAAGGTGCGAGCGCCGGCGCGGCGGATATCCGCCTGGGTTACGTTCGTCACCATTTCGTTGCGGCGGGCGAAGTAATCCATCCCCAGCCCTTCGAAGGAGATCTGCACGAGCTGATGCGCGATCTTGGTCGAGGTGTCGAAGCCGAGCGCATAGGAGCCGGTGAGATAATCCTTGGCCTTCTGTAGCTCTTCGTCGGACGGACCGTCGCTGATGAGCCGGCCGATCTCGTCGCCGATCACCGACAGCGCTTCACCGACGCGCTCGTTCTTGGTGGCCGTGTAGCCCCAGGTCATGGCGCTGGCGCGGTGGCTGACGAGGGAGGTGCCCACGGAATAGGCCAGCCCCCGCTTCTCGCGCACTTCCTGGAACAGGCGTGAAGTGAAAGAGCCGCCGCCCAGAATATGGTTGAGCACATAGGCGGGGATGAAATCCGGGTCCTTCCACGGCACGCCGCCCATGCCGAAGCGCAGGACCGATTGCGGCACGTCGATATCGACGACGACGCGGCGACCGAGCTGGCCGACCTGCGTCTGCAGCACGGCATTCAACGGTCCGGCCTCGTCGAGGACACCGAAAGCGCGGTTGAGGGCATCGGCCAGACGGTCGGAATCGATGGCGCCGACGGCGGCCACCTTGAGTCCACCGCGGCCGATGAGTTGCCGATGCATCGCCACGAGGTCGTCACGGGTGATGGCCGCGATGCTCTCCGGGGTGCCGGAGGACGGCCGGGCATAAGGATGGCCGACATAGGCCTCGGCGAAGAAACGGCGTGAGGCCATCACGCCCGGATCGTTCTGCTGGTAGCGCAGGCCGGCGAGGGTCTGGGCACGGACCCGCTCGATGGCGTCAGCATCGAAGCGCGGCTTGGCCAGCGCGAGGGCCAGGAGATCGATGGCCTCGTCGGCGTGCTTGACCAGCATCTTCAGGGAGCCGCCCACCGCATCGGCGCCGGCATGGAACGACAATTCGATGGCCCGCGCGGCCAGCCGCTCCTGGAAGGCGTCGGAGGACAGATCGCCTGCGCCCTCGTCGAGGAGGCGTGCCAGCATCTGAGCGACGCCGCCCTTGCCCTCGGGATCCTGCGCGGCACCGCCCTCAAAGGTGAATGCCAGGGCAATCATCGGCACCACGGGCGATTCCACGTGCCAGGCTTCGATCCCGGCGGCGGCGGCCACCGGAAGCGCCACCGTGGGAGCGTCCGCGCCGCGGGCGGTGGTATCGACCAGATTGGCTTCGACCGAGTTCATGAGAACCTCATTCTTTTTCTGGGCGCCCGGGCCGGCATCAGCGGGATCGCGCGAGGGCTCGCCTCACGCAGCGGCCGCGTCGGGATCGCGCGTCTTCGTCAGGTATCCGGTCACGGAGCGGGCGGGGATTAGGTAGCGCTCTGCGACGGCGGCGAGCCGGGCCTGCGTGACCCCCTCGATATCCGAGGGCCAGCGACGGACCTCCTCGATGCTCTCGCCGATCGCGAGGGCCGAGCCGTAGATTCGGGCCAGCGAGGATTGGCTGTCGGAAGAATAGACTGTCTCGGCCACGAGCCGGGTCTTGGCCCGCTCGATCGCCTCCGGGCCCAGGGCTTCGGAGGGAACACGGCGCAGGACGCGGTCGACCTCCTCCTCCAGCCGCTCCAGGCTGACGCCCTCGGCCGGGATGGCGTAGACCGAGAAGCGGGTGTCATCGATGGCCGAGCCCATGTACCAGGCACCGGCATTCACGGCGACGCCGAGTTCCATCACCAGCTTGCGGTAGAGGAACGAGGTCGAGCCGCCGCCCATCACCTCGGCCAGGAGTTCCAGGGCATGGCACTCGCCGTCGCGGGCGGTCATGCAGGACGGGGTGAGGTAGAGGCGCTGCAGGGTGGGCTGCTCCACCTTCGGATCGGCGACGCTGAGGCGGCGCAGGGCGCGGGGCTCCGGCTCCTTGGCGCGGACCCGAACCGGTCGCGATCCGCGCGGCGTCACGAGGCCGTAGGTATCGTCGGCAAGGCGGCGGACCTCATCGGGCGTCACGTCGCCGGCGACGACGAGGATCGCGTTCTCGGGGGTGTAGAAGCGGTTGTAGTAATCCAAAGCGTGGGTGCGGTTGAGATCCTCGATCTCGTGCATCCAGCCGATGATCGGCGTGCCGTAGGGGTGATGCACGAACAGCGAGGCAGCCATGGCCTCCGAGAGCTGCGCCGACGGATCGGTCTCGACCCGCATGCGGCGCTCTTCCAGCACCACGTCGCGCTCGGGCGCCACGACGGAATCTTCGAGGACGAGACCGGTCATGCGGTCGGCCTCGAACTCCATCATGGTCTTGAGATGGTCGCGGGCGACGCGCTGGAAATAGGCGGTGTAATCGTAGGAGGTGAAGGCGTTCTCCTGCCCGCCGAGGCCGGAGACGGCCTGCGAGAACGCGCCGACCGGGTGCTTCTCGGTGCCCTTGAACATGAGGTGTTCGAGGAAATGCGCGATGCCGGACTGCCCGATCGGATCATCGGCAGAACCGTTGCGGTACCACACCATGTGGGTCACCACCGGGGCGCGGTGATCGGGCACCACCACGACGTCGAGGCCGTTATCGAGGGCGAAGGCGGAGACTTCGGGACCACCTGCCTCGGACCGGCCGAAGGGCGCGGCCTCGGCCCGGCCCGCATGGCCGTAGCGGCGGTTGAGCGAGAACCCGGGCGTATCCTTCCGCAGCAGATGCATCGTCTTTTCCTTGATACGTCGGCCACACGTGACCGCCCGTCATGAGCGCAATGCCTCTTGCGCACTCCTCGGATGCCGTGAGCCCGAGGAACGAAGTCAGGGCAAATCCCGTACCGACACCGGCCGGGCGTTAGCCTCGCCCTCTCGAAGAGCCGGACCAGGCAGGTCCGAGATTCGAACGCGCCTAACGCCCCCGGATGTAGGCACCCGGATCGGCTTCTTCACGCTCGCGCGAGGGATTGTTGATCGGGTCGCTGTTGTTCCGGGCGACCGCCTTCGGAGCCTTGCGGTATCCGTTCGGCGGATCGGTCAGCGTATCGCGATCGGGCTCGACGAGAATCGGCTCGGCCTTCTCCTCGCGCTTGCCGAAAATGTCGAAGGGGCTCCAGATCGAAGACGAAGCACCGTCGCTTTCGGGACGACCCGGCTCGGTACGCACGCTCGCGTCGGCACGGCGACCACCCCGCATCTCGTCGAGCGAGAGCGTCATGTTGTTGTCGTCCATCCGCCCCTGTGCCCCGCGGGAGATCGGCTTCCTCGCGTCGGCGAGTTCGCGCTCGCGTTGGACGATCTCGGGATCCTTGGGCCATTGCGGCGTGGCGCTGGCGGCGCGCGGCGGCGGCAGCGCCTTGCCGTCGAGCTTGGGCGGCATCACCAGGGGCGCCCGCTCACGGTAGGTGATGGCCGGCTTATCGGCCTCGATCAGGCCCATGCTGCTCAGGGTGTCGCGCATGAACACGCCCTGCTGCGCCTGCGCGCCACTCGCGGCGAGGAGTCCGGTAAGGCCCAGGATGAACCCACGATGCCCGATCATGCTGCCCCCAAATTACGCTGGCTCGCAGATTGCGCCAGCTCGAATGCGTGCCTGCCCGGAAGGCACCGGCGTTCGTTGGTCGATGCCGATCCTGCCCTCGTGGCCTGACGGCGGTTTCAGGCGATCGTATGGCGCCTTGACCGCAGCGCACCAGCCTCACGGAGATAAGGATCCGTATTGTGGTTTACGGAACACAGCCACGCGAATCTTCAGGCCTCGCCGGGCGAGGCCCCGTCGCGAGGGCGCCGGACCGGGATCAGGCTGTCGATGAGGAGGCCGACTACACCGGCGACGATGGCCGCATCGGCGATGTTGAAGACGTACCAGGACCATGCTCCTGCATGGAGATGGACGAAGTCGAACACCGCGCCGTAGGCCGCACGGTCGATGGCGTTGCCGATCGCCCCGCCCGCGATGAGGCCGAGGGCGGCGGCCAGGAGTGCCGACGAGGCACGGCGCATCCAGGCGATCATCCCGATCGAGGCCGCCACGGAGACTGCCACCAGGATCCAGCGACCTAGGCCGCCATCCTGCTGGAACAGGCCGTAGGAAATCCCGCGATTCCACACGACCACGAAATCCACGAAGGCGGTCAGGTGCCAGGGCTGCGTCAGCACCAGGTCGGTGCCGAAATAGAGCCAGAGCTTGGAAGCCTGATCGAGGACGAGGGTGGTCAGGAGGACGACGAGGCCAAGGCGGAAGGAGGTCATGGCCACACTCGTCCCTTTCCCACTCGCGAGCGAGGTCGGCCCTCGCCTGAGCTTGGGTCAGGTGAGGGACGCGCCGCGTCGCTCGGAGACGGCGCCCGCTCCTCCGGTCGCTTCATGACCGGCCTCCCCCGGAAAAGAGGGATGGCCGCCCGGCCCATTCGGATCACGCCGCCCCCGCCCCGCCATGGACGGCGTCCCACTCGCGCAACGCCTGGGCATCGCGCGGCGTCACGTCCGGATAGGCGGGATCGGACCCGACAGTCTCCGAGACCCGCCACGACCGGGCGCATTTGCGTCCCTGGGCAAATCCTGGGACCAACGCCACGCCCCGCACGTCATCGAGCCGGAAAGCGTCGGCCGGCCCCTCGCCCGCCTCGATGGTGATGCCGGAGGTGATGCAGACTTCCGAGAAGTCGATTCCGTCGAGGGCCGTGAGCAGGTCGAGATCGGCGATGAACACGGTCGGCGCCGCCTCGAGACTCGCTCCGATGCGCTTGGCTGCGCGCTCGATTTCCAGGGCGCCGGTGACGACCCGGCGGACGCGGCGGATCTTCTGCCAGCGCTGAGCCAATGCGTCGTCGCGCCAGGACGTCGGCGTTTCGGGCAGGGTCTCGAGATGGACCGAACCGACGGCTGACGGATAGCGATCGAGCCAGGCCTCTTCCGCCGTAAAGGCGAGCACGGGCGCGAGCCAGATCGTCACCCGGCGGAAGGTTTCGTCGATCACCTGCAGGGAGGCACGGCGGACCTGCGACGAGATCGGGTCGCAATAGAGCGCGTCCTTTCTCACGTCGAAATAGAAGGCCGAGAGATCGCCGGTCATGAATCCGTTGAGCAGGGCTACCACGCGCTTGGTGTCGAAGCTGGCGTAGGCCTCGCGGATCTCACCGTCGAGCTCGCAGAGGCGATGCAGGATGAGCCGCTCGAGTTCGGGCAGCTCGGCATGGGGCACGGCCGGCCCGGCCTCGAAATGCGCCAGCGAGCCGAGCATCCAGCGAAGCGAGTTGCGCAGCTTGCGGTAGGTCTCGGCGAAAGTCTTGATGATCTCGGGGCCGATGCGCAGGTCGTCGGCATAGTCCGAGGCCGCGACCCAGAGACGAAGGATATCGGCACCGGAATCCTTGATGACGCTTTGCGGCGCCACGACGTTGCCCTTGGATTTCGACATCTTCAGCCCCTTGGGGTCGAGGACGAACCCGTGGGTGAGGACGATGTCGTAGGGCGCGCGTCCCCTGGTCCCGCTCGATTCGAGCAGCGAGGACTGGAACCAGCCGCGATGCTGATCGGAGCCTTCGAGATACATCACCGTGTCGAGGCCGCCGTCGCGCTTACGCACGACACCCGACAGGCCGGGAAACATCTCAGGGTCGTCGAGCACGAAAGCATGCGTCGAGCCGGAATCGAACCACACGTCGAGGACGTCGGTCACCTTCTCGTACTCGGCCGGATCGTAATCGGGGGCTAGGAAGCGAGCGCCGTCGGCATCGGTGAACCAGGCATCCGCCCCTTCCGCCTTGAAGGCTGCCGCGATGCGGGCATTCACCGCCTCGTCGCGCAGGACCTCGCTGGTGCCCCGCTTGACGAAGACGGTGATCGGCACGCCCCAGGCGCGCTGGCGCGACACCACCCAGTCCGGGCGGTTGGCGACCATGCCGTTGATGCGGTTCTTGCCCTGGGTGGGCACCCATTGTGTCTCGTCGATGGCCTTCAGCGCCACGTCGCGCAGTGTCTTCTCGCCGAGCGCCTCCACCGGCCTATCGAGGGCGATGAACCATTGCGGCGTGTTGCGGAAGATCACCGGCTTCTTTGAGCGCCAGGAATGCGGATAGCTGTGCTTGAGCGTGCCGCGCGCGACCAGGGAGCCGGCCTCCGTCAATGCAGCGATGACCGCCTTGTTGGCGTCTCCTTTGTCGCCCTTCGGAGTCAGAACGAGTTTTCCCGTGAAACCGGGCGCCTCTTCGGTGAGCGCCCCGTCGGCATCGACGGTGTAGGGGATACGGGTCTCGATGCCGCGCTGGGCAAGGGCCCGGCCATTGGCCGTCCAGACCTCGAAATCCTCGCGGCCATGGCCCGGCGCCGTATGGACGAAGCCGGTGCCGGCCTCGTCTGTGACGTGGTCGCCGTCGAGGAGGGGTACCGCGAAATCGTAGCCGGGGACGTGCCCGGCGAGCGGATGCGAGAGGGTGAGGCCGCCAAGCTCAGCGGCCGTGACGTCCCTGACACGCTCGAACTTCTCCACGCGGGCCGAGGTAAAGACCCCGGCGGCCAAGCTATCGGCCAGGATATAGCTGTCGCCGGTCTTGGCCCAATTCTCTTCGGCGGCCTGAGTCACCCGGTAGAGCCCGTAGGCGACGCGCTTCGAATAAGCGACGGCGCGGTTGCCCGGCATCGTCCAGGGGGTCGTGGTCCAGATCACGATCCGCGAAGCGGCCAGGTCATCGGACGCCCCTGCGGTGAGCCGGAACGCCGCGAAGATCGTGTCGCTGACATGGTCCTCGTACTCGACCTCGGCCTCGGCGAGGGCGGTCTTTTCCACCACCGACCACATCACCGGCTTCGAGCCGCGATAGAGTTGCCCGGTCATGGCGAAGGCCATGAGTTCACGGGCGATGGCGGCTTCCGCCGGAAACGCCATGGTCGCGTAGGGATGCTCCCAGTCGCCGGTGACGCCCAGGCGCTTGAACTCGGCGCGCTGCACGTCGAGCCAATGCGCGGCGAATGTCCGGCACTCCTGGCGGAACTCGATGACCGGAACGTCGTCTTTGTTACGGCCCTTGGCACGGTACTGTTCTTCGATCTTCCACTCGATCGGCAGGCCGTGGCAGTCCCATCCCGGAACGTAATTGGCGTCGTAGCCGAGGGCGCCTTGGCTGCGGACGATGACGTCCTTCAGGATCTTGTTGAGCGCCGTGCCGATATGGATGTTGCCGTTGGCATAGGGCGGCCCATCATGGAGCACGAATTTCGGCCGGCCGGCCGCCTTCACGCGGATCTGGCCATACAGGTCGATGGCGGCCCAACGCTCCAGCAGGTGAGGCTCGCGCACCGGCAATCCGGCCCGCATGGGGAACTCGGTCTTGGGCAGGAACAGGGTCTGCGAATAGTCGCGGGCGGGCAGGCCGGCGTCGGTGGCTGTCGAATCGGTCATGGAATCTTCTGCGAAACGGTGCGCTGATCTTCAAGACGGTCGGCATTGGGCCGATGTCGGCGAACGGAGGCGGTGCGACCGCCCTCCCGGCTCCCGCTCGGGCCGCCGCAGCGGCCTTCAGGCGGAGGCCGGGCTCGTAATTCGAAGGCGGCTCGCGCCGCGCGGGACGTCAAGAACGCGCATTCCCGGCTTCTAGCAGCGCCGGACGGCAGAAACCAGCAGCGGTGCGAGAGTCAACGGGCAATCGCTTGAAGCCATCCCAATGCGCCTCTCATCTCCTCTTCCTGGACCCGGTCCACCATGGAACCGCGAGCGCCCGGCGGGATCGATGCCACCTTTTCGAAGCTCGGCCGTTATCAGTCTATGCGTGACGGCGCGCCGTCCTTGTCGAGGACGGTGCCGATCCGAACGCTCGAAGCCGAACCGGCCGCGAACATGCGGCCGGTTTAGGAACGAAAGAGAAGGAAAGCCGTCATGAAGAAGGCATTGCTTGCTGCCACCCTCGTCCTATCCGCCTTCGCGCTGTCGGGCGCGGCCGAGGCCCAGGGTCTTCCCGGTGGTGTCCGTCGCGGCGCGGCCGAGGGTGACCGGGTCGGAGGACCGATCGGTGGCATCGTGGGTGGCGCGGTCGGCGGCGCAGTCGGGACCGTCAACGGCGCCCTCGGGATCGATCCGGGTCGCAGGGCCTACCGGACGCGCATGAATTCGCGTCGCCACTACCGCCACCACCACCACCGCCGCTGAGGCGAATCCGAACCGGCCTTCCCGCGACAGGGAAGGCCGGCGGGCTTCTCTGCAACGCTCGCCATTGGTTTAAGAGTGTCTTTATGGAGGTGTGGCAACGTCGGTCCGGCCTTACCGAGGGACCGTCTGCGAAATGGCAAAATGGATTCCGCTGACGGCCCTTTTCGGTCTCGTCTGCCTCATGGTGATCCCGACACCAGGCGTCATCGGTATTCTAATCGGGAGCGCCTGCGCCCTCGCCATCATCGTCAGCGCCATCGTCATGATGATAGACCGGCTTGCCGGACGTCTCGCGCGCCGGTTGGAGCGCCGCAAGCTGCGGCGCGCGCCCAAGCCTAGGCTGGGTGTCCACGCGAACTCGGGCATCGCCAGAAAAATCTGAGGGCGCTCCTCAGTTCGGCACGCGCAGGTTTCCACCCCAGTGACGCGTCACCGATTCGCTGACCGAAGAGTAGAATCCCATAAGGTTCAGTCGAGGCGGTCGGCCTGGATCGGCACGACCAGCGCATCGGGCTCGTCGTCGTCGAGTTCGATATCCGAGTCTCCGTCGACCTCGTGTCCGGTGACGCCGGACACGTCGGCGAGGTTGCGAGCAGCCTTGCGCAAGAGCTTACGCAGGCGACGCCGCTCCTTGCCGTCGAAACCGTCGAGCATTTCAGCTTCGACATCGTCCCAGATGCGCTCGATGGCCTCCGCCTTGGCGAGGCCCGTATCGGTAAGGCGCACGCGCACGACGCGACCATCCCCGGCTTCTGCACGACGCTCGACGAAACCGAGGGCCGCGAGGCGCGAGATCGTCTTGGAGGCGGTGGGCGGACGAACCCTCAAAGTGGCGGCCAGATCTCCCATGGTCATGGTTCCGGCAACAGCCAGTGCCTGCACTACCTGTTCCTGTCCGGCGAATAGATCGAGGGCGGCCAAGCGGTCGCCGACTCTGGAACGATGCAGCCGCGCGGCCTGAACCAGGGCCCAGCCGACACTCTTCGAACCGGGAGGACGGATACGCTTGTCGGACTTGCCCATCGTCTGCTCGCTATCCCTATCGGCCTCGCCGAGCTTGCCTGTTTCGGATTTGTCCATTGCGGACTTGCCCGAGGGTGAGGCCTTGCCGGACGACACCGTCCCTCGCTGATCAGCCGAAACCATCGCCGCCCGACTCCACACTTGCAGACAGCCACGCTCTTCCCGCACGGCCAGATGGCACAGGCGGGATCAGCGGGCTATTTGGGCGCATGTGGCGTCCGGCTCGTGAAGCTGGGATGACAGTCGGCTTAAATTCGCGCCAAATCGACGGTCGGCAAAGGACTCTTCGCCGACCGGCTCCGTGCTGAGGAGGTCCGAACCTATGCGGAGGCCTCAGCAGGGCATCAGGCTCCTGATCTGCTGAAGGATGTCCTCTCCGGTGCAAGGCCTGGAGATGAAGCGGGCGCCTGCGGGAATCCGCTCCGGATCAGGCGCGGCGCGGCCAGACACGATCACGATCGGCAAAGTCGGCCGGGCCTCCGACACCGCGTTGGCGAGTTCGAACCCGTTGACCTTGCCCGACAATTCCACATCCGTGATCAGCCCGCAGATATCGGGCCGGGCCTGCAGGATGCCGAGGGCGCGCTCCGCAGACGCGCATTGCACCGTCTCATAGCCGCCATCCTCGAGGACATCCCCGAGGTCCATGATCGTCAGGGCTTCATCCTCGACGAGGAGGATCACCGGCCTGTCGTCGTCCGAGCGCGTCGTCTCATTCACCACGATGCCCACCCTTCACCGTTTGACCCAACCTGATCCAACGATAAACATCCGTTCAGGTTGCAGGGTGGAAGCGGACAGATTTTCAGCTCTGCGCCTCAGCGTCGACCGATGCCCGGACCACATGGGTCACGGCTTCGCAGAGCCGGTCGAGATCGCCCGGCGCGATGGTCAGGGCCGGCGTCAGGTAGACGATGTCGCGGAAGGGACGAACCCAAACCCCCTGCTCCACGAAGCGCGCCTTGAGCGCAGCGAGATCGGGTGCGCGCGCGAACTGCACGACTCCGATGGCGCCGAGGACGCGGACATCGGCGATACCAGCGAGGCCGCAGAGCCCATCGCGCAGGCGGAGTTCGATCGCGCGCGCCTGATCCAGGCGCGGCTCGGTCTCGAACAGGTCGAGGCTCGCATTGGCGGCGGCGCAGGCGAGAGGGTTCGCCATGAAGGTCGGCCCGTGCATCAGCGCCGCCGCGGGATCGTCGGACAGGAAAGCCTCGAAGACCGGACGCCGCGCGATCGTCGCGGCCAGCGCCATGGTGCCACCGGTAAGCGCCTTGGACAGGCAGAGGATGTCGGGCACGATTCCGGCCTGCTCGCAGGCGAACAGGGTGCCGGTGCGGCCGAAACCCGTGAAGATCTCGTCGGCGATGAGAGGCAGTCCATGCCGCTCGGCCGCCAGCGCTACCCGTGCCAATGTCTCGGGCGCGTGCATCACCATGCCGCCGGCCCCCTGGACCAGGGGCTCGACGATGATCGCCGCGAGGGTATCGCCATGCTCGGCCAAGACACGGTCGAGGGCGTCGGCGGTGGCGTCGTCGCGCGGAAGATCGCAGAAGACCTGGGCAGGCAAATAGGCACCGAAGCGCCGGTGCATGCCCTCTTCCGGGTCGCAGACCGACATCGCCCCCATCGTGTCGCCATGGTAGCCGCCACGGAAGGCGAGGAAGCGGCTGCGTCCGGCGATGCCCCGGTTGAGCCACATCTGAGCTGCCATCTTGAGCGCCACCTCCACCGCCACCGAGCCGGAATCCGTGAAGAACACGTGGTCGAGGTCGCCCGGCGCCAAGGCGGCGAGGCGGGACGCCAGGCGCTCTGCCGGCGCATGGGTGAGCCCCCCGAACATCACATGGGGCATGGCATCGAGCTGGGCCGCGACCGCATCGCGGATGTGGGGATGGTTATAGCCATGGACCGCGGTCCACCACGAGGCGATGCCGTCGATGAGTTCGCGTCCGTCGGCGAGCACGATCCGCGAACCCGAGGTGCGCACGGCCTCGAGGGGCGGCGCGGCATTCCGCATCTGCGTATAGGGCCGCCAGAGGGAGTTTTTCGGACGCGCAGGCGATCGTGGGGTAGGCATTCACGGGGGATGGGCGCGCGAGGCCGAACGGTCAAGGGAGCGAGCCGCAACCCGATCTGAAAGCCGCTGGAGGCAGGGTCAGTGACCGGCCTTCCAAAGGGATCCGGTTTTTCTCCGGGACCATCCTATGCCTCTCACGAGACCCGAGTTCGTTTCCGGTACAGTTCCTCACGCTTCACGCCCGACCCTCATCGAAAGGGATCGACCGCGCGAGTGGTCGCGGCACTCGCTTGACATCGCGATGGCGCGGGCTTCCTTCCCGCTCCCATGTCCGACCTCGACCGCCCCACCAGCCTCGAAGCGTTCGCCCGCGACCATCTCGCCCGCCTCGACGAGACCTCCCTGCGCCGGCATCTCAATCCCACCACGCGTGGCCCGCAGGCGGCGGCGACGCGGCACGGGCGCAGCCTCGTCTCGTTTTCCTGCAACGATTATCTCGGCCTTTCGCAGGATCCGCGGGTCATCGCAGCGGCCCAGGCTGCGACCGCGCGTTACGGCACCGGCGCCGGCGCCTCCCGTCTCGTCACCGGCAGCCACCCGCCCCTCGCCGCCCTGGAAGAGCGTCTCGCCGCCCATAAGGGGACGGAGGCGGCCCTGGTTTTCGGCAGCGGCTATCTCGCCAATCTCGGCATCGTCTCCGGGCTCGCCGGCCCACGCGACCTGATCCTCGTGGACGCACTCGGCCATTCCTGCCTCTGGGCGGGTGCGCGGCTCTCCGGCGCGAAAGTGATGCGGTTCGCCCATAACGATCTCGGTGATCTCGAAGCGCTCCTGACCAAGCACCGCTCCCGCCACCAGCACGCGCTGATCCTCACGGAGCGCGTCTACAGCATGGACGGCGATCGGGGGCCGATCACCGACATCTTGAATCTCGCCGACGCGCACGATGCCTGGACCCTGGTGGACGACGCCCACGGCCTCGGCGTCATCGGGGAGGACGCGCGGGCGCCCCTCGAAATGGGCACCCTGTCGAAGACGCTCGGCTCCTATGGCGGCTATCTCTGCGCGTCCCGCGCAGTGGTCGACCTGATGACGAGCCGCGCCCGGAGCTTCGTCTACACCACCGGCCTGCCGCCGGCTTCGGCCGCCGCCGCCCTGGCCGCCCTCGATATCGTCGAGGCCGAGCCGGATTTCGCCGCGCGTCCGCTCGCCCTCGCCCGCCGCTTCACCGCGCAACTCGGCCTGCCCGAGGCACAGAGCCCCATCGTCCCCATCGTCATCGGCGAAGCGGACGCCGCGCTCGGCCTTTCGGCCGCTCTGGAGGAGCAGGGTTATCTCGTCGTCGCCATCCGCCCGCCAACGGTCCCGGCCGGGACGGCGCGGCTGCGTGTGGCGTTCTCCGCCGCGCATACGGAGGCGCAGGTGGATGGGTTGGCCGAGGCGGTGATGAGACAATGGCCACGAACCCTCCCCCCTTTCCGGGAGAGGGTTCGCTAGAACTACGCCGCAGCGGTGGACTCGCCGCCGGCCCGCTCGTGCGCGAGCTTGACCACGCCGACCTGATCCACCTTGCCGGTACCCAGCATCGGCAGCTTGTCCAGCACCACCACTTCGGCCGGGATGGCAATCTCGGTGGCGCCCTTGGCCTTGGCGAAGGCCTGGTAGGCGGGGCGGGTGGCGTCCTTGCGCTCCGTGAACAGGATCAGCCGCTCGCCCTTTCGCGCATCCGGAACCGCCGCCACCGCACTCGGTGTATCCGGCCAGAGCTCGCCGGCAATGGCCTCGATGCCGGCGAGCGACACCATCTCGCCGGCGATCTTGGCGAAGCGCTTGGCGCGGCCCTTGATCGTGACGAACCCTTCCGCGTCGATGGCGACGATGTCGCCGGTATCGTGCCAGCCCTCCGGCGGCGCTTCCAGCACGCCGGGCTTCTCCGCCCTGAGATAGCCGAGCATCACGTTCGGGCCCTTCACCGAGAGACGGCCGCCCTCCTCGATGCCGGGCACCGGTTCGAGCCGGGACTCGATCCCCGGCAGGAGCCGGCCGACGGTGCCGAAGCGGTTGAACATCGGCGTGTTGAGGGCGACCACCGGCCCGCATTCAGTGACGCCGTAGCCTTCGAGGATGCGCAGGCCGAACTTCTCGCTCCAGGTCTTCCGGGTCGCCTGCTTCACCGCCTCGGCCCCGGCCACCACGTAGCGGAGCGAACGCAGGTCGTAGGAATGGGCCGTCTTGGCGTAGCCGGAGAGGAACGTGTCGGTGCCGAACAGGACGGTGGCGTTCGAGCCGTAGATGAGTTCCGGCACGATCCGGTAATGCAGCGGCGACGGGTAGAGATAGACCGGCACGCCGGAGACCAGGGGCAGGATCAGGCCCGCCGTCAGTCCGAAAGCATGGAACACCGGCAGGACGTTGAACACCTTGTCGCTCGGCCCGAAATCGATGCGGGCGGCGACCTGGGCGGTGTTGGCGAGCATGCAGCGATGGGCGAGTACCACGCCCTTGGGCGTGCCCTCCGAGCCCGAGGTGAACAGGATCGCCGCCGGATCGTCGCCGCGCCGCGCCACGAGGGGCTTGCGGGGGCTGAGGAAGCCCCGAATCTTGTCGCCGGCGGTAATGCTGGCGCGCACGTCCTCCAGGTAGACGAGCTTCACCTTGCCCTGGATGGCCTCGATCAGCGACCCGAGGCGGCCCTTCTCGATGAAGGCGCGAGAGGTGAGGATGGTGTCCACCTCCGCAGCATGGCAGGCCGAGAGGACGTTGGCAGGGCCGGCCGAGAAGTTGATCATCGCCGGTACGCGCCCGGCGCTGGCCAGGGCGAAGAAGGTCACGGCCGCGCCGTTGGCGTTGGGCAGCATCAGCCCGATGGCCTTGCCTTCGGCGGCGAGCGGCATCAGCTTGCGGCCCAGGATGTTGGCGCCCATGACGAGGCGGGAATAGCTGAGCGTGCCCGTGACCGGGTCCTCCAGCGCAGTGCGGCGCCAGCCATGGTCGGCGCCGGCCTGGATGAGGGCACTCATCACGCTACGGTCGATGAAGGCGGTGTCGAAGACGAGATCGGACATGATGTCGTACAGCGCCGCTCCTGCCGCGCGCCGCCGGTTCTTGCCCTTCAGCGCGGGATCAACGGTAAGCGCCACCGGCGACATCACCGTGACGATGACCTTCGGCCACCAGCGACGGCGGACCTGATTGCGGGAGAGGCGCGAGAAGGCGGTCTTCTCCAGCCCCTCGATCTTCACCGGCACCACCTTGGCCCCGGATTTCTCGGCGATGAGGCCGGCGCCGTCATAGACCTTCATCAGGCTGCCCGTGACGGTGAGGCGCCCCTCGGGAAAGATGATCAGCGTCTCGCCGTTCTTCACGGCATTGATGAGCGTGCGGGTTGCCAGCGGCCGGGTCGGGTCCAGCGGCATCGCCTTGGTCACCCGTAGGAAGGGCTTCACCCACCAGCGCTGCGCGATGCCGTGGTCGACGGCGAAGACCGGCTCCTTGTCGAGGAGCGAGAGGGCCAGCGGTGCATCCAGAAACGAGACGTGGTTGAGGGCGATGATGGCGTTGGGGCCGGCCTTCTCGACATTCTCGAGACCGCGCACTTCGAGCCGGTAGAAGGCGCGGAACAGGATCGAGAGGAAGTCGCGGAAGGCGCTCGTCGGCATCACCTTCAGCACGATCACGCCGGCGGCGAGGTTGGCGACGCCGATGAGGGTGAGGAGCGAGGCCATCGACCAGCCCGCGCCCTGCAGAGCGGCGAGCCCCAGCGCCCCGGTGACCATGAAGGCGGCGGTGAGGACATTCACCGCGCCGATGACGCGGGCGCGCTTGTCCTTGTCGGTCCAGGCCTGCACGGCGGCGAAGGAGGGCACGATGTAGAGGCCGCCCGCGATGGCGAGGCCGGCGAAGGACGCCGCCACGCGAAGGCCCGTCCCGGTGGAGAGGAAGGCGCCGGCCCCCATCACCTCGCCGGAGACCGGCGGCAGGTGCGAGACGGTCCAGGCGAGGTCGAGAGCGAACAAGCCCATGAACAGCGCGCCGATCGGCGTCGGCAGCAGGACGATGCGGCCGCTGGCGAGCCAAGAGGCCAGGGCCGAACCGACGGCGATGCCCACCGAGAAGATCGCGAGCAGCAGGGTGACCACCGTCTCCGAGCCGTTCAGGCTCTCGCGCACCAGCACCGGCAGTAGGGCGAGCACCACGGCACCCACCAGCCAGAACCAGCTGACGATGAGCGAGCCGCGCCACAGCCGGGTATCGGCGTAGAGGTCACGCAGCAGGGCCACGGTGGAGCGGGCGACGTTGGGATCGATTCTGAGCGTCGGCGCTGCCTCGCCGGTGGAGGGGATCTGTCGGGCCGAAAGCCAGCACAGGATCGCGAACACCATGATCAGGGCGCTGAAGGCCAGGGCATCGCCGCCGAGCGCGCTGGCGAAGCCGGCCACGATGGTCCCGAGCAGGATGGCGAGGAAGGTCGCCGCCTCGACCAGCGCGTTGCCCGCCGTCAGCTCGTTGCGCTTCAGGTGGTCGGGCAGGATGCCGTACTTGATCGGGCCGAACAGGGCCGCCACCGTGCCGAACAGGCCGAGCGCCACGAACAGGATCGGCACCGAGTGGAGGAAGAAGCCGATCGCGGCGGCGGCGGCGGCGAAGATCTCCGCGAATTTGAGGCGTTTGGCGATGAGTGCCTTGTCGTAGCGGTCGGCGAGTTCGCCCCCGAGACCCGACAGGATGAAGAACGGGCCGATGAAGACGGCGCCGGCCAGGGTCACCAGGATGCCCGGATGGGCGGCCTCTCCCCCGGCGCCCGCGACCTTGAACAGGATCAGGAAGACCAGGGCGTTCTTCAGGAAATTGTCGTTGAATGCCGAGAAGAATTGGCACCAGAACAGGGGCGCGAACCGGCGGGTCGTCATCAAGGTACGAAACATCAGGGTCTCCTCGGGGCGGACCATGACTGCCCACCCTGTAACGAACCGTCAAATCCGGCACGGCCGCGATTTTTGAACGTTGTGCAAAATAACTGCCGTTCGCAAAGGCGGCAACGTTGATTTTGTACGGCGTGCAATCTATGCGTCGGCGAGGTGCCGGGCGGCACGCGATGGCGGGGATGGCGTGGCGAAGGCAACGAAACCGGCACGGCGGGGCACCGGCCCACGAGGCGAGCATAACCGCGAGGAATTCGAGGCTCTGGTGACCAAGGCGGCAGAGGGGCTGGTCCGCAGGGAGGGCCTGCGCGGCCTCGGCATGCGCCGGCTCGCCTCGGTGATCGGCTACGCTCCGAACTCGATCTACAATGGTGTCGGCGATCTCGATGCTGTGGTGATGCGGGTCAACGCCCGGACCCTGGAGCGCCTGCACGCGGCCCTCACCGGCGCGATCCGTCCCGACGCCGGTCCGCGCGACAACGCCCTTGCCCTCGCCGATGCCTATCTCGCCTTCGTGGCCTCGGACCCTCAGGTCTGGAGCCTCGTCTTCGAACATTCCCTGGCACCGGACTCGACCTTTCCCGACTGGTACGCCGCCGCCCTCGCCCAGGCGACCGACCTCGTCGACGGGGTGCTCGAACCTCTGATCCCGGATGCGAGCGAGAGACGGCAGGCGGTGGCGACCCTCTGGGCCGGCCTTCACGGGCTCGCCTCCCTGTCCACCTCCAACAAGCTTGCCGTCCTCACCCCCGAGCCGCCGCGCGACCTGGCGCGGCTGCTGGTCGGGCGGTTCCTGCGCTGATCCGCCATTCCTTCTCGGAAGCGTTCGTCAGCATCGCCGTGGATGCGAGATCCGGCACGATGCTGTAGGTTTCAAAGCCCGCCCCTGTCGTCCGAAAGCCCCATGGCCAAGCAGTTTGCGGCCCTCGACGAGCGCCATCGCGATTTCATCGCCCGGCAGCATATCGTCTTCACCGCCTCGGCGGCGGAGGGCACGCGGATCAACCTGTCACCGCGCGGCACCGATACGTTCCGGGTCATCGACCCTAACACCGTGGTCTATCTCGACCGCACCGGAAGCGGCAACGAGACCGCCGCTCATCTGCGTGCGGACGGACGGCTGACGGTGATGTTCTGCGCCTTCGAGGGCGCCCCGACGATCCTGCGGCTCTACGGGCGCGGGGAGGTGCTGGCGCGGGGCGGCGAGGCCTATGCCGGCCTGCTGGCGGAAGTGTACGACGGGCAGGAGCCGCCCGGAGCGCGCCAGATGGTGCGCCTCACGATCGATCTCGTGCAGACCTCCTGCGGCTACGGCGTGCCCGTGTTCGATTACCGTGAGGAGCGTCCCACCCTCGACCGCTGGGCCCAGGCCAAGACGGAGGCCGAACTCGACGCCTATCGCCGCCAGAAGAACGCGCGCAGTATGGACGGGCTGCCCACGGGATTGTTCGCGGAGGAATAGGGCGGACGCCCTACCGTGCGTTGGGCAAATGGACCTTCACCGACGTCCGTCCCGTGGGCTCGGGTTTCGGCCCCCATTGCGTCGCCTCGATCCCCGCATTGCCCCAGCCGGTGGGCAGGGAGATCGTCAGCGGCAACAGCATCGCCCCGCCGGGAACGGGCGCGAGCCGTACGCGGATGTCGTCGTTCTCGGCCATGCGTCGCACGCTGCTGCCATTGGGGCGGTGGCCCGAGATCGGCACCCAGCGCGCCCGGCAATCGAGTGCCGGTCCGCGATAGGGTCCCTCCTGGACGGTCACCAGCACCCCGCGGGAAAGGACAATATCCGCCCGGGTCACCCCGTTGAAGACCGGGATGCGCCGCTCGCAGAGGGTGGGGTCGAGGGATGCCCGGCCCAGCGGAATCGCCAGCATGGTCAGGGGATCGACGACGCCGACCTTGTCCTGCGGCGCTACGGGAATCCTGTCGGGCATCGGCGTCGGAGGCGGCTCCACGCTCTCGTCGTGCGCGCGGCCGTTCGACAGGGTCATGGAGACCTGAACCGGCTTACGACCGTACAGGCTGTCGGACCGGAACGTGCCGGTGAGCGCTCCGCTCCGCGACCGCTCCCCCGACGCGGATGCCGTCCCCGATCCTTCGAAGAAGACGCCGGCCAGTCCGCGCAGGCCCGCCTTCAGATCGTAGACGTAGCGCCCACCGGTCTGATCGACGGAGAGATCCGCCTCACCAACCGGAAGGTTGAGGAAGAGCAGGCGATAGGTGACGGAAAAGCGCTGGGGTGCCGGTTCGGCCGAAGCCGCGACCGGTGCGGCGAGGGCCAGAAGCACCGCGCCGATCAACGCGATGAAGCACGTCTCGTGAGCATCCTTGGACGAGGCGACCATGCGCTGCCCTCCTGCATGCCATCATGCCTTAAGAGATGCCGCCCCTGACGCTGGTGCGGACCGGCACCTACCGGGTGATCGTCGCATTCGAGAACCGGACGGTAGACGCACTTCCGGCATCCGGTCAGTTCCCCCCCGCCTCTATCTGGCGATACACCCGCCCATGCTCGCAATAGCCGGCGACGATGCGGGTCATCATCGCGCGCTTGTCCGCGTCGAGGGGGCCGAGGATGCGGGCGGGCCGGCCGCCCCAGAGATAGCCGGTCTCGAGGAGCTGGCCCGGATCGGTGGTGGAGCCGCCGGCGAGCAGCACGTCGTCGGCCACCACGGTGCCGGGGGCCAGCACGCAGCCGATGCCGATGAGGCTGCGCGCACCAATGCGGCAATCGGCCATCCGCACGTTATGCGCGATCGTAGTGTCGCGGCCGATGACGACGCCTTCGGCCCGTGCACGGATGACGGTGTTGTCCTGGATATTGGTGTCGGCGCCGATGAGGATGGGGCCGACCTCCGCATGCAGGTCGCAGGAGAACAGCACGCTCGATCCCGCGCCGAGGGCGATGCGGCCGCGCAGGCGCGCCGTGCTGGCGACGTAGACGCTGGGATCGACGTCGATCTCGTCACCGGCGACGGGCGACGGGGTATCTCCCGTGGCCTCGCGCACGCGCTCGGCCCGCTCGGCGATCTCGGCCGCGGTGATGGGGCGCTGGGGTTTCGCCGGGCTGCCGGCATAGGCGAAGCCGGCGGCGAGGTGCGAGCGCGGAAAGACGGTGGCCCCGGCCTCGATCAGCACCCCGTCCTCCACCGTGGCCCCGTCGAGGACGATGACATCGTCTTCGATCACCACGTCGGACCCGACCGTGCAGGCATGGACCACGGCGTTGCGGCCCACCGTCACCCGGTCACCGACGAGGGTGGGATGCGAATCGGTGGCGATATGGAGCGTCGAGCGATGGCCGAGCCAGAAACGCTCGCCGACGGTCACCGCCTCGCCGTCGGCACGGATCACACTGTCGTCGCCGAGCCAGGCCTGGGCACCGATCGTGGCGGCGCCGATGACCGTGCTTCCGCGCCCGCACCAGACCGGACGGGCCGAGAAGACCGGCAGGACGCCGTCATGGGGCAGGATCAACTCAGGCGTCACGCGAGGGGAATTCCTTCGAAGCCGGTGGCGTGGACCGGGTATGGGACCGACTGGGCATGGCACCCATGCCGGTCGAGTGGTAAAGGCCGGGCGCCGGAATGGTGTTGCCGGAACGACGCGCAACAGCGTGGAACCACCGCGCGGACTTTGCAATGTCGCGCATCCCTTAAGGGGGATCAAACCCGGTCGCGAGGGCTTTCGCGCCGATGCGTCAAGGAATCGATGGATGTCGGCAGGCGAGATGACGGCGGGAAATCGGCCCGCACCCGCGATCAGCATCCAGAGTGCGCCCTTCGACGTGGCCGCGGAGATGGCCGCGCTGAGCGGGACGCTTCGCGGCAGGACCGGGGCGATCGTCACCTTTACCGGCCTGTGCCGCGACGAGGGCGGGCGCCTGACCGGGCTCGAACTCGAACATTATCCCGGCATGGCCGAGGCGGAGATCGGCCGGGTGGTGGAGGCGGCGCAGGACCGCTGGCCGCTCCAGGCGGTGCGGGTGATCCACCGGCACGGCCTCGTCGCGCCGGGCGATGGCATCGTTCTCGTGGTGACGGCGGCAAGCCACCGCGTCGCCGCTTTCGAGGCGGCGAGCTTCCTCATGGACTATCTCAAGACGAAGGCTCCGTTCTGGAAGCGTGAGCATCTGGCCGACGGCACCATCGGGGGCTGGGTCGAGGCCACGGGCGCCGACGATGAGGCCGCGTCACGCTGGGCGTGAGGGCAGACCGGCGGCGATTCGCCTCCGGTCCGTCCACAGAGGAGAGTGGGCCTCATGCCTTGCGCCCCTTGTCTGTAACGGGTTTCGCGCGCCCGTTCGCACCGCGCTTCGGTAGACTGCGCGAGGGGACGGGCAGATGCAGCAGAGTACGCCGATCAAGGACGAGCCGGGTCCGCACCCCGCCAGCTGGTCGCCGACGGCCTCGGGAATCGCCGTGGTGGCGTTCATCGCCCTGCTGATCCTCGCCTGGACCGCCGCCTCGACCCTGCTCCTGATCTTCGCCGGAATCCTGCTCGGGGTCTTCCTCGATGGGCTGACGCGCCTGCTCGGCCAGGCCATCGGGCTCGGTCGCGGGCTCCGGCTCACCATCGTCAGCCTGATCCTCGGCGGGCTCACCCTCGGCTTCCTCGCCTTCGGCGGCGCGACGGTGGTGCAGCAGGGACGGGAGCTCGGCCAGACCGTCACGAAACAGGCGGGGTCTGTCCGTGATCGCCTGAAGGAATACGGGATCGACCTGCCGGCCTTCTCGGTACCGAGCGAAACGCCGGGCGATCAGGACGCCGACAAAGCCAAGGACACTGACAAAACCAAAGACACCGAGACCGACAAGGACAAGAAGGCCGGGGGCCTCGGCGGCCTCGCCTCGGGTGCGATCAAAAGCCCCGGCTCCCTTCTCTCCGATGCCGGCAGCATGCTCGGACCGGCGGCCACCGTCATCACCGGCCTGTTCAATGCGCTGGGCAACGTCCTGGTGATCGTGTTCCTCGGCCTCGCCTGCGCGGCCGATCCCGCCAGCTACCGCGACGGCGCGGTGCGGTTCGTGCCGCCCCGTTACCGTCCCCGCGCCACCGCCCTCCTCGACGGGATGGGCGAGACCCTCCGGCACTGGCTGTTCGGCCAGCTCATCACCATGGCGGTGATCTTCGTCTGCATCTGGGCCGGCCTGAGCTTCCTCGGCATCGGTGGCGCCCTCATCCTCGGCCTGCAAGCGGGGCTCCTCGCCTTCATCCCCACCATCGGCCCGCTGATCGCCGGCGTCGTCATCGTGCTGGCGGGCCTCGCCTCCGGTACCAACGCGGCGCTCGGCGCCTTCGGTGTCTACCTCGTGGTGCAATGCCTGGAGAGCTACGGGCTGACGCCCTTCATCCAGAAGCAGGCGCTGGACATCCCGCCGGCCACCATCTTCGCAGGCCAGCTCGTGCTCGGCGTGCTGTTCGGCCTTTGGGGCATCGCCCTCGCGCTGCCGCTGATGGCGGTGATCAAGGTCGTACTGGAACAGGTCTATATCGAGGACACGCTCGACGAGGACGCGAGCGTCTAAGCGCGACGCTGTCGGCCAGGCCTGACGACAACACCCGAGACGACGACGCGGAGCGGATGGATCGACGGTCCGCCCGACGCATTTGCATTGCCCTGTTAAATGGCCACCGTCATCCAAATGATCGCCCTTGTTCCAGTAATCGTGAAGCGGCGTCGGAGATCCGGGATCGAGATCGAGGCGTCTCCCCAAGGGTGGCTTAGACATACCGACCAATAAGGCCGACGATCGTCCTACAATCTCACGTTGCGATGAGGGTATTTCTGCGAGAAATATTGCGATCTTATCAAAAGATAGGTATCCGTTGCTTCAGGTCGTCGTTCCCCTTGGCTTGGCCATGGCTCTGACGATTGTCGTGAGATCGCGGTTTCACAATGTATGGTGGGGTACCGAGAAGCCTTTCGTATGACGTTCCAAGCCAGATCAAACATTTTGGCATCGTCGGTCATTGGCACTGGGATTTCGTCGGCAACACTCATGTCTGGTCGCCCGGACTCTATCCGATCCTAGGGCTTCCCGATGGCCTCATCAGGCCCGACTACACGCTTCTGTTCCGGCTCATTCATCCGGACGATTGCCCGCGGACCATGGAACCCGACTTCGTCAGGCAATCGGACACGGTACCGCCCTCGATCTTCCGCATCGTCCGACCGGATTCCGGAATCTGTACCGTCATGAGCCGCGTGGAGGTAACGACCACGCCCAATGGCCGGCCCTTGAGCGCGCATGGCATCCTCGCCGATATCAGCGTTCCTGCCATGCTGGCCCGCGCCGAGGCAGCGCAGCGGCAGAGAGACCAGGCGATCTTCGATTCCGTCCGGGCCTTCACCTCGACCACGCACACGTTTCCTTTCACAAAATTCTCGGAGAAGTGGCTCGACCTCGTCGGCCTTCCCGAGAGCGAGCTCCTGCAGGACCCCGCGCGGCCGTTCCTAAGGGGCGAGGGCGCGCCATGGTCGGCGCGTATCGGGGGGATGTACGCGTCCAATCACGCCTCATATCTGCTGCCGGACCTCAGGCTGGCGAACGGCGACACCGTGAGATACCGCCTGTTAGTGGCTCCCCTGCTGAACGATGCGGGGCAGATCGAAAGCTGGACCCACTTCATCGGTCCGATCCAATTGCGGATCAGGCCCACCGGCCGCCTTCTGCTCGGCCTCGAGCAGAGCCTCGAAGCCGGGCACATCCGCGCGGCACGCGCGCTGCTCGACTGGTCGATGGCGGATCTGAGCGGAGCCTCGGGAGTGTCGCTCTCGACGATCCGGCGGCTCGAAGGCTGCATCGCCTCCGTCTCGGTCGCCAACCGCAATCAGGTGGTCGGTGCCCTGCGCAACGCAGGTATCGTGTTCTCGCTCATGGGTGGGGCGACGATCGCGGTCAGCAAGGGGAGGCAGATCGCCGGATAAAATACGGCCGGAACGGCGCGGTGGCCCGTTCAGATGGGAGCGGTGTCGGGTTCAGCCGGTTCGTCCATGAGGGGGTGGAGATCGCGGACCATGCTTTTCAGCCGCTCATCGAGGACATGCGTGTAGATCTGCGTCGTCGAGATGTCGGCATGTCCCAGAAGCTCCTGCACGATCCGCAAGTCGGCCCCGTTCTGCAGGAGGTGGCTGGCGAAGGCGTGGCGCAACACGTGCGGGCTCACCCGGTCCTCACGGATCCCCGCCGCCGCCGCCGCCACCTTGAGGTCGCGGGCGAAAGCCTGCCGGGTCAGGTGGCCGCTCTCGCTGTCGGCCGGAAACAGGAAGGGACCCTCTCCGCTGAGATGATCCAGGTGCTCGCGCATGGCGCCCCGCGCGAGATCGGTGAGCGGGACCAGCCGCTCACGTCCGCCCTTGCCCTTCACCACGAGGTAGCGCTGTTTCGTGGTGGCGGCCGAGCGTGGCAGGGCGATGAGTTCGGATACGCGCAGGCCGGTGGCGTAGAGGGTTTCGAGCAGGCACAGCATCCGTACTGCGCGCCGCCGCTCGCCCGGAGCGTCTCCGGTCTCCGACGCCACGGCTCGCTCGCGGGCGGTGCGCAGCAGGTCGTCCACCTCGGCCACCGACAGCACCTTGGGCAGGGTGCGCCCCCTGCGTGGACCTCCCACGGGCGCGCTCGGATCGGCCTCGGCGAACCCCTCCGCGTAGAGGAACTTGTGGAAGCCGCGAATGCAGGACAGCCGGCGTGCGGCGGAGGAGGCCTTCAACCCTTGGGTTTCGAGATCCGCCAGATAGGCGCGGACCTCGCCCGCATCGGTCACGAGCGGGTCACGTCCCGAAGCGGTCAGAGCCGCGAGGTAGTGGTCGAGGTCGCGGCGATAGGCGGCGAGCGTATTGGCGGCGGCACCCCGCTCGGCCGCGAGCATGTCGAGATACGCGACGATGAGAGCGGGGCCGTCGGTCCCCGCCTCGTCCCCGGGCGAGCCCGTCACCGGTTCGGCGGCTGTAGCTTCGCGGCGGGAATGCTGACGCTCATTTCCCGGGGCGTGGGCTGAACGAAGGTCGCGAGCGCGAACATGCCCGCGAAGACCAATCCGCCGAGGATGGCGAGCGTGGCGAGGAAACGAAACAGGGTCGGCACTCGGACGAACCTCGGTCGGAGGGAACTCTGCGGAAATGGACGGATTCGGTCCGCGAGATCGGCAGGCAAGTCATTGCACAGCCAAGCCAAGGGGTTGCACCATGCCGGGCCCACAATGGCAAGCACTTCGGAGCCACAGGGTGCACCGCAAGAGAATCCCGGTCGACGAGCGGCGATCGGCCTCACCGGATCGGGAGGCTTCGCGGCTTTGGAGGCAGGCCCTATGAAGACGCGTTCAAGAATCGCGTCGTGACTTACGGCCTCGCTTCGCCCGGACGGTGAAACGCGCTAGGATCGCGAGAACAGGTATATCAAGATTTCAACGATGACCGAGATCGAGCCATCGGAGGGCGACATCGCTCCCGATCCCATTGAAGTCAGGCTCCGCCGCGCTCTCGGCGCGCGCTCGATCGTGCTCGTCGGTCTCATGGGTGCCGGCAAGAGCACGGTGGGGCGGCGTCTGGCGACGCGACTCGGGCTGATGTTCAAGGATGCCGACAACGAGATCGAGGCGGCGGCCAAGCTCACGATCCCCGACATCTTCGCCATCTACGGCGAGCCGAGCTTCCGCGAGGGCGAGGAGCGTGTGATCGCCCGGCTCATCCGCGAGGGGCCGCTGGTGCTGGCCACCGGCGGGGGCGCCTTCATGCGCGAGGCGACACGCGCCCGCATCGCTCAGGGCGGCGTCTCGGTGTGGCTGAAGGCGGAACTCGACGTGCTGATGCGCCGCGTCCGCAAGCGCGGCAACCGGCCCCTGCTCCAAACCGACGACCCCGAGGAGACGATGCGGCAGTTGATGGAGATCCGGCATCCCGTCTATGGCAGTGCCGACGTGATGATCCCCTCGCGCGACGTGTCGCATGATCGCGTGGTGGAGGACGTGATGGAAGCCCTCGATGCCTATCTCAACGGCCCCTCGAACCAAGGCGTCGCCGCGCAGTGAGTGACGGACAGACGGTCCACGTCCCCCTCGACCAGGGCCGCGACTACGACATCCATATCGGGCGGGGCCTCCTCGCCGAGGCGGGTGCACGCGTGGCCGCCCTCGGCGCGCGGGCCGCCGCCATCGTCACCGACGAGACTGTGTCGGCACTCTATGGCGAACGCCTGCGCGATAGCCTGGAGGCGGCGGGCCTGCGCTCCGGCCTCGTCACCGTGGCGCCGGGCGAGGCCTCGAAGAGCTATGCGGTCTACGCACAGGTGTGCGACGGGCTCCTCGCTCACCGGATCGAGCGCAACGACCTCGTGGTGGCGCTCGGCGGCGGCGTGGTCGGCGATCTCGCGGGCTTCGCGGCGGCGACGCTCCGGCGCGGCGTCCGCTTCGTCCAGGCACCCACGACCCTGCTCTCCCAGGTCGATTCCTCGGTCGGCGGCAAGACCGGCATCAACTCGCCGCTGGGCAAGAACCTGATCGGCGCCTTCCACCAACCGCGTCTGGTCCTGGCCGATACCGCCACGCTCGACACCCTGTCCGAACGCGAGATGCGCGCCGGCTACGCCGAGGTGGCGAAATACGGCCTCATCGCCGATTCCGGTTTCTTCGATTGGTGCGAGGGCCACTGGGCCGGCATCTTCTCCGGCGGCCCGGAGCGCGACAAGGCGGTGGCGATCTGCTGCCGGGCAAAAGCCGGCGTCGTGGTGCGCGACGAGCGCGAGGACGGCGAGCGCGCGCTGCTCAACCTCGGGCATACTTTCGGCCATGCCCTGGAACGGCTCACCGGCTACGAATCCGCCCGCCTCGTCCACGGCGAGGGCGTCGCCATCGGTCTGGCGCTGGCCTTCCGCTTCTCGGCCCGCCTCGGCCTCTGCCCCGGCCAGGATGCCGG
The DNA here is from genome assembly GCF_001422815.1 of Methylobacterium sp. Leaf91. Taxonomy (GTDB): domain Bacteria; phylum Pseudomonadota; class Alphaproteobacteria; order Rhizobiales; family Beijerinckiaceae; genus Methylobacterium. The sequence continues at coordinate 579,488 of NZ_LMMP01000001.1, read as the reverse complement.
TCGCGTGGCCAACCATCTGGCCCTGGCAGGCCTGCCTACCCGGCTTCAGGCCGTCCCCGGCGGATGCGGGGGCGTCGACGCCATCCTCGACGCCATGGCCCAGGACAAGAAGGTCCGGGACGGCGCGCTGACCTTCATCCTCGCACGGGGGATCGGCCAGAGCTTCATCGCACCGGGCATCGACCGCGCAGAGGTAAAGGCCTTCCTGACGGACGAACTACGCGGGGCGTGACCGGATCGCCTCCCTGTACTGGAGGCCTGGAGCTTCAACTGGGGATGATGCGCTCCATGAACCGCATCCCCTCCGATCCCGACGCCTGCGGCATCGATTCGCTCCTGGGTTGGTATATGAGGGGGCTTTCCGGAACCGGCACAGTGTCGGTGCGGCATGGCTTGGTGCGACGACCGCCTGATGGACACGCATACCGATCTCTGGCTCGCCGCGAGCATCGTGGTGATGTCGCTGCTGCTCTCGGCCTTCTTCGCGGGGGCTGAGACCGCCTTCACCGCGGCCTCGCGGGCACGGATGCTCTCCCTGGAGAACAACGGCGACCTGCGGGCACGCCTCGTCAACCGCATCCTCGCCTCGCGCGAGCGGTTCATCGGCGCCATGCTGATCGGCTACAACATCGTCGCCATCGGCGCTTCCGCCTTCACCACCAGCGTGCTGACCACGATCTTCGGCAAGAGCGGGGTGCTCTACGCCACCGGGGTGATGTCGGTCCTGGTCATCGTTTTCGCCGAGGTGCTGCCGAAGACCCTCGCCATCAACAAGCCGGACCAAGCCGCCCTGGTGATGGCGCGGCCCGTCGCCTTCGCGGTAGCGCTCCTCGGCCCCGCCGCTATCGCCATCGAGAAGGTCGTGCGGCTGATGCTGCGCCCCTTCGGCGTCAGTATCGGGCAGCATCAGTCGATCCTCTCGCCCACCGAGGAAATTCGCGGGCAGGTCGCCCTGCTCCACCGCGAGGGCGGTGTCGCCAAAGCCGAGCGCGACATGCTCGGCGGCCTGCTCGACCTGCACGAGTTATCCGTGTCCGAGGTCATGGTGCACCGCACAAAGATGCGCACCATCAATGCGGACCTTCCTTCGGAGGAGATCGTCCGCGAGGTTCTGTCCTCGCCCTATACGCGCATGCCGCTCTGGCGCGGCACCTCCGAGAACATCATCGGCGTGCTTCACGCCAAGGATTTGCTGCGCGCCCTCGACGCCGCCGGGGGCGACGCTTCCGGTCTGAAGGTCGAGACCCTGGCCCTCGAGACCTGGTTCGTGCCCGACACGACGAGCCTGCGCGACCAGCTCAAGGCCTTCCTCACCAAGAAGACCCATTTCGCCCTCGTCGTCGACGAGTACGGCGAGGTGATGGGTCTCGTCACGCTGGAAGACATCCTGGAGGAAATCGTCGGCGACATCGCCGACGAGCATGACGTCGCGGTTTCCGGGGTGCGCCCCCAGGGCGACGGCTCGGTGAATGCGGATGGCTCCGTCGCCATTCGCGATCTCAACCGCGCCATGGACTGGAATTTGCCCGATGAGGAGGCGACGACCATCGCCGGCCTCGTCATCCACGAGGCGCGGGCGATCCCCGACACCGGCACCGCCTTCAACTTCCACGGCTTCCGGTTTCAGGTCCTGCGCAAGGCGAAAAACCGCATCACCGCCCTGCGGATCACCCCGCTCGTGCCGCTAATCGCGAAGAAGGACGAGATCGAGGGCTAGGCCTCCGGCAAGGCGAACGGAGAAACGCGCCTCCCTCAGCCGCGCGGCACCGGCCGCCAGCCCGCAGGCGCCATCTCGAACCCGTCAAACCGGAAGGCCGGGGAGACGGTGCAGCTCACCAATGTCCACGATCCGAGGCTTGTGGCGGTCTGCCAATGCCCCGCCGGCACGACGATCTGCGGCTGCTGGCCGTGGGCGAGATCGGGACCGAGATAGGTAGCGGAGGCATCGTGACCGTTCGGGCTCGTGGTGATCACCATTGGCGCGCCGGCATGCCAGAACCAGATCTCGCTGGCATCGACCCGGTGCCATTCCGAGGTCTCGCCGAGATCGAGCAGGTAGTAGATCGCGCTGCCCACCGAACGGCCATCGACCTCCGTCGGATCGCGAAACGTTTCGCGATAATGGCCGCCCTCCGGGTGGGGCTGGAGCCCCAGCTTGGCGATCACCTCGGCGGCTTTCATGTCGGTCTCCCTCGTCCCGCGATCATTATTGGCCGGCCGGAATGGCGCCCTGCGGCAATTGAAGACCGCGAGGGGCCGCGCCCTCCCCTCGCCCCGCTCCCTCGGCGGCGGAGGCCTTGGGCGGGCGCGGTGATTTGGCAACGGGTTTGGGCTTCGCCTTGGCGACTGGCGCCGCCTTGACCTCCGGGGCATCGCCGCAGCGGCTGTAATCGAGGCGCGCCAGGACCTCGCCCGCTTCGGAGACGATGTTGAGAAAATCGGGCAGGACCGTGAGTTGCTCGTCCCAGCGGACCGGTCCGCCTATCGTCGCCTCCAGGGCTGCGGGGCTGCCGCCCCGGCGCAGGGCCAGGAGGTCGGGGCCGAAGGCGGTGGCGGCCTTGTTGCCGATGACGACCTGCAGCACGCGGGTAGCCTCCGGCGTCAGGGGGCGAAGCGGGTTGTCGACGGTGATCGTGCCGCTCCGCGTCACCCAGAGCGAGACCGCGCCCTGCCCTTCGTAGAACGCACCCTGACCGTTGTCGCAGACGACGATGAGCTCGGGCAGCTTCACGGGAGCGAGATTGGCTGCCGGCATCGGCAGGGGCGCGGCCGGAGGAGCATCGGGCGCCTCGGCAGGTTTGGCGACGGGTTTCGGTTTGGGCTTGGGCTTTGGTTTCGGCTTAGGCTTGGGGGCCGGTGCCTCGGCCTCGCCCAGCGGTGCGGCGGCGTCTTCTTGCGCGAGTCCGGGAGCGGCTCCCAGCATCCCGCATAAGAGGGCAACGCAGGAGACCAGCGCCAAGCGGCTCCCGCTCCGCATCCTCCGAGCCCGAAACACGGAGCTCGGGTCGCCGGGAGGACAGGACGGGATCGGACGGATCTGCATGGCCCAGAGGGTTACCCCAGCCGGAACCGGGTTGCATCCACCTGTCTCGCACCACAGGAGCGCTTTCGCACAAGGGCCGGGCATAGCACTTCGGGTTACCGTGGTCGGAACGGTCCTTGCGTCTCGTTTCGACCCCTTGCGCCGAGGGAACGTGGAGCCGAAACCATGCGGACGGATTGGCTTTGCACGGTGGTGACGCTGTTCGGCCAAGCCATCCGTCGGTGGATGACGGGTCGTCATGCACGCATGTCTTCGGCGCGATGCCCAACCTGTTCTAAGGCGACTCGACTCCGGGGCCGTCCTCTTTCTTCTGTCCAGACAAGGTCGATCGATGCGCATGCTTGACCGCAGCCCAGCCAATGCGGTGCCCGATCCCGGCGAGCTGGAACAGGATCTCATCGCCCTCATCGAGGAATCTCGCGAGCGGTCGAGCGAGGATCCGTTCCGCAATCCCGTCCTGGCGGTGACGCTCGCGATTACCCGACGCTTCGACCGCGAAGAGATCGACGACGACGACCTCGACGGCCTGTTCACCCGCCTGCGCGCACAATCGCTGATCGCTCGGGCCGAGCGCCTGCGCGGCTATGTCGGGCTGGACCGGGACACCCAGACATCGGCGGACAACACGATGCCTGCCCGTCTCGTGGCTGCGATTCCGAAAGGGACGGGGGATTTCGAGACCTTCCGCGACCTCGTCGGCCGTACCGGCTTCGCCGTGGTGTTCACTGCCCACCCGACATTCGGGATGCCGAAGGCTGTGGCGGCGCTCGTCGCCGAAGCTGCGTCGCAGGACAGCGAGGCAGCACGCCTGCCCCTGCTCGAGAAAGCCGCGGCCCTCTCGACCCGGCCGGATGCAAAGATCAGCCTCGACGATGAATTCGAACAAGCCTGCCTCGCGGCCAATCACGGTCGTACGGCCTTGGACAGCTTCAACGCAGCCCTGCTTGATGCGGCCCGCGCGCGCTGGCCCGACCGCTGGACCGAGTTGGTGCCCAAACCCTTCGCCATCGCATCCTGGGTCGGCTGCGACACGGATGGGCGCACCGATATCGGCTGGTGGGACACCCTGCGCTATCGCCTGGAATCGAAGCGGATGCAGCTCGACAGGGTCATGCGCCACCTCCCAGTCGTACCCGCCACGAACGTCGTGCGTGAGCTGACGCAAGGCGCGCTGGCGGCCGTGAACCGGCAGCTCGCCGTCGCCCCGCGCCTCGGGACCAAACCTACCCTGGAGGCTGTGCACCGCTTCTCGCTGGCGCTCATCATCGAGCGCGAGCGGGCCCAGACCGATTCCGGACCGATCCTGGCCGGCCTCGCCGGAGCCATCGGCGGCGTGGAAAGCGACGAGGACAGGCGCGCCATTGCCCTCCTGCGGTCCGGCATCGCGACACACGGCCTGTCGAACGCCCTGCCGCATTTCCGGTTGAACGCCAGCCAGATCCACAATGCCGTGCGCCGGGTCATCGATCTCGACGGCGAACCGACGGACGCGGCCCATCGGCGCTCGCATCTCGCCACCATCCATGCCCTTCTCAACGATGTGCAGCCGGTGGCCGTGGATTTCGGCGCGCTCGCCGCCGAGCGTGCCTCGGCCGCGCGCCTGATGATGACCATCGCGCAGATCCTGAAGCACGTGGACGGCACCCATCCGGTGCGCTTCCTCATCGCCGAGACGGAGACCGGCTACACCCTTCTCGCCGCCCTCTGGCTGGCCCGGCATTACGGGATCAGCGACAAGGTCGAGATCACGCCGCTCTTCGAGACGGCGAGCGCCCTGGAGCAAGGCATCCGCGTGCTCGACGACGCCCTGCGCAACCCGCATTGGCGCGCCTATCTCAAGCGCATCGGCCGACTGACCGTGCAGTTCGGCTACTCGGATTCGGGGCGCTATGTCGGCCAGCTCGCCGCGAGTTTCTGGATCGAGCGCCTGCGCCTGCGCATCACCGACCTGATGACGCAGAACGGCCTGTCCGGCATCGAACTGGCGATCTTCGATACCCACGGCGAATCGATCGGCCGCGGTGCCCATCCGACCTCACTTAGGGACCGCCTCGCCTATCTGGCCCCGGAGGATTCGCGACATCGGAATCGCAAGGCCGGCATCAAGGTGCGGCTGGAATCGAGCTTCCAGGGCTCGGACGGCTACCTCATGTTCGGCACCCAGGCCCTTGCCCGCTCGACGGTGGAGCGGATCGCCGAACACGTCTTCGCCTTCGATACGGCCGACGACGATTCCTTTGCCGATTATGTTCTGTCCGACGCGCCGGGCGCCGACGAGACCGATGACCCGATCTACGGTGAGGCCGATTTCGCCGCCGAGTTCTTCACCGTGGCCCGGCAGGACATGGAAGCCCTGGTGGATGATCCCGGCTACGCGGCGCTGCTGGGCACGTTCGGCCCGAGCCTGCTCGACCGCACCGGCTCGCGTCCCGTGGCCCGCCAGACCGATAGCGGCGGCCCCAGCATGATCACCCATCCCCGCCAGATGCGGGCGATTCCCAACAACGCGATCCTGCATCAGCTCGGGTATCTCGCGAATTCGCTCCACGGCCTCGGCCGGGCGGCGAGCCGCGCACCGGATCTGTTCCGTGACATGCGCCGCGATTCGGTTCGGTTCTCGCGCGCGTTCCGCCTCGCCCAGCATGCCTCGGCGGTGGGCGACCTCGATGTGCTCCGCGCCTATATCGATACGCTCGACCCGGCCATGTGGCTCGAACGGGCACGGCGCACACAGCGCGACGACCGGCGCGACGAACTCCTCGTCATCGCCACCGCCCTCGACCGCCTGCGGCTTGCACCCGATCTGCGCCGTCTGTTCGGCCGCCTCACCAGCGACTGGTTGAGTCTGCAATCCGCCGCCCCGGACCTCGGCAAGATGTCGGTGCGGCTGACCATGCTTCATGCCCTGCGACTCGCCCTGATCCACCGGATCTGGTTCCTGGCGGTGCACATTCCGGGCTTCCGCCCGCAATCGGGCATCACTCGCGAGCAGCTGATCGAGCGCTTCCTGCGCCTCGACATAGACGGCTGCCTCGCCATGCTCGACGAAATCTTTCCGATCACGCCGGACCCGACTCTCGGGCTCAATTTCGGTGAGCCCGCCGGCCCGCGCGATGTCGGAACCTATGAATCGGAGCACAAGACGATCTTCGGCCCGATCCGCCAGTCCTTCGCTCGTGTCCGCGAGTTGTCGGGCATGATCCAGCATGAGGTGGGCGCATTCGGCTAGGGTGCGGCGAATCCCGGGCTCCGCTCCGCAGGCCCGGGAAAGCTGGCGCCGGTGGGGAAGGGCGTTCCATTCCTCACCAACCAGCCCCCTTCCCGGCCGGCTAACCCACTTGGAACCGCATCACGCTCCGGCGGGGCGCGGCCTTTCGCCGAAGATCGCTGTGCCGACGCGGATATGCGTGGCTCCCATCTGGATCGCCGCCGGGAAATCCGCGCTCATGCCCATGGAGAGGATGGGTAGATTGTGGCGCTCGGCGATGCGGGCCAGGAGGGCGAAATGCGCCGACGGCGGGTCCTCGGCGGGGGGAATGCACATGAGACCGTTGATCGCCAGGCCGTGGGTCTCACGGCATTCGCTGAGAAGAACATCCACCTGTGACGGCGAGACGCCGGCCTTCTGCGGTTCGTCACCGGTATTGACCTGAACCAGCAGCTTTGGCGTCCGCCCGGTACGGTCGATCTCCTTGGCCAGGGCCGCCGCCAGTGACAGCCTGTCGAGGGCATGGATCACGTCGAACAATTCCACCGCCTCGCGCGCCTTGTTCGATTGGAGCGGCCCAACGAGATGAAGCTCCACATCGGGAAAGCGCTCACGCAAAGCCGGCCATTTCGCCTTCGATTCCTGAACGTAATTCTCGCCGAAAACCCGATGACCTGCCTCTAGGGCGGGGATGATCCCATCCGCATCGATGAGCTTCGAGACGGCCACCAGCGAAATCTCGGCCGGATCCCGCTCGGAATCCTGGGCCGCCTGGACGATGGTCTCGCGCACGGCCTTCAAGCCGGCGACGACGTCGGCCGCGTGCGGATGAGCGTATCTCGGCGGGGTAGAGTCGGGCATGATGTCTCGTCGGCCTTGAGAGGAAGGGCAGGTCCTGCCTGACCTAACACCCGCAACGTGGTCCGCAAGCGCCGGGCTTTGGCGGTGACGGCTCTGTTGACCGGCAAACAGGCCGTGTTAGTCCGGCATCCAACCTCTCCGGCGCCGCGTGAGGCGCCTTGCCAGGCCATCCTGGCCCGTATCTCAGAGTTCCTCTCATGACCTCCTCCCCCATGCCCGTTCCCGAGCGCTACAACGCCAAGGATGCCGAGCCGCGCTGGCAGGAGGCCTGGGCCGCGCACGGCATCTACGCCACGCGCAACGACGACCCGAGACCGAAATACTACGTGCTGGAGATGTTCCCCTACCCGTCGGGGCGCATTCATATGGGCCACGTCCGCAACTACGCAATGGGTGACGTGGTGGCCCGCTATAAGCGCGCGAAGGGGTTCGCCGTGCTCCATCCGATGGGTTGGGATGCGTTCGGCTTGCCGGCCGAGAACGCCGCCATGGAGCGCAAGGTCAACCCGCGCGACTGGACCTATGCCAACATCGCCACCATGCGCGGCCAGCTGCAGAGCATGGGCCTGTCCCTCGACTGGAGCCGGGAGATCGCGACCTGCGATCCCGACTACTACAAGCACCAGCAGCGTATGTTCCTCGACTTCCTCGACAAGGGACTCGTCACCCGCCGCACGGCCAAGGTGAACTGGGACCCCGTGGACCATACCGTGCTGGCCAACGAGCAGGTCATCGACGGGCGCGGCTGGCGCTCGGGCGCGCTGGTAGAGCAGCGCGAGCTGACCCAGTGGTTCTTCAAGATCACCGATTTCGCGCAGGATCTCTACGACGCACTCGACGGCCTGGAGCGTTGGCCGGAGAAGGTCCGGGTGATGCAGAAGAACTGGATCGGACGTTCCGAAGGGCTCGAGGTCCGCTTTGCGTTCGATGGCCGTGACGGCGAGATCAAGGTCTATACCACCCGGCCCGACACGCTGTTCGGCGCGAGGTTCCTGGCGATTGCGGCGGACCACCCCGTCGCGGCATCGGTTGCTGCCATGCGGCCCGAACTCCAGAGCTTCATCGAGGAATGCCGCCGAACCGGTACGGCTCAGGCCGCGATCGACACGGCGGAGAAGCTCGGCTTCGATACGGGGTTGCGGGTGCGCCACCCCCTCGACCCGTCCTGGCTGCTGCCCGTCTACGTGGCGAATTTCGTCCTGATGGATTACGGCACCGGCGCCGTGTTCGGCTGTCCGGCTCACGACCAGCGCGACCTCGACTTCTCCAACAAGTACGGCCTCGGCAATACGCCTGTCGTCTGTCCGGAGGGGCAGGACGCGGCGAGCTTCGTCGTCACCGACACCGCCTATGACGGCGATGGACGGATGATCAATTCGCGCTTCCTCGACGACATGACGACGGACGAAGCGTTCCATGCCGTGGCCAACCGCTTGGAGGGCGAGATCCTGGACGGTGAGCCGGTGGCGGCGCGCAAGGTTCAGTTCCGCTTGCGGGATTGGGGCGTCTCGCGCCAGCGCTATTGGGGCTGCCCAATTCCCATCATCCATTGCGATTCCTGCGGTCCGGTGCCGGTGCCGGTCTCCGACCTGCCGGTGAAATTGCCCGACGAGGTCTCGTTCGACACACCCGGCAATCCGCTGGAACGCGACCATGCTTGGCGTAACGTGCCCTGCCCGCGCTGCGGCACTGCCGCTCGGCGCGAGACCGACACGATGGACACCTTCGTGGATTCGTCCTGGTACTACGCCCGCTTCACCGCTCCCTGGCTGAAGGATGCGCCGACCGACCGTTCCGCGGTCGATCACTGGCTGGCGGTGGATCAGTATATCGGCGGCATCGAGCACGCGATCCTACATCTGCTCTACGCCCGCTTCTTCACACGGGCGATGCAGGCGACGGGCTGGTCCGGGGTCTCGGAGCCATTCGCCGGCCTGTTCACGCAGGGCATGGTCGTCCACGAGACCTACAAGGACGCAGCGGGCGCATGGGTTCAGCCTGCGGATATCCGCATCACCGCCGAGGGCGGCGGGCGCCAAGCGTTTCACGTGAAAACAGATGCGCCGATCGCTATCGGCTCCATCGAGAAGATGTCGAAGTCTAAGAAGAACGTGGTGGACCCGGACGACATCATCGCGAGCTACGGGGCCGATACCGCTCGCTGGTTCATGCTGTCCGATTCTCCGCCCGAGCGTGACGTGATCTGGACGGAGGATGGAGTGCAGGGCGCGGCCCGCTTCGTTCAGCGAGTCTGGCGCTTGGTCTCCCTTGCGGTGGGCGTACCGGCAGCGAGCGGAGCGTCGGACGCTGCGCTTCGCAAGGCCGCCCATAAGGCTCTTGCTGCGGTGGAAGAGGATGTGGAGCGCCTCCGCTTCAACCGCTGCGTCGCCCATATCTACACGCTATCGAACGCCCTCGATGAAGCGATCCGTACGGCTACCATCTCGCGCGATGCGGCGACGGAAGCGGCGGGCATCCTCACGCAGCTCGTTGCGCCGATGATGCCGCATCTGGCCGAGGAATGCTGGTCGGCCCTCGGACGGCAGGGACTGGCCGCTCAAGCCGCGTGGCCGGTGGTCGATCGTGCCCTGCTTGTGGAGGACGAGATCACCCTCCCCGTTCAGCTCAACGGGAAGAAGCGGGCAGATGTCACCGTGCCGCGCACGGCCGACACCGCCGCGGTGGAAGCTCTCGTTCTGGCCGACGAGGCCGTGCAGAAGGCTCTCGAAGGCCGTGCCCCCCGCAAAGTGATCGTCGTGCCCGGCCGGATCGTGAATCTCGTGGTGTGAGCGGGGCACGGCTTCGCACGTCAGACCTCGCCAAGGCCCGGGCAGGGCGAGACTTTGCATGGCGGCAGGACGAAGGACGCCCCTTCCAGGGCGATGTCGTTTCGGGCATCACCATCGTCCTGCCGCAGAGGAATCGTAAAGCTTGCCGCTTATACAGGTGACGCGACAGGCGGGATCGCCGTAAAGAGCGAGACCGGACGGAGAGCATTGCTGCGATGATGATCCATGGGCTGAGACAGGCGGTACGGTCCCGCGCGGCAAAAGTCGCGTTGGTCTCTCTCATGGCCGTCAATCTCTCGGCCTGCTTTCGCCCGCTCTATGGACCGACCGCGTCGGGCGAGCCTATGGCCGCGCTCCTCGCCTCGATCCAAGTCGACGACGTCTCCACCGCTGCTGGGCAGGAGCGGCTCGGCCATTATCTGCGTAGCGAACTCATCTTCGATCTCGATGGTTCGGGCCAGCCTTCTCCCAAGCGCTACCGCCTGAAGATGCAGGGCAGCGAATCCGTGAAGACCCCCATCGTGTCGTCACAGACTGGACGCGCAGAGGCCGGCACCCTCGTGGGCACCATCCGCTTCTCGCTCGAATCCCTGGACGGTTCGAAGATCATTACAGATGGTGTGGCCGTCGCCACCACGACCTATGACCGCTCGATCCAGCGCTTCGCCTCGCTGCGTGCGGCCCGTGATGCCGAGATCCGGCTGGCAAAGACCTTGGCCGACCAGATCAAGACGCGGGTCGCATCCGTGCTGGTGACCAAGCCCTGACCGCCGTAAAGGCTGGCGATATCGAAGCGCTGCTGCGACGCGGACCTGCGTCGCAGATCGCGGTGATCCTCGTCTACGGACCGGATACCGGCCTGGTCTTCGAGCGCGCCAAGCGTCTGGCCGAGAGCTTCGTCACCGATCCCTCCGATCCTTTTGCGCTGGTCAAGATCGATGGCGATACCCTCGCCTCGGATGCAGGTCGCCTCGTGGACGAGGCCGGCACCGTCGGCCTGTTCGGCGGTCAGCGTAGCATCTGGGTACGGGCCGGAAGCCGCAATTACGCCCCGGCCGTGGACGCGGCATTGAAGGCAGAGATCGCCGGCGCCCGCATCGTCGTAGAGGCGGGAGACCTCGCAAAGAGCGCACCGTTGCGAACACTCTGCGAGAAATCCACACGGGCGCTCGCCCTGCCCTGCTACGCCGATGACGAGCGGGCCCTGGCGGAGCTTATCGACCGCACGCTTCAGGAGAATGGCCAGCGGATCGCCCGCGAGGCGCGCGACATCCTGGCGATGAGCCTGGGCGGTGATCGTCGAGCGAGCCTGTCGGAGATCGAGAAACTGGCCCTCTATGCCAGGGGCCACACCGAGATTACCCTGGACGATGTGGAGGCCGTGATCAGCGACGTCGCCGGCAGTGTCCTCAATACGCTGATCGATGCCGCCTTCGTCGGACGGAGCGAGGAGGTCGAACGGGATTACCGCCGCTTCCGGCACGAAGGTATGGATCCGTCGATGATGCTTGGCTCTGCGCTGCGCCACGCTCTTACTCTGCTGTCGACACGGATTGCAGGTGAAGGACAGAGTCCGAGCATGATGGTTGGCAATTGGCGTGGGCTGCATTTCCGTCGTAAGGCGCTCGTCGAAGCCCAGCTTGGGCGCTGGTCTCCCGTTGCCCTCCGCCACGCCGTGCAGTTGCTTCAGGAGGCCGTGCTCGCCTGTCGACGCTCCCCGCCTGACCTCGCCCATGCCCATGCTTCCGCGACGCTCCTGCGCATCGCCACGGAGGCGGCGCGTCGGCGTGGCTGACGCGATCTGTCGTCCGTCTCCGATCGTCCTTCCCGCGATGCCTCCATGGCAGGACGGGCTTCGACTTCGAATGTGAATCGGCAAGATTCGGCAGCGGATGGGATACCCTCGCACTCCTCGTTGACGACTCGCTCCGGTCGCGCCTAATCACCCTATGTCCCAGACAAGTCTTTCCTTCGACGTGGTCGTGGTCGGCGGCGGCCATGCTGGCGTGGAAGCCGCTGCTGCTGCAGCCCGCATCGGCGCCCGTACCGCCCTCGTCACGCATTCAGCTGCCACGATCGGCGCGATGTCCTGCAACCCGGCCATCGGCGGTCTCGGCAAGGGTCATCTCGTTCGCGAGGTCGATGCCCTCGACGGACTGATGGGTCGTGCCGCCGATGCAGCTGGCATTCAGTTCCGCCTGCTCAACCGACGCAAGGGGCCGGCAGTGCGCGGACCGCGCACCCAGGCCGACCGCAAGCTCTATGCGCGGGCCATCCAAGAAGCCGTCGCCAGCACCGCGAACCTTCATGTCATCGAGGGTGAAGTCGGGGATATTCACGTTGCGGCCGCGCGGGTCGCCGGGGTGATTCTGTCGGATGGGAGAACGGTTGCCTGCTCCGCTGTCGTGCTGACCACCGGCACGTTTCTTCGAGGCCTCATCCATATGGGAGAAGTGCAGATTCCCGCCGGGCGCGTCGGGGAGGGGCCATCCATCGGCCTCGCCCAGACGCTGGACCGGCTGGGCTTTGCGCTCGGACGTCTCAAGACCGGCACCCCTGCCCGTCTCAATGGCCGCACCATTGATTGGTCGGGCCTCGACATGCAGTCGGCCGATGACGATCCTGTGCCGTTCTCGACCCTCACGGAACGGATCACCACGCCTCAGATCCAGTGCGGCATCACGCGTACGACCCAGGCGGTGCACGATCTCATCCGTGCGAATCTTCACCGCTCGCCGATGTATTCGGGGGGGATCAGCAGCCGGGGGCCGCGTTACTGTCCGTCCATCGAAGACAAGGTGGTGCGCTTCGGAGACCGCGAAGGTCACCAGATCTTCCTGGAACCCGAGGGGCTGGACGACCCGACCGTCTATCCCAACGGTATTTCCACCGCGCTGCCGGAGAGCGTTCAGCGCGATGTCATCGCACTGATCCCCGGCCTTGAACGCGCGGCCATCGTGCGACCCGGCTATGCCATCGAGTATGACTACGTCGATCCCCGCGAGCTCGACACGACCCTCCAGGCCAAGCGACTGCCCGGCCTGTTCCTTGCTGGACAGATCAACGGCACGACCGGCTACGAGGAGGCCGCGGGGCAAGGACTGGTGGCTGGGATCAATGCCGCCCGGCTCGCCGGGGGATCGACCCTGTCGCGCTTCGACCGGGCCGAATCGTATCTTGGGGTGATGATCGACGATCTCGTGACCCACGGCGTCAGCGAACCTTATCGCATGTTCACTTCGCGCTCGGAATATCGGCTGTCCCTCCGCGTTGACAATGCCGATGAGCGCCTGACCCCGCGCGGGGCTGCTCTCGGCTGTGTCGGCTCCGAGAGGGCCGAGCATTTCGCTCGGTCACAAGGTGAACTGGAGGCAGCACGGGGGCAACTCGATAGGCTCAGCCTTACACCGGCCGCAGCGGCTCGGCATGAGATCGCGCTTAATCAGGACGGCATTCGCCGAAGTGCCTTTCAATTGCTCTCCTATCCAGAAATCGGCTGGGACCGTCTGACCGAGGTGTGGCCCGAGCTTCGGAGCGTGTCTCCTCGTATCGCGGATCGCCTCCAAACGGATGCGACCTATGCCGTCTATCTTGATCGCCAGAATGCCGACATCGCGGCTTTCCGACGAGACGAGGCCCTGTCGCTTCCAACGAAGCTCGACTATGGCACCATTCCCGGCTTGTCCAATGAGATGCAGGCCAAACTCGAAACGGTGAGGCCCGGAACGCTTGGTCAGGCTGCACGGATCGAGGGCGTGACTCCTGCTGCGCTGACGTTGCTGGCAGCCCATGCTCGCCGCGCCGACCGCTCCAATCCGGCGGCTGTCCATGGCCGCTAGGCATGACGACCGAACTCGCGTTCTGGCCCAGGCAAATGTTTCACGTGAAACAGCCGAGGCTTTGGACATCTATGTCGAGCAGCTAAGGAGGTGGCAAAGCGTCAAGAACCTCGTCGGTCCCGCCACACTCACGGAGGTTTGGACCCGTCACATCGCCGACGCGCTCCAACTGCTCGATCTCGCTCCCGACGTCAGCAAGTGGCTCGATCTCGGTTCGGGGGCAGGAATTCCTGGCCTCATCTTGGCTATCGCAGGACGTGATCGGCCGGGTTTTCAGGTGGACCTGATCGAGAGCAATGCGCGCAAATGCGCTTTTCTCACGGAGGCGGCCCGATTGACGAAAGCTCCGGCGCGGGTTCGCAACGTCCGCATCGAGGACGCTATCGCCGAACACGTTGGAGTTCACGCCGTCTGCGCCCGTGCTTTGGCTCCCCTCCCCCAATTGCTCGAATGGACGGAACCGCTGTTGACAACAGGCACCATCGCGCTGTTTCCGAAGGGCCGTGATGCGCAGGCGGAATTGACCAATGCAGCGCAACGGTGGAGATTCGTTTACGATCTGGTGACGAGCCGTACTGAGTCGGACGCGCGGATCGTCCGCGTCACCGCCCTCTCCCGCGTGGATTCATGACCATCGAACCCTCCTCCGCCTCCAGGGCGACGCCCGAGCGGCCGTTGCGCATCCTTGCTTTGGCCAACCAGAAGGGCGGTGTCGGCAAGACGACGACAGCCATCAATCTCGGTACCGCGCTCGCTGCTATCGGTGAACGCGTCTTGGTGATCGACCTCGATCCGCAGGGAAACGCTTCCACCGGGCTCGGCATCGACCGCCGCTCGCGCAAGCTGTCGACCTACCACGTGCTCGCCGGCGATGCGTCCCTGGCCCAAGCGGTAGTGCCCACGGCCGTACCGCGGCTGCTTCTCGCCCCCTCGACGATGGATCTTCTTGGCCTCGAATTGGAAATGGCGAGTTCCTCCGACAGGGCTCACCGCTTGCGCAACGCCATGATCGATCTCGGTAAGGCCGGTGCCACCGAGGGCGTGACCTATGTCCTGATCGATTGTCCTCCTTCCTTGAACCTGCTGACGATCAATGCCCTGGCAGCCGCCGATGCCGTGCTCGTGCCCATGCAATGCGAGTTCTTCGCCCTGGAAGGGTTGAGCCAACTCCTGCGCACTGTCGATCAGGTCCGCAGCGCGCTCAATCCGCGTCTCACCATTCAGGGTGTGGTGCTGACTATGGTGGATCCGCGCAACAACCTCTCGAATCAGGTTGCGGCCGATGTCCGTAGCTTCCTCGGCGACAAGGTCTACGAGACCACGATTCCACGCAACGTCCGCGTTTCGGAGGCCCCGTCGCATGGCAAGCCGGTGTTGCTCTACGACCTGAAATGCGCCGGCTCGCAGGCCTATCTGCGCCTGGCCTCGGAAGTGATCCAACGCGAGGGGCGGCTTCCAGTCGCGGCGTAGGTCGCTCGTTCTTTTTCGTGAATGCGTAGCGTATCGGAGTTGAAGCAGGTGGCGATGGCGGATGATGTGGCGCGGCCTCGACTCGGGCGTGGGCTTGCGGCCCTGATCGGAGATTTCGGCGACGATAGCGGCGATGCGGGGAAGCCGCAGGCACAGCGCAAGGTCGCCGTCGAATTTCTGCGCCCAAATCCGCGAAACCCGCGTCGGCGCTTCCACGAAGCCGAACTCGACGAGCTAGCTGCTTCGATCAAAATCCGCGGCATCATTCAGCCTATCGTGGTCCGCGCTCTGGCAGGCGTTCCGGATACCTATGAGATCGTCGCCGGCGAGCGTCGTTGGCGCGCCGCTCAGCGTGCCGGGCTGCACGAGGCCCCCGTCGTTGTCGTCGAGATCGACGATCGGACCTCCCTCGAATACGCCATTCTCGAGAACGTCCAGCGCAGTGATCTCAACGCCATCGAAGAGGCGGCTGGTTATGAGCGGCTCATGAGCGAGTTTCGCTATAGCCAAACGGAGCTCGCCGAAATCATCGGAAAGAGCCGCAGCCATCTCGCCAACACGTTGCGTCTGCTGCAATTGTCCAGCGCGATCCAGGACCGAGTCGTCGCTGGGGAGATCACAGCCGGTCACGCCCGCGCTCTTCTCGCGGTGCGGGAGCCCGAAGCCGTCGCGCGACGGATCGTGGCTGAAGGGTTGTCCGTCCGTGAGGTCGAGGCCCTGGCCTCAGCTGAAGTGCCGGAAGGCGACGCCCCCCGCCCGGGACGTCCGCGCAAGCCAGAGCGCGATGGGCAGGTCCGTAGCCTGGAGCAAGCCATGGCGCGCGCGCTTGGCGTCACGGTATCGCTAAAGTCGAAGACTCAAGGCAGCGGGGAAATTCGCATCCGCTACGAAACGCCGGAAGAGCTCGACGCCCTGTGTCGCCGTTTCGAGATCTCGAACGGGGCCTAGCTTCCCGCAGCGAACGGCCAGGGACCACCAGCCTTGGCGCCACCCGTCACTTACCGATACAGAACCCGGAGAAGAGGCGATCGAGCATATCCTCGACGCCGACCCGACCGGCGACCTCGCCCAAGGCGCGAACGGCAAGCCTCAGATCCTCAGCGAGCAACTCCGGAAGGGCAGGGCCCGACAAGATCCTGGAGAGGTGACGGCTGCAGCGGGTCAACCCATCGCGGTGCCGCTGGCGAGTAATGAGAGCATCGCCGCCGCCAAGGGCTTGCTCCGCCCTCGCTTCAATGAAGCGTAGCAGGTTGTCGATACCCGCACCGGTCAACGCGGATACGGCGAGTACCCCATTCACGGCAACGCCCAAATCCGACTTCGTTTGAACCCGGATCGTGCGATCTGGCAGGACGTTCGCTGGGTCGTGTGGTTCGTCATTTGGCTGGAGCGCAAGGACGAGATCGGCTTGGTCCATCCGGTTGCGGGTGCGCCGGATGCCTTCGGCCTCGACTGGATCGGTCGTATCCCGCAAGCCGGCCGTATCCACGATGATGATCGGCAGCCCGCCGAGATCGCAACGAATCTCGATAAGGTCGCGGGTCGTGCCTGGAATGGCAGAAACGATCGCGGCATCGCGCTGGCTCAGAGCATTGAGCAGCGTGGACTTGCCGGCATTGGGCGGCCCTGAGAGAACCACGACGTAGCCCTCCCGCAGACGCTCTCCCCGCCGGCTATCGGCGAGAGCGTGATCGATGTCGTCACGGATGGCGCGAGCCTTGGCATGAAGCGCCGCATCAAGCGCGGAATCATCCACATCGCCCTCATCGGCGAAATCGAGGGCGGCCTCGGCTCCGGCCAGGAGATCGATGAGACGATCACGCCAATCGGCCACCTTACGACCCAGGACTCCGTCGAGTTGACGCAGAGCTTGGCGTCGTTGCGCTTCTGTCTCCGCATCGATGAGATCTGCCGCACCCTCGACGGCGGTCAGGTCCATCCGACCGTTCTCCACGGCACGTCGGCTGAACGCACCAGGTTCGGCGATATGGCATCCGGGATGAGCAGCAAGCGCGGCCATGACAGCGGAGCGCACCGCGAGGCCACCATGGAGGTGGAGTTCGGCCATATCTTCGCCGGTGAACGTCGCAGGTCCCGGCATCCACGCCACGAGGGCGGAATCGAGTGGTTCGCCGGTCGTGGGTTCGCGGAGAGTCCGAAGAGATAAGCGCCGAGGGGGTGGCAGTCGCTTCGCGACGCTCGTGACCAGGTCGGCTGTGGCAGGTCCGCTGATTCGAATGACGGCGACGGCCGCACGTCCGAAACCGCTGGCGGGCGCGAAAATGGTAGTGCCGTCGTTCATAGCTCAACCACGACGCCGCGTAGGTCCCATGTCGGTCCGCTCTATAGCCGACGAAAAGAATGGTTTCTTTTGGAAACCATTCTCATTGAGCGGCACGCTTGAGACTCGCGCTAGCGGATCTTGCGCGAAGGAGGGACCCGAACGAGAACCTTCAACGCGCAAGAGGGAAAACCTCGATACCCCGCAGGCACAGAAGGGAAGAGAGATTTAGCTTCCCTCAGGTATTCATCGAGTCGAAGAAGTCGTTGTTGCTCTTGGTCTGGCGCAGCTTGTCCATGAGGAACTCGATGGCGTCCGTGACGCCCATCGGGTTGAGGATGCGGCGCAGCACGTAGGTCTTCTTGAGCGAATCCGGCGGCACCAGAAGCTCTTCCTTGCGGGTGCCTGAGCGGGTGATGTCGATCGCGGGGAAGATGCGCTTGTCGGAGACCTTGCGGTCGAGAATGATCTCGGAGTTGCCGGTACCCTTGAACTCCTCGAAGATCACCTCGTCCATGCGCGAACCGGTATCGATGAGCGCGGTGGCGATGATCGAGAGCGAGCCGCCCTCCTCGATGTTGCGAGCGGCACCGAAGAAGCGCTTCGGCCGCTGGAGCGCGTTGGCATCCACACCACCGGTGAGCACCTTACCGGAGGACGGCACCACGGTGTTGTAGGCGCGGCCGAGACGGGTGATCGAATCGAGCAGGATGACCACGTCACGGCCATGCTCCACGAGGCGCTTGGCCTTCTCGATCACCATCTCGGCGACCTGAACGTGGCGGGTGGCCGGCTCGTCGAAGGTGGAGGCGATGACCTCGCCCTTCACCGAGCGGATCATGTCGGTGACTTCCTCGGGACGCTCGTCGATGAGCAGCACGATGAGGTAGCATTCCGGGTGGTTGATGGTGATCGACTGCGCGATGTTCTGCATCAGCACGGTCTTGCCGGTACGCGGCGGCGCCACGATGAGAGCGCGCTGGCCCTTACCGATGGGCGCGACGATGTCGATGATACGCGGCGAGAAGTCCTTCTTCGGCGGAGCGTCGAGTTCGAGCTTGAAGCGCTGCGTCGGGAAGAGCGGCGTCAGGTTGTCGAAATGGACCTTGTGCTTGATCTTCTCCGGGTTCTCGAAGTTGATCGTGTTCACCTTGAGCAGAGCGAAGTAGCGCTCGCCATCCTTCGGGCCGCGGATCGGCCCCTCCACGGTATCGCCGGTCCGCAGGCCGAAACGGCGGATCTGGGTGGGCGAGATGTAGATGTCGTCGGGGCCGGGCAGATAGTTCGATTCAGACGAACGCAGGAAACCGAACCCGTCCTGAAGCACTTCCACCGTGCCGGCGCCGATGATCTCGACCTCCTTGGCAGCGAGCTGCTTCAGGATGGAGAACATGAGCTCCTGCTTGCGCATCGTGGAGGCGTTCTCGACCTCGACCTCCTCCGCGAAAGCGATCAGGTCCGTCGGGGTCTTGGACTTCAGATCCTGAAGTTTGACCTCGCGATGCGGGCTCAGATCGGCAGCGACCAATCCGACCTCTGCCGGCGGATCAACGGGAAGGAGGGAATCGTTCTGTGACGTCATGGGAGAATGAGAACCGACGATGGACGAGGGTTGATCGGGCTGAACAGTCGGAGGAGCGCCGGATGCCTTGTCGGCACCTGTGGTCGGAACAGCGGTAAAGACCGGTTCCGCGCATCGTCTATGGGGAGCCTATGGCTCTCGGATGCAACACGGCGTAAAAGGAGGGACCTCCCCATATCGCGTTTCCGCATCCTGCTCAAGCCCCTCATAGGCGATCGGAATGCGGGATCGCGCTCTTCTCGCCGGGAGACGCCTCGATTCACGACGTCAGCGTCGCCTCAGCCGGACGTAAAGGGCTCCGGCGCCACCGTGATGGCGCGCCGCCTCCTCGAAGCCGATGACGACGCTGCGCAGTTCCGGCGCACGCAGCCAATGCGGCACCGAGCGGCGCAGGACCCCTCGCTCCGAGAACGCATTGTCATAGCCTGCCCCGCCCCCCTTGCCGGTGACGACAAGGACATGGGCATGGCCCGCCGAACGGCAGCGCATGAGAAAGCCGATCAGGGCATCATGAGCTTCGGCCTGATACAAGCCGTGAAGGTCGATCCGTGCCTCAACCTTGAGCGATCCACGCCGCAAGGCGAGGCGAGCCTTGCGTTCCAGGCCCGGCAGGGCAGGTGGGGTGACGATGGCCGCCGGGGCCGCCACGAGAGCGGGGGCGGGGACAGGTTTCACAATGCGTTTCGGGGGCGCTTTCACGCCACCGGGCAAGCCGGCCCTTTCGGCAACAGGCTTGGCAACAGGCTTGGCAACGAGCGCCGGTACTTCCGGTTTCCGCTTCGGAGGAAGGGGATCCCCAGTTGGCAGTGTTTTGGCCTTCGGAGAAGGAGCACGTCCGCGCAGCGGCGTGATCAGCCGTGCGATTTCGCCCCAGAGGAAGGCGTCCTCCCCCGACAGGCCGCGGGGTCTGCGCGGCATCCTCATGGGACCGCACGCGGCTTCGGCAGCAGGACGACGAAGCCGACCGCATCGCGCAGGTTGCCGGCGGCGATCCCCGCCGCTTCTCCCGTGCCGAGATAAAGGTCCCCGCGCGCCGGGCCGACGATGGCCGAACCGGTATCGGCCGCAACGACGAGGCGCCCCGGGGCATCCTCCCCGGCGATCCGTCCCTCGAGCCAGAACGGCGTTCCGTAACGCCACAAAGTGGAGTCGACCGCCAGGCTCCGGCCCGGGGTCAGGGGTACGCCGGCCGCGCCCGGAGGGCCGAGGCGGGGATCCTCCACTTCGGCGAGTCGGAAGAAGATGTAGGAGGCGTTTGCCCGCATCAGTGGCTTGGCAAGGGCCGGATTGTCGCGAAGCCAGCCGGTCCAGCGGGCGAGCGTCAGGCCCTCGAGGGGGAGATGCCCCGCCTGGACGATGCGCTTGGCCACCGACGTATAGGGACGACCGTTGCGGCCGTCATAGAGCACCCTCACCGCCCGTCCATCGGGAAGGCGTACGCGCCCCGATCCCTGGACCTGGAGCACGAAGAGATCGACCGGATCGCGCAGGTAGACGAGCGGCCGTGCCCGCTCCCCGATTGCTCCATCCTCTATGGATGCACGGTCGGGGTAAGGCTCGAAGCCCCCCGGCGTCGCCCGTGCCGCCCGCAATGTCGGATCGAGGCCGGGTTTCGTCTCACCGGGGGCGAGACTCACGAGATCGTCCGGCCGGGCAAGGGCCGGGGTGGTGAAGCCGGGGCCGGCCGCGAGGGCACCGGTGAGTTCCGGTTCGAAATAGCCGGTGAGAAAGCCCGTCCGGCGCGAAGGACCACCCGCCTCGCCTGCTCTTACGATACGGTAGGCATCGAAATTCCGCGTGAAGAAGGCCCTGGCCTCTTCCGGCTTGACCGAGGCCGCAAGGGTGCAGGCGGCGGCAAGATCCTCCGCCGAGCCGGCGACAGTCGCGGCGATCTCCACCGGTGGAGCGGCGCAGGTCCGGCGGAACACCTCGAGGGAAGCGGCCGGATCGGAGCCGGGAAAGCCCGGCAAGGCGGTCGGGTCCACGGGCTCGAGAATCGCCTCTCCGACGCGAAGCGGCCCGGTCGCGAGAGCGACCGGGCCGGGAAGACAGCCAGCAACGAGAGCTAGGGCGGCGAAGGATGCCCGATTGATAAACCCGGTCACGACAAACCCTGGATCCTCAGGCGCCGGCTTCCGTGGCCACGAGCTGCCAGTTCGGATCGCGGCTGCCCAGCGTGCGGGCGAAGGTCCAGACATCCGGCACCTCGGCCACGGCCTCGGCATTGCCGTCGATCACCTGACCATCGGCGCTGCGGGTCGCGGTGATGAGATGCGAGAGGAAGTGTACGGTCACCTGTGCCACCTTGTTGCGGACATCCACGGCAACGATCTCCGCCTTGTCGAGAGAGACGAAAGTGGTCTCCACTGTCTCACGGCGCGACTCGCGGGCTGTGATCTCCCGCTCGAACCCCTCGCAGACTTCGCGCGAGAGAAGGCTGCGCAGGGTCTTGCGGTCGCCCTTGGCGAAGGCGATCACGATGGCCTCATACGCACCCTTGGCACCTTCGACGAAGGCGCGGGGTTCGAAGTTCGGTTCTGCCTGAACGATCGCTTCGAGACCATGGGCGACAGCGGAGCCCGGCTCGGCGATGCCGCGCCAGTCGCGGGCGACGGCAGCGGCGGCCGGTGCCGAATCAGGCTGCGGCTGAACCCGGTCCGCCCCTGGCAGACGCACCACGTTATCGCCTTCCGACCGGGTCGGCTGCGACGGATTGTGGTTCCGGTCCACCGGTTTGAACGGCGAGCGCTCCGCTCCGGTCTTCTGCCCCAGCACAGACCGGAGCCGCCAAATGACGAACACCGCGAGTCCCAGGAAGATCAGGGTCGTCAAATCGAAAGAATCCTGCATCACCGATCCGATCGTGGCCGTCGCACGACATGCTTGTTCGAGGGGGCTCCCAAGAATCCCGCCGCTACGCCCTTTATTGGAGCGTTGCGCAAGGATCGAGCCGGAGAATTCAAAGGATCCCGCCCGCGAGAGGAGGGCGCGACCCACGAGGTCACCCTGCATATGGGGCTGCCCGCGCGCCGTATCCAGGCAGGGAGGAGCCATGCCGGAGGCCTCAGGGTCAAGAGCAGACCGCCGACTTCGGAGACGGCTCCGGTTCCTCGACCGGATCGACGCGCCTGCGGATCGCCTCCTCCCGCCCCTCGTCTTGTCCGGGGTGGCCCATCGTGTTAGCGCGCTGTGCTCTCGGCCCCGGCCCTGCGACGATCAGACGATACGCCGCGCAGTGGATCGCCGAGGTGGCCCAGTAGACCCCGCGAAAGAGGACGAGATCGCCATGGCCGATACCCCGGCACCGAACGGCAACGGCGCGGCTCCCGCCGAGGACCAGTCGCCCGCCATCAACGCGTTGGCCCAATACGCCAAGGATCTCTCCTTCGAGAACCCCAACGCGCCGCGCTCGCTCCAGCCGCAGGAAAGCGGCCCGCAGATCAATATCCAGGTCAACGTCAACGCCAAGCAGTTGGCCGAGGCCGATTTCGAGGTCGAGCTGACCCTGGAAGGCGATGCAAAGATCAACAACGAGGTGCTGTTCGCCTTCGAGCTGAACTATGCCGGCATCTTCCGCATGCGCAACATCCCCCAGGACCAGCTGCATCCGGCCGTGATGATCGAGTGCCCGCGCCTTCTCTTCCCGTTCGCGCGCCAGATCATCGCCGAGGCCGTGCGCAACGGCGGTTTCCCGCCTCTCTATATCGATCCGATCGATTTCGTGGGTCTCTACCGCCAGAAGGCCTTCGAGGCCCAGAACCAGCAGGGCAACACTCCGACCGGTCCCCTCGCCTCCTGATCCACGAACGGATCTGCCAAGGCATTTCCGCCATCGATCCCGACAACGCCCCGGCCGCCTTCAGCGTGCCGGGGCGTTGTCGTATCGGGATACGAGCAAGCGGCAAGTCCACCTGTTGCACGTGAAAACAGCCGCGCTTGGCCTGCCGGCGCCGATCTCAAGCACGTCGCGCTCCGGAACTGGGCCACGGCGCGACGGTTGCCCGGCTGGGTGAATGGAGGAGCTCTCCCGGCATGAAGCGAGATGACAACCGCACGCTCACCGTGAGTGAGCCCCGTCGCGTGCCCTGGCTCAGCATCGTTCTCGGCTACGGGCCGATGGTGCCGTTCGCCCTCGGTGCAGCTTTCGCCTGGTGGCGGCGGGACGATCTCGGCGATGCGGTCCTCTACCTCACCATTCTATGGGGCTGTGCGATCCTGCTGTTTCTGTCGGGCGTACGGCGTGGTGTCAGCTTCCGCACCGAGGGTGGTCCGACCTTCATCCAGATCGCCACCATGTTCGGCCTGTTCGGCCTCGGTTTTCTCGCGCTCCTGTCCGCATCCCTCGGCCAGACAGTGGCGGCCCTCGCCCTTCTCATCGCCGGCTTCACCGCCGTGGCGATCCTCGATCCCATCGCCGCCCGTACCGGCGAGGCGCCGCTCTTCTTCGCTCGACTTCGCCCGCTGCAGATCCCCATCGCCATTCTCAGCTTATGCGCGCTGCTCGGCCTCAAGCTCTAACGACGGCACCCGGCGTCCCTCCCTTTGCCCGGCACGCTTGCCGCTCGGGAGCACCCGCGATAGAGCCCGCCTGACATCGACAGCCCGAACGCAAAGCGAAGACACCATGGCCAAGGCCGAATCCAAGAAGGCCGATCCCACGAAGGCCGACACGTTGAAGGCGCGCCTGCCGCGCGGCTTCGTCGACCGTCGCGCCGATGAGATCGCCGCGCAGCACCGGATGCTGGAGACGATCCGCCAGAGCTTCGAGCTCTACGGGTTCGAGGCGCTGGAGACGCCCTTCGTCGAATACACCGAGTCCCTCGGCAAGTTCCTGCCCGATCTCGACCGCCCCAACGAGGGCGTGTTCTCGTTCCAGGACGACGACGAATCCTGGCTGTCCCTTCGCTACGACCTCACCGCGCCTCTGGCCCGGCACGTGGCCGAACATTTCGACGCAATCCCCAAGCCCTACCGCAGCTTCCGTGCCGGCTACGTCTTCCGCAACGAGAAGCCCGGTCCCGGCCGTTTCCGCCAGTTCATGCAATGCGATGCCGACATCGTCGGCGCGGGCTCCGTCGCGGCGGATGCCGAGATCTGCATGTTGATGGCCGATACGCTGGAAAAGCTCGGCCTGTCCGGCCAGTACGTCATCAAGGTCAACAACCGGAAGGTGCTCGACGGCGTCATGGAGGCTATCGGCCTCTCGGGCGAGGACAAGGCCGGCCAGCGCCTCACGGTTCTGCGGGCCATCGACAAGCTCGACCGCCTCGGCGTCGACGGGGTACGCCAACTTCTCGGCGAAGGGCGAAAGGACGAGAGCGGTGATTTCGCTAAAGGTGCGGGCCTCACACCCGACGCCATCGAGCGCATCCTCGCCTACGTCTCTTTCCAGGCCGCTCCCAACGCAGAGGGCGACCGGATGGCGTTCTGGGAGCAATTCTTCGGCTCGTGGAGCGATGTCGTCGGCTCGTCCGAGACCGGCCGTGAGGGCATCGCTGAACTGCATGCGATCATGCGGCTCTGTGCGGCGGCGGGCTATGGCCACGACCGCATCCGGGCCGACCCTTCGGTGGTGCGCGGCCTCGAATACTATACCGGCCCTGTCTACGAGGCCGAGCTGACCTTCCCCGTCACCAACGAGGAGGGCCAGACCGTGCGCTTCGGGTCGGTGGCGGGCGGCGGCCGCTATGACGGCCTCGTCGGCCGCTTCCGCGCCGAGCCGGTGCCGGCGACGGGCTTCTCCATCGGCGTGTCGCGCCTGTTCTCGGCGCTGCAACTGACCGGGAGCCCTCTCCTCGAGGGCACCGCGAAGCCCGGTCCGGTGGTGGTGCTGGTTCTCGACCGCGACAACATCGCCGATTACCAGCGCCTCGTAGCGCGCCTGCGCGAGGCCGGCATTCGCGCCGAACTCTATCTCGGTGGCTCCGGCATGAAGGCGCAGATGAAATACGCCGACCGGCGCGGCAGCCCTTGCGCCATCATCCAGGGCTCCAACGAGCGCGAGGCCGGCGAAGTCCAGATCAAGGACCTCATCGAGGGTGCCAAGGCGGCGGGCGACATCGCCAGCAACGCCGAATGGAAGGCGGCGCGCCCGGCCCAGTTCTCGGTGAAGGAAGACGAGATGGTCGAGCGTGTCCGCGAGGTGCTGGCGCGGCATTTCTGAAGGCGACCGGGACAACCGGAGGCTGCGCCATGCGCGGTCCCGCCCCCCGGATCACTCGGCCGCCGCCCCTCTCACTCGGCTGGTGACAGCTCCGTCCTCGCCAGGCTGAGCGCCGCGTGGCGCAGGTCGCTTGCCGGCACTGCTCCGTAGCGTTCCTCGAACGTCTGCTGCGCCTGCTCCCAAAGGGGAAGCGCGTCCTCCATTCGCCTCCGCCCCGCAGTGGTGAGGGTGAGGGAGCGCGTGCGACCATCCGGTCCGGGACCGACGGCGACGAGCCCGTCCCGCGTGAGGGGACGAAGAGCGCGCCCCATCGTGGTCCGGTCCATCACCATGATCTCCGCGAAGGTGTTGATGGAGATCGGCCCGACACGACCTAGGCTGCGCAACAGGCCGTACTGGCTGGTCCGCAGGCCGGTGGGCGCGAGATGCTGGTCGTAATGCTGCGTCAGCCGTCGCGATGCCTGGCGTAGGGCGATGCAGTGGCACGGTGACGCCAAATCCATCGTGAGAAATCCTCGATATACGGAATCACGGGGTCCGGGGACGAGATGCTTGTCTAACGAGTGCATATGCGCCTAAGCAAGGCCGACCGCGTCGTGGTGCCGGGCTTGCTCGCCGGGTCGTCACGCCGAACCACCATGCGGAACCCGAAGAGGCCGTATGTCCATCACTGCTCCCGTCGGATCGTTGTCGAACGCCGTCGCAGGGCCCCTCGCCCGCCGGAACGTTCATTACGGCTGGGTCGTCGCCGCCGTCACCTTCCTCACCATGCTGGTCACGGCCGGCGCCGTGGGTGCGCCCGGCGTCCTGATCCTGCCGCTTCAGAAGGAGTTCGGCTGGGACACGGCGACGATCTCATCGGCCCTGGCCGTGCGCTTCGTGCTGTTCGGATTGATGGGGCCTTTCGCGGCCCAGCTGATGAACCGCTACGGCCCGCGCCGCATCGTGCTCCTGGCGCTTCTCCTCATCGTCGGGGGGTTGCTCACCTCCCTCTTCATGAGCGAGGTCTGGCAGCTGGTCATGCTCTGGGGCGTCGTCGTCGGCATCGGCACGGGGCTTACCGCCCTGGTGCTCGGCGCCACCATCGCGACCCGCTGGTTCTCGCGGTCGCGCGGCCTCGTCGTCGGTCTCCTCACCGCCAGTTCGGCCACCGGCCAACTCATCGTTCTCCCGCTCCTCGCTGCCCTCACCGAGCATCTCGGCTGGCGTGCAGCACTCCTGGTGATCTGTGGACTCCTGCTCGCGGCGGGGGTCGCCGTCACGGCGCTGATGCGCGACCGGCCGGAGGAGATGGGCCTCGCCCCCTATGGCGAGACCGCCGTTACCGGCGCCGTCGCGCCGCCGGCCGTGAACGGCTCCGCCCTCGGGGTCCTGGCGGAGGCGTCGCGCACGGGCGTGTTCTGGGTTCTCTTCGCCACGTTCTTCATCTGCGGAGCCAGCACCAACGGGCTGATCCAGACCCATTTCATCCCCCTCTGCGCCGATTACGGCATCGGCCCGGTCCAGGGGGCGAGCGTGCTCGCTGCGATGGGGGTGTTCGATTTCATCGGCACGGTGGCGTCCGGCTGGCTCTCCGACCGATACGACAACCGCTGGCTCCTGTTCTGGTATTACGGCCTGCGTGGCCTCTCACTGATGTTCCTGCCGTTCTCCGACTTTTCCTTCGTCGGCCTGTCGGTCTTCGCCGCCTTCTATGGGCTCGACTGGATCGCCACGGTGCCACCCACCGTACGGCTCACCGCATCCCGGTTCGGGCGCGAGAAGGCGAACCTCGTCTTCGGCTGGGTGTTCGCGGGCCATCAGCTCGGGGCCGCCACCATCGCCTACGGTGCCGGACTGTCGCGCACGGCCTTGTCGAGCTACCTGCCGGCCTTCTTCGCCGCCGGCGCCCTGTGCATCCTCGCCGCCATCCTGGTCATGACCCTGTCCCGTCCGGGAGACCGGCGGGGCGTCTCACCCGTCGCCCTGCCGACGCGTGGATAGCGGGATGCGGCCGTCAGAGGATCTGCAGCCGCGTACGCGGCCCGACGCGCCGCAGCAGGCGAACGAGATCGGCTCGCTTCACCGCCACGCAGCCCTCCGTCGGCAGGTATCCCGGCCGTGCCACATGCAGAAAGATCGCCGAGCCGCGTCCCGGCCGGATCGGCTGCCGGTTGTAGTCGAGGTCGACGACGAGGTCGTAGAGACCGTCCTCCCGCCACATCCGTTCCGCGCTCACGCCGGGGGCGGGCAGGGTGATCGGGCGGTTGTAGCGCCGGTCGCGCGGGTCGTCGCACCAGCCGTCGTTCGGCCGCGTCGGGCGCAGAGCCAGGGCGGTGCAGGGGCGCGCGCCGAAATGGTCCGGCCGATAGGCCCCGGCCCGGAGGCGAAAACGACCGCGCGGGGACAGGCCGTCCCCTTCCCGCTTGACCTGCCCGATGCCGGAGCGGCCGAGCGCACAGGGAATGATGGAGCCCGCCATGAGAATCTGCCCGCGGGTCGGGTCACCCACCAGCCGGCGGACGCGGATGAGAGAGAGGGTCAGCGGGATCATGCCCGACTTATCGTCCGAACGGACCGGTTCCGACCAGCGCGTTCCTCGTCACGGCGCTCGATGGTCGCGCCGGCGAGAAACTTTTCGAGGCGTCGAGCCGTCGAGGATGTGCGAAGTCTGGCCCCGCCGCGAAGTCGTTCAAGGTTCTGACATAAAACATCCATCACTCTGCTGTTTTACGCTCGCGGCCGACGATTCGGCCATCTCTCAGGTTTTCGAAACCGGCCCGTCCGGTCTTCCCAGCTGCGTGTGAAAGTATCCCGGCCGATGTCGACCACCCATCGCCTGCTCATCTGCGACGACGACGAGTCTTTGCGCGAAACCTTGATCGAGCAACTCGATCTGTACGAGGAGTTCGTCATCGTCAGCGCGGAAGACGCGAAATCCGCCCTCGCCCGTGTGGCCGAGGACCGGATCGACCTCGCGATCATGGATGTGGGCCTGCCGGACATGGATGGGCGGGAGGCGGTGCGGGCCATGCGCCGCAACGGCTATCGCGGACCGGTCATCATGCTGAGCGCGCAGGATTCGGAGGACGACATGGTGGAGGGCCTGGAGGCGGGCGCCAACGATTATGTCGCCAAGCCCTTCAAGTTCGCCGTGCTCCTCGCGCGGATCCGCGCGCATCTGCGCAGCCATGAGGCGAGCGAGGACGCGGTCTTCCAGATCGGCCCCTACACGTTCCGCCCCGGCGCGAAGCTCCTCGTCTGCGAGCGTGGCTCGAAGTTGAAGCTCACCGAAAAGGAGACCGCGATCCTGCGCTTCCTCTACCGTGCCGGCCGCGAGGTGGTGGGACGTGATACGCTCCTGGCCGAGGTCTGGGGCTACAACGCGCAGGTCACCACGCATACGCTGGAGACCCACATCTACCGCCTGCGCCAGAAGATCGAGCCGAACCCGGCCGTTACCGCCATCCTCGTGACGGAAGGCGGCGGCTACAAGCTGCTGCCCTGAGGATCAGGCAGCCGCGTTCGGCGCATCACCGCCGGACGTGTAGAAGGCCGCAATCTCCCGGATGAGGTCGCGCTGCTGCTCGTAGACGAGATCCGACAGGATTTCGTCGTCGTTGCGGTCGATGACCGACAGCAGGCGGATATCCGGATATTGGCCTTCGAAGAAAACCAGGACTTCGGATTGCGCATAGGGATCGTTCGGATCCAGGCAGAAGTGATTGGACACCGGAATTTCCGTCTTCGTCTTGCTTGAGAGACGCGTCTATCGACCGGTTTCATGACATCTGTTTGATCGACGCTCCGTCCCTGCGCCGGTGCAGCGCCGGATTTCCCCCTCGCCCGCCTTCGGCTAAGGCTTGATCCGTCGGAGGGGTTACCTCCGTCTTGAGGGAGCGCACGGCATTGGGGCTCGACGACGACATCGCGATCCTGGCGGCCGCGCCCCTGTTCAGCCACATGGCGCGCGATGCCCTGAGACTCCTCTCCTTCGCCGCCGAGCGCCGCAGCCTGACGGCGGGCGACGTCCTGTTCGCCCGCGACGAGCGCAGCGATGGCGGGTTCGTCGTCATGTCCGGAACGATCGAACTGGCGCCCCGCGTGGACGGAGCCGAGCCCGTCCGGGTGGGCCGTTCCGCCCTGATCGGACAGATGGCCCTGTTCCTGCGCGGCGAGCGCCCCACCGATGCCCATGCCGTGACACCGGCGGAGGTCGTCCGAATCACGCCCACGCTGATGCGCCGGGTGCTCGAGGAATTTCCCGACGCGGCCGAGACGATCCACGCCACCCTCGCCGACGACCTGGATGCGTTGGTGAAGGGGCTCGACGGCGTCCGCGCCAGGATCGATGCGTTCTGACGGCCGATCGGCGCGCTCCGAGATCTGGCGAAACCGGCACAGACGGGCCACAAGCCTTCAGGTCCTCACACCTGCCCAGGAAGTGCCCATGCGTGCCCTCGTGATTCTGTGCCTCGCTCTCCTGCCCGCCGCCCCCGCCCTGGCCGCATCCCCCTGCGACGAGCTCTGGGGCGAGCGCAACGCGGTCTATGCGGAGGCCGGCTACTGCTTCAAGACGCAGCGGGCGATCTCGGCCTTCGGCAACGTCAATTGCCGCTTCTCCGACATCCGCGACGTCCCGCTCTCTGCCCGCGACCGGGCGAAGGTCGGCGAGATCGTGCGGGAGGAAACCCGTAACGGCTGCCGCGAGTGAGCCTGCGTCTCGCCTGATGCCCCGAGGTGACAGGCCGGGCCGCCTTTTGTAAGCACGGCCCTTCCCCCTAACCGACCGGAACGCCACCATGTCCCACGCCGATCTCTCCACCACCATCGAGACTGCTTGGGAGGAGCGTGCCGGCATCGACGTCTCGACCAAGGGCGCCGTGCGCGACGCCGTGGACGAGGCTCTCGATCTCCTCGATACCGGCAAGGCCCGCGTGGCCGAAAAGGTCGGCGAGGAATGGCAGGTCAACCAGTGGCTCAAGAAGGCGGTGCTGCTGTCCTTCCGCCTCAACGACATGGAGATCATCCATGGCGGACCCGATGGCGCCAATTGGTGGGACAAGGTGCCATCGAAGTTCGAGGGCTGGAAGAAGAAGCATTTTCGTGAGGCCGGTTTCCGGGCCGTGCCGGGCTGCTTCGTGCGCCGTGGCTCCTACATCGCGCCGGGCGCGGTGCTGATGCCCTCCTTCATCAATCTCGGCGCCCATGTGGGTGAGGGCACGATGGTCGACACCTGGGTGACGATCGGCTCCTGCGCGCAGGTGGGGAAGAACTGCCACATCTCCGGCGGCGCCGGCATCGCGGGCGTACTCGAGCCGCTCCAGGCCAACCCGGTCATCATCGAAGACAATTGCTTCATCGGCGCCCGCGCCGAGGTGGCCGAGGGCGTGATCGTCGGTGAGGGCAGCGTGCTCTCCATGGGCGTCTATATCGGCGCGTCGACGAAGATCATCGACCGGTCCACGGGCGAGGTCATGTATGGCCGCGTGCCGCCCTATTCGGTGGTGGTCTCGGGCACGACGCCCGGCAAGGACCTGCCCGACGGCACGCCCGGCCCCGGCCTCTACTGCGCCGTCATCGTCAAGCGCGTCGATGCCGGCACCCGCTCCAAGACCGCCATCAACGAGCTGCTCCGGACCTGAGACCCGTACGCATTCGACGCGGATCGGCACTCCCCTCTTTCCCGTCGAGGAAAGAGGGGAGGCGGACGCTCGTCCTCGGCCCTGGCGCGACACCGAGCCGGCCTATGCGGCAGCGACCGGCGCGTTAGATCTCCAATCCGATGCAGACCGTCCCGGATGAGGCGTTGCCAACGATGATCGAGCCTGCCCACTCCACCCGTGGCTTTCAGCTCGACGTGCTGGAGCGCAAGGTCCCTACGCCGTGCGACATCGTCGGGAGCGGCCCGGCCGCTCTGCTCCTGCCCGCCCTGTCGTCGATCTCAGCACGGGCGGAGATGCGGCCCCTGGCCAAGATCCTGGGCCACGACTACCGTTGCCTCATTCCCGACTGGCCCGGCTTCGGCAACCATCCGCGATCCCGCATCGCCATGGAGCCGGAGACTTTCCATGCCTTCATGGATTCGCTGATCGCAGCCGTGCCGGGCCCCTACGCCATCGGCATCGCGGCGGGTCATGCGGCCCCTTATCTCGTGGCAGCCGCCCAACGGCATCCAGGCCAGTTCGACCAGCTCGCTCTCGTCGCTCCCACATGGCGTGGACCGCTGCCCACCGCGCTCGGCGACGCGCGCCGTGGCTGGCTCTCGGGGATCCGCAAGGCTATCGAGCTTCCGCTTCTCGGCGAGGCGCTCTACCGCGTCAATATCAGTCCCCCGGTGATCGGCCGGATGATGCGCGCGCATGTCTATGCCGATCCGGACCACGTCACACCGGGCATCATAGCCGACAAACATGCCGTGACGCTCCAGCCGGGTGGCCGTTTCGGCACGGCGGCCTTCGTCACCGGAGGGCTCGACCCGTTCAAGGGCCGCAAGGACTTCCTGGCCCTGTTCGAAGCCGAAGGGCTTCCGCCGATCCTGGTCCTGCGTCCCGAACGCGCCCCGCGCCGGTCCGGCGCCGAGATGGACGCCCTCATCGCCGCCGGCCATGTGGCCAAGGCTTCGGTTCCGGGGGCCCTCAGCCCGCACGAGGAATATCCGTGGGAGGTCGCCGCCGCGATCCGCGCGGGCATCCGTTAGGGGGATCCCGCGGCCGTCGAGGGGCACATTCGTTACGGAATGACGAAATGTCATGCGTTTCGAGTGCCATACGAGTGTCGTTCAGGAACCCTATGGCTCCCCTATCGCTTGCCATTCCCGACGCATTTC
This sequence comes from Methylobacterium sp. Leaf91, assembly GCF_001422815.1. GTDB lineage: Bacteria > Pseudomonadota > Alphaproteobacteria > Rhizobiales > Beijerinckiaceae > Methylobacterium. The sequence continues at coordinate 547,444 of NZ_LMMP01000001.1, read as the reverse complement.
ACCCTGAGCCGCTGCCATGTCTCCTCTGCTTCCCGCTCTCGCGTCGCTTGCCTTCACGTCCTGCGCCTTCATGGCGGCTCCCGTCATGGCGCAGGCGCCCACGCCGAACCCCGCGGACACCAAAGCCACGAGCGGAAAGCCTCGGTCGGCGCCAGCCGTCGCAGCGACTCCGTTGACGCCGGGGATGCCGGCACGCGCGCCCTATCTGTCCGACGCCACAGCACCTGATACAGTCGCGATCCTGCCTCCGCCCCCGCGGGGTCAATCGGCTGCCGAAACGGCGGATAAGACCATCTTCTCGGCGACCCGCGCCCTGAAGGGTAGCGCGCGCTGGGAACTCGCCACGGCGGATGTGGCGGACGGCCCCTCGGCCATCCTCGATGATTTCGCCTGCGTACTCGGGCGCAAGATCGATCAGTCCCGCTCGCCGGCCCTGATGACGCTGCTCGAACGCACGCGCCTCGATATCAGCCGGGCCACCCGCCCACTCAAGGAACATTACCGTCGCCTGCGTCCCTTCGTCGGCAACGACGCGGAGATCTGCGTGGCGCGGACCCGCGAACTCGGAGACGCGTTCAGCTTCCCCTCGAGTCACGCGACTCAAGGCTGGGCCTACGCATCCATCCTCGCGGCCCTGGTTCCGGAGAAGGCCACACAGTTCTTCCTGCGCGGCAAGGCTTACGGTGAGAACCGCATCGTTTGCGGCGTGCATTGGGCCAGCGACGTGGAGGCCGGACGCACCACGGCCAGCGTCGTCATCAGCGCGCTCCAGGGCGATGCGGGCTTCCGGGCCGATCTCGAAAAGGCACGGGTGGAGATCGGCAAGAACCTCTCGCAAGAAGGCTTGCCACCGGACGCGGCAATCTGTGCCCGCGAGACCTCGGCCCTACGCGAGCCGATCCTGTAGGCGGTCACGAAGACGCGTCCGCGACCGGCGACGTTGGCCGCGGACCGTCACCCGCCTGCGTAGGAAAGCGAGCGAAGTTTGAGTCCATCCGCCAAGACCGATCGATGATCGAATGAAGAAAGGCCCGACCGCTGTCCCGGTCGGGCCTTTCTTCGTTTTCCCGTGAAACGGAAGGGGAGGGGCTTTGCCCCTACCCCGCGCTGGTCTTGCCCCGCTTCCGGCGCCGGGCGAGGAGATTGAGCCCCTCGACGCCGGCCGAGAAGGCCATGGCAGTGTAGATATAGCCCTTCGGTACGTGGGCGCCGAAACCTTCCGCGATCAGCGTCATGCCGATCATGATGAGGAAGCCGAGAGCCAGCATCACCACGGTGGGGTTGGCGGCGATGAAGCGCGCCAGCGGGTCGGCTGCCAGCAGCATGACGGTGACGGCCGTGATGACGGCGATCACCATGATCGGCACGTGATCGGTCATGCCGACGGCCGTGATGATGCTGTCGATGGAGAAGACGAGGTCGAGGACCAGGATCTGCCCGACGGCGGCGGCGAAGCTCAGCGCCACCGGGGCGGACGCATCCTCGTGGCCGTCATCGGGATCGACGGTCTCGTGGATCTCTTTAGTCGCCTTCCACAGCAGGAACAGGCCACCGCCGATGAGGATCATGTCCCGCCAGGAGAAGGCCTTGCCGAAGATCTCGAAGACCGGCTGCGTCAGGTGGACAATGTAAGCGACGGTGCCGAGCAGGCCCAGGCGAAGGATCAGAGCGAGGCCGATACCGATGCGGCGGGCCTTGGTCTGCTGATGGGCCGGCAGCTTGTTGGTGAGAATCGAGATGAAGATCAGGTTATCGATACCGAGCACCACCTCCATCACGATGAGGGTGGCGAGCGCCACCCAGGCGGTCGGGTCTGCGGCGAGTTGAAGAAGCGAATCCACGGGGAGAGAACCTCGAACGTCGTCAGGTCGGAAAGCGGCGGAAGATCAGGATGCGGCGGGCATGATGCCGGGACGCTCCGAAGGTTCCGGCGCGAAGATCCGGAGGGCCTTGGGCACGACCTTGAAATGCGCCGGCGTATAGGTGGAGAGTTCCCCGTCGGTGTTCACCGGACGAGGCTTCTTCGTCTTCACTACGATCTCGGTGGTGTTGAAGGCACGAACGTCGGCGGCTTTGCCCTGGGTGCCCCGACGGAGGGCCGGCAGCAGCGCGATGAGCCGCCACCAATGCGTGACCTCCAGGCTGTAGAAATCGAGCTTGCCGTCATCGACGGTGGCGGTCTCTTCCACGGTCATCCCGCCGCCATAGTGGCGCCCGTTGCCCACCGAGACCTGGATCGTGGTGATGGTCTCGGTCAGTCCGTCATGTTCGAGATAGACCGTGAAGGGACGTACCCGCCTCAGGACGCGCATGGCCGCGATGGCGTAGCCGAGCGTGCCCCATTTCTTCTTCGATTCGGCGGTGAGGTCACCCGCAAGATCGGCGGAGAAGCCGATACTCGCGACGTTGAAATAGTAGCGGCCGTTGACCCAGCCGAGATCCACCGCCTGGGGCTTCGCCGTGCCGATGAGCTCGGCGGCTTCCACCGGGTCGGTGGGCAGGCCGAGGGAGCGGGCGAGGTCGTTGGCGGTGCCGAGCGGCAGGATCCCCAACGGTAATCCGGTCTCGACCAGAGCGGGGGCGGCCGAATTCATGGTGCCGTCGCCACCGCCGAGGATGACGAGATCGCACTCCTTCGCGTGACGCTTGATCACTGCCGTGCAATCGGGATCGCCCGGCGGCTCGAAGGGCTCGATGCCGGCGGCGCGCAAGGAATCGCGCACGGCGTCGAGGGAAAACGAGCCGTTCCGAGCGTTCGGATTGACGAGAAGGAGGGCCCGGCGAGTGGATGCGGCACTCATGAGGCCACCTCCGAAAACGAGCATCCCGAGATGCCGCAAAAGATCATCGATACAACCACGTGTGTCAGAACCCCCCGGTGCGTTCGCGCCGCGTCAGCGCAAAGGCAGAGAAGGAGTCCGACATCGCGGCCGACGCCTCGGCCGCCAGAGGGGCCCGGACCCGTCAAGCTCTCAAGAGGTGGGCGCTCCCGCGAGGATGGCAAGAGGTCATGCCCAGGAGATCGGCTTCAGGAGATCGGCGGCAACGCCCCGGGGACAGGATACTCCCTGGGAGAAAGCGTGCCTGCAACTTCGGCGGAGAATGCCCGCCAACCGTTGGGAACAACGGGCATAGCGCGGGGAACGAGGGCTGACCCGACCGGTCGGCGCGGCGGTATGCTAGGTCTCTTGCCGGGGCGAGGTCCTTTGGCGAACGACCCGGTTCGACGCGGGCAACCGAACACGCGACCCTGACGTTTCCCTTCGACGTTTTCCTTCGGCCGGGCGCTCTGATGCGGTCGTGCCCACCTTCCACGTCGTTCGCGACAGCGGTGAGATGCCATGCACCACGGATTGTTCTCCACCTGCTCGGCCGCCCTTCTCGTGGCCCTGGTCTCTACGGTCAGCGCCGAGGCGCAGGGGCGCCCGGCCTGGGTCGACCCCCCGGCCAAGGCCGATGTGAAGCCCGAACCCAAGAGTGAGGCGAAACCTGTCTCCCCTCAGGCGGTGCAGGAGGCCCCCCAGAGCAGTCCGGCTCAGGCGGCGAAGCCCGAGACCACGACGCGCGCCGCATCCGTCGCGGAGAGAGGCGCGGAGGCACCGCGGCGGGCTCGTCGTGGCACCCGCCACGCCGAGACCAGGCATTCCCCCCGCCGGCTCTCGCAAGTTCCGCCGAATGCGCTTCCCCTCACCGTCTCCCCCGGCGCACCGCCCCCGAGCTTGGCGATGGCCTCCGAGGATCGCTTTCCCGAATGGGCACGCAAGGCCCAAAGGCTGAACGAGGATTATCTCGACGCGATCTCTGAGCCCGGCGATGGCATGGTCGCCGCAGCACCACGCTTCTACGCCGATCATGTCCGCTTCCACGGTCGCACCCTGTCGCTGACGGCGGTGATGGCAGAGAAGCGCCGCTTCGTCCGACGCTGGCCGGACCGCCGCTACGTGGTGCAGGACGGCTCCCCGCGCACGGCCTGCAGCGTCAACACGAGCAGCTGTATCGTGCGCTCGACCTTCGATTTCCGTGCCGCGAACCCAAGGAACGGTGCCCGCTCGCAGGGCGTGGCGGAACTGACCCTCGAGATTTCGTTCGCCGGATCACGCCCGGTGATCGTGTCTGAGTCGAGCCGCGTCCTGCGCCGCTTCGCACCTGGACCGCTGAGTGCGGCCGTATCGACACGGCATGGTGCCTGAGCCACAGTCGAACCAATGATCGCGACCGCCCCAAAGACACGCGCAACGGACACGTCACGCGCCGCCGACAAGACGCGCGCCACCGGCAAGGCTTCGAAAACGAATCCGTCCGACGAGGCAGAGGCTCCGGCCATTGTCGCTGCTCGGGCTGCCCGAGAGGCAGTCAGATCCCTGATCGATGCGGAGATCCGGCGCCAGAACGCTTTCCCGGTGGCCCGGCGGACGCTTCAGCTTTTGGCTGAGGCCGTGGTCGAGCCGACATCCACTCCGCCCTTCTACCGAATCGTCGACCGTTCCGGGACACCGCGTCAGGGCGAGACCGGCCCCCTGACCTTATCGGAGCTGTTCGCCGAATTGCGGGAGCGTCATGGGGCGCTGTTCGTACCGGTGCCACCCGAACCCATGGTGGACGTGCCGCCCGAGCCCACCGCATCGGACGAGATCAAGGCGGCCACGTCCCGGTTCGTGGAAACGCAGTCTGAGCTGGCCCGCTCCGTGATGGCCCGTTCGGTCGCCAGGGGAAGGTCCGCCGCGGCTGCGGTCTCGGCGACCCTGGCGGGCACTTTGAGCAACGTCCGCCACTCCCTGGCCGATCGCCCGAGCGACGGGCAAGGCGCCGGGCCGCAACCGAGTCTGCGCGAGCGCGGCATGCGCATCGGGGCCTCCTTCGGCGACAGGGCCCGCGAGACCGTCGCTATCGCTCGTGAGCGTCTCTCGGGCCTCGCTGCAAAGAACGGCACGACGTCTCCTCTGGCGACCCTAGGCCAAGGAGCGCAACCAGCCCGCTGGCCCGGGCTGCTCGCCCGCGCCGGTGACCGGGTCCGTCGCCTTCAGCGGGATGACGGCACGATCCTGACCCGGCCGAGCGTGCTCGCAGGCGCGGGACTGCTTGGCAGCCTCGCCCTCATCTTGCTCCTCACCCAGGGCGGTGGGGAAGACAGGCCGGCCTCCGCACCGGATGCGGAAGCTCCGCGCCAGGAAACGAAGGCACAGGATTCGGCCCCGCCGACGCAGCCGCCCCAAACGCAGCAGGCCCAGAACCAGCCATCCACCATGACCAACCCGCGTGAGACCGTTCCGCCGGCGACGCCCCCCGGGATTCCCGCAGAGGAGCCGAGCCCGCCCTCGGCCGAGGAGAGCCGGGCCAATCCCCCGCAGCCGTCCAATGCCGTAACCGGCAAGACCGAGGTGATCGACACCGCAACCCTGCGCGTCGGCGGCAAGCTCGTTCGCTTGTTCGGCGTGGAATGGGTCCGTGGTGGGCAGCCGGAGGAACTGACCCGCTACCTCGCCGGCCGTCCGGTGACGTGCCAGCCGGTCGCCGGAAGTGCGGCCTATCTCTGCGCGGTGGAAGGCCGCGACCTGTCCGAAGTCGTGCTCTTCAACGGCGGAGGCCGGGCCTCTTCGGAGGCGACGCCCGATCTCGTCGCCGCCGAAGACCGTGCGCGGACGGAACGCCTCGGAGTTTGGGCGCGCTGACGCGAGGATGATTCACCTTGCATAGGGGAAGACGCTCGGCCTCAATGCCCTTCCTTGAAGGGATGTGGGGACAGGCATGGATCTCTCGATCGGGTTGAGCGTGGTGGCGGTGGCGCTCGTGATCCTGGTGGTCGTCACCCTCGCCATCGGCATCAACGTCATCCCGCAGGGCCACGTCTACACGGTGGAGCGGTTCGGCCGGTACTCGCGCACCCTGGAATCCGGGCTCGGCCTGATCGCACCGTATGTGGAGCGGATCGGCCGACGCGTGAACGTGATGGAGCAGGTCATCGAGGTGCCGAGCCAGGAGGCCTTCACCCGCGACAATGCGGGGGTGAAGATCGACGCGGTGGTGTTCTACCAAGTGCTCGACGCGGCCAAGGCGTCCTACGAAATTTCGAACCTCGAAACCGCGATGATGACGCTGACGATGACCAACATCCGGACGGTCGTCGGCTCCATGGACCTCGACCAGCTGCTGTCGCACCGTGACGAGATCAACGAGCGCCTGCTCCATGTCATGGACGCGGCCTCCTCGCCCTGGGGCGTGAAGATGACTCGCATCGAGATCAAGGACATCCTGCCGCCCGCCGATCTCGCCGGCGCCATGGCGCGCCAGATGAAGGCTGAGCGCGAGAAGCGTGCCTCCGTACTCGAAGCCGAGGGCCATCGGCAGGCCGATATCCTGCGCGCCGAAGGGCGCAAGCAATCCGCCATCCTCGAAGCCGAGGGACGGCGTGAGGCTGCCTTCCGCGACGCGGAGGGACGCGAGCGCAGCGCCGAGGCGGAGGCGCGCGCGACCGGCCTCATCAGCGCGGCCATCTCCGAGGGCGACCTGGCGGCGGCAAATTTCCTGGTGGCCGAGAAATACGTGGACGCGATCAAGGCCCTGGCGACTGCGCCGAACCAGCGGGTGGTGGTGGTACCGATCGAGGCGGCCTCCCTCGCGGGCACCCTGGGTGGCATCGCCGAGATCACCCGTAGCGTGTTCGGCGAGGGAGCGGCGCAGACGCGAAAGAGCTCCGGCCTCCCGCCCAAGGTCGGGCCGAGCAGCGGAAGCTCCTCGTGAACCTCGACATCCTGAGCGCTTTAGGGCCAGTCTGGACCTGGGTCCTGATCGGGCTGGTCCTGATGGGAGCGGAGCTCGCGATCTCGGGCGTGTTCCTGGTCTGGCTCGGCATCGCGGCCATGATCACGGGGCTGGAGACAGCCCTCGTGCCCATGCCCTGGCAGGCTCAGATCCTGTTCTTCGCCGGCCTCTCGGTGGGGCTCGTCATCCTCGCGCAGAAGCGGATAGCCGGACGGCCCAACAGCCTCAATCGGGGTGCGAACGGGCTGATCGGCCAGGAATTTCGCCTCGATACCGCTATCACCGAAGGGGTCGGGCGGATCAGGGTGAACGACACCGTGTGGCGCGTCTCCGGTGCCGACGCACCGGCCGGCACCCGGATCCGGGTCACTGGGATCGAGGGAACCGTCCTCATCGTGACGACGGCCTGACAGCCGGAGGAGGACTCCTCCGGCTTCGATCGAGCAGGTTCAGGCGACGCTGATATCGACCTGGATGTTGCCGCGGGTGGCGTGGGAATAGGGGCACACCACATCGGCGCGCTTCACCAGATCCTCGGCCTTGTCCCGCTCGATGCCGGGTAGGGTGGCCTTGAGGGTGACGACGAGACCGAAGCCTTCGCCGTCGTCGCGCGGGCCGATGCCCACCGAGGATTCGACCTTGGCGTCCTCGGGGATCTTCACCTTGTCCTTGGCGGCGACGAACTTGATCGCGCCGAGGAAGCATGCGGCATAGCCGGTGGCGAAGAGCTGCTCGGGATTGGTGCCGTTGCCGCCGCCGCCACCGAGTTCCTTCGGCGTCACGAGGGTGACATCGACGGCCTTGTCGTCGGTGGAGGCCGAACCTTCACGGCCGCCGGTGGCGTGGGCATGAGCGGTGTAGAGAGCCTTCATCGTGGGTACTTTCTGCTGGGTATGAAATAGGGATTGCGTCTGGAACGGGGGTTCGGCGAGGCTTCGTTTCTTTATCGAGGAAATTTTCGCCACCACTGATCCTCGGGTGAACGAAACTCGGTTGCGCGCAACTGATATTCCATATGGCACCAAACCCGATTGCGCGCAACCATGATGCGGAATTACCGCGAACGTTGGTGACCATTCCGCATTATCAATTAGATAGGGTACTCGGCTCGGACCCGACACCGTACCCGACCGACATGAAGGAGGCCGCACGAATGGCGGGCCGGACCACCACGCAGACCTCTGAATCCCAGGACGTCCCGGTTGCCGAAAGGGGGGTCGACGGCCAGCTTTGCTTCGCGGTCTATTCTGCGGCTCACGCTTTCGGTCGTGCCTACCGTGCCCTGCTGGCCGCCCATGATCTCACCTACCCGCAGTACCTCGTCCTCCTCGTGCTCTGGGAACAGGAGGGGTTGACGGTGAAGGAGATCGGCACGCGCCTATTCCTCGATTCCGGAACGCTCACGCCCCTTCTCAAGCGGCTGGAGACATCGGGCCATGTCCGCCGCGCCCGCGACCGGGCCGACGAGCGCCAAGTGAGCATCTTCCTGACGCCGAAGGGCCGCGAACTGCAGGGGCGGATGGATTGCGTGCCCGGCCTCGCCGGCGCCTTGACGGGAATGTCGGAGGAGGCACGGCACGCGCTCCTCGAATCCCTCGTGATGCTGCGCGGCGCGCTTCACGACAACGTGGCCGACGCCATGGCGGAAACCGTCGTCTCCGGGCGAGGGGCAAGGGCATGAAAAAGGCCGCCTCCCCTGCGGGAAAGCGGCCTCTCGATCGCTGATTCCGATCCGGCGGAGGATCGGGGAACGCTCTCAGTTCTGGGTCTTGAGGTAGGCGATCACGTCGGCGAGCTTCTTGTCGTCCTTGAGGCCGGGATAGACCATCTTGTTGCCGGGCACCTTCGCCTTCGGGTCCTTCAGCCACTCCTTGAGGTTCGCCTCGTCCCAGGTGATGCCCGAGCCCTTGAGAGCGGCCGAGTAGCTGTAGCCCTCGTAAGTGCCAGCCTTGCGGCCGACGACGCCCTTCAGATCGGGACCGACGCCGTTCTTCACGAAATTGTGGCAGGCCTTGCAAGGCGCGAAAGCCTTCTCGCCGGCTGCCGCGTCGCCGGCTTCCTGAGCCTGGGCGGAGATCGGGAGCATGAGCGCGAGGGCGGCGCCGAGGATGAGGTGACGCATTATAATTTTTCCTCCATTGGGCAGCATGAGCCAGCCGAGCTTATGGCAGAGCTTTTGGTTTTAGAACAGATCGAGACTGGGAACGTTCCAAACTCGCCTCGCGGTCCGTGCGGCGAAACGAAGCCGACACCTCTCCATTTCGCCTTCAGACAACGTCGACACACCCGATCCTGATGCATCGAAACCGGTTATCGTTTAGATATCTTCCAATTCCATTGTCCTGAACGGTTCAAGGCTCGTTTTTAGTCCTTCCAAGCTGAGCGGTGGCTGAAGACAGGCCGATCCATCGAGGAGCGCCCGCCCCATGTCGATCGCCTTCCCCACCCCCGATCCCGATATTCTCGCTCGCCGCGAAACGATCATCGCCGGCCTGCGCCCCCTCGTCGCGGCGGAGGCCCTGATCGTGACCGAGGATGAGCGCCGTGCCTTCGAGACCGATGGGCTGACGGCCTACCGCAAGATGCCACTCGCGGTGGTCCTGCCCTCGACCACGGCCGAGGTCTCTGCCGTGATGGCCTATTGCCACGCCAACGGCGTGCGGGTGGTGGCGCGCGGCGCCGGCACCTCCCTCGCCGGCGGAGCGATCGCCCAGGAAGACGCGATCATCCTCGGTGTCGCCAAGATGACCCGCGTCCTGGACGTTGATTTCGAGAACCGGGTGGCCAGGGTCGAATCGGGCCTCACCAACCTCGCCATCTCGGGGGCGGTCAGCCATGAAGGGTTCTTCTACGCGCCGGACCCGTCGAGCCAGCTCGCCTGCACCATTGCCGGCAACATCGCGATGAATTCGGGCGGCGCGCATTGCCTGAAATACGGCGTGACCACCAACAACCTCCTCGGTGTCACCCTGGTGATGAGCGACGGCACCGTGGCAGAGATCGGCGGCGCACATCTCGACAGCGCCGGCTACGATCTCCTCGGCCTGATCTGCGGCTCGGAAGGACAGCTCGGCATCGTCACCGAAGCGACGGTGAGGATCCTGCGCGCGGCCGAGGGCGCGCGCCCGGCCCTGGTCGGCTTCTCCTCGGTGGAGGATGCGGGCGCCTGCACCGCCGCGATCATCGCCGCCGGCATCATCCCGGTAGCCATGGAATACATGGACCGTGAGGCGATCCTCATCACCGAGGATTTCGCGCAGGCCGGATATCCGCGTGACGCCGAAGCGATGCTGATCATCGAGGTCGAAGGATCGGACGAGGAATGCGAGGCGATGCTGGCCCGGATCGAGGCGATCGCCCGCGACTACCGGCCGACCAGCATCAGAGTCTCGAAATCCGAAGCCGAGAGCGCCGCGATCTGGAAGGGACGCAAATCCGCCTTCGGTGCCACGGGCCGCATCTCGGATTACATCTGCATGGACGGCACGATTCCCACCGGGCAATTGCCGCTGGTGCTGGAGCGCATCGGCGCGATCTGCGCCGACAAGGGTCTTCGCGTCGCCAACGTCTTCCATGCTGGCGACGGCAACCTGCATCCCCTCATTCTCTTCGACATCAACAAGCCGGGCGAGCTGCAGAAGGCGGAGGCCGCCGGAGACGAGATCCTGAAGCTCTGCGTCGAGGTCGGCGGCTGCCTCACCGGCGAGCATGGTGTCGGCATCGAGAAGCGCGAGCTCATGCGCTTCCAGTATGCGCAGGTCGATCTCGATCAGCAGATGCGGGTCCGCAACGTGTTCGACCCGAAATGGCTGATGAACCCCGCCAAGGTGTTCCCGTTGGAAGGGCGCGTCGCCGCTTGAGGCCAGTGCGCCGCGCAACGCGGTTTCTCGTCATCCCGCTGAACCGTGCCCGGAACGCTAAGCTCCGGGCCGGTGTTTCCTCCCAGCAAAATCGTGGAGGATGATCATGCGCATCGTTGCAACGCTCTCGGCCCTGGCGCTGCTCACTGTGGCAAGCACGGGAGCGGCCGAAGCCAAAGGCTGCATCAAAGGCGCGATCATCGGTGGCCTCGCCGGGCATTACCTCGCCGAGCGCGGCGTGGTGGGCGCGGTCGCGGGCTGCATCGGCGGTCGCTATCTCGCCAATCGCCGTGCCAAGCAGCAGCGCGAGATCGAGTACGGATCGCGGGTGCAGCAGCGTGGAGCCGGCTACGCACCGAACCAGGCCTATCCGCGCCGGTCCTATAATTACTGAGATCGATAAGATCGAGGCGGGCCGACGACGGGGCTACCCGTTCCGCCGGCCCGCTTCGGCCTATGCGTTCGTCCTCACGGCGATCCAGAGCACGTGACGGCGGCCGCCGGGATGGGCGGGATAGCGGTGCTCTTCGACATCGAAGCCGAAGCGCCGGAGCCGCTTCTTGAACCGGCGGTCCGGCCCACCGGACCAGACGGCCAGGATTCCCCCCTCCCGCAGCGCGAAATGTGCCCGTTTGAGACCCCAGCCATCGTAGAGCCGGTCGTTCTCCCGGCGCGTCAGCCCCTTGGGGCCATTGTCGACGTCGAGGAGAATGGCATCGAACCGAGCCTGTCCCGACTGGATGAGGCGGTTCACATCGGCCTCGACCAGGGTCACGCGCGGATCGTCGAGGCTGCCAGTGAAAAGATGCGCAAGCGGTCCGTTCGCCCAGGCGATGACCGCCGGCATCAGTTCGGCCACGACGATTTCCGCCTTGGGGCCGAGAGCGTCGAGGGCCGCACGCAGGGTGAACCCCATGCCGAGCCCGCCGATCAAGATCTTCGGCGCCGGATTTCCCTCGAGCCGCGCGCAGGTGACCGTGGCCAGGGCCCGCTCCGAATCGCGGTGCCGGTCGTTCATCAGTTCGGCGCTGCCGACCATGATCGAGTAGGCGTCGTCATAGCGGACGAGCCGCATCGTCTCGACGCTGCCCGGAATCGCCGCGCTGGCGATGGGAATCGCGGAATCCATCGATGGGGCGACCTTCAGGGAAGACTTCAAGCTTCGACGCCGAACGCGTCGCAGCGGAAGGCCCCGTAATCTCCGCGCGCCAGCCGCTCGGCTAGCGCGGGCAGGAACAGGGCCGCCTCGTCGGCGAGACGCCAGGGCGGATTGATGACGATGAGGCCGTTGCCATTGAGGCGGTTCGGATACGGCTCCGAGATCATCAGGTCGATACGCAGGGCCGGCCGGGAGAGCGAACGGTCCAGTTCCGCCACCATGCGGTCGATGAGGCCGACATCCTTGATCGGATACCAGCCGAGATAGATGCCCGTCGGCCATTTCGCTACGGCCTTAGCCAGAGCCGCGCCAAGCCGGTCGACCTCGCCGAGTTCTTCGTAAGGCGGGTCGATCAACACGACCCCGCGCCGCTCGGGGGGCGGGATCAGCGCGTTGAGGGCGGTCCAGCCATCGAGATGCATCACCTTGGTGCGCGGATCCTGGTTGTAGCGTTCGCGCAGGAGCTCGGCATCGGCCGGGTGCAACTCGACGAAGACGCCCTGGTCGCTGGGCCGCAGGAATTCGCGGATGATCGCCGGAGAGCCGGGATAGATAGTCGCCCCGTGGCGTGCCTGGGTGGCGGCGACCGCCTCGCGATAGGGGCCGAACAGCGCCTCCACCTCTTCGGGGAAGGGGGTCTCGAGACGGCCCCAGCCGTCATGCCACTCGCCTGTCCGCCCGGCCTCGTCGCCGGTCAGGTCATAGAAACCGAGGCCCGCATGGGTGTCGATGGCGCGAAAGCCCGTGGGCTTGGCCTGGAGATGATGGAGCACGCGCGTCAGCACGAGGTGCTTGAGCACGTCGGCGAAGTTGCCGGCGTGGAAGGCGTGCCTGTAATTCATGGGCGCAGGTTCCTGGCCTCACCGGCTCGCGTCGACGGCGATTTCGCCCGCACGGCAATTCTGCCGCGCCACTTCGGGGCAGGGCGTGAAGCCGCGCAGGTCCTTGGTGAAGCAGACCCGCACCTCCTGCAACTCTCCCCGGGTGCAGGTGACCGACATCATATCAGGACGAAGCCCGCGATTGGCCGCGACGAACTGACGGGCGATGTCGACGGGAGCGATGCGGGTATCGGAATCGGGCTTGGCGAAGGCGGCCGGGATCGTCACGGCCTGCCGCGCCTGGGCGGTAGCCTTGAAATACGACATCGGGTCGAGGCCCGAGCAGGTGCCGTGCTTGCGCCATTCGTGGCGGGCCAGCCCCTCGCTCGGAAAAACTTCACCTGCCACGTCCATGGCCTGGCGGGTGGGAGAGCGTTCCACGGAAGAGCAGTCGGACGGGTAGCCCCGCGTATATTGCGGCCATAGCCCATGGACGACGAAGCCGAGGCCGCGACCCGGCCGGCACTGGCCGTCGGCGTCACGCCGCCCGGCCGTTTCGCAATAGGTCGGCGACCAGGACAGGGCCAGCACGTAGAAATCGAACTCGCCGGGCGTGCCGCCGCGTCCGTAGCCCTGGGCCTGCGCGGTTCCGGCGAACGCCGTCAGGAAGAGTGCGGCGAGCGCCGAGGCACGTCTCACGGACGGGCTTCGCGGCAGGCCGTGGCGTAGGCATAGGCGAGGTTGCGGTCGAGGCCGTGGACGCAGAACTCGACCCCCCAGCTTGCGCCGATCAGGCCGAGACCCTCGCGCACGGAGTAATCGACCTTGCGCTTGATGCCGTCCGAGGTGGTCGCCACCGCGCTGCAGAACCGGCGGGGATAGGTGTCGAGCCCCCAGGGGCGCCACGCGGTCCGCTCGATCCGGTCATAGCCCACGATGGTGAGGCTCGAGTTCCAGAACTTCGCCTCCTTCTCGGCGAACTGGCTCGACACCTTCTCCAGAACCGAGGAATCCTGGCAGCCGGGGATGTCGCCATCGAACGGGAACTCACGCTCCTCGGCGGGGGTGATCTCCTCGCGGCCCGAGCGGGCGAAGGCAGGTTGCAGGCTGCCCGCGAGGGCGAGGCCGAGGGCCAGGGCGGTGACGAGGGAATTCGGGCGCATGCCGGCGTCTTTTCGCTGGAGTCCGTTCATTCCGGGACGATGGCGTCTCGTCGAGCGGTGTCAAGCGGAAGGGCCGTGGCGGTGTCGCTTTCGCTCCGGCCTGGGGCAGCCGGAACACAGTCCGGCCCTCAGTAGATCGGGTCCGAGAGGCCGGGCGCGGCGAGGGAGAGCGGTTCGGCCGAGAATCCCGGCGCGGGTTCGTCATAGGTGGGTGCCGCCGCGAGACGGGACGTCTGCGGGCGCGGCGCCGGACGGGTCACCGGTGTGGAGGCATAGGCCGAGGGCGCGCGGGCGGACGGCGCGGCAGCGGATAGGGCAGGGGAGGGCGCGCGGGCGACCTGCGGGCTCGTCCGCGCCGGGTGCCGGTTCGAGGACATCGGCGAGACGCCGTAGGGATCGTCCTCCTCGATATCGACGGGGGCCTGCGGCGCGGCGGGCTGGCGCTCGACCGGGCGCGGCCGCGAGACCGGCCGGGGCACGCCGTCCGCACCGAGCTGCGGCGTGAATTTCAGCAGCGGTTGGCAGATGCGCTTGAGGCCGCGCGGGTCGTGGCGGGCGAGATCCACGTGGATATGGTCGTAGTGGAAGACGTTGGAGCCGGGGGCGAGCACGGTGGAGAAGCGTGCGCAGGCACCGACGAATACCTCGCGCAGGAAGCCCTGCTCGGCCTCGGTGCCGCGCCAGCCGCCCTTCACGGTGATGACGTAGCCGTCGGCGAGCTTGAACGACATGATGTCGACGGCATTGCCGAACGAATGCTCCGAGAGCTTGGCCCCGGCCTGGTTGTTGCGTCCACGGCAGGCATAGGAGCCCGCGTTGATCTCCGCCACGGGCTGGCCGAAATACAGGTTGGCGGCGGGCTGGATCGTGTCGGCCAGCCATGCCTCGGCCTCAGCCAGGGCCGGGCAGGCCAGCGTCATCCGCTGTTTCAGGACGACCGAGCCCTTGCCGAGACGGGTAATCCGGTATGGCTGCAGCATGCCGCAGACACCCGGGCCGGCGATCTCCTTCACCGGCGTCACGAATTCGGTGGTCTCCACCAGCCGCTTGGCGTTGCAGGCCTGTTCGGTCTGGTCGCGCCAAGGCTCACGGCTCTCGAACGGGCTGCGTCCACAGCCGGTGAGACCTGCGCCAATGAGGCCGAGAACGGAAAACGCGAGTACGCTACGCCACATATCGGAACAATGGGCAGCTTTTCGTAAAGCGTTCGTCAACGATGCGGAGCGATCGCACCCCTGTGGAGGAGTGTGGATGACGAAGGAGGCTGCGTCGCAGACAGCCTCGGGCGGCCCCTCGACCGCGCCCTCCACCCACGCTATCGCAGCCTCACCGATGACCCCGCTGACGGCACCGATGCGTCCCTGGAAACAGGCTGTGGCCCGGGCCTTCGACGGGGCAGATCATTACGATGCCGCCGGAATCATCCAGGCGGAGGTCGCTGGACGGCTGGCGCAACGCATCGCCCTCCTGCCCCTCGCCCCATCGCCACGCATTCTCGAGATCGGCTGCGGCACCGCCTTCCTCACGCAGGCCGTCCTCGCTCGTGTGAAGCCCGGCCTGATGGTCGCCTCCGATCTGGCACCCGCCATGATCCGGCGGGCGCGCGAGCGCATGCAGCCTCGGCCCGACCTGACCTTTCTCGTCATGGACGGCGAGCGGCCCTGCCTGGCGCCGGGCTTCGACCTGATCTGTTCGAGCCTGGCGGCGCAATGGTTCGAGGATCTGGAGGGCACGCTCGGCCGCCTCGCCGGTCTGCTGGCACCCGGCGGATTCCTCGCGGTGACGACCCTGGCGTCCGGCACATTCCGCGAATGGCACGCGGCACATGAGGCCGTCGGCCATCGCCCCGCCACGCCGTCCTATCCGACGGCGAAGGCCCTGGCCCGACTACAATTTGCCGGCTGCACGAGTAACTTGTTCCTGGAGCCGGTCGTCGAGAAGCACGCGGACGGCCGGGCCTTCCTCCGCTCGCTTCGCGCCATCGGGGCGGGAACGCCGGGCACCGTCCGTCCCCTCTCGCCCGGCGCATTGCGGACGGTCATCCGACAGTTCGAAAGGGGAGGGGGGGCGATCACCTACGAGGTCGCCACCTTGGAGATCCGGCGCGATCCCTGACATGGAAACGGCGGGGCTCTCGCCCCGCCGCACAGCGTTCCGGTCTTGGTGAAAGATCCGACCTACGAGGCCAGTAAGACGCTCGCGGTGCCGACGATCGTCCAGATCAGGCCGCCCGCGAAGGCACCGATCATGGCGTAGGAAAAGCCCTTCAGAACCATGTTCGTCCCTCTCGTCTCAAACGATCAGCAGCGGTTTCCGCCAGAGGTCTGACCGTATTGCTGGACCGGAAAATTCTGCTGGTTGGCATTGCCTTCGGCGGCCGAGCTCATCGGGCAGCCCAGATAGGCGGGCGGGCGGCTGACCTCCCTGAGGGAGCCGGTCTCGGTGACGTCGTAGGGCGAGAAAGCGGTGTAGCGCGAGGGGCGCTCGAACGCCGTTGCAGAAGAGATCGAAGCAGCGCCAAGCACAAGAGCGGTAGCGACGGCGGCGATACGGTTCATCATGGCGTTTAATAAGTTCCTTTACAGTGCAGACCAGATGTTTGGCCCGCTTCGCTCTGTATGAAACTGATATAGGAAGTCTTTTTCCTTCATGACGTGTCACGGCACACGAACCATGCGGGATTAAGTGACGAGCCTGCCGATGGGATCGGGCCGGATACGATTCAGCGCGCGACGGCGTAGAGCCGGGGCCCGGAGGCCTCGCTCACCGTCCCGGCCAAGATCCAGTTGAGACCGCTCGCCCCGGAGCCGGCAAGGAGATCGCGAAAATCCTCCGAGATGGCGATCGGGAGGTCCACGGCCTTGGCCCGCGCCTCGATGCGCGCGAGGGTGTTCATCGCCGGGCCGAGCACGGTGAATTCCGCGCGATGACCGTCGTCGAAGACGCCGACGAGGACGTCGCCGGCATGCAGCGCGATGGTGACGCGCAACGAGGGAAGGCCTTTCTCCGCGAGGCGCCGGTTGAGGGCCGCCAGCCGCAGCTGGACCGCCTCGGCACAGGTGAAGGCCGCGCGCGCCTGCGCCTGGGGAGGGCCGACGAGGAACTGCGCCAGCACACCGTCGCCGATATACTTGTCGATGATGCCGCCGCGTTCTGTCACGGCCCGATGCGTCAGGGCGCGCATCTCCATGAGGACCTCCACCACCTGCTGGGGAGGCCGTGTCCGCGTCAGGGCCGAGAAGCCGCGGATGTCGAGGGCGAACAGGCAGGCATGACGCTCCTGGACTTCGCCCGGGCCGCCGCCTTGCGCCAGATCCTCGGCGACGGCGGCCGGGACGAAGCGAGTGAGGATCAGGCGCTCGCGCTCCAGCCGGAACGTCGCCGCCACCGCCCAGGTCAGCCGCCGCACACCGTCGAGGACCACGAGGCTGGCGACCATGAAGGTGAGAAGCCCCGGAACTTCCTCGTCGAGGGTGACGTGCGGTCCGAGATGATGGCTCTCGGGCGAGAGAGAGACGAACAGGATGGCGCCGCCCCACCCCGCCGTCACCAGACCGGCGAAGAGGCAGGTGTGCCAGACGCGCATGGTGAGAGCGGTCTGCAGCAGGATCAGGAAGGCCGGGATCCGGCTGACCGCGGCGGCTGCCTCCTCCGTGTCGGCGGCGCCCAGAAACATGTGCTCGACGAGGACGTAGATCGCGACGCTGGCATTGAGGAGGGTCGAGCCCCAGCCGAGCCACCCTCGGCTCGGGCCCACGGGGATGCCGGTACCCGGTGCCGTTCGCAGGCTGAGCAGCGCCAGGAGGATCGAAGCCCCGGCATAGACGGACAGGACGATCCAGTGTCCCAGACCGTGAATCGATCCGTCATAGGTCTGCGCGGTGACGAGCAGGACCAGGACGATGAGCAGCTGCAGGGCGAAGGACCGGCCGCTCGATGCCTGCTGCAAATGCATGATCGTCGGCGAACGCGACTCTTCCGCTCGAGTCCGGTCTCGATCCCCAAATCTCAATAGGATGTCTCCTCCTGCGCCATCGGCCGCCCCTCATGCCGGATGTCGTCCATGCAGGCCATCGGTGGAGATTGCCGCATGCCGGGCGGCGGCAGCCGAACCCTCGCTTCGCTGGAGGGCGTCCGGATCGCCCTATGTCGGGTCGGACGACGCTCCGTCGCCGCGCCGCAGGAGGAACACTCCCTGCGCGCCGAACAGGTTCCAGACCCACCACGGCATGGAGATCCGCATCGGCCGGCCGCGCGCGTCGAGCGCGGTGGCCTTCTCGATCTCGGCCCCCACGGTCCGGCATAGGCCGACGAAGTCGCGGATGGTGCAATGGTGGATGTTCTGGGTCTCGTACCATTCCTCCGGCATCAGCTCGGTCACCGGCATCCGGCCCCGGAAGGCCAGTTCCGAGCGGACCCGCCAATGGCCGAAATTCGGGAACGAGATCACCACCTGCCGGCCGATCCGCAGCAGGTGTTCCAAGACGATGCGCGGGTTGCGCGTCGCCTGGATGGTCTGGGACAGGACCACCACGTCGAAAGCGTCGTCGGGATAATTGGCGAGATCGGTGTCGGCGTCGCCCTGGATCACCGGCAGGCCGCGCGCGAGGCAGGCGTTGACGCCCTCGCGGGAGAGCTCGATGCCGCGCCCGTCGACGCCGCGCCGGTCGCGCAGCAGCGCCAGGAGCGTGCCGTCGCCGCAGCCGATATCGAGGACGCGGGCGCTGGGCGGCACGAGGCCGAGCACGACGAGGTGGTCGACGCGGGCGCCGTCGCTGCGCGGCAGCGTGTCGGTCGTGCTCCAGGGGGCGGGGGCCACGCGACTCACCGACGTCACAAGCCCCTCGCCCGGGCGGCGGCGTCGATGAAGCCCTTGGCGGCGTTGAACATCACCGGCTCGTCGAGGAGGAAGGCGTCGTGCCCCTTGTCGCTCTCGACCTCGACGAAGGCGACCGAGGCAGAGGCCGCATTCAGCGCATGCACGATGGCGCGGGAATCCGCCGTGGGAAACAGCCAGTCGGAGGTGAAGGACATCACGCAGAACCGCGTCCTGGTGTTCCGGAATGCATTGGCGAGCACCCCGCCATGGTCGGCCGCGAGATCGAAGTAATCCATGGCGCGGGTCAGGTAGAGGTAGGCGTTAGCGTCGAACCGCTCGACGAAGCTCAGGCCCTGGTGGCGCAGGTAGCTCTCGATCTGGAAATCGGCGTTGAATGAGAAGGTCGGCGCGGACCCGCCCTGGAAGCGGCGGCCGAACTTTCGGTGCAGGGCCGGCTCGGAGAGGTAGGTGATATGCGCGCCCATCCGCGCCACGCCGAGTCCCTTGGCGGGGCGCGTGCCGGCTTCGAGGTAACGTCCTTCCGCCCAGGCGGGGTCGGCCATGATCGCCTGACGGCCGACCTCGTGGAAGGCGATGTTCTGGGCCGAGTGGCGGGCGCCGGTGGCGATGGGAAGCGCCGAGAAGACCCGGTCCGGGTAGAGGGCCGCCCATTGCAGCACCTGCATGCCGCCCATGGATCCGCCGACGCAGAGGAACAGGTCGCGGATGCCGAGCCGGTCGAGGAGCATCGCCTGGCCACGCACCATGTCGCGGATCGTCACCAGCGGAAAATCGAGGCCGTAGGGCTTGCCCGTTGCGGGATCGGTGGAGGCCGGCCCCGTGGAGCCCATGCAGGAGCCGATCACATTCGAGCAGATGACGAAGTAGCGATCGGTGTCCACGGGCTTGCCCGGTCCCACCAGTGTCTCCCACCAGCCGGGCTTTCCCGTCACCGGGTGGGTATGGGCGAAATGCTGGTCCCCGGTGAGCGCATGGCAGATGAGCACCGCGTTCGACCGGTCGGCATTGAGGGTGCCAGCGGTCTGGTAGGCGATCCGGAACGGCGCGAGATCGACGCCGGCATCCATCGCCAGGGGTTCGTCGAGCCCGAACAGGGCCACAGGGCTTCGCGGGTCGCGGGAGAGCGGCGCATCCGCCGGGATGCCGTCCGGCCGGGTATTGCCGTCGTCGGGCTTTGCGAGACTATCGAGCGACATGGTCATCAGGCGTCTTCGCGCGTCATTCGCCGATTCGCTTCCGCGGAGATGCGAAGAAACAGCCGGGTGCCGCTCCATCGACGTTTCGCGAAGGTCCATTCCCATCGGTGCCCGACGAAGCCGGGTAGCGATGGGCGTAATGTGCGTATGCACGGGCGTCAACGAAAGGGGCCGCGCGCGAGAAGGTCACAACCGGTGCTCTGGTCCTCGGGCTTCGGGAAACGTAGACACGATCGGCCGTCTCCCTCATGCGGGGTCGGCAAGATCCACACCCGATCCATCCCGCCGCCGGACGCGACAGCCCGCATGCGCTTCACCACGAGACCCGCACCGCCCCTCGACAACCTCGCCGAGCTGCGCGCCGAGATCGACCGGATCGACGCGGAGATGCATGCCCTGCTGATCCAGCGCGGCTCGATCATCGACCGGCTCATCGCGGTCAAGCGCACCTCGGCCAGCGGCTCCGCCTTCCGGCCCGGCCGCGAGGCCTCGATGATGCGGCGCGTGGCCGAGCGCCATCGCGGGCTTCTCCCCCTCGACACCGTGGAGGGGATATGGCGCGTCATCATCGCCACCTTCACCTGGGTCCAGGCCCCGTTCAGCGTTCATGCCGACGTGTCCGGCGGCGACGCACCGATGCGCGACTCGGCGCGATTCCATTTCGGATTCACGGTGCCCTACCGGCCGCATCCCACCTGCGCGGCGGTGGTCGAGGCCGTGGCCGCCTCGCGCGGCGATCTCGGCATCTTCCGCCTTGACCCCGAAGGTTCCGCACCGCCGAGCCCGGAGGCGCCGTGGTGGGAGGGTCTCGTCGGTGAAGGCCGGCCCAAGGTGATCGCGCGCCTGCCCTTCATCGAGCGGCCGACCCATCCCGCCGGAACCCCGGTCTTCGTGGTGGCCAACCCCCTCGACGATCCGGCCGCCGCCCAGCGCGACTGGGTGCTCCACGCGGCCCGGCTCGAGAGCTGGTCTCCCGAGAGCGCCCGTGCCCTGCAGGACCTCTACGGCGAGGTGGTAGCGCGCGCAGCTGTCACGGACGGGCACCGCCTTCTTCTCGCCGTGCCGGGCGGAATCGGCGGCCGGCAGTTGCGGGAGGCCCTGGAGCGGACCGGCGCGAGCGTGGAAAGCCTCGACGAGATCGGCAGCCACGCCGCCCGGTTCCGGGTGTGACGCAGGGCAGGCGAGGGCCGGTTCTCTCGTCAAGGCGGACAAGCTGCGTTAGACGGGCAGACTGAACTCCAGCCGGCCCGCGCTCATGTCCTCCGCTCCCTCCGTGTCCCGTCCCGTCCCCCGCCCCGGCATCCTCGCCATCGAGGCCTATGTGCCCGGCAAGAGCGGCGCCCCCGGCGCGGTGAAGGTCCATAAGCTCTCCTCGAACGAGACGCCCCTCGGCCCGAGCCCACTGGCCATCGAGGCGATGCGCGAAGAGGCGTTCCGCCTCGCCCTCTATCCGGACGGAAATTCCACACGCCTGCGCGAGGCCATCGCCTTCCGCTACAGGCTCGATCCCACCCGCATCGTCTGCGGCGCCGGATCGGACGAGCTCCTCTCCTTCCTCGCCTACGCCTATCTCTCGGAGGGCGACGAGGGGATCTTCACCGAGCACGGATTCCTAGTCTACCGCATCGCCATACTGGCCGCCGGCGGCACGCCCGTGGTGGTGCCCGAGCGCGATCTTCACGCCGATGTCGACGCGATCCTCGCCGCCGTCACGCCGCGCACGAAGATCGTCTACCTCGCCAATCCCAACAACCCGACCGGCACCTACCTGCCCTTCGCCGAAATCCGGCGCCTGCATGCGGGCCTACCGCCGAACGTCCTCCTCGTCCTCGACGGGGCCTATGCCGAGTACGTGCGGACGAACGATTACAGCGCCGGCCTCGAACTGGTCCTGGAATCCGAAAACGTGGTGATGACCCGCACCTTCTCGAAGATCCACGGCCTCGCGGCCCTGCGGATCGGCTGGATGGTGGGCCCGGCGGGGGTGATCGACGCGGTGAATCGCATTCGCGGCCCGTTCAACCTGTCGGGCAGCGCCATCGCGGCCGGGGCGGCGGCCATCGCCGACGAGGCGCATGTAGCGGCGGCGGTCGCTCATAACGAGACGTGGCTTGCCTGGATGACCGAGGTCGTGTCCTCGCTGGGCCTCGTGGTCACCCCGAGCGTCGCGAATTTCATCCTCGTCCATTTCCCCGACGAGCCGAATCGCAGCGCGGCGGAGGCCGATGCCTATCTCAGCGCACGCGGGGTGATCGTCCGACGGGTTACCTCCTACGGGCTGCCGGACGCGCTGCGCGTCACCATCGGCAGCGAAGAGGCGAACCAGGCCTTCGTCACGGCACTGACCGCCTTCGTGAAGGAGAGCATCCGTGCCTGAGGCGAACCCCGTCTGCGAACGCCTCGCCATCGTCGGCCTCGGCTTGATCGGCTCGTCCATCGCGCGAGGGGCCCGGCAATACGGGCTGGCGCGGAGCATCGTCGCCATCGACCGCGACCCGGTCGTGATCGAGCGTGTGCGGGCCCTCGGCCTCGCCGACGAGGCGACGGGGGAGGCCGAAGGCATTGCCGGCGCAGACCTCGTCATCCTGTGCGTGCCGGTGGGGGCGGTGGGCGCCGTCGCCGAGGCGATGGCGCCGCATCTGAAACCCGGTGCCATCCTGTCCGATGTCGGTTCGGTGAAAGCCTCGGTGGTCGCCGCCGTCTCGCCCCATCTGCCGGACGGCGTTCGTTTCGTGCCGGCCCATCCCGTGGCGGGCACCGAATATTCCGGGCCCGATGCCGGCTTCTCGACCCTGTTCTCGGGTCGCTGGTGCATCCTCACCCCGCCGGAGGGCACCGACGAGGCCGCCACGGCGCAGGTCCAGGCCTTCTGGGAGGGGCTCGGCGCCATCGTCGAGAGCATGACGCCGGAGCATCACGACCTCGTCCTGGCCATAACCAGCCACGTGCCGCATCTCATCGCCTACAACATCGTCGGCACCGCCGCCGATCTGGAAGCCGTGACGCAATCGGAGGTCATCAAGTTCTCAGCCGGCGGGTTTCGCGACTTCACCCGCATCGCCGCCTCCGACCCGACCATGTGGCGGGACGTGTTCCTCACCAACAAGGACGCGGTGCTGGAGATGCTCGGCCGTTTCAACGAGGATCTCTCGGCTCTCGCCCGCGCCATCCGCTGGGGTGACGGCGACGCGCTGTTCGACCTGTTCACCCGCACCCGCGCCATTCGCCGGGGCATCGTCGCCCTCGGGCAGGAGACCGCGGAAGCGGATTTCGGCCGCAGCCGCACCCCGCCGGAACCGGCGAAGGACGAACCGGTCAACGAACGGTAGGGTTCATCCGGCCGAGGCAAGCGCTGCCCGTCTCTCGCCCACCACCTCATCGTGGGGCGACGAAGCGAAGCGGAGGCCTCGAAGGAGGGCTCCAGTTCGCGCAATGGGTTCTGGAAGCCTCCTTCGAGGCGGCTATCGCCGCGCCTCAGGATGAGGTCGTGGGTGGGATGATGACCTCATCCACGCCAGGCGCAATCCGTAGAACGGCCTTTCAGTACAGCGGCGGCACCTGGACGTTGGGAATCGGGAACGGACCCAGCATCAGGCGGCCATCGGCGAGGCGCAGGGGCGGCATCGCCTTGAGGGCGGCATCTCCCGCCGCCGCTGGCGTGGCGGCCGTTTCGGCGTCCTGGCGGCGACTTCCGCCACCGAGCAGCTTGCCGACCAAGCCTCCGATCAGAGCCCCCTTCTCCGCCCCGAAACGCTGGCCCATGATCTGACCGACCAGGGCCTCCACCCCGGCGGCGCGGATATCGATCTGGCCGGCCGGACGGTGCTCGTCGTCGAGGGCGATCTTCCCCTGAGCCTGGAGACGGCGATCTCCCTTCGCCAGGGAAAGCAGGGCGATGTCGAGGCTGCCGCCGGCCTGGCGCCAGGTTTCGAGCTCACGCGCCACCTGCCCGGTCCGGAAGGTGGTGGCCCGATTCACCGTGGCGTCGAGCGCCGCGTCGACGGGGGCGGTATTGCCGAGGAGGGGATCGAGGACCGGCGCGTTCGCCTGGGTCAGCCGCAGGCTGGTATCGACAGCCCCCTCGGTGGCGAAACGGGCAGGTGTCGGCCGGGCGTGGAATTCGAGGTGCTTGGCCGTCACGTCGATGGGCTGCGGCGCGGCATTTCTCACGCTGACTTTCGGTCCATCCACCGCCAGGGAGGCCCGCGTGAACCCATCCGAGGTACCGTGGAAACTCGCCTCAAGCGAGGTCCAGGTGGTGTCGGCGACGAGGCCGTCCTGTTCCACGTGGAACGGCCCGCTCGCCTGTAGGATGCCCTGGCGCGGCTGATAGACCTGCACCACCGCGGTCAACGGTCCGAGAGTGAAGCGGCTATCGGCCCGCGAGAAGGCGAGGGAGGCGCAGCGCAGTTCGATCCGGAAGGGATAGCCGCTGATCGAGCGATCGGCGCAGGTCCAGTTGCGCCCGGCCGAAGCCTCGCGGGCGATCCAGGCATCCATCTCGGAGCCGGCCTTGCCGCGAATCCAGAACCAGCCCGCGCTCCAGAGCAGGATCACGGCGAGGAGGAGGATGTAGGGCAGGAAAAGGCCGGTCCGCGATGGCCGTCTCCTGGCCGTCAAATCCGGTGCCTGCGCCATCGTCCGCTCGCCTCGATCTCGAAGCCCCGTCGCCGTCGACAGGGGGTCCTTCGTGACTGAGCTTTGGCGGGTCTCAACGCGGCGAAAGCATGGCCGCCGGCCGATTCAGGCCGCGACGCCCATCATCTGATCCAGGGGATGGTCCACCTCAAGATCGGCCACGATCTCGCAGCGCTCGGCCTCATCCTCGGCGAGGCGGTGAACATGCATCTCGTTCGCACCGCCATGGCGCGCACGAGCGATCCAGTTACGGGTGAGCCGTTCGCGCGGGCTCGACCCCGCCGCAGTCACGGCGATGAGTTCGCCGACCCCGGCGGAATCCCGGCGCACGGCCATCACCACCGCCTCGCCCATGTCGTCGAGTTCGCGCTCGACCAATTCGTGGATGCCGACGACGTAGCGGCGCCCGGACCGTCCGCGCCAGGCGCTCAGCACCAGGGCAGGAGTTCCACGCAGGCTGGCCGCCGTCCTGAGACGTACTTCGCGCATCGGTGGGATCTCCGGATCAGAGGATGGGCGTCGGAGAAAGCCGTGTTCCGCGCCTTGCGGCACAAGAACGGAGACGGCTTTCTCGTTCGCCCTTTGTTCCAGAATAATCTTAACAATTTCCACCCGTCAAGAGTCGCGCTTTCGCTCTCCGCAGGGTGCCTTCGACCGGCTTATCCACAGCCTGTGGATAGACTGAGCGCTCACGCGGTCCTGGATTGTTCTGCGACGGCACCGGTCTCGGGCACGGCATGACCGCGTGCCGCCAGATCCGCCCGGCCGGACGCCAGGAGGGCATCGGAGGCGGCTTCAATCCGAGTCTGCATCTCCTCCAGGAACGCCGTGCGGTCCAGCCCGGGAGCGATGGGGGGGAGGAACTCGATCACCGTGGTGCCGGGGCGGCGGGTCAGCTGGCGGCGCGGCCAGTAGAGACCGCTGTTGAGGGCGACGGGCAGGCAGGGCACGCCCAAGGCCGCGTACAGGTGGGTGATGCCGAGCTTGTAGCCGGGGGATGAACCCGGCGCCTTGCGGGTGCCCTCGGGGAAGATGATGAGTTGGCGTCCGTGGCGGATGGCGCGGGCCGCCGCCTCGTTCATGGCGGCCATGGCGCGGGTGCCCTTGGACCGGTCGATGGCGACCATGCCGGAGCGGGACAGGAACCAGCCGAAGAGCGGGATCCAGAGCAGCTCGCGCTTGAGGATATAGGCGAAGTCCGGGAAGGCGGTGACGAGGGCCAGGGTCTCGAGGGCGGATTGATGCTTGGACGCCACCAGCAGCGCGCCGGGTGGGCGGTGGTGCAGCCCCCTGAACTCCACGCGCACACCCCCGACCACGCGCAACAGCCACAGGCTCACATGGGCCCAGAACCGGGCGACGCGGATGCAGGCCCGCTCCGAGACGAGGGCCGGCAGGCCGCCGATCGCGATGAGGGCGGTGGCGAGATAGAAGACGATGTTGAAGGCGATGGAGCGGAGGATGTGCATCGGAAACCCGGAATGATGCCCTTCCTGTAGCGCGCGCAGTCCCGCCGCACCATCCACCGGGCCCGAACTGCCCTATTCGCCCTCGGCCAGGGTTCCGCGCTGGCGTGTATCGGCGGCCCCGGCCACGAATCCCTCTCCCATCATCACCGAATTGGCCGAGCCCGAACTCGACCCCACCCGCACCGCGTGCCCCTTCGCCCGGAGCAGAGCGAGGGTGTCCGGCGAGAGCCCGTCTTCGGCGAACAGCACGTCCGGGCGCCATTGATGATGGATGCGCGGGGCGGTGACCGCCTCGGCGAGGTTCATGCGGAAATCGATGACGTTGACGATCACCTGCAGCACCGTGGAGATGATGCGGCTGCCGCCCGGGCTCCCGGTGACGAGGACGAGGCGTCCGTCCCTGAGCACCATGGCCGGCGTCATCGAGGAAAGCGGCCGGGCCCCGGGCGCCACGGCATTGGCCGGGCCACCCACGAGGCCGTAGGCGTTGACGCTCCCGGTCTTGGCCGAGAAATCGTCCATTTCGTTGTTGAGGAGGACGCCGGTTCCTTCCGCCACGAGCCCGAACCCGTAGGAGAAATTCAGGGTCGTGGTGGTGGAGACGGCGTTCCC
Organism: Methylobacterium sp. Leaf91; assembly: GCF_001422815.1. Classification (GTDB taxonomy): domain Bacteria; phylum Pseudomonadota; class Alphaproteobacteria; order Rhizobiales; family Beijerinckiaceae; genus Methylobacterium. The sequence goes on along the minus strand of NZ_LMMP01000001.1, from coordinate 520,927 downwards.
GGCGCGGTCCACCACCGAGTAATGGGTAGTCTGGTTGGATTCGTAGGGCAGCGGGTCACCCGCCTTCACCGCGTCGGCCGGGCGGGCGCGAGCGGGGTCGATGGCGGCGCGCAGGGTCTCGGCATAGGCCTTGGCGGTGAGGCCCCGCACCGGCACCTCCGAACGAGACGGGTCGCCGAGCCAGGTGGCCCGGTCGGCATAGGCCGGCTTCATCGCCTCGGCGAGGGTGTGGAGGGCCTGGGCGCTGCCCGCGCCCATTGAGGCCAGGTCGAACCCTTCGAGGATGTTCAAGATCTCGATCAGATGGACGCCGCCCGAGCTCGGTGGCGGCATCGAGACGATCTCGTAGCCGCGATAGCTGCCCTTCACCGGCTGGCGGATCACGGGCCGATAGGCGGCAAGGTCGCCCGGCGTCATCACCCCGCCGACATCTCTCGCCGCCGCCGCGATCCGCTCCGCGATCGGGCCGGTATGGAACGCATCGGGCCCCTGTTCGGCGATGGCCGTGAGGGTCCCGGCAAGATCGGGCTGGACCAGGGTCTCGCCCCGCTGGAGCGGTCGGCCGTCTCGGAAGAACACGGCTCGGCTCGAAGGCCACCTTCCGAGGCGGTCGGCGGCGCGGGACAACGAATCGGCGAGCCCGCCCTCCACGGGAATCCCGTCCCTGGCCAGGGCGCGGGCGGGAGCGACGAGATCGGCGAGGGTGAAGCGTCCCGACCCGTGGAGGCGGTGCGCCTCGGCCAATCCGCGCACGGAGCCCGGGACACCGACGGCCTTGCCGGTGCGGATGGATGCGCCGCGATCGGGCTGCCCGTCGGGCGCGAGGAACATGTCCGCCGTCGCCGCGGCGGGTGCCGTCTCGCGAAAATCGATGGCCACGGTCTCGCCGGTGGCGGCGAGACGGACGAGCATGAACCCGCCGCCGCCGAGATTGCCCGCCTGCGGCAGTGTTACCGCGAGGGCGAAGCCCACCGCCACGGCGGCATCCACGGCGTTGCCCCCACCCTTCAGGATCGCGACACCGATCCGGGTCGCAAGGGCATCCTGCGAGGACACCATGCCGTGAGTCCCGAGGACGGGGAGGATGCGGGCATCGTCGGAAGGGATCGGGGGCAGTTCCGGGACCGCCTGCGCGAGGGCTGGTCCTGACAGGATCGTGAGAAGCGCCAAGGCGAGGCTGAAGCGATGTCCGGTCATGCCCAATCCGTCATGCGAGGCTCTCCCACGGCATCCTGCGCCGATGCCCGTCGCAGCCAACGCAACGGCAGCGGTGCCCGTTCAGGCGTCCACGGGCCGGTCGCGTATGGCGATCCAGCCATAGACCAGCCCGGCGGCCGCTCCGGCAAGGAAAAGCAGGGCCGTGACCCGTCCCTCAACGGCGAGGTTGTGGGCGGCGAGGGAGGCGGGCGCGCCCCGCATCAGCCACGGCACGAGGGCGGTGGCGAGCCCCGTGCCGATGGCATAGGCCGGAGCACTGCGCAGGTTCATCGCCTCGCCGATGAGCGCCATGGCGAGGGGCGGCAGCACCAGCAGGATGAACCCGGCGCGGGCGATACCGGCGGCCAGGAGGAGGAGTGCGTCGGGTCCGATCCCGGAGGCGAGGTCGGTCATCCCCTGCAGGAAGCCGAACAGGCCGAGCCGGGTCAGCGCCTCGCTGGAGACCGGATCGAACAGGATGGCGACGACGAGCACCAGGGCCCCGCAGGGAATGGCCAGACACAGGGCGAGAGACGCCCAGATCAGGCGGCCGACGAGCCGCATGGGACGCGCTCAGCCTTCGTCGTCATCGGCCCCGGCATAGACACCCTCGGCGCCGATCCCGTCTTCCAACATCATCCGGGCGCGGGCACGCAGCTTCTCGGTCTCGCTCTTGAGCTGGCCACAGGCAGCGAGGATGTCGCGGCCGCGCGGCGTCCGCACCGGCGACGCGTAGCCGGCTTCATAGACGATTTCGGAGAATTGCTCGATCCGCTCCCAGTCGGAGCATTCGTAGATGCTGCCGGGCCAGGGATTGAACGGGATCAGGTTGATCTTGGCCGGGATGCCCTTGAGCAGCCGCACCAACTCGCGCGCATCCGCATCGGAATCGTTCACGCCCTTGAGCATCACGTATTCGAAGGTGATGCGGCGGGCATTGTTGAGACCGGGATAGTGGCGGCAGGCCGCAAGCAGTTCGGCCAGGGGATACTTCCGGTTCAGCGGCACCAGCGTGTCGCGCAGGTCGTCCCGCACCGCGTGGAGCGAGATCGCCAGCATGGCATGCGCCTCGACTCCGAGCCGCTGCATCTGCGGGACCACGCCGGAGGTCGAGACGGTGATACGCCGACGGGAAAGGCCGAGGCCTTCCTGGTCCGACATGACACCCACGGAATCGATGACGTTGTCGATGTTGTAGAGGGGCTCACCCATGCCCATGAAGACGATGTTGGTGACGGCGCGGCGGGTCTCGTCCTCGCCAGCAGCCACCGGGTTCTGGCCGACCCAGTCGTTCAACCGGTCGCGGGCCACCACCACCTGGGCGGTGATCTCGGCGGCGGTCAGGTTGCGCACCAGACGCTGCGTGCCGGTGTGACAGAAGCTGCAGGTGAGGGTGCAGCCGACCTGGGACGAGACGCAGAGCGTGCCACGACCCCGGCCGGGAATGTAGACGCACTCGATCTCGGCGCCGCGATTGTGGTCGTGCTTGCCGGTGGGTGCCATGCGCAGCAGCCACTTGCGGGTGCCGTCGCGGGAAATCTGCTCGGTGACGACCTCGGGCCGCTCCAAGGTGTAGGCCCGCGCCAGATCGGCCTTGAGCCCCTTGCCGACATTGGTCATCTGGTCGAAGTCGGTGGCGCCGCGCGCGTTGAGCCAGTGCCAGAGCTGGCCCGAGCGCATGCGCTGCTCGCGCTCCGATACGCCGATGGCGGCAAGGCGACCCTTCAATTCCTCGCGGGTGAGGCCGATGAGGGACGAGCGGCCCGGCGGAACGGCGTCCGGCTGGAACTCGGGAAGCTTCTCGATTGCGGCCACGACGTTGACGTCGCGACCGGCGGTGTCGAACGACGCCGTCGCCATGGATCTCTAACCTTCGGACTTGGAACGAATCCGATATAGGCGATCCCGCACCGGAACGCGAATGCGTCCCGATGCGTGCACGGAATGGCGGGGCCTACTGCGCGGGTTTGGGCTCGGCCGGAGGCTTCGCTTCGGCGGGTGGGGTGGCTGTGCCCATGGGAAGCAGCACGTTCTTCACGACATTGCCCTCGGGGCCGTATTCGCCGGCGACCGCCAGGCAGGCCTGCTCCCGGTTCAGCTGCATCTGATTCGACATCAGCGCGAAGATCGTCTGGACCTTGTTGCCGAAAGGTCCACGCGGGCCGACATCGGCGGCGCTGACATTCTGCTTCTGGAGCAGGGCATCGAATTGTTCGACGCCGATCTGGTAGCCGCAGACATTCGCGGCGGCGAAGATATAGGCGGCGAATTCCAGGGCACGGGGCGGAGGCGCGTTGCGGATCTGGGCCTGTGCGAGGGTCGGTGCGAGCAGGCCGGCCGCAAGGCACAGGGTGAGAACGGGTTTCAGGCGCATGGACGGCGTTTCCTCGGAAGCATTCTTGGGGCGGCGCGGATTCTTACGTTCCGCTTATGCAGCCCATCCGAGATAGACCGCCGGGCCGTCCTGTCAAAGCGACCGTTTCACCGCGTCAACCGAGCGACCAGTCGATGGGGGAAAGGCCCCGGCTCGCCAGCCAGGCATTGGCCTCGTCGAAGGGCCGCGTGCCCGGGAAATCGCGCAGCCGGTTGAGCGGCGAGGGATGTCCGGTCTTGATCACCCCGCATCGTTCGCGATCGATGAGAGCCGCCCGCGCGCGGGCCTGTGCGCCCCAGAGCAGGAAGATCGCGGGGGTCGGGCGGGCAGAGACCGCCGTCACGGCCTCATCGGTGAGGGCGGACCAGCCATAGCGCAGGTGCGCGCCGGACTTGCCGGCCTCCACGGTGAGGGCCGAGTTCAGGAGCAGCACGCCCCTTCCGGCCCAGGGAGTGAGATCGCCGCTCGCCGGTGCGCCCGGCAGTTCGGCGAGGATCACGTTGAGAGAGGCCGGAAGCCGGCGGGGACCGACATAGGAAAAGGCGAGGCCGTTGGCATCGCCCGGCGTCGGGTAAGGGTCCTGCCCGAGAATGACGGCCTTCACCGACTCCAGCGGCGTCAGCGTGAGGGCACGGAAGACCGCATCGGGGGAGGGTAGGACCGTCGCCCCCTCGGCGATCCGGCGATCGACCCGCGCGCAGACGGCATCCGCCGCTCCATCGGAAAAGAACGGCAGTGCCAGCCAGGACGAGCCCGAGGCGCGGAACTCGTGGAGGGCCAGGCTCAGCGGGCCGGGCATCGTCACCGGATCACGATCCGGCCGTCCTCGGGAACGGAGAGGGGAGCATGTCGGGCGATATAGGCCATGACTTCGTTGGCCACGAGCTTGCCGTCCGTGGCGCCGATCAGGGTGCGCCCGTCCGCGAGGAGGCCGTAACCGTTGCCGCCATCGTAGAGGAAGTTGTTGGAGGCCACCGTATAGGTCCGCGTCTCGTCGAGGGGCTGTCCGTCCACCAGGATGGACTGAATCCGGTGTCCCGCATTCGCCCCCGGATCCACCGTGACGACGAGACCCGAGACCTGCGGGAAACGACCCGCCGGGCGGCCGAGATCGGCAAGGGCCGATTCCAGCAGGGTCCGCACCTGGGCGCCCGTCAGCGAGACCAGAACCGTGGTGTTGCCGAAGGGAAGCTCGGTGAGGATGTCGCGCCGGGTCAGCACGGTACCGGCCGGATAGAGCCGGTTGCCGCGAATGCCGCCGCCATTGGTGAGGGCGATCTCCGCCCCCGTCGCCGCCCGGAGCGCATCGCCGACGAGGTTGCCGAAGCTGCCTTCGCGGAGGCGCACGGTCGAGATGCGGCTGTCGAGGGGCGTGCTGATCGTCCCCACCGGCACATCGAGCTCTTTCGCCAGCCGGGCCTCGAGCCGCTGCGTCAGGGCGAGGGTCTCGGGATCGGGGGTGATGTCGGCGGTGTCGTGGATGCGGAAGGTCGGGTGCCAGGACAGGGTCCGGGCCTTGCCCGCTCCTTTCACCGTCACGGCGACGTCGATGGCGGTGACGTAGCGGGCGTCGAAGCTCGATTCCGCCAGCAGGCTGCGCCCGTCATACTGCACGACGAGGTCGTGGTCGTGGCCAGAGAGCAGAATGTCGACGATCCGTGCCGCTACGATGGCCTCGTCGGTGATCCGTGCCGTATGACAGATGCCGACGATGAGCTCGGCCCCTTCGTCGCGAAGGGCCTGGGCCGCCGCGCGCAACGTCTCGATCTCGGGACCGAAGACGAGATCGCCGGATTGCGATTTCTCCGGCGTGCTGGCGAGGGCGATGCCGACGATGCCGACCCGGATCCCGCCGAGCGTCACGATCATCCGGTCGCGGATCCCCTTGAGCGGCTTGCCGTCCGCACCGCGCAGATTGGCCGCGAAGACCGGAAAAGCCGCCTCGCCCATGCGCTGGGCGAAGGTCGTGGGGCCGAAATCGAATTCGTGGTTGCCCGGAACGAAGACATCCGGCGGCGCGATGTTCAGGAGTTCGACGATATGCGCGCCGCGGTCGAACCCCGACATCAGCGAGGGGGACAGGGTGTCGCCGGCATGGGCGTAGAGCATCGGCACGCCGCGCGCCCGCTCGGCCTTCACCACAGCGTTGAGGCGGGCGAAACCGCCACGGCCCTCGACCTCGGACATCAGGTAGATGTCGTTGACGAGGAGGAGCGTGAAGGTCGGTTCGATCGCCCCGGCACGGGCGGGCGCGGCCAAGCCTACCGCGAGACCGGCCCCGAGACCGAGGCTCAGGGTCTGACGACGGGTAGGACGTGGCATCGCGACAGGTCTCCGAGGGGCCGGGCGGTGGAGTTTCCACCCGAAATCCAGTGTGGACGCGATCGATGAAGCCGATGCAACAACGGGGCACCGGTTCCGGCATCAGGCCGGAACGCCGAACTCAGCGAGAGGCGAAACCGTCGCGCACCGCCTTGGCGTTGCGGCGGATCATCGGCCAGATCCAGGCGCCTGACACCAGATAGGCGGCGGCCGGCATCGGCTTCAGATCGACGGCCAGGCGCTGGGCGAGGCCGGGATTGGCGAGTTCGCCCACCGGGGCGTCGGTCTTCACGTAGACGACCGTCGTGTCCTCCCGCCAATATTCGGGATGGGGGACGAGTCCGGCCCGACGGGCGAGAAGGTCGAAGGTCTCCCGGACGTAGCCGTGGACATGGGCGAAGTGGAAACGCTCGTGCGGCGGCTTGCCGGTGGCGGCCATGTTCGGCACGGCGGCATAGAGCACCCCGTCGGGCTTCAGCCAGCGCGACAGGCGCTCCATCACCACGGCCGGATCGCGCAGGTGCTCGAGCACGTGATGCGTCGAGATCACGTCGAAATGCCCGGGCGGAAAACGCTCGTCGCTGGCATCGTCGAGAACCTCGACCTTGTGGTGCTGGCGGGCATAGGCGGCGTAGTCCCGGCCGGGCTCGATGCCGACCGCCTCGCAGCCCCGGGCGCGGACGGCGGCCAGGAATTCGCCCGAACCCGAACCGAAATCGAGCACCCGGGCGCCGGGCTTCAGCTTCGGCGCCAGCAGGTCGGCGCGGAAGGTCGCTTCGCGGGCCGAGCGGTTGAGGTGGTGGCGCGGCGGCCCGCCGGCGAAGGCGAGCTGGTAATCCGCCCGGTAGGCATGGGCGTAGTAATGCGCCAATTCGTCCGGCGTCGGCATCGGGTCGGTGCGAATCAGCCCGCATTGCGCGCAGGCGATGGATTTCAGGGTCTTCAGCCGCCGGTCGGTCTCCGCCACCGTCACGGTCTCGCCCGATCCGCACAGATTGCAGACCGTCGGCGCCCCCTTATAGGGGTAGCCGGTGAACGGCATGAAGTGGTTGAAGAAGTACCGGGGAGACGGCATGTCGCGCCTTCATTGACGAGATGGTCGCTGGCAGGTCTCGTGCTCTAGATAGATATGCCGTCTGGTACAACTGTGCCGGAATGGCGTCATTCAGATAACCGCGCCTCACGTCGGCGCTTCGGAAACCCGATGAACGAACGCGTCGAACCGACGTCCCTCAAGGACATCAAGCCGTTGCAGACCAGCTCCTCCGCGACCGCCAGCCTGCCCTCCGACCATCCGCCCGTGCGCTGGGGCCGGGTCGGCGTGCTTCTGATGAATCTCGGCACCCCGGAGGGCACGAGCTATTGGCCCATGCGCCGCTATCTCAAAGAGTTTCTGTCCGACCGGCGCGTCATCGAGGTGCCGCGCCTGATCTGGTGGCCCATCCTCAATCTCATCATCCTCACGAAGCGTCCAGGCCCGAAGGGTCGGGATTATGCTAGCGTGTGGAACAACGAGCGCAACGAGGGTCCGCTCAAGACCATCACCCGCGGACAGTCCGAGCGGCTGCAGGCGGCGATGGGCGATTCCGTCGTGGTCGACTGGGCGATGCGCTACGGCAAGCCGGAAGTGTCCCTGCGCATCCAGGCGCTCCTCGACCAGGGCTGCGACCGCATCCTGCTGGTACCGCTCTACCCGCAATATGCCGCCGCCACCTCGGCCACCGCCTGCGACCAGGCCTTCAAGGCGCTGATGCAGATGCGCTGGCAGCCGACCGTCCGGGTCTCGGCGCCGTATCACGACGACCCCGTCTATATCGAGGCCATGGCCACCTCGATCCGCGAGGGATTGGCCAAGCTCGATTTCGAGCCGGAGGTGATCCTCACCTCGTTCCACGGCGTGCCGAAGAGCTATCTTCTCAAGGGCGATCCCTACCATTGCCAATGCGTGAAGACCGGGCGGCTGATCCGCGAGGCCCTGGGCTTCTCGACGGAACGGATGCGCACGACCTTCCAGTCGCGCTTCGGCAACGAGGAATGGCTCAAGCCCTATACCGACGAGACCGTGCAGACCCTCGCCAAATCCGGCGTGAAGCGCATGGCCATCGTGGCGCCGGGCTTCACCGCCGACTGCCTCGAGACCCTGGAGGAGCTCGACGGTGAGAACCGCCATTATTTCGAGGACAATGGCGGCGAGCGCTTCGCCTACATCCCCTGTCTCAACGACAGCGACCTCGGGATGAAGGTGATCGAGAACGTGGTCCGCCGCGAATTGCAGGGCTGGATCTGAGACGCCGACACCGCCCGCATGGGAGGTCGGCGGACTTCCCGCTCTGTGGGTGGTCGCCAAGTCCGGATGCTGTTGATAAAGGACGCGGCATCAGGCGGCGGGTGAACCATGACGAGACCGGAGGCAGTCGATCCGATCGACACCATGCGAGCGGATGAGGGAACGCGGCTCCTCGCGCATTTCTCGCACGGAGGCTACGGCCCGGTGACGCCCGCCGTGCTCCAGCCGGTGGAGCCGTTCCTCGAACTCTCCGGCGAAGACATCCGCCGGCGGATCTTCGTGACGCAGGACGCGTCGGGCGCGGAACTGTGCCTGCGGCCGGAATTCACCATTCCGGTCTGCCGCCAGCATCTGGCGCGGAGCGTCGGGACGACCGCCGATTACAGCTATCTCGGCCCGGTCTTCCGGCTCGGCTCCGGCGAGGCGGAGGAGTTCCTCCAAGCGGGCATCGAGTCCATCGGCCGCACCGACATCCCGGCGGCGGATGCGGAGGTGCTCGGCCTCGCCCTCGAAGGCCTCGACCTGCTCGGAGCCGGTGAGGTCTCGGTAAGGCTCGGCGATATGGGCGTCATCGACGCGCTGCTCGATGGGCTCAACGTGCCGCCGGCCGCCAAGCGGCGGACGTTGCGAGCACTCGCGGCGAGCCGTTCCCTGGACGACGTCACCACCGTGGCGACCGTGGAAGACCCGCATGCCGGGTTGCTGGCGGCGATCCAGGGCCAGGATCCGAAGGGCGTGCGCGCATTCGTCGAGGACGTTCTGTCCATCGCCGGCATTTCACGCGTGGGCGGACGCAGCGCCGGCGAGATCGCGGAACGCTTCCTCGCCAAGGCCTCGGCCCGAGCCAATGGCGGCGCCGGGCTCAACACTGAGAACCGCGCCATCGTCGAGCGCTACCGCGCCATCTCGGGCGATCCGGATCAGGCCGCCAACTCCATGCGCGAGCTCGCCGCCTCGGCGGGCGTCACTTACGCGCCGCTGGAAGCCGCCCTCTCCTTGTTCGAGGAACGGACCGGCTTCATGGCCGCGCGTGGTCTCGACGTGGAGCGGTTCCGGTTTTCGGGAAGCTTTGCCCGCAACCTCGATTATTATACCGGCTTCATCTTCGAGGTGACGCGAGGGCAAGGCGCCGCCCCCCTCGTCGGCGGCGGCCGCTACGACGGACTGCTCCAGCATCTGGGCAGCCCCACGCCGATCCCGGCGGTGGGCTGCGCCGTTTGGCTGTCCCGTGTCCTCACGTCGGAAGGATCGTCCCGTGGCTGAGACCGTTCCGACTCCCCAGGCTTCGCAAGGCCCGGCCGAGGGCCCCCTCGTCCTCGCCGTGCCCTCGAAAGGCCGCCTGCAGGAGAACGCTTCCGCCTTCTTCGCCCGGGCGGGGCTGAAACTCGCCCAAGGGGCGGGGGCGCGCGACTATCGCGGCAAGCTCGTCGGCGTACCGGATGTGGAGGTGCGCTACCTCTCGGCTTCCGAGATCGCCAACCAGCTCGCCAGCGGCAGCGCCCATCTCGGCGTCACCGGCGAGGATCTGATCCGCGAGAGCCTTCCCGATGCGCGGGGCCAGGTCGAGTTGCTGACGCCGCTCGGCTTCGGTCAGGCCACCGTCGTCGTCGCGGTGCCGCAGGCCTGGATCGACGTCCGCGCCATGACCGATCTCGATGAGGTCGCGGCCGAACTCCGCATCCGCCACGGGCGCCGCCTGCGCATCGCCACGAAATACGTGAACCTGACCCGGCGCTTCTTCGCCGAGCACGGGGTCGCCGATTACCGCATCGTCGAGAGCCTCGGTGCCACGGAAGGCGCGCCTGCTTCGGGCTCGGCGGAAATCATTGTCGACATCACCACGACGGGGGCGACGCTCGCCGCCAACGCTCTGAAGATCCTCGACGACGGCATCATCCTGCGTTCGGAGGCCAATCTCGTCGCCTCGCTTACGGCCCCCTGGGGCCAGAGCCAGAAGAAGGCGTTGCGTACCGTGCTCGGCAGGATCGCGGCGGAGGAGCGCGCGCGCCTCACCCGCGAGATCCGGGCGGCGATGCCGGCCGACGGCGATCTCGATCTCGCCGGGATCAGCGCTCTGCACGATGCCCAGCTGCCCTACGGCATGCCGGAGAACCGGAGCGCCGAGATCGTGCTCCACTGCCCGGTGGACGCCACGTTCGACCTCGTGGACGATCTCGTGAAATCCGGAGCGAGCGCGGTCAGCGTCAGGCGGATCGACTACGCCTTCGGCCCGGACAACCCGTTGATCGACCGGCTGCTCACGCGGCTGGGCTGAACCTCTGTGGGGCCTGCTTCCTACAGCGGCCCCTGCTTGGCGAATTCCGAGAAGATGCCGCGTAGGGTCTTCAGGCGCGCCTCGTAGGCCTTGGTCAGGCAGGCGACGTCCGCTGCGCAGCTGCGCCGTTCCTGCAGCCAGGCCTCCTGGTCGTCGCGCAGCTTGGCGTTTCCGCCCATGGGCAGGAGCCCGCGCAGGATCTCGAACCGGACCGCCATCTCCACGTCGAGATCGTTGAGGGGAAGATGGCCGCAGATCGCCTTTTCGTCGGGCGTCTCCGCCTTCTCGCACGGGAAGCTCGCGGCCTCGGCACCGGATGCGGCCAGCATCATGACCGCGGCAAGGCCCCATGCTCTGTAACGAGGATGCGATGCGATCATGATCCGAATCCCGGCTTGACGATGACGAGGATGACGATGGCCACCATGAGAAGCGTCGGGACCTCGTTGACCATCCGGTAGAAGCGGTGGGTCCGCGCGTTCCGGTCTGCGGCGAAATCCTTGACCATCCGCGAGAACCAGCCGTGGCAGCCGCTCATGGCGAGGACCAGGGCGAACTTCGCCTGCATCCAACCCGACGCGTAGAACCCGCTCTGCCAGACGAGGAACAGGCCAAGCAGCCAGGTGACGATCATGGCCGGGTTCATGATCGCCTTCATCAGGCGCCGTTCCATGACCTTGAACGTCTCGGACTGGGCCGAGGAGGCCGGCCCCTCGGGCAGGGACGCGTGGTAGACGAAGAGGCGCGGCAGGTAGAGCAGCCCCGCCATCCAGGAGATGACGGCGATGACGTGGATCGCCTTGATCCAGGGATAGAGCGTGTCGGCCATGGTCAGGCCGTCAGCGCCGCAATCTGGCGAGCATCCGCTCCACATGGGCGATCGGCGTCTGCGGGGTGATGCCGTGGCCGAGGTTGAAGATGTGCGGCAGTCCCTCCGTCGCCTCGAGCACCCCGTCCACGGCCGCGTCGAGGGCCTCACCGCCCTCGATCAGCGTTTCGGGGTGGATGTTGCCCTGGGTCACGGTGCGCGGCGCCACGGCACCGCGCAGGGCCTTCAGATCGACGCTCCAATCGACACCGACGGCGTCCGCACCGGTCTCGCCCATCACGCGGGCATGGCCTTCCAGGCCCGAGCCCCGGGCGAAGACGATGATCTTCGCGCCCGGCACGCGGGCCCTGACCCCGTCGACGATGCGGGCGATGGGGGCGAAGCTCCAATGTTCTAGGGCGTCCGCCGTCGCCCCGGGAGCCCGGGGCAGCGAACCCGCATGGGATTCGAAGATCTGGACCGCATCGGCGCCGGCTTCGAGCTGGCGCGACAGGTACTCGATCTGCACCGAGACCAGGCGGTCGATGAGCGCTTCCACCAGGGCGGTCTCGGTATCGGCGAGCGCGCGGGCGGGAGCGAGGTCGGGCGTGCCACGTCCGCCGATCATGTAGCTCGCCACCGTCCAGGGACCGCCGCAGAACCCGAGAAGCGTCGTCTCGGCCGGCAACTCAGAGCGCAAGCGCCGGACGGTCTCGAAGACCGGTTCCAGATGCTGGAAGATGCTCGGATCATCGGCCTGTTTCAGGCGAGCGAACTCGTCCCGGCCATGGACCGGGTCGAGACGCGGGCCTTCCCCTTCGACGAAGCGGACATTCTGCCCGAGGGCGTCCGGCACGACGAGGATGTCGGAGAATAGAATCGCCGCGTCGAAGCCGAACCGCCGGATCGGCTGCAGGGTCACTTCGGTGGCGAAGTCCGGATTGTAACAGAGGTCGAGGAACGAACCGGCCCTGGCCCGGACCTCGCGATATTCCGGCAGATAGCGTCCGGCCTGCCGCATCATCCAGGCGGGAGGGATCCGGGACGGTTTGCCGTCGAGAACCTGAAGCAGCGCACGATCGGTGCCGTCACGTCGAGTCATGCGCGTATCCGCCCGGTCCATCTTGATGGGGGAGACCCTCCCCCTTGGAACAGAGCTATGACGTCCCTGCCCCTTCTCGGGAAGATCTTTTGCCGAGGGACGTTGTTTTACCGCAGGACGTCGCCGCTTCTCCCATGCCCACTTCCGAAAGCCCTGCTCCCTGCGAGAGCCTCCGGGGGTGGCCGAAAATCCCTGTCCCCGTCCCGTCTATCTAATAAGAAAAGAGAGATTCTAGGACTCTGTTTTTTCTTTTAGACGGGGGATGACGGGACCGCGAACTTGTCCACACCCCATCCCCGCCGCACCGCCGTTAACGGGGCTTTAACGGGTTCGCGCTAACTTTCGAGAACGGGAAGTCTAATCAGCGACTTGCGCGCCGTGATGGGTCTCCCGTGCCCGAACCCTCCCTGAATCTCCCAAACCGGGATCGGGACGAGGGTCGTTGGTCTGCATGTTGACGTGAGAGTCGACAACGCGGGGGAAGGTTCCGCCCCCGGCCCGGACAGGGGTGCTTTATCCCCACCTGTCGACTCCGGCCTTCAGGTGTGGTGGATAACCCGGAGATCCCTCGAGCCCGTCCGCCGGCCTGGGATGGGAATTTCCGATGAGTCGCAGCTACTTCCATCTCCATCTCGTGTCGGATTCCACCGGTGAGACCCTCATCAATGTGGGTCGCGCCGCCGCCGCCCAGTATGAAGGCGTCTCGGCCATCGAGCATGTCTATCCCCTGGTGCGATCCTCGGCCCAGCTCGAACGGGTGATCTCCGAGATCGAGGCGGCGCCGGGCCTCGTCCTCTACACGCTCGTCGGGCACGACCTCACCGAGCGGCTGGAAGCGGCCTGTCGCGAGACGGGCTCGCCCTGCCTCTCCGTGCTCCAGCCGGTCCACGCCCTGCTCCAATCCTATCTCGGCGCAGAGACGACGGCCCGGCCGGGAGCGCAGCACATGCTGAACGCCGAATATTTCAAGCGCATCGACGCGATGAACTTCACCCTCGCGCATGACGACGGCAACCTGCCCTTCGACATCGACGAGTCCGACGTGATCCTCGTGGGCGTCAGCCGCACCTCGAAGACCCCGACGGCGATCTATCTGGCCAATCGTGGGCTGAAAACCGCGAATTTCCCGCTCGTGCCCGGCATGCCGGTGCCGCCCAATCTCGAGAACGCCCGCAAGCCCCTCGTGGTCGGCCTTCTCGCGTCTCCTGAGCGGATCGTGCAGATTCGTCAGAACCGTCTGCTGAGCCTGAAGGCGGACGACACCTCTCTCTATGTCGATCGCGACGCCGTCGCCGACGAGATCGCCGCCTGCCGCAAACTCTGCAGCCGACATCGCTGGCCGACCATCGACGTCACGAGGCGGTCCATCGAGGAGACCGCCGCCGCGATCCTCGATCTCCACCGCGAGCACCGGCTCAAGTTCATCGTGGCGTGAAACGCGAAGCGAGCTCCGTCATGACCCATCTCTGGCTTCCCGAACGTCCATTGGTTCTTGCCTCCGGCTCGCCGACGCGCAGGCATCTCCTCGAAGCCGCCGGCCTCGACGTGGAGGTCGTGATCCCGAATGTCGACGAGCGAGGCATCGAGGCCGATTCAGGCCCCCTCGCCCCCGCCGATCTCGCCCGCCGGCTGGCCCTGGCCAAGGCACGGGCGGTCGCGGAAAAGGCCCGCGACAGGATCGTCCTGGCCGCGGATCAGGTTCTCGCCTGCGACGGGGAGGTGTTCCACAAATCCGCCTCCCTCGACGCGGCGAAACATCAGCTGAGCCGGCTATCCAACAGGACGCATTCCCTGCATTCCGCCGCCGCACTCATCGTACCGGGGCGCGAGCAGGACGTGATTCACGACGAGGCCCGTCTGACCATGCGGGACCTGAGCGCGGCCGCCATCGACACCTATCTGTCGATTGCCGGCCATGACCGCGTCACCGGCACGGTGGGGGGATACCAGCTGGAAGGCCTCGGCATCCATCTGTTCGCGGAAATCGAAGGCGCCCATGCCACGATCCTCGGCCTGCCGCTGACCGGATTGCTTGACCGGTTGCGCTGCCATGGCTGCCTTGCCTTCTGATCCCGAACGCCCCGCGAGACCCATTCATGATCAAAGCCTTCGTCGTCGGTCATCCGATCGCCCATTCCCGGTCGCCGATGATCCACGGACACTGGCTCTCGACCCTCGGGCTCGATGGGTCCTACGAGCGGATCGACGTGGCGCCGGAGGATTTTGGGACCTTCCTGCGCGGCCTGAAGGCTGCTGGGTTCGCCGGCGGAAACGTGACTTTGCCACATAAGGAAGCCGCCTTCGCCGGGGCCGAGGTGCTGACGGCGTCCGCCCGGCGGATCGGCGCGGTCAACACGCTCTCCTTCGACGGGCAGGGACGTCTCGTCGGCGACAACACCGACGCCGTCGGCTTCACCGCCCATCTCGACGAGACCCTCGGGGCGGACCGGCTCGGCGCCGATGGGGGAGATGTCGTGATCCTCGGAGCGGGAGGGGCGGCACGGGCCGTCGTTGCGGGCCTCCTCGACCGGCCGGCGAGCCGCATCCTCGTGGCCAACCGCACGCGCTCGCGGGCCGAGGCCATCGTGGAACTCGATCCGTCCCGCGTGGAGGCCATCGACTGGGACAGGCTCGACGATGCCCTCCGCCGCGCCCGGCTTCTCGTCAACACTACCTCCCTCGGCATGACCGGCAAGCCGCCCCTCGACATCAAGCTGGATCGTTTGCCGGCTGAATGTGCCGTCGCCGATATCGTGTACTCGCCCTTGGAGACGCCGCTCCTCGCAGCGGCAGCTGCGCGAGGGCATCGCGTGGTGGACGGGCTCGGCATGCTCCTGCATCAGGCAGTGCCGGGTTTCGAACGCTGGTTCGGGACCCGTCCCGTGGTGACGCCGGAGCTGCGTGCCCTGATCGTCGCCGATCTGGTCGCGAACCGTTGACCCGGCCGTTCATTCTCGGCCTCACCGGCTCCATCGGCATGGGGAAATCGACCACGGCCGCCATGTTCGCCCGGCGCGGCATCCCGCTCCACGACGCGGATGCGGCGGTGCGGCGCCTCTACGCCGCGAGTGGAGCCGGCGCCCGTCTCATTACCGACCTGTTCCCCGACGCCATCGCGGAGGATGGCTCCGTCGACCGCGCGCGCCTGCGGGACCATGTGCTCGGCCGGCCGGATTCTCTCGCCCGGCTGGAAGCCGCGATCCATCCCCTCGTCCGCGCGGAGGAGCAGCGCTTCCTCGACGAGCACGCCGACGCCTCCCTGGTGATCCTCGACATCCCCCTCCTGTTCGAGACCAGCGGAGAGGCGAGATGCGATGCGGTTCTGGTGGTGACGGCGGATCCCGATGTTCAGCGGCAGCGTGTGCTGGCGCGCCCAGGCATGTCTGAGGCGGCTTTTGCCGCGATCCTCGCCAAGCAGATGCCCGATGCCGATAAGCGCGCCCGTGCCGACTTCCTCATCGATACCGGGCTTGGCCTTGCTGGCGCCGAAAATCAGGTCGACGCTCTCATCGAACGGCTCGTCGGCGCAGGCCAAGCCTGACCGACCGCTTCGTTTCTCCTCGAATGGACCGCACCATGCTCCGTGAGATCGTCCTCGACACCGAAACCACCGGTACGGATGCCAAGAACGGGGACCGGCTGATCGAGATCGGCTGCGTCGAGCTCATCAACCACATCCAGACGGGGGTGACCTTCCACCGTTACGTCAACCCGACTCGGCCGGTCTCGCAGGGCGCGTTCGGCGTCCACGGTCTGTCCGACGCGTTTCTGGCGGACAAACCCGTCTTCTCGGCGATCGTGGACGATTTCGTCGCCTTCTGCGGCGATTCCCCCCTCGTGATCCACAACGCGCCCTTCGATGTGGGCTTCCTCAACATGGAGTTCGCCCGGCTCGGCGAAGGCGGACCGCCGCAGATCGACCTGGGGGCGGTGGTCGACACGCTGCAGATGGCGCGGCGCAAGCATACCGGCGCTTCCAACAGCCTCGACGCGCTTTGCGTACGCTATGGGATCGATACGACGCGGCGCACCAAACACGGTGCGCTTCTCGACGCTCAGATCCTGGCCGAGGTCTATATCGAGCTGCTGGGCGGCAAGCAGACAAGCCTTGGCCTGGCGATGGTCGAGGCCGCCGAACCGATCCAGATCGTTGCCTCCGGCGACGGTCCCGTCGCCACGGGGCCACGCCGATTGCGCAACCGCTTGAACCCCTTGGACGTTAGCCAGCATGCTGCGTTCGTCTCGTCTCTCAGTGCAAGCCCGATCTGGCGCGACTATGTCAGCGAGAGCGAAGGCGAGTAAATATTGCCTAGGTGCAATGCAATAAAACACATATTGCATTGCAACAGAACCAGCTTACATCTTTGCACAACGAGTCGGCGCGGAGGCGAATCGAGCCCATCGTCGATGCCGGATCAGCTTTTATCCTGCATCGATCAGATCCGCTGGCCGCTCGTCGACACACATGTCCAACACCCAAGAAAGCGATCATGCGATGGCTGATCACCCGAACCGGACACAGGCACGTCTGGCCGATCTCGTCGAAGCCACCAAGCTGACGGGGGCGGGCCGCTTGCAGGAAGCGTCCGATCTCATTCAGCGCGGCCTGTTCGGGAGCCAGGGCGCCAGCCATTCCGGTCAGACGGCGGACGCCGCAACCTCCACGCATTCGGCAGGCGGGATCGCGGAAGGTCTGCACGATCAGTTTCGTGGGGCCCTGGATCAGGTCGCGCGGAAATTCGGCCTGTCGTCGCCATCCGGCGCGGTCGCTCAAGGCGCGAATGCTCCCGCTCCGGCGACGTCCGGCTTCATGGGGTTCGATCCTGCGACGCTGTTCCGGGACGGAAACGTTCCGTCTCTCACCACGGGAGAGGGAACTTTCACCGCGCATTCCTTCGCCAACGAAGCGGGTGCGCGCGACTACAAGCTCTACATTCCCAGCCGTACGGTCACCCATCCTCCCCTGGTTGTGATGCTGCACGGCTGCACCCAGTTACCGGACGATTTCGCTGCCGGAACCGGCATGAACCTCCTTGCCGAGCAGGAAGGGTTCCTCGTCGCCTATCCAGGCCAGAGCACGAGGGACCATGGCCAGCGCTGTTGGAACTGGTACCAGCCCGGCGATCAGGCACGGGGCCTGGGCGAGGCCGAGATCATCGCTGGCCTTACCCGTGAGGTGATGCAAAGCTACGATGTCGATCCGCGCAGGGTCTACATCGCCGGCCTCTCGGCCGGTGGCGCGGCCGCCGCCAACGTGGCCCTGGCCTATCCCGATCTCTACGCCGCCGTCGGCGTGCATTCCGGCCTCGCGGCCGGATGCGCCGGCGACGTCTCTTCGGCGCTGACGACGATGCGTCTCGGGCCTTCGGGAGCCGCCGCCACTCTGCAGGGAGGGACGCCCCGCGTTCCGACCATCATGGTTCACGGTGAGAACGACAGCACCGTCCACCCGCGCAATGGCGAGCAGGTCCTGCTCCAGGCCGGCGTCGATGCGCTCACGCCTTCCGTCTCGGACGGCGTGAGTCCGGGCGGGCTCTCCTATATCCGCACGCGTTATGCCGACGAGACCGATCGTGTGGTGGTGGAAAGCTGGGTCGTGCGCGGCCTCAACCATGCCTGGTCGGGGGGCGACCCGTCGGGCAGCTACACCGACCGTCGCGGACCCGATGCGTCACGGGCGATGGTCGATTTCTTCATGGCCCACCGCCTCGACCGACCGCGCCAGTAAATCACTGTCAGATGACGGACTGTCAGACCGCCACGTTGTCGATGAGTCGCGTCGAGCCGAGATAGGCGGCGACCAGAATCCTGGTCGCTCCCGTGGCGTGTTCCACCGGGGCCAGCGTGTCGGCATCGCACACGCTGAGATACTGGATCGTGCTGAACCCGGCCGCGATCAGCCGATCGGTCGAGGCGGAGACGAGGGGGGACGCGGCGTTCCCCGCTCGCAATCCTTCGGCGATCATCGACAGCTCGCGGTGCAGAAGAGGGGCGATCCGTCGCTCCTGTGCATCGAGGTAGCGGTTGCGCGAGGAAAGGGCGAGGCCGTCCTCTTCCCGCAGAGTCGGCACGCCGCCGATCGCGACGGGGATGTCGAGGTCGCGCACTGCGCGGCGGATCACCTGCAATTGCTGGAAATCCTTCTCGCCGAACAGGGCGGTATCGGGCTGGACCTGGTTGACGAGCTTCGTCACCACCGTGGCGACGCCGGAGAAATGGCCCGGACGAAACGCGCCGCACAATCCCTCGCTGATGCCCGCCACCGTGAGGCTGGTGGAGAAATCCGCCGGGTACATCGTCTCCACGGTGGGACAGTAGGCGGCATCGACGCCCGCCTCCGACAGCAGCGCGAGATCGGCCTCGGTATCGCGCGGATAGCGCGAGAAATCGTCGCTCGGCCCGAACTGCGTCGGGTTGACGAAGATGCTGACCACGACCCGCTCCCCCAGTTCCCGCGCCCGGGTCACGAGGGAGAGGTGGCCCTGGTGTAGGGCACCCATGGTGGGCACGAAGACGACACGGTCGCCCGCCGCCTTCCAGGCGCGGATGCAGGCCCGCATGGGGTCCACCGCGTCGAACCGGACCGGGGTGACGGGCGAGGCTTGGCTGCTCATCGGGGCTCTTCGGCAGGGCTCTGAGGGACGTCGATAAGCCTTCGACTATCCCAACTCGGTGCCGGAAGGCCAGATGCCGCGAGCGCCCGAGGTCAGTTGCAATAGGGTAGGAGGGACCGACCGAAGGGATCGTCCACGCCCAGTGCCGGTTTGAAGCCGTAATAGCTCGGTTTTCCGAGCCCGTAGGTCGATCCGACATAGCTCGGATCGTCCGGCGCGTCGGTGGGGATGGGTACGCTTCTCGGGATACAGGCGAGCCGTCGGGGTCTCGCACGCTCCCGTCGCGGCGTGCTGTCCTCGTCCGCGCGCGGGAAGTAACGCGGCGGCGGCTCGGCTCCCGGAACAGGGCGGTTGGCCTCCACGCCGTAGGGAGTGGACCAGCGCTCCCGCGCATCGGCGGCCCCGGCCGGGCCGTCCAAGACGGACGCGACGAAACATGCCGCGATCAGCACCCTCGCGGCTTGGCCTCCTGCTGTCTCGCGCCCTCGGCTCATGTCATCCCGCTGCGTGCTCCCGTCGCCGGAAGCCCTGTCGATGGGGTTCACCACCCAACTCACCGTCCGTGGACGAGGCTCGAAATTCTCAGAACAGGGTGAACGAAAGGTTACCGTCGCAAAGCCCGACCATCGAGATCCGCCAACGGGTTGACCGGCTCGGCGGGAAGCCTGTCGATCTTGAACGGCTTCGACAGGTTGCCGGCTAATAGAGCCAGGTCCGGCGTCGCTTCCTCGGTTCGGCCATAGAGCGAGGCGTCGAGGGCGGCCAGTGCCTCGGAGATGACCGGAGTGGAGCGCCAGAGCCGCGCGAGTTCGGGTTCGCGCTCGAAGACTGGGCCGAGGGCAGCGCGGAAACCCAGTCCGTCGCCGGCCTCCGCGTGGCGTGCGAGTTCGCGACGCGTCGCACGGTCGAGGCGCAGGGTCCGTGAGCGTCTCGGAACGCCAAAGCCGATGAGGGCGAGGCCGAACCCGAAAGCTCCCACGGCCGCAGCCGCAACGACCATCGGCGAGGCCGGAGCGACGGGTTTGGCGTCCTCGTCCCGGTCGGGCAGGCCGCCGCCGATCTGGCGGGCCGGGATTTCCGCTTCCCGCAGGGTCCGCGAGACGGTGTCGAACCAGGGAATGGTGATCGCATCCAGCGGGACGATCTCGGTGACGGCAGGGCGCACGTCCCATTGATAGGTCGCCCGCGCCACCGGACCCGTCGGGGTGATGATCGTCTCGCGGGTCACGGGGCCCGCGAAGGTGAGGATACCGCGTGTGCGCATGACCGGCCTTGGCGGCAGCCCTTCGGCCACCAGCCCCTGCGCCTCCAGGGTGACGATGCGCCTCGTGGTCTCGCCGATCTTCACCGTTTCGGGATCGGGGCTCCAGGAATCCGTGATCGTGACGTCCCGCGCCGGTAGCCACCACGGCTCCTTTACGTCGGGGCCGCCCACCGGCTTCGTCCAGGTGGCGACGGGCAGCGAGACCGGTACGGAGGGAACGTCCACCACCTTGCGGGTGCCGCCATCGTTGATGGTGAGGCGGTGGATGAACGGGTCGATGGTGAAGTCGCCCGGATGGTGCGGGAAGATCGCGATGGTACGGTCGAAGGCTACCGCCACCTGTCCGTCCGGCAAGCGTGTCTTCGACCAGGTGTCCCGGCCGAGCTGGGTCCAGCTGAAATTCGCCAGCGACGGCTGGACGACCTCCTCCAGCAGGATCGCCTGCCGGTAGACGCCGCGAATGTGGAGCAGCACCATTTCCCGCGAGAACGGCGCAGCGTTACCGTTGAGCTCCGGCGTCACCGTCAGGGTGAGGTCGCCGGGAGCGATTTCGGCCTGTGCGGGAGCGGCGAGGAATAGGAATGCGCCGAGCATGAGGATGCCACGCCGTCCGTGATCCCTCCCCCCTCTGCGGGGGAGGGTGGCCCGCGAAGCGGGTCGGGAGAGGGGAGCGCCAGTTCCGGAGAGGTCGTCCCCTCTCTCGCCTGCTCCGCAGGCACCCTCCCCCGCAGAGGGGGGAGGGTTGGTATCCGGGCGATACACTCCGCTCACCATGGGTTGCTTCCCGCCGGGACCGCCGTGCCCGCTTCCACACGCACCGCTTGCTCGGCTTTCAGGCGCAGCTTGAGATACCGGCCCGGATCGTCGGGTAGGGTCTGGAGCCAGAGGCGGTCGGGGCGGATTTCGTGCGCTTCGAAGCTCTTCGTCACGCGCCGCGCCTCCCGCTCCGGGGCGGCGGCGACCATGGCGGAACCGGCGCCCGTGCGTCCACGACCGGCTGCATCGCTGGCCGAGCCTCTCGCTTCACCTTTGCCGGAATCCACCGATTGCTGCTCGGCCTTGCCGCGCCGCGCCACCTTGCTGTTGCCCGGCGTCGAGGAGGAGGTGCCTCCCTCCTTATTGCCGGCCAGTCCCTCACCGACGGAGGAGGCCTTCATGTCGTCGTTGGGATCCTGGTTCGACGTCTTGTTGTAGCGCGAGCCCACCGTCGCGGTGGCATTGGCGAGGCCGCCGCCCTTGCCCGGATCACCCGGCCCCTCGGCCACGAGACGGGCGACGAGGGAGCGGTTGGCCTGCGCATCCGCATCGCGTGGATTGTATTGCAGGGCGACGTCGTAGGCGTCGATGGCGCCCTGGAAGTCGCCCGAGCGCGCGAGCGCATTGGCGAGATTGTAGGCGTTGCGCCGGCCGCCATTCCGGAAGATGGCGATGGCCTCCTCGTAGCGTCCCGCCTCGTAGAGCGCGGGCCCGCGCCAGGCCGGATCGGCAAGGATGGTGGCGGCGGCGTTGGGCAGGCCGAGGCTCATCAGGCTGCGACCGAGCGTCGTGCGCGGCTCCGAAACCAGGGTGAGGCTGAGAATGCCGGCCCCCGCCAGCGTGATGCCGGCGATCCTCGCCCAGCCGGTCCAATGCCGGGGCAAGTAACGGGCGAAGGGAAGACGATCAGGCAAGGAGAGGCGCGAGGTGCTCATCAGGCGCTCCTGCGGAACAGGGCGAGGGCCGGAAGCAGGGCGAGGAGGATCAGCCAGCGTCCCAGATCGGCGAAGGCGAGCACGGTGTAGCCGCCCGCCGCCAGATGTTGCGCCGTGCTGGCCCCCACCACATCGAGGAGGGCGGCCGGCCTGTCGAGATCGACGGTGAGGCCGTTGCCCGTGCCGGTCACGCGGTCGAGGGCCGCCCGGTCCGGCTTGGGCGATCCCACCGGCAGGGAATTGGTGGCCGGAACGAACACGGCATGGAGATGCCATCCCTTGTTCCGGATCGCAGTGGCCTCGCGCATGGCGGCATCGCCGATCCCGTCGCCATCGGTGACGAGGACCACGTCGCCGGCGATGACGCCGGCCTCCTCCAGGGTCCGGCGCGCGATGGCGAGGCCGCGCTCGGGATGGGTGCCGCGATCGGGCACGGTGTCGCCGTCGAGGGCGAACAGGACGAGGCTCAGGGCGTCGCGATCCGTGGTCGGTGGGGCGGCGAGATAGGCGTCGCCGGCATAGACCACCACGGCGACGCTGCGTGTGCCCGCCGCCTGGGCCACGCTGTCGGCGATCTGGCGGACCTCCTTGAGGTGGCCGCCCTCGGCCACGGAGCGCGAGAGATCGATGACGACCACCGTCGCATCGAGGTTGCGGAAGGTCGCCGCGTCCGGGCGCTCGATGGCCGGTCCCGTGAGGGCGACGGCGATGAGGCCGGCCGCGATGGCGGCGGCGAGGTTGGCCTGGCGCCGACCACCGAGGACGGCTCCGCGCGTCTCGAGGAAGGCCATCAGGCCGGGATCGACCGCCTTCGCCCAATCGCCCAGCGGGGCCGAGCGCCAGGCCGCGCGCAGGGCGAGGACGAGGATGACGGGAATCGCCAGGAGCCACCAGGGCCGCAGGATGGCGAGGGAGAGAAGGGCGCTCATGCCTTGCGCCTCGCTACCAGCAGGCCCGCCGCGCAGAGGAGAGCAAGGCCGGCGGGCCAGGGCCACAGGTCCTGCCGCAGGGGGACCGGGGGAGCCTTGGCCCGACCCCCTTCGATGGCATCGATCGAATCGGCCATGGCGATGAGGTCGTCGGTGGTCTTCACCCTGAAGAAGGTGCCCCCGGTGAGAGTCGAGATATCCCGCAAGGTCTCGGCATCGACCACATCCTGCTCGCCGTCGGCATTGGACATGTCACGGGGGCCGAGCGCGATGGTGTGGACCTTGACGCCGAGTTCCTTGGCCAAAGCCGCCACGTCGCGCGGCGTGGTCTGGCCGGCATTGTTGGCCCCGTCCGTCATCAGCACCACCACCTTCGATGTGGCCTGCGGGATGTCGGACGCCTCGCCGGAGGTGGCAGGCACCAGCCGCTTGAGGGCGAGGCCGAGACCGTCGCCGATGCCGGTGGAGCGGCCAACGAGGCCGATCGTCGCCTCGTCGAGGGCGCGCGCCACGGTATTGGTGTCGAAGCTCGGGCTCGCGGCGACGTAGGATTCGTTGGCGAAGATCACGAGGCCGATCCGGTCCCCGGCCCGGCGGCGGATGAAGTCGGTGCCCACCCGCTTCACCGCGGTGAGCCGCGTCACGGTCTCGCCGTCGATGGCGAAGTCGCGGCGCTCCATGCTGCCGGAGAGGTCCATCACCAGCATGATCTCGCGACCCGAGGCCGGAAGCGCGGTGGCGGGCAGGACGAGGCGGGGGCCGGCGAGCGCCGCCACCAGGGCGGCCCAGAGGGTCCAGATCAGGAGCGAGCGCCTGCGCCCGCGCGCCGCCACGCCGTCCCCTCGGGCGGAGCCCATCACGACGGTGGACGGAACGCGCAAGGCACCGCTCGATCCCATCCGCTCGGGCGGCAGCAGCCGGGCCGCGAGAAAGGGCAGCGGCAGGAGCAGCAGCGCCAGGGGCGCGGCGAGATCGAAGGCCGAGAGGAAAGCGGTGAACCAGGCTGGCATCGGCTCAGGCCCTGATCCGCGCGAAAAGACGGCTGAGTTCGGAATCGAGGGTCTCGACGTCGGCCGGGGAGGAGCGCCGGTACAGGCCCTCCGTCACGACCCTGCCTGCGCCCTTGCTGAAGACATCCGTGGCGAAGAGGCGGTCGAGGGTGGCCGCCCAGTCGCGTCCCTGGGTCGAGGCGGCCTCGTCGCCGGCGAGCGTCCGGGCGAGGCGCCGCAACAGGCGGGCCTGCGCGATGAGGCGTGCGTCCCGAGCGAGTGTGCGCGTCTCGGCGAGGCCGCGCAGGGCCGAGGCCCGCACCGAAGCGTTCGAGCGCGCCCGCTTCAGCCTGACGAGGCCGACGAGAAGGGCCGCGACGAAGCCCAGCGCGATGGCCAGCACCACCTCGCCCTGCGCGCCACTACCCGCATCGGCCGGGAGGTGCAGGCCGCGCAGCTGGGTGAGATCGGTGGGGGAGCTAAGCGGGTTCACGCGCTACAGCACCGCATCGAGACGTTCCATCAGCGGAGCATAGGCTTCGGGGCCGGCCTCCACGTCGAGGCGCAGACCCTCGATGCCGCGCCGCGCATAGGCGATGAGTCGGTCGTCGGGCACGCCATCCGTATTGGCGGCGGAGCGCCCGACCTGAACCGTGCCGCGCTGCCCGTCCGGCGTGGCGAACGGAAAGAACCCCGCCGGCTTCCTACGCTCGAACGCATCGCTGACGAGGACGAGGCGGATCGACAGGCGCTCGGCCAGCACGGTGAGCAGGTGGTCGAATTCAGGCCCCGGCGCGTCCAGCGCGCTCCCGATGACGAGATGGCCGCCGGACGGAAGCAGGCTCGCCGCCACGGTGAGGCTGCGGTCTAGGGGGGGATCCTGCATGTCCGAGGCGGCGAGCGCCTGGGCATGAGCCATGGCAAGGGCACCCGTCACCGCCGTCATGGCCCGCTCGCCGCCGCCGGAACGGACCACCACCGGCTCCCCCGAGGACGCGGCCACGAGACCGATGCGGCCACCATCGCCGACGATGCGCCAGCCGAGCAGCACCAGGGCTTCGGCCGCCGCCACCGAGCGCAGGGCGCGACGCGTGCCGAACAGCATGGAAGGGCGGAAATCCGCTAGCAGCACTACGGCGCGGTCGCGCTCGTCATGGTGAGTCCGCACGTGAAGGATGCCGGTGCGGGCGGTGGCGTTGCGGTCGATATGGCGGCGGTCGTCGCCCTCGGACCAGAGTCGCACGTCGTCGGGCTCCGATCCGCGTCCACGCCGGCGGGTGACGATGCCTCCGGGAAGACCCGCCAGGGTGCGGGTGGCCGGCGAGACGCCGCGTCGGGCGAGGTGGCGTAGTCCCATCAGGGCTTCGCCCGAGAGATGGATACTGGGGCCGTGTGCGGAGCCCGTGCTCGGGCCGGAGGGGGACGCCATGGCTGTGCTACCCGACCATTCCGCCTTCAGAGCGCCCGGACCCGCTGGACGAGGCCCTTGATGATGCCCCGCGCGGTCTGTCCCTCGGCGGCGGCGCGCCAAGTAAGCCCGATCCGGTGCGCCAGAGCGTCGGCGGCGAGATCCGAGATATCCTCCGGGATCACGTGGTCGCGGCCACGCAGATAGGCCCGCGCCTTGCCGGCGAGCATCAGGGCCAGCGTTCCGCGCGGGGAGGCCGGGTGCTCGATCGAGGCGCGGAGATCCGGGGCCGCCTTGTCGGTGCGGGTGCCGGCCACGAGCCGCACCAGATAGTCCTTGAGGGCCGACGAGACGTGGACGTTGAGGGCCGCCGCGCGGGCGGCGCGGATCTCCGCCACGGTGAGCTTCACCGGCATCGCCTCGGCATGGTGGTTCAGTTCGCCCTCGACGAGGTCGAGGATGCGGCGCTCGGAGGCTTCGTCGGGCATCTCCACCACCACATGGAGGAGGAAGCGGTCGAGCTGTGCCTCCGGTAGCGGGAAGGTTCCCGCATGCTCGATGGGATTCTGGGTCGCCACCACCATGAACGGGTCGGGCAGGACATGGGTATGGCCGGCGACCGTGATCTGGCCCTCGGCCATGGATTCCAGCAGCGCCGACTGCACCTTGGGCGGGGCGCGGTTCACCTCGTCCACGAGGATGAGGGAGTGGAACAGCGGACCGGGCAGGAACTCGAAATCGCCGGCATCCTGGCGCCAGACGGTGGTGCCGGTGAGATCGGCCGGCATCAGGTCGGGCGTGCATTGGATGCGGGCGAAGCTGCCGTCGAGCCCGTCCGACAGGCGCTTGACCGCGCGCGTCTTGGCGAGGCCGGGCGCGCCCTCGATGAGGAGATGGCCACCGGTGAGAAGCCCGATGAGCAGGCGCTCCACGAGGGTTTCGGCGCCGATGAGTCCGTGGCTCAGGCCATCCCGCAAAGCGAGGATGCGTGCGCGAAGCGCCTCGTCGGCGGCCGGCGCCGCCGAGGTAGCGGGACGCATGGCCAGTGTCGCGTCGCTCATGAGCGCGCGTCGGCCGGAGCCGCCCGCAGGGCTGCCGCAACGGATAAGCGGGGCATGATCGTGGCAGGGCCGGCGTACAGCACCATGCGCGTCTCCTCGGGCGGATTCTTAAGAGATCCCTATGTCGATCGGGTTTGCATGCAGCGGAGCACCGGCGTCAATCCCGTGGGACGTTTCCCGTGAAACACGAGGGTGAGATCGGGCAGAATGCCCGACCACCGGGATTTCATGAAGTCGAATGCATGCAGAGCGGATTTCTCTGCCGATCCCGAGGATCTAAGCCGGAATTCGGCGTTATGTCGCATCCTGCTAGACGTCGGTGGAAACCGAGGGCCGGCCTCACGGTTTCCGTCCCAACCCAGCGGGCAGACTGGAGCAGACCATGAGTACAGACCTCTTCCCCGGCTTCAGCGCGGACTGGATCGACATTCCGGAGGGCCGTTTCTTCGCCCGCAGCGGCGGTCGTGAGGATGCGCCTCCCGTCATCCTCCTTCATGGATTTCCGCAGACTCATGCCTGCTGGCACCGCATCGCGCCGGCTTTGGCCGAGACCCATCGCGTGGTGTGCCTCGATCTGAAAGGCTACGGCTGGTCGGAAGCGCCCAAAGGTGACCCCCATCACGAGGCCTATTCCAAGCGCCGCATGGGTCGCGACGTGGTGGCGATCATGGAGCGGCTAGGCCATGTCCGCTTCGCACTCGTGGGTCACGATCGCGGCGGGCGCGTGGGCTACCGACTCGCCCTCGACGAGCCGGGCCGGATCGAGCGCCTCGCCCTTCTCGATATCCTACCCACCCTCGTTCAGTGGGAGCGGATCGAAGCCGATCCCAACGTGTCGTCGCATTGGGCATCCCTGGCTCGGCCTGCCCCCGGTCCGGAGGAAGAGATCGGCCGCGATCCAGTCGCCTATTTCGAAGGCCTCCTTCGGCAATGGAGCAACGCCGGGAGCCTCGACCCCTTCGCCCCGGAGGCGTTGCGCCTCTATCGCGAGAACTGGAATGTGCCCGAGCGCATCCACGCGTTCTGCGAGGATTACCGCGCCGGTGCGACCCGTGACCGCGAGGCCGACCTCGATGATCTCGCGGCAGGAAAGACCCTCTCCTGCCCGACGCTGATCCTCACCGGCGACGGCTATCTCGACCATTCTCACGAAACCCCGCTGGCGGCCTGGCAGCGCACCTTCGCGCCGAAGGCCGAGGCCGTGGACATCACATCGGGGCATTTCCTCGCGGAGGAGAATGCCCCCGAGACGCTTAAGGCCCTGCGGGCCTTCCTCGGTGGCTGACGCGCGAAGCGTCACCGTTTCGTCATGGGCGGGCGACATGCAGCGCCCATGACTGCGCTCCTCGCCTCGCCGCTACCGGAATTCGTGAATTCCGCCGTCAGCCTCATCGTCGCTTTCGTGCTCGGCACGATGATCGGGGCCGAACGGCAATATCGCCAGCGTACGGCGGGCCTGCGTACCAACGTGCTGGTGGCGGTGGGCGCGGCGGCCTTCGTCGATCTCGGCATGCGCCTCGAAGGAACGCGCGGCGCGGTGAGCACGGTCGCCTACGTCATTTCCGGCGTCGGTTTCCTCGGGGCCGGCGTCATCATGAAGGAGGGCATGAACGTCCGTGGCCTCAACACCGCTGCCACCCTGTGGTGCTCCGCGGCAGTGGGAGCCTTCGCCGGGGCCGATTTCCCCCTGGAGGCCTGTTTCGTCACGGCGGCAATCCTGTCCGGCAACACTCTGCTGCGGCCCCTCGTCAACGCCATCAACCGCGTCCCCATCGACGAGAGCCAGACCGAGGCCACCTACGAGGTCCAGGTCACGGTGCCGGCCGAGCATGCCGGCCCCGCCCGCGACCTTCTCGTGGAACGGCTGGAGGCGGCGCATTACCCGGTCGGCGGCACCGAGGTGGTGGAACGCGGCGAGGAGACGGTGGAGGTGGTGGCGACCCTGGTGGCGACGGCGGTGGACTCCGCCGAACTCGACGCGGTGGTGGCCGGGTTGGAGCGCGACGAGCGGATCAGCCATGCCACCTGGTCGGTCCAGACCGCCGATTGAGCGCGTCCGCCGCCATTGCCGCCGTGAGGAAAAGGCCAAACTAGGCCCGTGATGCCGGGCTTCGCCCCGGCGATGGAGGACCCCAACCATGGCCGGAACACGCAGGAACGCATTGATCGTCGGGGCTTCGCGCGGCCTGGGCCTCGGATTGGTGGAGACGTTCCTCGCGCGCGGCTGGGCGGTCACCGCCACCCAGCGCTCGCCTTCCGCCGGATTGGCGGCTTTGGCCTCCGACGCGCTCGGCATCGAGACCGCCGATATCGATGATGACGCGGCGGTTGCCACTCTCCACGATCGGCTCGCTCACCAACGCTACGACCTGATCTTCGTGGTGGCCGGCGTGGCGACCCAGGCGCACGATCCTGCTCATGAGGTCCCACGCGAGGTCGCCGCGCAGGTCTACCTCACCAATGCCATCAGCCCGATCCGCTTCGCCGAACGGTTTCGCGATCGGCTGGCGGGCAACAGTCTCATCGCCTTCATGAGTTCCGTCCTCGGCAGCGTCTCCCTCAACGAGAGTGGCGGATGGGAGACCTACCGCGCGAGCAAGGCAGCGTTGAACACGCTGGCCATCAGTTTCGAGATCCGTCACCGCGACGAAGGGTTCGGCGTGGTCCTTCTCCATCCCGGCTGGGTCCGCACGGAGATGGGTGGTGAGGAGGCGGATCTCGACGTGGCGACGAGCGTCGCCGGACTGGCCGACGTCATCGAGAACCGGCTCGGCAAACCCGGCATCGCCTATCTCGACTATACCGGCGCGACCTTGGCCTGGTAGGCGGTCAGCGCCGCCCGTCGAGGGGACGGCCGCGCCGTTCCACCACGACGGGCGGGCGGGTACGACGCTCGACGATGACGGTGCGCGGCGCCCGGCTCGGGCTGCCGGCGGTGAGGATGCGCTCGGAGATCTTCTCGGGCTTCTGCTTCCCGGCGGCGAGTACGTGCGGGCGCACCTCGTCGAGGGGAAGTCCGATCAGGCCAGCGGCAATCTCGACCTGCTGTTCGAGATCGTCCGCGAGATCCTGCGCGGCAGCGACCGCCTCGGGGATCGTGGGCGGTTCGCGCCGCACGCGGATCGGGGGCAGGTCTTGGAAGGATTTCGGCGTCTTCTTCACGACTCGGCCCACGCTCGACATGAGCCGAGGATAGCGCGACAGGGGCTCCGGTGCATTGCACCATTTTAACGATGCACCCACGCGTTTCGCGCATTCCCCACCGTTGGAGTCGGAATTTCCGCCAGATCGAGGCCGGGATGCCATTTCCCTATTCGATTGCCTGAGCGAATGCCCATCGGAGGAGCAAGATACGCGTCATTATGACGCATATTCCAGTGGCTCCGTTGGGGCCTCGTCCGATGCGTTGCGCGCCGTCGGGCTCCCGTCGATACTGCGCCCATCATGTTTCCCATCACCGATCTCACCGATTCCAGGCTGGTCCCGGCCCGCCCCGACCTCGCCGATCTCCGCCTTCGCGGCCGGATCGACGCCGACCGCTATGTAGCGGGGCAGCCCGGCCGGCTCATCGTGGCATCCGCCCCCTTGCGGCGGCGACCGAGTCTCGACGCCGGCATCGAGACCGAAGCGGTCATGGGCGACCCCCTGACCCTCTACGACACGAGCGACGGCTTCACCTTCGTACAGTTCGAAACCGACGGCTATGTCGGCTACCTACCGGCGGAATCCTGCGCCCCGGGCGTCCCGTCCCCGACCCATCGGGTGACGGCCATTCGGACCTTCCTCTATCCGGCCGCAAACATGAAGCGGCCACCACTCGGGCACGTGAGCCTCGGCGCAGGACTCGGCGTCACCGGGCAGGAGGGTGAGTTCCTGCGCTTGGCGGAGGGCTCTTACGTCTTCGCCGATCATTGCGTCCCGGTCGGCACGGTGGAGTCCGACCCTGCCGCAACCGCCGAGCGTCTCGTGGGCACGCCCTATCTGTGGGGTGGTCGCACCAGTCTCGGGCTCGATTGCTCGGGCCTCGTCCAACTTTGCCTCGCCATGGCGGGCATTCCGTCTCCCCGCGACGCGGATCAGCAGGAAGCGGCGCTCGGCACGGCGCTGCCCCAGCGCCTCGACGGCCTGGTCCGGGGCGACCTCGTCTTCTGGCGCGGCCATGTGGGGATGATGCTGGACGAGACCCGCCTCATCCACGCCAACGGCCACCACATGGCGGTGGCGGTGGAGCCCCTGGGGGTGGCGGTGGAGCGCATCGCCGAGAAGAGCTACGGAGCGGTGACCTCGCTCCGGCGCATTACGGCTTCAGCCGGGCCTTGATTCGGGTGATCAACCCGTCACGGACGTCGCGATAGGCTTCGAGGCGCTGATCGCGCGAGGCTTCCTGCATCAGCGTCGGGTCCGGCGTCGGCCAGTATTCCACGTCGACGGCGTTGGTCCGAGTGACCTCCAGAGCCGCGTGGTGCGCCTCCGGCGACAGGGTGATGATGAGGTCGAAATTCAGCCCCTCCCACTCCTCGAGTTCGAGGAGCGTCCGGGGCCGGTGTTTCGAGGCGTTGATGCCGATCTCGTCGAGGGCCGCAACCATGAACGGGTCTGCCGGCTCGCCGGAACGGACGCCCGCCGACTGCACATAGGTGGACTTGCCGAAATAGTGACGCGCCACCGCCTCCGCCGCGAGGGACCGCACAGCGTTGAAGTTGCACATGAACAGCACCGACTGCACGCGCGTCTTCTTCGGGCCGGCCTCTTCCGCCATCCGGTGACTACCTCGGGCTTCAAACGACGGGGAGGGCGCTCACGCCTTCCAGTGCAAGGCGAAGACCAAGGTGAACAGGCGTCGCGCGGTGTCGTGGTCGAGATCGACCTTGCCTTCGAGGCGCTGCCGGAGGAGTTCGGAGGCTTCGTTGTGCAGGCCGCGCCGTCCCATGTCGATCGCCTCGATCTGGGTCGGCGAGGCGGTCTTGATCGCGTTGTAGTAGCTCTCGCAGATCATCTCGTAGTCGCGGATCACCCGGCGGAACGGGGTCAGCGACAGGAGATGGGTCATCACCGGCTCACCGTCCTGTCGGCGGATCGCGAAGGAGAGCTTGTTCTCCACGAGGCCGAGGGTGAGGGCGTAGGGGCCCTCGCGTCCGGGAATGGAGAAGTGGTTCTCCTCCAGGATGTCGAAGATCGCGATGGCGCGCTCGTGCTCTTGATCGGGATTGCCCCGGCCGATGGAATCCTCGTCGAAGGTCACCGCCGCGAGGCGGTGGATGGACGACGCTTTCTCTGCCGCTTGTCCTGTTTCTGGTTGTTCTGAGCCGGCCATCGTCCCCTCACAGATTCAGGCGGATCGCGACCGAGCGGGCGTGGCCGTCGAGGCCCTCCGACCGTCCCAGCGCGATGGCTGCCGGCCCCAAGGCCCTCAGCGCGGCGGGATCGCAGCGCAGGATCGTCGTCCGCTTCATGAAGTCGAGCACGCCGAGGCCCGAGGAGAACCGTGCCGAGCGGGCGGTGGGCAGTACGTGGTTCGGGCCGCCGACGTAATCGCCGATGGCTTCCGGCGTATGGCTGCCGAGGAAGATCGCACCGGCATTGCGGACCTTGGCGGCCAGGGCCTCCGGGTCGGCGGTCTCGATCTCCAGATGCTCCGGGGCGAGGCGGTCGACCAGGGGCACGGCCTCCTCGAAATCCGAGACGAGGACGATCGCGCCGTAATCGCGCCAGCTCGCCCGGGCGATGTCGGCGCGGGGCAGGGTGGCCAAAGCGCGTTCCACCGCGATCTCCACCGCATCGGCGAGGGCGGGCGAATCGGTGATGAGAATCGACTGGGCGGCGACATCGTGCTCGGCCTGGGCGAGGAGGTCGGCGGCCACCCAATCGGGGTTGGCATGACCGTCGGCGAGGATCAGCACCTCGGACGGACCGGCGATCATGTCGATTCCGACCTGCCCAAACACCCGGCGTTTGGCGGCGGCCACCCAGGCATTGCCCGGTCCGACGATCTTGGCCACGGGGGCGATGGTCTCGGTGCCGTAGGCGAGCGCCGCCACGGCCTGGGCCCCGCCGATCCGGTAGATCTCGGTGACGCCGGCAAGGTCCGCCGCGGCCAGGACCAGGGGGTTCATCTGTCCCTCGGGCATCGGCACGACCATGACGACACGCGGGACCCCGGCGACGCGAGCCGGAATGGCGTTCATGAGGACGGAAGAGGGGTAGCTCGCCGTCCCGCCGGGCACGTAGAGCCCCACCGATTCCAACGACGTCCAACGCCAGCCGGACGTCACGCCGAGATCGTCGGTGGCCATGTGGTCGCCGGGTACCTGGCCGCGATGGAACGTCTCGATGCGGGTCGCGGCGAGCCGCAGGGCATCGAGGGACTCGGCCGGGCAGGCGGCGATGGCAGCCCGTACCTCATCCGGGGTCACCCGCAGGGTCGCGGCGGAGAAGTCCTCGCCGAGCCGGTCGAAGCGGCGGGTGTAATCCACCAGGGCGGCGTCGCCCCCGGAGATCACACCGGCGATGATCCCGCGAACGGTCTCGTCCACATCCTCGGAGATCTCGCGCTTGACGCTGAGAAGACCGGCGAAGGCGGTGGCGAAATCGGCGTCGCGGCTGTCGAGGCGCACCATCAGGCAGAATCTTTCACGACGTTGTCCTTGTCGGAGGGAGCCGTACCCGCATCACCTTGGATCGCGGCGCGGCCGGCTTGCGCCGCCTCGTGATCGGGGCGGCCTTCCACCTCCCAGACCGGACCGAGATCCTTCAGCCGCGCCTCGATGCATTCCACATCGAGCTGGATCGCTACTTTGCCGGCAAAGACCAGGGTGATGGTGCCGGAGGGTTCCTCCTTCGGCTCGAAGGTGACGGCCAGAAGGTTGAGAGGCTCGTCGGAGGTGGAGCCGGGCGTGATTCCGCGCGCGCGCACGGCCATGACCCGCTCGAAATGGAGGCCGGTGAGGCGACGGCGCGGGGCCTCCCCCTCCGGGGCCGACCAGTCGAAACGCCGCCCCACCAGCACGAAGCGGTGTGACGGTGCGAGATAAGCGAGATCCTGCGGGAGCAGGACCGCATCCTGAAGATGGGCCGAGAGGATCGCGAGATCCTCCGCGTCGAGGGCAGCGAGCTTGAGGAGCTCCATGTCGGGTTCGCATCTGGCCGGACGCCGCCGGATCGGGCGCCGGATGTGGAAGAGGGTCGGCCGTAGGTAGCGAGGCGGCCGCCCTGCGGCAACTGCGCGGCCCGGAACAATTACGGCGTGCCGGCGATATGGGCCGTTTGCGGGGGGCGACGTCAGACGGCGTTCATGCGGAACAGGTTAGTCTTTCGCCGAACTCTCGATTGGGACATCCACCACCATGATTTTCGGACCCGTATGCCGCATCGCCTTCGCCGCCCTGACCGCCCTGGCGGCGACGACGGCCCTCGGCCTGGGGCAGGCCCAGGCGCAGGTCCAGTTCCGCATCGACGATGGCTACGACAGGTCGCCTCGTGGCCGTTCGCCCTACGGCGACGACCGGCCGCGGGCCTATGATCGCTACGATGGCTATGCCCGGCCCTACGAGGATGGCGAGCGTCGGCCGGTGCAGCAGCAGCGATACGGACGCCAGCGCATGGGTAGCGTCTGCGTCACGGCGCGCGGCAATTGCCCCGCCTATCCGAGCCCGATCCAGTCGCCCTGCCGCTGCGACATCCCGGGATTCGGCCCCAAGCGCGGCAACGTACTGGAATAGTGTCCTTGTCCGGGAGGCGAGGACCGCCTCCCGGACAGGAGAGGCTCAGGAGCGGATGCGGCTGATCTCGGCGCCGCAGCGGCCGAGCTTGGCTTCGAGCGCTTCGAAGCCGCGATCGAGATGATAGACCCGGTTGATGCTGGTCTCGCCCTCGGCGGCGAGGCCGGCGATGACGAGGGAGACCGAGGCGCGCAGGTCGGTCGCCATGACGGGCGCGCCCTTGAGGCGCTCCACCCCGTCGACGATGGCGAGATCGCCCTCGAGCCGGATCCTGGCCCCGAGGCGCGCCAGTTCCTGCACGTGCATGAAGCGGTTCTCGAAGATGGTCTCGCGGATGTGGGACTGACCCTTGGCGAGGGTCATCAGCGCCATGAACTGCGCCTGGAGGTCGGTGGGGAAGCCGGGGAACGGGTCCGTGGTCACGTCCACCGCAGCGATGCCGCCGCCATTGCGCCGAATGCGGATCGTGTCGGCGGTGCTGGTGATCTCGGCGCCCGTCGTCGTCAGCACGTCGAGCGCGCTGTGCAGCAGGTCGGCCCGGGTGTTCTCCAGGGTCACGTCGCCCCCCACCATGGCAGCCGCCATGGCGTAGGTGCCGGTCTCGATCCGGTCCGGCAGGACGGTGTGGCGGGCGCCGTTGAGGCGCGAGACACCCTCGATGGTGATGCGCGGGGTGCCGGCCCCCGAGATCCTGGCGCCCATCTTGATGAGGCAATCGGCGAGATCGACGACTTCCGGCTCACGCGCGGCATTCTCGATCAGGGTCGATCCGTTGGCGAGCGCCGCCGCCATCAGCGCCACATGGGTGCCGCCCACCGTGACCTTGGGAAAATGGATCTCGCCGCCGCGCAAGCCGCTCTTGGCCTTCGCCACCACGTAGCCGCCGTCGATCTCCACGGTGGCGCCGAGGCGCTCCAGGGCCATCAGCATGAGGTCGATGGGGCGGGTGCCGATGGCGCAGCCGCCGGGCATCGAGACACGGGCCTCGCCGAACCGTGCGAGCAGCGGCGCGATGACCCAGAAACTCGCCCGCATGGTGGAGACGAGTTCGTAGGGCGCGGTGGTGTCGATGACGTTGGAGGCGGTGAGCCTGATGGTCTGGCCGGTCTCCGTCGTATCGCCCGGGCGCTTGCCCACCACCATGTGGTCGACGCCGTGGTTGCCGAGGATGCGCAGCAGGGCGTGGATGTCGGCGAGGCGCGGCACGTTCATGAGTTCGAGGGATTCCCCCGTCATCAGGCTCGCGATCATCAGCGGCAGGGCGGCGTTCTTGGCGCCCGAGATCGGAATGACGCCGTGGAGCGGCTTTCCGCCGATGATGTTGATCCGGTCCATCGTCGTCCTTCGCGCGGCGTCACGCCCCTCCCCGTAACGAGAGGGCGGCGCCATCCTGGTTCTGCAAACGGTAGCGGTGCGCTCGCGGCACGGCCTTATCGAGCCGCCTATACGTGAGTTTTGTCCGAAAAAGGATCGTCAGCCGTCTCCGTCGCGATCCGGCTTCGCGTCCGGTCGCTCATCGGCATCGCCTGTTTCCGCTGCGGCCGCTGCCTGCCCACGGACCCTCGTCTGCACCTTGCGCCGTTTCAGGTTGTCCCGCAGGGCCGCCTTCAGGCGCTCGTTCCGCGTGGCATCGTTCTTCATGGCGATCACTGCGCGACCCTTCGTCGCCAGGGCGAAATACCGGCTTTGCGACCCGGTCTCAACAGGCGCAGAGCTGGAATGCAGGAGTCGACTTGAACCAATTCCAAGTTCGCCTGTATCGTCAGGGCCGTGGCGTCGAAATCAGCACCGTCTGATTCCTTCCGCGCCATGCGAAGCGAGATCGTTGCGCCAGCGGGACTCATATCGACGAGGCCTGCAGCGGAGAGTTTGGTGCTTCGGAACAAGCCCTTTGTAACGATGCTGCTGCTGAATGCAGACGAGCGGATGCCGAGGCCGCCTAGAGCGGCGCTGACATGCGGTCGGCCATAGCGTGAAGGACGGATGCCCGTGAATCGGATGCCCGCGATGACGATGATCAGCGATACGACGACGCCCCGTGATCCCTCGTCCGAAGGATCCTCTACCCGCGCGTCGTTCGGGCACGGACGAACCGATTACGAAGGCTACTTCCGCAGGGCGGTGGACCGGCTGCACGACGAGCGGCGCTACCGGGTCTTCGCCGATATCGAGCGGATCGCCGGACGTTTTCCCACCGCCAACTGGCGCCGTCCCGACGGTGGCACCCGCGAAATCACCGTATGGTGTTCGAACGATTACCTTGGCATGGGCCAGCATCCGGACGTGGTCTCGGCCATGACCAAGACCGCCGCCCGATGCGGCGTCGGCGCCGGCGGCACCCGCAACATCGCCGGCAACAACTCGCCGCTGGTGGATCTGGAGCGTGAGCTCGCCGACCTGCACGGCAAGGAGGCAGGCCTCGTCTTCACCTCGGGCTACGTTTCGAACCAGGCCGGCATCTCCACCATCGCCAAGCTGATTCCGAACTGTCTGATCCTGTCGGATGCGTTCAACCACAATTCGATGATCGAGGGCGTGCGCCATTCCGGCTGCGAGAAGCGCATCTTCCGCCACAACGATCTCGCCCATCTCGAGGAACTGCTGATCGCCGCCGGGGACCGCCCCAAGCTGATCGCCTTCGAGAGCGTCTATTCGATGGATGGCGACGTCTCCGACATCACCGCCATCTGCGACCTCGCCGACAAGTACGGCGCCATGACCTATCTCGACGAGGTCCATGCGGTGGGGCTCTACGGCGAGCGCGGCGGCGGCATCGCCGAGCGTGACGGGGTGATGCACCGGGTCGATGTGATCGAGGGCACCCTGGCCAAGGGCTTCGGCTGTGTCGGCGGCTACATCACCGCTTCCACCGTGCTGTGCGATGCCGTGCGCAGCCATGCGCCGGGCTTCATCTTCACCACCGCCCTGCCGCCGGCCATCGCGGCGGCGGCCCGCGCCTCGGTGCGCTACCTTAAGCGCTCGCAGGTGGAGCGCGCGGCGCACCAGCGCCAGGCCGCCCTCACCAAGGCCGCGCTGGAAGAGGCGGGCCTGCCGGTCCTCCCCACCGAGACCCATATCGTACCGGTGATGGTGGGCGATGCCGAGCTGTGCAAGGCGGCGGCCGACCACCTTCTCGAACAGCACGGCATCTACATCCAGCCGATCAACTACCCCACCGTGCCGCGCGGCACCGAGCGCCTGCGGATCACGCCTTCGCCGTTCCACGACGCAGCCCGCATCGCCAAGCTGACGGCGGCCCTGACGGAGACCTGGGACACGCTCGACCTGCCGCGCGCCGGCACGGTGTTCGTCGAGGCGGCGGAGTAGGAATCGATCAGTTCAACCGCCAGAGCGTGACGGTGAGCAGAGTCGCGAAGGCGACCCAGGCGGCGTAGGGCACGAGCAGCCACGCCGCGAACCGGTCGAAGCGCCAGGACAGGCGGATGGTCCAAAGGATCATCACCAGCATCGCCCCGGCGACGATTCCCGCCCAGCCGAGGGCATGGGCCGAGAAGAAGACCGGCGACCAGGCCGCGTTGAGCGCGAGCTGGGCGAGGAAGGCACCGACCGCCAGCCACCAACCCCGCCGCATCGGACCCGTCGCCGGAGACGCTCCGAGCAAACGCCAGAACGACAGCGCGATCATCGCGTAGAGGATGGTCCAGGCCACCGGGAACAGCCAGTTCGGCGGGTTGAAGCCGGGCTTCGTCAGGCCGGCATACCAGCCCTCGATGTTCGGCGTGGTGCTGAGCGAGCCGATCACCGATGTGGCCACCACGGGCAGGATGGCGATCGCAAGTCTCGCTATCGGAGAGAGCGGCGAGCGATACGGAATGTGAGACGTGGTCATGCCGATGTCTTACTCGTATCGCGATTCTCCGTTCCGGTCCCGTGGGGCCCGAACCCGACGAGATCGTCGAGGGAGACGGCCAGGGCCGAGGCGAGCTTGCACAGGGTCTCGATTGTCCCCTCCCGTTTTCCCGTCTCGATCTGCGACAGGTAGGCCTGCGCGATACCGGCTTTGTCTGCGAGGGCTGCCGCCGTCATGCCGCGATGGTCGCGCCAGACACGGATGCGATTCTCACCCGAAAGCAATCGTTCGACGATCGCCGAGGGCACGAGTTCTTCTTCACCGAGGGCGAGCTTGCGCTGAAACTCGGTGACGGCAAGGCGATCCTCCGCATTCTCGGCGGCTTCGAGCAGGGCTTCGTATTCCGCTTCCGGCAACACGACGAGTCGCTCGCCCCCTGCCGTCACGATCGTCTGGGCACCCATGGCGAACCGTCCTGATTTAATCGTATGCGCTACCGCGAGGCGCGATTTTAATGATGGCGAGGATATGCCCGTCCTGGGTGAACAGGATTCGCCAGTCGCCGACCCGCAGGCGATAGACACCATGCTGACCCTTCAGAGCCTTCACGTTGTTGGCCTGAGACCCCGGATGTCCGGCATATTCGTCGATCTTCGTTCGAATGAGTCTCGCTACGTTCGCCGGCATGCGGGTCAGTGCCCTCACGGCGTCCTTGCTGTAGGCGACCTGCATCATGACGTGAGCGGATAGCGAAATTCGTCGAGGCGAAACATAGCATTCCGCTATTGTTTCGCTGCGTCTCTCCCACGGGTCAAGCGGCCCATTTGCCGGAACGATACCCATGTCCGAACCCGCCGAAGATCCCTCGTCCACTCACGCCAAGCCGGGTTTCACCAAGCGCACCCTGGCCGCGCAGGCCATGGGCCATGTCGATCCGGTGACGCGGGCGGTGGTGGCACCGCTCCATGTCTCGACGACCTTCCTCCGCGATCCCGACAACGGCTACAGTTCCGGCTTCTCCTATGCCCGGCCCGACAACGCCACGACCCGCGAGGCGGAGGCCGTCATCGCCATGCTGGAGGAGGCGGAGGCCGGCGCGATGCTGTTCGGCTCCGGCATGGCGGCGGCCACGGCCGTCTTCTCGGCCCTGGAGCCCGGAGACCATATCGTCGCCCCCCTCGTGATGTACTGGGCGCTCAAGCGCTGGCTCCAGCAGGAAGCGCCGCGCCGGGGCTGGGGCCTCGATTTCATCGCCATGGACGATCTCGACGCCCTGCGGGCTGCGATCAGGCCGGGCACGACGAAGCTCGTCTGGGTGGAGACGCCCGGCAATCCGCTCTGGACCATCACCGACATTGCTGCCGCGGCCGAGATCGCGCACGAGGCAGGGGCGCGTCTCGCCGTCGATTCCACCGCCGCCTCGCCGATCCACACGCGGCCCCTGACGCTCGGGGCCGACATCGTCATGCATTCGGCCACCAAGATTCTGAACGGTCATTCGGACGTTGTCGCCGGTGTCCTCGCTTCAGCGCGCACCGATGCGTTCTGGGAGCGGATCGGCGCGATCCGTGCCGGCGGTGGGGCGATCCTCGGGCCATTCGAGGCCTATCTCCTCATGCGCTCGCTGCGGACCCTACCCCTGCGGGTCGCGGCGCAATCGGCCAATGCGGCGGACCTCGCCAGACGCTTCTCGGCCCATCCGCGCGTGGCCTCGGTGCTCTATCCCGGCCTGCCCGATGATCCCGGCCACGCGGTGGCGGCGCGGCAGATGGAGGGCGGCTTCGGTTTCATGCTGTCGATCCGAGTCGCGGCCGGCGAGGAGGCAGCCATCGCCACGGCGGCACGGGTGCGCCTATGGAAGCGCGCCACATCGCTCGGCGGCGTCGAGAGCCTGATTGAACACCGCGCCTCGGTGGAAGGGCCGGGCACGCCATGTCCGCCCGATCTGCTGCGGCTCTCGGTGGGGATCGAGCATGCGGACGACCTCTTCGCCGATCTGGACGCGGCCCTCGGCTGATTTCCTCGTGGGTTCTTGGTGCGATCCCGCCCTTCGCGCATTGTGCGAGGGACGGACCGCCGCCGGGCGGTCGCCGCGATGCGAGCGAGGACGACCCGATGCGATACCCTGTTCCCCTCCTGACCGGCGCCCTCGCGCTCGTCGCCCTCACGAATGTGGCCCCGGCCGCCGATGGTCCGCCCAAGCTCGACATTCAGGCGACCTGCAAGTCGTCGGTCCGCGCGGAAGCCAGCGTCAGCGACACTTCCACCGTCGAAGGCTGCCTTCGTTCGGAGGAGGCGGCGCGCAAGGAAGCCCAGCGCCGTTGGGGCGACTATTCACCAGCCGCCAAGAGGCAGTGCGAGAAGCAGTTCGAGGCCGGCGGCTTCCCGTCCTACGTGGAGATGGTGACCTGCCTCGAACTGGCGAGCGGCACGGTGCCGACGCAGGGCACCGGACCGGGCGCGGATACCAGTTCCGGCGCCCGGCGCGAAAAGGCGGATGGGAATGCCGGCGCCGCCACCGCCGAGCCGAAGCCGAGCCAGCGCACCAACCCGATCGAAGTGCTGGAGAAACCCTAGCCTCTCACTCCTCTGACCTTATCGCGGTGCGGAGATTTCCGCCTCCGCGCTTGCCCAGACGTCCGGGCGAACGGGCTTGCTGCGCTCTTCGCCCCGGCGGACCGATGCCAGGTCCAGAAGTTCGGCGGCACGGTCGGTGTCGTCGATGGAGAGGAACAGGCCGTTCTTCTGCGAGGCGCGGCCGAGATCGGCACGGCTGGTCAGCACGCTGAACGCCGGGCTCGTAAGCAGGGCGAGGGCCACGGGCCCCATCCACAGGGCGAGCCAGGGGTCGCCGGCATAGACCAGCAGGCCGGTGAGCAGGGCGCCCGCCACCAGGGCGTCCACCTGCAGGCGGATCGCTTCCGACCATGGCACCTGCCGGTCGTCGCGCGCCTGTGAATCCCAGCGCACCACGCGGCCGATGAAGGTGGTGGCGACGGCGCCGGCGGCAAAGACCGTCATGATCGGCCAGAGCAGCACCCAGACGATCTGTTCGAGCACGGCACTCTTCAGCAGCGAGGCCGTGCCGCCGAAGGCCGCACGGCGGGTCGACGACGCCAGGACGTGACCGAGGCTGAGAAGCTTCGGCAGGGCCAGCACGGCGACAACGAGGGCAGCCAGCGCATGGGCGGCGATGCCCGTCCCGGTGAGTCCATAGGCCAGGAGGCCGAGATCGCCGGTCACGGCGGCCTGGATAGAGGCGGTGGCGAGGAACAGCACCCAGAGCGGGCAGGCGAGGTAGGACAGGATCCCGACCATCAGGTGCCAGCGGCTCGCCGCCCGAAGACCCGGCAGGGTGGTGATGAGCAGGTGCTGCATGTTGCCCTGGCACCAGCGCCGTTCACGCCCGAGGAGATCGACGAGGTTCGTCGGCATCTCCTCCCAGGTGCCGCCCATCTCCGGCAGGAGGCGGACCTCCCAGCCGGCCCGGCGCAGGAGCGCGCCCTCGACGATATCGTGGCACAGGATCTCGCCGCCGAGCGGTGCCTTGCCGGGCAGCACCGGCAGTTCGGCATTGTCGGCGAAGGCCGCGACCCGCAGGATCGCGTTGTGGCCCCAATAGCTTCCATCCGCGCCCTGCCAGGTCTCGAGGCAGCGGATCGACAGCGGCGCGTAGAGCCGCACGGCGAATTGCTGGATACGGGCAAACAGCGTGTCCCGGCCGGTCGCGTAGGAGACGGTCTGGATCAGCCCGACCTTGGGCGCCTCCTCCATCAACCGGGCGAGGCGGCGCATGGTGGCGCCGGTCATCAGACTGTCGGCGTCGAGCACGATCATGAAATCGTATTCCGAGCCGTAGGACTTGCAGAACTCGGCGATGTTGCCGGCCTTGCGGCCCGCATTGTCCTGGCGCCGCCGGTAGCGGACGCGCGGCAGGCCAGGGCCGTTCAGACGCGCCCATGCCTCGATCCGGGCGAATTCATGCTCCTCCACCGCCGCGATGGCACCGTCACGCGTGTCGGAGAGGACGAAGATGTCGATATCGGACCCGTCGCCGCCGCCACGCTGAAGCGAGCGGGCCATGACACGCAACGCGGCGAACACCGCCACCGCATCCTCGGCATGGATCGCCACCACGGCAGCCGTGCGGCTGAGGCCCGAGGCGGTGGCCGGAACCGTGGCCGAGCGGATCTCGATCGCGGATTTGGCGGCATCGCCGAGCCCCGCCGCCACGAGTCCGTAGACGTATTGCCAGGCGACGAAGGATTGCCACGTCATCACGAGGCCGAACAGGACCAGCACGGCCCAACCCAGGACGCCGTCCGGGCGTCCGTAAGCGGACAAAGCGAGCCAGGAGATCGCGGCCGCGGTGGCCAGGGTCGGCAGGGCCAGCATGAGCCGCCGCATCAGCAGCGAAGGGGCCTCGCCGGACTGACTTTCGGGAATCGCCGGGTTCGGGATTCCGACCGGGGATGCGTCGTGCGACAACCGCGTGATGGACATGGGGCGCTGGACACTCGATCGAGGCTGAGAGGGGCCGTCGTCCATCATGAAGCGAAGGACATCGATGATACGGGGCGACAGTGAAGACGAGCGTTCGGGGCGTGATGCCCCCTCGCGGCGGCAGACCTTGCAAACCGCGCTCAGCGTGGCCGCAGGCATGATAATGCCTAGTGCCGTCGACCTGAATACCGCCAGAACGATGGCCGCCGATAAAGTCGACCCTCCCCGTGACGGGCCGATGACCTTCGAGGGCGTCGTGGCCCAGGCCCGCCGCCTCGCAGGCGCACCCTACCGGCCCGCTCCAGAGGATCTCCCGGCATCCCTCGCCGGCCTCAGCTACGATGGCTACCGCGCGATCACCTTCCGTCCCGACGCAGCCCCGCGCCTCGGCGGTTCGTTCTCGCTGCAGCTGTTCCATCGCGGTTTCCTGCAGAAGAAGCGCGTCGCCCTGTTTCTCCAGCCGCCGGACGGGCCGCCGCAGCCGATCCTCTACCAGTCGGGCCTGTTCGATCTCGGGTCGGACTTGGCAGAGCAGGACTTTTCCGGCGATCTGGGCTTTGCCGGCTTCCGGCTGCATCACGCCTTCGATGGTGCGAAGCCGGCTAATCAGGAAGAATTCCTAGTCTTCCTCGGCGCCTCGTATTTTCGGCTGCGTGGAAAGACACAGGAATACGGCCTGTCGGCGCGCGGCGCCGCGATCCAGACCGGTGGTCCCGGCGCGGAGGAGTTTCCGGACTTCACGTCGTTCTGGATCTGCGAGCCGAAGGCCGAAGCCCGCGCCGTCACGATCCTGGCGCTCCTCGATTCACCGAGTCTTACGGGTGCCTACCGCTTCGTGGTCGAACCCGGCGAGAGCTCGCGGATGGTTGTCACCGCCTCGCTGCATCCCCGCGCCGCGATCCCGCGTCTCGGCCTCGCGCCACTCACCAGCATGTTCCTGCATGGCGCGAACGGTCCCGGCGCGCGCGGAGCCGAGCCGTTCGACGATTTCAGGCCCCAGGTTCACGATTCCGACGGGCTCGTGGTGGCGACCAAGGACGATCGCCTGTGGCGCCCCCTGAGCAACGGACGGCGAGAGCCGCAGATCTCGACTTTCCGCACCGATCCCCTCGACGGGTTCGGACTGTTCCAGCGCGAGCGAAGCTTTGCCGCCTATCTTGATGCCCAGGCCCGTCACGAGGCGCGGCCCGGCCTCTGGGTCACACCTCAAGCGGGGTTCGGCGCAGGAGCGGTGCAACTCTTCGAAATCCCGTCCCGCGAAGAGTACATGGACAATATCGTCGCCGCCTTCGTGCCGGATGCCGCCGTCGCGGCGGGGAGCGCCCTCGACCTCGCCTACACTCTCTCCACCGTCGGGGCCGAACCGGACACCGCCGTTCTGAGCGCGCTCGCCCGGGTGGTCTCCACCCGCGTCGGTTCGGCCGAGCGCCTGCGGCCGACTACGCCGCCGAGTCCGGAGCGGCGCCTCTACGTCATCGATTTCGAAGGGCCGGGCCTGCCCACCGGCCCTGACGGTGACATCGCGGCCGAGGTCTCGGCCAGTGCCGGCACCATGGTCGATCCGGTGGTGGAACGGGTGCCCCAGACGGGTGGCTGGCGTCTCTACGTAGAATGGCGCCCGCCGACGCCGCTGCCAGCCGGTGACGTCGTCCTGCGCGCGCGTCTCGTGCGCGCCGGTCGCCCGATCAGCGAGACCTGGGACAACGCCGCCTGATCGCCGGGCGCTTTCACGACTTGGCGAGGTGCGACAGGGATCGGAACGGGAGGAGAGGTCGGGGCTTCCTAAGCTGGAACACCATCAGGTTGCGGAGCCGCCCGGTTCCCCGGAGGCCGTCGAAACGCCTCGGGGCGCGGAATCCGCCTTCCCCCGGAGCAGCACCCTTGGCCATCGAGACCGACTACCTGCGCTACACGCCCTCCGTCGAGACCCTTGAACCCGACGAGGCCGAGACCAGCCGGGCCCTGAACGAGACCATGCGCTCCATCAGCGAGAAGACGCTCGCCGATGGCGGCCATGCCATCCGCAGCGTCCATGCCAAGGCGCATGGCGCGCTGAGAGCCGAGTTGGAGATTGCGGCCGACCTGCCCCCCGAATTGGCGCAGGGCCTGTTCGCGAAGCCGGGGCGCTACCCCGTGGTGATGCGCTTCTCGACCATTCCGGGCGACATCCTGGACGACAGCGTCTCCACCCCACGCGGCGTGGCGATCAAGGTCCTCGGTGTCGAGGGAGAGCGTCTTGAAGGCTCGGAAGGGGATGCCACGCAGGATTTCGTGCTCGTCAACGGCCCGGCCTTCTCGGCACCGGGACCGAAGCCGTTCCTCGCGACCCTGAAGCTCCTCGCCAAGACCACGGACCGGGCGGAGGGACTGAAGAAGGCCGCATCGGCGGCGCTTCGGGGCGTGCAGAGCGCAGTCGTCGCGACCACCGGTTCGCCGAGCCCGACCCTGGCGACCCTCGGTGGGCAGCCCGAGACGCATCTCCTGGGCGACAGTTTCTACAGTCAGGTCCCGCTGCGCTTCGGCGATCACATCGCCAAGATCTCCCTCGT
Organism: Methylobacterium sp. Leaf91; assembly: GCF_001422815.1. Taxonomy (GTDB): domain Bacteria; phylum Pseudomonadota; class Alphaproteobacteria; order Rhizobiales; family Beijerinckiaceae; genus Methylobacterium. The sequence goes on along the minus strand of NZ_LMMP01000001.1, from coordinate 476,025 downwards.
CCCGGTCTCTCCCGAAATGAGGGCGCTGGCGAACAAGCCTCTGGACGACACGAGCGCCGCCGACGCGATCCGCGAGGCGGTGATGGAGCATTTTCGCATCCACGGCGGCACCTGGGAATTGCGGGCGCAGCTGTGCCTGAACCTCGACGACATGCCGGTGGAGGACGCCTCCGTAATCTGGCCTGAGACCGCGAGCCCCTACCGTACCATCGCCACCCTCACCGCCGCGCCGCAGGCAAGCTGGAGCGAGGCCCGCGCCGCCTATGTCGATGACGGATTGTCGTTCAGCCCCTGGCACGGGCTGGCCGCGCACCGGCCGCTCGGCGGGATCATGCGCATGCGCAAATCGGCCTACGAGATGGGCAAGCGCTTCCGGGCCGAGAAGAACGGCCGCCGCATCGAGGAGCCGAAGAACCTCGACGCTCTGCCGGATTGACGCCGGACGTTGCTGCAATGCGACAGGGCAGCGGCGATGATCGGTGCGGGATCATCTCGCAATTGACCCTCTCGTCGCGGCCGACCTAGCCTGAGACTGACGGTTCCTCTTCGGGGGATCAAAAGGGAACGCGGTGAGGATCTTGCGTCCGATGCCGCGGCTGCCCCCGCAACTGTAAGCGGCGAGGATGAGAGGGCGTCGACCCGCGAGCCAGGAGACCTGCCGTCAGTCGTGGTCACACGCGAAACGCATCGGGCGGGGTGTCCTGGTGGGGTGTCGGGGCCTGCGCTCGCGTAGGGATCGGCTTCGTTCGCGGTGACGTGCCACTGCCGTTGCCCGAGGTCTCCGCCTGTGTCCGCCCGTCTCGTCCCTCCGCTCCTCGCCCTCGGATTCCTGGCATCCGCCTCGCCGGTTCTTGCTCAGTCCGGGACGGCAACCACCGCCGAGGCGACCCTCAACGAACTCTCCGTGGCCGCCGACATGCGCCCGCCCCCTGCAGCGGCCGGTCCCGGTCTCGGCGGGGCCACTGGTGGAACCGGCGGGGCCGAGGCGTTCGGCGCCCTGTCCGCTCCCGCGCTGACGTCGAGTTCGGGCGTCATCACCGGCAGGGCCCTCAACGATCGCCCGGTGACCCGCCCCGGCGAGGTGCTGGAAGCCGTGCCCGGCCTCATCGTCACGCAGCATTCCGGCGAGGGAAAAGCCAACCAGTACTTCCTGCGCGGCTTCAACCTCGACCACGGCACGGACATCGCCATCACCATCGACGGCATGCCGGCCAACATGCGCACCCATGGCCACGGCCAGGGCTATGCCGACATCAACTTCCTCATTCCCGAACTCGTCGGCGCGGTGGAGTTCCACAAGGGCCCGTATTTCGCCCGTGACGGGGATTTCGCCTCCGCCGGATCGGTGCGGATCGACACGATCGACGCGGTGCCCCGCCCTCTCGCGCTCACCTCCCTCGGGAGCTTCGGCTACAAGCGGGCGCTCACCATCGCCTCCGCACCCCTCGGGGAGGGGACGCTCCTCGCCGCTGGCGAGGCTCAGGTCTATGACGGCCCATGGGTGGTGCCGGACGACATCCGCAAGCTCAACGGCGTGCTGCGCTACAGCCAGGGCACCGCCCTCGACGGGTTCTCCCTCACCGGCATGGCCTATTCCAACCGCTGGACGGCGACGAACCAGGTTCCGCAGCGGGCCATTTCCGAAGGCGTGATCGGCCGCTTCGGCACTCTCGATCCGAGCGATGGCGGCGATGCCAGCCGCTTCTCCCTGTCGGGCCGCTGGAGCCGGTCGGACGACGGCGGCGTCACCCGCGCCAGCGCCTACGTCATCCGCTCGAACCTCAACCTGTTCAACAACTTCACCTATTTCCTCAACGACCCGGTCAACGGCGACCAGTTCCGCCAGCTCGACAGCCGCACCGTCGCCGGTGGCGAGATCGCCAGGGTGTTCAAGGGTGAGCTGTTCGGCCTGCCCATGGAGAACGAAATCGGCGTGCAGGCGCGGTTCGACGACATCCATGTGGGCCTGTTCAACACGCGGGCGCGCACCTCCCTCTCCACCGTGCGCGACGACCGCGTGCAGGAGGGCAGCGCCGCGCTCTACTTCGAGAATCGCCTGCGCTGGACCGAGTGGCTGCGCACCAGCGTCGGCCTTCGCGCCGACGCCTACGACGCCACCGTGAGATCGAACAATCCGCTGAATTCGGGCCATGCGCGGGACGGCATCGTCAGCCCCAAGCTCGGCGTCGTCTTCGGCCCCTGGACCGAGACCGAACTGTTCGTGAATTACGGCGAGGGCTTCCATTCCAACGACGCGCGGGGCGCGACCATCACGGTCGATCCGGGCAACCCTCTGTTCCCCCTCGACCGGGTGCCGCTGCTGGTGCGCTCGGTGGGCTCGGAGGTGGGCTTGCGCAACCGCTCCATCGCCGGTCTCGAATCGACCGTGACCCTGTTCCAGCTCGATTTCGATTCCGAGAACCTGTTCGTGGGTGATGCCGGCACCACCGAGCCGAGCCGCCCGAGCCGGCGCACCGGCATCGAGTGGACCAACCACTACGCGGTCACGCCCTGGCTCGCTCTCGACGCCGACCTCACCGTCACCCATGCCCGCTTCGCCGATCGCGACCCGGCCGGAAGCCGCATTCCCGCCGCCCCCACCGCCATCGCGGCGGCCGGCTTTACCCTCGGTGAGGCGCTCGGCTGGTTCGGCACGATGCGGCTTCGCTATTTCGGGCCGCGCCCGCTCATCGAGGACAATTCCGTCCGCTCGAAGCCGACCACGCTGGTGAATGGCCGCATCGGCTACAACTTCGAGAACGGCGTCACGGTGCAGCTCGACATCCTCAACCTGCTCAACGTCAAGGCGAGCCAGATCGACTACTTCTACGAGTCGCGGCTGCGGGGGGAGCCGGCCGGCGGCGTGGCCGACACGCATCTGCATCCGGTGGAGCCGATGGCGGTGCGGCTGACGGTGGCGGGGCGGTTTTGAGGGATGGGAGCGGGTTGCAGGCAGCGAAGCCGCTCTCCGGTCATGCTGATGGCAGTGATCCGGGCCGGAGATATGCGAACATGTGAGGCACATAATCGGCTTTGCCGAGTGTGATGCCGTAATGCCGCAAGATGGCGTAGGCGGTGATGACGTGGAAGTAGAACTGAGGCAGAGCCCAATCCCGAGCGTATTGTTCGCCGCTCATATCGAACGTGATATTGCCCGGAAGCTCGATCACGATTGGCAGAGTCGCGCCGGCATCGAGGGCATCGTTCGGGAGGCCGTCCAGAAGCGCCAATGCCTCGGTGATACGAGCCCGTGCATCCGCCATTGATCCGGGCACCTCGCCGGCATTACGCCCTTCGGCCGCCACGGCGGCGAGCGATAGGGGAATGTCCTCACCGCGAAGGCGGAACGTCGCCTCCTGAGCTTGGTAGGCGGCAAAGCACACTTGTGACGCCAACGGATACATGTCTGGTGCCAGACGCGCCGAAAGCAGACCATTGGCGGGATCCACCATCTGATGCTCTGCCTTGTCCAGCAGCCCGGCCAGCGTCCGCAACATGTTCCTGTAGGTCGGTACCAGAAGGTTAGTCAGCGACATAATCAGTCTCGCGGCGACGGCTACTTCAACGCCTACCCTATTTCCGCGAGAGCGAACACCATAAGTCGAGGCCCACTTTTTCCCATTCCGACCCCTACGGCCCCACCCGCTTCCGCACCACCATCTCCCCTCGAAACAAGAACTTCTGCGCGCGCTTTCCGGTGTCCACCTCCGTGGTGAAGACGTTGCCCTTGCTGTCCACGGCGAGGTTGTGGACCCAGTGGAAGTCGCCGGCCATGCGGCCGTTGCGGCCGAAGGCGCCGAGCACTTCGCCGGTGTCGCGCTTGAGGGTGCGGACCTCGTTGTTGGCGCCGTCCGCGTTGAGGAGGTAGGTCTGGTCGGGGTCGGGCCAGAGCGCCAGTTCCCAGACCGAGCCGTTGGCGCGGGTGTTCTTTTCCACGAAGAACTCCTTCACGAAGCTGCCGTCGCGGCGGAACACCTGGACCCGGTCGTTGGCCCGGTCGCAGACATAGACCAGCCCGTCGCGGGCAATCTGGACGCAATGGACCGGGTTGCGGAATTGCTGGGCCGGCGCGGCGGCCGGGTCGTAGGCGGGCAGGGTCTCGTCGGTGGGCGGCTTGCCGTAGGCGCCCCACATCCGCTTGAACGCTCCGGTCTCGGCATCGAACACGATGACCCGGTGGTTGAAGTAACCGTCGGCGACGAAGAGCTCGTTGGTCTCGGGGTCCACCTGCATGGCGGCGGGCCGTCCGAGGCGGGTCGTGTCGAGGCTGTTGGTCTGGGGACCCTGCTTGCCGATCTGCAGGAGGAATTTCCCCTCCGGCGTGAATTTCAGGATCAGGCCATCCTGCTCACCATTGCCGGCGAGCCAGACGAAGCCTTTGTGGTCGATATGGATGCCGTGCTCGTTCTGCGGCCAATCATAGCCTTCGCCCGGCCCGCCCCATGACCGGACGAGGGTGCCCGCCTGGTCGAAGACGAGCACGGGCGGAGCGGGGTGGCAGCATTTGGTACGTGGCGGCGTGAGGCTGGCGGCCTTCTCGTCATCGGTGAGGGAGCGCGGGCGCTGCACCACCCAGATCCGGTCCTCAGCATCCACCGCGACGCCGGACGCCTGGCCCATGATCCAGTTGTTCGGCAAGGGTTTAGGCCAAGTCGAATCGACCTGGAAGGTCGGGGGCTCCGCTGCGGCCACGCCTGCGAAGGCGACGGCGAGCACGGCCAGACCAAGCCTGAGCCTCATGGCATTTCTCTCCCAAACCCGTTTTTTGTTGAAGTAAGTCTCCGCCGGGCCGGGGCCTTTGTCCATCGACCGCAGCTCGCCGACCTGTATCGACATGCAGCGTTTGTCACGAGGAACGCTCCTCAGGAATCCGTCGGATCGAGCCCATGGCTTCGAACTCAGGTCGACGATTCATCATCGAGCGGCGGGAACTCGACGGTTTTGCCACCCGCACCGTCATTCCGGGGCGCTGAAGGCGAGCCCGGAATCCAGAACCGCCGACCTTGCGACGTTGAACTGGACCAAATCGAAGCCTGCGATATACGGCACGCGTCGCGGCTCTGGATTCCGGGCTCCGCTACGCGGCCCCGGAATGACGGGATCCTGTCTATCGCCACCATGACACCCGGCATCGACCCGAGTTCAAATCCGTCGGATCACCCCTCCGGTTTGACCGCTCTCCGGCCCGGCCTGTAGACACCGCGGCCCCTTCACGCGCGCGAGGATTCCATGGCCGCCATCACTGCAACCATCGCGGCGGAGCTCAAGGTCGCCGAGCGGCAGGTCGCTGCCGCCGTCGAACTCCTTGATGGCGGGTCGACGGTGCCGTTCATCGCGCGCTACCGCAAGGAGGTCACCGGCGGCCTCGACGATTCCCAGCTCCGCGATCTGGAGGAGCGCCTCGCCTATCTGCGCGACCTGGAGGCGCGCCGCGCCGCCATCCTCGAGAGCATCGACGGCCAGGGGAAGCTCGACCCGGCCTTGAAGGCGCGCATCCTCGCCGCCGACACAAAGGCACGGCTCGAAGACCTCTACCTGCCGTTCAAGGTGAAGCGCCGCACCAAGGCGCAGGCCGCCCGCGAGGCCGGGCTCGGCCCCCTGGCGGACGCCTTGCTCGCCCATCCCGAACGCGCGCCGGAACAGGCTGCCACCGGCTTCGTCGATGCGGGCAAGGGCATCGCCGATGTCGAGGCCGCGCTGGAGGGCGCGCGCACCATCCTGATCGAGCGGTTCGGCGAAGACCCGGAACTGGTGGGCGCCTTGCGCGACACGGTCTGGCAGCGCGGCCGGATGACCTCCAGCGTCAAGAAGGGCAAGGAAGCGGCCGGCGAGAAGTTCGCCGACTATTTCCACTTCTCCGAACCGCTCACGCGCCTGCCCTCGCACCGCATCCTGGCCCTGTACCGGGGCGAGAAGGAGGACATCCTCGACCTCGACATCACCGACGCCCCCGGCGACGTGGCCGAGAAGGGCGTGCCCTCCTGGCAGGAACTCCGCATCGCCCGCGCCTTCCGCATCGGCGATCACGGCCGGCCGGGGGACCGTTTCCTGATGGAGACCGTGCGCCGGACCTGGCGCACCAAGCTGAAACCCGCCCTCGACACCGACCTGCGCGGACGCCTGAAACAGGTGGCCGAGACCGGGGCCGTGGGCGTCTTTGCCGGAAACCTTCGCGACCTGCTGCTTGCCGCCCCCGCCGGTGCCCGGCCGACTCTCGGCCTCGATCCGGGGTTCCGGACCGGGGTGAAGGTCGCGGTGGTGGATGCCACCGGCAAGGTCGCGGCCACCGACGTGATCTACCCGCACGAGCCCCGCCGCGACTGGAACGGCGCGCTCGTCGCGCTGGCCAAGCTCTGCCGCGCCCATAAGGTCGAGCTCATCGCGATCGGCAACGGCACCGCCTCGCGCGAGACCGACAAGCTCGCCGCCGAACTCATCGCCAAGCAGCCGGAGTTGAGGCTCACCAAGGTGATGGTGTCGGAAGCCGGCGCCTCGGTCTATTCGGCCTCCGCCTATGCCAGCGCCGAATTGCCGGGCCTCGACGTGACCCTGCGCGGGGCTGTCTCCATCGCCCGGCGCTTGCAGGACCCGCTCGCCGAACTGGTGAAGATCGAGCCGAAGGCCATCGGCGTCGGTCAGTATCAGCACGATCTCGGCGAGGGTCAGCTTTCCAAGGCCCTCGATGCGGTGGTGGAGGATTGCGTGAACGGCGTCGGCGTCGACGTGAACATCGCCTCCGCGCCCCTGCTCGCCCGCGTCTCCGGTCTCTCCGAGCGGGTGGCGGCCAACATCGTGACGACGCGGGACGAGAAGGGCCCGTTCCGCACCCGCGCAAGCCTCAAGAAGGTCGCGGGCCTCGGGCCCAAGGCCTATGAGCTCGCTGCCGGCTTCCTGCGCATCCGCGATGGCGACGATCCCCTCGATGCGTCGGGCGTGCATCCGGAAGCCTATCCGGTGGTGCGCCGCATCCTCGCCGCCGCCGGACAGCCCATCCAGGCCGTCATCGGCAACGGCCCCATCCTGAAGAGCCTCGACCCGAAGCGCTTCACCGACGAGACCTTCGGCCTGCCCACGGTCACCGACATTCTGTCGGAATTGGAAAAGCCCGGCCGCGATCCGCGACCGGCCTTCAAGACCGCGACCTTCCAGGAAGGCGTCGAGAAGATTTCGGACCTCCGACCCGGCATGCGCCTCGAAGGCGTCGTCACCAATGTCGCCGCCTTCGGCGCTTTCGTGGATATCGGGGTCCACCAGGACGGTCTCGTCCACATCTCGGTCCTGGCCGACCGGTTCGTGAAGGATCCGCGCGAGGTGGTGAAGCCCGGCGACGTGGTGCAGGTGCGCGTCGTCGAGGTGGATGCCAACCGCAAGCGCATCGCGCTCAGCATGCGCTCGGAGGAAGCGGGTGCGCCGCGCGGCGGGCGGCCGGAGGAACGCTCCTCACGTCCCCCGCAGAGACCTGCGCCAAATCCGGCGCCACGCGGCCCGGCCCCGGACGGCGCGTTCGCCGAGGCCCTGCGCCGGGCGGCTGAGGGCAAGGACCGGGGACGCCGCTGACGGTCGCGCGCATTCCCCCTCTCCCCGTGCGCGGGGAGAGGATCGCGGACACCTTGCCGTGTTCGCGATGAGCGGAGGCAAAGCCGAAGCGAGGGTAAGGGGGACTCTTCGGATGAGGCTCCTTCGGACGCGCCCCCTCACCCTCGGCTGCCGCCTCGCCGCGCCGACGACGAGGTCGTCGCGGCCCTCTCCCCGCAAGCGGGGCGAGGGGATGCGCCCTCCCTCAGCACGCCGCCACGTTCACCGCCAGGCCGCCGAGCGAGGTCTCCTTGTACTTCGCCTGCATGTCGTTGCCGGTCTGGCGCATGGTCTCGATGACCTCGTCCAGGCTGACCCGATGGATGCCGTCACCGCGTAGTGCCAGGGAGGCAGCCACCACCGCCTTGTTGGCCCCGAAGGCGTTGCGCTCGATGCAGGGGATCTGGACGAGGCCGCCGATCGGGTCGCAGGTCATACCGAGATGGTGCTCCATCGCGATCTCGGCGGCGTTCTCGATCTGCAGGGTCGAGCCGCCGAGCAGCGCGGCGAGGCCCGCCGCCGCCATGGCCGCCGCCGAGCCGACTTCCCCCTGGCAGCCGACCTCGGCGCCGGAAATCGAGGCGCGGCTCTTGATGAGACCGCCAATGGCTGCCGCCACCAGCAGGAATTCGCGGCCGCGCTCGTCCGACCAGCCGGGGCAGAAGTCGCGGGCGTAGCGCAACACGGCTGGGACGATCCCGGCCGCGCCGTTGGTGGGGGCGGTCACCACCCGCCCGCCGGCGGCGTTCTCTTCGTTCACCGCGAGGGCGAACAGGCTGATCCAGTCCATGATCTCGTGGGCCGGCCGGGCGTTGAGGTGGCGGTTGGCCTCCAGATCCTCGAACAGCTTCTTGGCCCGCCGCCGCACCTTGAGGCCGCCGGGCAGTTCGCCGGTCTGGCGAAGCCCCCGGTCGATACAGGCGAACATCGCGTCGCGGATGGCGTCCAGCCCCTCGTCGATGGCCTCGCGGCTGCGGCTCGCGCCCTCGTTGGCGCGCTGGACCTGGGCGATGGAAAAGCCGGTGCGCAGGCATGTCGCCAGCAGATCGGCGGCGCTGGCATAGGGCAGCGGAAACGTCATTGCCTCTCCCACCGCCGCCGCTTCCTCGCCGACCACGAAGCCGCCGCCGATGGAATAGCAGGTGACCGTGTCGAGCACGCCGCCATGCGCGTCGAGGGCGCGGAACCGCATGCCGTTGGTATGGACCGGTAGCACCTCGGTGAAGTTGAAGACGAGATCGGTCTTGAGGGCGAAAGCCGGTCCACCGAGGCCGAGCCTGCCCGTCCGCTTCGCTTCGGCCACGTATTCGTCGACCCGGTCGGGGTCGATCCCGGCGGGGCTATGGCCGAGCAGGCCGAGAAGAATGGCGACATCGGTCCCGTGCCCACGCCCGGTCCAGGCGAGGGAGCCGAAGATCTCGGCGCGGATGCGCGCGAGGCCGGTACGCCGCCGCGTCCGCTCGCGGAAATCGAGGGCCGCCACCATCGGCCCCACCGTATGCGAGCTCGACGGGCCGATCCCGATCTTGAACAGGTCGAAAGCGCTGATCATCGGTCCCGGTCCGCCTCATCCGCAGCGTCGCGCCACCATGCGGCAGTGCGATCGCTCATCAGACAGACCGTGATCTGAAGATCGCGCCCCGTCTTCGCAAGTGCGCCGTCCGACCTGCGAAATCCGGGCCGGACACGGTCCGCTCCGACGGGCCGCTGCTCCGGCTCATATCAGGCCTCACTGAACCTGACCCAAAGACCAGGGCCGGTGAGGTCTTGCGGACGACCGCCGCGCCGTCGCGTGGGCAGAGCTCGATGAGTCCGGCTCATCGAGGTCTGGTATCAGTGGAAGAACGGCAGGAAATGCGGAGCGTAGAGGCCGAAGCCCAGCATCACGAGGCCGGCGACGCCCAGGAACCCGCCCGCCAGCGTCAGTGCGGCGATGCCGGTGATGACCTGGGCCGAGGCGAGCACGATGCCGATCTGGAAGGCGGCCGAGCCGAATTCGTAATGATGGTAGCGGTGGAGCGCGAGGTCGCGATGCTCCTGCGAGGCCCGCGCCTTCTCCTGCAGTTCCTTGCGCCCGTCGCCGGTGGAGGGGTCCGATTCCCAGCGCGCCATGGTCTTGGCCCATTCGGCCCGTTTGGCGGCGATGGCCGGTGCGTTGGCCGTCTCCGGCGGGATCAGGGCGAGGGTTTCGTCGGCAGTCTTGAGGATGGTGCCGCGGATGGTGCGGGCCTGGTAATAGGCCCATTGGTTGGAGGATTCGACGTTGGCGCTGAGCGCCTCGGTCTGCGCCCCCTTGGCCAGGGTCTCGGCCAGCGCCAGGAACAGCGCCAGCACCGAAATCAGCAGCGCGACCTTCTTGTTCGAGCCCTCGATGGCTCCGTGACCCGACATGCCGGATGCTCCCTCTCGTGTTCGACGGCGGGAGTCACAGCCGATCCGCCGAGGAAGCGCAACCGTTTCCTCGGCGGTTTCGGGGCCGCATCGTCCGGCTCCTCAATCCTTGAAGACGTAGCCGGCGATGATCTTGAGCCCGACCGGGCGGCCGGCGGCGAGGCGGTGGGTATCGGAGGCCTCCACCACGACGGTCTTGCCTTCGGGGCGGTCCACCTCGATCCGCTGGCGGCCCTGGCTGCGGTAGGACGAACGCACATGGCCTTCGAGATGGGCTTGGTCGGGCTCGGCGAATTGCAGCTGCCACGGTCGGGCATAGAGCTTCACCGGGCCGACGAGGCCGGCCGGTGCCTTGACCGGGGTCAGCCGGCCGTTGACCCGCACCTCGCCCCCTTGGACGATCGCCTCGACTTCGATCGTGTCGCCGAGGAACTTGAGCACGGTGGAGGAGACCGGGTTTTCCTGGACCTCGTCCGGGGTGCCGATCTGTTCGAGTCGGCCCTTGGACAGGACGGCGACGCGGTCGGAGAGCTCCAGCGCCTCGTCCTGGTCGTGGGTCACGAAGATCGTGGTCTGGCCGGTGCGGTCGTGGATCTCGCGAAGCCAGCGGCGCAGGTCCTTCCTCACCTGGGCGTCGAGGGCGCCGAAGGGCTCGTCCAACAGCAGCACGCGGGGCTCCACGGCCAGGGCGCGCGCGAGCGCGATGCGCTGGCGCTGGCCGCCGGAGAGTTGCGACGGGTAGCGGTCGGCGAAGCCCGAGAGCTTGATGAGATCGAGGAGATCGCCGACCCGGCGCTTGATCTCGGCCTTGGCCGGCCTGTCCGCACGCTTCCGGGCGTTGAGGCCATAGGCGATGTTCTCGGCCACGCTCATATGCTTGAACAGGGCGTAATGCTGGAACACGAAGCCGACGGCCCGCTCCTGCACCGGAACCCGCGTGGCATCGTCGCCGCCGAAGATGATGCGGCCGCGATCGGGAAAATCGAGCCCGGCGATGATGCGTAGCAGCGTGGTCTTGCCCGAGCCCGAGGGGCCGAGCAGCGCCAGCAATTCGCCCGCCTGCACGTCGAGGGAGAGGTCGTGCAGCACCGCCGCCGTGTCGAAGGTCTTCGACAGGTTCTCGACCCGGATCGCCGTGGACGAACCCACCGGGTCAGTGACCCCGTGCGCCCGCTGCGATCTCGGCACTGAAGCGCCATTCGAGGAGTGATTTGACGAGGAGGGTGACAAGAGCGAGGCCGGCAAGGAGGGAAGCGACGGCGAAAGAGGCAACGAAGTTGTACTCATTGTAGAGGATCTCCACGTGGAGCGGCAGCGTATTTGTCAATCCGCGGATATGGCCTGAGACCACCGACACCGCGCCGAATTCGCCCATCGCCCGGGCGTTGCAGAGGAGCACGCTGTAGAGCAGGCCCCAGCGGATGTTGGGCAGCGTCACGGTCCAGAACGCGTGCCAGCCGGAGGCGCCGAGGGTCAGCGCCGCTTCTTCTTCGGCAGTTCCCTGTTCCTGCATCAACGGGATCAGCTGGCGGGCGACGAAGGGGAAGGTGACGAAGATCGTGGCGAGCACGATGCCGGGAACGGCGAAGATCACCTGGATGTCGTGCGCGATCAGCCACGGGCCGAGGAGGCCCTGGGCCCCGAAGACGAGTACGTAGATCAGCCCCGAGACCACCGGCGAGACCGAGAACGGCAGGTCGATGAGGGTCACGAGCAGGTTCTTGCCGCGGAACTCGAACTTGGCGATGGCCCAGGAGGCCATGATGCCGAAGACGAGGTTGAACGGCACGGCGATGGCCGCCGTCAGCAGGGTCAGGCGGATCGCAGAGCGCGCATCCGCCTCCGTGAATGCGGCGAGATAGGCTGACCAGCCTTTCGCGAAGGCCTGGATGAACACCGTCACCAACGGCAGCACCAGGAACAGGGCGAGAAAGACCACCGCGACCCCGATCAACACCACCCGGACGACACGGCCTTCCGTGACCACGCTCCGTGCGCGGGCGGGCGGACCTCCGGCCTGGAGATTGGGGTGCCGGACATCCGGGTTTCCGACAACGGCGCTAGACATAACCGAACCTCCTGCGGCTCCAGGCCTGGATCAGGTTGATGGCGAGCAGGGTCAGGAACGAGATCCCGAGCATGATCGTCGCGATGGCGCAGGCGCCCCCATAATCGAATTCCGAGAGCTTGATGACGATGAGGAGCGGGGCGATCTCGGAGACGTAGGGAAGGTTGCCGGCGATGAAGATGATCGAGCCGTATTCACCGACGCCGCGGGCGAAGGCGAGGGCGAAGCCCGTGAGCACGGCCGGGATCAGGGGCGGTAGCACCACCTTCACCAGCGTGTGCCAGCGGCCGGCGCCGAGGGTGGCCGATGCCTCCTCGATCTCCTTGTCGATCTCGACGATCAGGGGCTGCACCGTCCGTACGGCGAAGGGCAGGCCGATGAAGACCATGGCGATGTAGATGCCCACCGGCGTATAGGCGGCCTCGATCCCGAGCTTGGCGAGCTGTTCGCCCACGAGACCGTTGGGGGCATACAGGGAGGCCAGGGCGATGCCGGCGACGGCGGTCGGCAGGGCGAAGGGAAGATCCACCACCGCGTCCACGATCTTGCGGCCGGGAAACCGGTAGCGGGTGAGAACCCAGGCGATGAGGAAGCCGAAGACCGAGGCGGTCAGCGCCGCGAGGAGCGAAACCCCGAAGCTTACGCGCAGGGCGCTGGCGACGCGCGGATCGGTGGCGACCGCCCAAATTCCCGACAGGCCGAGGCCGGAGGCGCGGGCGACGAGAGCGGCCAGGGGCAGCAGCACGATGATGCCGAGGCAGGTCAGGGTATAACCGAAGGTGATCCCGAAGCCGGGAATCACACTGGGCTGACGGAAGCGTCGTCTCGGACGCAGAGGGGGCTCTGCCATGGGGTGGTCCTGATAATGGATCGCCTCGCTCACGCATCGGCGGGTCGGGAAGCGGGCACGGTGTCCGGCTGAGGTCGCCCCCTGCTCCCTGGGCACCCTCCCCGTGACGGCTGCTAGATTCACACACCTGCTCTTCAAGGCAGAGCGCGTCCCTCTCCCCCTTGTGGGGAGAGGCTAGGAGTGGGGGTGGCTCCGCCAGCCTCCGCAGCATCAGGGTCGCACAACCACCCCCACCTCCTACTCCTCCCCGCAAGGGGGAGGAGGGCAGGGTAGCGCGCATACCGCGACATGTGTGCCTATCGTCGGCCGGGGGGGCGCGCTACGGCGCCGGCTTGCTCAGCTGGTCGAACAGCCCACCATTGTCGAAGTTCTTCTTCTGGATATCGTCCCAGTTGCCCTGAAGATCCTCGATCTTGAAAAGTTTCAGTTCGGGCAGCTGCGCCAGATGCTCGGGCTTGGCGGCCTCACGCTTGATCGGGCGGTAATGATGCTTGGCGAAGATCGCCTGCGCCGCGTCCGAATAGAGGAACTGGAGATAGGCCTCGGCCTGCTTGCGGGTGCCCTTCTTGTCGACATTGGCATCCACGAGGGCGACCGGCGGCTCGGCGTAGATCGAGGTCGGCGGAACGATCACGTCGAACTTGTCGCGGCCGAACTCTTCGAACACCAGATAGGCTTCGTTCTCCCAGGTCGGCAGCACGTCGCCGAGACCGCGCTGGGCGAAGGTCACGGTGGAGCCGCGCGCGCCGGTATCGAGCACCGGCACTTGCTTGTAGAGCTGGCCGACGAAGGCGTTGGCTTTGTCCGCGTTCTTGCCTTCCTTCTCGTAGGCGTAGCCCCAGGCCGCGAGGAAGTTCCAGCGGCCGCCAGCCGAGGTTTTCGGGTTCGGGGTGATCACCTTCACGTCGGGCTTCACGAGATCGCCCCAATCCTTCACGCTCTTCGGGTTGCCCTTGCGCACGAGGAACACCACGGTCGAGGTGTAGGGCAGACCTTCATTGGGCAGCTTGGTGCGCCAATCGGCGGGGATCTTCTTCGAGATGCGGCTGATCGCGTCGATGTCGGAGGGGATGCCCAGGGTCACCACATCGGCCGGGATGCCGTCGATGACGGTGCGGGCCTGCGAGCCGGAGCCGCCATGGGCCGCGCGGATGGTGACCGTCTCGCCGGTCTTCGCCTTCCACTCCTCGATGAAGGCCGCGTTGATCTCCTTATAGAGTTCCCGCGTCGGGTCGTAGGAGACGTTGAGGAGTTCGGTCTGCGCCTGGGCGCTGCCGGCGGCGAACAGCGCGGACCCGAACCCTGCCGAGACCAGGCCGAGCGAACCGGCGCACAGGGCAATGACACGTCTGCGGTTGGACAGACGGCGGGCATTCGGCGTGGAGGATAGGTTCGAGCTCACAGGTTCGTCTCCAGCTACATCGCGGCTGCGGGACAAAGCCGTCCCGACGCCTCGGTGGCGCTAGGTTTCGTTCGTTTTAAAGAACAATGTCAAGCTTGACCGAGGGGTGCCTCTTTCGTTCTAGATAGGCAATTCTCCTTACGAAAGCGAAGGCGTGAGGAGGAAAACATTTGCTATAGAAATATGTTCTATCTATATCCGCGAAGGGAGAATATAAAGCCTCGGTCGGCTAGTTCTATAGAACGAACGTTCCGTAACATTTCCGGCGCCAATGTGCATTGCAGCATCCGGCCCGGTTTCCCGGGTCCGTACGCGCGGAGTGTCTCATAGGTGGGGTCGGCCATGGAGCAGCGATAGCGCGCCATTCCGGCCAGACACGACGGAAAACCGGATGCGGGAATCCGCAACCGGTTATGCTGGCAGAAGGGCTTCCCGAACGCCTGAGAATCAGGAGATCGGGACAGGCTTGGTCTGGAAGGAGCAGTGCCTGCGCAGGCGTCCCTTCGAGGAACGGCTCAGTCGGAGGCGAGGGCGACCAGGGAGAACAGGGTCGCGAGCAGGATGTTTCCGGCGACGACGAGAACGAGGACGGTCATGGGATGGGATTTCGCGGGTTGGCGGAAGACGGGCCGGGCAGGTCCAGCACGTAGGCGCGACCGATAGCACCGCAATTCTGAACGCTGTGTGTCGTCTCGCTCATCCCTCTGACGGATCGCGCCTGTAACGGGTCACCCCTTCCGCCGACCGAGCTTCGACAGCAGGGATTCGATGCGTTCGCCAACCGGTTCGATCAGCGAATCGGCGTAATGGGCCCGCAGGTTCAAACCGAGATGGCGTCGCACGCTTGCCGTGAGCGATACCGGCCTGCCCCGCGGCGTCCGACCGTCCTGCCCGTCATCCGGCTGCATTTTGGTCATGAGGGGAACTCCGCTCATGCCGACTTCCCAAGGAGGGACTGGGTCGGCCCTGACCGGTAGGCTGCCAGGGAATGGTTAAGAACAATTTTATCCGTTTCGGTAAAAAGTCTGTAAGGCCAAGCTTCTAGAGCGAGCGCCCCGTTTTCCCTTATCTGTCAATGACATTTTACATTTTTCGAAGCGAAATAAATCCGTCAGCCATACCACCGGGAGGAAACGGCGCGGGTGCAAAGGGTTGCGTCCGGCCAAGCCCCCTGCCGATCCGCAAACAGGGTTACCGAATGGTTTCCGGCTGTGGACGGCTGCGCCGAAGCGGGGTTACAACGCTCTCGCTCACTGAGTCGGATTCAAGTGTTCGGAGAGCAAAAATCGCATGAAGGGGAGATCTTCAAAGAATGCAGACCATCACCATCACAGTGCGAGAACGTGACACCGTATTAGCGGCGCTGCGTTACTATCAATTCTATCGCCTTCAGGGCCATCCTTTCGATCCTCGGCAAGATCACCTGATCGATGCAATTGCAAGTCACTCAGGTGAAAGTCTAGATCTTGCGGAGATCGACGATCTTTGTGCCGGCATTCAGGGCAACAAACACGCCTTGAGCGCGGCTGCGTAACACCCCCACAGGGGTCCTCGATACGTCGGCGGCGGCCCTCCTGCGCCGCCTAAAGACGGGGATGGGCCGAGCGCCGCACACTCCACGTCGTCGCCAAGACGACGCTGGTCGGGGCGGATGTCCGAAACGGCCTCAAAAAGAAAAACCTTCTCTTTTCACGATTTGCCAGGACATCCTTCACGACCCGCTGGGCCATCGCCCATCCGGCCCACGTGCAGGCCGCAGGCACCGTGCCGGGCTCCCCCGGCCGGTGCGCCGCGACGATGCCCGAAAGCTCGACCGGACCCATCGGCCCTTCGCTTCACGGCGCCTTGGCGAGCTGATTCTTGGCCCGCTCGACCGCCGCGTTGCAGGCCTGGGCGTCGCCCTTGCCGTCGGCGGTGCGCGCCTCGTCCAGGGCGACCTTGGCCTGCATCGCGGCATCGGCGCCTTTTCCCGCCTCAGCGGATTTCTCCGGCGGAGCGGCCGGGGTGGAGGCATTGCCTCCCTGCGCGGTTTCCCCCTGGCCTTCGCGCGCGCCGGCCGCCGCCTTACCCGAGGTCGAGGCGGAGATGGCGCCCGTCGCCTCGTCCTTCACCCGCGTCTCAAGGCGCGCGATCTCTTCCGAACAGGGGGAGGCAAGGGCCGGGCCCGCCGCAAGGCCGACGGTGAAGCCGGCAGCCAGCAGCACGGCGAGGGGACGGGATTTCTGAATCATGGGGTATCCTCAAGGGGGGCTGTGACGGGACAACCCGTGTCCGGCCCCTTCGGCTCCCCTGACGCGGCGAAGTTTACGCCTCGGCGAACCCTGTCGATCCCGGCCGCCCACCGCCATGGTCGTGGTCGCATTCACCGTGGTCGGCCAGCACCTGGATGACCCGGCACTCACCCACCCGCCCGTGGCCGCATTCCGTCACCATGCGCTGCAACTCCGTACGCAGGGCGATCAGCCGGGTGATGCGCTGCTCCACCTCCGCGAGGTGACGTCTCGCCAGACGGTCCACCTCGGCGCAGGATTCCTCCGGTTGCGCGCTCATGGCGAGAAGTTCGCGAATCGCATCGACCTCGAAGCCGAGTTCGCGCGCGTGACGGATGAAGTTGAGCCGTGCCACCTCGGCGTCGCCATAACGGCGCTGCTGCCCATCGGTACGCGGGGGTGACGGCATCAGCCCGACCTGCTCGTAATAGCGGATCGTCGGCACCTTCACTCCGGCGCGGCGCGACAGGATTCCGATCGAGAACGTCATTTTCCGCTTGATCCTCTAGTCGCTAGAGCTTGTAGGCTTCTGTTTAACGACGGAACGAGGAGAGAGCCATGGCCGAATCCTGCTGCGGCACGAGCCTGAACCAGACTGAAGCCCACACGCATGTGCATTCCCACGATCATGCCCATGACACGGCGGGCGCGCACGACCACGCCGTGGCGACGCAGGCTCCGAAGGCCTCGTCGCACGAGGAATCTTGCGGTTGCGGCGGGGGCGTTCCGGTCTTCGACGGGGTCGATCCGCGCTATAAACGGGTGCTGTGGTTCGTCATCGCCCTCAACGGCGCGATGTTCGTCACCGAGATGGCGGCTGGCCAGGCGGCTGGTTCGCAGGCGCTGAAGGCCGACGCCCTCGACTTCCTGGCCGATACCGTCACCTACGGCCTCAGCCTCGCGGTCATCGGTGCGAGCCTTCGCACCCGCTCGTTGGCGGCTCTGGCCAAGGGGGTAAGCCTCAGCCTGATGGCGGTCTGGGTCTTCGGCTCGACGATCTACCAGACGCTCGTTCTCGGCGTGCCGAGCGCGGAATGGATGGGCGGGATCGGCCTGCTGGCACTGGCCGCCAACGTCGCCTCGGTGCTGCTGCTGATGCGCTACAAGGACGGCGACGCCAATGTCCGCTCCGTCTGGCTGTGCTCGCGCAACGATGCCATCGGCAACATCGTGGTGATGGGCGCGGCGCTCGCCGTCTGGGGCACCACGTCGGCCTGGCCTGACCTCGCGGTCGCCGCCCTCATGGCCGGCATCTTCCTCACCTCTTCGGTCCAGATCCTGAAACAGGCCTGGGGCGAGTATCGCGAGGGGGGCCGGGAGGCGCAGGTCTTGGCGGCCGAGTGAGGGTGGGACCACCTTAATATGACGTGGTCATTCCGGGGCGCCGACGGCGAGCCCGGAATCCAGAGCCATCAAAGGTACAGGACCTTGCGCTGTCGGCGTTTCTAGATCCCGGACTCTGCTGCGCAGCCCCGGGATGACGTCGCTGATCCGGAAAATCTTCGGCCCATTACAAGAAAGGGGCCGAAGAGTGTTGCGGTCTTACGAGCTCAGCTGGTCGCGGATCGGCAGCTGCCGGATGCGGCGGCCGGTGGCGGCGAAGACCGCGTTGGCGATGGCCGGCGCCACGGGGGGGACGCCCGGCTCACCGACGCCGCCGAGCGGACGGCTGTAGTCGTTGTTCTGGATCAGGTGGACGTGCAGCTCCTTCGGGGCGGCGTCGAGACGGGTGATCTCGTAACCGTCGAAGTTGTTCTGCTGCGCGCGCCCGTCCTTGAAGGTGATTTCGGCCGACAAGGCCAAGCCCATCCCCATGACGACAGCACCCTCCATCTGCGAGCGGATACGCTCCGGGTTGACCTGCGGCCCGCAATCGACGGCGATGTCGATGCGCTTGACCGAGACTTCGCCCTTGGCGCCCACTTCGACCTCGGCGGCGACCGCCGTGTGGGTGACGAAGCTGTAATGCCCGGCAATGCCGAGGCCCCGTCCCTTCGGCAGCTTGCGGCCCCAGCCGATCCCCTTGGCCGCCGCCTCGATGACCCCACGCAGGCGCGCGGTCTCGATCGGGTAGCGGGCCGGGTCCTCGCCGTAATTCCACACATCGCCGATGGTGGTCGGGTCGATCACCCGGTCGGGGCCGATCAGGGCCAGCAGGTACTCCTTCGGATCCTTGCCCGCCGCATGCGCCAACTCGGCGACAAACGACTGGATCGCGAAGGCGTGCGGGATGTTCGACACCGAGCGGAACCAGCCGATGCGCACATGCGCGTCGGCCGCCGGGTTCTCGAGCCGGATATTCGGCACGGCGAACGGCGTGTTGGTCAGTCCCATCCCGAGCTCGAAGGGCAGCTCGTTCTTGGCGCCGGCGGCGAAGATCGAGCCGATCGTGGGCGCCGCCGAACGGTGGAGCCAGGCCACCGGCATGCCCTTGTCGTCGAGGCCGGCCTCCAGGCGCTCCACCGAGATCGTGTGGTAGTAGCCGTGATGGAGGTCGTCCTCGCGGGTCCAGGTGAGCTTGACCGGCGCACCGTCCACGGCCTGCGAGCACAGGGCCGCCTCGAGCACGTAATCGGGCTTCGACTTGCGGCCGAAGCCGCCGCCGAGCAGCGTCACGTTCACCCGCACCTTGTCGGCAGGCAGGTTGAGCTTCTTGGCCAGGCGGTCATGGGTCGCCTGGGGAGCCTGCGTGCAGGCCCAGGCTTCGCAGAACCCGTCCTTGATCCGCACGGTGGCGGCCGGCGGTTCCATCGGGGCCTGGACGAGGTGGGGCACGAAATACTCGGCCTCGATCCGCTGCTTGGCCTTGGCCATGGCGCCGTCGACGTCACCCTGGTTGCGCACGACCTTGCCGGGCGCGCGTGCCGCCTTCTCCAGCTCGCCCCGGAAGGCGACCGAATCGTAATGGGCGTTCGGGCCGTCGTCCCAGGTGATCTTCAGGGCGTCGCGGCCCTTCATTGCCGCCCAGGTGTTCTTGGCGATGACGGCGACGCCGCCGATCGGCTGGAACTCGGACGGGATCTCGGGCGTGTCGATCTTGAACACCTTGACTACGCCGGGGACCTTCATGGTCTCGGCATCGTCGTAGCTCGCCACCTTGCCGCCGAAGACCGGCGGGCGGGCAACGAGGGCGTAGAGCATCCCGTCGAGACGGGTATCGAGGCCGTACATGGCCTTGCCGGTGGTGAAGTCTTGGTTGTCGATGAGGCCGATCTTGCCCTTGCCGATGAACTTGAAGGCTTTTGGATCCTTCAGGGTCACGCTCTCGCGAGCGGGCACGGCGAGTTCGGAGGCTGCCGCCGCCACGTCGCCATAACCGAGCGTGCGCTTCGACTTGGCATGGGCGAGGACCGAGTTCTCGGCCTTCACTTCCGCTGCAGGCACGCCCCATTGCTTGGCGGCGGCCTGGACCAGCATGGCCTTCGCCGCCGCACCCGCATGGCGCAGATGCGGGAAGAAGTGGCGCAAACTCCGGGAGCCGTCGGTGTCCTGGTTGCCGAAACGAGCTTCGTCGCCCCAAGCCTGGGCGACCTTCACCTTGGCCCAATCCGCCTCGAGCTCGTCGGCGACGACGAGGGCGACGGAGGTGCGCACGCCCTGGCCCATCTCCGAGCGGTGGCAGGTGATGGTCACGGTGCCGTCCGGCGCGATGGCCACGAACACCTTCGGGTCGTCCTGCCAGCCATGCGGCATGGCATCGGCGCCGAATTTCTTCGGCTCGTCCTTCTTGTCCTCGGCACGCGCGGAATCACGCCAGGACAGGGCGAGCACCAGGGCGCCCATGCCGCCGAGCATGGCGCGGCGGCTGACATTGGCGAGAGCGCTGGGCGCTTCGGGGGCGGCGGTCGTCTCGGTGGCGAGGTCGGCCATGATCTGTGCGTCGTGAATCACAGGCGCTCTCCCTTGTTGGCGGCCGGCGCGTTTCCGGCGGCCTGATGGATCGCGGCGCGGATGCGCGGATAGGTGCCACAGCGGCAGAGGTTGCCGCTCATGGCCTCGTCGATCTGGGCGTCGTTGGGCTTCGGCGTCTCCTTCAGGAAGGAGGCCGCCTGCATCATCTGCCCGCACTGGCAATAGCCGCATTGCGAGACGTTCAGGTCGCGCCAAGCCACCTGGACCGGATGGTTGCCATCGGGCGAAAGCCCCTCGATGGTCACCACCTCCTGGCCTTCGGCTGCGGAGATGGGGGTGACGCAGCCGCGCACGGCAGTGCCGCCGAGATGGATCGTGCAGGCGCCGCATAGGGCCTGGCCGCAACCGAACTTAGTGCCGGTGAGGCCGACTTCGTCACGCAGGAACCACAGCAGCGGCATGTCGGGATCGCCGTCGAAGCTGCGTTCAGCCCCGTTCACGGTGAGTTTGATCATCGGTCTATCCTGTCATCGATCAGGCCACGGACCGGTCGAGATCGGCGGGCTACCGATCCGTTGGGCTCGCGAATACCTTGGAGGTCGTCACTCAGGCGCGGGGCGCGCGCGACATCGTCGCCGTCCCGCATCGAAACGTCCCTGAGGTGCGGCAGCGGATCCGGCACCCCTCGACAGGGAACCGTCGCAGTGCACGAAGCCCCCACGCCCCGTACCTCATAATGAATCCAATTAAACGGTAGGGGTGCTGCGGTGCAACGGTCGGCAGCCACGGGCGTCACTTTCGTGAAGCTCGGCCGAGGATTCGATGTGCTGTTGCGCACAGTACGTATCGGGCGTCTGGGACGCTTTCGAATGTCGCTCGTTGTTTATGCCGGCTCTGCAGACATCGCTCCAGCGGGCCTCGGTGAAGCGCCAAACCTTTCGAATCGCTTCGACATAACGGTGCTCGAACCGTCCGGCACTTCGCCTCGATCAGGTCTCCACGAGGCCGAAGCTGGACCCGCTCGCCTCGGAATCACCGCGCCCATGGGGCAGAGCGAGGTATTCCGATGAGCGCATCTCGATGAGGCGCGAGACCGTGCGGTCGAACTCGAACGCCTCTCGGCCCTCGGTCGCCGTGTAGAGGCCGGTCGGCTCGGCGGCGGCCGAGGCGATCAGTTTCACGTGGGCATCGTAGAACGTGTCGACGAGGGTGATGAAGCGCTTGGCCTCGTTGCGGTTCGCCTCGCCCATCACCGGGATGTCCGAAAGGATCACCGTCTTGAAGGAATGGGCGATGGCCATGTAGTCGGCGGCGCCCAGCGGCTGGGCGCAAAGGTCGGCGAAGCCGAACCGGGCGACGCCGGCGGCCTCCTCCGGCACGGCCACCTCGCGGCCTTTCACGCGGATCTTGGCAGGCTTGCCCCGGGCTTTGCCGGTGAGCCCCTTGAAGGCCTGATCGAGGGCGGCGGCGGCCGTCTCGTCGGCAGGCACATGATAGACCGAAGCGCCACCGAGCTTCTCCAGGCGGAAATCCGTCCGGGAATCGAGCTTCAGGATCTCGACCCGGCTCTTCAACTCCGCGACGAAGGGCAGGAACAGCGCGCGGTTGAGCCCGCCTTCATAGAGCCGGTCGGGCTCGACGTTGGACGTCGCGACGACGGTGACGCCGCGCTTGAACAACGCCCCGAACAGCCGGCCGAGGATCATCGCGTCGGCGATGTCGGTCACGGTGAACTCATCGAAACACAGCAACGTCGCCTCGTCCGCCAGGGCGTCGGCCACCACCGGGATCGGGTCGTCGCCCTTGGCCGTGCCCGCCTTGAGGGCCTGCCGGTGGGCATGGATGCGCTCATGGGCATCCGACAGGAAGCCGTGGAAATGGACGCGGCGTTTCTTGCCCGGCGCCGCCTCGTGGAAGAGGTCCATCAGCATGGTCTTGCCGCGGCCGACGGAGCCCCAGATGTACAGGCCCTTGGGCGGACCTTCGCTGTCGCCGCTGCGGCCGAACAGCCAGCCGAGCGCGCTGCCCTTCTTCGCCCGACGCCGCCTGTCGAGATCCTGGACCAGCCTGTCGAGGGCCCGGACCAGATGGGTCTGAGCCGGGTCGCGCTCGATGGCGCCCGACGAGACCAGCATGTCGTAGCGCGCCGAAACCGGACCGGCAGGAGAATCACCGCCCTGCGAACCGGCGGAGGATGCGGAACCTGAGGGGGGACTCACGGCGATGGCGACCTTGGATACGGGACGGCGCAAGGGCCGCGTGCGCGTCGATGGAACCGGTCCGGCGACAGGCCCGAAGACCGGTCTGCCGCGCGTCGCCGGAGGGATCAAGCACGGCATGCCGGCCGGATGACGTTTTGTTGCATTGCACAAAACCGGCGGCGATGCCATCTCGTGGCCTCCTCGAGGGAGGTCACGCCCGGAGCCAGCGCACATCGACGCAATGTCATCCGGAGTACGACGGCACAATGCCCGACACCATTTCGACCGGACCGAATGTCCGGCGCCTCTGGCCCAGCGACCGAGCCATGGTCGAGGCCTATTTCCTGCGGCTCGACCCCGATACCAGAGCCAACCGGTTCATGGCCGCCGTGAGCGATACCGCGGCCGTTGCCTATGCAGCCCGCGCCCTCAAGGTCGAAGGGCTGGTCTTCGGCGGTTTCGTCGAGGGGACCTTGCGCGCGCTCGGCGAATTGCGCCCGCTCACCGGCCCCGTGCCGGGGCTGAGCCTCGGCCGCGATGCGGAGGCGGCCTTCGCCGTGGAGCGCGGGTTCCGCCGCAACGGCCTCGGCCATGCCCTCTTTCGACGGATCGTCTCGGCGGCGCGCAACCGCGGCGTCCGCGATCTTCATGTCCGCTGTCTGAGCCGGAACGGCCCGATGCGCGGGCTCGCCACCAAGCTCGGCGCCGAAGTGACCCTGGCTGATGGCGAAGCGGAGGGGGCGCTCGTCCTCGCCCGTCCGACGCCCGCCTCCCTCTGGCGCGAGGGGATCGACGAGGCGCTGGATTTCACCCTGGCGGTGGCCGCCGCCGCCGAGCCGCTGAAACGAGCGGCGTGAGAGATCAAGCGGATTGGCGGCGAGGTCGCCGGACGCTATCCTGGGTTACTCTCGGGCGTCGCCGTCGGCTTCGCATTCGCCCGGCTCCCTGTTCGAAAAGATCACTCCGCCATGAGATCCGTGCTTGCTGCCTGCATCGTCCTGGCTCCTCTCGCCGTTTCGGCGCAGGAGCGGCCGGCGACCCCCGCCATGCTCTGCGCCGACGCCGCAGCCCTGGTGAATCGCGTCGGCGCCATCGTGATGACAACGGGGCCGATCACCTACGACAGGATCGTCCGCGACGGCGGATACTGTCCCCTGCCGGAAGCGCCCAAACCCGCCTACGAACTCACCCAGGACGTGGCAAAATGCTTCGTCGGGTATGTCTGCCGCGACAAGTTCAACGAGGGCAGCACGCGCGACTGAGTCCGGTCGCGGTTCAGGGCCACGGCCAAGCTGCCATGTTGAAGCCAAGTCTCCACCCGATGGCCGCCGCACCACGGCGCTAACGAAGCTCCTTCGATCACGATCGGGGAGGGGGCTTCTCATGACCATCGGCGAGAATTCAGCACAGGATCGGCGTTCCCGGGAGGGACATGCCACGACGCGCCTGGAGCATTGCGTCGCCCATACGCTGCGGGTGATCGAGGCGGCCCGCATCGAGCGGGAGGATGCGCCGGTGAAGGCGGCCCGTCGCCATCTGGCGGAAATCTACGGCGTCACGCGGCTCAACCGACGCCTGGAGCGCAATCGACATTCGGCGTGAATCCGGCGGCGTTCAGCGCGGCGCACGCCCCGGTTTCATCGCCAGCCAGATCGTATGGCGGGCGCCGCTCGTGACATTGGCCCTGACAGGAACCTCCTCCACGGCGAACCCGCCCCGGCGAAGGCGCTGAGTAAAGGTCCGGTCGGGATGCGCGGACCATACGGCGAGCACGCCGCCGGGCCGCAGGGCCGTCATGGCCGCGCCCAATCCCGCCCCGTCATAGAGCCTGTCATTGGCCGCCCGGGTGAGCCCGTCGGGGCCGTTATCGACGTCGAGGAGGATGGCGTCGTAGGCGGCGGTCGCCGAGCGGATCGCGCCGACGACATCGCCGATCCGCAGGTCCACCCGCGTATCATCGAGGGCATTCGCCGACAGGGCGCTCAATGGCCCGCGCACCCATTCCCCGACGTTCGACACGAGTTCGGCGACGACGATCGCGGCGTCGGGGCGCAACGCATCGAGGGCCGCGCGCAGGGTGAAACCCATGCCGAGACCACCGATCAGGAAACGCGCGCCCGCGCGGCCTCCGACCCGCTCCGCCGCGAGTGTCGCGAGCGCCTTCTCCGAGCCGCTGAGGCGGCTGTTCATCAGCTCGTTATGTCCGAGCTGGATCGAGAATTCGCTGCCGCGCTGAAGCAGCCGCAACTGGCCCTCGTCCCCGGGGATCGGTGCGGTGTCGAGGACGATCCAGGGAATCATGAGCGGGGCCGGCGGGATTGCATGCCGACCCGGCTATCACAGCTGGGGCGGGGGATCACGCGATGCCGGGCAGGCGCCCCTCCCCCGACAGGGGAGGGGCCATTGGCATCCGGCTAGAACAGGCCTTCGATCTGCCCGTCGGCATCGAGATGGATGCCCTCCGAGGCGGGGACCTTGGGCAGGCCGGGCATGGTCATGATCTCACCGCAGATCACCACGACGAAGCCGGCGCCGGCCGAGAGCCGCACGTCGCGCACGGAGATGAGGTGGCCCGAGGGAGCACCCATCAGGTTCGGGTCGGTGGAGAACGAGTACTGCGTCTTGGCCATGCAGACCGGCAGGTTGCCGTAGCCGTCCTTCTCGAACTGGGCGAGCTTGGTGGCGGCCTTCGATTCCACCTGGATGTCGCCCGCGCCGTAGAGCTTGGTGGCGATGGTCTTGACCTTGTCGGTGAGCTTGGTGTCGGTCTCGTAGGCGAAGGTCAGCGGCTTCTGCTCGCCTTCGGCCAGCTTGACCACGGCCTGCGCCAGCTCCTCAGCGCCGGCTCCGCCTTCCGCCCAATGCTTGCAGGTGATGGCCTCGACATCGAGCTTCTCGCGGCACAGCTCCTTGAGCTTGGCATGTTCCGCGTCGGTATCGGCGTAGAAGTGGTTCACACCGATGACCACGGGCAGGCCGAAGCCGCGCACATTGGCGACATGCCGGGCGAGGTTGGCGAAGCCCTTCTCCAGGGCGTCGAGGTTCTCGGAGCCGAGCTCCTTCTTCGACACGCCGCCATGCATCTTGAGGGCGCGCACCGTGGCGACGATGACCACCGCCGAGGGTTTCAGCCCCGCCTGCCGGCACTTGATGTCGATGAACTTCTCGGCACCGAGATCCGCGCCGAAGCCGGCTTCGGTGACCACGTAATCGCCGAGCTTGAGGCCGGCGCGGGTGGCGATCACCGAGTTGCAGCCATGCGCGATGTTGGCGAAGGGACCACCATGGATCAGGGCGGGGTTGCCCTCCAGGGTCTGGACCAGGTTCGGCTGCAGCGCGTCCTTGAGGAGCACGGTCATCGCGCCGGTAGCCTTGACGTCGGCCAGCGTCACCGGCTTGCGGTCGCGGGTCTCGGCGATGACAATGCGGCCGAGGCGCGCCTCGAGGTCGTCGAGATCACGGGCGAGGCAGAACACCGCCATGACTTCCGAGGCCACGGTGATGTCGAACCCGTCCTCGCGCGGGAAGCCGTTGGCGACACCGCCCAGCGACTGGGTGATCGACCGCAGGGCGCGGTCGTTCATGTCGACGACCCGGCGCCAATGGATGCGGCGGACGTCGATATTGAGCTCATTGGCCCAGTAGACGTGGTTGTCGATGAGCGCGGCGGCGAGGCTGTGCGCCGAAGTGATGGCGTGGAAATCGCCGGTGAAGTGCAGGTTGATCTGCTCCATCGGCACGACCTGGGCCTTGCCGCCGCCGGCGGCACCCCCCTTCATGCCGAAACACGGGCCGAGCGAAGGCTCGCGCAGACACATCACCGTCTTCTTGCCGATGCGGTTCAGCGCATCGCCGAGGCCGACCGTGGTCGTGGTCTTGCCTTCGCCCGCCGGGGTCGGGCTGATCGCGGTCACGAGGACGAGCTTGCCCTCGGGCTTCGATTCCAGCGACTTGATGAAGGCGTGGTCGATCTTGGCGATATGCCGGCCGTAATGGTGCAGGGCATCTTCCGGCACGCCGATCTTCTCGGCCACCTGCGTGATCGGCTGCAGGGTAGCCGCGCGGGCGATCTCGATGTCTGAGGGCATTGGTCTCTCCCGGTCTGTCGTCGCGATGGCGTGTCGCGCTTAACGCTTCTTGTGGACGATCGTGGGTTCGCGGCGTCCGGCGGCGACCCGCGAACAATCCATGCTTCACCGTTGCCATCACTGTGAGCGATGGAGCAAGCAAAAGCGCGTCGGAATTTTTCAACCCGTCTGCAAAATTTCATTTGAGAGCGCCGAGGCTCGGGCGGGTCGCCCGCCTAGGCGGTGTGCGGGGCGGAGTCAGCCCGACATCGCCGTCGCCGTGTAGCCGGCCTGGTTCAGCGCCTCGGCGATCGTCAGGCTCTGGGCGTCGGTGGTGATCGCCACGCGGCCGTGATCGCGGTCGACGGCGACATGCGCCTCCGGATCGATCCGCAGAATGGCCTTGCGCACCGCCTCAGCGCAGCCGTCGCAGGTCATGCCGTCCACCTGCATCAGCAGGTCTACCCGTCTCGTATCCATCCAACCGCTCCCGTCGCTGGGTCACGTCTCGCACCTCATGTAGAGCCAAATCCCCTCCCGCCGCGAGGGGGGATGGTCCGGGAGGCCTCGGGGGCGCTGCCAGGCTGGCTGAAGCCAAGCTTCGAAGCTCATGCAACACATGGCAAAAAACCGGTTCACGCAGCCCGCGCCCATCTTGTGGGACCTCGTCGCCTCGGCGACAAACGGAGCCTGTCTCGATTTGCGTAAACCGTGAGCGAGGCCCCGTGATCTCCGCTCGATCGTCGTGAGGATAAGAGTATTCCGATGGCCCGGATCGTCGGCCGACGCACGGGCCCGTGGCTCCTGAGTCTCATCGGGTTCGTGGTCCTGGCGCCGCTCGCAGTGATCTCCCCCCTCGGCGGCGCCTTCGGACTGGCGGCCATGAGTGGTCTCGTCGCCATCCTGGCTGCGCGCCGGGCGCGCACGCTCGACCTGCGGTGCGAGAAGCTTTCGGGAGAGCTGGATATCCTGTCCCAACGCCTCGTGCGCCTGGAGACGGTGGCCCGGCTCATCGCCGACCAGCAGATGCGGATCGAGCGCGCCCGTGCCGAGGAGGACGGCCCGGCGGAGGCCAAGGCCCCCAAGGAATCCTCGGTGGATGCCGCCGTGGAGGAGGTCACTGCAGAAATCGGCCTGCTCAGCGGCATCGTCCGCGAACTCGCCGCCGTGGTCGCCGCGCAGGACGGAGAGATCGCCCGCCTGAAGGCAACGCCACCGGCCGCTCCCGCTCCGACCCCGATCGCCCGTCGTGACGCCGCAGATGCCTCCATCGTCCCGCCGCCTTCCCCGCCGCCAAGAACCGAGACCGCTGCGGCGCCCTGGGTGCCGCGCGCCTGGCCACCGCAGGAGCGGTCCGAGACGGTCGTGGACCGGGTTCGGCCGGACCGGAGCCGGGATGCTGTCATGGTCGCAGCCTTCGATGGCGGCGGGCTCGAAGTCCATCTCCAACCCATCGTCTCTCTGCCGCAACGCAAGGTCGTGTCCTACGAGGCGCTGGCGCGCCTGCGACTCGGCGCCGACATTCTCAAGCCGGAACTGTTCCTGCCGGCCCTCGAACGCCATGGGCGAACCACCGAACTCGATCGCCGCATGCTTCCCCTCGTCGCCACGGTGGCCCGCCACCTCAGCGGACGCGGCAGTCAGGCGGCTGTGACGTACGGCCTGTCGCCGCATTCCCTGTTCGAGCCCGGCTTCCTGCGCACGCTGCCGCGGCTGCTCGCCGGTGAATCCGCGCAGTCGGGACGCCTCGTGATCGCACTGCCCCAGTCGAGCTGGCGCAGCCTGGACGCGGAGCAAGCCGGCGCCCTGGCAGAACTGCGCGGTCGCGTGGGCTTCGCCCTGGACCGTCCCGTCGACCTGCGCCTCGACCCCCTGGCCCTGGCCGATCGGGGCGTCAGTCAGGTCAAGGTGCCCGCCGATCTTCTCCTGCGACCCGATTCCCGCCAGGCCATGCCCGATATCGCCCTGGACGATCTCGTCGCCTCCTTGTCCCGGGCCGGCATCCGGCTCGTCGCCGACGCCGTCGAGCGCGAGAGCGACGTTCCCGATCTCATCGACCTCGACGTGCCGCTGGCGCAAGGCACCGTCTTCGCTCCGGCGCGGGCCGTGCGGGCCGAGGTCCTGGCCGCAGCTCAGGCTCAAGCCGCGCCGCCAGAGACGCCGCCGCCGCAGGAGCCCGGCGACGATCCCGAACCGCCGCCGCAGCGCCGGCCGTTCCGCGACTTCCTGCGCCGGGCCGGCTGAAGCCCGCCCGCATCGCTCCGATGCGTTGATTTCGGTGTCCGGCGGGCCTAACCAGTCGGCCATCCCGTCATGCCCCTCGTCCTTGCCAGTCAGGCCTACCCCATGAGCGAACCGTTTGCGCGCGCCACAACGCCGGCGCAGATCCCGACCCTGGGCGGTCTTTCAGCCGTCGCCGGGCAGTACGACCTCATTCTGTGCGACGTCTGGGGTGTGCTCCATGACGGGACGCGGGCTCATCGGGGGGCGGGCGAGGCGCTGATCCGATTCCGCACCCTGCCCGAAGCCGGTCGCCGACGGCGCGTCATCCTCGTCTCGAATGCCCCACGCCCCTGGGCCGGCGTCCAGACCATCCTCGACGGCTACGGCGTGCCGCGCGAGGCCTATGACGCCATCCTTACCTCCGGCGACCTGACCCGGCGCCTGATCGCGGAGCATCCGGGCGAGCGCATCCACCATCTCGGGCCGGAACGCGACGCGACGATCTTCGATGGCCTCGATATTCGCCTCGTGGCGGCCGGTGAGGCGGAGCGTGTGGTCTGCACCGGCCTGTTCGACGACACGGTCGAGACGGCGGAGGATTACCGGGATACGCTGGCCGGCTTCCGGGCGCGGGACGTGCCGATGATCTGTGCTAATCCCGACCTCGTGGTCGAGCGCAAGAAGAAGTTGATCCCCTGCGCCGGCCTGATCGCGCAGGCCTATGCGGAGATCGGTGGTTCAGTGACCTATGCCGGCAAGCCGTACCGTCCCGTCTACGAGGCGGCGCTCGCCATGGCGGCGGACCTCGATGGCGGCACCGCGCCGGACGTCGCCCGCGTCCTCGCCGTCGGCGATGCCCTGCGTACCGATATCGCGGGGGCGGCGGCCTACGGAATCCCGAACCTGCTGGTGGCGCGCGGCATCCACGCGGAGGAGCTCGGCGTCCTGGCCGAACACGACACGCTCGGCGAGGTGGCCGAATGGCTAGCCCGCCAGGAGGTCCACCCGGATGCCGTCATCGAACGATTGGTCTGGTAGGCTCTCGCGGCTTGATCGTTCCAAAGCCGCGAGGCCCGACTGATCACGCGAACAGAGCGTCGATCTCGTCCTGGGCCGTGGCGGGGCCCTTGATCTGCGGTCCGTTGAGGAGGAGGAGCTCGGCCCGAACCCGGCGCTCCACCTCCGCCGGATCTGTGCCGCTTTCGTCCTTCGCCTTCACGGCGGTGGCGAAGCGCGACAGCCGATTTTCGAGCTGCCGCAGGGATTCGCTGACCTTCGCGATCCGCTGCCCAGTAATGTCCTGGAACGTGCAGGCCTCGAAGATGTCGTTCATCCGTGACTCGACCGAGGCACGGTAGTTCTTGTCGTTGGGCAGGCTGAGGATTTCCTCGGCTGCCGTCATGATCGAGTTCGTCGCGCCGGCCGTCGCCTCGACGACGCTGCCGAGTTCCACATGGGCCATCGGCAGCCGGTCGCGGGTGAGCTCGTTCGCCCGCAGGGCCGCGATCTCCTTCCGGACATGCGCGATGTAGTCGGCGATCTCGACCAGCTCGCGGATCAGCGATGGGCGTGTCGATGCCAGCGTAGGGCCGTTCGTCCGTGCTTTCTCGCCCATGCCTATCGCTCCACGACACTCTGCTTCGTCGAAGAAGGGAAAGCGGGTCTGCGGCTCAAGCGCCGCAGACAGCCTCGATCTTGCTCTTCAGGGTTGCCGCATTGAAGGGCTTGACGATGTAGTTGTTCACGCCGGCCTTCTTGGCCGCGATCACGTTCTCGGTCTTCGATTCGGCGGTGACCATGATGAACGGCGTGGTGCGCAGGGCCTCGTCGGCACGGACATGGCGCAGCAGCTCGTAGCCCGTCATCGGCTCCATGTTCCAATCGGAAATCACGAGGCCGTATTTGCGGTTCTTCAGCCGAGCCAGGGCCGCTGTTCCGTCAGAGGCATCGTCGACTTCTTCGAAGCCGAGCTGCTTGAGCAGGTTGCGGATGATGCGGACCATCGTCTGATAATCGTCCACGACGAGGATCGGCATGCCGAGATCGAGGGCCATGGGTCGGGGTGCTCCGTCGGTGCAGGGCCGGTGCGGCGCGCCGCGGACCGGATCAGTGGCAATATTTCTTGGGGAAGCGCCGCCACGCGCCGCCTCTCGTTCGTGAAAGTACCGCACCCCGCATTGCGAAGCGGTTAATTGGACAGGGGATCTTGCATCCCGCACTGATCGACCGTCACTTCCCTTGACCCTCCCCCGGCTTTTCGACAGGTTCCGGCGCGAATTCCTCCTTCGGTCGCTCCTTCGGCCGCTGCATTTTCGAGACCGCTTGAACCTGATGGCGCCTGCCGACGACCTTTCCGCGCGTCCCGCAGCCCGCTCCCCGTCGGGGCGGCCTTTCATCATCTGCCGCGAGGACGAGGCGGTGCCGGCATCCCTCGCGGGGGCCATCGCGGCGATCGGGAATTTCGACGGCGTGCACCGGGGCCATGGCGCCCTGGTCGAGGCCGTCCGCGAGGAGGCGGACAAGCGCGGCGTCCCGGCGGTGATGCTGACCTTCGAGCCGCATCCACGCGCTTATTTCGCTCCCGACCTGCCGATGTTCCGGCTGACGGGCCCGGACGCCAAGGAGATCGTCTTCGCTCGCCTCGGCCTCGACGGCCTGATCGTGCGCCGTTTCGACGCGCTCATGGCGGGGACGACCGCCGCCGGTTTCGTCAACGAACTGCTCAAGCGCGATCTTGGCGTGTCCGGCGTCGTGATCGGCCACGACTTCCATTTCGGGCGCGGGCGGGAGGGAACGCCGGAGGTGCTGGCTCGGCTCTGCGCGGAGGCCTCCCTCGCATGCCGGATCATTCCCGCCGTCTCCATCGGGGAGGGGGAAGCCCCCGTCTCGTCGAGTGCGATCCGGGAAGCCCTGCGGCAGGGCGACATCGTCCTGGCGAACCGGCTGCTCGGCTACCGCTGGTTCGTCTGCGGAGAGGTCCGGCACGGAGACAAGCGCGGCCGTACTTTGGGATATCCCACGGCGAACGTGGCGCTGCCCGATTGTGGCCTCGCCCACGGCATCTACGCCGTCCGAATCGGGCTACCCGATGGTTCGGTCCGGGACGGCGTCGCGAGCTACGGGCGGCGCCCGACCTTCGACGACGGCGCTCCCCTGCTCGAAGTCAACCTGTTCGGCTTCTCGGGCGATCTCTACGGACAGACCATCGCGGTGGAGTTCCTGGGCTACATCCGCGGCGAGGAACGCTTCTCCGGCGCCGAGGCCCTGATTGCCCGGATGAATGTGGACGCGGCCGAGGCGCGCGTGCTCATCGCAAACGACCGGGTTCCGTCGATGATCGGCTGAATTCAGTCGCGGCCACCGGGTCGCGATATCCGCCGGCTCAGCGCTTGGCGGGATCGATCGAGGCGAGGCGACGCGCCGCCTCTTGCAGCGCGCTCTGGTGGCCGTTGCCGCTGAGCGCATAGACCGAGCGGCCCGCCGTCCAGTAGACGGTCTCCCCGTCGCCCGGACTCGCCACCTCGCCGGTGAAGGCCGCCTCGCTGGTGCCCCGCGCTGCGAACAGCGAGACTTCGCCGAGATCGGGCGCGTCGATCATGACCTCGACCCCGGCCCCGTGACGGGCGGGTACGATCTGGACATCGCGCACCGACCAATCTCCCGGCAGGTCCGGCAGGACGATGCCGGTGGCACTCGAGATGCCAGCCTTGTCGTAGCTCGGCGAGGCGGGCGAGCCGAGGCGGGCGCGGATATGGGCCACTTCCCTGGCCTGGCGCGCATCGGCGACCAGGGCAGGGTCGACCGGTGCGGCGAAGGTGTCGGGCACGCCGAACACGCCCGTATCCGAATGCGCGATCCAGCCGGCGCCCACGAGGAGCACGATCACCGCCGCACGCTTCAGCCGCTCACCGGCGCGCCGCCATGCCATGGATCGATCGAGGCGGCGGGCCGCCGCGCGGTTGCGCTCCGGACCCGGCCCGGGCAGCTGCGCGAAGGCCTGACGCAGGGCGTCCCTGTCATGCATCTCGGCCATCACCCGCGCGGCAGCCGCCGGCGTTTGGGCGAGATAGGATTCCACCTCGAGCCGGCGCATGACGTCGAGCTGTCCGTCGACGAAGGCGGCGAGGTCACTGTCGGTGATCGGGTCGATCATGACGGTCGGTATCCAGTTCAACGATCGAAAGCGGTGACGCTTTCATGCAGTCCTGACACTCGTCACCGAGTGCCCTCGAATTCGGTGCGGTTACGGACCGCCCATGGCCTTGGATGCGAGCCGGATGTCCTGCCTCGTATCCTGGCCGTTCCAGTCGCTGACGAGGCGCAGATGCGGCCGCTCGGGCTTGCCCGAACCCGATCCGGGTAAGGAGCCGGAACGGCTCCGGCCGCTGCCGGCCTCGCCTTCCTCGAAAGCGCGCAGCGCCGCGCGGCCACGCCCGAGTCGCGACATCAGAGTGCCGATGGGAATACCGAGCACCGCCGCCGCGTCGGCATAGGCCATGCCCTCGAGGGTCACGAGATGGAGCGCGGCGCGCTGCTCTTCGGGCAAGGTGAGGAAGGCTTGGCGGATCTGGGCGAGGCGCACCTGCCCTTCCTGGGACGGCGGTACGCTCTCGTCGCTCATCTGGACGAGGGATTCTGCGTGGCGGGCTTCCACCCGCTTGCGGCGCTGGTCGTCGATGAAGACGTTGTGCAGGACCGTCATCATCCACGTCCGCAGGTTGGTGTTCGGCCTCACGGAGAGGCCGGATTCCAACGCGCGGACGAGGGTGTCATGGACGAGATCGTCGGCTTTCAGCGTGTCGCGCGTCAGCGAGCGCGCATAGCGTCGCAAGGGGACCAGAAGGTCGACGATGGAGGAGGCGGTCTGAGTCGGTTCGGCCGTCATGAATCAGTTAACGCGCGAGCCCGGCCGGCTAATCCGACCGGGCGGAACCCTATTGATAGGTCGCCTTGAGATTCAGCGTGCAGGTCCGTCCGATCCCCTCGTAATGTTCGGCGAGCCAAGCTTGCGCCGCCGCGCGGCCCTTGTCGCGGAGGCCTTCGAACACGCCGAGCCGCGCATCCATCCGGGAGGACGCCTTGTAATCGTCGAGAGCGCCGGTCCCGTCGATGCGATGGACCAGCATGCGGTGGTAGTCGTTGCGGCCGAGCACCCCGTCCTCGATCAGACCGTCGACGAAATCGATGGCGCGTAATTCGCGCATCAGGTTGGCGTTGAAGGTGATCTCGTTGAGCCGGTCCTGGATCTCCTCGCGCGAACGCGGGGTCTCACGGCGCTCTACCGGGTTGATCTGGACCAGCACCACGTCGCGCGTCTGGGCACCGTGGAAGAGTGGGTAGATCGGCGGATTGCCGAGATAGCCGCCATCCCAATAGGGCACGCCGTCGATCTCCACCGCCTGGAACACCGTGGGCAGGCAGGCCGAGGCCATCAGGTGATCGATGCTCAAGGTATCCCGCTCGAAGACGGCCAGCTTGCCCGTCCAGACATTGGTGGCCGAGACATAGATCCCGGCGGTCTCCGCCGCCCGCAGACGCTCGAAATCCACGTGCTTGGCCAGGGCCTTGCGCAGCGGGTTCACGTTGAGCGGGTTGGAGACGTATGGGCTGGTCTTGAGCGCCCGGGTCCAGAAGTCCAGGATCGGGTTCTGGCTCCAGAGGTCGAACAGCTGGTCGAAGAGCCCGCGCTGGGCCGGCCACAAATCGCCGTCGAGGCTCGCCTCACGCCAGAACCGGTCGAGAGCGGCGCGGGCGCCCTCCGGCCCTCCGGCGATCCATCCGTCGACCATCACGACCGCGTTCATCGCGCCGGCGCTGGCACCCGTGACGGCCTCGAAGGCGAGACGTCCATCCTCGATCAGGGCATCCAGCACGCCCCAGGTGAAAGCGCCATGGGCGCCGCCGCCCTGCAGGGCCAGGGCCACGGTCTTCTCGGCTTTCGGACCGGCGAGGCTGACGGCTGGACGCGAGGCGGGCCGCGACGGGGCCACTTCCATGTCGGTAGAGGGCGAATCGACCGGGGAGGAAGGTTCGGATTCGAGCATCGTCAGCTCCACGTGGCGGGTTTGCACAGGCGCATCGAGAGGGTGCACATGGGCATGCTGCAATGCAGCATCAAAGGTCGCAGGGCAGCAAACCGGTGGCTGCATGGATCGGTTCCGCTTGGGATGCCCCTGTGACTCACATGTCGCACTGCGCCAATTCCCTCGACATCGCCCATGGGATAAGACATGTCACCCGACGCTGGGCCAAAGTGTCGTGCGCGGTCCGTCCTGCCCCGTGGTTCTCCCATGCGGTCAGCGGGCTTGACGCACGCGACGCCCCATCTCAGCTAACCGGCAGAGCCCTCGGTCACCGGGCTCTTCACCCGATCTTCGCAAAGGATCGGTAGAATTCGATACCAGACGACCATGGCCGGGCGCTCGCTCCAGGGCAGGCCAGGCCATAGGTAAGGTCAGCGATGGACGCCATGATGGAAGCCACCCCAGCCGATTCGTTCGGCCCCGGCATCTCGATTACCGGCCCGGAGATCGCCGGTCCCGCGCCGCGCCACCGCACGGTGGGCGTGACTGTTGGCGAGGGCGAGGGAGCGGTCACCGTCGGCGGTGGCGCTCCGGTCGTCGTCCAGTCGATGACCAATACCGACACGGCGGATATCGACGCCACCGTGGCGCAGGTCGCCGCCCTGTCGCGGGCGGGCTCCGAACTCGTGCGCATCACGGTCGACCGCGACGAGGCGGCCGCCGCCGTCCCGAAGATCCGTGACCGGCTCGCCCGCATCGGCGTTCACGTGCCGCTGGTGGGCGATTTCCACTATATCGGCCACAAGCTCCTCTCCGATCATCCGGCTTGTGCCGAGGCACTGGCCAAGTACCGGATCAATCCGGGCAATGTCGGTTTCAAGGAGAAGAAGGACACGCAGTTCTCGACCATCGTCGAGCAGGCGGTCCGCTACGGCAAGACCATTCGCATCGGCGCCAATTGGGGTTCCCTCGACGAGGCGCTGCTCACCCATCTGATGGACGAGAACGCCCGGTCCGCGCGTCCCATCGATGCCCGCGCCGTGATGCGCGAGGCCATGGTGCGCTCGGCATTGTCCTCGGCCCAGCGCGCCGAAGAGCTCGGTCTCCCCAAGAACCGGATCATTCTTTCGGCCAAGGTCTCGGCGGTGCAGGATCTGATCGCGGTCTACCGCGAAGTCGCCCGGCGCTCGGATTACGCGATCCATCTCGGCCTCACCGAAGCCGGCATGGGCTCGAAGGGGCTGGTGGCGGCCTCGGCGGCCATCGGCGTGCTTCTGCAGGAAGGCATCGGCGACACGATCCGTTATTCGCTGACGCCCGAGCCCGGCGGTGACCGGACCGTCGAGGTCAAGGCATCTCAGGAACTTCTGCAAACGATGGGCTTCCGCACCTTCGTGCCGATGGTCGCTGCCTGCCCTGGTTGCGGCCGCACCACCTCGACGACGTTCCAGGAACTCGCCCGCGACATCCAGAACTGGATCGTCACCTCGATGCCGGAATGGAAGAAGACCTATCCGGGCGTCGAAGGTCTGAACGTCGCGGTGATGGGCTGCATCGTCAACGGCCCTGGCGAATCGAAGCATGCCGATATCGGCATCTCGCTTCCCGGCACCGGAGAGACCCCCACCGCTCCGGTCTTCATCGACGGCAAGAAGGCGATGACCCTGCGCGGTGCCACGCTCGCCAAGGATTTCGAGACGGTGGTGATCGATTACATCGAGCGCCGTTTCGGCCAGGGTGCCCGCACCGCCGCCGAGTGAGATCCTCCGTCGTGAGGATTAGCGTCCCGCGTCGTGCAGCCGCGGGACGCATTCGCTCGACCTACCGCGGGAGAGGGTTTCTTGGTCACGGGTTCGTCGTTCTCGACCCCCTGCCCGCGTGATACGGATCTGGCATGCTTCGCGCAGGTCTCCTCCCCAGAGGTGTCCTGCGGAGATGCGCGCTCACTGATTTGGGTCGCCGGGCTGGCAGCGAGTTGCCGGGGCGAGGCGGGAGACAGGGCCTCCACGATCCGGATGGTCGCTAGGTCGGTCGCCAAGGTCCCTCGGTCGAAGTCCAGCGTAAAGCCAAGCCTCCTCGTTCGATTCCCTTTCCCGTCGCAGAAGCCTGATCACAGCGCATGACGCAAACCGCCACCCCGAGCGTACCCGGCGCTCAGCCCGACCCCGCGGCTCGTCCGGAGACAGGGCCAAGCGAGCATGGGCATGGGAAGACGAGCTTCTGGACGCTGGTCGTCGGCTCGGTCGGCGTCGTCTACGGCGATATCGGCACCAGCCCGCTCTACGCGTTCCGCGAGGCGCTCGGCCCGGCGAGGGCCGACGGCATCTTGCTGACCGAGGAAGTTCTCGGCACGACGTCGCTGATCCTCTGGGCGCTGCTGCTGATCGTCACGATCAAGTACGTCGTCATCCTGCTGCGTATGGACAATAACGGCGAGGGCGGCATCCTCTCGCTGATGGCATTGGCCCGCAAGGCGCTCGGCGGTTCGCGCATCGTGTTCATGCTCGGGCTGCTCGGCGCATCCCTGTTCTACGGCGACGCCGTCATCACGCCGGCCATCTCCGTGCTCTCGGCCGTGGAGGGGCTGAAGCTCGTCACCCCGGCCTTCGAGCATTACGTCCTGCCGATCACGGTGGCGATCATCTTCGCCCTGTTCATGGTCCAGAGCCGGGGGACCAGCAAGGTGGCGGCCTTCTTCGGCCCGATCATGGTGGTGTGGTTCCTGGCGCTGGGGCTCGCGGCCCTGCCGCACATCGTTTCGCGCCCGGAGGTCTTCCAGGCCTTCAATCCCTGGTACGCGCTGCACTACCTCCTCGGCCACGGCACCGGGGCCCTGGTGGCGCTGGGCGCGGTGTTCCTGGCGGTGACCGGCGCCGAGGCGCTGTTCGCCGATCTCGGGCATTTCGGACGCCGGCCGATCCAGGTGGCCTGGCTCGGCCTCGTGGCCCCGTGCCTGACCCTGAACTATCTCGGCCAGACGGCGCTGGTCCTCAACGCGCCGGACACGACCGACCCGTTCTACCAGCTCGTGCCCGAATGGGGCCTGCTGCCTATGGTGATTCTGGCGACCATCGCCACCGTCACCGCGAGCCAGGCTGTCATCACCGGTGCGTTCTCGCTGTCGCGCCAGGCGATCCAGCTCGGGCTGCTGCCGCGCCTTGAAATCCGCCACACGTCGGAATCGCATTCGGGCCAGATCTTCCTGCCGCAGGTGAACATTCTGCTGCTGATCGGCGTGGTGGTGCTGGCCGTGCTGTTCCGCTCCTCCTCGGCGCTGGCCTCCGCCTACGGCATCGCCGTGACGGGGACGATGCTGCTCACCGCGAGCATGGGCTTCATCGTGCTGTGGAAGTCGTGGAAATGGTCGCCGATCGCCGCCGCCGCCGCGATCATGCCGTTCATCGTCATCGAGTTCCTGTTCCTGCTCTCGAACATGCTCAAGGTGTTCGAAGGCGGCTACGTGCCCCTCGTGCTGGCCGGGATGCTCATCATCTTGATGTGGACCTGGGTGCGGGGCGTGAACATCCTGTTCAACAAGACCCGCAAGACCGACGTGCCGCTGCTCGAACTCGTCGGCATGCTGGAGAAGAGCCCGCCCCACCATGTGCGCGGCACGGCGGTGTTCCTCACCAGCGACCCGTCGATCGCTCCGGCGGCCCTGCTGCACAACCTCAAGCACAACAAGGTGCTGCACGAGAAGAACGTCATCCTGACGGTGGAGACCGTGGACACGCCGCGCTCCAGCGATGCGGATCGCATCCGCATGGAACCGATCGGCCCGCACTTCTCGAAGATCGTGATGAAGTTCGGCTACATGGAAACGCCGAACATCCCGCGGACGCTGACGCTCCTGAAGAAGCAAGGCTTCAAGTTCGACATCATGGCGACATCGTTCTTCCTGTCGCGCCGCTCGATCCGCCCGGCGGCACATTCCGGCATGCCGCTCTGGCAGGACCGGATCTTCATCACGCTGGCCAAGAACGCCAACGACGCCACCGACTTCTTCCAGATCCCCACCGGCCGTGTCGTGGAAGTGGGGACTCAGGTCACCGTCTGAACCGGCCGGGTCACGGCCTCGGCAGGTTGATGATGGGCGGCGGCGGGGGCGCTTCCGGGGCGAGCGCTGCCAGCGTCGCCGGGCTTTTGCCGGCCGAGCCTCTGGTAGCCGGACCCTGGGCATGAGCGACCCGCGTTGTCGTCGCCGGCTTCGGTGAGGTTTTGGAATGCGCTCCCTGGCTCACGGCCGCATGGGAGGTGGCGACGGCGCGACCCGGTTCAGCCTGGACTGCCTGGATCGCTGGAGCGGGCTGGGTGCCCGTCACCTCCGGTACGGCGGCGGCCACCGTTGCCACGGGAACGCTGGTGGGAGCCGAATTCGCGACGGCCTGGACCGATGCGGACGGGGCCGCCTCGGGCGCGGCGAGCGTCGGTGCGGCCGCATAGGCCAGGGCGGCCGGCGGGCGGGCCTGCTCCACGGCGCCGGGCTTGCGCTTCTCATAGAAGGCGTTGCCGCCGGCCACCGCTACGTAATGCATGTTGTTGTAGTGGAACGTGCGGCCCGCCGTGTGGAAGTACATGGCGCGACCGACCTTCGGGTGGCGCTGGCCGGCCAGGACCGCGTCGGCCGCGTCTGCGACCTTGGTCAGGTCCTTCTCCGCCATGGGCTTGGTGAGCACGCCGGTGGCGAATTGGCGGGGCTGGCCGACGACGGCGCAGATGCCGCCATTCGGGAAGGCGGCGGCTTCGAGGCGGTTCATCACCACCGTGCCGACGGCGAGCAGGCCCTCGGAATCGCTGCGGTTCGATTCGAAATACATGGCGCGGCCGAGGCAGTCGCGCTCTTGGTCGCTCACCGCCATGGGTTTGGCCGCGAGGCCCGGGCCGCCGAGGGAGCCGGTCGTGGTGGGGGAATTGCAGGCACCGAGGCCCATCGTCGTCATCAGCAGGACTCCGTAAAGTCCCGTCGTCGCCGATCGGGGATACCCCATGCCGTCTCGCTCCCGTCCGTTTCTCGAACGGTCTAGCTCGACGGCAAATGTGGTTTCTTTTCGGACACGGTTCGAATGACCGGGGCTTCTTCCCGCCGCTGTGGTCCTGAGGTCACGCCCGGCCTTCGTCGCCGATGCGGAACGGATGCCTACGTCAGAGCATGGGCAGGTGCTTCGGCTTGCGCCCAAGGGGAAAGGCGGCGTCGAGACGCTGCCGGTGGTTCTCCGTCAGGATCAGGTCACCGGCCGCGGCATTCTCCTCCACATGGGCGATTCGCGAAGCTTTCGGGATCGCCAGGACGGACGGCGACTGCGTCAGCGCCGCGAGCGCGACCTGCCGCTCCGTCGCCCCCGTTTCGGCGGCAATCTCCCCGAGGACGCGCCCGCCGGCCGAGTCCGGACCCGGAAAATCGTCGTGGCCGAATGGGCTGTAGGCGACCAATGCGACGCCATGCGCCTCGCACCAGGGCAGGACGGCATGTTCGATCGCCCGTTCCCCGAGATGGTAGAGAACCTGGTTGCAGGCGATGCGGCCCTCGCCGGCCACGGCGAGCGCGTCATCGAGGTCGGAGACGTCGAAGTTGCTGACGCCCCAGGAGAGCAGCTTGCCCTGCCGGATCAACCCCTCGAAGGCACCGATGGTCTCTTCCAGCGGGGTCCCACCCCGCCAGTGCAGGAGGTAGCTGTCGAGCCGGTCCGTCTTCAGGCGAGCCAACGAGCGTTCGCAGGCGGTGACGACGGATCGGGCCGAGGCATGGTTCGGCAACACCTTCGAGACGAGGAACACCTCGTCGCGCCGCCCCTCGATCGCCTCGGCCACGACGAGTTCGGCCTCGCCATACATCTCGGCGGTGTCGATATGGCTCATCCCGAGATCGAGGCCCCTCCGCAGGGCGGCGACGGCGTCGGGCCGGTGTGCCTCGTCGAGGTACCACGTGCCCTGTCCGATGACGGAGACGGGGCGTCCGGTCTGCCCGAAGGTTGTCTGCCGCATGCGGATCTCCCCTTCGAATAGCCCACGGCCGGATGCAGGTCCGGCCGTGCGGGTCCGTCTCAGGCCGTCAGAGTGCCGTGGCAGTGCTTGTACTTCTTGCCAGAGCCGCAGGGGCAGGGCTCGTTGCGCCCGACGCGGCCCCAGGTCGTGGCGTCGTTCGGGTCACGCTCGATGACCGCCGTGTCCGGGGAGAGCGCCTGCGCGGCATAGCCGTAGGCCGGGCCGCCGCCGCCATCGCTGCCCGTGCCGCGCCCGGCATAATCCATTTCGTTCTCGCCGGTGACGGGATCGAGATGCTGGGCGAACATGGAGGGCAGTTCCGGGCTGGCGAAGGGGTTCGCCCCCTGCGGCTCCTGCTCCTGATAGGTGATCTCGATACGGGCGAGTTGCTGGGTCACCTGCTCGCGCAGGCTGCCGACGAGACCGTTGAAGAGCTCGAACGCCTCGGACTTGTACTCGTTGAGCGGGTCGCGCTGGGCGAAGCCGCGCCAGCCGATCACCTGACGCAGGTGGTCGAGGGTCACGAGATGCTCGCGCCAGAGATGGTCGAGGGTCTGAAGCAGGACCTGCTTCTCGACATAGGTCATGACCTCGGGCGTGTTCTTCTCCGTGCGGGCGGCATAGGCCTCGTCGGAGGCGGTGCGCAGGCGGTCGCGCATTTCCTCGTCGGCGATGCCCTCTTCCTTGGCCCAATCCTCTACCGGCACGTCGAGGTTCAGCACCTCGGCGACGCGCAGGCGCAGGCCTTCGATGTCCCATTGTTCGGCATAGGCATTCTCGGGCACGTGGATGGCGACGAGATCGTCGACGACGCCGTGGCGCATCTCGTCCACGGTGTCGCGCACGCTGTCCTGGCCCATGAAGTCGCGGCGCTGCTCGAACACGACCTTGCGCTGGTCGTTCATGACGTTGTCGTACTTGAGCACGTTCTTGCGCATGTCGAAGTTGCGCGCCTCGACCTTCTGCTGCGCCTTCTCGATCGCCTTGTTGATCCAAGGGTGGATGATCGCCTCCCCCTTCTCCAGGCCGAGGCGGGTGAGCATCCCGTCCATGCGGTCGGAGCCGAAGATGCGCATCAGATCGTCCTGGAGCGACAGGTAGAATTTCGAGCGGCCGGGATCGCCCTGGCGGCCGGAGCGGCCGCGCAGCTGGTTGTCGATGCGGCGCGATTCGTGGCGTTCGGTGCCGATGATGTAGAGGCCGCCGGGGAGGGCCTTCTTGCGGCCGGCCGCGAGGTCGGCGGGCTCGCCCGAGGCCAGAACCTTGGCGCGGTTCTCCTCGATCTCGGCCTTGATCGCCGCGGCTTTCGCATCCCGCTCGGCGCCTTCGGGCACGCCCGCGAGCTCCTTCTCGAGACGCATCTCCAAGTTGCCGCCGAGTTTGATGTCGGTGCCGCGCCCGGCCATGTTGGTGGCGATGGTAATGGCGCCCGGCACGCCGGCCTCGGCCACGATATAGGCCTCCTGCTCGTGGAAGCGGGCGTTTAGCACGGCGAAGGTCTTGGTCACGCGGCCTTCGCGGGCGGCGGCGTAGACGTCGGTGAGCGCGTTCAGGTCGGAATAGTCGAGCTGGCGGAAGCCGGCCTTGGTCAGCATCTCGGCGAGGTGCTGCGACTTCTCGATGGAGCCGGTGCCGACCAGGATCGGCTGATGGCGCGCATGCGCCTTCTCGATCTCGGCGATGATGCCGTCGTACTTCTCGCCCACCGTCCGGTAGACCTCGTCGTCCTCGTCGACGCGCTCGACCTCCTTGTTGGTCGGGATGTCGACGACTTCGAGCTTGTAGATCTCGGCGAATTCATCGGCCTCGGTGGAGGCGGTGCCGGTCATGCCGGCGAGCTTGGAATAGAGCCGGAAGTAGTTCTGGAAGGTGATCGAGGCGAGCGTTTGGTTCTCGGGCTGGATCGTCACCCGCTCCTTGGCTTCGAGCGCCTGATGCAGGCCTTCCGAGTAGCGTCGGCCCTGCATCATGCGGCCGGTGAACTCGTCGATGATCACCACTTCGTCGTTCTTGACGATGTAGTCCTTGTCCAGGGTGAACAGGGTGTGGGCGCGAAGCGCCTGGTTCACGTGGTGGACGAGGCTGACATTGTGGG
This sequence comes from Methylobacterium sp. Leaf91, assembly GCF_001422815.1. Taxonomy (GTDB): domain Bacteria; phylum Pseudomonadota; class Alphaproteobacteria; order Rhizobiales; family Beijerinckiaceae; genus Methylobacterium. Next base: position 433,026 of record NZ_LMMP01000001.1, on the reverse strand, counting down.
CGTCGTAGAGGTCACCCTCCTTCAGCAGGTCGGCGCCGCGAAGCAGATCCTCGATGAACTCGTTGCCGCTCTCGGTGAGCGAGACCGAGCGCTGCTTCTCGTCGAGGTCGTAATGCTCCTTCTCAAGATGGGGCATCAGCGCGTCGACGGAGACGTAGAGCTCCGAGCGGTCGTCCACGGGGCCGGAGATGATGAGCGGCGTGCGTGCCTCGTCGATCAGGATCGAATCGACCTCGTCGACGATCGCGAAATTGTGCCCGCGCTGCGACAGCTGCGAAAGCTCGTACTTCATGTTGTCGCGCAGGTAGTCGAAGCCGAACTCGTTGTTGGTGCCGTAGGTGATGTCGCAGGCATACGCGTCCCGGCGCTGCTCGTCATCGAGCCCGTGGACGATGGTGCCGACGGTGAGGCCGAGGAAGCGATAGACCCGGCCCATCCACTCCGCATCGCGAGAGGCGAGGTAGTCGTTCACCGTGACCACGTGCACGCCGAGGCCCGACAGGGCGTTCAGGTAGACCGGCAGCGTCGCCACCAGGGTCTTGCCTTCGCCGGTGCGCATCTCGGCGATGCCGCTCTCGTGAAGGACCATGCCGCCGATGAGCTGCACGTCGAAATGGCGCTGGCCGAGGGCGCGCTTGGCCCCTTCGCGCACGGTGGCGAAGGCGGGAACGAGGATATCGTCGAGGGTCTTCCCGGCCGCGAGCTCGGCCTTCAACATGTCCGTCCGGGCACGCAGGGCCTCGTCCGACAGGGCGGAGATCTCCGGCTCAAGGGCATTGATCTCGGCGACGCGGGGGCGATAGCCCTTGACGCGGCGATCGTTGGACGAGCCGAATATCTTCTTAGCGAGGGCGCCGAGCATCGTGAACCTGCGGTCGATCGGAATATCAGAAGGCGTGAGTTGGCCGGGCTTATAGAGGTAAATATTGTACGGCGCATCCGAAAGGGCGGACTGCCTTCAACTCCGAAAGCCGGTGAGCGCGCGGCCGACATGCTCGTCACCGGACGGCAGTCGATCTGCTAAAGCGCCAAAGCGGCTCTTTGGTTCTCGATGATGCGGACCAGAGCCAGGGCCGTGAGCTCCGAGGATTTCGGATTGGCCGGCAGGGCCTGATTCTCGATGCTCATGTCGAGGGTCCCGAAAGCGCCCGTCGCCTGAAGGCGATGTCCATTGCCGGTGGCGCGGGGATCCGCCACCAGGGCGATCCGCGTCCTGTCGAGGCCGATGCCGGCGAGCGCCGTGATGACAGCGACATTGGCGTTGGCCGGGAACAGCCGGGCTGCCTCCCGCGCCGTCCCTTCGAAGAAGGTCGTGGCCTCCGTCAGGCCATCGAGATCGATCCACTCTTCCGCCGGGGTGCCAATCCAGGCCACGGGCGGCTTGACGATGCGATGCGTCACCGAGTCCAACGGCAGGATCGATGCCGCAGCGAGGGCGTCGACGGCGGCGAGTGCGCCGGTGGGTACGAGGATCTGGCTTCCATGCGCCTCCGCAGCGGCGACGAGCCTGTCGAGAAGACCGGCCTCGCAGAAGGCGCTGGTCGACGAGACGGCGAAGCTCTCGGCGTGACGGAGCGCCACGAGGCCCCAGGGCTCCACCGCCGCCCGTCCGGCCGCTTCGATCACCATGTCGGGCTCGACCCCGGCTAGGGCAGCTGGTTCGGGGAGCCAGCGGATCCAGGCGGGAAGGTCGGCCTCATCGGGCCTCACTCGCGTCCCGACGCCGGCCAGGACGACGTCGCTGCCCCGAGCGTCGAGAAGGTGCGTCACCCGGCGCGCGATGGCTCCCCAGCCCACCAGGGCGATACGAAGCGGCCGACGGCGATCCGGCCGCGCCGCCGAAAGATTAGAGAGTAGAGACAAGGGCCGGTATCCCCACGACTGGCGAAGGCTGACGCGGCTCAACGCCCTGCTGCGCGATCTCAAGAAATCTTCGGTCGCGGGCCTGTCAAGCTTCCTGCCGGCCGCTGGACATACAGGCGTCAGTTGATCTCGCAGAAACCCATGCCCGTGCCGACGACGCGCTTGTCGGCGCACCATGTCGCGGCCGTGCGGATCTCCCTCGCCGCCGGCGCGGGGACTGGGAGGACGGGGCGCAAGGTCACGGCCCGTCCCGCTACGGTATCGTTCTCTGGCGCATGTGCACTGGAGCGGACGGGCCGCGACGCGCCGATTCCGGCACCCAGGGCAGCCGATCGGGCGGGAGTGATGGAGGGAGCCGGACGGGAGACCGAAACGGAGCGTCCGCCCTTGAAGCGGGCCTGCGCCGTCGTGATCGAGGCGGACAGGATGAGGCAAGCGGCGGTGATGATGACGCTGGTCCGCATGACACTCTCCCAGGAAGCCCGGAAAGGATGGCGCATGCGGGCTTAAGACCGCTTTATCGTGATCGGACGGATTCGCCCGAAACCCCACATGCGCTTGTCTTCCGCCCTTGCCCGCGCCACCTCTCGCCCACAGATGCCCGCGGCGTCCTGCCGCTCGCTGTTGCCACGTCTCCAACTTGGCCGGACAGAGCCTCATGGACGTGGCATCCACCTGTTCGAGGAATCCCCATTGATGACGACGCCTCTCCTTCTCCGGCGCTCGGGCGCCCTGGCGCTGGCCGTTGCGCTGCCCTTCGCCTCCGTGGCCTTGCCGCTGCAGGCCCTGGCGCAGACGCCGCCTGCTCCGGCTGCGGCTGCGGCTGCGGCGTCTGCCCCAGCCGCCCCGGCGTTGCCGCCCGAGACGGTGGTGGCCAAGGTGAACGGCTCGCCGGTCACCGCGGGCGATCTCGCCATCGCGGCCGAAGACCCGGCGCTGTCGCTGCCCGGCGTCGACGAGGCCCAGAAGAAGAACCTGCTCATCGATTACATGGTCGACCTCAAGGTCGGCGCGCAGGCCGCCGAGGCGGCCAAGGTCGGCGACTCGCCCGAGTTCCAGCGCAAGCTCGCTTATTTCAAGAGCAAGCTCCTCCTCGACGAATATCTGGAGCGCGAGGCCAAGAAGGCGGTGACGCCAGAGGCCGCCAAGGCGCTCTACGACCAGACCCTCACGACGATGAAGCCCGAGGAAGAGGCGCATGCCCGTCACATCCTCGTCGACAATGAAGAAGAGGCGAAGAAGATCTCGGCCCGGATCAAGGGTGGCGAGGACTTCTCCAAGATCGCGGCGGAAGTCTCGAAGGATCCGGGCTCGAAGACCGAGGGCGGCGATCTCGGCTGGTTCACCAAGGAGCGCATGGTCGCCCCCTTCGCGGAAGCCGCCTTCAAGCTCCCGGTCGGTCAGGTCTCCGACCCGATCAAGACACAGTTCGGCTGGCACGTGATCAAGGTCGAGGAGCGGCGCACCAAGCCGGTGCCGACCTTCGCCGAGATGAAGGAACAGGTGGACCAGTACCTGACCCGCAAGTCGCAGCAGGACCTCATCCTGAAGCTGCGCGAGAGCGCCAAGATCGAGCGCACCGATGCGGCCACGCCCGCCGCGGCGCCCAAGGCCCCCTGAAGTTCGGCTCCCTGACGTTCGGCTTCCTGAATCCGGACGGTCTGCGAAAACGAAGAAGGCCTGCCCCGGCACCGGGGCAGGCCTTCTTCTCGTCGATGCAGCGAGGAGGCGTCAGGCGATGTACTGGGCGCCGTTGATCGTCAGGGTCGAGCCGGTGATGAAGCCCGAATCTTCCGCCGCGAGATATTCCACCGCGCGGGCGATCTCCTCGGCCTCGCCGAGGCGGCCCACGGGGATGGTCGAGATGATCTTGTTGCGGATATCTTCCGGCACCGCCATCACCATGTCGGTGGCGATATAGCCCGGCGCGATCACGTTGACGGTGATGCCCTTCGAGGCGCTTTCCTGGGCCAGCGCCTTGGCGAAGCCGATCACGCCGGCCTTGGCGGCCGAGTAGTTGGTCTGGCCGGCCTGGCCCTTCTGGCCGTTGATCGACGAGATCAGGATGATGCGGCCGAAATTGCGGGCGCGCATGCCCTCGATGACGGGGCGGGTGCAGGTGAACATCGAATCGAGGTTGGTCTTGATGACCGCCTGCCACTTCTCGAAGGTCATCTTGTGGAACGCGCCGTCGCGGGTGATTCCGGCATTGTTCACGAGGATGTCGATGGGGCCGACTTCGGCTTCGACGGCCTTGATGCCGGCTTCGCAGGCGGCGGCGTCGCCGACGTCGAACTTGAAGACCGGGATGCCGGTCTCGGCCTTGAAGGCGTTGGCGGCCTCGTCGTTGCCGCCGTAATTCGCGGCGACCTTGTAGCCCTTGGCCTTGAGGCCCGCCGAGATGGCGGCACCAATGCCGCGCGTTCCGCCGGTGACGAGGGCGATGCGTTCCTGAGCCATGGCTTCCTCCAATTTTCTTGACGTCTGATGGATCGTGACGTGCAATTTCTTGCACATGAGCGGGACGGCCGGGGCTTAGCGCACCCGTGTCCTTCCGCCCATTCCATTTAAATTTGCTGCGCCCTCAAGAATTCTCCTGGACGATGTCCAAGGTTTTTGTCGGGGGCGCAGCCGTTATACTGTATTCAATCGTGCCGGAACGCTTCAGGTGCGCTCGATGCACATGGCGACGCCCATTCCGCCGCCGATGCAGAGGGTGGCGAGACCCTTCTTGGCGTCGCGACGCTTGAGCTCGTGCAGCAGCGTGACGAGGACGCGGGCGCCGGACGCGCCGATCGGGTGGCCGATGGCGATGGCGCCGCCATTGACGTTCACCTTGTCGGTGTCCCAACCCATGTCCTTGTTCACGGCCAGCGCCTGGGCGGCAAAGGCCTCGTTGGCCTCGATGAGATCGAGGTCGGAGGGCTTCCAGCCGGCCTTGTCCAGCGCCTTGCGCGAGGCCGGGATCGGGCCGGTGCCCATCACCTTCGGGTCGACGCCGGCGGTGGCCCAGGACACGATCCGGGCCAGCGGCGTGATGCCCCGGCGCTCGGCTTCCGAGGCCGACATGAGCACGATGGCGGCAGCGCCGTCGTTGAGGCCGGACGCGTTGGCGGCCGTCACGGTGCCGTCCTTCGAGAAGGCGGGCTTGAGCTTGGCCATCGCCTCCACGGTGGCGCCGTCACGGATGTACTCGTCGGTGTCGACGATGGTGTCGCCCTTGCGCCCGGGGACGGTGACGGGGACGATCTCGTCCTTGAAGCGGCCTTCCTTGCGGGCGGCCTCGGCCTTGTTCTGCGACTTCGTCGCGAACTCGTCCTGCTGCTCGCGGGTGAGCTGGAAGGCCTGGGCCACGTTCTCGGCGGTGGTGCCCATGTGGTAGCCGTTGAAGGCGTCCCAGAGGCCGTCCTTGATCATGGTGTCGACGAGCTTCACGTCGCCCATCTTCTGGCCGCCGCGCAGGTATTGCGCGTGGGGGGAGAGCGACATCGATTCCTGACCGCCGGCCACGATGACCGTCGCGTCGCCATTGGCGATCTGCTGCATGCCGAGGGCGACGGTGCGCAGGCCCGAGCCGCAGACCTGGTTGACGCCCCAGGCGGTGGCCTTCTCGGGGATGCCGGCCTTGATGGCGGCCTGGCGGGCCGGGTTTTGGCCGGCGCCGGCGGTGAGGACCTGGCCGAAGATCACTTCGTCCACGTCGTCGGGGGAGACGCCGGCGCGATCCAGGGCGGCCTTGATCGCAATGGCGCCGAGCTCATGGGCCGGGACGGTGTTGAAGGCACCTCCGAACGAACCCACGGCGGTGCGCGCCGCTCCGACGATGACGATGTCTTCCGCTGCCATTGACGTTCTCCTCTGGGTAGCCCGCGCGACGTTGAAGCCCTCCGATGGGCATGCGCACTTAAGGCCAACTGAAGCGATGAAAGCGCTGGGCAAGGTGAAGTCAAGCGCGTGCGGAAGCTCGGCGAGGGAGTCGGCGAGTGACCTGCCGGTCTTTGTTACCGAAGGCGTCGCGCGGCGTGTGGCACTATTCTGCGGGGATCAGGACCAAATTGCTGTTTTCGTCGGCGGGCGAAAGCCTTAAGGTCCGCTTACGCGCAGTGATAAATGATACCCGGACGGCGCATCGGGCCTCGAAGGGATTGGGCGCTGGAATGAATGTGTCGGGAAAGGCCACGAGGATGGCGGAGAACGGTAAGTCGCAGCAAACCGTTATCAAGAAATACGCGAACCGGCGTCTGTACCATACCGGAACCTCGACCTACGTCACCCTCGAAGACCTCTCGACGATGGTGCAGAACGGGGAGGATTTCCTCGTCTATGATGCCCGTTCCGGCGACGACATCACCCGCTCCGTCCTGACCCAGATCATCTTCGAGCAGGAGAACAAGGCGGGCGAGGACAACCTGCTGCCGGTGGCCTTCCTTCGCCAGCTCATCCGCTTCTATGGCGACAGCATGCGGACCATGGTGCCGAGCTTCCTCGAATTCTCCATGGCGAATTTCGCCCGCGACCAGGACGGCCTGCGCGAGAAGATGAACCAGAGCTTCGCCCCCTCGGTGTTCCAGAGCGCCATGGAGGAGCAGGTGCGGGCCAATATGAGCTTCTTCGGCGATGCCATGAAGATGTTCACCACCTTCGGCACGGGGCCGCTCTCCGGCATGAAGACCTCCGCATCGGCGCCGACGCCGACCCAGCCATCGAGCGCGGCTCCCGCGCCCGACAGCGACCTCGACGAGTTGAAGCGGCAGATGGCGGAGATGCGGAACCGTCTGGAAGATCTCGCCAAGAAGTAGCTCGGCGGCGCAAATAACCAATCGCCGATTTCGTTCTGAAGGAATGCTGACGAAACGTTAACGTCGGCCCGCACGTTGCGCTTTTCTGCCCATCACAGGCGGAAAGGCGATAAGTGTCACAGAACGGCACGGGAAAGCGCCCCAAAACGGGACAGTCGGTCCCCGAGGGGGATCGAGAGACGGCGCGGACGCTCGTGGTCGTCGATGGCGGCGAGGCAGTCTCACGCAGGTCGAGCGCTACCTATGGCAGGCCGAACGCCGAGTTTCTGACCCAGCTTCTCATCAGCGGCGACCCGGCCATGCGTGCCTCCCGCACGGAGCGTATGCGCTCCGCCACGGCGCGCTACGCCGAGACGACGCGGATCGGCACGGGCCGGCGTCGCGCCTGACGTATCGGGGCAGGCAACGCAAAAAACCGCCCGAAGGCGGTTTTCGCAAGACAGAGTTTCATGACGTCGTTTCGTCCCGGTCCTTATCGGACCGATGACGGAGCGAAGAATCAGGCCTCGGCCGACTTCACCTTGAGGACCTGGCGACCGCGGTACATGCCGGTCTTCAGATCGATGTGGTGGGGACGACGCAGCTCGCCCGAATCCTTGTCGGCGACATAGGTCGGAGCCTTGAGGGCGTCGGCGGACCGGCGCATGCCGCGCCGCGAGGGGGAGGTCTTTCGCTTCGGAACGGCCATGGGGTAGTCCTGCTACGGCAAAAAGGGTGCACGGGCGCCGCCCCGCGAGGGAAGAGGCAACCTCGGCACCGTGTTCAAACGGAGATTCGATGGCGGGTGTATAGCGATACATCGGCCGTCTGGCTAGAGCCGCCCGAGGTCGGACGTCCGGAAAAAGGAACCGCCGATCCTGCGGGGAGGCTGCCGGTCCGGACTCGCCGGAAGGTTCACCGGTCTGTGAAGTCCCGTTAAGCGCCGGTTCAACCGTCGCACTTCACTTTGCAGATACGGTGACGCCTCGTCGAAGACTGCGCCGCCACATCCCGGGAGATTGCCGTGACTTCATCTCGCATGACCACATCTCTGCTCCGCACTCTGGCCGTGCTCGGCTGCCTCGTGGCGGCTCCCGCCCTTGCCCAAGCACCGAGCCCGTCGACGCCCTCGACGTCCACCCCTCCCACCGTTGCACCGAAGGCTCCGACAGCTCCGGCCGCCCCGGCTAAGCCCACGGCGGACAAGCCCGTCGCTCCCGTCACGCCATCGGCCAAGGTCGATCTCATCGACCTGAACAGCGCCTCGGTGGCGGAACTTGAAGCCCTGCCCGGTATCGGTGCGGCGCGCTCCGCAGCGATCGTCAAGGGCCGGCCCTATCACGGCAAGGACCAGCTCGTGTCGAAGAAGATCCTCACACAGGGCGTCTATGACGGGATTAAAGACAAGGTCATCGCCAAGCAGAAGTAGCCGCCCGGCTCGATGACCCGGCGTTCGTCCGGCGCCGGGTTGTTCGCGGGCAGGCGCGGTGTTACGCGGCCGGGGTAGCGATTGCCCCGCCAGAAGACACAGAACCGATGCCTCCTCAGCCCATCATCCGCGTCCATCGCGGCGATCTCCCGGCCGATTACGTGCCGGGCGCGGCCATCGCCATCGATACCGAGACGTTGGGTCTCAATCCGCATCGTGATCGGCTCTGCGTCGTCCAGATCTCGCGCGGCGACGGCAGTGCCGATGTCGTGCAGATCGTACCTGGCTCGAGCCCGCCCGAAATACTCAAGCGCGTGCTGGCCGATCCGGCTGTGACGAAGATCTTCCATTTCGCCCGGTTCGACCTCGCCGTGCTGTTCAGGGCCTTCGGCGTGATGCCGGCCCCCGTCTACTGCACCAAGGTCGCCTCCAAGCTCGCCCGCACCTATACCGACCGGCACGGCCTCAAGGACGTGGTCCGCGAACTCGTGGGCGTCGACCTATCGAAGCAGCAGCAATCCTCGGATTGGGGCGCCGAGTCCCTGAGCCAGGCGCAGGTGGAGTATGCGGCCTCCGATGTGCTGCATCTGCATGCAGCGCGCGCCCGCCTCGATGCGATGCTCGCCCGCGAAGGGCGCACGGATCTCGCGCGGAACTGTTTCGACTTCCTGCCGACCCGCTCCCTCCTCGATCTCGAAGGCTGGGCCGAGACCGACATCTTCGCCCACACCTGATCGGGCACGCGCATGCCGCAGGAGGGTGTGCAGGGGACGGTGCGGCGGCGCACATCGACCGTGCCCCTGCGACCCCGTGCGGTTGATGATTCCTCAATGCTCCGCCCATAAGGTTGTTGCACGGCCACAACTTCGCCATCGGCCGCGCGCATCCGGCGCTCGACATGGTTGACGCTGGCAGGCACGGCTCAGCACATGATTGACGGGATGTGGCATGTTGCAGGGTGCAACGTGCCGGTGTCTCATCGGATCGGTCAGGCGAAGCGGCTCGGATCATCACCATGCACGGGGTCGACGCCATCCACGCGACGGGGACGACGGGATCGGGAGCCGATGCGCGCCGCAACCGCGCTCATAAGCGGGCTCGCAACCACAGTACGCAGGTTCGCTACCTGCGCCGCCTCATTCCTCTCTCTGCCGGTGCGGCGATTCTCGCCCTCGTCGTGGGGACGCTGTTCAACCCCTTCGGCACCGTCCTGCCGGCCGTCACCATGGGGCCGGTCACCCTGTCGGGCACCAAGGTCAAGATGGAGAACCCGCGTCTGTCCGGTTTCCGGAAGGACGATCGGGGCTACGAGGTCATCGCCACGGCCGCCTTCCAGGACGTGCGCAAGCCGACTTTGATCGAACTGCAGGCGATGAAGGGCCATCTCGTCACCGACGATTCCGGCGGGCTCGCCCATATGGAAGCCGCCTCGGGCCTGTTCGATTCGGCACGCGAGACCCTGGTTCTCGAACGCGACATCAAGCTCTGGACCGACAAGGGCGAGGATATCCGTCTCCTCACCGCCGCCATTGATTTCAAGGCCGGGACGGTGAAGTCCGACCAGGCCGTCGCTGTGACGCTTCCCACCGGGACGGTGGCCTCCGACGGCCTCGACATGGTCGATAACGGCCGCGTCATCTCCTTCATCGGCAACGTCCACGCGGTGTTCCACGGATCGGACAAGGCCGAGGGCGCCGGCTCCGAGAGCAAGCCAGACGTGAAATCGCCGCGCATCCTCACCTCCGCCGCCGAACCGCAGGATGGGGAGGCACGCCGGTGAACCGTTCCACGCTGGTCTCCACCCTCGCCCTCTGCGGCCTCCTCGCGGCGGGGAATGCAGTGGCGCAGATTCCGTCCGGCACGTCTCCGGCGCCTGCTGCGAAGGCGAACAAGCCGACCGCTCCCGGGAGCACCTTCGGCGCGAGCGGTGGCAAGGACCCCGTGAAGATCGACGCGGACCGGCTCGACGTGTTCGACCGGGAGAACAAGGCGATCTTCGCCGGCAACGTCGTGGCCGTGCAGGGCGACAGCACCATCCGCTGCTCGACGATGACGGTGCATTACAAGCGCGGCAAGGATGCCAAGCCCGGGGCACCCGCGCCTGCCGCCGATGGCGCCAAATCCCCAGCCGGTATGGCCGAGAACGGTATCCAGAAGGTGGAATGCGCTGGCCCTGTCACCGTGGTGCAGAACGATCAGGTCGCCACCGGAGACAATGCCGTATTCGACCAGGAGGCCAAGCGCATCGTGCTCACCGGCAATGTCGTGCTGAGCCAGTGCCAGAACGTCACCCGCGGCAGCCGCCTCGTCTACGACATGAATACCGGCCGGGCGAACATGGACCCGGTGGCCGGCGGCCGCGTCTCCGCGATGTTCGTGCCGCAGAAGGAGGAAGCCGCCAAGGGCGGGGCCAAGGGCTGCGCCCAGCCGGCGAGCGCTGCGGGCAAGCCAGCACCCAAGCCTTCCGAAGCCAGCGCGGACAAGCCTGCCGCGAAACCGAGAGCGCAGGCCAATTGACCTCCGCTCTGCCGCTGGCCTCGGTGCCGGATCCGATCAGCCCGCGAATCGCCGGGTCCGTCTCAGACGGAGCCGGGCGTGCGCCGTCGCTCCTGTCGCGCCTCTTCGGCCGCGGTAAGGGACGGCCGGCGGCCGGGGAGACGGGCCTGTCCGGGAATGGCGGCGGTCCGGGCATCCTCCACGTCGAGGGCCTCCGCAAAAGCTATGGCGCGCGTACCGTGGTCCACGAGGCTGGGCTGACCGTGCGCAACGGAGAGGCCGTGGGCCTGCTCGGCCCCAATGGCGCGGGCAAGACCACGATCTTCTACATGATCACCGGACTGGTCTCGGCCGATCGCGGCTCGATCAGTCTTGACGGCCTGCCGATCACCCACCTGCCGATGTATCAGCGGGCCCGTCTCGGCATCGGCTATCTGCCGCAGGAAGCCTCGATCTTTCGCGGCCTGTCGGTGGAGGACAATATCCGCGCGGTGCTCGAAGTGGTGGAGCCGAACCGCAAGGAGCGCGAGCGCAAGCTCGATTCGCTGCTCGAGGAATTCGACATCGCGCGCCTGCGCAAATCACCCTCGATCGCGCTTTCGGGCGGGGAGCGCCGCCGTTGCGAGATCGCCCGCGCGCTGGCGACCTCTCCGAGCTTCATGCTCCTCGATGAGCCCTTCGCCGGCATCGACCCCATCGCGGTGGGCGACATCCAGGATCTGGTGAAGCACCTGAAGCAGCGCGGGATCGGCGTTCTCATCACCGACCATAACGTGCGCGAGACGCTGGGCCTCATCGACCGCGCCTATATCGCCCATTCCGGCCGCATCCTCACCGAGGGTACGCCGGCCGAGATCGTTGCCAATGAGGATGCGCGGCGTCTCTATCTCGGCGAGGATTTCCGCCTTTAGGTCCTCGCTGGCTAGTAGGGTCCAAGGACCGCGAAGCTTCGCGCGACTCGCACGACCTGATTCATTCCAGATGTGACATGCGGTGAGACGAGGCGACCGCGATGCTGCGTTGCCGCCTCGCGGATGGCCCGAGGCAACGGATGCCTCCCGGCCTCAGCCGGTACCCTTCCACCCACTGCCTATTTTGTCGCCAAACTTCATGCCTTCTTTGGAGTGCATGCGTTTTGTGCATGTTGTTTCAGCGAGCCGGCAATGTCGCTCGCGAGGCGATGGCTTTTTGACGTGGAATATCAGAGCCTTGGGTTTGTCCGGGCCGGACAGGGACTACTCTGAGCTATCCGCTTCGATGTTGCGCTGCGGCAAGTCCAGGGGAATCACGCACTTCGCGCTTTGACGGCAGGGCGAGATGGCGATAGACATATGCGAAGAGAAAAAGAAGCAATATTCATGCCGAGTGGCGTAGGGGTTCTGTGCCTGCCCTCGGCTGGGCTCACCTGAAGGCGTCGGGGCAACACCATGAGTTTGCTGCAGCGACTGGAAATGCGTCAGGGCCAAGCCCTGGTGATGACGCCACAGCTTCTCCAGGCGATCAAGCTTCTTCAGCTCTCCCAGATCGACCTCGCCACCTATGTCGACGCCGAACTCGAGCGAAACCCGCTGTTGGAGCGCGTCGAAGGCGATGCGGACGGTGAGCGCGTAGGCACGGAGCCGGCCGTGGACGCCTCGGGCGACGGCGAGGGGGATTTCGATTCGTCCGAGCCGGACAACTGGATGGCGACCGAGCTCACCGCCAGCGGTGCCGAGATGGAGAGCGTCCTCGACACCCGCCTCGACAACGTCTTTTCCGACGAGAATCCCAGCCATGCCCGCGAGGCCGCGTCCGGCGACATGCTGTCTCTGACACCTGCGCCCTACGGCAATACCGGCGGCAGCTTCGATGGAGAGGCGCCGGATTTCGAGGCGACCCTGACCTCGGAAGTCTCTCTCCGCGAGCATCTCAGCGCGCAGCTCGATCTCGCCACGCGCGACCCGGGCGACCGGCTGATCGCCGGCTTCCTCATCGATGCGGTGGACGATGCCGGCTACATGCGCGAATCCATCGACGAGGTGGCCGAGCGCCTCGGCGCCAGCCTCGATTCGGTGGCGCGGATGCTGAAGCTGATCCAGACCTTCGATCCGCCGGGAATCGCCGCCCGCGATCTCGCCGAATGCCTGAGCCTGCAGCTGCGCGAACGGGACCGGTTCGATCCGGCGATGCAGGCGCTGGTCTCCCGCCTCGACCTCGTGGCCAAGCGCGATTTTCCGAGCCTGCGCCGTCTCTGCGGCGTCGACGACGAGGACCTCGTGGACATGCTGGCCGAGCTGCGCCGTCTCGATCCCAAGCCCGGCCGGGCCTTCGGCTCGCGCGCCGTGGAGGTTCTTATCCCCGACGTGTTCGTGCGGGCTGCCTCCGACGGGTCCTGGCTCGTGGAACTCAACGCCGAGGCGCTGCCCCGCGTGCTGGTGAACCAGAGCTACTATGCCCGCGTCTCGCGCGGCGCGTCGGCCGAGGGCGACAAGGCGTTCCTGTCCGAATGCCTGCAGACCGCCAACTGGCTCACCCGAAGCCTGGAGCAGCGGGCGCGGACCATCCTCAAGGTCGCCTCCGAGATCGTGCGCCAGCAGGATGCGTTCTTCGTCAACGGAGTGGCCCATCTGCGGCCCCTCAACCTCAAGACGGTCGCCGAGGCCATCGGCATGCATGAATCCACCGTCTCGCGGGTCACCTCCAACAAGTCGATCGGCACCAGCCGCGGCACGCTGGAGATGAAGTACTTCTTCACCGCCGCCATTCCGGGGGCCGCGGGCACGGCCTCGCATTCCTCCGAAGCCGTGCGCCACCGGATCAAGCAGCTCGTGGACGGCGAGGCGGCCAGCGACGTGCTCTCGGACGATGCGCTGGTGCAGAAGCTCCGCGACGAGGGCATCGACATCGCCCGTCGCACGGTGGCGAAATACCGGGAATCGTTGCGTATCCCGTCCTCGATCGAGCGTCGCCGCGAGCATTTCGCCTACGCCCGCTGAGGCGCGGTCCGCGAAGCGCGGAGCCGATCCCGCAACCGCGTGCGGCGCACCCCGCGGAGCCGGCTTTCCATTCCGTTGACTTCTCTCCCCGACGCTCCTTTACTCACCTGCCGAACGTCGAAAAACCGGAGGATACATGGGGTCATTGCGTGTCACAGGCCATGGCCTGGACCTTGGCGAAGCCCTTCGCGGGCGCGTCGAAGAGCGAATGGCCGGGACCTTGTCGAAGTATCTCGACAGCCACATGAACGGCACCTGCTCCGGCCATGTGACGCTTCGACGGGACGGCACGGCCTACCGCACGGATTGCGTGCTCCACCTCGTTTCCGGCCTCACCCTCGAAGCCTCGGGCGCCTCGCATGACCCGCATTCGAGTTTCGAGCAGACCGCCGACAAGCTCGAGAAGCGCCTGAAGCGCTACAAGCACCGCCTCAAGGATCATGGCGCTGCCCTGCACGAGGGAGCGACGGTCCAGGCGGCCTATGCGGTGTTCCAATCGCCGAGCGAGCTGGACGGGGACGACCTCGAGGACGAGGCGGATCAGGAAGACGAGGCGCATCCTCCCGTGGTGGCCGAGAGCACCAAGACGCTGAAGCGTCATTCGGTGAGCGAGGCAGTGACGGCCCTCGACCTCACCGGCGCCCCTGTGATCGTGTTCGTTCATGCTGGCACCGGACGGATCAACGTCGTATACCGCCGCAGTGACGGAGCGATCGGATGGGTGGACCCACCCGACGCGGCATCCTGATCGATCGGCCCGGAGCGGAGATTCTTCTTCGGAGAAAGCCGGTCCGTGACGAGAGGCCGAATGGCCGTCCGGGATGCGTGATCCCGGCTGGCTATCCGGCCTAAGGGCCGTTAGTCGACCATCGGCCGTTTCCGGATGCGTGGGAACCACGCATCCGTAGCGCTATTTCAAATGAGCGGCGTCCATTTGGCCGTCGCCGATGGGGCGACTGTCCTTATCATGCCAGTTCTGGAATTCCTCAGTCCAGATTCCGTGGTGACCTCTCTGCGCGCTCGCGCGAAGAAGCAGATCCTCCAGGAATTGAGCGCCCATGCGGTGCGCCAGCTTCCCGCGCTCGACGAGCGCGAGGTGTTCGAAACTCTGCTTCAGCGTGAGCGCCTGGGGTCTACCGGCATCGGCGACGGTGTCGCGATTCCCCACGGCAAGCTTCCGGGGCTCGACCGCCTGTTCGGCCTCGTCGCCCGCCTGGAGCGTCCGGTGGATTTCGAGTCGCTGGATGGCCAACCCATCGATATCGCCTTCCTCCTGCTCGCTCCGGAAGGGGCAGGGGCCGAGCACCTCAAGGCGCTCGCCCAAGTGGCGCGGCTGCTGCGGGAGCCGGGCATGCTGGAGCGGATCCGCGCGGCGCGGGATTCCAGCGCGCTCTATTCTCTACTGACTCAGACGACGAAATCCGAAGCGGCATGAAACGCGTGAATTTGGATAAGTGCCGGTCTTCGGCGGCTGCCGCCGTCGCGTGTGCCATCCTGTGGGGCGCGCCCGCCCATGCCGATGTCGCGTGCGCGCGCGACGTCCTCGTTGCCAATTCGATGCAGCGCCAAGCCATCGACCAGCTCGAACAGGCCGATGGTGACGATGCCAACCGGTGCCGCGTCTGGCGCCGGCACGTGGAGACCATGCGCCGGGTCTCGAGCGTCTACGGCCGCTGCCTCTCCGGAGCGGAGCGGGCCGCCAAGCTCAACGAAGTGCAGACCTCGGAGAAGGATTTCTCGGGGCTCATTCGGACTCGCTGCCGCGGTCTTTGAAGACACGACCACGCACAGGCGGTTGATGCCCGCCGATTGACTCAGGGGCGAGGCATCGGCTGTCCTCGTCCACACCGCCATGCTTTTCGCCCGCCTCTCCGACGACCTGTTCAAGCCGCTCGCCTCGCCGAGCCGGGCTTTCAACGCGGCCCTGCTGCTGCATCTGCATGCGCGCGTCTTCGCAGAGACTACCGAACCTCTGCGCAAGAGCGAGTTGCTCGCCTCCATCGGCGATTTTTCCGCCGACTGGTCCCAGGGCGAGATCGCCGACGACGATGCCACGCCGGCCGATCCGATCGAGCGCCGCTCCGCGGTCTATCGGCGTCTCCTGGAGGCCGGCTGGCTCGTGGAGCGGCGCGAGCGCTACGTGCCGGTGGTCGATCTCGACCCCGATGCCCGCCACGTCATCGAGGAACTGGCGCGTATCGATCGGGGCGAGACCCGCTCCTATGGCGGCGCCGTGCTCGAAGTGCTGGGCAGTCTCGAGAGTGCCGTGGCCAACCCGGCCGAGCGTTCGGAGGCCCTGGTCAACGCCGCCAAGGCGTCCCGCGCCTTCCTCGGACACCTGCGCAGCCTCGCGGGCTCCATGCGCAAGATCGAGGAGCGCATCCTGCGCGAGGAGGACCAGGGTACGGCGTTCCGGCTCTATTTCGAGGAGTTCGTCGCGCGCCACCTCGTCAGTGACTACCGTACCCTTCACACACGACTGAACCCGTTCCGCTTCCGCTCCGGCATCGTCCGGGAGGCCGGACGGGCGTTGCGCGACCCCCTCACCATCCGGGCCCTCGCCGAAGCGGGACTGCGTGAGGGGCGGGCCGCCGACCTTCCCCTCGCCGAGCGGGCGGTGCGGCGCGACCTCGCGGAGATCCTGTCGATCTTCGAGGGGCTCGACCGGCATCTCGACAGCGTCGCCGACATCGTCGCCCGGCTGGAGCGCCGGATCGCCGCGTCCCTGCGCTACACGGATCACCGCGATTCCGACCGGATCGAGCGCACGGCGGCGGCGCTACGGGTGGTGGGGGCTGCCGAATGGTCGGATTCGGCGCCCCTCGCCCAGGTCTCGCTGCTGCGTCCGCCGATCGGGGAGCCTCATTTCTATACGCCTCGGATGAGGCGGACAGCGATCCTGTCCGAGCCCCTGCCGGAGATCCATCTCGACCCGGCGATCGAGGCCTTCATCCTCGCCAAGGACGCCTTCCGCCAGCGGGTGATGGTGACGCCCGAGCGCGTCATCGCCTTCGTCGAGCGCAAGCTCGGGACGAACCCCGCCATCCGCGGATCCGAGATCGTCGTGGCGGATGTGGACGAGTTCGTGGTGTTCCAGCGTCTGCGCGAGATCGACGTGCTGTTCGACGGGCTCCTCAACGATCGCTACCGCCTCACCCGTGTCGCGGGCCGTGTCTCCAACGGCTGGCTCGATTGTCCGGATTTCATGGTGGAGCGGTCGTCCCCGCCCCCAACACGCGGGCCAGCGAGCGCGGGCGAACGGCGACCGCGGAGATAAGACCCCGCGCGTCGTCCCGTTCGGTGGGGAGGACCGAATGTTTGCGTGCATTGCACAATTGTCGTGACAGACGAGATGTCATCACAAACGTGTCAGTGCCCTTGGCAGACTTGAAGAGTCGGATCATCCTCTTGGTATACCCGCATCTAAGCGGGACTGATAAGGAGGTTAGCCCATGAGTACCGGCAAGTGCTTGATCAAATCCGCCTGGATCGCCGTCGAGGTGGGGAAAGAGCGAACCGAGAGGGTTCTCGTCGTCGAGACCTACATCGCCGTCAGCCCGCTGGAGCGGAATTTCGACGGTGACCGTTATTCCAAGGTGGTGGAGGAGGTGCAGCGCGTGCTCTCCCAGAACCCCTCCATCGACCGTGCCTCGATCCTGAGCATGCATCGCGACACGGAATGCCTGTCGTTGTTCAAAGCCTCCCCGGCGAAAGCCGCGTGAGGAAGCGGGTTTTGTGTCGCGAGGGCGATCCGAGTAACGAGGCGGGGTGACGGGGCGCCGTGTCCCGCTCGACCGGACCGTCTGAATGATCGAGGCCTTCCGCGCCATCGTCGATGGCGACGAGCCACCGCCTCCGGGTGCCCGTGCACCGTCCGAGGAGGATCTCATCCGCGCGCTTCAAGTCGTGCTGAAGAGCCAGTGCCTCTATGCCGATACGCCCGGTATCGGCCGGTCCTACGAGATCGCCCGGTATTACGCACCGTTCTTCAAAAGCTATTTTGCCTGTCTCGGCTACTCGTTCGAGGTCTCGCCCCGCGACCAGATGGTGTTCCTGCGCGTGCCCGCCGACGGCGTACGCCATGACGGGCAGGCCGAGCGCCTGCGCAAGGACGAGACCCTCGTGCTACTGGCCCTGCGCCTCGCCTATGAGGAAGGGCTTCGGGAACACCGCGTCACCACCGACGGTGTCGTGGAATGTACCACCGATGACATCGCCGAATCGATCCGCACCGCCGCCCGCAGCGAGGCGCCGGAAGAAGCGCGCCTCACGGAGATCCTGCGCCTTTTCGCCCGCAAGGGTGCCCTTCGCCTGGGCGAGCGCGACAAGGTCGAGAAGATCACGCCGCTGATGATCCTTCCCGGTGTCGCGGTGCTCTCACCCGATTCCTGGATGGAGCAGGTCCGCGCCTGGGCAGCGGCGCGAATGGACGATGACGGCTGAGCCCGATCAAGGGCGGCATCCACATCGGGGTTAAGATTTCACATGAAACATGCGTGGCACGGCTCGAAGCCCCGACATCGCCCCCTGTGAAAAAGAGGACGATGGGACCGTCGACTTGCATCGTCGGGCCGCCCCGTCCATGCCGTGGCTCCGTCATTTCCATCGAGGACTTGCCCGCCCGGTGTATCGGCTCACCGACATCGCCCTCTCGAATTGGTACCTGATCCGCCGCGAACAGATCCGGATCCGGGGAGCGGCTGCCTTGGTGGGGCCGACGGGGGCCGGCAAGTCGACGATCTTCGACGCTGTCGGTACCGTGCTCGCCGGCAACAACGCCAGCCGCCTCGCCCTCAACGCGTCTGCCTCGGGGCGCAGCGCCCGCACAGTCCGCGATTACTGCCTCGGCTGGATCAGCGACCCCGCCGAAGGCGGCCGTCCCACCCGTGAGGCCTGCGAGACCCTCATCGTCCTCGTCTTCGAGAACGAGACCACCGGACGTGTCGTATCCGTCGGTCTCGCGCTCGCGGCCCGGGCCGAAGACAGTCGCGAGACCACGCTCTCGCGCTTCATCGCGGTCGGACACCGGTTCGAGATCGCCGATTACGTTCGCGAGACCGCCGAGGGCAGATACGTGGCGCCCTGGCCGGAGATCGCAAAGGATCTCCGCATCCGGGCGGACAGGTTCGAGGAGTTCCGCTCATCGGGCGAGCGTTTCACCGCCGACGTCCTGGCGCTGATGCGCGAGGGCGCGCCGAGCCCCGAGCCGCGCCACTTCCTGCGTACGTTCTCCAACGCCGTGGCGTTCAAGCCGATCTTCGATTCCTCCGCCTTCGTGCGCTCATTCGTCCTCGAACCCGAGCCCCTGGACGTCGCGCGCATCCGCCAGTCGGTGGAGAACTGGCGCCGTCTCCTGGAGACCATCGAGGAATTGGAGCGCCGGCTCTCCCATCTCGGCCGAATCCTCAAGCGCTACGAAACCTGGGCGGAAGCCAGCCTCTCGGCCACCCTCGACGAGTTACGAGCGGCCGGCGCCGACCTGCGCCGCCGCATCCTCGACTACAGCCAGGCCCGCTCTCGCCTCGGCGACGTGGCGGAACGCCTGCGCATCGCCCGCGAGAGCGTGAGCACCAGCCAGGGTTTCGTGCGCGAGATCGACGGCGAGATCGCGGGCAAGAAAGCGATGCTGGCCGGGAGCCAGGGGGAGGGGCGGCTCGCCGCCTCCAATGCCGGCCTCGCCATGCTGGCGCGCGACAAGCGCGACCTCGCCACTCGCGTCGCCGATCTGGTGGGGCTGGTGCAGGAGGCGGGCAAGCTCAACGTCGTCTTCTCCGAGATCCAGCGCATCGATCCGGAATCGGCGCGGATCGTGGCCGCCTGCTCGCGCTCCGGCCTGCGCCGCGATGCGCCCCCCGAGGAATCGCTTCGCTCGGACGGACCGCTCGGCCCCCTTCTCACGGCCCTCGCCTCTCTCTCCGACATCGCCACCCCCCTCGATACCGCTGCCGAGGACATGGCCCTGCGTGCCCGCGCCCAGGAGAAGGAGGCGCATGCCCTCTCGGCCGAAGTCGGCAGCGGGCGCGCGGGCGGCGCGCGCCTCTCCTCCGACACGGCCACTTTCCGCGACGAACTCGCCCGGCTCGGGATCGAGGCGACGCCGATCTGCGAACTCGCCGAAATCACCGATCCGAAATGGGGACCGGCTCTGGAGGGCCTGCTCGGAGGCGCCCGCGAAGCTCTCGTCGTCGAACCGGACCGGCTGAATGAGGCTTTCGCCCATCTCGAAGCCCGCAAGAGCCAGTTCTATCGCTGCCTGCTGGTGAAGACGACGGACACCGCGCGCCGCCGGGGCGGGCGCGACGACGAAGGGCCGATCTCGCTGATCGAGACTCGCGATCCCCATGCCCAGGCGTTTCTCGCGGCCCGGCTCGGCGGCTACGATCTCGCCCCCAACGACGCGGCCTTGGCCCATATGAGCCGCGCCGTGGCGCCGAGCGGCCGCTCGACCTCCGGCATGGCCTATTCCGTAGTGCGGCCGGTTCAACTGATGATGACCCGTGGCAGCCGCGGTCCCACGGCGGAGAGCCGGCAGAACCTGGAACACGCGGTCAATGAGGCACGGCGCCTGCGCGGCGCGGCCGGCGTGCTGCGCGAGGCCGCCCGCATTGCCGCCATGCTGCGGGTCCGACTCGCCGACGCCAATCTCGACATCGTCTTCCTGCGCCAGGAGGCTGACGCGATGGAGGGACGGCGACGCAGCCTCACCACCGAGCGTGAAGCCGTGGAGAAGGCCGATACCGGCGCGTTGGAGGCCGAGATCAAGAAGCTCGCCAAGGAGCGATCGGCCTATCTCACCGAACTCGTTCAGGTGCTGGAGCCGAAGCGCGACGCGCTGCTCGGCGAAGAAGCGGGCCTGAAGGCGAAGGTCGCCACCGCGCGGGAGGCGATCCGCGCCGCGCTTCAGGCAAGGCGCGGCGCCCATGCCCGCTGGATCGCGGGGGATTCCGTGCGCATCCGTCTCGTCCGGCCGGACGGGTTCGATCCGCTGGCGGTGGCCAAAGCGCGGGCCGACGCGGCGGGCCTCGAATCCAAGGAGTTGGCGGCTTTGGCCAATGCGGCGCGCGGCGCCGCCCGCGAGGCGATGGAGACGGCGCGCACGCAAGGCCGTGCCGCAGAGCGCGATCTCGCCGAATACTGCGTTCAGTGGCGCATCGAGAACCCCCTGGGTAACGGTGATGCTCCGGCCTCCTTCGGCTTTTCCTGGGTCGCCCGCGCCCATGACGAGGTGGCGGGCCACGAGTTGCGGCGCTACCGCGACCAGGCCGTGCGCGCGGAGAGCGAGATGCGCCGCCTCATGACCGAGGACCTGCTGACTCGCCTCGCCGACAAGTTCGAGCGGGTCCGCACCCGACTCGATGCCCTGAACGAACGTCTCTCGACCCAGACCTTCACCGGCCAGACCTACGCCTTCGAGGCCACCGTCGATCGTCGCTACGCCGCCGTGCATGCCCTCGCCACCGAGGTGGCGCGTTCGGCCGACGCAGCGCAGGCGATCCTGCCGGGGGAGGGCGAGGACGTACCCCCGGGGCCGCTCGCTGCCGCGATCGAGGAGATCACCGCCCTGATCGCCGGGGACGAGAGCGCGGCGCGGCTTGCCGATTACCGCAATTACTTCGTCTACGAGATCGGCATGCGCGACAAGACGGGCAACCGCACCACCATGTCGAACCGGGCCTTGCGTGGCTCGGGAGGCGAGGCGCAGGCGCCGTTCTACGTCGCCATCGCCGCGTCACTCGCCTCGGCCTATTATCCTGGAGACCGGCCCGGCGACGAGAATCCCGGCCTCGGACTCTGTCTTCTCGACGAGGCCTTCTCGAAACTCGACGTGCGCAACTCCCAGGCTTTGGTCGACCTCTACCAAGCCTGGGGATTGCAGCTTCTCATCGCGGCGCCCGAGGACAAGCGCACCACGCTCACCGAGGTGATGGACACCATCGTCACCGTCTACAAGAGCCCGGATCTGACTTCGGTCCGGATCGAGGCCGAGCATCCGCTCGAGGCGGCTAAGCGCGCGCTCGCCGCCATCAACCCGGAACGCCAGGGTATCGAGCGATTCCAGGTCTCCGACGCGGCGGAGTGAGGGGCGTGGCCGGAGGCACCTCCTCACCGTCGCTTTGGCTTCGCCTCTCGCTCACCGAAGGCGTGACGGGGTGCCCTCCGTTCCTTTCCCCGTAGGCGGGAAGAAGGGAGGGGGTGCCTAACGCGACGCGCTTTTCTGTGACGAAGGCGCGATCAGACCCGACGCGAGGCAGCGTTTCGGATCGCGGCGAGAGTCAGGATGGCGGGGGCATCGCTCCCGGTTACCGCGAGGTGATCGGCGCCGCTGGATAGGAGCAGCGCCAGGGCGTCCTTCAACGACGTTTCCGCGGTGACGCCCGGCGCATCACCCGGATCGCCCGGAACCGCGATCGCGCCCGCTTGGCTCAGGGCCAACCGGCGCAAGGCCCGGTCTTCACCGACGAAGCTCTCCACGAATCGGTCGGCTGGGGCTGCGAGCAGGCGGTCCGGCGTGTCGGCCTGGACGATCCGGCCCTCTCGCATGAGCACGACGCGGTCGCCCATCCGCATCGCCTCGTCGATATCGTGGGTGACGATGATCACGGTCTTCTTGAGCCTGCGCAGGATCTCGCCGACCTCTTCCTGAAGCCGGTCGCGGGCGACGGGGTCCACGGCGCCGAAGGGTTCGTCCATGAGGAGCACGTCAGGGTCTGCCGCCAGGGCGCGGGCGACGCCGACGCGCTGGCGCTGGCCACCGGACAATTCGTTGGGCCGTCGCTGGCGATACGCGTCCGGGTCGAGGCCGACGAGGTCGAGCATCTCGTCCACCCGATCTGCGATCCGGGCGCGTGTCCAGCCCAGGAGGCGGGGCACGGTGGCGACGTTCTCGGCGACATTCCGGTGCGGGAACAGACCGATGCCCTGCAGCACGTAACCGATACCACGGCGCAGCCGCACCGGATCGACCTCCGCCACGTCGCGTCCGTCGAGGAGGACACGTCCGGCATCCGGCTCCACCAGACGGTTGACCATGCGCAACGTCGTGGACTTGCCGCAGCCGGAGGGGCCGATGAGGACGCAGGTCGTCCCGGCGGCGATGTCGAGGTCGATCCCGTCGACGGCGGGCCGCTCTGCGCCGGCAAAGCGGCGCGAGACGCCCTCGAACCGGATCATCGACCGAGCCTCGCGGTCTCTGGCGTCAGCAGCCGAGGCAGATCGAGCCCATGGTGGTCCGCATCTTCCGGTCCCAAGCCTTGTCGCGCGCTGCAGATATCTTCTGGGCCTTGAGCATATCGGCTTCGGTGGAGGCCCGATTGAAGGTGGAGCCCGGCGGCTTGGTCACGCCCATGGCAGTGGTCATGCGCTTCGGCGCAGGCTGCTGTGAAATGTTCGAGGGCTGCGCCTGAACGGGCACGGCGACGAGCAGGCCCAGACAGACGGACGCGGCAAGGAAGCGTGTCATGATCAATCTCGACTTTTGAAACATATAATGACGCAGTAGCAGGCCGCGGATACCAGCGTTCCCGGTCCGCCATGCTTGGTCCGCCATGACGGCAAGGTTATGGCTTTCCGAGGCGGTCTACTGACGACAGCGCAGACAGTGCCGAATCCTCACGCGGTCTTGCGTGTGCCAGCGCACCGGTCGATCATCGGTTGTCCTCAGCTGCGTCAGGCGAGGTGGGACGTATCGGCCGGAACGCGACCAGGGTCATGTCGTCCCGGCGGCTCTCGAGCCCCCGATAGGCAACGAGCTCAGCCTCGAGAATGCTGATCTGCCGGCGGAGTTCCTCGTCGCGGCTGCGAACGAGAATATCCGACACGCCACGATGCCCGAGGAGCCGGCGTTGCGCGCCGGGGGGGGCCATCTGGTCGGTGAGGCCGTCGGTCATCAGGTAGAAGGTGTCGCCCGGCGCCACGTCCAGAATGATGTCCTCGGTCGTGAACCGGGTGCTCCCGTGCCGTGGGTAGCCGAGCCCGTGCCGCGCGCCCCTGATCCGGGTGAGGCCCGCTTCCGTGATGCTGGTGAGCGCCAGTCCGGCGCCGGCGAAGCTCAGCCTTCGTGCCGCGGGGTCCCAGATGCACACGCCGCAATCGAGCCCATCGTCGGATTCCGCACCGCGCCCGTCCTGGCGCAACTGGACGCGGACCATTTCGTCGAGGGCCGTCAGGATCTCGGCGGGCGAGCGCAGGCCGCGCTCGTGCAGCAGCCGGTCGAGCGCGGTGGCGACGATGAGGGTGATGAAGGCGCCCGGCACCCCGTGGCCGGTGCAATCGGCCACCACGACGATGCTGAGGTCGTCGAGGCGTTCCAGCCAGAAATAGTCGCCGCCGACTTGATGCAGTGGCTCCCACAGAACGGCGACGTCAATGCCGGCGCCGGCCAGTGCCGCCCGGTCGGGCAGGACGGAGGTCTGGATCCGGCGGGCGTAGCCAATGCTCTCCATCACCTGATTGTTGGCGTCCGCGAGCTTGGCATGAGCCTGTTCGAGCTCGGCGAGAAGCTGCTTCGCCTCGTCGCCGGCGCGCAGGCCCTCTACCATACGGTTGAAGGCCGAGGAGATGACGTCGATCTCGTTGCTGGCCCGGACGGCACCGTCGAACTCCACCAACGACCAGCGTTTGTGCTCGACCTCGCGCATGGCGAGCAGCAGTCGCTTCAGGGGGGCGAGGACGTGTTTGCGGACATTGGCATGGAGGGTCAGCACGAAGGCGAGCATCAGGATGAGGGTCGCCCCCAACGCCAGGAGCGCCTGTTTCTCGGCGTTGCGGCGCAGGGCTTCGGTGGACAATCCCAGCGTCAGTCGCCCCGCGGATTCTGCGCGCCCCGCCGCCGTGACGGTGCTGGAGGCGCGGATGAGTTCGAGGCCCCGACCGGCCGGTATCTCGCCGACGGACATCACCAGTCCGCCTGCCGCGTTCCAGGCGCGCACGAACTGGAAGGCCGGATCGAGGGTGAGGGCCTGGATCTGCGCCGTGTAGACGTCCGGGCGCTCGCTCCAATCGGGGCGGGCAATGGAATGGGCGGTCAGGGTGACGAGGAGGTTCGCCCGTTCGGTATAGAGCCTGAGGCTGTCGGTGTAGTTCACCCAGGCGATGCCGATCTGCGTCGCCAGCACAACGATGGCGATCACCGGGTAGATCCGCAGGAACAGGGTGTGGGCCAGACTGTCGAGGTCGCGTCCCTGCGCAGAGCCGCGCAGCGCCCCAGGCCGCATCGTGCCGGGCGCGGATGCCGAGGCGTCGGCGAAACCGGCGAGTTCCCGGAATTCGTCGCCGCTCAGGGGACCGCCGCCCCTCAAGGAGCGCTTGCGGGGGGGAGAACCGACGGCGGGCGATGCCACCTTGCCCCCCGGATCGGAGGTCATGGCGGCGAGACGGTCCGGATCGAGCTGCGGAACGAGCGGACGCAGCCGCGTCCGGCATGTTTGGCGGCGTAAAGCGCGGCATCGGCCCGGCCGAGCGTCTGTTCGAAGGTCTCGGTTCCCTCGATGGCCGCGACGCCGATGCTGACGGAGAGTGCCAGCGGTCCGCCGGGCCATTCCACGCCGGTCTCGTCGACGAGACGGCACAAGTCCTCGGCGACCACGAGCCCGGCATCGGGTTCGATCTCGGTGAGCAGGATCGCGAATTCCTCGCCGCCCATGCGGCCGATCACGTCCACCTTGCGCAGCCGCTTGCGACAGGTCTCGACGAAGCAGATGAGAGCCGCGTCCCCGGCGGCATGGCCGAACTCGTCGTTGAGCCGCTTGAACCGGTCGAGATCCGCCATGAGGAGGCAGGCGGGAACTCGGTCGCGTTCGTATCTCAGCCATTCACGCCGGCTGATTTCCATGAAGCGGCGACGGTTCACCGCGCCGGTGAGATCGTCGGTATCGGCCAGGCTCCTCAGCTTGGCTTCGAGACGGGTCCGATTCTCGATCTCGCCGGACAGCGCCTCGTTGAGGGCCTGGAGGTCGCGCTGCTGCTCCGCGAGGCGGCGGTTCGCCCTCTGCAGGTCGAACTGCATCCGGTCGCTCAACCTCACGAGGCGGCGCTGCTCGTCATAGCTGCGGCGGTAGGCCTCGGCGAGCTGCTGGACGCCGCCCGCGACCTGCGCCAGGCCCGCCAGCATTCCGTCGGTCTTCACCAGGACCGCTTCCTCGGTATCGTAAAGGCTGAACGCTTCGCCGACGGCGGGTGGATCGCCGATCTGCGCAACGATCTCAGGCTTGGTCTTCATCCGCATCAGTGCCCCGTCTGCGCGGTCTCGACGAGATCGAACCGTGCGTGGGTGAAGTCCGACGCGAAATCCTCCCCGGCCTCGGCGATGGTCTCGTCCCCCTCGGCATGGAGCCAGCGGATGGTGACGCTACGCCCTGCCTCGGCGGCGTCTTCGAGAGGCATGAACAGGTTCATCAGGCCCTTCGCGCTCGAAGAGTTGAAATAGACGAGGGCGACTTCGAACACGATCGGATCCGTGCTCGATGCGGCGAGGTAGGTCCGCAAGGCCTGGAGCAGGGGGCCGAAGAAGGCCGCGGCATCCTCCGGGTACGATTCACCGGCCAGCCTGAAACGGCCGGCGGCGAAGTCGAAATCCACCTCGGGGGATCGGGGGGTGGCTGGAATCTGAATCCGGTCCATTGCTGGGGCGCCGTCAGATGAAGGCTTTGAGGCAGAACAGACTGCGCTCGCTGCCAAGGTCGTGAAATTCGAACTCGACCGGTGCGCTCGACCGGCGGGCGATCTCGATCAGCCCGATGCTGCCGCCCAGACTGCCTTCATCGGGGGCCTGGCGTAACTTTTCGCGGTAGAAACGCTTGAGTTCTTCGCTCGACATGCCGGCAATATGGTCCAATCGCTCGCGCAGGATAGCGGCATCGGCCTTGGGAATCTCGTTGCCGCACACGACGAAGAAATGTCCGTTCTCGACGCCCACAACGATCATTCCCGCGCTGATCATACCGCCGGAGGCCCGGTCCGTGGGAAGTTTGTCGGCCGAATACCGGATGATGTTCTGGGCCTGCTCGACGAAGATCGAGAACACCCGCTTGGCGATGGTGGCGTCCGTCTCACCCTGGATCATCCGAAGCTTCAGGACTTCCCCGAGCGAGAACAGGACATTCTCCGAAAGGTCGCCGCCGAACGAAAGGATGATGCCGTTGCGCTTCGACGTCTCGAAGAAGGATTTGAAATCCTGCGCGAGCAATGCGTCCTCCCTGGACAAGGCGGATGGTGATGCCGGAGCGGCGTCCAAGCACACGATCCGGAAGCATTAGCTCCAAAGCGTCTACGGAGAGTTATCGCTCCGGCGCTCGCCCGAGAGAAGCACAATTCGTTCCACCCGATTAACCACGGTGTGCCGGGCCAGGGTCCGTCATGATCCGGAAGGGGGACTTCCCAATTCCGAAGTCTTGTCGTCAAGTCATGAGCCGTTGAGCCGACCGGTCGAGAGAAACAATTTATAGGGATTTGACACTGTAGAAGTCGCGGGTGCGCGTTGGCGTGGGCACGAATCCAGACCTCGTCGGTCTGAAGTGGATCGGATCGTGACGCAAGAGAAGTCCGTCCTCATCGTATCGGATCGGCCGGACCGGGTAAGGCTGCTGGCGCGCGCCATCACCACGATTCTCCCTTGCCGCAGCGTCCTCGGCGACCAGTCGATACCCGCCATCCTCCCCGTCGTCGCAGTCATCGACATGGACCCTCGGGAAGGCGTGGCGGCAGCCTGGGCGACCCGCCTCCTCATGTTGCGCGTACCCTGCCTCGTCCTCACCGGCTCGCCTGCCGACATCCCGCACAAGGCGAATCCGGCCCTGCGCATCGCCGCGGCCGATACTCCGCGCCCGACCATCCTCTCCCTCCTCCTCAGCCTGATCGACGCCGGCCGGAAGATGCGGACACGGCGCGACGGCGAGAACGCCGCTGTGGAAGCGAAGGCGCATCGCGCCTGTTCGGTCGTGGCGGGCATGTTCCATGCGGCGCAATTCGACCAGTCGATCTCGGCCGACGAGGTCGATGCCGGCACAGACGTCATTCTGGAAGCTGTCTCGGAGGGGGGGATCCGTGCGTGGCTCGACGTGCTCGGACGCTACGACGAGTTGCTCTATCAGCACTCCCTCAGCGTCGCCGGGTTCGCCGCGGCCTTTGGCTTCCACCTTGGGATTCCGCGGGCCGACCGGAAGCGCCTGACCAAGGCCGCGCTGCTGCACGATATCGGCAAGGCCAAGATCCCCCTCGCCATCCTCAACAAGCCCGGCGCGCTGACCTCGGACGAACTGGCCATCATGCGGACTCACGCCGCCGCCGGCGCCGACATGCTCACCGGGCAGGAAGGGTTCGATCCCGCGATGCTCGATGTGGTCAGGCATCACCATGAGATGCTCGACGGCAGCGGTTACCCGTCCGGCCTCACCGGCGATGCGATTTCCGATCTCGTCCGCCTCGTGACGATCTGCGACATCCACTCCGCCCTCACCGAACGGCGCGCCTATCGCAAGCCGCTCCCGCATGCCGAAGCCCATGCCATCATGCTCGGGATGACGGGCAAGCTCGACATGCCGCTCCTGCGGGCCTTCCTGCCCATCGTCAGGCTCTCGACCCCCGACGACGCCCTGGTCTAGGGATTGCGGCGTTCGATTTACCGAACCCGGACCCGTTTGCGGGACCCGTTCACTTGGATCGATGTCGCAGGACGGCCGCGATTTTTGCAAAAAAGTTCTAGTTCAAAAGTTTTATCTCTTCGTGTGAGATCTAAGCGAAGACCCATCTCCCTCACCTTGTTCTTTTAAAAGCACGTTTCGTTGACCCGGATCGTCGCTGCGATCACAGTTCGGCAACGATGCCGGGGCGCATTCGACGATCGGACGGAACGGTCTGATCGATGCCCCCGGCACATTCCCGAACCCGATCGGTAGGCGCTCGATGTCTCTACAAGGCAGCTCTTTCTCAGGCCCGCTCCCCCGCATCGTCGGCTTCAGCGCCAATCTCCAGCGTCCCTCCAAGACGCGGGCGCTCGTCGAAGCGGTGGCCGAGGCGACCGGTGCGCGGCTCCGCGCCGATATCCGCCTGTTCGACGTCGTCGATGCCGGGACCGGCCTCGGCGCGGCCTGGTCGCGCGATCAGCTTTCGCTGCCGGCCCGGCGTATCCTGGAGGCGATCGAGAACGCCGATGCGCTCATCGTCGGGACGCCGGTCTACAAGGGCGCCTATACCGGCCTGTTCAAGCACCTGTTCGACTTCGTCGATCCGGCGGCTCTCGTGGGCAAGCCCGTCGTGCTGTCGGCCACGGGCGGAGGCGCGCGTCACGCCCTCGTCGTCGAGCATTCCCTTCGGCCTCTCTTCGGCTTCTTCAGCGCGCAGACCGTCCCGACCTCCGTCTATGGCAGCGACGCGGATTTCTCCGACGGAATCCTCGTCGACGAGGGCGTGCGGGGCCGCGTTTCCGATGCCGCGTCCCAGCTCGCTGCGCTGCTCGGCGCACGGGCGAAGCCCTCGGCTTCGTTCGAGGCCGCGCCGGCCGCCGCCTTCGCCGCTCCGAACCGATAGCCCCCTCGGACGACCGGGGGCGCCGGCCGGGCGATGCGCCCGACGGCGCCGAGATCGGCGCCTCCTACAGAGCCTCAGTCAGCAAGGGCTGGACACATGCCACGGAAGACAACCATCGGTTCCGACATCCTCGGCCGCCTGACACCCTGGCTCGTGCCGGTGGCGATCATCGCCGGCTGGCAGGCGGCGGCCTCGACCGGCCTCGTTTCCACCCGCTTCATGCCCGCGCCCTCGGACGTGATCGCCGCGGGCTGGCAGGCGAGCAAGACCGGTGAGCTTTGGGCCAATCTCTGGATCAGCTTCCTGCGGGCGGCCGTCGGCTTCCTCATCGGTGGCAGCATCGGCTTCGCCCTCGGTCTCGCCAACGGCCTGTCGCAGCTTTCCGAGAAGCTCACCGACACGACCCTGCAGATGGTGCGCAACATCCCGCACCTGTCGCTGATCCCCCTGGTCATTCTCTGGTTCGGCATCGACGAGGAGGCCAAGCTCTTCCTCGTGGCCATCGGCGTATTCTTCCCGATCTACGCCAACACCCTGCACGGCATCCGCTCGGTGGATCCGCAACTGGTGGAGATGGGCCGGGTCTACGGCATGTCGCCCACGACCCTGTTCCTTCGGGTGGTCCTGCCCGGTGCGCTGCCTTCGATCTTCGTCGGCCTGCGCTACGCGCTCGGCATCATGTGGCTCACGCTCATCGTCGCCGAGACGATCTCGGCCTCGTCCGGCCTCGGCTACATGGCGATGCAGGCGCGTGAGTTCATGCTGGTGGACGTGGTGGTGCTGGCCATCGTCATCTACGCCCTCCTCGGCAAGATCGCCGACACCCTGACCCGGCTGCTGGAGCGTTCGTTCCTCGCCTGGAACCCGGCCTATCGGAATATCTGAGGGGCATCGACCCGACGTGCCCCTGTTCTTCGATCAACCCTACGGACGACGTCCATGACCGCCTCCACCCTGCTTCGGGCGTCCGACGCCCCTCTCGCGCCGCCCCGCGAGGTGCCCGTCGCTCCCCCGCTCCGCCAGTCCACGCGTCCTGCGGCGACCGCAGGCACAGGGGTCGCCGTCACCCTGCGCGGCTTGGCGAAATCCTTCGACGGTCATCAGGTGATCAAGGGGCTCGACCTGCACATCCCGGCGGGCCAGTTCGTGGCCATCGTCGGCCGTTCGGGCTGCGGCAAGAGCACCTTGCTGCGCCTGATTCTCGGGCTCGAACAGCCGAGCGCGGGGCGGATCGACCTGAAGAACCCAGGTGCGCGCTCGGCTACCAAGCGCATCATGTTCCAAGAGCCGCGCCTGCTGCCCTGGGCCCGGGTCGCCGACAACGTCGCCGTGGGGCTCGGCGGGGCCGGGCGGCGCCAGGAACGGCGCGAGCGGGCCGCGTCCGTGCTGGCCGAGGTCGGCCTCACCGACAAGGCCGGCAACTGGCCGGCCACCCTCTCCGGCGGCCAGCGCCAGCGCGTCGCCCTGGCGCGCGCCCTCGTCAGCCGGCCGGGCCTGCTCGCCCTCGACGAGCCTCTCGGTGCACTGGACGCCCTGACGCGCATCGACATGCAGGACATGATCGAGCGGATCTGGCGCAACCAGGGCTTCACCGCCATCCTTGTCACCCACGACGTCGCCGAGGCGGCAGCCATGGCCGACCGCATCCTCGTGGTGGAGGAGGGCCGCGTCGCCCTCGACCTGACCGTGGACGTGCCCCGCCCGCGCCGGCGCGGCGACCCCGAACTCGCGCGGCTGGAAGGCCGTATCCTCGACCATCTGCTGAAGGACCGTGCCCCGGTCTGATCCCCGGACGCGCGCGATCCCACCGGCACAACACCAGGAGCATCCCATGACCGCAGAGACCGACGTCCTCTGGTTCCTTCCCACCCATGGCGACGGCCGCTACCTCGGCGCGCAGGAAGGCGCCCGCGACGTGTCGCTGGCCTATCTCCGCCAGATCGCGCAGGCCGCGGACGAGCTCGGCTATTACGGCGTGCTGCTGCCCACCGGCCGCTCCTGCGAGGATTCCTGGGTCATCGCCTCGGCTCTCGCCGCCCTGACGAAGCGCCTGCGTTTCCTCGTGGCGGTGCGTCCCGGCCTTCAGGAGCCGTCCATGGCCGCCCGCATGGCCGCGACCCTGGACCGGATCTCTGACGGGCGCCTCCTCATCAACGTCGTCACCGGCGGCGACCCGGTGGAGCTGCGCGGCGACGGCGTCTTCCTCGACCATGACGAGCGCTACGTCGTCACCGACGAGTTCCTGCATGTCTGGCGCGGGCTGATGTCCGGCGAGACGGTGAATTACGAAGGCAAGCATCTCAAGGTGGAGGACGGCCGGCTCATCTTCCCGCCGGTCCAGAAACCCTATCCGCCGCTGTATTTCGGCGGCTCCTCGCCGGCTGGCATCGAAGTCGCGGCCGAGCATTGCGAAGTCTACCTGACCTGGGGCGAGCCTCCGGCGGGCGTCGCCGAGAAGATCGCCAAGGCGAAGGAAGCCGCCGACCGCAAGGGCAAGACCTTCTCCTACGGCATCCGCCTCCACGTCATCGTCCGCGAGACCGAGGGCGAAGCCTGGGCGGCGGCCGAGAACCTGATCTCGCGCCTCGACGACGAGACCATCGCGCGGGCGCAGGCCACTCTCAAGCGCCAGGATTCCGTGGGCCAGAGCCGGATGATGGCGCTCCATGGCGGCGACCGCACAAAGCTCGAAGTCTCGCCCAACCTCTGGGCCGGCGTCGGTCTCGTGCGCGGCGGCGCCGGCACGGCGCTCGTCGGCTCGGCCGATCAGGTGGCGGACCGGATGAAGGAGTATATCGACCTCGGGATCGATCGCTTCATCCTCTCCGGCTATCCGCATCTGGAGGAGGCCTACCGCTTCGCCGAACTCGTTTTCCCGAAGCTGCCGCTTCGCGCCACCACCGGTGTTCCCCCGAGCAACGCCCGCAACAACGGCCCGTTCGGCGAAGTCATCGCCAACGACATCGTCCCCAGCCGCCGCATCGCGGCGCATTGAGGGATAGCATCGCCTCTCCCCGCTCGCGGGGACAGGGCTGCGGCGACCCCGTCGTCGGCGCGGCGAGGCGGCAGCCGATGTGAGGGGCTGACGCCGAAGGAGGTTCCTCCGGTGAGTCCCCCTCACCCTCGTTCCGGCTTGGCCTGCACTCACCGGATGCACGACAAGGTGCATCCGGTCCTCTCCCCGCCCACGGGGAGAGGCAGCGCTCTCACCGGGCATCTGTTCCAAACGCTGTACGAGGACATTCCATGCCCCGTTCCACCGCGCGCACCCTCTCCCCGCCTCGGCAGACGACCCTCGCCTTCCTCACCGCCCTCGCGTTCCTGATCCTCGGCACGCTGCTGGCGCGCGCCGAGGACAAGGTCATCCGCATCGGCTACCAGAAATACGGCACGCTGGTCCTGCTGAAGGGCAAGGGCCTGCTGGAGAAGAAGCTGGCGCCGCTCGGCTACCGGGTGAGCTGGGCCGAGTTCCCCTCGGGGCCGCCGCTGCTGGAGGCGCTGAATGCCGGGGCCATCGATCTCGGCTCGGCCGGGGAGGCGCCGCCGATCTTCGGGCAGGCCAACAACCCGGATTTCCTCTACGTCGCCCACGAGCCGGCGGCACCGCTCGGCGAGGCGATCCTCGTCGCCAAGGACAGCCCGATCAAGACCGTCGCCGATCTGCGCGGCAAGAAGATCGCCCTGAACAAGGGCTCGAACGTCCATTACTTCCTGGTCGAGGCCTTGGCGAAGGCCGGCGTGCCCTACGAGGCGGTGACGCCGGTCTTCCTGGCGCCCGGCGACGCGATCGCGGCCTTCTCGCGCGGTGCCGTCGATGCCTGGGTGATCTGGGACCCCTTTCTCGCCTCGGGCGAGCGGGCCACCGGCGCGCGGACTCTCGTCAATGGGACCGACATCGTGCCGAACCGGCAGTTCTACCTGTCGACCCGCCCATTCTCCGACGCCAACAAGGAGGCGCTCGATACCACCCTCGCGGCGATCGGCGAGATCGACGCCTGGGCCAAGGACAATACCGACGCGGTGGCAGGCGAACTGGCCCCCGCCATCGGCATCCCGGCGCCGATCCTCACAATCGCCCTCAAGCGGCTGACCTACGGCGTGACCCCGCTGGACGCGGCCGTGATCGCCGACCAGCAGAAGGTGGCCGACACGTTCCACCGCCTCGGCCTGCTGCCCAAGCCCATCACGGTCTCCGACGCCGTGCGGAAATCCGGGAGCTGATGGGGCTCTACCGCCCGGCCGGCGCCGACATGAGCCGGCGCAGGACAAGGTGGGTCGTCCCGCACAGGACGAGGGGGATGACGACGAGAAGGCTCGCGAACCAGGCCCAGGCCGGCATCATCGTCTGGGCGACGGCGTCGCTCATGCCCCAGACGTAGTTGATGTTGACGGGGTCCAGCCCGGCATCGGGGCGCGGACCGGGCATCAGGAAGAAGCACACGAACAGCACCGCGACTGCGAGGCCGGACCATGCCGCCCAGGCACGCCGGTCATAGCCGAGGCGCCAGACCAGGTAGACGAGCAGGAACGGCAGCCAGCCGTGGAACAGCGAGAGCCCGCGCAGGAACAGCGGGTTCTCGGCCTTGAACATGTAGGCGGTCATGCCGGTGAGCGACACGCCGCCGAGTTCGGCGAGAAAATCTACCACCCAGAGCAACTGGGGTGCCAGGATGCCCACCGTCGGCATGGAGACCAGGAGCGGGCTCTCCCGCCAGATCCCCACCAGGGTGAGCAGCAGGGCGACGTCGCAGAAATAGAGGAAGTTGGTCGGCCCGTACCAACTCCAGTAGACGGGCACGAGCACCGCCATGAAGGCCGTATAGGCGAGCTTGAGGGCTAGCGGCAGGCGTTGTGCGCTCGCCGGTTCGAGAGAGGCGGCGGCGTCGGCCAGGGTCGCTTCCGCGACCGCGAGGGGATCGGTCGCCGGGACCATGCTACCGCTCATGTCCGATCCTCATTCATGTCCGCCGCCCCTTCGTCCGTCGAATCGATCGGCCGCTTCAAAGCTTGGCCCAGGCGGAGGACACACGAATTCGCGAGCCTCCGGCGTGACGCGTCGCACGCGAGGGGCGTCATTGCTGAGGGCCGGCTTCGCATGCGAGCCACGATGAGCGTTCACGGCGGTCAGGCCGCGGCGCGGTCGCGTCCCGACGCCTTGGCCTCGTAGAGGGCCTCGTCGGCCCGCGCGATCGTCCGGATAAGCGACGTTTCCCCCGCCGCGACCATGCTCACCCCCATGCTGGCGGTCCAGGCCGGCAGGTCCGGCAGCGCCCGGAAGGCACGTCGTAGATCGTCCGCGAAGGCGAGGGCGGTCTCGCGGGCGGTGTCGGCGAGGACGACGATGAACTCGTCGCCACCCAGGCGCACGAAAAGGTCCCGGCCCGAAAGACGGCGCATGGCGCAGGTGGCCAGGGCGACCAGCACCGCGTCGCCCGCCGCATGGCCGTAACGGTCGTTGATGGACTTGAAGTGATCGACATCGATGGCGATCACCGCCGTATCCAGGGCGACGATAGCCGGCGAATCCGCCGTGAGGCCAGCGCGATTGAGGGCGCCCGTCAACGTATCATGCAGGGCGAGACGGCGAAGAACTGCTTGCGCCCGTTCGCCCGGCATCGAGATGAGGCCGAGATTGAGGATGGGGAGCAGGATCTGGTCCGCCAGCAGTGGCACCAGGGCCACGGCATAGGGGATCTCACTGTAGTTCGTCAGGATGACCAGCGTGAGCAGATAGGCTGGGATGTATCCGAGGAGCGCCAGTCCGGCGATGCGGCGCCCTCCCATGACGTCGCCGCGCCGGCCGCTCACGAGAACCGAGCCGATCGCCAGCATGACGACCGCCAAACCCAGGATGCCGCCCATCTGCGCGGCCGTCTGGTCCAGCAGAAGGGCGGGGCCGAGATATCCGAGGCCGGGCAGCAGGATCAGGGGAATCGCCCAGGGGCGACGCTTTGGCAGGCCGTCGAACCGGTCCACACCGGTGAGGACCAGGAGAGAGGAAGCGCCGAGCAGCGCGTGCAGGACCGCGATCGCAACCGGATGATCGCCCACCACTCCGAAGCCGATCATGATCGCCGCGTAGAGTCCGGAGCTTCCCGCCCAGTCGAGCAGGAAAGATTGTCCGGTCCGGTTACGCCACAACGTCAGATAGACCGTCATGAAAGCAACGCTTATCAGCGTGCTACATAGACTAAGGGTCGGCACGTCGGGAATCGGAAACATGAAGGCGACTTCGTAGCGGCACGGACCGAAACTGTCTTAACGGCAAAGCCTTAAGAGCGCATCACCGAAGGATCCGGTCCAGCTGAATCCTGGCGACAACTGTCGCGAGGTTGGTGTGATGTGATAAATACCGGCGCTCTGCTCGTGGCGATTGAGCGAAGGCAATCCATCGCCGGCGCACTAAGTCGTCGCGAAGTATCGTTGCTCGTCGGGCGCGTGTAAGACTTTCGCGCGACTTTCAAGGTTGCACCACGACCCGCCGGGTCGGCGGTCACTCCAGCCTCACCACCACGCTGTCGCTGGCACCCGACGCGTCCATCACCGAGATCCTGGCGAAGCCCGCCCCGTCCGGTGACCATTCCGATTGGCGCCGGGCGCTCTCGGCGACGGGCAGGCTGTTGACCATCCAGGTGAGGGGCGGCACCCCGCCGAGCGCCTTGAGGGCAAGGCTCGGCGCGGGGCCGGGTTCGGCGAGGCCGAGATCGATGCGGGCGCCATCCGGCGGGTAGGCGATCTTGAGGGCCGAGCCCAGGGCCGCCGACAGGGTCTTGGGCACGTCCTTGCGGATGTGGCGCAGGGGCGGCGGCAGGCCGGCGGTGCTGGTCACCAGGGCGTCGCGGGGCATCGGCACGGAATCGGGCTCGCCGCCGAAGCGCGAGAACGCGTCGAACAGGATCGGCGCGGCCACCGCCCGCCCGACGAGACCCGGCACGGCGTTGCCGTCCGGCCGCCCGACCCAGACCGCGATGGTGACGCGCCGGTCGAACCCCACCGCCAAAGCATCGCGATAGCCGTAGGATGTGCCGGTCTTGAACGCGATCCGGTTGGGCAGCGCGTTCTCCGGCGGCGGCGCACCGCGCAGGGTATCGGCGACGTACCAGGCCGCCACCGGTTCGGTGACGCGCAGCTCCGGCGGGGGCGATGCGGCCGGCCCGTCGAGGCGGCGGATCAGATCGGGCACCGAGCCTCCACGGGCGAGGCCGGAGAATAGCCGCGCGAGGTCGGTGAGGGTGATGCCGAGGCCGCCCAGAGCCACCGGCAGGCCGGGTGCCGTGTCGCGCGGCAGGTCGATCCGCGCTCCCGCGCCGCGCAGACGGGCGATGAAGCGGGCGGCGCCCACCGCCTCCAGCAGGTCCACCGCCGGCACGTTCAGGGAAAGCTGGAGCGCGCGCCGCGCCGTGACGGTGCCCTGGTAGCTGAGATCGAAATTCTCCGGCGCGTAGGAGCCGGCAAAGCGCACCGGCCGATCGTCGAGAAGGGTCTCGGGATGGGCGATGCCGTTCTCGAAGGCCAGCGCGTAGATGAACGGCTTCAGGGCCGAGCCGGGCGAGCGGATCGCCCCCGTCATGTCGATGGCACCGGAGCGGCTGGCGTCGAGATAGCCGGCGCTCCCCACCTGCGCGATCACCCCGCCGGTGCGGTTGTCGATGGCGAGGATCGCCGCCGAGATGCCCGGCCCCATGGCGGCGGCGCGCTCGGCCGCCAGCCGTTCGAGGCTCGCCTGCAATCGCCCGTCGAGAGAGAGGCGCTGGACCCGAGCAGCGGGATCGGCGGCCACGGCCGCCTCGGCCGCATGGGCCGCGAACATCGGGAAGGGCTTTCGCTGGTCCGGCACCGGTTCGGCCTTGGCGGCCTTCGCCTCGGCGGGCGTGATGATTCCGCGCGCGGCGGCGATGTCGAGCACCCTGTCGCGCGCCTGCCGGGCGCGGGCGGGGTAGCGATCCGGCCGGCGCGCCTCGGGCGCTTGCGGCAGGCCGACGAGGAGGGCGGATTCGGCGAAGGAAAGCCGGGCGGGCTCGCGCCCGAAATAGGCGAAGCTCGCCGCCCG
Source organism: Methylobacterium sp. Leaf91 (assembly GCF_001422815.1). Lineage (GTDB taxonomy): Bacteria > Pseudomonadota > Alphaproteobacteria > Rhizobiales > Beijerinckiaceae > Methylobacterium. The sequence continues at coordinate 395,913 of NZ_LMMP01000001.1, read as the reverse complement.
CAAGCCCTCCACCGGGCCGCCATAGGGAGCGAGCGCGAGATAGAGGTCGAGCACGCCGTCCTTGCCGAGGCGGCGCTCCAACTGAACCGCCCGCACCATCTGCCGGAGCTTGGCGCTGAGCGAGCGTTCGGGCCGCGGCTCCACGAGGCGAGCCACCTGCATCGACAGGGTGGAGCCCCCGGAAACGATTCTGCCGTGGCGGAGCCATTGCCAGGCGGCGCGCAGGGTCGCTGCGGGGTCGATGCCGGGATGGTCGGCAAAGCGCCGGTCTTCGTAGGCCTTCAGCATGGCGAGCATGCGCGGATCGACATCCGCCCCCGTCACCGGCAACCGCCAGCGCCCGTCGGCGGTGGCGAAGGGGCGCAGGAGATGGCGGTCCCGGTCGAGGATGACGGTGGAGCGGAGGCTCGCCTGGGTCAGGTCGAGGGGCGGGAGGGTCGCGACGAAGCGCCAGAGGGTGAGGGCGGGGAGGAGGATGAGAAGGGCGGTGGCTCCGCCGAAAACCCTCCCCCCCTTGCGGGGGAGGGTGCCTGCGGAGCAGGCGGGAGAGGGGGCGACCTCTCCGGACGTGGCGCTCCCCTCTCCCGACCCACTTCGTGGGCCACCCTCCCCCGCAAAGGGGGGAGGGGAGGGGATGTCGCGTTCCATGAGCCTACTTCGCGCTCACCTCGACCGAACCGAAGGCGGTGCGGCCGAAGCGTTCGGGGCGGTACATGTCCTCGATGGTGGCGCCGGGATGGACATAGGTGCCGGGTGAGACCGCCCGCACGGTGTAGGCCACGGTGAAGAAGGCGGATTGCTCGGGGCTGCGCTCGTAGGCCGCCACGAAACGATCGTCGCGGAACTCGGTGCTCACCGGCTGCACGTCCGACTTGGCGAAAGCGAGCCCCGCCAGGGCATCGGAATCGAGGAGCTTCGGATTGTCGATCTCCAGCCCGGCGGGCAGGCGGTCCACCAGCAGGAGGCGGCCGGCGCTGGCCTTGGCCTCGGCCACCTTAAGCACCACCACGAGGCGGTCGTTCTGGCGAACTCCTTGCGTGAGATCCACCACCGTGCCGTCGAGGCGATGATAGGTTCGCTCGATGGAGTAACCCCGTGATTCCGCCGGCTCCGGCGCGATGGGATTGCCCGACACGCTCACCACCGTCTGGGCGGCGCCCGTCCCGTCATTGGTGATGGTGACGGGCCTCGCGTCGAGGGCGGGGGCGCGGTAGAGCCGCGAGACCGGGCCCGATTGCCGCGTGCCGTCGACGCTGAAGCTCAACGCTTCCGCGTCCTTGGCGAGCCCCTCGGCGGCAAGCACCATCCAGGCATTCTCCTGGGTGCTGGTGAGGCGTCCGCTGGCCCGCTCCTGGGTGATGACCTGACCCAACGGCCGGATCGTCTCGCGGGCGAGGCCCGTCTCGGCGGCGAGAGCGAGAAGGCCGGCCCCGTCGCGCAGGCGCGAGCCGTAATCGGCGCGATAGGTCGAGGTGTCGCGCGCGGATCCGAGCGCGGTCACCGCCGATTCGAACGCCTTGGCCGCGCGGCCCCGGTCGCCGAGAAGGGCGAGGGCGGCTGCGATCTGGCCGCGTCCGAGAGGGGTCGCGAACTCACCGAGCTTGGTGTCGGCGAGGTAGCGCAAGTCGCCCATCACCGGGCGCCCGTTCCGGGCCAGCACGTAGGCGGCGTAGGCGATGTCCATGCCGCCGTCACGCACCTCCGTGGTGTTGGCTACGGTGTTGCGCAGGCGGTCGAGGGCATTGGCGAAGGCGGTCTGCGGCACCGCGAATCCGCGTTCACGGGCGCGGGTCAGGAAGTCGGTGACGTAGGCGTTGAGCCAGACGTCGCTCGACCCCCCGACGCTCCACAGGCCGAAATCGCCCGAAGCGTCCTGGCGCGAGAGCACGCGGTCGATGGCCTCGCGCACTCGCTCGTCCACTTTGTCGTCGATGCCGAGCCTGTCGAGGGAGGCGAGCTTGTTGACGTAGAGGAGCGGCATCGCCCGGCTCACCGTCTGTTCCGAGCAGCCATAGGGATAGCGGTCCAGTGCCTGGAGCAGGGCGGGCACGTCGAGGGCGGCGAGCGAGGAGGCCGTCACCGAGACCGAGCCGGTGCCGGGGAGGATGTCGGCGAGGAGGTCGCCCGTCACCTGCATGGTGGCGCCGGGTTCGAGGGAACTCACCGAGCGGCGGACCAGGGCTCCGGTCCCGGGGCCGATATTCAGCGAGAAGCTCTGGCCGACGGTGCCGGTAATTCCGGGGCCGGAGAGGTTCACGTCGAGCCGCGACAGGCCGGGGCCGGCGGCGGTGATCGGGATCACCAGGGAGCCCTTGGCGCCGGCCTCCAGCTTCATGGTGCTGTGGACCGCGCCGGCCGAGACCAGGACCGGGCCGGTTAGGTCGAGATCCACGATATAATCGCCGGCCTGTCCCTCGACATTGTCGATGGCAATGAAGAAGCGCGAGCGGTCGCCGACATTGAGGAAGCGCGGCAGGGTGCCGGTGAGCACGACGGGATCGCGGATGATCACGTCGGCCTGCGCGGAGCCGACCTTCGCCCTGCTCCAGGCGGTCACCATCACCCGGCCGGTGCCGTTGAAGGCGGGCAGGGGAAAGTCGACGCTGGCCCGGCCATCGGGGCCGACGCGGACCACACCGGAATAGAGCGCCAGCGGCGCCTGGGTCGGCGGAGAATCGGAGAGTTCCGCAGCACCGCCGTCACCGCCCGAGCGGATCGCGCCGAGCGTGCCCTGCATGCCGTCGATCAGGTATCCGTAGAGGTCGCGGATCTCCGGTCCCAGCGCCTTCTGGCCGAAGAAATAGCCGAAGGGATTGGGCGATTCGTAGCGGGTGAGGTTGAGGATGCCGACATCGACCAGGGCCACGCTGATCCGTGCTTCCTCGCCGGAGGAGAGACCAGCGAGCTGGATCGGCAGGGTCAGGGTTTCGCGGGGCCGCGTGGTCGCAGGCGCCCCTACGGTCACGGAGAGGCTGCGCTTGTCGGTATCCACCGAGAACCAGGCGAGGCCCAGTGCCCGGCCCGGCAGGCGCTTGGCCGCCTGGTCGAGGGGCCGGTAGGCGGTGGCGACGAGATAGGCGCCCGACCCCCATTCCGCCTTCACGGGAATATCCACGGTGGTCCCGCTGTCCGACACCGTGACGTCGAGGATGTCGTGGACCTTGTCGCTCACCACGGCGAGGGTGGCCGTGCCCTTGAAGCGCGGCTGGAGGCGCGCCCGCAGGGTCTCGCCAGCGGCATAGCTCGGCTTGTCGAGCTTGAGGTCGAGGAGATCGGGCACGTCCGCGGTCTCGGATCCGCCCCAGCCCACGGTGAAGGTGACGCTGACCGTGGCCTCGGGCCGGCCGGTGGCCAGGGCTTCGAGGCGGTAGGTACCGAAGCTGACCGTGGAACTGACCCGGCCCGGCGCGTCTGCGGCGAGGTCGAGCCGTCCATCGGCGATGCGCCGCGTCGAGGTGACCGGCTCGAACGACCAGCGCCCGCCTTCGCGGTACCATTGGTAGTTCCGGTCCACCTTGGACAGGGTCCAGGCGACGCCGTTCTGTGGGATCTTCCGTCCGTCGGGACTCGCCATGACCACGTCGAACGTGGCGACACCGCCTTCCGCGAGGTCGCCAGAAAAATTCTTGCGGATGGCAAGGACGGGGCCGGAAGGCAAGATCGGCAAGGTGAGGCTGCGGCTCAGCGCCCGTCCGCCCGGCTCGCCGACCTGCAGCGTGATCTTCGCCTCGGTGGGGCGCGGAGCGCTGAGTGCCTGGACCGGCACCGTCACGGTCGCCGATCCCTTGGCGTCGGTGGTGGCCTTGGCCTCGATCTCGGCCGAGGTCGCCTCCACCTTCTCGTCATCGAGGCCGATGGAGAACCCGTCGAGCCCCTTGATCCCGCTCGTCGCGGCGGCCTGGACCAGGACCGTGCCCGACACGTCGAGGCCCGAGCCCGGCGCGCCGTAGAGGTAGCGCGCGGCGACGTCGATGGTCGCGGGCTCGCCCTTCGTCAGGGTCGGGCTCTTCGGGGTGAGGGTGACCTCCAGGCGCTCGGGCACGTAATCCTCGACGAGGAACGTGGCCTCGCCGACAGGTGGCGCCTTCGCATCGGTATAGGCGGCGATCCGCCAGGTGCCGTGCATCGCGCCCGGCATCAGGGCGAGGGGCAGGGCACGGCCGCCGAGGCCGGCATCGGCGACCTGGACGCGGCGATACTCGACCCCGTCCGGACGCTTCACCACCAGGGTGAGGGGAAGGTTCGGCACGGCGATGCCGGCGGCGTCACGCAGCAAGGCCGTAACCTGAACGGTCTCGCCGGAGCGATAGACACCGCGCTCGGGGAAGACATAGGCCTCCACCGCGCCCGGCTGCGGACGGCCCTTCACGCCCCGGTCGGTGAGATCGAAGGCGCTCTGAGAGAAGTCGAGGAAGCCGTAATCGTCGCCGAGCTGGGCGACGACGAGGCCGGGCGCGATCCCGCCCTCGCCGCGTGCGAGGCCCGGATCGAAGGCGACGTGGCCCTGGCCGTCGGTCTTCTTCGTCGCCAGCACCTCGTTGTTGCGGGCCACCAGACGGATTTCGGCGCCGGGAACCGTCTTCGCGTTGGCAAGCGAGCGGGCGAAGACGTGGATGCCGTCGCGGCCCTTGAAGGCGGTGAGGCCGAGATCCGAGACAACGAACCATTGCGTGGCCTGGGCCTCGTAGCCGCCATCCTCGTCCGTGGAGGCGGCGACGCCGCTGGCCTGGGCCAGCATGATGTAGATGCCGGGCTCCAGCTTGCCGACCGCCTGCAGCACCGGAAAGGCAGTGATGGCCTCGTGGTTCAGTTCGGCCTTGGCCGTATCGAGCGTGCCCTTCCAGACGCGGCTGCCCTTCTGATCGGCTATGGTCTTCGCGGTCATGCCGCTGAGCTGACCGAGGAACTCCTCCGAGCGCAGGGACGGCAGCAGGCCACGGTCGCCGATGCGCAGCACCTCCACGTCGATCTTCGGCGCGTTGACCGAGACCAGCGGCACGCCGGCCTGTCCGGTGCGCGGCAGGACGTAGTTGCGCCCGGTGAAACGCACCTGGGGCGAACGGTCCCGCACGTAGACTTCGTAATCGGCCGATTTCAGCAGGGCCTCGCCCACGGAGGACGGGATGCCCGAGCGCAGCATGAAGGCGTAGCGCTCGCCATGCTTCAGCCCGTCGACGCAGATCTGCTGGCCATTGCCGGTGACGGCGGCGTTGGCGGCGCCCGAGACGGCGACGAAGGGTGTGAAATCGGTCTTCGGGGCCAGGCTTTCGGAGAACTGGAAGCAGACGCGCGGGGCGGCGGCGTCGGAATCAACCTTGTAGTCGAGGATGCGGAAGCCGTGCTCAGCGCGCAGACCCTCATAGGTTTCGCGCACCGTGGCATCGTCGGCGAGCGCGAGGCTGGCGCGGTAGGCCTCGAGCGAGGGCCGCCATTCGGATTCATCGGCATAGACCTCGCCCAATGTCGCCAGGGCCTCGGCCTCGGCGGTGGCACCGCGTGCCTTCAAGTAAGCCTGATAGGCGGCTGCCCGAGCCTGGCCGCGGAGGCGCTGGCGGAAGGAGTAGTCCCCGGTCTGGTCGTCATTGCCCACCGTGCTCGCAGCGCGGGCATAGGCGATCCAGTTCTGCGGGTCGCCCGCATCGGCGGCAATGGCCCCGGCGAGGGGCTTGAGGGCATCGGCCGGCTTCTCGGCCTCCACCAGGGCCTCACCCTCGGCGCGCAGCTTGGCCGCCGGTTTGGCGGGACCGGGGGCGGCCTCCGACCGCAACGTCGCCTCGAGACGGAAACCGTCACTGGCCAGCGCGTCACGCTGAAAAGCCTTGGGTAATGGCGCTGGTTTCGGGGGTGCGATCCGCGCCACCGGACGGTCGGGCGCCTGGGCGAGAGCCGGCATCGCGACCAGACCGCCGAGCGCCAGAGCACTGGCGAGAACGCTTCTGGCAAAGACGGTTATGGAAAAATGGGCGGTCGCGCGCCCGAGCCTGGTTGATCCCGACATCGCCCACCTCGTCTTCGGCGGCATCCGATCCCCCCTCGGTGCCGCGCCGGACCCTAGCACCTCGCGCGCGCGCCGCAATGACGCGCTCGCTCTGACGATCGGCTGGAAATCCGGCGATCCCTCTGTCACACCTTCGCAAACGGCATCGGCAAAAGGCCATCGGAGAGCGTGGACCATGACGCAGCGCGCGCGATTCGCAGGGGTTGCGGCGGCTCTGGCCCTCCTCGTCCTGCCGGTTCAGGCTCAAGGCCCCGCCCAGGCGCCTGCCCGTGCGGCACCGGCGGCCGACCCCGCCTTCGAAGCGGCGAAGGCGGCCTTCGAGCCCCTGCCGGAGCCGGACAGGAAGGGCCTGCAGGACGCCCTGGTCTGGACCGGCGACTACAACAGCGTCATCACCGGCACGTTTGGGCGCCGCACCTATGACGCCCTGCTCTCCTACCAGAAGCGTGCCGGCAACCCGGCGCCCGGCTTCCCGGACGCGAGGATGCGGGCGGCGATCCTCGCAGCCGGCGAGATGGCTCGGAAGGCGGCGCGCTTCACCGTGAAGCCCGATTCGGCGAGCGGCGTCATGATCGGCGTGCCCGAGCGGCTGCTCGCTAAGCGCATCCCTCAGTCCGGCGGAACCCGCTGGCAGAGCGGGGATGGCCGCGTCACCCTCGACACCAAATCCTTCGCCCCGGAGGAGACCAGTCTCGATGCCCTATTCGCCCGCATCACCGCGCCGGGCTCTGACCGCAAGGTCACCTACAAGATCAAGCGGCCGGATTTCCTCGTGGTCACCGGCGAGACGGCGACGGGCAAATCCTACATCCGCTATGCCGCCGCCCCGGGGGGAGTTCGCGGCTTCACCATCGGCTACGACAAGGCCCTCGGGCCGGATGTAGACCGCTTGGTCATCGCCGTCGCCAACAGCTTCGTACCGTTCCCGGAGACGGCCGATGCCGCTCCTGCCCAGGTAGCGGTCAAGCCCGGTGGGACACTCGACAGGTCCACGCCGGCTCCGGCGGTGAAAGCCCTGCCGCCTCTGGTCCGCGCCGCTGTGACGACAGGCATCGGCCTCGTCGTCGCCCCGGGGCGTGTCCTGACAAGCTCCTCGGTCCTGGAGACCTGTGCGGCACCACGGATCGCCGGCGCGGCAGCACGCATCGTCAAGGTGGATTTAGGCCGCGGTCTGGCACTTCTCGAAGGGACCGGCGCGAAGGGCCGCGTTGCCACCCTGGCCTCGAAAGGGAGCGCGTTGACGCCGGGCGACGCGCTCGTGGTCCTGGGGGCCGATGGGGGAGGGGGGATCGCCGTCTCGTCGGGCCAAGCTGGCGGGGATCGGCTCTCCGCGCCGCTACAGCCCGGATCGTCGGGGGCCATCGTGCTCGACCGGGACGGAGCCCTGGCGGGTCTCGTCGCCCGCTATCCGTCGTCGCCCCGTCTCGTCGCCGGTGTGGCGCCGCCAATGAGCTACCCGATGGTCGATGGCCGCGTGGCCTTCGCGTTCCTGGCCGAGAACGGCATCTCGCCGGGGGCGGCCAGCGGCGGATCGGGTTCCACCCTCGGCGCGGTCGCCTCCAGGGTGGCTGACTCGGTGGTCGGCCTCACCTGTCCGTAGGGATCGCGCTGTCCCGGATGCATGGCCGGCGGGGCGCCGGAACGCCCCGCCGGTCCGGTCGTGCGGTCAGAGGCGTCCCGTGACCAGAAGCACGATCAGGATGATGATGAGGATACCGCCCAGACCGAAGCTCTGCCCGCGATAAGCGCCGCCACCGAGGAAGTTGCCGCCGCCGAGGACGGCGAGGATCAGAATGATGAGCAGGATGGTGGTCAGGGTCATGGGAAAGAAACTCCGGTCACGCCCAACCAACATTGCTTGAGCTTGACCGGTGCAACGTCCATCCGCCGATTCCGTTCAACGCGACCGCGTCACGATGATGCAGATTGATGACGGTGTTGCAGGAAAGTCGATTTCAGCCCCAGCCGCACGGTCGGACGGTCACGAGACGCACCCGTTGCCGTCCGGTATCAGGCCCGCCAGTCGGGGAGATCGCCCGCCGTTTCCGTGAGCCAGGCCGGCACCGGTAACCCGCGCTCGGTGAGGAAAGCCGGGTTGAACAGTTTAGATGCGTAGCGCGCCGCCCCGTCGCAGAGAATGGTCGCGATGGTGTGGCCGGGGCCGAGAACCCGCGCGAGCCGGATCGCGCCGGCGACGTTGATCCCCGATGAGCCGCCCAGGCTGAGCCCTTCCTCGCGCATCAGCCCGAACACGATGTCCAGGGCTTCCGTGTCGGGGATGCGGAAGGAATGGTCCGGCCGGAACCCTTCGAGATTGGCGGTCACCCGGCCCTGGCCGATCCCTTCGGTGATCGAGGAGCCTTCGGCCTTCAGCGTGCCGGTGGTGTAATAGGCATGTAGCGCCGATCCCTCTGGATCGGCGAGCGCGACGGTGATTCCGGGCTTGAGCGCCCGCAAGGCCTGGGCGGTGCCGGCGAGGGTGCCCCCCGTCCCGGCGGCGCAGACGAAACCGTCGATCCGCCCCTCCGTCGCGGCGAAGAGCTCGGGGCCGGTCGTCTCCACATGCGCCTGGCGGTTGGCGACGTTGTCGAACTGGTTGGCGAAGAAGGCGCCGGCGGGTTCGGTCGCAGCGAGGCGCTCGGCGAGCCGCCGCGCCACATGCACGTAATTGTCCGGGTTGGAGAACGGCACGGCCGGGACCTCGACGAGGCGGGCGCCGGCGAGGCGCAGCGTCTCCTTCTTCTCGGCCGATTGCGTCTCCGGGATGACGATGACCGTGCGGTAGCCGCGGACCGAGGCGACGAGGGCGAGCCCGATGCCGGTATTACCCGCCGTCCCCTCGACGATGGTGCCGCCCGGCCGGATCGACCCGCGCCGCTCCGCATCCGCGACGATGGACAGGGCCGCCCGGTCCTTCACCGACAGTCCGGGATTGAGGAACTCGGCCTTGCCGAGGATGGTGCAGCCGGTGAGGTCCGACGCCCTGCGCAGGTGGATCAGCGGCGTTCCGCCGATGGCGGCGAGGACATCGCCGGAGAGGGAAGGGGTGCGCGTGGTCATGACGGGTCGGGCGTCTCCTGCGATGTGAGGTGCAACGAGCATGACCGACACGGCGTCCCGCGACCACCCACGATCACGCGGATCGCAGAAAGGTACGCCTATCGGTCGAGAAGGGGTTGCCAAGCTGAAAAGGAGATTCTAGACACCCCCACCGACGGCGGAGCGCACAACTCTCCCCCGGTCAGGTCGGCGCCCGTAGCTCAGCTGGATAGAGCACCAGACTACGAATCTGGGGGTCAGAGGTTCGAATCCTTTCGGGCGCGCCAACACTTAGCTAGGTTTCCAGTCTAGCCTGAAACTGCCAGGAGCCATGCCACGGGTAACACCGCGAGCGCCCTGGGAAGTTCACCCTACCCTATCTCGTTCTTGATCCTGCTTCATCGTTCAAGCGACTGACTCGCTGTCCGATCGATTCGGGCGTGGCCTTTCGTGCTGCGCCGTTCGGGACGGATGAAACCAAGGCTATTCTGACGCTTTGATCGATTGCGATCCGCCACCGGTAGGCGATCGTTGGCGAACGAAGCCGAAGGAGGGAAGGGTGCCGAGACGTGTCGCGGAGCTGAGGGGAGATCCGGCATTCGGTCAGGCCGTGCATGCGGTGCGGGGAGCCGCGAGCGTCTTGAGCGGACGTGCCGTTACGCAGGAGGAAGCGGAGCTGCTGGTGAGCTTCGCACTTGCCGCCTATGCGAATGCGGGCGGTCTGACCGAGCCCAGCCTGAGCCGCCTTTCGCAATTCTCGAACACGCTGCCGCCCGAGGAGAAGTTCGAGACCCTGCTGAAACACTGATGTCGTTTCGAGACTTGTCGAGCCAAGCGACAGAGGCCGGCTCTCGTCAAAGAGCCACCTCGCAAGATCCGATCTCCAACATCAGGACGCTTTCCGTGCAGGATACACCCGAAGCCGATAAGGTCGCGCGCGACATCGCGGAGAATGTTCTGGCTGCCTATGTCAGGCAGGTGAATTCGCGGATTCACCCGGGCGTCGAGCAGACCCTCGTCACGCGTCTGGCCGAGGCCATCCGTCCCCGGCTGGATGCTTCGGCGGAAGACCTTGTTGCGATCGCCAATGCGGTACTCGACGATGTCGAGTTGACCGCCCCCGAGATGCGCGGACCCAGGATGACATCCCTGAACCCGATCGACAGATCCTTCACTGCGGCTTTGCGCTGACGGTCGGCGAAGCCGGCAAGAAGCGTCCCGCGCGTGGGGGCATGGGTCGAGCACCTGACGGGGGAGACCATCTGCCATGAACCAGAGCCGGGATACCTCTTCCACCGCTCTGGATGTGGTTGGTCGGCTGTCGGAAGTCTCGCGGCTCGCGGGCCAGCTGGCAGACCGTGTCCTCGGCGCCCAGATCGCCAGTCAACCCATTCCCGAAGCGCAGATCCATGCGCTGCTCGATGCCGCCATCATCCTCGATGCCTCTGCGATGAAGCTGCCACCGCTGCTCGAGCAGATGATCGGCAAGGTCGAGGATGACGAGAGGGACAATCCGGCGGCGGGTTGCAAGGCCGATGGTGCGGGGGTGGACGCCGAGCGCCAGGCTTGGCCATCGCCCCACTCCGACGGGACAAAGGGCTGAGAGAACCCTTTGGTCGCGGGATCATCGACCGGTTCGTCCGAGTTGATCGATCACACCCATAGCACGGAGGCAGTTCCATGGCCGACATCCGTCATTCGCGCCCCGACCCTATCGAGCAGGGCGCGCAGGCCCGCATCCATGGCCATCCCAAGGATGCATGTCCCTATCCTCGCGATAGCGAGGAGCGTTTATCCTGGATGGAAGGGTATGACGGCACGCCGCGCGAGGAAGAGTCGGCCCGACCATCGTACGAAAGGCGTCTTTGAGCGGAAGCCAGTAACAAAGCGCGATGAACGGTCAGGCCGCCGACCGCGCCTCGTAATAGAACGCGGCAATTTCATCGATCAAATCGCGCTTCTGCTCATCGATCAGATCCGAGAGGATGTCGTCACCTTCCCGGTCGATGGCCGATAACAGGCGGATGTCGGGGAAAACTCCCTCGAACGTCACCAGCACTTCCGCCTGGGCGTAGGGATCATGGGGGTCGAGACAGTGACGGCTCATCATTGGGCAAACGGCGCTCACTTCGGTCAAGAACCAAAATGCCATACACGCGGTCCACCAAGGATAATATATAGCATGATAATGCTTATTCGCGCATCGGGGCGGCACGCCGCCACGCTCTGACCCATTTTGGAGGGGAGCGGCGGCGCGTCGGATACCGCAACGCTGCCCCCGTTTCGACCGCAACGCGACCCCCCCTTCGACCGCCATCCATCGGTCCTTGGCCTCGGTCCGGCGGAACGGCGCATCCTCCCGATGGTTGTCGGCGCGGAGGGCTACCAATGCGCGCAGTGATTTTCGATATCGACGGGACGCTGCTCGACAGTGTCGACCTGCATGCCCAGGCCTGGGTCGATGCCTTCGCCCATTTCGGGGTGGAGACCGATCCCGCTCTGGTCCGGCGCCAGATCGGCAAGGGCGGCGACGAGCTGATGCCGGTCTTCCTGCCGCCGGATCGCGTCGCTCGCGAGGGCGAGACGATCGAGGCTTACCGCTCCGACCTGTTCAAGCGCGAGTACCTGGATCGGGTGCGGCCGTTCCCCGGGGTGAGAGCTTTGTTCGAGCGGATCAGGGCAGCGGATCTACGGATCGCCCTGGGGTCTTCGGGCAAGAAGGACGAAGTCGAGCATTATCAGGAGTTGCTCGGCATCGCCGACCTCGTCGACGTCGTTACGTCTTCGGATGATGTGGAGCGCTCCAAGCCCCATCCCGACATCTTCGAATCGGCCCTGAAGAAACTCGCGCCCCTCGAACCTCGATCGATCCTCGTGGTCGGCGATACGCCCTACGATGCGGAGGCCGCGGCCAAAGCTGGCCTCTCGACGATCGGCGTCCTCTGTGGCGGCTTCCCCGCTGCGGACCTGTCGAAGGCCGGCTGCATCGCGATCTATCGAGACCCGCAGGATCTGCTCGCCGGCTTCGATCGCTCTCCCCTCGTCGCCTGACATCGCCCCATCGGTCCGACACTCCGTCTGAGCGCAGGTCAGGGGCTCGCTTCGTCGCAGCCTGGAACAGGGGCGAGTGGTCGTTCTTATCAGAATGACGCTGCGCACCGCCTGGATGCGAAGTAACGGAGCCAATAAAGATGATGACGATTCGTCGAAGCCTTGCCGTAGCGGCGGCCGTACTCATTGCGGGTCCGGCTTATTCCCAAAGCAAGCCTCTGGCGCCACCGGCAACCGATGCGATGCCGCCGGTCGAGCTGACGGTTGCACTCGAGAATGGAAAGCCCGTCTGCAGTCCGGCCGAGTTGCGGCTGCCCGCCGACACGAATGTGGAGCTTCATATCGTCAGCACGGCGAACGCGCCCGTAACGATCACCGCCGAGGGCCAGTTCGAGAACGCCAAGGTGCTGCACGCGGATGGCGACCTCGTCCACGTCATGAGCGAGAAGGGCTACACCGTGAAGCAGAACGGCAAGGGCGTGCTGCGGTTGCGGACCATGAAGGCGGGCGAGACCGCCTATGGCTGCACCAGCACCCGTAATGCCGATGCCCCCTTCGTCGGCAAGCTGATCCTGACGCCACCCGCCGGATGACCAGATGGCGCTCCGGCTCAAAGCCGGGCGCCGTCATCCTCTTGGCCGGCTGCCCTGCCCCTGGCAACTCTTCGGAGATCAGCCTGTCCGGCCACCATTCTCAGTGTCGTTAAGCTATGTCTTAACCGGAAAGCCTCAAGAACCCAGTCTTGAGCGCTGTCGATGCGAGCCATCGCCCTGACCGGCCATCACGGCGCGAACAATCATGCTCGATTGTGAAGGCGCGAGACAATGGCCGTACCGGGTTCAGCACAAGCCAGCCGCAGCGACGGTAAGACAGCCCTGCTACTTCAGTTTCAGGATCGCGACGGGACGTATCATTTCGCCGGCGACGATCATATCGATGGTGTTCTGATCGGGTCGAAATGGACAATCGGCACGCTGACCTACAGCTTTCCGACGAGCGGGAGCTTCTACGAAGGGTCCGGCTACGAGAGTACCAAGGGGAGTGTCCCGGACCAGAGTGGCGACCCCGTCTATCACCTGCCGTTCAACCCACAGCAGCAGGACGCGACGCGCTACACGCTCGATCTCGTTGCCTCCTACACCAACCTGAAGTTCCATGAGATCACCGAGACAGCTACGACCCATGCCGAGCTGCGCCTCAGCCAGACCTCTTGGATCGATGAAGAATCGGCCCACGCCAATTTTCCGTCGAGCAATCTCCAAGCCGGGGATGTCTGGTTCGGAACCTATACCGACCAGCCGTTCTACAGTGTTCCGGCACTGGGAAACTGGGGGCAGGCAACGAACATGCACGAGATCGGGCATGCGCTCGGCCTGAAGCATGGCCATCAGGATTATACATACGCGCCCTTGAATGCCGAACTCGGCCTTGCCGGCAGCCCGCCCCGCTACGGTACGGCGGCGCTTCCGCTGGAGAAGGACGGACAGGATTGGTCCCTGATGACCTACCGGTCCGACCCGACCAATCTCGGCGTCTCATTCGAGGGTGAGGGATTCAACCAGCCGCAGACCTACATGCAGGACGACATCGCCGCCCTGCAGTTTCTCTACGGCGCCAATTTCGCAACCAATAGCGGAAACACGACCTATCGCTGGGACACCAAGACCGGCGAGCTGTCGATCGACGGAATCGATCAAGCCGCTCCCACCGCCAACAAGATCTCGATGACGATCTGGGACGGCAACGGCCGCGATACCTACGATCTCTCCAATTATGCGACCGCCCTGGACGTGGATCTGCGCCCGGGGGCCTTCTCGACCTTCTCCGCCGCGCAACTCGTGAACCACCAGGCCTATAGCGGCGGTGACGCGATTGCGGTCGGCAACGTCGCCAACGCGCTCCTGCACCAGGGCGACCTCCGCTCCCTGATCGAGAACGCCACCGGCGGTAGCGGGCATGACCGGATCGTCGGCAACACGGCCGACAATCGCCTCGACGGCGGTCTCTCCTCCGACAAGATGTTCGGCCTGACCGGGAACGACACCTACCTCGTCGACAATGGGCGCGACGTGGTGGTGGAGTGGGCCGGGCAAGGGACCGATTACGTGCGGAGCAGCGTCTCCTACGCGCTCGGTGAGAATGTCGAGCACCTGATCCTCATCGGCAATGCCGCGACGAAGGCCACTGGCAACGATGTGGCGAATGCGTTGCGCGGTAATGCGGGCGACAACGCCCTCAATGGCGGGTCCGGACGCGACCGGCTCTACGGCAACGACGGTGCTGATACGCTCCTCGGCGGCCTGGGCAACGACCGGCTCGAAGGCGGCGCCGGCAACGACAGGCTCTATGGCGGTTGGGGCAACGACGTTCTCATCGGCGACAGGGGCGACAACGTCCTGATCGGCGGGCGCGGAGACGATCAGTTCTTCCTCGGCGCGGGAGCCAACCGCTCGGTTTTCGACATCCATTCGGGACACGACACGCTGTTCGATTTCAGCGCCTCGAGCGGTGATCGGATCGATCTCTCCGGGCAGAGCTATTCCGTCGGCCGATCCTCCGACGGCTATGCCCTGCTCACCCTGTCGGGCGGCGGCACGGTCGAGCTCGACCATATCCGAGTCTCGCAGGTCGATTCGGGTTTCTTCGTTTGAGAACAGACCTCGCTGAGTCTGACTCATCGAGGCCTGCCCGCGCGACGGCGCGGGGGCGGTCGTGCGCCGGATCTCACTGATCCTGACCTATGGGTCAGGGTCGGTGAGACCGGGTATGAGGCCGTTCATGCCGCATGGTCCGCTTGCAAACCCCATCTCGCCATGGCGGCCGATTGCCCTCCAGCCCGGTCACTCGGCCGCCGACGCTTGTCCAAGGGCCTCTCAGGGAAAGGCGGCCGATTTCTCGCTGCTCTTCCACAATGACCAATAAAAGCCCCGCAATGCCGGGTGAGACCTGTTCGCTCTCTTCAGTCTGCAAACAAGCCGATGACTATAGCCGAATATTAGCCGCCACATAAAGTAAGAATTAATTAATACTTAAGCTTCGTGGGCGATATCGCGCTTGCACATGCAAATGGAGGGCGCAGTCTTCCATGGGTAAGACGGCAACGAATAGGCTATATAATGCGACTTAACAGGGCCGTGAAAGCAGCGATCTCTCGCAATACTCTCTTCGGAGGATTTTCCGGCGTCGCCTCCAAAGCGACGGCGTCGATCGTGATCTCCCTGTTCCTGGTCCTGATCTGCCTGTCGCTATACTTGTTTACGAGCCAGTCTCAGGAAGTCGAGAGGGCGGTCAGGCTGAGCGCGACCAATCTCGGAAACGCCGCGTCCCGGAACGTCAGCAATTGGCTGATCGGCAAATCCGACTTGGCGGAAATGGCCACCCAGCAGATCGTCAAGGGAATGGACGACCGTCAGATCGACAAGGTTCTGGGATCGCCGGCCATGACCAAGTCGTTCATTCTCAGTTCCTTCGGGGACGTCCGGGGGAATTACACGAAGATCCCGAAGGGCCCCATCAGGCCAGGATACGATGCACGCGAGCGTCCTTGGTTCAAGGCTGCGGTCGAAGCCGGGGGCGTCGCCATGACGGACCCCTATATTGCCGCCAGCACCCAGGAAATGACCATCACGATTTCAGCGCCGGTCTATGACGAGACGAAGGAGCTGTTCGGCGTGATCGGCAACGACTTCAGTGTCGATGTCCTTTCGAAGATGATCAACGAGGTCGATATCGGTGGTTTCGGCTACGCCTACCTGGTCTCGAAGACCGGTAAGATCCTCGTCCATTCAAAGGCCGAACTCCTCGGAAAGCCGCTTTCCGACTTGGTCTCCGGACCCCTTCCGCCGATCGGACCGGCTTTCACGGAGGTGACGGAGGAGGGCCGTTCTACGCTCATGACCTTCGTTCGCGTGCCCAACCTGCCGCCCGCGATGGAATGGTACGTCGCCTTGTCGATCGATCAGGCCAAGGCGTTCGCCCCCGTCCAGCGCCTCAAGTTCGTGATGATCGTCGCAACGCTCTCGGCCCTGGTCATCATGGCCCTCGTCGTCAGCCAGCTCCTGTCACGCACGGTCGCCCGTCCGCTGGGAAGTCTCGTGAAGGTTCTGGAGCACATGTCCGCCGGTCACATCGACACCGAGATCAAGGCCGCCGCCCGGAACGACGAGATCGGCGCGGTCGGGAGAGCGGTGGAGGGCATCAAGACGATGGTCGCCCAGAAAGCCGCCGACGTGGCCGACCGTGATCGGATCGCCAAGGAAGCCGCTCTTCGGGAGCGCCAGAGCACGATGATGGCGATGGCCGACGATTTCGAGAGGTCCTTCAGCAGTGTCATCGGGCTCGTCGCCTCGTCGGCCACGGAGCTTCAGGCCACGGCCCAGACGATGACATCGGCCGCCAGGCAGACGGCCGGTCGGTCGACCACCGTGGCGGCGGCGGCCGAGGAGGCGGCGACCAACGTCAACACCGTCGCGGCCGCGGCCGAGGAACTGGGATCGTCCGTGCAGGAGATCGGCCGTCAGGTCGATGGCTCCGCCAATCTCGCGCAATCCGCCGTGTCCGAGGCCAGCGAGACCCGCCGTCTCGTGGAGGAACTGAGCGGCAGCGTCGCGCGCATCGACGCGGTGGTCGAGATGATCTCGACGATCGCGAGTCAGACGAACCTGCTCGCCCTCAACGCCACCATCGAAGCGGCGCGGGCCGGGGAAGCGGGACGCGGATTTGCCGTCGTCGCTGCCGAGGTCAAGGAACTCGCCAACCAGACGGCCCAGGCCACCAAGGAGATCTCCGGTCAGATCGCGCGTGTCCAGGGCTCCACCGAGCAGACGGTCCATGCGATCGGCGAGATCGCAGGCCGCCTCCAGGAGATCAATGGTGTCGCGACCGCCATCGCTTCCGCGGTGGAAGAGCAGGGGGCGGCGACCCAGGAGATCGTGCGGAACGTGGCCGAAGCGGCGGCCGGAACGAAGGAGGTGACCTACAACATCTCCGGCGTGGCAGGCGCCGCCGAGGAAACGGAAGCCGCCGCCGCCCAGGTGCTCGTCTCGGCGTCCGAACTCTCGCGTCACTCCGAGTATCTCTCGAGCGAGGTCGGCCGCTTCCTGGCGACCGTGCGGGCCGCCTGATCCCGAGGGCAACACGTCGTCGGGTTTGGACGGACGAAAATGGAAGGGGTGGGACGCCACTGGGCGGCGTCCCACCCCTCATGCCGTTGGAGGAGCCGGACGGCGCAGGCCAGACCCGGCCTCACCCCGCCCCAGCTTCCACGACACTCACCACGCTGCGGCCGTTGCCGCGTTTCTCCACCCGGACCTGCACGGCGATGCGCTCGATCATCGCCGCCACATGGGTGATGACGCCGACCTTGCGGCCACGGCCCTGGAGCGTCTCCAGGGCGTCCACGGCGAGGTCGAGGGTCTCGGCGTCGAGGGAGCCGAAGCCTTCATCGATGAAGAGCGTGTCGACGAAGGAATCGCGGCCCTCCAGACCGGACAAGGCAAGGGCGAGGGCGAGGGAGACGAGGAAGCGCTCGCCGCCCGAGAGGCTGCGGGTGGCGCGCACCTCCTCGCCCATGTCGCGGTCGACCACGTGGAGGGAGAGGTTGGCCGGGTCGCCGCGCACCAGCCGGTAGCGCGGGCTCAAGGCCAGCAGGTGCTCGTTGGCGAGCCGGACCAGATGCTCCAGCGTCACCCCTTGGGCGAAGAGGCGGAACTTGATGCCGCTGGCCGAGCCCACGGCGTCGTTCACCGCCTCCCAGACAGAGAAGTCGGCGCGTGCCTCGGCGATCGCCGCCTCCAGCCCCGCCGCGCGCAGGCGCGCCGCGTCGTCCCGTTCGAGATCGGCCGTGATGGCGCCGAGCCCCTGTTGATGGGCGGTGATCGTCTCGCCGAGGCCGGACGCCGCCGCTTGCGTGGCAGGCCCGTCGATCTCGGGCGCGTCGAGCAGGTTTGCGAGGTCGGCCCGCCGCGTGGCGAGGGCGGTCTCCGCTTCGCGGGCTTCCGCCATGCGCGCATCCACGGCGAGGCGCAGGGAGGAGCGGATCTCCGGCGCGAGGGCGAGGGCCTCCCGCACGGACTCGACGCTGCGCGGGGCGCAGGCGGCGAGAAAAGCGGCATCGGCCTCCTCGCGCTGGTGCCGGGCCGCGTCGCGGGAAGAGGTCCCGTGCTCGGCCGCCGTCACCGCCGAGGCGAGGGCGGCGAGGGCGGCGGCGCGGGCTTCCTCCGCCCGTTTCAACGCATCGCGGGCGAGCTTGCGCGCGTCGTTGATCCGGGTCCGATGCAGGCCGGTCTCTTCGCCGCCGAGGAGGGGCGCGCGTTCGGCCCGCAGCTCGGCGAGCTTTTCGGAACGGGCCAGCGCCTGGCGTCCGGCCGTGTCCGCGGCGGCACGGGTGAAGCCCAGGGCCTCGACCGCGCCGGCACGACGCGACGCGAGGGCCTGGACCTCCCGCTCGAGCTCTTCGCGCTGCCGGTCGAGGGCGCGGTGCGCGGCGGCGATCTCGGCCACGCGCCTGGCCGCGCCGGCCCCGTCCCGGTCGAGATCGGCCAGCGACAGGCCGGCGCAAGCCAGATAGGGCGCGATCTCGCGGGCGAGGGAATCGAGCCGCTCCGTATGGCCCGAAACGCGGACCGTCCCGCCGTTGGCCGTGAGTTCGGCGAGGCGCAGGGCCTCGCGCTCGGCGACGCAGGCCAATTCCGCCGCCTCGATCTCCCGGCCCCCGGCCTCGATCCGCGTCGCGACGGCGTCGATCTCGCCGCGCAATGTCCCGGCCCGCTCCAGCGCGGCCCGCAGCGGCTCGCGTGCGACCTTGAGGGCGTCGATCAGGCCCGTGAGCATGGATACCGCCTCGGCATCGAGCCTCGCCGGGACATGTCCGCCGACCGCCGCATCGCCATGGGTGGCGAGGAGGTGCGGGTGGAGAAGCGCATAGGCGGCGGTGGCGCGGTCCAGCGTCTCGATGGCGGCTGCCCCTGCCTGCTCGGTATTGCTCAACCTCGCACCGGCGGCGGCGCGTGCCGACGCTGCCTCCGCCTGGGATTGTCCGGCGGCGGCGATGGCCGCATCCTGCTCGGCACGTTGGGCCTTCAGCGCCGCCGCGACCCGCCCGAGCCCATCCTGATCCTGGTCCCGGGCATGCGGGTGATCGGTGGCGCCGCAGACCGGGCAGGGCTGATCCTCGATCAGCACGCTGCGCAGATGGGCGGCCTGCTGCGAGACGGCCTCCTCGGCCAGCTCCGCCAGGGGGGCGACGGCCTTTCGCAGCTCGACCGCGCGGGCCTGCCGGGCGGCGGCCTCCTCCCCGGCGAGCCGCGCGGCCTCCAAGGCCGACCTCGCGGAGTCCGCCTCTGTCCTGGCACGTTCAAGGGCGAGGGACGCCTCCGCGTGGCTGCGCGCGAGGGGCAGGGCCTCGCGCAGCTGCTCGGCGAGCCGGTCGATCGTGCCCGAGCGCGCCCGTGCCGAGGCTTCGCCGACCTGTTCGAGATCGGTGCTCAGCGCTGCCCGGCGCTCGGCCGCTTGCGTCCGCGCCGCCTTCGCCTGTGTGATCGCCCGGTCCCCCGTGGCGATCGATGCCGAGAGGCGGGAGGCCTCGTCCGTGGCCTTGCGGAGATCGGCCTTGGCCTGGGCCAGTTCTGCGCCGAGGCTCGCGCGCTTGGCGAAGAGCTGCTCGGCCTCGTTCGTCCGTTGGGCGAGAAAAGCCCCGCCCGTATCGGCCGCGAACCGGGCGGCGACGTCGCTGCGCGCGGACGCTGCCGCCGCGTGACTGGCATCCAGATGGGCCAGCGCCGTCTGTGCCTCCAGAGCCTTCGCCTTGGCGGCGTCGGCCGCCTCGGCGGCAAGGGCGGATTCGGTGGCGGCCTCGCCGATCCGGGTGTCGAGTTCGGCCGCCCGGGTCCAGACCGGCCCGAGCGCCTTGAACCCGGCTTCCGACGCCTCGTCCGCCTTGGCGGCCTCGTCATGAGCCACCCGCGCGGCTTCGGCCCGCGCTTCGGCCTCGCCGCGTGTCGTCAGGGCCAGTGCCAGGGCGGCTTCGGCGGCGGCGAGATCCCGCTCTGCCCTGGCCGCATTTCTCGCCGGCTCACGAAGGGGCTCGACCGCGTCGAGTTCGGCCAGCCGCAGGCTGTCGGGCCGATGGATGTCCAGGGCCTCGCGCGCCAGGGCGAGGCGGGCTTCGGCCGCCGCCACCTGACCCCGTGTGTCGGCGATGCGCCGTGCATGGGCCAGCGCCGCGTTCAGCTCCGCCAGACGGCCGGACAACTCCGCCACCTCGGCGAAGAGCCGCGCCCGCTCGGCGTGTTTCTCCGCCCGCGCCGCCTCGTCGAGGAGGCCGACGGCGTCGCGATGAGCCTCCAGCTCCTTCACCTTGGCGCGCTCCGCCTCGGTGCCGGCATGAACCCGTTTCGAGATCTCGGAATAGATCGCCGTGCCGGTGATCTTCTCCAAGAGTTCCGCGCGCTCGCCCTCGGCAGCGAGGAGGAAGGCGTCGAACTCGCCCTGGGCCAGCAGGACGGTGCGGCGGAACTGGTCGAAGGTGAGGTCGGTGAGGTCGCAGATCGCCGCGTCGACGAGGCCGGCCTTGCTGTCGCCGACGGAGCCCCCATCCGCCAGCCGGGTGAGGGAGCGCGTCTTGTTCTGGAGACGGCCATTGGCCTTGCCGCGCGCCCGGTAGACCGACCACCGCGCGCAGTAGCTCTGCCCGTCCCGGCCGATGAAATCGACCTCGGCGAAGCCCTCCGTCGCCCCCCGCCGCAGGATCGCCCGCTCGTCGCCGATGGTGATGGGATCGCCGCCGGGATCGGGCGCGCGCTCGCGGCCGCTCGTGGCGACACGCGGATAGCGCCCGTAGAGCGCGAGGCAGAGGGCGTCGAGGATGGTCGACTTGCCCGCCCCCGTCTCGCCGGTGATGGCGAAGATCCCGGTGGCGCCGATGGGGCCGCCGGACAGGTCGACGGAGAAGGGAGCCGCCAGGCTCGCGAGATTTTCGCCGCGTATCGCCAGGATGCGCAAGGGTCGTGGCCTCGTCTCAAGAAGTCAGGGGGATGCGGGGAAGGGTGTCATAGCCCAGGATGACGAGCGGACGAGGGTGATGCAGACGCCGCGCAACGATGTCCACACGCGGCGGGATAGCGGCAGGGTTTCGAACTCGGGTGAGCGGGATGTGGCATGACACTGAACAAGCCACGTCGTCATTCCGGGGCCGCATCGCTGAGCCCGGAATCCAGAGCCGCTCCGTGGGCTCGATAGGGCACGCCCGGCGGATCTGGCTCGCACGCCTCTGGCGCGGCCCTCCGGGGCCGGGCTCGCCTTCGGCGCTCCGGAATGACGGCGCGGGTGCCACAATCGGTGTGAACGGTCCCGCAGACCGGATGGCATCGACCCGCATTCGGATCCTTTGGGATGGCGGACGCGCAAAGTCGCTCATCTTGACTGCGCCCCCTCGGAGAACGCCGGAAGGAAACGAGCGGTCTCTTCGGAGGAGAAGACGAGATCGAAGAGTGCGGCGTCTGCCTCGTGCCGCGCTTGGAAGATTTTCGGCGCCTGTCATGAGGCCACATCTCACGACCTTATCGCCGACGACCCATCCGCAATCCACCCAAGCCAGCCGTAGAACGGACAGACAGGTCCCGCCCCAACACCACCGTGAGAAGCAGTTTTTGTCGGGCTCGAAAGCCGACATAGGAACATGGCTCCACCAATCCTAAGGGAGGCTGGAGTGTGACATCGCGCCACAAACGATGCGATGAGACGCTACGCCAAGACTTCCGAGCGCAACAGTAGAATCCCTTCATATGCGTCTGTCGCGCATCGTGCTAATGCCTCTCGAAATATTTAATTAAGAGGGGGAAAATACAATGGCTAATTCGGTAAGCAAAGGGCTGAAGTTCGAATATTTCGACGCGGCCTTGAACGTTGCAAATCTAGCCGTCAACTTGGTCTCGCTGATTCCTGGTGTCGAACTCCCTAAAGAATTGACCCAGCTCTTCGGTGGTGCAGACACGGATCCGACCGTGGAACGCCTGGATGAAATGAGCGAGCAGCTCGATCAGATCGTCGAGCTGAACAAAAAGGTACTTGCGGCAGTCGATGAAGTTAGGAACGATATCGATCGAAATATTCTATCAAATATCAAGTCCGACGTAAGCGATGCTAAAACTTACGTCCATCAGTACCTAACAACAAGCGATCCTGAACTGGCAAACAGCTACCTGTTTGAGGCGGAAAGACTCTCGACATCTGCGGTCACACGGGCAAAGAACTATCTTTTGGATAGCAATGCCGATGCCGCTATTGCCGTTCCGGCGCTGCTATCCGCAATTACCACTCGAATTGCCGTCATTCGCGAGATCGGCGATGGGGCAACGTCCAGCGCACAATATAAAGAGACATTGCAGACGGCAATTGAATCGCTGTCCACGGGTATCGAAAAGTTCGAAGAGTCCGCTCAGAACAATATGCCGGCGAAGCTCGATGTGTATGAGAGGCAATCCGGTGGTTTCACGCAAGTATGGATCAGGGTTTCCTACGAGCCGGCGTCCGGATCGATTTTTCAGGCCGAAATATTCGCAGGGGACAAGGGGACTGCATCGGTACAGCAGATGCTCGATGCGACAACCCTCATTTACGCCAATGGATCTCAATCCCTAAGAGAAGTGACTAATTATAGTGCCATCAAGGATCTATACATAAGGCGCGCACCTGTAGAGCAAACAACAAAACCGAATTTTTTGACTGATTTCAATAAATTAGAAGAAGATACCTTCAACAATTATTTCAGAGAAGCAAGAGGCATTGAAAAGCTCGAAAAAGCTGCCGCTGCCCTGCTGAGCTTGACGCAAGGTCAGCATATCAAGGGTACGAACAACGACGACACCAATCTTCGGGCTGATTCGAGCCTCGATGTGATCACCACCAAATGGGGTGAGAAGTTGCTCGCCCCTCACACGCTTGAGGGCCTGAAAGGCAACGACACCCTCTTCGGCGGCCAAGGCGGCGACACGCTCCGGGGCGGCGGCGGCGGGATCGTCTACAGCGCAGAGGGCGACGGCAACGATACCCTTCACGGCAACGGCGGCGACGACATCCTGATCGGCGGCACGGGCAACGACCGGCTCGACGGCGGCGTCGGCGACGACCGTATGGACGGCGGCGACGGCGTCGACATCGCGAGCTACAAATCGGCGAAGGCCGGCGTGATCGTGTCCCTCGATGAGCAGGACTGGCAGGCGGTCGTCCCAGAAAAGACGATCGTGTTTCAACCAGACCCTTTCCCCTCCGAGGGGGGAGTCATCATCACCCCCCCTCCCATCATAACAACGATCCCGGCGGAAAAGGACCGCCTCCTGAACATCGAGAACCTCGAAGGCAGCGAGTTCAGCGATCGGCTCACGGGTGACGAAGGGAAAAACGTCATCCTCGGTTTGGCCGGCAACGACATCGTCAACGGCGGTAGGGGCGCGGACCGGATGGCGGGCGGCGTCGGCAACGACACCTACGTGGTCGACAATGCCGGGGATGTCGTCGTCGAGGCGGCCAATGCCGGCACAGACACTGTCCGCTCGTCCGTCAGCGTCACGTTAGCGGCCAATGTCGAGAACCTGACACTCACCGGCACCGCCGCCATCAACGGCACCGGTAACGCGCTGGCCAACACGATCCTGGGCAATGGCGGCGCCAACATCCTCGACGGCAAGGCTGGAGCCGACACGCTTCAGGGGCTCGGCGGCAACGATATCTACTATGTCGACACTGCCGACGACCGCGTGTTCGAGGCGGCGGGTGGCGGCACCGACCGGGTGTTGACGAGCATCAGCTACGTGCTCGGAGCCGGTCAGGAGATCGAGCGGCTCGGCACGACGAGTGAGGCCGGCACCACCGCGATCAAGCTCAGCGGCAACGAACTTGCCAACACCCTGGNGGCACGACGAGTGAGGCCGGCACCACCGCGATCAAGCTCAGCGGCAACGAACTTGCCAACACCCTGGTGGGCAATGCGGGTGCCAACACCCTCGACGGCGGCGCTGGCGCTGACCTGCTCTATGGCCGCGCCGGCAACGACACCTACCTCGTCGACACTGCCGACGACCGCGTGTTCGAGGTGGCGGGTGGGGGTACCGACCGGGTGTTGACGAGCATCAGCTACACGCTCGGAGCCGGTCAGGAGATCGAGCGGCTCGGCACGACGAGTGAGGCCGGCACCACCGCGATCAAGCTCAGCGGCAACGAACTTGCCAACACCCTGGNCGCTCGGAGCCGGTCAGGAGATCGAGCGGCTCGGCACGACGAGTGAGGCCGGCACCACCGCGATCAAGCTCAGCGGCAACGAACTTGCCAACACCCTGGTGGGCAATGCGGGTGCCAACACCCTCGACGGTGGCGCTGGCGCTGACCTGCTCTATGGCCGCGCCGGCAACGACACCTACCTCGTCGACACTGCGGGCGACCGCGTGTTCGAGGTGGCGGATGGCGGCACCGACCGGGTGTTGACGAGCATCAGCTACACGCTCGGAGCCGGTCAGGAGATCGAGCGGCTCGGCACGACGAGTGCGGCCGGCACCACCGCGATCAAGCTCAGTGGCAACGAACTTGCCAACACCCTGGTGGGCAATGCGGGTGCCAACACCCTCAACGGTGGCGCTGGCGCTGATCTACTCTATGGCCGCGCCGGCAACGACACCTTCGTGTTCTCGACGGCCTTAGGTTCGAGCAACATCGACCGCCTCACCGATTTCGCGGCGGATGACACGATCCAGTTGGCGCGGGACGGGTTCACCGCCCTCTCGGCGGGCGATCTCGCGTCGAGCGCCTTCAAGGATCTCGGCAATACCGGCGCCGTGGTCGATTTCAACGACCGCATCCTCTACAACCACGACACCGGTGCGCTCTCCTACGACGCCGATGGTAGCGGCACGGCCAAGACGGCGATCCAGTTCGCCGTCATCGACACCAAGGTCATGCTGACCCACGCCGACTTCCTGGTGGCGTAAGCCCGTGACACGCCCTGGCCGGACACTTTGCGTTCGGCCAGGGCTTCTTGATACTCAGGGCTTCTTGATACTCAGGGCTTCTTGATACTCAGGGCTTCTTGATACTCAGGGCTCTGGGCCACCTACGCAAGATATCGCCGTGGGTGGTCTGCCAGCACGTCGCACGCCCCTCATAGGAACGGGTCGCCGCCGGGCGGGATGGGTTCTCCGCTCTCGAGCCCTCACAAGCATTTGGCCGTCTTGTCACGGCACCTCACCTCAGGCGTGGTGTAGCAAGCGGCGCGAGCCCTAGCGGACCGGCGGACAGGGGACGGTGCAGAACGTCTGGACGTAGCTGGGCGAGACGTGAGGACCTCATCGGGGTCGGCTCCTCAGATCGGTGCCGGCGTCTCCCGCTCATTGATCGAAGCTTTCAAGTGGGAGTCCGACGAAGCCTTGGATGATGCCCGCCAAGGGCGTTCCTCGCCCAAAAGCAGACCGGCAAAAATCCACCCTTCCCGGACGTTGAGCGATGGGGGCCAAGCGTCGAACTTCCACCGCCAGGAATCGGAACGGGAGCCTGGGGGCGATCTTTCAGGGCGACCTTTCAAACGGAGATACTGACCGGCAGGCGCCGCGACTTTGACATCGGACACCGGCTCGTGTCATCGGGCCGCGATGACGATGCGAGACCTTCCCCCCGGTGAAGGCCCCCTTGGCACGGGCCCTCGCGGGGAACGGCGGGTCGACCTTGGCCGTTGGCAGAGGCATCGCTTCTGTGCGGGCGCGCGATCCGATCCCGCATCGGGCCATCCTGCATCGAGCATGGCGACGAAGGAAGGGTGGCAGTGAGTGTCCTCGTGAACGGCGGCGAGTGCGGCGCGCTGATCGAGGCCGCGGATTGGTCTGCGACGCCCCTCGGACCCTTCGTGTCCTGGCCTGTTTCCCTCCGCACGCTGACGGCGATGATGGTCGCCTCGCGCCAGCCCATGTTCATCACCTGGGGGCCGTCGCGGATCGTCCTCTACAACGACGCCTATGCGCTGCTGCTCGGCCACAAGCACCCGGACGCGATGGGGCGTCCCATCGCGGAGGTCTGGTCGGAGATCTGGAGCGACCTCGCGCCCATCGTCGCCGATGCCTATGCGGGACTCTCCATCCAGATGGACGACGTCTCCTTCGTCATGGAACGCAACGGATTCCCGGAGGAGACGCATTTCGCCTTCTCCTACACGCCGGTGCGGGAAGAGGACGGCTCCGTCGCGGGTTTCTTCTGCGCCTGCACCGAGACGACCGGCCGGGTCGGCGCCGAGACCCGGCTGCGCGAGAGCGAGGCCGAGGTGCGGGGCGTCCTCGACGGGATGGGCGAGGGCTTCCTCCTGCTCGACCGCGATTTCCGTGTCCGCCGCATCAACGCCGAGGGCCTGCGCCTCGATGGGCGCCCCTCCGAGGCGATCCTCGGCCGTCACCTCCTCGACGTGTGGCCGGATGCCGAGCGGATGCCGACCTGGCCGCTCTACCGCCGCGCCATGGCGGAGCGGGCCTCGGCCGAACTCACCTACCGCCATACCTCGACGCAGCAGGACATCTGGATCGAGGTGCGGGTCTACCCGTCGGGAAGCGGCCTCTCGGTCTTCTACCGCGACATCAGCGAGCGCAGAGCGTCCGAAGAGGCCCTGCGCGAACGTGAGGAGCGCCTGCGCCTCGTGATGGAGGGCGCGCGCGACCACGTCGTCTTCACCATGAACCCGCAGGGCGTCATCACGAGCTGGTCGGCGGGCGCCGTCGAGGTTCTCGGCTGGAGCGTCGCCGATGCGCTCGGCCGTCACGGTTCGATGATCTTCACGCAGGAGGACCGGGCGAAGGGGATCGATGCCGGGGAGATCTCCAGGGCCGTCGAGACCGGCCGCGCCGATGCCGAGCGCTGGCACCAGCGTTCGGACGGGACGCGCGTGTTCCTCGCCGGCTCCCTCCACCGGCTGCCGCCGGACCTGCAGGGCCGCTCGCCCGGCTTCCTTCGGATCGCCCGGGACGAGACCCAGCGCAGGGCGCAGGCCGAAGCGCTGACGGAGAGCGAGGCGCGGTTCCGCAACATGGCGGACCACGCTCCCGTGATGATGTGGGTCACGATTCCCGACGGGTCCTGCATCTACCTCAACCGGCGCTGGTACGAGTTCACCGGGCAGACCGAGGCGGAGGCCCTCGGCCTCGGCTGGACCAAGGCGACGCATCCCGACGACGAGGGGCTGGCGGCGGACACCTTCCTGTCCGCCAATGCTTCGCACGAGCCCTTCCGGGTCGAGTATCGCCTGCGCCGGGCCGACGGCACCTATCGCTGGGCCATCGATGCGGCGACCCCGCGCTTCGGCACGGAGGGCGAATTCCTCGGCTATGTCGGCTCGGTCATCGACATCGACGAGCGCCGGGAGGCGGAGGAGCGCCTGCGCCAGAGCGAAGGGCGTTTCCAGGCCATCGCCGATTCCATCGACCATATGGTGTGGTCGACCCTGCCGGACGGGCACCACGATTACTTCAATCAACGCTGGTACGACTATACCGGCGTCCCGGCGGGTTCCACCGACGGCGCGGGCTGGAACGGCCTCTTCCACCCCGACGACCAGGACAAGGCCTGGACGGTGTGGCGCCATAGCCTGGAGACGGGCGAGCCCTACCATATCGAGTATCGCCTGCGGCACCGGTCGGGCCAGTACCGCTGGGTGCTGGGGCGGGCGCAGCCCGTGCGCGACACAGGCGGCCGGATCGTGCGCTGGTTCGGTACCTGCACCGAGATCCAGGACATCGTCGAGGCGCGCGACGTGCTGGCCCGCTCGCGGGCGGAGCTCGAACGCGAGATCGCCGAGCGCATCCAGGAACGCGTGCGGATCTGGACGCTGATCCCCGACCTGCTGATGTCGGGCACCCTGGGCGGCCAGTTCCTCAGCGTGAACCCGGCCTGGAGCAAGATGCTCGGCTACGACGAGGCGACCCTGCTGGCGATGCCGTTCTGGCAGATCATCCACCCGGATTTCCTCGATGTCAGCGCCGGTGTCGTCGAGGCGATGCGCCAGGGCCGCACCATGCGGCACCAGAACCAGATCCGCACGGCGGCCGGCGAGTATCGCTGGTTCGATTGGGTCAGCGCGCCGGTGGGCGACGTCTTCTACGCGGTGGCGCGCGACATCACCGAGGAGAAGGCCCGCGAGGCCGCTCTCGCCCAGACCCAGGACGCCCTGCGTCAATCGCAGAAGATGGAGGCGGTGGGCCAGCTCACCGGCGGCATCGCCCACGACTTCAACAACCTGCTCACCGGCATTTCGGGCAGCCTCGAATTGCTGCAGACCCGGATGGCGCAGGGGCGGCTGACCGAACTCGACCGCTACATCAACGCGGCGCAGGGCGCCTCGCGCCGGGCGGCGGCCCTGACCCACCGGCTGCTCGCCTTCTCGCGTCGCCAGACGCTGGACCCGAAGCCCACCAACGTGAACGCCCTGGTCTCGGGAATGGAGGAACTGATCCGCCGCACGGTCGGGCCGGCGGTGACGATCGAGGTGGTCGGCGCAGCGGGCCTGTGGCCGGCTTTGGTGGACCCCAACCAGCTCGAGAACGCGCTGCTGAACCTCTGCATCAACGCGCGCGACGCCATGCCTGATGGCGGCCGCCTCACCATCGAGACCGCCAACAAGTGGCTCGACGGGCATGCCGCCCGCGAACGCAACCTCGAACCCGGCCAGTATCTCTCCCTCTGCGTCAGCGACAACGGCACCGGCATGACGCCGGAGGTGATCGCCCGCGCCTTCGATCCGTTCTTCACCACCAAGCCGCTGGGCGAGGGCACCGGCCTCGGCCTGTCGATGATCTACGGCTTCGTGCGGCAATCGGGCGGCGAGGTGCGGATCTATTCCGAACTCGGCGAGGGCACGACCATGTGCCTCTACCTGCCGCGCCATTACGGCGAAGCCTCCGAGGTGGACGAGGCCGGCGCCTTCGCCGCCGCGCCGCGCGCGCAACGGGGCGAGACCGTGCTCATCGTCGACGACGAGCCCACCGTGCGCATGCTCGTGACCGAGGTGCTCGAAGAGCTCGGCTACACCGCCATCGA
Organism: Methylobacterium sp. Leaf91; assembly: GCF_001422815.1. Taxonomy (GTDB): domain Bacteria; phylum Pseudomonadota; class Alphaproteobacteria; order Rhizobiales; family Beijerinckiaceae; genus Methylobacterium. Next base: position 366,770 of record NZ_LMMP01000001.1, on the reverse strand, counting down.
GGCGGCAGACGGGGCCTCCGGCCTCAAGGTGCTGCAATCCAACGTGCGCATCGACCTCCTCGTCACCGATGTCGGCCTGCCCGGCGGCATGAACGGCCGCCAGATGGCCGACGCCGCTCGGGTGGCGCGGCCCGACCTCAAGATCCTGTTCATCACCGGCTATGCCGAGAACGCCGTGGTCGGCAACGGGCATCTCGAGCCCGGCATGCAGGTGCTCACCAAGCCCTTCGTGATGGAAGCGCTGGCCGGCCGGATCAAGGACATGATCGCCTCCGGGTAGGGCTGAATCCGGCACCCGAACCCTCGTCTCCCTTCGGGGCGGCCCGGCGGGGGCGGCGTTCTTCACCCGCCCGCGGGAGACCAGCTTCTCGCTCGGGAGCGGTTTATCCAGAGGAATCCGGACCGAGCTATAACTGTATTATAAATTATGCAAATCATATCAATCTATAAAATTTTCAGATTGAATCTGTTCTTCGGATATTGAGATAGCAGAACTTCATTATACGTTGGATTGCGACTTCGATCCTAATGATTCTACGTCTGGGTATCAGCAATCCGTCAATACGGAAGCCAGGACGCTCGATTTCGGCCCTGGCGCGCTGATTGATGGATATGAAGAGTTTGGGAACATCCTCGGCAGTGCGTCCGACGATGTCCTTTACGGAACCGGCGGCGCCAATACACTGAGCGGCAATGGTGGTTCCGACGAATTGTACGGTCGGGATGGCAACGATCGCCTCGTCATCAGCAGTTCGACCGTGATGGTGGATGGTGGCGAGGGGACGGACCTGCTCTTCGTAAACAAAGGCAGTGCCGTCGCCCTGACCGACGCTTCGTTCACCGGCTTGGCCAGCATAGAGAGGGTCTATGTCCGCGATGGGGCGGCCCTCAGCATGACGGGCGTCGATATCGGTGCGAAGATCTATTCGCAGAGCTTGGCCGTTGGCGGCTCCACGATCACCGGCACGGACGGCGCCGACCGCATCGTGGCTGGAAAGGGCAGCGACTACATCACCGGCGGCAAGGGCGGCGATTCCCTCTTCGGCGGCGCGGGTGCCGACACCTTCGAGTTCGTCTCGGGCGATGGCCGCGATGTCATCCGCAAGTTCGATGTGACCGAGGATGTGCTTCACATCGGTGTCATCACGGGCAGCATGGATGACGTGAAGATCGGATCGTTCCACGGCGAGGCCAACACGATCATCACCTTCACGGGTGACACCGGAGCCTCGAACAAGATCATCCTGCTCGGCGTCACGGCCGATTCCGTGACGGAAGGCAGCTTCATCTTCTGACGTCCGCGCCGTCCTCCGGCCTGCCCGGTCGCGTGATCCCCTCGCGATCGGGCAGGCGGGTCGAGCGTCTCTCTATTGGGCGCGGCGCGACAGCGACACGGCATAGGCCGGCGAGCGGATCGCGAACATCGGGTCGTCGGCCGGGCCGGCGATGCCGGCGGGGAGGTCCACCACCGGATCGAACGTGGCCGCGTCGCAAGTGGCGGCGGGCTCAAGAGCCGTGATGGCGAGGGTGCCGAGCTTCGTGCTCTTGCGGCTGTCTTCGGGCCACAGGGCGGTCGGGTCGGCGGTGGGGTCGCCGGCCTCGCCGTGGATCGCCACCAGGGAGAAGGTGGCCGGCCCCTTGGCGAGGCGGTCTTTCAACTCATCGGCATAGAAGCTGTCGGGCTTGGCCTTGAGGTCGTCTTCGCTCAGGCCGAGCTGTCCCGCATCCGCGACGGTCTTCAGCTTCACCACCTGCGCCTCGCCCTTGGCGTTCGTCAGCGTATAGGCATGGACGCCCCAGTAATCGACGCCGGCATAGCTCGCCGGGACCGGGCGGGCGTTGAGCCAGGCCGCCTGTTTCGTGGTCTCCGGATTGGCGGCGGCGAAGGCCTTGACCTTCTCGGCATCGGGTTTGCCGTCGGGCCCGGGCGCGCGGACGGAGACGAAATCGAACAGCTGCTGGGGCGTGCGCGCCGAGAAGACCGGCGCGGAAATGATGACGAGGACAAGGTCGCCCGCCGGGTCGCGCAGGCGCATGGCGAAGCCCCGCGTCACCGGTTTGGCCTTGTCCGAGATGCCCGGGTTGCTGCCGCCCATGGAGAATCGCGCGGTCACCGGCACGGGCTTGGCGAAATGCGGTGCCTTCGACAGCCCCGCCGCCTCGGCCGAGGGCGTGAACTGCCCAGTGAGGCAAACGCCCTTGGCGCCGCTGGCCCGCACGCCAGGCTTGTTGCCGCCGGCCACGAACTGGCCGTTGACGATGGCGGCGGCATCCGCCTCCTCGGCCTGGACCGGAGAGGCGAGGGCGAGCGCCATGGCGCAGCCGGTGGCGACGATCGTAGATTTCATGGCGCTGTTTCCCCCGTCGCCCGGCTCGCATCGGCATGGGCCGGCAAAACTCGATGGCGCACAATCGAATTATAATATGTACAGGGTAACGGCGGCGTGACAAGCGCCAGCGTGGCGGATTTCAGGCCTCGGCCTCGGCCCGGACCCGGTGGAACACCTCCAGATGCGCCGGCTCCGGCGGGGTGCCCCGAACGCGCGCGAAGGCGAGGCGGAAGAGGTCTTCCGGGTCGCGCTCGGACAGGCGCACGAGCGGCGCCGCGTCGACGGCCTCCGCGACCGGATCGGCCGCCGCCGTCACGCGGGTATCGACGATGCGGACGGGGAAGCCTTCGGCGATCCGGTCCACCTCCGCGCGGTGGCCCGGCCCCAGCCCCTCGCGGGCCAGCCGGACCTGGATATAGGGCCGCTCCTCCATCGGCAGGGCCGGGTCGAGGCCCAGCGCCTTGAGATGGTCGCCGAGTTCGGAGAGCCGCATGTCGCCGCGCGGCGGCAGGCGCAGGAACGGAACCGGGCGCGGGATCGGGATGTGTTCCACCCGCGCCGGTCCGTCGCCGAGGGTCACGAGGCTCACCCCATGCGCGTAGGGCTGCTCGGTGGCCGAGAGCGGGATCAGCGAGCCGGAATACCGCACCATTCCGCCGCCGATGGTCTGGGCCTTGTGGAGATGGCCCAGCGCCACGTAATCGGCCTCCACCGGGAACACGTCGGGCGGCACGGCATGTTCGCCGCCGACCAGGATGCGGCGCTCGGCCCCCTCCGATTCGGTTCCCCCGGCCACGTGCAGATGCCCGGTGAGGAGAAGCGGCAGGCCGGAGAGATGCGGCGTCGCCGCCTCCATCACCTGGGCGTAGAGGGCTCGCACGGCCCTGACGATGGGCGACCCTTCCTCCCGGCGTAGGGGCGGCAGGCAGGCGGCGGTGGGATAGGACACGGCCAGGATCTGGGCCGCCACATCGCCGTTCCTGAGGATCGGTACCAGATGACGCTCGATGGACAGGGCGCCGTCGCGGCGGCGGACATTGCCGATGACCCGAACCCCGATGGCCTCGAGGATCGGGCTCGGCGCTTCGAGGCGCCCGGCCGCATCGTGATTGCCGGCGGTGAGGACGATGGTCATGGAAGGGCGCGCCCGGTGCAGGCGCACCAGCACCTCGTAGAGCAGCGCCTGCGCCTCGCCCGACGGGTTCTGACTGTCGTAGACGTCGCCCGCCACCACGAGGGCGTCGACCTCGTGGCCGACGACGATGGCTTCGAGATGGGCCAGCGCCCTCGCATGCTCGTGGGTGCGCGAATAGCCGCGCAGTGACTGCCCGATATGCCAGTCGCCCGTATGCAGCACGCGGATCACGTCATCGCCTCCAACTCGCCCGGACATCGTCTGTGCGGCGAGGAGGCTTGTAGCGCGCCGCCGCCACCGGTCCTACCCGGCGGCCCGCAACCGCTTGTCGGATAGACGCTTAACGGCAGACCGTCACGTTCTTGACCACCCAGCCTTCGCCCGCCTGCCACAGCTTGCGGCGGCTGCGACCGCAGCGGAGTTCGTCCGGCTCGGCCGAGGTCCAGGTGACGCCGGGTGCCTCCGTCGAGGTGGTCTCGGCGGCCTCCTTGGCGAGGGAACCGGTGGCGACGGGCGCAGGCTTCGTCTTCACCGTGTTGGCCTTCACCGTCCGCGACCTTTTGGCGATCTTCGTCCGGGAGGCTCCGGTCTTGGCGGAGTCGACGGCCTTGAGCGCTGTCGACGATTGGGCGGGCTTCGGACCCGCGAAAGCGGGGTTCTCCCCCGCGAGTGTCAGCCCGAAGGCGAGCGTCAGGACCGACGCGCCGAGGCGTGCGAAAGAAGAGATCGGCACAGGATTCGTCCGTCTTCCAAAGATGTGATGGTGTTGAAATGCAGCGCCTTATGTCGATGCGGACGGATATTTTTGCAATCGCAAGGATCGATGAAATCGGACATCTCCCGCATATTCTCGCGGCATGATGAAAGGTCGGTGGATTCTCCTTTCCCGGACCGTGCCGCCGGTCCGACCGGACCGCAATGCTGATGAGCGACGGCCCGGCGTGACGGCGGCCCCTGGTCTTGCTAAGTCACCGCCCAATCTTGGCTTTAGTCCTCGCGCCCTGGCGAGCGGCCCATCTTTGAGTACCTCATGTCCGAACGCCCCCTCATCGAGCGTCCCACTCTTCCCTTCAGCCGGCGGACCCTGCTGAGCGGCGCCGGCGCGACCCTGGTCCTGGCCGGTTCACCGCTCGCCGCTCTGGCCCAGGTCCGTGGCCGCCTCGCCATCGAATCCGACGACGGATACGGCCCCTATGACGACGACCGTCTCTACCGGGACGAGGCCGGACGGCTCTATCGCCGCCGTGGCGGTCGCTACGAGCCCTATCGCGAGCGCGCCACCGCACCGCGTTTCGAGGACGACCCCGATTCGGATCCCTATGCCGATCCGAACGCCCGCCGCCGTGCCGAGCAGCCGCCGGCGAACCAGGGCAACCCCGTCTCGCGTCCGGTGGACAATGGGCCGATCGACTACGCCCGGGCCTATGCGGCGATCACCGACGAGCCTTTCCCGGTCCATGCCTTCAACTGGCGCAAAGCGAACCCGAACTTCCTTCGCCAGGAGATCGCCTATACGGGCGCGGAGCCTCCGGGCACCATCGTGGTCGATCCGCGCGCGCACCACCTCACCCTGGTCCAGCCCAACGGGCGGGCGCGCCGCTACGGCGTCGGCGTCGGCAAGCAGGGCTTCTCCTGGTCCGGCGTCTCGACGGTGAATTCCAAGCAGATGTGGCCGGATTGGTATCCGCCCAAGGAGATGATCGCGCGGACGCCCAAGCTCGCCCGGTCGGTGACCCAGCTCCAGAGCGGCCTCGGCGTGCCCGGCGGCTCCCGCAATCCCCTCGGCGCACGGGCGCATTACCTCTGGCAGGACAACAAGGACACGCTCTACCGCATCCACGGCACCCTGGAGCCCGAATCCATCGGTCTCAGCGTCTCGTCCGGCTGCATCCGCATGATCAACCAGGACGTGATCGACCTCTACGGCCGCGTTGAGATCGGCACGCGGGTCGTCGTGCTGACCTGAGGTCGCTTGGCCCCGGCGGGCATGGCCCGCCGGATTCCACCGCGGCGCCGGCATTCGGGGCCGTGTGAGTGTCACGACAGCGCGAGCGTCACCGTGCCGGGCTCGGGAATCGGAACTTCCCTCGCCTCTCTGGCTTCTTCCCGTCACAGGGTGTGCGCTGAGCGCCGCCCACGATCGGAATTCAACCGGAGTTATGACGTCATGGCAAAGAGTTTGAGCGGGCGCACGCGCGTCGATGGGGATCGCCTGAACACCCCGACCGATCTCGCCCCCGAGGCGACGAAGAAGATCGCCGAGGGCCTGACCGTGCTGCTGTCGGACCTCTTCGCCTTGTACGTGAAGACGAAGAACTTCCACTGGCACGTGAGCGGCCCTAACTTTCGCGACTATCACCTGATGCTCGACGAGCAGTCGCAGCAGATCTTCGCCATCATCGACGATGTCGGCGAGCGCGCCCGCAAGATCGGCGGCACGACCCTGCGGTCGCTGGGTCAGGCCTCGCGGCTGTCCCGCGTCGAGGACAACGACGCCGAGTATGTCAGCCCGCTCGAAATGCTGGCCGAGCTGCGCGACGACAACAAGACTCTCACCGCCAACATGCGTGAGCTCCACGAGGTGACGGACGAGGCCAAGGACGTCTCCACCACCAGCCTGCTGGAAGAGTGGATCAACCAGTCCGAAGAGCGGACATGGTTCCTCTACGAGGCGACCCGCAATGCCACCGAGGGCGGCCACTAAGCCCTAATTTCTCCGTATCGAGACATGAAAAAGGCCCCGCATCGAAGGATGCGGGGCCTTTTTCCGATTGTCTCCAGCAGGTGGCCGGAGCGGCGACAGCCTCACAAGGCGAGGGTGATCTCGCCTTCGCGGACGGCGCGCTCGGCTCCGCCGGCCTTGATCCGGTAGAACGGCTCGCCGGTCTGGTCCTCGGGAACGAGGCGGACGATCTCGAAGACGTCGGTCGGATCGGCCTTGAGGTCGGCATAGCCGATGCGCTCGCGGCGCACGCGCTGCCCGAGCTTGAATTTATGGGCCATGAGATATGCCTTTCTGAGCGGACGCAAACGGTTCTGCGTCCTCGGACGGGTATTCGTGGTCGCGCGTCGCCTTGCCGGAAGGCACAGGACCGAACATCGGCCTGCCTTGCGGAAAAGGACGAGATGGGCGGCAACCCCGTCCGGAGATGCCACCCTGCGCTCGAACCCACACGAAGGACCGAGCCAACCCATTGACCGTCGCTGCCCCGATCATGCCGGAGCGGCCACGACATCGCAGCCGGACAGCGCCATCATCGAACGTCGTGTTCGGTAAAGCCGTCCGGTAGTTCGTTCCGAAACATCGGCTCTCGCAGGGCGGAATCCGCCGCGAGGCCGGAGACTTCGGAGGCGAATGCCTTACTTGCGCGCCTTCGCCTTGCGGGCGGCGTAGCGGGCATCGCGCTGCTGCTTCTGCTCGATGCGAGCGGCGGCGGCGAGGGCGATCTTCTCTTCGGCGACGCGGGCCGCTTCGATGGCCTGGCGCTCACGCTCGGCCTCGGCCTCGGCGACGGCCTGGGCGGCGGCGGCGGCGCGCTCGGCCTCACGGGCGGCGACGCGGATCTCGCGCTCACGGGCAATGGCCTCACGCTCGGCCTTGCGGGCGAGAACCGTCGGATCGTCAGCGGCCGGCCGGTCGCGGAAACGCGCCAGGGCGGCCTGACGGGCTTCTTGCGAAGCCTTGAGGCGGTCGGTCATGGAGTTTTCGTTGAATTGGCTCACACAGAATCCTGGTCTGGGAAGCGGCCGGGAACGACCGCGGGACAGTGGACGAGGCTCCGAACCGAACCGGTCGGGAGATGGATAAAAACGCAGGAAGCCGCTCTCCAATGGAGAGCGGCTCCTTGTCCAATGTCAGGCTCTCGTAGGAGCCTCACATGGCCCATATGCGATATGGTTCAGGCGGCCTGGAGATTGCCGGCGGACTGCTTGCCGCTGCGCTTGTCGGTTTCCATTTCGTAGGAGACCTTCTGGCCTTCGGCGAGACCACGCATTCCTGCGCGCTCGACAGCGGAGATGTGCACGAACACATCGTTTCCGCCGTTATCCGGCTGGATGAAGCCGAAGCCCTTTTGCTCGTTGAACCACTTAACAGTACCGACAGCCATCATAATCCTTCGCCCTTGCGGGCATCATAGTTCGGAGGTCCGCACGAAGATGTACGGCCTTCTCCGTTGTCTCGATTCGCACCCGACTTCCGCTCTGCGAAAGCTCTTTGGCTCACACAGATGAAAATCTGATCACGCTTCGATCTCTGTTATGTACTCTCAATGGCGGGATTTAGCAAATGCCATGAAAAACTTGGGTTTTATTTTCGAGCACGGAGGGAAATTTCCGCCGGCGGCCAGTCAATACGGGCGCTGATTTCGCTCTGCCGAGAGGCCTCATTCGGCCGGGGAGGAGCCCAGCGGCAGGTCCATCTGGGCGCTCTCGGTATCGCGCCCGCTGCGGCGGTCGAGAAAGCCGAGGATCGGCGAGACGCTTATCCCGTGCAGGACGATGGAGAGCAGGATGGTCAATCCCGCCGTGCTCCAGAGCAGGCTCGCCCCCTCGAAGGCCGCATGGCCGGAGGCGTAGGCGAGATAATAGATCGTGCCGAGCCCCCTGATCCCGAAGATGCTGATCACCGCGCGTTCGGCGGCGGGCTGATCGTGCCCGAGGAGGCTGATCCAGCCGCAGAGCGGCCGGACCACGAAGATGACCAGAAGCGCGAAGGCGACGCCGGCCCAGGTGAGGTCGCGCAGGAGTCCGCCGCCGATGGCAAGTCCGAAGCCGACGAGAAGGATCATCATCGTCAGGCGCTCGAACGCTTCGGCCGACCCGTGCAGCGCGTGATGGTAATCGTGGCCGTGGTCGGACCAGCGCATGGCCAGCGCCGCGACGAAGACGCCGATGAAGCCGTAGCCATGCACGGCCTCCACGGCCGCATAGGTCAGGCAGGTGATGCCGAGAGCGACGAAACCGTCGCCCGTCCGCGAGAGCCGTGCCCGGTTCGGCAGGTGGAAGGTCAGCCAGCCGAAGCCCCGTCCGATCGCGGCACCCAGCGCGACGCCGGCCAGGATCTTCCACACCAGCGAGACGCCGACCCATTCGGTCCACCCGGCGGCGCTCAGGCCGTTCGCGGCCACGAGGGCGATGGCGAGGTGAACGAAGGGGAAGGCGAGCCCGTCATTGAGCCCGGCCTCCGAGGTGAGGCCGAACCGCATATCGTCCTCGACGCCCTGTGACGGCGGGCCGACCTGGACCTCGGAGGCGAGGACCGGATCGGTCGGCGCGAGGGCGGCGGCGATCAGGAGGGACGAGGCGAGGCCGAGGGCGAGGAGATGCGAGGCCAGGAACCCGAGGATCAGGATCGTCAGCGGCATGGCGAAGGCGAGGAGGCGCCATGTCACCATCCAGCTTTTCCAGCCGACCCTGCGGTCGAGCTTCAGCCCGGCCCCCATCAGCGAGATGATGACGACGAATTCACTGACCTTCTCGATCAGGCGCAGATGCTGCTGGGGCCGGGGGGAGAAGTCGGCGATTCCGGGGATCAGCGAGAGGCCGGCCCCGATCGCGACGCAGCAGATCGGCAGCGACAGCGGCAGCTGCCGAAGCACCATCGGCAGCCAGGCGGTGAGGAGCACGAGGGCGCCAAAGCCCCCGAGCATGATGACATAGGCGTCCATAACCCGCGATTCGTCCCTGTACGCTCTTCGCCGGAATCACCACGACCCATACGCAAGACCGATTGTTCACCGTCAGCATGTCGTATGGGAGCGACGCCGTTGCGGGCCGCTCCCGATCCATCCTCAGCGCGTGCCCGACCGCATCGTCATGTCGGGGTTGAGATCGACCCATTGGCGCGTCTCCGCCGCCCGGTAGAGCGCCTCGATCAGGCGGACGTCGCGCAGGCCCATCTCGCCCGGCGTCCGCAGCTCTCCGCCCTCGGCGATGATCTGCGAGAGGTGGTCGATCTCGCCGGTGAACTGCACAGCATCGCCTTCGGCCGTCAGGACCTCGTCGGCCCGCTTGGCGTCGCTGACGACGAGCCGGTTGCCCTGGTAGGCGGTACCGGGATCGAGGGTTGCCACGCCCTTCTCGCCCCAGATGTCGATCCGTTTCTTGTCGGAGCTGTAGCCCGACGAGACCGTGGCGCGCCGGCCCGAGGGAAAGACCAGCTGCGCCGTGAACACGTCCTCGACCTGCCCGAAACGCGGATCGCCTTCCGGCGAGTGCATCGTGGCGGAGACCGAGGACGGGCTCTCGCCGAAGAACCATTGCAGGCCGTTGAGGCCGTAGATGCCGATATCGACGAGGGAGCCGCCGCCGGCCACGGCCTTCAGCATGCGCCACTGGTCGCGCGGCCGCGACGGCTCCAAGGGGCGGTGGTGGTCGGAGGAGGCGAAGCGGACGTCGCCGAACTCGCCCTTGTCCATCATTGCCTTGGCGCGCAGGTTATGCGGCTCCCAATGGACCCTGTAGGCGATCATCAGGCGGCGGTCGGCGGCCTTGGCGGCGTCGATCATCCGCTGGCAATCGGCGGAATTGGTGGCCATCGGCTTCTCGCAGAGAACGTGCTTGCCCGCCTCCAGCGCCTTGATGGTCAGGTCGGCATGGGTAGAGTTCGGCGTCACGATGTAGACGGCCGCAATGTCCTTGTTGTCGGCGATCTTTCCCATCGTGCCGTAATCGTAGATCCCCCCGGCCTCGACGCCGTAGCGGGCCGCGACGGCCTTGGCCTTGTCGGGATTGCCCGAGACGAGGGCCACGGTCCTCGAGCGACGGGCCCGTTCCAGAGCGGGCAGAACTTGCGCCTGCGTGAAATCGCCGAGGCCGACAACGGCCCAGCCGAGATGCTTGTCGCGCGGCAGGGGCGGGGGCTGGTCGAGCTTGGGCTCGGGCCGGCCGGTGGGGGTGGTGGGGATCGCCTGCGAGGCGGCGCGCTCGGAAGCCAGCACACCGCCGATTCCGGCGAGGCTGCCGGCCATGAAGAGGCGGCGGGACGGCGTCGTATGCGAGGCGTCGGACATCGTATCTCCGGATCCAGGAGGGTTAAATCTCGCGGCCGGATCGAGGATGCCGCCCCCTGACAACGCATGACGCTCCAATCGGATTCCATCGGAACCTGCGGTGGAGGCGCGCGGGGCGGATTAAAACGCGAGACCCATCTCGGCGGGTCTCGCGCGACAGGCGGTTTTTACTGGGACGTGGTTGTTACTTGAACGCGGTTGTTACTTGAACGTCTTGCGGGGGTCGAAAGCGTCACGCACGGCTTCGCCGGCGAAGATGAGCAGGCTCAGCATCACCGCCACCACGAAGAACCCAGTCAGCCCGAGCCAGGGGGCCTGGATGTTGTCCTTGCCCTGCGCCAGCAACTCACCGAGGGAGGCCGAGCCGGGAGGCAGGCCGAAGCCGAGGAAGTCGAGGGAGGTCAGCGTGCCGATCGAGCCGTTGAGGATGAACGGCATGAAGGTCAGCGTCGCCACCATGGCGTTGGGCAGGAGATGCCGGCTCATGATGCGGATGTTGGAGAGGCCGAGCGCGCGGGCGGCGCGGACATATTCGAAGTTGCGCGCCCGCAGGAACTCGGCCCGCACCACGCCGACCAGGGCCACCCAGGAGAACAGCAGCAGGATGCCCAGCAGCACGAAGAAGCCCGGCGCGATGAAGGCCGAGATGATGATGATGAGGTAGAGGGTCGGGATGCCGCTCCAGACCTCGATGAAGCGTTGCAGGGACAGATCGACCCAGCCGCCGAAATAGCCCTGCACCGCGCCGGCGATGACGCCGATCACCGAGGAGACCAGGGCCAGGATCAGCCCGAACAGCACCGAGATGCGAAAGCCGTAGATCACGCGGGCCAGCACGTCGCGGGTGGTGTTGTCGGTGCCGAGCCAGTGCATCTCCAGGCCCTCGCACCCCTCCCGGCCCGTGGTCGCCGCGCCATTCTGCTTGGCCGCCGCCTGGCATTGCTCGTCCGTGAGCATCCAGGTGGGCGGCGAGGGCGAGGGGGTCGGCAGCCCATCGATGATCGTGTCGTAGGAATAGGGGATCGGCGGCCAGACCGCCCAGCCGTGATCGGCGATCTCTTTCCGCGTCTCCGCCGATCGGTAGTTCGGCCGCGCGTAGAAACCGCCGAACTTCTCGTCCGGGTAGTCGATCAGGACGGGAAACAGGATCTCGCCCTTGTACGAGACCACCAGGGGCCGGTCGTTGGCGATGGACTCGGCGAACAGGCTCAAGCCGAACAGGCCGACGAAGACCACGAAGGACCAGAAGCCGAGCCGGTTGCGCCGGAAATTCGAGAGCCGCCGCCGGTTCAGCGGCGACAGCCCCCGCACCACCGGCGCGAGGGGAGGCGGGGCGGGGACGGGGACGGCTTCCGCGGGGCGGGCGATCTCGTTCATGAGACCGCCCCTATTGGATTGTGCGTCAGCCGTCGAGACGGACGGCCGTTCCCTCGATCTCGTTGGGGCGCAGGCCGCCGGTCTTCTCGAGGTGGCGGCGCAGCAGGCGCACGTTGCGACGATTGGCCTTGAACGCGGCATCGAAGATGTCGCCGGCCAGTGGGACGGCACCGATCACCCCGTCGAAGGCCACGTTCATGGCCATGCGGGCGAGCAGCCATTTCGGCGCGCCGAGGCGGCGTGCCTCGTAGACGATGTAGGAGGCGAGCAGCATGCCCGCCGCATCGCCGATGATCGGAACGAGGCCGACGACGGCGTCCAGCCCAACCCGCCGGTTGATGCCGGGGATCACGAACGCCGAGTCCATGATGTGGGCGAACTGCTCCAGCCGCAGCAGCGCGGCCTCCCGGCTGTCGGGCTCGGCGCGGAAGCGTGTGGCGGTCCCATCGCGCCGGCCGAAGGCGCCGTTGGGCAATTCGCGAGTGGCGAAGACGGCGTCGTTGAAGGCCATGGCGGGGCTCCGGGGGATGCGCGTCGTGGTCATGATGCAGGATGTGGCCCTGCCCGGGGCAAGCTGCAAGCACCGGGCCCACACGGCCGTGCCGCTTCATCAAAAGGTGCTCCGCATCAGGCCGGAGAGCCGCTCCAGGGCCGCGTCGAGGGTCGCATCCTGCTTGGCGAAACACAGCCTGACGAGGTTGCGCACGGCCCCCTGCGCATAGAAGGCGCTGATGGGAATCGCCGCCACCCCGTGCTCCCGCACGAGATGCTGGCAGAAGGCGACGTCGTCCGCGCAGCCGAGGCGCGGCCCCAACTCGGCGATATCGACAGTGAGGAAGTAGGTCGCCTGGGACGGCAACACGGAGAAGCCGAGGCCGGTGAGTCCGGCGCTCAGCCGGTCGCGCGAGCGGGCGAACCGGGCGCGCATCTCGATGAAATAGGCCTCGTCCTTGGAAAGCCCGTACGCCACCGCCTCCTGCAGGTTCGGCGGCGTGGTGAAGGTGAGGAACTGGTGCGCCTTCGAGACCACCTTGAGCAGAGCCGGTGCCGCCATGACGAACCCGACCTTCCAGCCGGTCAGGCTGAAGATCTTGCCGGCCGAGCCGATCTTCACGGTTCGGTCCCGCATGCCGTCGAACCCGATCAGCGGGCGATGGGGCCGTCCATCGAAGGTCACGTGCTCCCACACCTCGTCGCAGATGGCGGTCACGTCGAATCGCTCGCAGAACCTCGCCAGCAACGCGAGATCCTGTTCCCCGAACATCGTCGCGGTCGGGTTGAGCGGGTTGTTGAGAACGACGACGCGGGTGCGCTCCGAGAAGGCCTGCTCCAGCGCCCCTTCGTCGAGGCGGAAATGCGGGGGCCGCAGGGTGACGAAGCGCGGGATGCCGCCGGCCTGCCGGATGATCGGCAGGTAGGCGTCGTACATCGGCTCGAACAGCACGACCTCGTCGCCGGGCGAGACCAGGGCGAGCAGGCTCGCGGCCAGGGCCTCGGTGGCGCCCGACGTCACCATCACCTCGGTGTCGGGATCGAGAGCGAGGGCCTGATGGCGCTCGTAATGGGCGGCGATGGCGCGGCGAAGCACCGGCAAACCCATCATCGGCGGGTATTGGTTGTAGCCGTCGCGCAGGGCATCGGCGGCCTTCTCGCGCACATCCGCCGGCCCGGGATCGTCCGGGAAACCCTGTCCGAGATTGATCGCCCCGAGCTCGCGCGCCAGCACCGACATCACGTCGAACACGGTATTGGGGAGGTCGGCGAAAACAGGGTTCATCCGGGAAACGCTCGTGGGCGAAAAACTGAAGCTGACGTCGTCCGCCCCCTCGGTAGCATGGGCGTTTCGGGCCGGAAATCGTGCCTTTGGGAACGTGCGCGATCGCACGCCCCTCCGCCCGTAATCCCGGACCGCGCCTGACGATTGTTGACATTCATCAGGCGTAACGTAGGTTCTGGCCATGGCCGGAGCGGTCGCCGCTCAACAGGAACACCGCCCCCTCGTTTCGGTTGGGCGACGTACCGCTCCGGTCCTTCCCAAGAAGCCGATCCCCCCAAGGATTGAAGTCGTCGCTCCGGCTCGGGGCGGCGGCTTTTTCCGCGTTCCGCTTGTGCTTCGATGGTCCTCCGGGTTAGCGACCTCGTATCGGATCACGAGGACGACCGCGTTGAGTACCCGCGCCTGCTGCGCCCTTGCCTTCCTCATCGCTTTGGCGGGAGCGGGATTGCGCCTCGCCATGCCGGTGACGCCGCCGGACGCGGCCTACCACGCGGTGGTCGAGGCCTACCCGTCGAAGCCACTCCCCTGAAGGCTTCCGCCGATCCGCCGCCGGAACGTCGGAAACAACCCGGAAACTTCCGCGCCGCACTGGCGTCGCAATAATCCGGCATGCCCGGCCGCGATGCTGAGCGATCGATCGACGGGTAAGACCCACCGGCAACCCAGCGCGGCTCCCGGCACTGTCCCGGATCGGCGCCCCGCTGCGCGGTGGTCGCGCCCCCTGTTCCCTCGGGACTCACGTCGCCATTTCGTCCAGACTGCGCGGTGCCGTTCGGGAGCGATCGGCTGGATTGTCGAGGCATGAACGAACAATCGCCCATCCGGACCGAAACGGCCCGGGAATTCAGACCGGACACCCCGGCGCCGACGCGCCGGCGAAGCCGTGTGGGAACATGGTTGATCCTGCTCCTCCTCCTCGCCGGGGCGGGAGCGGCCGGCTACAGATTCTATCTCGCGCCCAAGCTCGCTCCCAAGACGGAGAGCACGGCCGACGGCGCGCCCGCCCGCGGCAAGGGCGCCCGTGGACGTCCGGGCGACATGCCACAGGCGGTCGGGGTCGCCACGGTCTCCACCGGCGAGATCCCGGTGGTGCTGTCGGGCCTCGGCACGGTGACGCCGCTCGCCACCGTGACGATCCAGTCGCAGATCAGCGGCTATCTCACGGAGATCGGCTTCCGCGAGGGGCAGACCGTGAAGAAGGGCGATTTCCTCGCCCAGATCGATCCGCGCATCTACGAGGCGCAACTCGCCCAGTACCAGGGCCAGCTCGCCCGCGATCAGGCCCTGCTGCAGAATTCGAAGCTCGACCTCGCCCGTTTCCAGCGCCTCAGCCTGCAGGATTCGATCTCGAAGCAGAACGTGGACACGCAAGCGGCCCTGGTGAAGCAGAACGAGGGCACGGTCGCCATCGATCAGGCCCAGGTCGACCAGCAGAAGCTCAACATCGCCTATACGCGCATCGTCTCGCCCGTCGAGGGCCGCGTCGGCCTGCGCCAGATCGACCAGGGCAATTACGTCACCGCCGCCTCCACCAACATCGTGGTGGTGACGCAGCTGCACCCGATCTCGGTGGTGTTCACCCTGCCCGAGGACGACGTGGCGCGCGTCATGCGCCGCCTGCGCTCGGGGGCGAAGCTCACGGTGACCGCCTATGACCGGGGCGATGCCAACGTGCTCGCCACCGGCACCCTCGACACGGTGGACAACCAGATCGACACCACCACCGGCACGGTGAAGTTGCGCGCGCTGTTCGACAACAAGGACGAGAGCCTGTTCCCGAACCAGTTCGTGAACGCCAAGCTCACCGTGGATACGGTGCGGGACACGCCCATCGTCCCCACCGCCGCGATCCTGCGCGGCACGCCCGGCGCCTATGTCTACCTGCTCGACAGCGACGACAAGGTCGTGGTCCGGCCGATCACCGTCGGCGAGGCCGATGGCACGCGCAGTGCCGTTACCAAGGGGGTGGCGGTCGGCGACCGGGTTGTGGTCGATGGGACCGACCGCCTGCGCGACGGCGCCAAGGTCCGCGTCACCGAGGGCGGCAAGGGCCAGCCGGCGGCACCCGGCGAACCTGCGGCGCCCGGCCAAGCCGCACCTGGCCAAGCCGCACCTGCAACCGACGCCCCGGCCACGACATCGACCCCCGCCGCCGGGACGCCTCCCGAAAACCCGCCGCAGAAGCGCGAGCGCCGCAGAGAGCGGCCGGCGGCGCAATGAGCGCCTTGTTGCCTATGAATGGCGCGCTGTTCGCCGCATCCATGGCCGCACCGGATGTCACAGTGATCCGTTTCCTGGCGAAGGCTTGGGCGGATCGCACGGGTAGCGCGGGTTCCCTCTCCTGGAAGGAGAGGGACAGGGTGAGGTGTGTGACCTTTCCGGAGATCGACTACACCTCACCCCAACCCTCTCCTTCCAGGAGAGGGAGCGCGTGGCGCTTCACGCCGACGGTCGGGCAAGTCCGAGACCCGGTGGGGGAAGGGCTCGCCCCATGAACCCGTCCCGCATCTTCATCCTGCGTCCCGTCGCCACCACGCTGTTCATGCTGGCGATCCTGCTGGTCGGCATGGTGTCGTACCTGAACCTGCCGGTCTCGGCCCTGCCGTCGGTGGAGTACCCGACGATCCAGGTGCAGACCTTCTATCCCGGCGCCAGCCCCGAGGTGATGACCTCGGCGGTGACGGCGCCGCTCGAGCGACAGTTCGGCCAGCTCGCCAACCTCAACCAGATGACCTCGCAGAGTTCGGCGGGCGCGTCGGTGATCACGCTCCAGTTCAGCCTGGATCTCGGCCTCGACATCGCGGAGCAGCAGGTCCAGGCGGCGATCAATGCGGCGGGCAACCTGCTGCCCTCCGACCTGCCGGCGCCACCCATCTACGCCAAGGTCAACCCGGCCGACGCGCCGATCCTGACCCTGGCCCTGACCTCGACGACGATGCCGCTCACCGAGGTGCGCGATCTCGCCGAGACGCGGCTCGCCCAGAAGATCAGCCAGGTCTCCGGCGTCGGCCTGGTCAGCATGGGCGGCGGTCAGCGGCCGGCGGTGCGCGTGCGCTTCAACTCTCGGGCGCTGGCCGCCTACGGCCTCAACATCGACGACCTTCGCACCACCATCACCAACCTCAACGTCAACACGCCGAAGGGTACGATCGACGGGCCGACCCAGTCCTACGCCATCAACGCCAACGACCAGATCCGCGATCCGAAGGCCTACGAGCAGGCGATCATCGCCTACAAGAACGGCTCGGCGGTGCGGCTCTCGGACGTCGCCGACGTGGTCAACGGCCCGGAGAACACCAAGCTCGGCGCCTGGATGGACGAGACGCCCGCCGTCATCCTCAACATCCAGCGCCAGCCCGGCGCCAACGTCATCGCCACCGTCGACAAGATCAAGGCGCTGCTGCCCCAGCTGCAGGGGACGCTGCCCGCCGCGATCACGGTGACGCCGCTCACCGACCGCACCACCACCATCCGCGCCTCGGTCCACGACGTGCAGGTGGAACTGGCGCTCGCCATCGGCCTCGTGGTGCTGGTGATCTTCCTCTTCCTGCGCAGCCTGTCCGCGACCCTGATCCCGAGCCTGTCGGTGCCGCTCTCGCTCATCGGCGCGCTCTCGATCATGGACCTCTACGGGTTCTCCCTCGACAACCTGTCCCTGATGGCGCTGACCATCGCCACCGGCTTCGTCGTCGACGACGCCATCGTGGTCATCGAGAACATCGCCCGCCACGTGGAGGAGGGCGATTCGCCGATGGAGGCGGCCCTGAAGGGCAGCCGCGAGATCGGCTTCACCATCATTTCGCTCACGGTCTCGCTCATCGCGGTGCTGATCCCGCTCCTGTTCATGGGCGACGTGGTGGGGCGCCTGTTCCACGAATTTGCCATCACGCTCGCCGCCACCATCGTGATCTCGGCGGTGGTCTCGCTCACTCTCGTGCCGATGCTGTGTGCCCGCCTGCTCAAGCACGCCCCGGAGGCGGAGCGCCGCGAGGGATTCATCGCGCGGGCCGGCCGTAGGGCCATGGACGGGGTAATCTCCGGCTACGGGCGGATGCTGCGCATCGTGCTCAACCACCAGGGCCTGACCCTGGTGGTCACCCTCGGCACCATCGCGCTCACCGCCTACCTGTTCGTGGTCATCCCCAAGGGGTTCTTCCCGGTCCAGGATACCGGCGTCATCCAGGGCGTGACCCAGGCCGACCAGACCGTCTCCTATGCCGAGATGGCCGACCGCCAGCAGCAACTCGCCCGGATCGTCCTGCAGGACCCCGATGTGGCGAGCCTGTCCTCCTTCATCGGCGTCGACGGGCAGAACGTGACGCTGAATTCCGGACGGTTCCTCATCAACCTGAAGCCGCATGAGGGCCGCGCCACCGAAGCAAGCGCCATCATCCGCCGCCTCACCGAGGCGACGCGCGGGGTCGCGGGAATCCGGCTCTACATGCAGCCGGTGCAGGACCTCACCATCGATACGGCGGTGAGCGCGACGCAGTACCAGGTGATCCTGGAGAACCCGAACCTCTCGGAATTCGAGACCTGGGTGCCGCGCTTCGTCCAGGCGCTGCAGCGCTCGCCGCTGCTGTCGGACGTGGCGAGCGACCTCCAGGGCAACGGGTTGGCGGCCTACATCACCATCGACCGGCCCACCGCGGGCCGCTACGGCATCACCCCCGCCACCGTGGACAACGCGCTCTACGACGCCTTCGGCCAGCGCATCGTCTCGACGATCTTCACCCAGTCGAACCAGTACCGGGTGATCCTCGAGGCCGACCCGGACCTGCACAAGACTCTCGACAGCCTCAACGGCATCTTCCTGCCCTCCTCCACGGCGGCCTCGGGCCAGGTGCCGCTTTCGGCGGTGGCGCGGATCAGCGAGCGCCGGGCGCCGCTTCTCATCAGCCATCTCGGACAGTTCCCGGCCACCACCGTCTCGTTCAACCTCGCCGAAGGCGCGGCGCTGGGCGATGCGGTGCAGACGATCGAGGCGGCGCGGAAGGAGATCGACCTGCCGCCGAGCTTCCGCGTGGTGCCGCAGGGCTCGGTCTTTGCTTTCCAGTCGGCGCTCTCGAACCAGCTCTTCCTGGTGATCGCCGCCATCGTCACCGTCTATATCGTCCTCGGCGTGCTCTACGAGAGCTTCGTCCATCCGATCACGATCCTCTCGACCCTGCCCTCGGCGGGGATCGGCGCCCTGGTCGGGCTGATGCTCTTCGGCATGCCGCTGGACATCATCGGCGTCATCGGCATCGTGCTGCTCATCGGCATCGTGAAGAAGAACGCGATCATGATGATCGACTTCGCGCTCCAGGCCGAGCGCGAGGAGGGCATGGCCCCGCGCGACGCGATCTACGAGGCCTGCCTGCTGCGTTTCCGCCCGATCCTGATGACGACGCTGGCCGCCCTGTTCGCGGCGGTGCCGCTCATTCTCGGCACCGGCGTCGGTTCCGAACTGCGCCAGCCGCTCGGCATCGTCATCGCCGGCGGCCTCATCGTTTCCCAGGTGCTGACCCTGTTCACCACCCCGGTGATCTACCTCGCCTTCGACCGGCTGGAGCGCCGGTTCAAGCGCGGCGGCGGCGCGAAGGCGGCGGGGGTGACGCCGTGATCCGGGACCTTGCCGTCACTCTCCCTCCCCCCTCTGCGGGGGAGGGTGGCCCCCGAAGGGGGTCGGGAGAGGGGAACCCGGTTTCCGGATCGGACGCGCAGAGCGACGATGGGCGGACCCTCGTCAGACCCACTCCACATCTGCGTGCGTTCGCTCGCGAGCAACGTCGGCTCCGTACCCTTGCCGAGGATGCGTTCTGGCAGCAGGTGCGCGGTAGCCGCTTCCGTGGGCTCAAATTCAGACGCCAGGTTCCCCTGCCGCCCTACATCGCCGATTTCCTCTGCGCCTCCGCCCGACTGATCGTCGAACTCGACGGAGCCCCGCATGACGAGGCCGAACGCAGTGATCGCGACGCCGCGCGCGATGTCTGGCTGCGGGAGCAGGGATTCGAGATTCTGCGCTTCCCGAATGACCGTGTCCTGAGCGATCTCGCCTCGGTCCTCGACACGGTCGGCGCGACCGTCGAGGCGCGGCTGGCTCGCGCCGCGTCCGGCCGCGTCGCTCCCCTCTCCCGACCCGGCCTGACGGCCGGGCCACCCTCCCCCGCAGAGGGGGGAGGGAGTATGCGCCCGGCTCCCCGCCCATGAACGTCTCCGAACCGTTCATCCGCCGTCCGGTCGCCACGACGCTGCTCACCATCGGGGTACTGCTGGCGGGGATCTTTGCGTTCTTCAAGCTGCCGGTGGCGCCGCTGCCGCAGGTGGATTTCCCCGTCATCCTGGTCCAGGCGCAGATGGCCGGGGCCTCGCCCGAGACCATGGCGACGACGGTGGCGGCCCCCTTGGAGCGGCGGCTCGGCATCATCGCCGATGTGGGCGAGATGACCTCCACCAGTTCCGTCGGGACGGTGCGGATCGTCCTGATGTTCAATCTCAACCGCGACATCGACGGGGCCGCCCGCGACGTGCAGGCGGCGATCAACGCCGCGCGGGCCGACCTGCCCACCGCCCTGCGCTCGAACCCGACCTATCGCAAGTTCAACCCAGCCGATGCGCCGATCCTGATCCTCGGCCTGACCTCGAACACCCTGTCGCCGGGCCAGCTCTACGATTCCGCCGCCACGGTGGTGCAGCAGAAGATGTCCCAGCTCCCCGGGGTGGGGAATGTCGATATCGGCGGCTCGTCGCTCCCGGCGGTGCGGGTCGAACTCGATCCCACCGCCCTCTACAATTACGGGATCGGGCTCGAAGGGGTGCGCGCCGCGATCGCCTCGGCCAACGCCAATTCCCCGAAAGGCGCAATCGAGACCGACACCCGCCATTACCAGCTCTACGCCAACGACCAGGGCCGGGTGGCGGCGGATTACCGTGACATCGTCGTGGCCTACCGCAACGGGGCGGGCGTGCGTCTCACCGATGTGGGCAAGGTCGAGGATTCGGTGGAGGACAAGCGTAATCTCGGCCTCGTGAACGGCCGGCCGGGCGTGATCCTGTTCATCTACAAGCAGCCCGGCTCCAACGTGGTCGACACCATCAAGGCGGTGAAGGCGGCGCTGCCGCAGGTCCAGGCAGCGCTGCCGGGAGACATCGACCTCACCGTCACGGGCGACCGCAGCGCCACGATCCGTGCCTCCCTCGCCGAGACCGAGGAGACCCTGATCATCGCGGTCGTCCTCGTCATCGGCGTGGTCTTCGCCTTCCTGCGCTCCGGCCGGGCGACCCTGATCCCGGCCGTGGCCGTGCCGATCTCGATCATCGGCACCTTCTCGGCCATGTACCTGCTGGATTACAGCCTCGACATCCTGTCGCTGATGGCCCTCATCATCGCGACGGGCTTCGTGGTGGACGACGCCATCGTCGTCCTGGAGAACATCCAGCGCCATATCGAGCTCGGCAAGCCGAGGGTGGAGGCCGCCCTCACCGGGTCGAAGGAGGTCGGCTTCACCGTCATCTCCATGACCCTGTCGTTGATCGCGGTGTTCATCCCGATCCTGCTGATGGGCGGCATCGTCGGGCGGCTGTTCGAGGAATTCGCCGTCACCCTGTCCCTGGCGATCCTGATCTCGCTGGTCCTCTCGCTCACCACCACGCCGATGATGTGCGCGCTCCTGCTCAAGCGTGAAAGCGTGCCGGAGGGAGAGGCGCCGCGCCGCCCCAACCTCCTGATCCGGGGGCTGGAAGGCGCCTTCGAGGGAACGCTGCGCGCTTATGAGCGGACCCTGCGGATCGCCCTCGCTCATCGCCGCCTGGTGCTGCTCACGCTGTTCGCGACGATCGGGCTCAACGTCTATCTCTACATCATCGTCCCCAAGGGATTCTTCCCCGAGCAGGATACGGGTCAGATGATGGGCGGCATCCAGGCCGACCAGCGCATCTCGTTCCAGGCGATGAAGCAGAAGCTGGAACAGGCGACCGCCATCGTGCAGGCCGACCCGGCGGTGGACAGCGTCGTCGGCTTCACCGGCGGGCGCGCCACCAACTCGGCCAATGTCTTCGTCGGCCTCAAGCCGCGGGGCGAGCGCGCCTCGATCACCGAGGTGATGACCCGGCTGCGCCCCAAGCTGGCGCAGGTGGCGGGCGCCCGGCTGTTCCTGTTCCCGCGCCAGGACCTCCGCATGGGCGGGCGCCAGAGCTTCGCGCAGTACCAGTACACCCTCCAGGGTGACACGGCCGACGAGCTCTATGCGGCGGCGCCCCGGCTCGTGGAGGCGCTGCAGAAGAATCCGGTCTTCGCCGATGTCACCTCCGACCAGCAGGAGGGCGGGCTGGAAAGCCGCCTCGTCATCGACCGGGCCACGGCCTATCGCTACGGCATCACGCCCGACAAGATCGACAACACGCTCTACGACGCCTTCGGCCAGCGGCAGGTCTCGACGATCTACAATCCGCTCAACCAGTACCACGTCGTGATGGAGATCGCGCCGCGCTACCTGCAGAGCCCTGAGACCCTGAAGACCGTCTTCGTCTCGACCTCCGGCGGCAAGGCGCGCGGCTCGGCCATCACCAACGCGGTGGCCGGGACGGTGGCGGGGGCCGCGACGACGGGGACGACGGCCTCCACCATCGCCGCCGATTCCGCCCGCAACGCCGCCTCCAACGCCATCGCGGGCGGGGCGGGGGCCTCGTCCAGCGCCCCGGTCTCGAGCGCCAAGGAGACGATGATCCCGCTCTCGGCCTTCGCCCGGGTCGAGACCGCGAACGCGCCCGTGCAGGTGAGCCACCAGGGCCTGTTCGTCGCGACCACGCTCTCGTTCAACCTGGCGCCGGGCAAGAGCCTCTCGGACGCCACCGCCGCCATCGAGGAGGCCGAGGCGGCCTTACGCCTGCCGGCGACGATCCACGGCGAGTTCGCGGGCGCCGCCAAGACCTTCCAGGCCTCGTCCTCGCGCCAGCCGCTGCTGATCCTGGCCGCGCTGCTGGCCGTCTACACCATCCTGGGGATCCTCTATGAGAGCTTCGTCCATCCGGTGACGATCCTCTCGACGCTGCCCTCGGCCGGCATCGGCGCGCTGCTGGCGCTCCTCGTCTCCGGCACGGAATTCACCATCATCGCGCTGATCGCGGTGTTCCTGCTCATCGGGATCGTCAAGAAGAACGCGATCATGATGATCGACGTGGCGCTCGATGCCGAGCGCACGCGCGGAGCCACACCGAAGGATGCGATCTTCGAGGCCTGCCTCTTGCGCTTCCGGCCGATCATGATGACAACGCTGGCGGCCCTGCTCGGCGCCCTGCCTCTCATCCTCGCCGGGGGCGAGGGGTCGGAGATGCGCCGCCCCCTGGGCATCGCCATCGCCGGCGGCCTGATCGTGAGCCAGCTCCTGACCCTCTACACCACACCCGTCGTCTACCTCTATCTCGACCGCCTCCGCCGGCGGAAGCCGACGCCCGGCGTTTCGGTGAGCCCGGCCGAATGAGCGGGCGTGACCGGACGATGCGACCCGCGCGTAGCAACCCTCCCCCCACGGACCTCGGGCTTGCCCGAGATCCGTCTTTGGCTGGCCAAGTCGGGCAGACCCGACTTGGTGCGGGGGAGGGTGCCTGCGGAGCAGGCGGGAGAGGGGCCGACCTCTCCGGTCAGGGCGCTCCCCTCTCCCGACCCTCGCTCACGCGAGGGCCACCCTCCCCCGCAAAGGGGGGAGGGAAGGGGCGTTGGTGCCTGCCCGTCCTCGCCCTCGCCGCAACCCTCTCCGGCTGCATGGTCGGGCCCGATTACTCCCGCCCCTCCGTGGAGACGCCGCTGGCGTTCAAGCAGGGCGGAATGCGTGAGGACAGTGTGGCCCATGTCGCCACGCGGAAGGGGTGGCGCGCGGTGCAGCCCAATGACGGGGCCGAGCGCGGCGATTGGTGGCGCGTGTTCCGCGACCCCGCCCTCGACCGGCTGATCCGCCTCGTCGACGTGGACAACCAGAACCTGCGCGTCTCCCTGGCCTCCCACGACCAGGCGCGCGGCCTCGTCGCCCAGGCGCGCTCGGCGCTCTACCCCACGGTCATCGGCGCGCCGACGATCACGCGCTCGCGGACGCTCGGCACCGAGCGCACCTCGGTCTCGCTCCAGGCCCAGGCCTCGTGGGAGCTCGACCTGTTCGGCCGCATCCGGCGCAACATCGAGAGCGAGGTCGCCAATGCCCAGGCGAGCGCGGCGGATCTGGCGGCGGTGCGCCTGGCGATCCAGTCCGAGGTCGCCACCAACTATTTCAGCCTGCGCTACCAGGATTCCCTGCAGCGCCTGCTGAACGAGACGGTGGAGGCCTACAAGAAGAGCCTCGCCATCACCGAGAACCAGTACAATGCCGGCGTGGCGGCCCGTTCCGACGTGATCACGGCGCAGACGCAGGTGCAATCGACCCAGGCCCAGGCCATCGCGGTGGGCCTGCAGCGCGCGACCTTCGAACACGCCATCGCGACGCTGATCGGGCGGCCGCCCTCCGAATTGTCCCTGCCGAAGGGGAGCCTGCCGAAGACGCCGCCCGCGGTTCCGGTGGGCATCCCCTCCGCCCTGCTGGAGCGGCGCCCGGACATCGCGCAGGCCGAGCGCAGCGTCCAGTCCCAGAGCGAGCAGATCGGCGTCGCCGTGGCGGCCTTCTACCCGACCCTGGTCCTCTCGGGCTCGGGCGGCGTCTCGGGGCTGACCAGCAACGGCGTCTTCTCGGCGGCCAACCAGGTCTGGTCGGTGGCCGCGGCCGGCAGCGAAACCTTGCTCGATGGCGGCGCCCGCACCGCCGCCGTGCAGATCGCGAGAGCCGCCTACGACGCCACGGTGGCGACCTACCGCCAGACCGTGCTCACCGCCTTCGCCGAGGTGGAGAACGGCTTGGCCGGGGTGCGCATCCTCGCCCGGCAGCAGGCGGCGCAGGAGGAGGCCGTAGCCTCCGCCCGCCGCGCCGTGGAGATCACCCTCAACGAATACCGGGCGGGTACCCAGAACTTCACCACCGTCATCACCGCCCAGGCGTTGGAACTGAACAACGAAGTGACCGCCCTGCAGGTGCGGCTCAACCGCTTCACCACGGCGGTGAGCCTCATCCGGGCGCTGGGCGGCGGCTGGGACGTGCGCAGCCTTCCGACACCCGACGAACTCAAGGGCGACCGCCTGCCGATCGACCGGGGCCAAGCCGTCCGCACGGACGAGTGAGCCGTCCGCACGGACGAGTGAGCCGTCCGCTGCGGGCGGATGGCGAGGGATTGCACGGGCGGTGACGGTGCGCGGCGCCGCGCGGATCAGCCGATGATGAGGAAATCGGAGGCGGCGAGGGCCGTCTCCTTGGTGAGATGCGCGAACAGGACGGGTTTGTAGGTCGCCCCCGAACCGTCCCGGTCGAAGAAGAGATCGCCCGTCGCCGTGTCGTAGAGGATGCGGTCATCCGCATCCGAGGCTCGGGTGCCGATGGCGAAGGCGCCCTTGGCGAGCCGCCCGGTGGCGAGCCCGAGGAAGACGTCGTCGTCCAGCTTGACGGTGTCGTCGGCCCGCGAAAAGTCGGTGATCCGGCCGACGTTCCTCCGGGCATCGAGGGCGGTGGCGAACACGAAGACGTCGTCGCCCGCCCCGCCCTTCAGGCGATCCTTCCCGGCGCCACCGAAAAGCGTGTCGTTGCCGTCGCCCCCGAACAGCGTGTCGTTTCCCGCCCCGCCGAGGAGTCGGTCCGCGCCCGCCCTCCCGTCGATCCTGTCGTTGCCGGCGAGCCCGTCGATCCGGTCGGCGAGGACGCTGCCCCGCAGGATGTCGGCCTTGCCCGTCGGCAGGATGTAGGCCGGGTCGCCGTCATGGGTGCCGACCAGTCGGTCGAGGCCGCGCGTCGGCGCGGCGAAGGGGATGAAGCCGTCGGCGAGGGCCAGGGCATCGAACTCCGCCACGCGCGCGGCACCATTGACGTAATCGACGGAGAAGACCGGCTTTCCGTTGCCGAGGAAATCCTGCTTCAGGATCTCGATCGTCTCGGCATCGGGCCTGAGCGGATTGTTCTCGTCGCGGGCGCCGCGATAATAGAGGTCTTCCACCGCGATCCCGCCGATGACGTCGAGATAGGCTTCCCTGCGCGCGGTGTCGTTGCCGAGATCGTTGAGGATCCAGGCGCCGTTCTGCGGGATGACGAAGAAGTCGGGGTTGGTCTCGCGGGCATGTTCCGTGAGCGCGACGACGAAATCGACCATGCGCTGCGCGGCCTGCTTCACCGAGACGGGGTCGCCAACCTGCCGGTCCTTGGCGGCGACTTCCGTGCCCCAGAAATAATAGCCGTCGACGATGTCGAGATAGGCGGCGTCGAAACCCGCCGCGACGATGGCGTCGACATCGCCCGTCCGCGCGTCGTTGAAGAGGATGTCCTGCTACTCCTCGTCCCAGAAGCGCACCTTGCGCGATTCCGGCCAGTCGGGATTGAGCGGCCCGAGCCAATCGGGCGCCCGCGCGCCGAGGCCGCCCTCCGCGAGTCCCGTCTCTGTCCAGCCGGGCTGCCAGTAATCGCGAAAGTCGGACGCCTCGCCGATGGAGATGTACGAGACGACCACGGAACGTCCGCCCATCCCGTCCTTCATGCGCGTGATGTCATCGGCCGAGAACCGGAGGGCGTTGGTGCCGTCGCGGGAGGAATCGATGACGAGGAGGTCATGGGTCGCCGAGGCGAGCAGGTCCCGGTCGAGGGGCGCGCCATCGCGTCCTTGCAGTTCGTATCCCCAGGTCTCGACCGCGACGGTCCCGGTGGAGGTCCTGAAGGTGGCCATGGGTCGATCGGTCCTCGCATCCGGCTTCGTCGCGGCGAGCGTCCCGCCAGGCATGGCGGGCGTTCGGCCTCTCTATGGGGTCGCAAGCCCTTAACGGAGGCTTCGATCGGTCCGGCGTTTTCGATGCAAGCGATGCGTCCGATGTCGGCCGCCGGGCGCGGGCCATGTTCCGCCACCACGGCAGCGTGATCGCTGCTATGCACCATGGATCGGAACGGCACGGCGCAAATCCGGTTTGACCCGCGTCGCCGATCCATCCCGGAGTATCCGTCCCATGAGCCGATCCGACGTCCCAGCGAGCGACGGCAAGCAGAAGCTCGCCAGTTCCGAGGTCGAGACCGCCCCGCCCTGCACCCTGGTGATCTTCGGGGCGGCCGGCGACCTGACGAAGCGCCTGCTGATGCCGGCCCTCTACAATCTCGCCGCCGGCGGGCTGCTCTCCGAGGGGCTGAAGATCGTCGGTATCGACCATAACGACCGGACGAGCGAGGGTTGGCGCGACGACCTCTCGCAGACGATGCAGTCCTTCACCCAGGACCGAACCTCCGAATTCCACCCGGACTCCATCGATCCCGCCCATTGGGGCTTCATCCGGGAGCGCCTGACCTTCACGAAAGGGGATTTCGAGGCGGCGGAGACCTATCGGCGGCTCGCCCAGGACATCGGCGGCAACGCGATCTTCTACTTGGCCGTGTCCGCGCGCTTCTTCGGCCCGGTGGTGGACCATCTCGGTGCCGCGGGCCTGCTGAAGGAGGGGGAGGGCGCCTTCCGGCGCGTGGTGATCGAGAAGCCCTTCGGCACCGATCTCGCCTCGGCGCGCGCCCTCAACGCCCGCATCCTGAACCAGGCCGACGAGAGTCAGGTGTTCCGCATCGATCACTTCCTCGGCAAGGAGACGGTGCAGAGCATCCTGGCGCTGCGCTTCGCCAATGCCATGCTGGAGCCGATCTGGAACGCCCACCACATCGACCATGTGCAGATCACCGCCGCCGAGACCATCGGCGTCGAGCAGCGCGGCGGCTTCTACGAGCCGACCGGCGCGCTGCGCGACATGGTGCCGAACCACCTCTTCCAGCTTCTGTCCATGGTGGCGATGGAGCCGCCCGCCAGTTTCGATGCTGAGGAGATCCGCAACGAGAAGGCGCGGATCGAGGAAGCCGTGCGGCCGGTGACGCCGGATCAGGCGGTGCGCGGCCAGTATGCGCCCGGCGAAGAGCACGGTCATGCCGTGCGGGGCTACCGCGAGGAGGCCGATGTCTCAGCCGATTCCCGCACCGAGACCTACGCGGCCCTGAAGCTCTCCATCGATAACCCACGCTGGTCCGGCGTGCCGTTCTACCTGCGCACGGGCAAGCGTCTGGCCGGGCGCCTCACCGAGATCGCCGTGCATTTCAAGCCGCCAAGTCATGGCCTGTTCGCCGGCACCGATCTCGCACCGAACGTCATGCGCGTGCATATCGACCCGGACCAGGGCTTGAGCACCCGGTGGAACACCAAGCGGCCGGGGCCGGACATGCATCTCGGCGCGGTCACCTCCTCCGTGCGGTTCGGCGATTTCTTCACCGAAGCGCCGAGCGTCGGCTACGAGACCCTGATCTACGATTGCATGATCGGCGACCCGACCCTGTTCCAGCGGGCCGACGCCATCGAAGCGGGCTGGGCCGCCGTCGACCCCCTCATCCAGGCCTGGAGGGATGCCCCGGTGGAGACCTATGCGGCGGGCAGCGATGGACCGGCGGGGGCGGATGCTCTGCTCGCCCGCGACGGGCGGGCCTGGCTGCCTCTCGCGGAGGGGATCGTGGATTCACCCATCCGCTAGACGGCTGTTCCCTTTATACAGGCGGCTTCGACATGAGGCGCAGCGGAACTCCCTCTCCTGAAAGGCAGGGCTATCGCATATGCCGATTTGCTCGTTGAGAATCGAATCGCAGCCCCCCGTCATCCCGGGGCCGCGCAGCGGAGCCCGGGATCCAGAAGCATAGGTGGTGCAGGACTTTGCACCGTCGGCGGATCTGGATTGCACGCCTCTGGCGCGGCCCTCCGGGTCCGGGCTCGCCTCTGGCGACCCGGAATGACGGCGTGGTACCATATGCGATGGCCCTCTCTTTCCTGGAGAGGGGACCCGTGGTGCCCGCGACATGTAGGAATATCGTAGCGCAGAGGGGTGAGACTTGTGCGTCAGGCCGGCTCGGCGTCGAGCCGCCGGGATCTGCGGATGGGCGCGAGCGTGCGCAGGGCATCATGATGGAGGAGGAGAACGCCGGTGGCGCCCGACAGCCTGCGCGCGGCGGGGGTGAAGCCGGCATTGGAGACGACGGCCGCCATATCCGCCTGCCAATAGCGCGCTGCCGCCGAGGCCTCCTGCACCGCCGCGTTGCCCACGGGCTTGGTGTAGCGCTTGCACTGGAGGACGAGGCGGATGCCTGAGCGCTCGGCGACCACGTCGGCCCCCTGGTCGCCGCTGGCCTTCGTCGGGCGCGCCGACCATCCCGCCTCGCGCAGCGCCTCGGCGCAGAAACGCTCGTAGGCGATGCCGTCTTCCGGGGCCTCGTCCTCGTCCGGCAGAGCGACGGACAGGGCAACGTCGTCGATGATGTCGAGGACGATCGGCCAGCGGGTATCGGCGAGATCGGTGAAGCCCTTGGCGTCGAGATGCGGCAGGATCGACCGCTCGGCGAAGTAATCCCGCTCGCGCAGCCAGCCATCGTCGATCCGGTTGCCGTAGGCATCCTCGAAACATTCCTGGCGGCGGCGGAGGGCGAGGGTCTCGGCATGGGCGCGCGCGAGCCGGCGCACCGTCCGCCTGAAGCGCCGGGGCCTGTCGAGGCGATGCAGCAGGATCAGGCAGAGACAGAGGCCGGTCGCCGCCAGGGCGGGGAGTCCGAACCAGAAGGCAAGGCCCCCACCCAGGAGGGTGGTCCAGAACAGGCGCGCGACAAGGCTCGATCGACCGGACATGCGCACCCTTTCCCGCTGCCAACGCGCCCGCATCGGCCGCGCCTTCTTTCGCAGAATGCCGGGAGGGTCTTGCGACGGGCCTAACGCCGGCTCGCTCCAGAAAAACCGCCTGCTCCGATAGTGCCGTGCGGCGCGAGACGAAATCGGATGTCGTCAATCGACATCAGGCAAAAATGATTGGATTCATTCCCCTGGATTGGTTCAAATTCATTCACGTTGAAGCGTATTTGAGAAGGAAACGCACAAGGTGGATGATGTTGCCGTTAGAACTGGGGGATTATTTATTATTTTGCATGCAGATTGGCCCCAAAGAGTCTCGGGACAGGAAAGCGCACGCGTTCCATCGGAGATATGCTCGGTCGCTCCGTGATCGCGACCGATGATATCTGTGTAGTTTTCTTGTGGATGAGGATGCCATTGGGCCGTGTGCCGGCCCCGACCGCGCCGAGCACATCCGTTTGGCGTCCGGACGAGTAATCCGCTCACGGCGGCCCCATCGATGCGGCACACCTTCGTCCGCTCGTGAGAGAGCGGGGTACCACTCGCCTTCTCAAGCGAGAGAGCCTCTGATTCCGCGACGAAGCTCGATGAAGCGTTCGCAAGCCTGAAACGGTAGATCAAAAACGCGTAGAGCTGCATCCGACATGACTGCGTCAAATCGAATGCAGTTCTCCGTGTTCGTCCGACCGTGCATGCTTTAGACGAGGCGATTGTCCGCGTCGTCTCATCCTGCTTCAGCTCCAGGCCTTCGTTGTGTCACGCTCTTTCTAGCCAAAGCGGCATCCGCTTCGGCAGAGAGGCTTTAGGAGGCCAGAGCCGCGCGGGGGCGACGGCCGCGCGGTGCGGGAGAGGTCGGGGCTTCGGCGGCGGGGGGCTTTACGCGGGTCTTCCGGCGCTGCTGGCCCAGACCCATGTTCTTCGCCAGTTCCGACCGTGCGGCTGCGTAGTTCGGGGCAACCATCGGATAGTCGCTCGGAAGGCTCCATTTCGCCCGATACTCGTCAGGCGTCATGGAATAGCGGGTCCGAAGGTGACGCTTCAGCGATTTGAACTTCTTGCCGTCTTCGAGACAGATGATGAAGTCCGGCGTGATCGAACGCTTGATGGATACGGCCGGCGTCAACGGCTCGAATTTCTCCGGCGAAGCGGCCGCCGTCAGGTTGCTCAGGGTCGCATGGATCGATGCGATCAGCGCTGCGATATCCGAAACAGGTACGGAATTGTTGCTCACGAATGCCGAGACGATGTCGGCGGTAAGCTCAATGTAATCCGTTACAACGTCGTTCTCGAGTTCCACGCTCACCCCCGGAAGTAGGACAGTTTTAGACCGGCCCAAGGCACCGATCGATGCGGGCGGAAGGGTCTTGTCATCAACATGAGTTGACTAGGCAGTTCGTAGGGCAGCCATTAACAAAGCGCAAGAGGCTATGGCAAGACCACATCCTTAATGAAAACTGGAATGAAGCTTCGGGTCTGTTGGGGGAGCTTCAAGCACCGCAGAATTGGCTGATGTTACCGGGAGGGAGAGGATTTTTTTTATCCCCTCAGCTCTGAAAAAAATTGCAGGCGACCATAGAAGCGGCAATTTAATTGTTGAATTGGAACCTTGCTGCCCAGGTCTGAGCTATTTTAGGTCAGTTTCGCAACTTTGAATGTAGACTTCCGAAATAAACTACACGCTTTGTAAGAATGTCTAAGCGTCCGTCGAATCGGCTGCCGAAACAGCCTTCCGTTGCGCAGGAGAAGAAAAGTTTTTCTGGGAATCTGCTGCCGAAAGACCGTTCAAGCCGTAGATGAGGGGCGATGCAGTCGGTTCTACGTAATCATCGCACCCCGTTCCGTCCGACAGAGTCGGATGTTCTCACGGCGCTACGTCCCGGCTTCGCGGCCCATAGCTTTCGAACCGCCTGACGGTTCGGGCGATCTCGGCATCCGACAGTATGATTGGTTTGCCCACCTGCAGCGCGGCTGCATATTGTCGGCATAGTGCTTCCATCTCTACCGCCAGCCACAACGCTTTCGTGACGTTGCTGCCGATGGCGATCATGCCATGGTTGGCCAGCAGGCAACCAAGGCGATCCTCCAGGGCCGCGACGGCCGCGACAGAGAGCTCTTCCGTACCGTAGGGCGCGTAGGGTGCGCAGCGTATAGTCGGGCCGCCCGCCGCCGCGATCATGTAATGGACGGCGGGAATCTCTTGTCCGCACATGGCAAAGGCGGTGCAATAGGTCGGGTGGGCATGCACGACGGCGCCGATCTCGGGTCGCCGCTGCAGGATATCGCGATGAAAGCGCCATTCGGAAGAAGGGGCGAGGGCATGGTCATGACCGCCCGCCATGGTCATCGGCACGATGTCCTCCGGCCGCAAGTCGTCGGCCGGGATGCCGGAGGGCGTCATGAGAAAGCCGTCGCGATAGCGTACGGAGACGTTTCCGGCGGTGCCCTGGCTCAGTCCCAGTGAGATCAGGGACCGCATCGCCTCGACGATGGCGCAGGAAATCTCGTAAGCTTCTGGTTCTGACATGTGGTTCCCCGAGTCGCGAGAGACCCATGCCCTATACCGTGCCGGTCGGCGTGATGTCGCATTCCGCCGCGCCGGCCTGATCGAAGGTCACGCCAGTTCATGAGCACCTATCGCTTCGAGGCGTTGCTGGCGCCACGGGCGATCGCGGTCGTCGGCCTCGGCCGGGGCGCGCTCGGCCAAGCCGTGGTCGGCAATCTGGAGAAGGCCGGGTTCGCCGGCCCGGTTCATCTCGTCGGCGAAGCGGGCCTTCCCACCCTCGACGACCTGGATGACACGCCGGATCTCGTCGTGATCGTCGCGGAGGCCGCGTCGGTGGAAGGCTGGGTCGAGAAGGCGGGCCTGCGGGGTGTCGCCGTGGCCGCCATCCTCACGTCCGGCCTGTCGCAGGACCTCTGCGAGGCGGTGCGCAACCGTGCGAGGCAATGGGGCATGCGCCTCCTCGGCCCCAACAGCATGGGGCTGATCGTGCCGCGTGCCCAACTGGATGCCAGTCTGTTCGCGGCGGCGCCGAAAGCCGGCGATCTCGCCCTCATCTCGCAATCGGGCACGGTGGCCGCCGGCATCGTGGCCTGGGCCGCGCATCGCGATGTCGGGTTCTCGGCCGTCCTGTCCCTGGGCGCCGCCTGCGACATCGACATCGCCGATTGCCTCGACCATTTCGCCGCGGACATCCACACCCGCGCGATCCTGCTGTCGCTGAACGTGATTCCCAATGCGCGCAAGTTCATGTCGGCCGCCCGCGCGGCGGCGCGCGCCAAACCCGTCCTGGTGCTGCGCACGGGGCGCCACGAGGCGCCCCTGCGCCACACGGTGACCCATACCGGCGCCCTCGCCCGGCCGGATGCCGTCTACGAGGCGGCGTTCCGGCGGGCGGGATTGCTCAGCGTCGACGGGCTGGACGCCATGTTCTCGGCGGTGGAGACGCTGGGCCGGCAGCGCCCCTTCCCCGGCCAGCGCCTCGCCATCCTGGGGAATGGCGAGGGCATCGGCGCGCTCGCCGCCGACAGGCTCGCGGACCGGGGCGGCACCCTGGCCGCGGCGGGGCTCGGCGGCAATCCCGCCGATCTCGGCGTCGAGGCGGATGCGCAGGCCTATGCCGACGCCCTTGGGCCCCTTCTCGCCGACCCGGCCAACGACGCCGTGCTGGCGATCCACGTGCCGACGGCCCGCTCCGACAGCGCCGGGGTCGCCGCGGCCATCGCCGACACGGTGAGCGCGGCCCGGCGCAGGGGCGGGCGGCGCAAGCCCGTCTTCGCGGTGACGGTGGGCGATGACGGAGAGGCCGGCGCGGTGCTCGCCGCCGCCGGCATCCCGCGTTTCGCCACCGATGCCGATGCCGTGGAAGGCTTCATGCATCTGGTCCGCTACCGCGAGGCGCAGGACGACCTGATGCGCACGCCGGATTCTCTGCCGCGGGAATTCTCGCCCGATGTCGAGGCCGCCCGCGCCATCGTGGCGACGGCCCTGGAAGCGGGGGAGATCTGGCTCGATCCCCTCGCCGTGGCGGGCCTCCTGGCCGCCTACCGGATCGACAGCGTGCCGCTCACGCTCGCTCCCGATGTCGATGCCGCCGCGGCGGCTGCCTGGCCCATCATCGCCGAGGGCGGCGCGGTGGCGTTGAAGGTGGTCTCACCGGACATCGTCCACAAATCCGATGTCGGCGGGGTGCGCCTGGATCTCACCAGCGAGGCGGATGTGCGCATCGCCGCCGCCGACATCCTCACCCGGGCCCGGCGGCAGCGGCCGGATGCGCGGATCATGGGGTTCGCGGTCCAGCCCATGGTGCGCAAGGGTAAGCGCCGCGAGCTCATTGCCGGCCTCGCCGAGGATCCCGTCTTCGGCCCCGTCGTGGTGTTCGGGCGGGGCGGCGTCGCCGTGGAGGTCATCGACGACCGGGCGCTCAGCCTGCCGCCCCTCGATCTCCGGCTCGCCAGCGAACTCATCGACCGTACGCGGGTGGCGCGGCGGCTTGCCGCCTATCGCGACGTGCCCGCAGTGGACCGGAGGGCGCTCGGCCTCGTCCTGGTCAAGCTCGCCCAACTCTCGGCCGACCTGCCGGAGGTGCGCGAACTCGACATCAATCCCCTGCTCGCCGATGCCAACGGCGTGCTGGCCCTGGATGCCCGCGTGATGATCGGCCCCGCCCCGGAGCGGCGCGGCGGCACCCGGAACCCGCGCTTCGCCATCCGCCCCTATCCGGTGGAATGGGAGCGCAATCTCGTGTTGAAGGGCGAGCGGGTCACCGTGCGCCCGGTGCGGCCAGAAGATGAGGGGCTGTTCAAGAGCTTCTTCGAGCAGGTCAGCGCCGAAGACCTGCGCCTGCGCTTCTTCATGCCCGTGCGCGACTTCAACCATGCCTTCCTGGCCCGGCTGACGCAGCTCGACTATGCCCGCGCCATCGCCTTCGTCGCCATCGACGCGGAGACGGCGTCGATGCTCGGCGCGGTCCGCCTGCACGCGGATGCCAACCATGAGAGCGGCGAGTACGCCATCCTGGTCCGCAGCGATCGCAAGGGTACCGGCCTCGGCTTCGCGCTGATGCAGTTGATGATCGACTGGGCGAGGGCGGAGGGCCTGAAGCGCATCGAGGGCACGGTCCTTCGGGAGAACCGCCCCATGCTGGCCGTGTGCCGCAACCTCGGCTTCTCGGCCCATCCGGACAAGGATGACGGCACTGTGATGAAGGTGAGCCTAGCGCTCGATATGCCGTAGACAAAGACCAATCGAATCAGTCTTTGGCTTTATTGTTGTAGAACAGGATCCCGACGAAAATGACGCCTGCGCACCATTTGGTCAGATAAATTCCATCGAAGCTCGCGTGAGGATAATTCGGATAGAATCCCAGCCGGAACAGCTCAATCATGTGCGAGAGCGGATTCCATGAATAAATCGTTCGAAGAGGTTCAGGGGATAGATCAACGGTCCTGAACGCCCCACTGAACATCATGACTGGTCTGCTCAAGAATCCGTAAACTTGCGCCCATCCAGGGAAGTACGACTGGATGCTTGTATTGATGAGTGATATTCCTATAGAGAAACAAGCAATAGCAAAGAGGCTGATGAGGCACATATCAGGTAACACGGGCGCAGCCTCCCGGATTCCGTAGATATAAAGCGCAGAAAAAAAGATGATCATGAGAATTATATTTTGTATAATGCTAATTAAGAAGCGAGACACAAGAAAATCAAATGGTTTAACCAAGTAATACTCTAATGCTCGCGACTTGAGGCCGCGAACACCGGTGGCACAACGCCGAAAGATATAGAATGGAAGTATGCCGGTTCCCATAAAGAGAAGAACTGACGGTCCGAAAGGCGGCTCCTTTCCAAAGAGAAAGATCTTCAATCCAGACATGGTCGCGATGACGATGATCGGTTCGATGAAGAGCAGGATGCCGATGGCTGGGTGGTAATTGCGGAAGCGGAGTCCGAAATCACGGACAATCAACGCGACCACGATCGTCAGCCATGGTCGTACTCTTGGCTTCGAAGAGGCGGTCGGAAGCGCGATCGAAGAATTTG
Source organism: Methylobacterium sp. Leaf91 (assembly GCF_001422815.1). Lineage (GTDB taxonomy): Bacteria > Pseudomonadota > Alphaproteobacteria > Rhizobiales > Beijerinckiaceae > Methylobacterium. The sequence continues at coordinate 331,372 of NZ_LMMP01000001.1, read as the reverse complement.
CCATCGTTTTAGTCGAGGTCCAAGGATGCCAGATTAGGCGAGGGCCGGTCGTGAGACCGCCCCTCACGCGCCTCGTGCCAAGTGTTGCCTCGTGCCAGGTGTCGCCTCGTCATGAGCCAGAAACTTTGTCCGATGCCGAAGGTTGGATTCGCTCAGGCGCGACTGTTCAAGAGCGAGCGCACGCTGAGCAGGCCGATGAACCAGATCGATGCGAGCACGAAGCCTCCGAGCATCATCGACAGGAGGACGCGCGGGCCGCCTGCACTTTCGGGTAGTGCTGGGCGAACGTAAGGCGTGAGATAAAGATGCTGGGCGGCTGCGTTGGCCCGTGCACGGTCGAGGGATTGCAACGACGTGAGCAGGATCGCCTGCGCATATTGCCGATCCATATCGAGTGACTCGAACCGGGCGACGACGCCCGCCAGGACATTGCGGCCGGAGCGGCTGCCGGAGACTTCGCGCTCGACGGAGGCCAGCTGCTCGCGCGCCGCCTGGACGCGGGACTTGAGAGCCAGGACCGAAGGGGCCGTCTCGCTGAGATTCTGTCTGCGGATCGTGTCGTAATCCGCCTCGAGCTGTGACACCGATCCGCGCAGGGTGCCGATGAGCTGGGTGTTGCCCGAGACGACGCTGGGTATCGGATCGATCACACCCTCCTTCTCGCGGAACTCGGCCATGGCGGCACGGGCCTTGTCGAGGCTGGCCTTGGCACGGACGACCTCCTGCTCGGCGAACTTGACGGCATCTTCCTCGGCGCGCTTGGCGATCTTGTTGACGAGGGTCTCAGACAAGGTGACGAGCTGATTGGCGATGGTCAGGGCATCGTCGGGACGGAACGCCTTGATCTCGACGGAGGCGAGCCCGGTGAGCGGATCGTAATTCGCCCAGACCATCTTGTTCCAGTATCGCACCAAGTGCTCTGTCGACCGGCTTCTGTCGAACCGATTCGGCCAATCGATCTCGGGGCGGCTGTAGATCTCGCGGACATCGACGGTCTGTGACAGTTCGTCGACGACCTGACGGCTCTTGAGATAGTCGATCACGACGAAGTTCTGCGCGCTGCCGCCGCCGACTGCAGCGCCGTGACCTCCCATGGCGCTGGCGACTGCCGATGCAGTCGTACCCCCGCTCGCCCCTCCGCCGAGAGGGCCGGCCGAGGGGGTCACCTCGGTCACCGAAAACCGGAACTCGGCAAAGTATTGCGGCGTGGCGAGGAACAGGAAATACATTCCGAGCAGGCATAGGGGCAGGAGCACGACGATGCCGAAGCTGATCAGCATATAGCTCCAGTTGTGATCGGGCTGTGGCATGGGAACGAGGGAAAACGTCTCGTCATCCGCGCCCTCGAGCGCCAGTTCCCGCCGCGCTTCGTCGTCCCGCTGGGGGAGCATCTCGCGGTCGTCGTTCACCGCCAGTTCGTTGGCCCGGGCCCGCTCCTCCTTGGCCAGCGCGTCTCTAGTCTCGATCGCGGTCACGTTCGCGGTCGGCAAGCGCGTGATGTTGTTGGGCGCTGAGCTCATGCGTCGCGGGGCCTGTCACCAAAATTCGTCGTCCCTGACAGTAGGTCATTTCCCGGCCCTTTTATGGCGGCGCAGCAGGGATGTGGCCCGTGTTGCTTTCAAGTCGCCGGACGAGAGCTTGCAAGTGATCGCCGGGAAAGGCAGGTATTTCCAGCAGTATTCTGCTGGATAGAGCGGCTCCGGCGCATGTCCTGAGCACGTCTCCCATCGCGCCGCGCCATTTTCCGGTGGGGCGCCGTCACGCCTTCGTGATGAGGTCCGGGCGCCCCGCGGCCAGCGGTCACGTCAGATCAGGACATGCGCATCCGAAGGGCGAAGCGCAACGAACGACGACCCGCTTCGGTCTACGGGTAGCCGTAACGCGCCTTGGCGGCGGCAAGCAGTCCGATGGCCTCACGGACCCGCCCGGCATTGCAGGCCTCGGAAGCGCGCGCGAGGTCGGCCGAGAAGCGCGCGCCCACCGGCGGGTTGAGGTTGCCGGTCGCGACATCGCTGTCGACCACGGCCTGGGTGCGGGCGATGCTGGGACCGCAGCCCGAGCCCGTCGGCGAGGGGGCTGGGGCGGCAGCGACCGTGGCGGCAATGGGCGCCACCGCCGCTTTGGGGGAAGGACCGGATGCACTGCAGGCGCCGAGCGCAGCGGCAAGGAAGGTGACCAGCGTCAGGCCGGCGCGTCGTGGTAGCACCAGGTTCTTGGTCACGGAGCTATTCCTTCACGTTCCGGCGCGACGGGCCGGCGCAGCGTAGCCGCTGCGCCGAAATCTCGCTCTTCGGGCAAGTTCTTGCCCTCACGCAACCCGCTGGTCAATCGCCGGGCCTGGGCTCCGGCGACGATCCCATGTCGTCATATTCCAGTCTCGTGTCAGCGGGTCATTTTGCCTTCTCGGCGATCGCCGCGAGACCGGATTCGTAGATTCCCGTGATGGCATCGGCCGCGACCGTATCCGGGACGCCCTTCGCCTTGAAGGTTCCCGTCCACGTCACCGTCGAGCCGGACCCTTTCGGGCTCACCGCGAGGGTGGAGGAGTAATCGGAGACCGGCAGGGGGCTCTCGACGATGGCGTATGTGTAGCGCATCGCCGTGTCGTCGCGTGCCGTCTGCGATTCGACGATGGCGCCGCCACCCTTGAGGCTGAGGGTGCGCAGCATCGTGCTTCCCTTGGAGGAGGGCTCGCATTTGGCGATGGCCGGGTGCCAGGTGCCGATGCCGCAGAAATCGCCGATCGTCGACCAGACCTTGGCCGGCGGAGCCGCGATGTCGATGCTCTTGGTGAGGTCGATGGCGAAGCCCGGAGCGGTGCCGGCGATGAGGACCAGGCCCGGCAGAGCGAGGCGACGCATGAAGGTGCGCGACATGAGAGAGGGGTTTCCTTCCGGTTGATTTATAAGCACGGATGGGTCCGTGCCTTGCCGCCGTGCAAAGAGCAGCGAGCGGATTGGGGTAAGGCTGGTCGCGAACCGGACCGGGGCAATGGCCCGGGGTGACGCCCACGAAGATTTGACACCGGTCGGGGCGGTCGCAGTGCGATCCTTGTCAACGGAAGCGCCGGGGTTTACGTAGCCGCCTGACCGCGTGCTTCGCGCGCCTGTCACGCCATTCGGGAGAGACGAGCCTTGGCCACCGCCGGCTCCACGCAGGACATCGCCGACGCTGCCTTCACGGCCGCGCGCGGTTCTGCGCGCCCTGGTGCTCTTTCCGCCGGCCTTCTCCTCCTTATCCGCCCCTGAGGGCCGGCCGGGCGCCTGCGCCTGGGCACTCAGGGGATCGTTTCGCGGCCGTGACTCCGAAAAGTCCGGTCGAGCCGATCGATGGGTTTAAAAGGCGCCGCGTCCCGAAGCGACCGCGCCTCCGACAGGACGACACGCCATGACCGACATCATCGCCCCAACCGCGGCCTCTCCGAAGGACAGGGTCCTCATCTTCGACACCACCCTGCGCGATGGCGAGCAATGCCCCGGCGCCACCATGACCCTGGACGAGAAGCTCGCCGTCGCCGAACTCCTCGACGCGATGGGGGTCGACATCATCGAGGCGGGCTTCCCCATCGCTTCGATCGGCGATTTCGAGGCCGTCTCCGAGATCGCCCGCCGCGCGAAGCGCGCCACCATCGCCGGCCTCGCCCGCGCCATTCCGGCCGATATCGCCCGGGCCGGCGAAGCCGTCCGCCTCGCCCGGCGCGGCCGCATCCATACCTTCGTCTCGACCTCGCCGATCCACCTCGCCCACCAGATGCGCAAATCCCAGGACGAGGTGATCGAGATCATCCTCAAGACCGTGGCGCAGGCCCGCGACCTCGTCGAGGACGTGGAATGGTCGGCCATGGACGCGACGCGTACGCCGATCGACTACCTGTGCCGTTGCGTCGAGGCGGCGATCCGCTCGGGCGCGACCACGATCAACCTGCCCGACACGGTGGGCTACGCCACGCCGGACGAATACCGCAGCATGTTCTGCCAGGTGCGCGAGCGGGTGCCGAATTCCGACAAGGCGATCTTCTCGGTCCATTGCCACGACGATCTCGGCCTCGCCATCGCCAATTCGCTGGCCGGTGTCGAGGGCGGCGCCCGGCAGGTGGAGTGCACGGTGAACGGGATCGGCGAGCGCGCGGGCAACGCCGCGCTCGAGGAGATCGTCATGGCGATCCGCACCCGTGGCGACGTGATGCCCTACGAGACCGGCATCGAGACCACGATGCTCACCCGCGCCTCGAAGCTCGTCTCCCACGCGACGAACTTCCCCGTGCAGTACAACAAGGCCATCGTCGGCCGGAACGCCTTCGCGCATGAAAGCGGCATCCACCAGGACGGCATGCTCAAGCATACCGAGACCTACGAGATCATGACGCCGGCCTCGGTCGGCGTCGCCAAGACTTCGCTGGTGATGGGCAAGCATTCGGGCCGCGCGGCCTTCCGCTCGAAGCTGGAGGAGCTCGGCCTGCATCTCGCCGACAATCAGCTGCAGGACGTGTTCGACCGGTTCAAGGCGCTCGCCGACCGCAAGAAGCACGTCTACGACGAGGATATCGAGGCCCTGGTCGATCAGAACCTCGCCACGGCCCATGATCGCATCCGCCTGGTCTCGCTCTCGGTCATCGCCGGGACGCGAGGCCCCCAGCGCGCGACGATGAAGCTCGCCATCGACGACCGCATCGTCACCGAGGAGGCCGACGGCAATGGTCCTGTGGACGCGGTGTTCAACGCGATCCAGGCCCTGGTCCCGCATGAGGCGCAGCTCGAACTCTACAAGGTCGACGCCGTGACCGAGGGGACCGACGCCCAGGCCGAGGTCTCCGTCCGCCTCAAGGCCGGCGACCGCAGCGTGACGGCGCGGGGCGCCGATCCCGACACGCTCGTGGCCTCGGCCCGCGCCTATCTCTCGGCCCTGAACAAGCTCTCGGCGACGGCGGTTCGCCTCCACGCCCAGCACGCCGCATCGGTTTAGCCGGGAAAATGAAGCCCCGGGGGTGGACACCCTCCGGGGCCTTTGCTATCAGCCCCCTCGTCGCAGCGGGTTTTGGTGGCCGCCGCGATTGCCGCAAGGCAATGGGTGCATAGCTCAGTTGGTAGAGCAGCTGACTCTTAATCAGCGGGTCCAAGGTTCGAACCCTTGTGCACCCACCAAATATCTCAATGACGTAGCTGCTGATTGCTGGCTTCCTGAAAAGCCCTGGCGACCACGTAGCTACCGGTTCGTTGCAGCGCCCCTCCTTATGTTTCGAAGCTTGTGTTGAGCGAACGGAAACGCGTGAGCGCGGTGAGTTCGTACCACCCTACAATTTTTCGAGTCGGGTCGATCCAAGCTGAGTCGGATGAGTTTGAATGGCAGGTCGCTGCCTGAAGCATGCGGCGCCGTCGGATCCGTATGGCTACTTTCTTCACCTCAGACACCCATTTCGGGGATGCTCACATCCTGCGTCAGCGTGGAGGGGCGTTCGGATCACTCGATGATCACGACGCGGCTCTGATCGAGGGTTGGAACGACGTTGTCGGCACGGACGACGACGTCTGGCATCTCGGCGATTTCGCAGCCGGAGCGAGCCGGGGGCGCTGCGCGGAGATCTTCGCGGCCCTAAAAGGCCGAAAGCGACTGATCCGCGGCAATCACGACACCGATCGGGTTCTTGAATTGCCGTGGGTGAAACCGCCGCAGGAAACTGCGCGGATCACTGTCAGCGATGCCGATGGCACGGAATGGCGGCTGTTTCTCGCGCATTACGCGCATCGCGCCTGGCCCGGCCTGTGGCGCGGGACGCGGCACCTGTATGGCCACACACATGGATCGCTACTCGACACCCGCTTCTCATGCGATGTCGGCGTCGATGCATGGGGCTACCGACCCGTCGGTGTCGCCGAACTCATAACCCGCCAGAACCAGGCTCACGCTGTCCCGGAAGAGCTTCAGCGGCGGAACGATGCTCGGACAATATGATCGGCGCCGACGCTGACGTCTCGGCACGAAAAATCTACCTGTGCCTCCGTACGGAGGCACCGCGTTTGCGGATGTGCCAACCGTCGAGGGTTAGGCCGTCGGCGTAAGGTCGTCGGTCGACCACGTCTCGCAAACGCCGCCGACATCGACCTCGTAGGCTTCGCCGAGGTTCCAGACGCCAACGATGGCTCCGACCCGACCGTCAGGCAGTCGGACGAGGTCGAGCTTTATGAATGGGGAAAGGGTCATGGCACGGCTCCTCTCTCCATCAAACGGCGCGCAGGCGTATTTGATCCGGACCAAGCTCCACGACAGCGGCGGAACGGCACTCGCCTGCTCCGCCGATACCATGACGGCAAGCGTGAGTGATTTCGCCCCAACCCGTTTCGGCCAATCGGGATCAGGACCTTCAACCTCTTTCAGCGTGGCGTTCATCGACGGCGACCTCGTCGTACATCCACGACCGACCGGTGCCCCTTCGTAAGCAAGCATTAACGCTGAGCGGGCATTCTCTCTTACTCAATCGATCAGCCGTTCGGACCATTGGGGTCCGCCCAGTTGAGATGGGAGTCAAACGGCCATGCCTCGCATGCTCGAACTGCTACGCTGGAAACTCCAGCTGCTTTTTGCTTGGACGCCGACACGGACTGTCGCGCTCAATTTGATCCTGGGAGTTTACGCTCTTGCAGGATGGGGTGCATTCGCGAACAAAGCTTCGCTCAACCGCGATCTGACGAATCAGGTCAGCCTCTTGCAGACAGAGCGAAACGGGTTGGTCGACCGGCAAAAAGAGCTGGAGCAGGCAAACGGCGAACTCTTGCGTGAGTGGCAAGGTAAGCTCGCCTCTGCTCGAGAGGAACTCAGCCAAGCTGTGTCGGCTCGCGACGCAGCCAAAGGCCAGCTTGCCAGCTCTCAGCGCGCAGCTGCCGCTTCCAGGAAGCGCGTCGAGCAGGCTCGGGATCGGGTATCGGAGACAGGCAGCATCAAATCCGCGGAGCCGTCGAAGAAGGCTGCGGTCAAGCCGTAGGATCGTCTGGCCTGTCTGCCTTTGGTGTCCCGAGCCCTGACACGTGCTGTCTCCATCGGGCACCGAGGCTCGGCTCGTCGCGTTGAGCCAACGCAACCGTGTCTATCTACGAGCAGGTCACGGCCTTGAAAGGCCACGCGACGGTGAGCTTGAAGGCAAGGAAACGGTCGAGGTGACGCAACCCGTTCGGCACGCATTGCTTGCGTGCTGGAGAGCGGAGGCGAATACCGTGTGTTGCGGAGGGTCGAACCATTTGCCGGTTGCTCCGATCAGCCGACCGAGTCCGCGTTCATTAGCCTGATCCTCGATACGCCGCTCCTAGACGGACCGATCACCGGGATCTGCTTCCGCCGCTATGTCGAAGAGACCTTGGTGCCGACCTTGAAGCACGGTGACACGGTCGTGCTCGACAACCTGACCGCCCACAAGGTCAGCGGCAGTGGCGCGACCATTGGGCGGCAAGCGCCCGTCTGCTCTACTTGCCGGCCTAATCGCCCGAACCGAAGGACCGCACGGCCAGGACAGCAATCCGGACGGTGAGGTGCATCATCCCGCCACCCTGAATGGCGTGTGTGCAGAATTCGCCAGCGAACAGTTCCTTATCGCGACGGCCATGCGCGTCGAAGGTGACCTTGCGTTGTGAGCACCTCCCAAACGGCGGAGGCACTGAGGCCATTACCCAGCCCGGCGTTCACGGAGCCCGCAACGGCACCTTGGTCCCGAGGTTGTCCACCGAGGGGCAGGAAACCCTGCGCCTCCCTCTCCCTCGCGGATCTCTTCACCGGTGGGCTTCCCGCCCCGAAATGTTCCCTGATCGAAACGAAAAGGGGCTGCCGTGATGGCAACCCCTTCGAACGTCTGTCGGAGACCCGGCCTTATTCCGCCGTGCCCCATTCGTCCTTGGCTTGGGCGGTGGTTCGGTTCAGCTTCACCGTGCCATCCTCCACCGTGTCGATGGAGTCGACATGGATGAAGTGGTGCTGACCCTTGGCCTCGGGATCGGTCCGGGTGAGCTTGATGCGCTGCCCATCGAGATGATCCACCGTGCCCACATGCCCGCCATCCGAACCGATGACCGGCATATGGTCCTGGATCTTGCTGGGATCGACCATGATCGGAACTCCTTATTCGGCCTTGGCCTTGGCGCCCTTCTTCCGGGGGGGCGCCTCGTCCTCGGCCGGAGCCTCGTCCGACCCTTCGACATTGATGCTCTGTGCGATCTGCGTCAGGAGCTCGTCGGTCTTCTTCTCCTCCTGAAGGGTCTCGTCGAGGAGCTTGGCGGCATCCTCGTAGCCGAGCTGGCTCGCCCAGGTCTTCAGGGTGCCGTAGCGCGCGATTTCGTAGTGCTCGACCGCTTGGGCGCAGCCGATCAGGACCGCATCCGCCGCCGGGCTGCCGCCGAAATCCTCGAGATCTTCTTCCATCTCGGCGGTCAGGCCCTGCATCGCCTCACAGGTCTTCGAGCGTGCGGACTTGCCAATGATCTCGAACACCTGCTGGAGGCGCTCGACCTGCACGGCGCTCTCCTCGGCATGGGTCTCGAACGCCTGACGCAACTCGTCATGCTCGGCGGCCTTGGCCGACTTCTTCAGAGCGCGAACGGATTGTCTCTCAGCGTAATAGACGTCCTTGAGAGTCTCATAGAACGCATCGTGCAAGGTTTTCTGCTTGGCAGCCATAGATACCATCCCACTTTATCGAATGTCTTATTTGATACCGACGCGTCGCAGCGCTGTCCGTCTCCTATGAACGCTCGCGTTGCCTTGCGGGTCCCAAAAAAGAAACGTCGGGATTTCGGGGAAAACTATGAAGAGCGCTGCCGTGCGGGGAACCTTTCGCCGCCAGCCTAGCTCCCCCGCCAACGCCCGGTCGAGCCACGCCGGTGGTTGGCTTCAAGGCACCGTGGCAGAATCGGCCGTTGCCTCCTGAAGCAGTCCGGGGGCGAGGCCGGAAATCTCCCGCGCGAGGAAACCCAGCGGGCCGATATCGGCGGCAAGGCGATGTCCCGCTTCGCCGTGCAGATAGACCCCCCACAGGGCCGCGGTGAGGGGAGCGGCTCCTCGGGCGAGGAGCCCGACCACGAGACCCGCCAGGGCATCGCCGGAACCGGACGTCGCCAAGCCGATGCCGCCGCCCTCGTAGAACCAGTGCGCCCCCTGCGGATCCACGATCCAGGTCTTGGCGCCCTTCATCACCACGACGACCTGCAGCGAAGCCGCTGCGTCGACGGCCGCGCGCAACGGATCGGCCTCGATCTCATCCCGGCTGCGATCCAGCAACTGGGCCATCTCACCGGCATGGGGCGTGATGACGGCCCGGCTTCCGAAAGCGCGGATGTCGGCCGCGTGGGCACCGAGCCCACAGAGGGCAGCGGCATCGAGGATGAAGGCGGCGGACGAGTGCTGCTTCAGCAAAGCCATCGTCAGAACGGTCGTTTCCTGGTCCTCGACCATGCCGGGTCCGATCAGGATGGCATCGCAGCCCTTCGTCACCGCCAGCAGCCGATCGAGGGCGCCCTGGGCCTCGACGCCGCCCGATGGCGTTTCCGGCAGGCCGACGACCATGGCTTCGGGAATCGCGAGGGCCAGGGGGATGGCCACGCTGCGGACGGTGGCGATCTTCAGCTTGCCCGCGCCGGCCCTGAGAGCCGCGACCCCTGCCAGGAGGGCGGCCCCGGGCACTTCCGTGGAGCCGCCGAGGACGAAGGCGCTGCCGCGTTCGTCCTTGCTGCCCTCATGGGGGATGGGAAGCCGAAGCGTCCGGAGCCGGGCGAGGGTGAGGCTCTGCGTTTCCATCACCGGGCCGCCACGTTCGCGTCGGGTTCGGAGGTGACGGGTGCGCCCGCCTCGAACAGGGGCGCCACGAAATTGTAGCGTTCCAGCCTCAGCTTACCCGTCGTCTTCTCCTCAGGCTGGAAGCTGTATTCCGTGACGGAGCAGTTCACGACGTCGCCAGCGGCATCGATGGCGAGAATCTCCGCCTCGGTCATCTCCTCCAGCAGATAGCGCAGGCATAGAACCACGACCTGATGCGCGACGATGAGGACGCGCTTCTCGCCGTGATGCAGGGACACCGTGTCGAGCGCGCTCCTGAGACGCAGGATGACGTCGCACCAGCTCTCGCCGGACGGTGGCCGGTGATAGAATTTACCCAAGCGCCGGCGCATCTCGGCCTGTTCGGGATGCAGCTGTTCGACGCCCGAGCGGGTCAGGCGGTCGAGGATGCCGAGCTCCTTCTCGCGCAGCCGCTCATCGACGAGATCCTCCGGCGCCTCATGCGCCAAGCCGCCTGCGGCGCGGATGCGGGAAGCGGTCTGCCGCGCCCGCCTATAGGGCGAAGTCAGCACCGTCTCCGGCCGCTCATCTGGGGGAAGCGTCGCGAACCATCGGCCCAGCGCGTCGGCCTGTTCCTCGCCCCGTCGGCTCAAGGGGACGTCGACGTCGCGCTCGGCGATATCGATCCGCGCACGATTGGCCCCATGCGCGGCCTCGCTCGCGACGTTGCCGGCGCTCTCACCGTGGCGAACGATCCAGATACGGTTCGGCCAGCATTGTCCCATTCGCGGATCCTATTCCGATGTCGTTGCCTAACGTCCGCGATATCCTCCGGGTTCGGCAATGCTCGCTCTGTCTCTGTGACGCGGCCCCAGGAATTCGGGTGGAATAGACTGCGTCGACTTGTCGGGATCGCCGCCTCGATGACGCTTCATGACGGAAACGGAGACAAGAAAAGCCGCATGGCGCTCGGCCTGCACATGGTCGAAGCTTGTTTGGGCCCGTGATCGCCTCGGGTTCCGAAGCGGCAAGCCACGTGTGGGCCTTGCCCTCGAGAGCCCGGGTTCGGAAACCCTATGGTTCTTCATCGGGAAGGGGGATCGACGATCCGGGCACCGTCCGTTCCATGGCGTTCAGGCTGCCGGCGAGGGCGTGAGCGGCATCACGGCACAATCCGACCTGTCGAATGCCGTCCACCATGGCAGGCTCGAGGGTCTTCGTGTCGTAGACCGTCCAGCCGCCGAGTTCCGGGGCGATGGCGTAGACGGCATGTTCGTTGTCGTTCACGGCACGCCTCGCTTCCAGGGAGAGAGGAGGGCGCGCGGAGGCCGGATTCCCGCCTCCTCGCCGGTGGCGACGGCACCGTGCGCAGGCAGCGCCCTTTCCCGGTTCGCCAACGGCCGAGCGCGTCGCGGGTTGCGAAGCGACGAAAAAACCCGCCTCGGCTCACGCCGGGCGGGTAAAGTTTTGCTCATAGGAAGGCTCCTCACGAGGAGCACTCACACCATGTGCCTTCTGGTATACCAGCGTCAAGCGCAGAATGCCAAAGATTACAGGGATCCGATATCGCTGTGTCTCGGGAGCATGAAGCAGGAACATCTCATGATCGACATCGATGCCGGCGACGATTGTAATCGTACACCTGTTCTCTGGAGCGTGATGACGCTCCAAGATCGTTGAAAAAGGACGGGGAGCCACCGGCCCCTCGCCCTTCTCTGGTCATTCTCGGAGGCTCGGACCGTCAGACGATGAAGGATCCGCTGTCGAGCACATGATGGCCTTGGAGGAGGACGGCGAAGTCGGCCGCTCCGTCGCCGTTGGTATCGCCCTGGACCAAAGTGTTTCCGCCGCCGAACCTGAAGCGCAGCCAGCCGGCCTCACCCGAGAAGGTGTTGGTTCCAATAAAGTCAAAGCTCTGGTTGCCTGCAACGTTGCGCTCTGCATCTGTCACACTGAAGTCAAGTCTATCACCTTCGGCAATATCAAAGTCTTGGACCACGTCGCCGCCACCGATCATGGTGTCGTTTCCGGCCCCCCATTGAGGGTATCCCCACCGATGCCGCCTCGCAGCGTGTCATCGCCGTCGCCGCCCGTCTGGGTGCCGCCGGCATCGATGACGATGTCGATGAGATCGGGCGCAGCTCCAGCGTTCTCATGAGCTTGATCGAAAGGGTCGACCGCGCCTTACGGCCACCGCCGGAATGTCGTCATTTGGCGATGGGTCGGTAGAAGGTGCCGTCGATCTCGGCGATGTCGTTCTGGTCGAGGCGGGGAACCTCGAGCACGGTGCGGGGTGGATATGGGCCGTCGCCCCAGATGTCTTTCTGTACTTTGTTGACGATCGGACGCAGCCGGGCGACGTCCGTGACGAACACCGTCAGGCGAACGGCATCGGACTTCGTTGCACCCGCCACCGCGGCGGCGGCGAGCATGTTGTCGAACATGCGACGGATACGAGCCTCCTCGCCCTCGATGAGTTCGCCGGTGGTCCGGTCGACACCGCGCATCCCGCCGATGAACACGAAATCTCCCGCCCGTGCGCCGATGCTCCAGGTGCCGCTGGGGGTGATCGTCTCTGCGTTCGGAGCGAGGATCTCGACGCGGCGTGTCTCGTCGGCGCAAGCCGCGACGGGAACGAGCACCGCGAGAAGCGCGGTGAGCAGGGAGCGAAAAACGGGTCTCATGGAATCATCCTCGGATTCAGGGGAAAGCATGCCGGCGGGACCAGAAGGGAGCGTCGGTAAAGCGTCGCTCGGCGGCGTAGAGGGTCCGCTGCCCGGAGAGGTGATGCGCGATGCCTTCGAGAAAGGCGCGCTCGTAGGCGAGTGCCGGAGCCGGATCGTCGGCGATGAGGGCCAGCGCGGCCTCCGCGGCCTGGATGCCGCTCCAGAGCGCCGTCGCGAGGCCGTTCGCCCCGAGCGGATCGAGGGAGGCCGCCGCGTCGCCCGAGCGCAGGACACGCCCCTCGATCAAGTGGGTCGGCACGATCGAGGCTGCCGGCGCAACTCGGGGAGACAGCGAGGCACAGGCGGTGTCGAGGTCCAGGCTCTCCAGACGGGCGGCGATGGCGATGGTTTCCCTGGCCGCATCCGCCCAGAGCTTGCCATCCTTCGCCGCCCCTGCGGGCAAAAGATCGGAATCGGTGAACAGGCCGATCATCATGCGCCGGCCCGGCATCGGTGCCATGTACCACCAGCCCAACTCCACCGCCTCCACCAGGGTCGCTGCGGCAAGCTCGGCGTCATCGGGCACGTCGTGCACCTGATAGGCGCAGACGAGCCGGTCGAGGCGCCGCCGGTGGGCGGTCGGTCCACCCGAGAGCGCGGCCCGGCCGCTCGCATCGATCACCGCCGCCGCATCCAGCCATTGCCCGTCGGCCAAGCCGATGCGGACGCCGCGGGGAAGATGCTCCAGGCCGACCACGGCCTCCGCCAGGCGCTCGATCCCGCTTTCAGCCAGAGACGCCGCCATCCGTCCTTCGAGCAGGGAGCGGTCGATATGGGCGCCGTGCTCGTGCCCGGCCGCTCTGCGCAGGGCGCTGTCACCCCAGATCGAGAAGCGTCCTTGACTGGCCATGGCGGTGTCGTCGTCGATCAGGGCGGACCAGCCGAGCCCGTCCAGAAACGAAGCTGCCGTGGCGGAGAGCGTTTCCCCCCGGCTCGGCACGACGCGATCCGGCGCGACGAGAACGGGAGAATGTCCGGCGAGGACGAGACGCCGGACTGCGGACAGGCCGGCGACTCCCGCCCCGACGACCACGATACGGTCCACGCGCCGCGTGCTCAGCGGCGGGGGAACGGGGCTGCGATGTCCATGGAGCCGCGCTGGGTCTCCACGTAGATCACCTCCGGAACGCCGGTCAGGCCCTTGGGGCCGGGGCGGCGGACGAGGACACCCATGCGGGTCCACAGCTCGATCATACGGCGCAGGCCATCGGTGTAGCCCGCCTCCACGTGAAGCCCGATACCGGCCGCGCCCCGCGCCCAAGGCACCCGCGCATGGTAGAAGCGCAAACGCTCCTCGTCGCTGAGATCGGTGCGCATGACGTGCTCGTAGAAAGTCTCCGGTAGGACATCCACCGGAAGCAGCGCGGGCCACCAGACCGGGGTGGGGAAGCCCGAGGCGGTCAGAACCGCCTGACAGCTGAAAGCGTCGCCCTGCCACGGCACACCCATCCAGCGGGTCAGGTCGCCGGGGGCCTGCGGGCCGATGGGAGCCCCTTCGCGCGGCTTGGCGGGATTGCCCGCGAACACGTTGGTGGCATTGAGCTGCAGGCCGAGATCCTGGATCAGGCCCGGTCGATCCGAGATCTTGATGCGGAAGGGCAGCTTCGTCTCGTCACGGCCGCGATAGAGGGCGGCATGACGGATCGGCCACGTGATCTCGACCCCGGGGTGGAAGGCTCCGCCCGAGCAGGCATCGAGCGCGGCACGGGTGAGGGCCTCCGGCCGGAGGGCGAGCGGCAGGTCGTCGAGGCGCGTGACGGAATCGGCGACCGCGTCTTCGTAATCGTCGGCGAATTTTCCGTCCGCCCAGAGTTCGAGCTGACGGTACTGGGTCGGCGTGAGGGTGAGCCAGGTGCGCTGGCTCTCCGGATAATTCACCCCGTCGCCCAGCATGATCGGCATGGCGGCGGCCCGCTGGTCCTCGCCGCCCGGACGGCGGAAGGCCTGGAGAACGTTCTGCCGCATCGCGCGGCCCTCTTCATGGGGACGCGCCAGCTTGGCGATGAGCGCCGGACTGGAGAGGTCGCCGATCTGGTTCCAGGCCGCGCCGAGGAACGAGGAGGTGGCCACCCATTGCATGGTGCCGGCCCGGCGCAGGATCGGCAGCACGTCGCGCCGGAACGAGACGGTATCGGAGGGGGCCTTCAGATGGCCGAGCTCGACCATCGCTTCGCGGGCGGCGTCGTAGAGCGTGACGATGGGTTCGAGCTGGGGCGCGAATTTCGGACCGCAGCAGACGATCCAGGCCGGTTCGCATGGCACGGAGGCGCCGTCGATTTCGACCCTGGCCTGTACCCAGCCGTCGCACCAATCGTCGTGCCAGCCGTCGTTGTTGGTGAAGTCGCGCACCGGGTTCTGCGGCAGGGCCGTGCGCGAGATGCCGTTGGCGGCAAAGACCAGCAGGCGGCCGTTGTCGTCGGTGCGCAGGTGGCCGAGATCGACATCGAGGGTGTTCCAGAACCGACCCTGCATGCGGCAGGCCGGATCCTTGCCCGCGGCATTGGCGGAGATGCCGCCGATCTCGACGATGCCGGGGTCGATCACCAGGAGATCGTCGCGCCGGTCGGCCAGGACCAGGGGATTGCGCTGGGTGCCGGGAATGCCGGGCGCCGCCGGCCCCTGATCGAGCGCATTGATGAACCCGTACCAGGCCGCCTTGGTGTTGGCCACGTGGACGCTCCAGCGGACGCCCTTGGAAGCGTCGAGTTCGCGCACCACGCGGCCTTCCTCGTCGTAGCCATAGAGGCGGAACCGCTGAACCTGCTTCTTGATGCGGCCTTCGGAATCCTTGAAGCCGCCCTCCGGCTCGTCGAGGAGGCCCGGCACCTCGGGTGCGGGAAACCAGGCGTCGGAATTGCCGACCCGGGAAAAGCCGATCGCCGGATGTATGGCGACCCGCGCGATCCGGGCTCCCGCGGGCGCCGCCACTGGCGCCTGAAGCGGCGATACGGCGGCCTTCGCGACAGACGAGGAGGCCAAGCCAAGGGCGGACGCCCCGATGAGGAAATCCCGACGTTTCAAGGCGCTATCTCGCTTATACGAACGACAGACACGTCTCGACCGGTCTGTGTCTCGTCTGGGACATAGCGCAGATGCCCTTAACATTCAGTTGCCTCTGCTTGTCCTGAAGCTCCTCTAGACTCAGGCCCGACAGTCCCTTGTTGGGCTATCCAAGTATCGGTCCTGGCTGCTGTTTCCTGACCATGGAGCGATGCAGCAACGGTCGAAGCTCGTGCTCGATCTCGTCCTTCTCCACGTGGACATGTTCAGGATCAGGGTGGAGGGCGCAGCCGGCGAAGGCGTCGAGGGCGGGGCCGCCGTCGACGGGTCTCTTTGCCTAGCGTTGGTAGCGAGGCTCATCCCGGCGCGTCGCTCGCCCCCGAATGGCCCAGACGATCGACGACGACTCGAGGGTGGAAAGCACGTCATGGCTGGTGAGATCCCGCCCGCCACGCCTCGCCCCATACCTGAATCACCGGGGCGATCTGGGCCGGTCACCGAATACGGGTTTCCAAGAGGCGTCTCCGACCATCGAGCAGCCTCGCGGCATCCGAAGGCGGACAAGGTCACGCGGAACCCGACGCGGATCATTCGGTCCGCGAAGCGGTCCATGTAAGGCTTGGATTTTGGGGGAGCAGTAAGAGACTGCAAGCTCTCGGGAAAATTGGTCGGAGTGGCAGGATTTGAACCTGCGACCCCCACGTCCCGAACGTGGTGCGCTACCAGACTGCGCTACACTCCGACGGCCGGCGTCACCACCGGCGAGCGGACGTATAGCGAGGCCGACGCGGAGCCGCAAGCGTCATCATCGACCTTGTTGCCATATGGCTGCCCGCCCGGTGGGCCAGTCGGGCGGGAGGGCCTGGTACAGGCAACCGATATCCGCCGCCCGGATGGCGAGGGCCGTGGAATAGCCCGGCGCGGCGGGGAGTGCGTGCAGGCTCCACTCCTTCGTCCCGCCCGGCATGGTCAGCAGCTCCGCTATGTCCGGCGTGACGGAGACGGCGAAGCTGTCGAGGCGCAGGGAGAGGC
Organism: Methylobacterium sp. Leaf91; assembly: GCF_001422815.1. Lineage (GTDB taxonomy): Bacteria > Pseudomonadota > Alphaproteobacteria > Rhizobiales > Beijerinckiaceae > Methylobacterium. The sequence continues at coordinate 314,864 of NZ_LMMP01000001.1, read as the reverse complement.
CCTGGCCGGTCGCTTTCGCCACGGCCTCCTTGCGCGTCCAGCAGGCGAAGAACGCCGCCGTCAGCTCGACCGGCTCCAGCGCTTCCAGGGCTGCGATCTCGCATCCGGCGAAATGGGCGCGGGCGATGCGAAGGAGATCGGGCATCGGGCGCACCTCTTCCACATCGACGCCGATCTCGGCGGAGGAGGAAAGGGCGATCAGGGCGCGGCTGCCGGAATGCGACAGGCTGAAACGGCATGCTCCGGCTGCCGCCCCCGCCAGATACGGCTTTTCCGACGGCTCCACGCTGAAGACGATGCCGCGCGGGTCCGCTCCGAGACGATGGCCGAGGGTGAGGCGCAGGGCCGCATGGCTGGCCTCGAACCGCCATCGATCCGCATCGCGCACGAATCGGTCCGCGCGAGCCTTCTCGTCATCGGAGAGGAGATCCCGGCAGCGTGCGCGATGCTCGTCCGAGAGGGTCAGATCGACATCCCAGACCGTGACAGACTCGTCGGAGCGGGCTCGATCCGATGCCCGGTTCCCCGAACGCGTGTGGTGAAAGTCGACGGCCACTTTAGCGGCTCGATGCCGTGCTGCCCGATGTCATCGTTCCCGATGCCATCGTGGGGCTATCGGATCGAGGGCGGCCTGGACGCGCCCGGCATAGGTCGCTCAGGCGCTCCATCCCGCGTGAAGGCGACGACGAGGGTGAGATAGACGATCTGACAGAGAGCGACGATGCCGTAGAATGTCCCGGCGGCGGCCAGCCAGGACAGGCTGTGCCTGACGGCGATGATTCCGACGAGCGCGACGCTCAAGGCGAGAATCATCGCGAGGGTGAGGAGAGGCCTCTGTGTCGCGACGTCCATCTCTGCCGACCTGCCCGTCCACGTGCCATCACGCCCCGGCTTCCCACAGACGGGATGCCGAAGCGTTAATGTGCAGCGCACTGGGTCAGGCGGCAAGCGACATCCGGTCAGACATACACGTTCCCGGCACTCTGTGGAAAACGCTCCGCCAGGGCACGGCGCAGCTTCTCCAGGGCGCGGTTCTCGATCTGGCGCACGCGCTCCTTCGAAATCCCGAGCCGGCGGCCGAGGGCCTCAAGAGTGGCCTGGTCTTCCGTCAGCCGTCGCTCGCGGAGGATTCGCAACTCGCGCTCGGACAGGACGGTGAGCGCCTCGTTGAGCCAGGTGAGCCTGCGCTCGCCATCCACCGAGGCGGAGACCGTCTCGTCGGGAAGGTCGGAGCCGTCCACGAGGAAGTCCATCCTTTCGGATGAGGCTTCGCTTTCCTCGCCGACCGGAGCGTTCAGGGACATGTCCGGCCCGGACAGTCGCGCGTCCATCAGCGCCACGTCCTCGCGGGAGACGCCGATGGCCGTGGCGATGCGGCGATGGATCTCGTCGCCCACATGCTCCTCGGTGGATTGCATCAACCGGGCGCGCAGGCGGCGCAAATTGAAGAACAGCGCCTTCTGCGCGGAGCTCGTGCCGCCGCGGACGATGGACCAATTGCGAAGGATATAATCCTGGATCGAGGCTCTGATCCACCATGTCGCATAGGTGGAGAAACGGACCTCGCGCTCCGGCTCGAACCGGGCCGCCGCTTCCATGAGGCCGACATGCCCTTCCTGGACGAGGTCGGCCATGGGTAGACCGTAATGCCGGAACCGCCCCGCGATCGCGATGACGAGACGCATATGCGCCGAAATCAGGCGATGGAGAGCGTGTTCGTCGCGCTCATCCTTCCAGCGGACGGCGAGACCACGTTCCTCGTCCCGCGCCAGGAAGGGCGCCTCCATGGCCGTACGAATGAACTGTCGCCGTATCCCCGCGATATCCGCCATTCCCGCCTCCGCCTTTCGTCCGTTGCGTGCGCGCGCCGCGACGGACGTTCGGGGTCGATCGACCCCAATGGTCCAGAAAGCGAGGGCACCAGCCCGGGGGCATCGCCCAGGCACCGAACAACGGAGCCGTTGCGTGGATAGTTCCGCAGGCCGGGGCTGACAGGGGGCCGTGACCCTGCGGCGCATCGGAGCAGCCGGCCGACGCAGTGCCGACAAAGAAAAAGGCCCGGCGCTGGTGCGCCGGGCCCGATCGTCGAACGGATCCGTCTGGGATCGGCGGGCCGCTCAGGCGGCCTCTTCCCGGATCTCGTCGCTGTCGCCGTCCGTCTCGGCATCGCCTTCGGCTTCCGCCTCGCCCTTGGCGCGGCGGGGCGACTTGGCGAGGCTCTGCTCGATCAGCTTGAGTGCCTCGGTCTCGGTGATGCGGTTCACCGACGAGATCTCGCGCAACACGCGGTCGAGGGCGGCCTCGTAGAGCTGGCGCTCGCTGTAGGATTGTTCCGGCTGAGCCTCCGACCGGTAGAGGTCGCGGACCACTTCGGTCACCGACAGCAGGTCGCCGGAATTGATCTTGGCCTCGTATTCCTGGGCGCGGCGCGACCACATGGTGCGCTTGATCCGGGCGCGGCCGGTCAGAACGTCGAGGGCCTTCTTGACAAGCTCGGGCTCGGCGAGCTTACGCATGCCGACGCTGTTGGCCTTCGCGGTCGGAACGCGCAGGACCATCTTGTCCTTCTCGAAAGAGACGACGAAAAGCTCGAGCTTGTAGCCGGCGATTTCCTGCTCTTCGATCGCAGTGATGCGGCCGACGCCATGAGCTGGGTACACCACCGCTTCGCCGGTCTTGAAGCCTTGGCGGCCTGCCGTCGTCTTCTTGGCTGTGGTCATGCGAGAAGCGCCTCCAGAACATCGCGCGGGTCGAATCGCGCCGAACCTTCATTCCCGGGGTGGGTGACCCGGCTTGAGCCTCTTGTCCGCCGGCCATCGATGCAACATGCATCGGCCGGGCGGGTCCCAGGCTAGCCGATCATCCACACCATGCGACCGGTGCCGCGGGAAGCGCACGCGCCTCCAGCGGTCGATCACATGCCGCCTCGTCTCGGAAAGGTAGCGTCCCAATGGAATGGGATGCCGACTCTGTCGAAAGGTTTGGAAACCACCGCTTGGGTGGCCAAAGGCAGCACGTCAGGCACGAACGACGGCAGACCCTTGATGTACCACAAACCGGGCACCGAATCAAAGGATTGCCGACGCAGGGCATGCGTGCGCCATCTGCCGGAGGGATATCCTCAGGGAGCCGGTCCCGTGCGGAGAGCGCAATCGCAACGGCCTCGGGCGGTGGGTTGCACGACCGCCTGCGACGTCATGAGGCGCACGCGATCCGCCGAAATCCGACAGGGCCGGACGCATCATCGCGGGCAGGCGCGCGATTCACTAACGCGCGGACCAAAACCTGCGAAACGCCATCCGGGTGGAGCCTTCGCTCGATATCGCCTGCTCGGGAACTGGCCTAGTCGCCCTTGCCCGGCGAGGCGGAGAAATGAGCCTCGAACTTGCCGCTGACGCCGTCCCATTCCTTCGCATCCGAAGGCGCGTCCTTCTTCTGCGTGATGTTGGGCCAGCTCCGCGCGTAATCGGCATTGAGCTTCAGCCAGGTCTCCAGGCTCGGCTCTGTGTCGGGCTTGATCGCCTCGGCGGGGCATTCCGGCTCGCAGACGCCGCAATCGATGCACTCGTCGGGATGGATGACGAGCATGTTCTCGCCCTCGTAGAAGCAATCCACGGGGCAGACTTCCACGCAGTCCATGTACTTGCACTTGATGCAATTGTCGGTGACGACGTAGGTCATGTGCCCTTCAGCCTCAATCCATGGTCGGGCGAGTCAACCACCTCGGCCCGTTCGGGCGCGATCCTAGACCCGGCCCTTGCACGGCCTCGTTAACGCGCCCGTGGGTCGCGCGAGGCCTCACTATTTCCGCACGGCTCTAGCCCCTGCCACCGGGACTGACAAGCAGTGGCCGCATCATGGCCGCTCGGGCGATGTTACCGGGACACACTCCCGCCACTCGGTCTTCGCGGCAACGATCAGTCCTGATCGTCGGGCACTGCGTTCCGGCCCGCCGACAGGTCGGCATAGAGCCGTTGCGCCTCCGGCGCGGGACCGCGCCGCTCCCCGAGATCGATCACCCTCACCGCCGCCGTCCCATGGGCGGCGGCGACCGTCACCACGTCACCGATGGCGATCCCCTTGGCGGGGTTGTCGATGCGCGTCCCATTCACCCGCACGAAGCCGTCCTCCACCAAGGCGGCGGCAAGAGAGCGGCTCCGCGCGAAGCGGGTGAACCAGAGCCATTTGTCGAGACGCTGACGCCCCGGCTTCATCCGCCCTCTTCAGATTCCCGGTTCAGCGCTTGCCGCCGTCGCCGGCTTCGAGCTGGGCCTTGAGGGCGGCCAGCTTGGCGAAGGGCGAATCCGGATCCGGAGCCCGTTCGCGCCGCTGCGGACGCTGTTCCTGCGGTGCGGCGGAACGACTCTCGTCCCGACGCTCGGGCCGGACCCGGCCGGGCTCGAAACGCTCGCGACGTGGCGGACGCCCGCCATCCGGCCGGCCACCATCGCGACGCCCACCATCCTGCCTCTCGCCTTGCCCGCTCCGCTCGCCCTGGCCACCACGGTTGCGCTGTGCGCCGTCCGGGCCGCCGGCATGAGCGGGGCGACGGTCCTGGCGGCCCTCGCCCGGACCACGATCGCCCGCCTGAGCGTTATCGCGACCGCCGCGCGGGCGGTTCTGCCGCGGAGCGGAGCTGCGCTGATGCCGCTGCAGGCGCCAGACCTCGACCATCACCGGCTCGGCCGGGGCGGATTCCACGGGCGTTTCGCCCTCGGCCGCATCAGGAGAGGCCGTCTCGGCCGTTTCCGGCTCGATGCCGGCGAGGGCTGCGGATTCCGCTACGGGGACGGGAGCCGCCTCGGGTTCCTCTGCGGCATCGACCGGAGCTTCGGCTGCCGGTGCCGGCTCGTCCTCCGCGGGTGCGGCCTCGGAGGACACCGTCTCGGGGTCGGGCACGCCTTCCGCCACGGGCTGGGCCGTGTCGGGCGAGGTCTCGTCTTCGGTGGTCGTCCCGTCTCGAGAAGCCGTCTCGCCTTCCGAAGGCGTCTCGGCGTCCGGCTTGGCCTCGTCTTCGGTCGCGGGTGCGGCCTCCTCGGACGCCATCACCGCGTCGTCGGTCGATGCGGCTGCGGGTGCGATGGGGCGGGTCGACGCGGCCGGAAGAAGCGGCACGGTGATCGCCGGGCCGGGGCGCGTTTCAGGTGCATAGCCGAGGGATTTCAGGATCGAGCCGAAATCCTCCCCCGAACAGCCGACCAGCGAGGTCATGCCCACGGTGGCGACGAAGGCGTCGCCATCGGCGGTGCCGGCGGGCGCCTCGCCCGGCGTGGTGCCGGGGCGGTAGGTGACGGCCGGGCGGATCAGGTCGGCGAGACGCTCCAGGATGTCGACGCGCACGGCGCGCTCGCCACAGACCCGGAAGCCGGCGGCGCGGTAGAGGCCCTTGGCGATCTCGGGATCGACCTTGATCGAGGTCCGGCCGGAGCCGGCCAGATGCGCGATCTCGTCGAGGCCGCGCTGGTCGAGGCCACCGTTCTTCAGCGCCCAGAGCTGGGCGGCGAGGGTACGGGGCGCCGGCTTCAGCAGAGCCGGCAGGAAGATGTGATAGGCGCCGAAGCGGACCCCATGGCGGCGCAGCGCGCCACGGCCCTCCTGATCGAGGGTGCGCATCTCGTGCATCACCTTGGCGCGCTCCAGCACGCCGAGGGATTCCACGACCTGGTAGCCGATGCCCTTCGAGAGGCCGACGAGGTCGGCGGCGGTCTCGATCTCGATCAGCGGACCGAGGAGCCTGACCACATAGGCCTTCAGCCAGGCGACCAGCCGGGCCTCGACCTTGTCGCGGGCCGGGCCGGTCAGCTGCTCGTCGGCGAGCAGCCGCACATGCGGCTCGAACAGCTTGTCGCCCGGCGTCAGCTTGGCGACCGGGTCTCCGGTCCAGCGGATGATGCCGTCATGGGACAGGACCAGGGACGAATCCGCCGCGGCCGAGAAGCGCTCGGCGCGCGCCTCGATCTCGCCGCCCAGCGCCTTTTCGGCGGCGCTGCGCAGGGTCTTGGCCTCGTGGCCTTCCGCGCCCGGGTCGGCGACGAACTGAAACCCGTGCAGATGGCCGACATGCTGGCCCTCGACGGTAACGTCCCCGCCGGCGGTGATCTCAGCTTCCAACATCGTATTCTCTCTCAGGCGCCGCATCAGGACGCTAGTGCGCCGATCGACGAAACGGCTCGCAAGGCGCTCGTGCAGGGCGTCAGACAGCCTGTCCTCTACCCGACGCGTCTCGCCCTGCCAATGCACCGGATCAATCAGCCAGTCAGGACGGTTCGCGACGAAGGTCCAGGTTCGCCCTTGGGCGATGCGCTGGGACAGGGCGTCGATGTCGCCGTCGGTGCGGTCGATCATCGCCACGTGCTTGGCGAACCAGTCGTTGGGGATGCGCCCGGCCATGCCCCGCATGAGGAATCGGAACAGCTGGGCGACGAGATCCGCATGGGTCTGGGGGTGGACCTTGCGGTAATCGGGCACGCCGCAGGTATCCCACAGGCGTCGCACCACCGTCGGATTGGTGGCGATGTCGCGGATGTCGTCCTCGCGCATCAGGATTTCGAGGGCGGACTGGTCCTCGCCCATGGGCGCGCGGGTCAGTCCCTTCTCGTTCGGATGCTCGTCCAGGCTCTCCTGAAGGGACTTCAGCGAGGAGAAGTCGAGATCGGGGTTGCGCCATTGCAGCACGCGCACCGGCTCGAAATCGTGGTTCTCCAGGGCCTCGATCATCTCGGGCTCGAACGGGGCGCAGCGCCCCGTGGAGCCGAAGGTGCCGTCCGAGAGGTGGCGTCCGGCCCGTCCCGCGATCTGCCCCATCTCCGGGGGCGTCAGCCTGCGGAAGCGCGTGCCGTCGTATTTCCAGTTCGCCGCGAAGGCGACGTGGTCCACATCGAGATTGAGGCCCATCCCCACCGCGTCGGTGGCGATGAGGTAATCGACATCGCCCGATTGGTAGAGCTCCACCTGGGCGTTGCGGGTGCGCGGAGACAGCGCACCGAGCACCACGGCGGCCCCGCCTCGCTGGCGCCGGATCAGCTCGGCGATGGCGTAGACCTCCTCCGCCGAGAAGGCGACGATGGCCGTGCGCCGGGGCAGGCGCCCGAGCTTCTTCTCGCCCGCGAAGGTGAGCTTCGACAGGCGCGGGCGGGTGGTGGTGTGTACACCGGGAATCAGCGACTGCACCAGGGGCAGCATAGTGGAGGAGCCGATCAGCAGCGTCTCCTCGCGCCCGCGCTGGTGCAGCAGGCGGTCGGTGAAGACGTAGCCGCGGTCCATGTCGGCGGCGAGCTGGATTTCGTCGATGGCCACGAAGGCGACGTCGAGGTCGCGCGGCATCGCCTCGATGGTGGAGATCCAGTAGCGTGGCCGGTCCGGCTTGATCTTCTCCTCGCCGGTGACGAGGGCGACCTGCTCGACCCCCACCCGCGCGACGACGCGCAGGTAGACCTCCCGCGCCAGCAGGCGCAGGGGCAGCCCGATCATCCCCGTCGGATGCGCGAGCATCCGCTCGATGGCGAGATGGGTCTTGCCGGTATTGGTCGGCCCGAGCACCGCCGTGACGCCGCGTGAGCGGGCCTGCGGGGGGAGGGAGCGGCGCGTCATGTGTGCGGGACGGGTCCCTTCGGCGAAAGCGGCCGGCGGCAGGGTCTCATGACGGCCCGTCGAGATGGCCGCCTCGGGTCAGTCGCCGCTGCGCAGGGGCCGTCCGGACGGCCGGCCCCCACGCTGCGTCTCCCCGCCATATGGGGCGTCACCCCCGCGATAGCCACCGCCCCGGTAGCCATAAGGATCGACATAGATCTCCACGGGGTTCGCCGGCTGCTGCGGCGCGAGATCGGCGCAGAGCGTGTCCGGCATCGCCACGAGGGGGCCGCGCCGTGCCGGGCGGCCCTCGATCACCTCCGCCGAGGAATAAGCGTCGCCCCCGCAGGGCGAGATGTCCGAGCTGAGCTCGCCCGCATGGCCGGGACCGGCATGGCCCGCCACCGCGACGAGGCAGCCCGCGAGGGCGAGGAAGCGAAGAGAGCGGGGCAGAGGCGACATCAGCGAGTCCCGGTACCCGAGGGGGCCCGCCAGAGGGCAGTGCCGGACAGGGCGTCGCCGAGGGCCGCGAACCCGCCCTGGAGATCGGCGCCGCCGATGGCATAGCCATAGGCGCCGAGCCCCGTGAAGGGGGCCATCCTGCGCCGCCCTTTGAAGATCGGCAATTCGCCCGAGCGTTCGGGATCGACGCGAAGGACGAAATAGCGCTGGCGTCCCCGCATGACCGGTTTGAGATCCTCGACCGCGTCCCAGGGAATCCAGCCGCTCGACAGGCGGCGGTCGAAGATCCCCTGCCGCCCGACGGAAACCAGCGTGCCCGAACGGAACATCCGGGGGGCGCTGACGACGCTGGCGGCGCCGAAGAAGAACAATCCGAACCAGATCAGGAATGTGTGAAAGCTGCCGGGCTCGAAAGCGTGACCGTGGATTCCGGGCCGGGCGTAGAGGATCGAGGCACAGCCGACCGTGAAACACAGGGCGATGACGAACATGCCCACCGAGCGAGGGCGCGAGACCGGAATGTCGATGGCCTGGTCCATGGTTCAGGCCCGATTCGCCGTCATGGATCGACCGAAGCCGCCTGCGCCACCTGGCTCGGCGCCCCGCCACGGCTCCACCGGGTCGCCTCGATGATGTTGGTGCCGAGTGTCGTCCGCACGGCGATGCGCACCGGCAGCAGCACGCGGGTGCCCTCGACCGGCGCCAGCCATACCGACATGTCGCGGTTGTCCTCCATGAACTTCACGCCCGGCCGGTCGGGGCGATGCCCGGCAATGGCCTGGTAGCGGGCGTTGCAGACGAGGACCGGCCCGGAATAGCCGGGCTTCTCGACGTTGCGCGTCTCGCCGTAGCTCAGCACCACGTTGAAGCGCGTCGCGCCGTCGAAGATCGGGATGGTGCGGTTGCAATTGGCCTGGTCGGTGAGCTCGCCGCGGCTCACCGCCGGCATCATCAGGGCGCTGGCCGGATCGACGATGCCGCGCTTGTTGGCCGGGGTCACCGGCACGCGGTCGCCCATGTCGATCAGGGGCGGCGTCACCTCGGATTGTGTGACGTTGCCGCGCGCCAGCGCCATCCGCACGGCGATGCCGGAATTCGAGGTCTTGGTGGAGATGGCGAAGGTGTTCGGCTGCGGCCCCTCGGCGATGAGGCCGTTGGCCCGGGCCGAGCCCATGCCGCCGGTCACCGCGCCGACGAGGCCGGTGAGGCGGGCCGACACGTCCATGCGGTAGCGCGTGGTCTCGAACAGGCCCGAGACCTGCGCGGTGCCGATGGGGATGCCGGCCAGCGCGATGCCGTAATCCACCGTCACCGTCGCCGGTGCCGCAGTTTTGGCGGAGGTGGCCTTCGGCCGCGCGAATCCCTCGGAGGCGGGAATCACGCCGAGGGTGGCGAGGAGGCTGGCGCGGAGGAGGCGCATGGCGCACATGGCGTGAGGCTCTGATGTTCCAAGGCTTGGAGCCGCGCGGCAGTAGAGACCGGGCGGCATCGTTCCGTCATCGTCCCCGTTCGTGGTTAATACATCGTATGGATGCCGCGGCGCGGGGCGCCTGGATGGCGCTGCACCGGCCCCGGAGCGTGGTTATTCCGACGGGCAAAACGCAGCGCCGCCCTTGACGGATGCCCTGCCCGTCACCTATAGGCTCGCGCCTTCAATGAGACGCCGCTCGATCGGAGTTTGGCGTGCGTGAGGCCCGTGGCGCGTTGCGACCGGTCTTCCGCCATCGCCCGATCAGACGCGGAACGAGACGGGATTTAGAACAATGTCGCGCCGTTGCGAACTCACGGGCAAAGCCGTGCAGACCGGCCACCTCGTGAGCCACTCGAACCGTAAGACCAAGTGCCGGTTCCTGCCGAACCTGTGCCAGGTCACCCTGCAGTCCGACGCCCTGAAGCGTCGGGTTCGCCTGCGCGTCACGGCTCACGCCCTGCGCTCGGTCGAGCATCGCGGTGGCCTCGATGCCTTCCTCATCAAGGCTCGCGAGATCGAGCTGTCGCAGACGGCCCGTCTGATCAAGCGCGAGCTGCACAAGAAGCTCGCCGAAGTCGAGACCCCGGCCGCCGCCTGAGGCTGCGATATCGAAGCGTCGGCGAGAGCCCGCTTCGATCACGCTCGACGTCTCATTTTAATCTCGAACGGCCGCCGCATGCTTTGTGCATGCGGCGGCCGTTCGCGTTGATTCCGACTGACCCACTATCCGGCTCTTCCCGATGACCGTGCTGTCGCTCATCGCCCCGATCTTCGGGCTGATCCTCATCGGCTGGGTCGCGGCGCTCGCCGGGTTCCTGTCGGAGAAGGTCAGCGATGGGCTATCCGAATACGTCTTCGCCATCGCGGTGCCGGCGCTCATCATCGCGACGCTGACGCGGCCGGGTCTCACCGGCGAGGTCACCTGGGCGTACTGGTTCAGCTATTTCGGCGGCGCCGGCCTGTCCTGGCTCGTCGGCTCGCTGATCGGCCTGCGGCGAGAAGGCGTCGGCCGGACGGGCGCGATCCTGCACGGATTCGCGGCCAGCCAATCGAACACGATCTTCATCGGCGTGCCGATGATCCTGCAAGCCTATGGCGATGAGGGCGCGTTTCCGCTCTTCATGCTGCTCGCCGTCCACCTGCCTCTGATGATGGGCTGCGCCACCTTCCTCATCGAATCGGACGGACAGCAATCGATCCTCAAGCGGCTGAAGGGGCTCGTCCTCGTCCTGTTCCGCAACCCGATCTTCCTGTCGTTGATGATCGGCTTGGGCCTCAAGTCGTTCGGCCTCGCCCCCGGCGGCATGGTCAAGTCGCTGGTGGATGCGCTGGCCGGCACTGCCTCCACCTGCGCGCTGATCGCGCTCGGCGCCGGCCTCGTGCGCTACCGGGTGCTGCACGACCTGCCCGGCGCCATGGTGGTGACGACCCTGAAGCTCGTCCTGCATCCGCTGGCGGTCTGGGTGCTGGCCTTCCACGTCTTCACCATGCCGCCCGCCTATGCCGGGGTCGCCACCCTGTTCGCGGCGATGCCCGTGGGCATCAACTCCTACCTGCTGGCCGTCCGCTACAAGGCCGAGACCGGGTTGATCGCCGCTGCCGTCATGCTCTCGACCCTGCTCGCGGTCGCGACCACCGTGGCGTGGCTCGCGATCCTCGGTCACACCTGAACGGTTCGACGCCTTGACCGGCACGCCCGCTGTTTGTACCGATCGGTACAGACAAGCGCAGGAGCCCGAGCCGATGTCCGAATCCCGCCCACCGCTGCCCACCTTCACCCGCGAGACCGCGATCCAGAAGGTCCGCGCCGCCGAGAACGGCTGGAACGGCTGCAACCCTGAAAAAGTCTCGCTGGCCTACACGGCGGACAGCCGCTGGCGGAACCGCTCGGAATTCTTCTCAGGCCGTGCGGCCATCGTCGAGTTCCTCACCCGCAAATGGGCGAAGGAGCACGAATACCGTCTCATCAAGGAGATCTGGGCCTTCACCGAGGACCGGATCGCCGTGCGCTTCGCCTACGAGTTTCACGATGTGGCCGGCGACTGGTTCCGCGCCTATGGCAACGAGAACTGGGAGTTCGACGCCAACGGCCTGATGCGGCTGCGCCATGCCAGCATCAACGACCTCGCGATCTCCGAATCGGAGCGCAAGTTCCACTGGGACCGCGCCGCGCCGCGCCCCGACGACCATCCCGGACTCACCGATCTCGGGCTCTGACCGGACCATGACGAAGAAGCCGGGGGCGCGGGAGGACGCGCTGCCCGCCATCGCCGAGGTCTTTCGCGAGTACGGCTACGAGGGTGCGAGCCTCGCCCTCATCGGAGCGCGAACCGGCCTCGGCAAGGGCAGCCTCTATCACGCCTTTCCCGGCGGTAAGGCCGAGATGGCTGAAGCCGTCCTCGACGCCATCGGCGCGTGGTTCGAGGAGAAGGTCTACGCGCCCCTGCGCGACGATCCCGATCCACGGGCGGCGATCCGGCTCATGCTGTCGGAGACGGACGCCTATTTCCGCTCCGGCCGAAGGGCTTGCCTCGTGGGCGCCTTCGCCCTCACCGAGGGACGCGACGGATTCGCGGACCGGATCGCCGGCTACTTCCGGGATTGGCGCGAGGCTCTGGCGCAGGCGCTGATCCGCGCCGGGCGCCCGGCCGCCGAGGCGGATTCCCTCGCCGAGGATGCCGTCCTGACGATCCAAGGCGGCCTCGTCCTCGCCCGCGCCCTCGACGATCCGGCCGTGTTCGGGCGGATGCTGGGGCGGTTGGATATGCGGTTGGTGTCGTAGGGGCGGGAACTGACGCTTCGCATCCGTTCTCGATGATTATGATGGGTGAGTTACAGCCTCTACCGCCTAAACCTTGCTTGCCGGATAGAAGAGACTCTCAATGAGAATATTGGTGAGTCATTATATTTCACGAATATGTCTCAGTATTTATATGATATATATTTATTTATTTATCAGCTTTACCATCGTGGTTTATATAAATGGCGGCCTCGTTACATGCAGTAACGAGGCCGCGCCTGAATACATCTCCGACGAAGATCCGCGACTGTGTGATTACGGGTAACAGGTTCGACTTTGGTGGAAGCTGGACTACAGGAAAGCGAGTAGATCGCGAATTGCAGAGCAAGGAACGAGACGCCGAGCGAGATGGTGCCCTGTAGGCACGAATGCTCCTCAAGGGGAATCGCTCATGCCTTCCGAAATGAACCGCCCGATGTCCGCCGCCGAATATACAGCGCTGATTGTGCTTTCCATGCTCTGGGGCGGATCGTTCTTCTTTACGAGCGTTGCGCTCACAGCTCTTCCGCCACTCACCCTCGTCGTGCTCAGGGTTGGGCTCGCCGCGTTGGTTCTCATCATGGTTCTGCCGTTTGCAGGCTTACGCCTTCCGCGGCAGCCCGGCCCCTGGGTGGCGTTCGCTGGGATGGGGCTGCTGAACAACGTCTTGCCCTTCTGCCTCATCGTGTGGGGGCAGACTCACATCGCCTCCGGGCTCGCCGCCATCCTGAATGCCACCACGCCGCTCTTCGCCGTCATCGTGGCTCACCTCCTCACCGTCGACGAACGCATGACAGTAAGCCGGCTCGTCGGCGTCATCCTAGGCTTTGCCGGGGTCGTTGCGATGGTCGGGCCTGACGTGCTGACCGGGCTCGGAGCAGATGTCCTAGCGCAACTTGCCGTGCTCGCCGCTGCCTTCTCTTACGCGCTCGCGGGTGTATTCGGTCGCCGGTTCAAGCTCATGGGCGTTTCGCCATTCGCAACTGCTGCGGGGCAGGTTACAGCATCAGCGCTTATGCTCCTGCCCGTCGCCTTGGTCGTGGATCGCCCCTGGACGCTTGCGATGCCGGACCCTCCGGTGTGGGGCGCGGTGCTCGCCATTGCGACTGTCTCGACGGCTCTGGCCTATGTGCTCTACTTTCGTCTGCTGGCGAGCGCGGGAGCAACGAACCTGCTTCTCGTGACCTTCCTCATCCCGATTTCGGCGATCTTGCTCGGCGCGTCGATGCTCGGAGAGGTTTTGGAGGCACGCCACTATCTCGGCATAATGCTGATCGGGTGCGGACTTGTGGCCATCGACGGCCGCTTCTGGGCATTGGTCCAGAAGCGGAAGCGCAGTCTACCCGAGATTCACCAAGGGCGAGACATATAATCGGCCGACCGAAATCCTTCGATGAACGGCCGAACCGAATCAACGGGGCATCGGTTCGATTTCGATGGCTACCGCCGCCCGCCCGCAGCCCTGCGCACGGGCGCGGCACCACCCGCATCCTCCTCGAACAGCTCCGCCAGCTTCTCCGTCATCGCCCCGCCGAGCTCCTCGGCGTCGATGATGGTGACGGCGCGGCGGTAGTAGCGGGTCACGTCGTGGCCGATGCCGATGGCGAGGAGTTCCACCGGTGAGCGGGTCTCGATGTCCTCGATCATCCAGCGCAGGTGGCGCTCGAGATAATTGCCCGGATTGACCGAGAGGGTCGAATCGTCGACGGGCGCGCCGTCCGAGATCACCATCAGGATCTTGCGCTGTTCGGGCCGGGCGAGCAGGCGCTTGTGCGCCCAGTCCAGGGCCTCGCCGTCGATATTCTCCTTGAGCAGCCCCTCGCGCATCATCAGCCCGAGATTCTTGCGCGCCCGGCGCCAGGGAGCGTCGGCGCTCTTGTAGACGATGTGGCGCAGGTCGTTGAGGCGGCCCGGCGCGTTGGGCTTGCCCGCCGCCAGCCACGCCTCGCGTGACTGGCCGCCCTTCCAGGCGCGGGTGGTGAAGCCCAGGATCTCCACCTTCACGCCGCAGCGCTCCAGGGTCCGCGCCAGGATGTCGGCGCAGGTGGCCGCCACGGTGATCGGCCGGCCGCGCATGGAGCCCGAATTGTCCAGCAGCAGCGTCACCACCGTGTCGCGAAAATTCGTGTCCTTCTCGCGCTTGAACGAGAGCGGCTGGAACGGGTCGGTCATCACCCGCACGAGGCGGGCCGGATCGAGCTGGCCTTCTTCGAGGTCGAATTCCCAGGCCCGGTTCTGCTGCGCCAGGAGCCGGCGCTGCAGCCGGTTGGCGAGTCGGCCGACCACGCCCTGGAGATGGGCGAGCTGCTTGTCGAGATAGGTGCGCAGGCGCGCGAGCTCTTCGGCGTCGCACAGATCCTCGGCGTCGATCATCTCGTCGAAGCGGGGATTGAACACCTTGTATTCGGGGCCGCGCGGCTCGACGGGCCGGTTGTTGGGCGGACGCTTGGCCTCGGAGGCCTCCTCGGATTCGGCGTTCTCGGACTCGTCCGGCAATTCGCCGGAGGGAGCGTCGGCGGCTTCCGTGGCGCCGTCCTGCAACTCGTCCGAGGCCTCCTCGGAGGTCTCCATCTCGGACTTGTCGCCCTGGGACTGCTCCTCGGCTTCGCCCTCGCTCGGGGTCTGCTCGTCGTCCTGCCCTTCGTTGTCGTCCTCGTTGTCGTCGTCCTCCGGGTCGAGCGGCGTCTCGTCCGCCATGTCGAGGGAGGACAGCAACTCGCGCACCGAGCGGGCGAAGGAGCGCTGGTTCTCGAGATTGCCGATGAGACCGTCGAGGCTGGGGCCGGCCTTCTCCTCGATATGGGAGCGCCAGAGGTCGACGATCTTGCGCGCGGCCTTGGGCGGGGCTTCCCCGGTCAGGCGTTCGCGCACCATCAGGGCGACGGCATCCTCCATCGGGGCATCCGCCCGGTCGGTGATGTCCTCGTACTTGCCGCCGCGATGGTAGCGGTCCTCCAGCATGGCCGTGAGGTTCGAGGCCACGCCGGCCATCCTACGCGAGCCGATGGCCTCCACGCGGGCCTGTTCGACGGCATCGAACACGGCGCGCGCACCGGCATTCTCGGGGGCGAGGCGGCGATGGACCGCCACATCGTGGCAGCCGAGGCGCAGCGCCATCGAATCGGCATTGCCGCGCAGGATCGCCACATCCTCCGGCGTCAGCTTGCGCGGCGGCTCGGGCAGGCGCGCCTTGTCGCCGGTGAGCGCCGGCCGGTCGCTGGCATAGACCACCTCGATCTCGGAGCGCTTGGCGATGGCGCGCAGGCATCCGGCCACCGAACGCTTCAGCGGTTCGGCGATGGGCTCCCGGCGTTCGCCGGCTTTGCGGTTCGAGATGGCCACGATCGCTACTTCTTCACCGAGTCGAAATCGAAGGGGCGGTCCAGGATGTCGTCCCAGCCGTAGGGGCATTCCGCGGGAAACTCATCCGGCGGCAGATGGGTCTCGTCGGCGGCCCAATCGCGTGCGTCCGGGTAGGCGTCGCTCAGCGCCTCGTCGATGCGAGGCTTCAGCCCGGGATTGCTGGACAAGATCCGCCCGTAGCGCCGCCGTTGCTCACGGATCGAGAAGATCCAGCTCGGCGTGCGGTGCTCCGGCTGCTGGTCCCATTTCAGCATGTGCATGACGAGGACGCGCAGGGTGCTCTGAAGCTTGGCGAACTCGCTCTTCGACAAATCCTCGAGTTCCTCGGCCATGTGCTCGAGATCGAGCTCCTCGAAGCGACGGGCGCGCAGGAGATCGGCTTGCTGGATCAGCCACGAATAGAAATCATCCTCGTAGCGCGCACGATTCGGTGCGCGCTCGGACGGTGACGATTCCCGTGTCTCACCCTTCAAGGCCGGTTCGGCCATCGCGTCCTCCGCGTCGATCCTCAGCTCAGCGCCACGTTCATCGCGCTCTCGGGCAGCTCCTTGCCGAAGGCACGCTGGTAGAATTCCGCCACCAGGGTGCGTTCGAGCTCGTCGCACTTGTTGAGGAAGGTCACCCGGAAGGCGAAGCCGATATCCTGGAAGATGTCGGCGTTCTCGGCCCAGGTGATCACCGTGCGCGGGCTCATGACGGTGGAGAGGTCGCCGTTCATGAAGGCGTTGCGGGTCAGGTCGGCGACGCGGACCATGCGGCTGACGATGTCGCGCCCGCCGTCGCGCTGGTAATGCAGCGCCTTCGACAGGACGATGTCCACCTCGCGGTCATGGGCGAGGTAGTTCAGCGTCGTCACGATCGACCAGCGGTCCATCTGGCCCTGGTTGATCTGCTGGGTGCCGTGATAGAGGCCGGACGTGTCGCCCAGCCCCACCGTGTTGGCGGTGGCGAACAGGCGGAAGGCCGGGTGGGGGCGGATCACCCGCTTCTGGTCGAGCAGCGTCAGGCGCCCCGAGACTTCGAGCACGCGCTGGATCACGAACATCACGTCCGGTCGGCCGGCATCGTATTCGTCGAAGACCAGCGCCACGTTGTTCTGCAGCGCCCAGGGCAGGATACCGTCTTGGAAGGCGGTGATCTGCTTGCCGTCCTTCAGCACGATCGCGTCCTTGCCGACGAGATCGATGCGGGAGACGTGGCTGTCGAGGTTGATCCGGATGCAGGGCCAGTTCAGGCGGGCGGCGACCTGCTCGATATGGGTCGACTTGCCGGTGCCGTGATAGCCGGTGACCATCACGCGCCGGTTACGGGCGAAGCCCGCCAGGATCGCCAGGGTGGTCTCGCGATCGAAGATGTAATCCGGGTCGAGATCGGGAACGTGCTCCTCGCTCTGCGAGAAGGCCGGCACCTTGAGGTCGAGATCGATGCCGAAGGCCTCGCGGACGGAGACCATCCGGTCGGGCAGCGAGGCGGGGGTGTCGTCAGAAAGCATACGGGACCTCGTCGGGGCGGGCGCCGGCATGGGCCGGGCTCGCGGATCTATCTCGGTGGGCATTGCCGGGTCCCGCACGGGGCGAGACGTGGAATACCACCTTTAAGGGGCTGCGTCGGCGGACGCCAAGGGGTGCGAGAACTCGATATAGGGCCTCCCGCGCGGTTTGCCGCCTCCCACCGCACGTCATTTGCAAAAACGTGCATCGTTCGTGCCGGTTCGCGGCACCCGGCTCAGCACAGGCCGGCGGCACGCAGGGTGTCGTGGGCGCGGATGATGTCGCGCAGCCGCTCCTCGAACGAGCGGTCGCCGCCATTGGCGTCGGGGTGGAAGCGCTTCACCAGCACCTTGTACTGCGCCTTGATGGCGGCCGTGTCGGCGTTCTCGTCGAGGCCGAGCACGTCGAGGGCCTTCAGGGCGGCCACCGTGAGGCGCGGCCGGCTCGGCTCGGGCTTGGCCCGGCGCGAGGTCTCGCCGACGCCTTCGCTGCGCAGGATGTCGAGCGGGTCGACATAGGCCCAGTCGCGCTTCGGGTCGCCCGGTTTCGCTCCGGCGGCCCGCGTCGCCGGGTTCACGCCCATCGCCCAGGTCGGGCGGTGCCCGATCACGGCGTCCTTCTGGTAGGCCTGGACGGCGGCGTCGTTCATGCCGTCGAAGTAGTTGTAGGTGGCGTTGTAGGCGCGCACGTGGTCGATGCAGAAGCGCCAGTACTGGCCTTCCGCCTTGCGACCCTTGGGAGCGCGGTAGAGCCCGGCATTGGTGCAGCCGGGGGTCTCGCAGCCCGTCTGGGACGCAGCCTTGGGCTCGTCGCAGGAGGGTTTGCGCTTGATGCGGATGCTGTCGAACAGACGCGAGTTGAGATCCATGGTGGGGCGATTATGAGAGGGCGGGTCCGAGACACAAGGGCGGCGGGCCTGATGACGCATGCGGAGATCGGGGGTTGACGACCCCGAAGCCTCCGGGCGCCTACAGGCTAGGAACGAAGCGACGGAAAGACGAGGACACGATGGCCGGCACGCTCAAGGATTGGATCACCGGAGCGCTCGACGCGCAACTGGCGCCGCAAACCCTGGTGGTCGTGGACGAATCCCATCTGCATGCGGGACATTCGGGCGCACGGCCCGAGGGCGAGACGCATTTCCGTGTCGAGATCGTCTCCGCCGCATTCGAGGGGAAGAGCCGGGTCGAGCGCCACCGGATCGTGAACGGCGTTCTCGACGAGGCGTTCAAGCGCGGGCTCCACGCCCTCGCGGTGAAGGCGAAGGCGCCGTCCGAGGCCGCCTGAGCGGCTCCGGCATACGAGGAATATGGTGGCGATGGCCCTGCAATGCACCCCGCATCTCGCCATCGACGAGGCCGAACTCGAAGAGACTTTCGTGCGCGCCTCGGGGCCGGGCGGGCAGAACGTCAACAAGCTCTCCACGGCGGTGCAGCTCCGCTTCGATGCGCGGCGCTCGCACTCCCTGCCCGACGCCGTGGCGGTGCGCCTGATGCGCCTCGCCGGGCGGCGGCTGACCCAGGACGGGGTCATCGTCATCATGGCCCAGCAGTTCCGCACGCAGGACCGCAACCGGGCCGATGCGCGCGAGCGCCTCGCCGCCCTCGTCGCCGAGGCGGCGGTGCCGCCGACGCCGCGCCGGGCGACACGCCCGACCCTCGCTTCGAAGAAGCGGCGCCTCGACGAGAAGTCCCGGCGCGGCGCCACCAAGCGCCTGCGCAGCGACGGCGGAGGCGATTGAACTCATCGCCAAGCGGCGCCGATCCCGACCGATGGTCGTTCTCGACGCGTTCGGCGGACGGGGACGAGGTCCATTCATCGTCCGCCGGTCGCAGGGCCTATTTGAGGTGTCTTTCCAAGGCTTTATCTCATCCTGAGGTGCTCTGCTGGGATGATCGATTTCGGCAGACGATCGGCTCCGGCATGAAGATCCGCCCTTAGATCCGATGAAACACGCGCTTACTTCACCGGTCCCCTTGCGTCCGGCGGATGGTATTCTTCCGCGCCCGTGACATAGGCGCTGCCGGGCTTCAGGACGGTGAGGGCGATGGCGATCAGGGCGAGGAGTGCCGCGAGGGCCGCCGGGAACAGGAAGGCGTCCTCGCCGAAACGGGTCTGGAGGAAGCCGCCGATCACCGCCCCGGTGCTCAGGGCGCCCCAGAGCGGCGCCTGGATCCAGAACGACGGTGCGACCTTGCCCATCAGCAGGTTGGCGAGCCCGGTGCCGAAGCGGACCACGGCGCCCGTGACATAGGTGAGGGCGAGGCTGCGCCCGGCCTCGTCCTGCAGCGTGGCGTTCTGGAGGCCGAGCGCGATGACGATGGGATAGACGTGCAGCGGCCAGGAGAAGGTGCCGTAGGGCATGACGAGGCCGATGGCGAGGAGCACCGCCTGCAGCAGCAGCATCACCGAGAGCCGCCAGCGCCCGACCCAGGCCGCGATCAGCGTGCCGATGAAGGCGCCGAAGCAGAACATGACGATGACCGAGCTGACGCGGGCCGTGCTCTCCCAATCGAACTTGCTCACCGAGACGCCGAAGCGGGTGGTGTTGCCGCTCATGAACGACATGAAGAGCTGTGAAAATTCGAGGAAGCCGATGGAATCGGCGCATCCGGCCAGTGCCGAGAGGGCGAGTGCGAAGGGAATGCGCGTGCTCGGGCTCGCGGGAAACGACTTGTCGGTCTTATCGGCCATGCGTCTGAACAGGCTCCTGGAAGAGGATTGTAAGGGTCGGGAGAAGGCCGGACCTTACCGATCGGACGCGACGGATAAACCGCCTGCGCCGCGTTGGTGCGGATGAATGGGGGAGTGTCGTGCCGTGCAACACATGCCGGCCCGCTTCGGTTCAACTCAATCGCGCACAATTGGGATTAAGGCGCCGGAGGGCCGGGTTTGCGCAACAGGACTACGCGCGCCGGCACTTCGCTCCCGCGCTCGCGGCGGATCACGGCGGGTTCGAGACCGAGCATGTCCAGACCGGCTTCGTCGGCCAGCCGGCGAAGGTAGCGCTCGCCATGGGCGTAGCGCGCATCGGCACCGAGAACGAGGCCGCCATCGGGGTTCCACTGCACCGTGAAGGCCACGAGGCCCGTGGGCCTGAGAATGCGGGCGGTCTCGGCCATGACCGGGGAAAGGCCGCCGACATAGATGAAGACGTCCGCCGCGATGACGAGATCGGCGCTGTCCCGCGTCCCGCCTCGGAGAATGGGGACGAGATCGCCCTCGATGAGCCTGTCGTAGCGCCGCCGCCGGGCGGCTTCGGTGAGCATGCCGGGGGAGATGTCGATTCCCATCAGGGTTCGCGTGCGCCCATTCAAAGCCTCGCCCACCAGGCCGGTGCCGCAGCCGAGGTCGATCACGTCGCCGAAATCCGCCCGCGCGCCGTCCAGCCCGTCGAGGGCCCTCACCAGCAGTTCCGGCCCGCGATATTGCAACTCGCCCACGAGGTGACGCTCGAATCGCGGAGCGTAGCCGTCGAACAGGGCGCGGATATAGGCCGGCGAGATCGCCCCCAAAGCCGCGCCCTCGCCGATCTGGACGAGGCGCAGCCGGGCCCCGAGTTCGTCATGCGGGTCGAGGTCGAGGGCATTGCCATAGGCCCTGAGCGCGGCATGGTGGTGGGCGACATCCGCTGTGGCGAGGTGGCGGGCCTCCCGCGCCCGTCCGAGCAGGAACCACGCCGCCGCGTAACGCGGCGCGATCTCCAGGACCTGCTCGGCCATCTCGGCCGCGCCCTCCGCATCGCCCTCGGAGAGACAGGCCTCCGCATAGGCGTAGCGCCGGTCGGCGAGGAGATCGCCCGAACTGTTCTGAAGTGACGTCTGCGCTCGCGGGTTCATGCGAGCGCCCTATATCACGTCGCATGATCCGCCATCCCCATGTTCGGCCCTTCGCAGTTCGGCCCCCCGCATGAGCCTGAGTGCGAGCGACCTCCTGACCCTGACCCGCGAGGGGCTGTATTGTCCGCTGGGCGGGTTCCACGTGGACCCGACCTGGCCGGTGCCGCGCGCCCTCATCACCCACGGCCATGCCGACCATGCCCGGTCCGGCCACGGCAAGGTGCTGGCCACGGGCCAGACCCTGCGGATCATGGCCGTGCGCTACGGCGAGGATTTCTGCGAGGCGCGCCAGGAGGCGGTGCTCGGCGAGGACATCCGCATCGGCGACGTGACGGTGCGTTTCGCGCCTGCCGGCCATGTCCTCGGCTCGGCCCAGATCTCCATCCAAGCGCAGGGCGTGCGGGTGGTCGTCTCGGGCGATTACAAGCGCGCCTACGACCCGACCTGCCTGCCCTTCGAGGTGGTGCCCTGCGATGTCTTCATCACCGAGGCGACCTTCGGCCTGCCGGTCTTCCGGATGCCGGACACGGCGGGCGAGGTGCGTAAGCTCCTCGATTCCGTCGCCCTGTTCCCCGAGCGCGCCCATATCGTCGGCGCCTACGCGCTCGGCAAGGCGCAGCGGGTCATGGCCCTGCTGCGGGAGGCCGGCTACGACGAACCGATCTATCTCCACGGCGCCATGGAGAAGTTGACCGAACTCTACAAGCGCGAGGGCATCCCGCTCGGGGAGACGCCGAAGGTCGTCGCGACGGAGCGCGGAAAACTCCACGGCGCCATCGTGCTCTGCCCGCCTTCGGCGATCCAGGACGTGTGGTCGCGCAAATTCCCCGATCCCGTCACCTCCTTCGCTTCCGGCTGGATGCGGGTGCGCGCCCGCGCCCGGCAGAAGGGCGCCGAACTCCCCCTCGTCATCTCCGACCATTCCGACTGGCCGGACCTGTGCCGCACCATCCGAGAGACCGGGGCCGGCGAGGTCTGGGTCACCCACGGGCAGGAGGACGCCCTGGTGCATTGGTGCGGGACGCAAGGGATCAAGGCGAAACCGCTGCACATGCTGGGCTATGGCGATGACGGCGAGGGCGAAACCGCCGCGCCGGCCGAGGAGGCCGCCGCGTGAACGACTTCGCCCATCTCCTCGACCGCCTCGCCTACGAGCCGCGCCGCAACGCCAAGCTGCGCCTGCTGCAGGATTACTTCGCCCATGCGCCCGACCCGGAGCGGGGCTGGGCGCTGGCCGCCATGACCGGCAACCTCAGCTTCCGCGAGGCCAAGCCGGCGATGATCCGCGGATTGGTGGAGGCGCGGGTCGACCCGGTGCTGTTCGCGCTCTCCCATAATTACGTCGGTGATCTCGCCGAGACCACGGCGCTGATCTGGCCGTCTCAAAACCCTCCCCCCTCTGCGGGGGAGGGTGGCCCTCGCGTGAGCGAGGGTCGGGAGAAGGGAGCGCCATCTCCGGAAAGGTCGTCCCCTCTCCCGCCTGCTCCGCAGGCACCCTCCCCCGCAGAGGGGGGAGGGGATGCAGCAGCGGCCGGTCCGGGCCACAACAACCCGCCGCCGCACATCCCGACCCTCTCGGAAGTGGTCGAGACCCTCGCCACCGTGAAGAAATCCGACCTGCCGGCCCATATCGCCGGCTGGCTCGATGCGCTCGACGAGACCGGGCGCTGGGCGCTGCTGAAGCTCATCACCGGGGCTCTGCGCGTGGGCGTCTCCGCCCGCCTCGCCAAGACGGCGGTGGGGGCGCTCGGCGGCCACGAGGCCGATGCGGTGGAGGAGGTCTGGCACGGGCTGGAGCCGCCCTATCTCGGCCTGTTCGCCTGGGTCGAGGGGAGGGGCGAGCGTCCCACCACCCTCAACCCCGCGCCGTTCCGCCCGCCGATGCTCTCCCACCCCATCGACGAGGAGACGGATTTCGACAAGCTCGATCCGGCCGCCTTCTCGGGCGAGTGGAAATGGGACGGCATCCGCGTCCAACTCGCGGGGGGGCGCGACGAGGCCGGGGAGCAGGTGGCGCGGGTCTATTCGCGCACCGGCGAGGACATCACGCATGCCTTCCCCGATCTCGCCGAGGCGATCACCTTCACGGGCACGATCGACGGTGAGTTGCTGATCCTGCGGGAGGAGCGGGTTCAGAGCTTCAACGTGCTGCAGCAGCGCCTCAACCGGAAGGCCGTGACGCCCAAGCTGCTGGAGGAATTCCCGGCCCATGTGCGGGCCTACGACCTTCTCACGGCGGAGGGCGAGGATCTGCGCCCGCTGCCCTTCGCGACCCGCCGCGCGCGGCTCAAGGGTTTCGTCGCGGCCCTGGATCACGCCCGCATCGATCTCTCGCCGCTGGTGACGTTCGAGACCTGGGAAGATCTCGCCGAGGCCCGCGCCGATCCCGCGAGCGTGGGGGCGGGCGAGGATGCCGACGCCATCGAGGGGGTGATGCTGAAGCTGCGCGACAGCCCCTATCTGCCCGGCCGCCCCAAGGGTCCGTGGTGGAAGTGGAAGCGCGAGCCGCATCTCGTCGACGCCGTGATGATGTATGCCCAGCGCGGCCACGGCAAACGCTCGTCCTTCTATTCGGACTACACCTTCGGGGTCTGGCGCGAGCGGCCGGAGGGTGGGCGGGAACTGGTGCCTGTGGGCAAGGCCTATCACGGCTTCACCGATGCGGAACTCGCCAAGCTCGACCGCTTCGTCCGCAACCACACGACCAAACGCTTCGGCCCCGTGCGCGAAGTCGCCTACGGGCCGGAGGAGGGCCTCGTCCTGGAGATCGCCTTCGAGGGGGTGCAGCGCTCCACCCGGCACAAATCCGGCGTCGCCATGCGCTTCCCCCGCGTCCACCGCATCCGCTGGGACAAGCCGGCCGCCGAGGCGGACGGGATCGGAATTCTGGAGACCATTCTGGCGCGCGGCGAGCGGGAAATCGCGCCGGGCGCATCGATCGACGAGGAGGCATCATGATGGCTGCAGGCAGGATCGGCGGGATCGAAGGTTTTCAGGAAGGCGAGATCCGGCGCCAGGCCAGCGCCCGCTTCACCGTCTCGACGCGGGGCCAGGGCTTCACCGATGTCACGGCGGCGGTAGCCGATTTCCTCGGGCGCAGCGGCATCGCGCAGGGCCTGCTCACGCTCTTCTGCCGGCACACCTCGGCCTCCCTGACGATCCAGGAGAATGCCGATCCCGACGTGCAGAGCGACCTGATGACGGCCCTGGACGGGCTCGCCCCACGCCTCCCCGGTGGCGGCTACATCCATTCGGCGGAAGGCCCCGACGACATGCCGGCGCATATCCGCACCCTGCTCACGGATTCGGGCCTGACGATCCCCGTCATCGACGGACGTCTCGTCCTCGGCACGTGGCAGGGCATCTATCTCATCGAACACCGCGACCGGCCGCACCGGCGCGACATCGTCCTGCACGTCGCCGGCGCATAGGCGACCGGCGGCGCACCGTCATCGGGCGCGCCGCCGGTCCGGGTCACGCGGCCCGGCCGTTCCGGCGGCAGCCGACCGTCGGGGTGCCGTGTTTCGAAACCCAGACCGCCGCCTGGGTCCGGTTGCTGACATTGATCTTTCTCAAGACGTTCTTGACGTGGATCTTCACCGTCGCCTCGGAGATCCGCAATTCCCGGGCGATCGACTTGTTGGAATGCCCGGTCGACAAGCAGGCGAGGACTTCGATCTCGCGATGCGAGAGATCCGATGCCGCTGCGGGCGCCGTCTCTACGCCCTTGGCGAACCGCATGAGAGCCGGCCTCGGGAAGCCGTTGCTGCCCCCGGTCAGATGCGAGGCGGCACCGATGGAGATCACGATGTTACCGCCCATCACGACGTTCAGCGATCGGATCAAGGCGATCGGCTGCGCGCTCCGGTTCAGGCAGGCCTGGATGCCCCGCTGCAGCAGGTACCGCGGCACCGCCGGATCGGTCTCGGCCGTCAGGGCGACGATCCGGGCCGTGGGAAAGTGGGATTGCACCAGGGGAACCAGCGCTCCCTCGATCTCATCCTGGCCGAACTCGCTCAGGATGATCAGCTCCGGCATGTATCCGATCTGTAGATCTGCAATATCGTCTATCGAATCGAGGACTGAATATCCGTTCTGGTTCAATATTCCGACGAGACCGTCCCGTTCGAGCCCTCTCGGGCCAATGACGATGGCGGGTATGGTCGTGGTCGCAGAGGTCAGACTATCCGGTCCGACGATCATGCTGGGAAGGAAATCGGATTGGGGAGGCTCGGAAGAAGCAGTGATACTGAGTGGCATCGGGCTAACTCCAATGAAGACTTGGAAATAGATGGCATGGCCATCGCTCTGCCGGCATGAATGAAATGCCGCCGTATGAACGTCGCACTGTCGTCCTGCTGCGAAGGCGAGACGCAGTCTCATAGCAGTCGATCGAAAATCGGGTCGTCGTGCTGAGCAGGTGATCGTGATGAAACAAATGTTATTATTTCAGGTTACAAATATCCGCGGATCGTCGTTGCTCCCTCCCTCAGTGTCGAATTCTATGACGATTGAATAACATGGAGACATCGCGTGCAACAAGGAAAAATGAACACTTCAAATCTGCCGCGTCGAGTGCGTATGACTGCCTGTAGGTCAATGATTCCGCGCTCGCTGAAGTCTCGATTTCAGCAAGCCTCGGATGGTAAAACGCTCTTGCACGTAGGCGTGGAAGCCGAAACCGACGTCTTGGAGCGGCCCCCGTCATGCCGGCCTCCGAAGCCTGGAACAGTCGAGACCTGTGAAAGGCCGTACCGTGGTATGACTACTTAGATCCGGTCCGAACCAGGGATTGTCCAAGGTTAGAGCAGGTTACCGGCCCTCATGGACCGGCCCTCATGGACCGGCGCGATCCTCGCCGTGCCGAAAGCTGCGCCCGAGGGGGGAGCGGAAGATCATGCTGGCGCCGATGCCGAAGCCGAAGACGCACCAGAACCAGATGCCCAGCATCGGTCCTTCGAGCGCCACGTCGAAGCAGGCGTCCACGAACATGCCGAGGCCGTAGCAGCCGATCCAGATGAACAGCTTGGCCCAATGCTCCTCCCCGCGCCGGCGGGCCCAGAGCAGGCTGTGGAACAGCATCGTGAACCAGGTCGCCAGCACGCCGAGCCACAGCACGAGGCCAGGGACGCCCGAGCGCGCCAGATAGGTCATGTTGACGTTGTGGGGGCTGCGCAGCACCGCGTCGGCCGTCACCCATTGCTTGTAGCCGTCCTCGAGGGCGATGTTCACCCCGAAGCCCTTGCCCGTCCAGAAATACGGCCCGCGCAACGTGTAATCCTGAATCGTCGCCCACCAGCGCAGGCGGAACTCCTTGGTCGCCTCGAAATTCGAGGCTTCGCTGACGCCGACCACGCTCTTCAAGCCCTCGACGATCTGCTTGGGTCCGGTCGCCCGCTCGTTGCCGGGAAGCTGGACGCTGAGATCGAACAGCGTCGCGATGATCGCGGCGACGAAAAACACCAGGACGATGGGCATGAACTGCCGCAGCCGCCGCCCGGCGATGGCCGCGACCACCACCGGCACGAGGCAGGTCAGCATGGCGCCGCGGCTCGAGGTGACGACGATCATGCTCGCCATCAGCACGGCGATCCAGAGGCGCGAGAAGCGGCCGAGCCCCAGCAGGACGAAGACGGCGATGGCCGCGAGGTGGCTGGCGGCCTCGCCGGCCCGGACGCTGGGGATCTGGATCTCGGTGCCGGGGATCTTCAGGAACGCCGAACTCAGGCCGTACACGATGCCGCCGGCCAGGGCATAGAACCGCGCGAACCGGCCATAGGCGTCCATGGCCCGCCCGAACCGGCCGGGTTCCTCCAGCAGCAGGGCGACGACGATCAGGGCGAACAGGCCGTAGAGGGCCAGCACGCTGTCTCGGGGGGCGTCCATCCCGTAGGGGCCCAGATACGGCACGGTCCGGTAGAGGACCCAGCCCATCAGGACGATGAGCATCCGGCTCGCTGGCGTCGCCAGGATGGCGAGCCAGCATCCGGACCGCAGCAGCGCGATGAGCCCCCCGGCCAGGGCCATCTCGCCCACGAAGAGCGGCGGGATGCCCAGATAGGCGAAGGTCTTCCCGAGGATGGCGTAGCCCAGGAGCACGATGACGAGGGCGCGGGAGTAGCGCTCGTTGAAGTCGTCGGCGGACCGGCCGAGGGGGAGGGCGGTGTCGAGGCGGGACTGGATCACGCGGGCGACTTCTTTAGAGGGAGCGGGACTTATGTCGGCACTCTCAGGGTCGTTCGATTGGATGGTTCGGCCGATTCACTTGGCAAAATCCATCATCCCACCGGATCACCTCATCCTGAGGTGCCCTTTGCTTCGGCAAAGGGCCTCGAAGGAGCGCTCCAGTCTGCTCAGTGGGTTCTGGAGCCCTCCTTCGAGGCCGCTACGCGGCACCTCAGGATGAGGTCGAGCCTCGGAAAACGGTTCAAAGAGGCTCCCGGAGCTACGCCCGACCACGTTGGGTCGGGCGTAGCTCCAGACCTTTGTTTTGCCGCGCTCTTTTTCCCCGAACCGGCATCCACTTCGGCGGAGAGCGCTCTAGACCGCGATCGGCATCGTCCGGTGCGAGTCCATCGCCTCGGCATAGATCTGCAGCAGCTGGCCGGTGGTGACGGTTTCGCTCCAGCAGGTTTCGTATTTCAGCCGTGCCGCCCGGCTCATGCGCTCGGACGCGGCACGATCTGACAGGACCCGCGTCATGGCGCGGGCGAGATCGGCGGCGTCGCCCGGGGCGGCGTGCAGGCCGGTTACCTCGTCCGAGACGATCTCGGCCAGCGAGCCGATCCGCGACGCGATCACCGGCAGGCCCATGGCGAAGGCTTCGACCACCACCATCGGCAATCCCTCGTACCAGAGCGAGGGGACGATCAGGGCCCTTGCCCCCCTCATCGCGGCGCGAACCTGCGCGGGGGTGACCTGGCCCCGGTCGTCGAGATCGGGCGAGGCGGCGACCTGCGCGGCCAGCGGCCCCGTTCCGATGACCGTGACCCTGCAGCCGGCGATCCTGGCCGCGGCATCGAGGGTCTCGACGCCCTTCTCGGTGGTGAGGCGTCCCACGAACAGTAATCCCTCCCGCGCGTTTGCCGAGACCGGGCCGGGATCGGCGAGCCCGTTCGCCTTCACGGCGATGCGGTGTCCGGGCAGGCCCGCCGCGATGAACCGGCCGCGCTCGAACTCGGTCAGCGCGATGAACCGGTCGACATGGTTCGCCCAGGTGCCGGTCTGCCTGTGATGCTGGATGGACCGCGCCACCGCGAGCGATCCGAGCCGGGAATCCCGGTAGCACCGGTGCAGCACCGCGTTGTAGGCGGAGCCGCCGACGCAGACCTCGCAGGGCGAGCCGTTCCGCGTCAGCATCGCGTTGGCGCACATGATCCGGTAATTGTGCAGCGTCTGGATCGTGGGCGTTCCCGTCTTGCGGACGGCCACATGCACCATCGGCGAGATCAACGGGAAGTAATTGTGGACGTGGACCACGTCCGGCCGGAAGAGATCGATCTCCTTCAGGACGAGGCCGATGTTCTTCGGTGAATTCACCGACTGGAACGCCGCGCGCAGGCGGTCGACCGGCGTGACGATGGATTTGTTGCTCAAGGTGAAGAGGCGGACGTCGCAGCCGGCCCGTTCGAGGGCGCCGATCTCCTGGGCGACGACGGAATCCTCGCCCCCGTGGAACTGGTACTCGTTGTGGACGATCAATACGCGTTTCGACATCTCGATCGCCTCACAATCGTTGCTGTGACCGCTGGTCAGTCTTCGTCCGGCCGCGGGCGCGGCGTTACTCGGCCGCCACGGAATGCAGGACCGGCTGAGCCTGCGCGATCTCTTCCTCGATCCAGCGGTAGGTCGGCACGAGCCCCTCGCGGATCATGATCTTGGGCTCCCAATCGAGAACCTTGCGGATCAGGCCGTTGTCGCTGTTGCGCCCACGCACGCCCTGCGGCTTCGTCAGGTCGTGGCGCTTGGTGATCGTCTTGCCCGCGATCTCCGCCGCGATATCGACGAGGTCGTTGATGCTGATCATCTCGTCGGTGCCGAGATTGATCGGCGCGCAGTAATCGGAATGCATCAGCCGGTACAGGCCCTCGACGCAATCGTCGATATACATGAAGGAGCGGGTCTGCAGACCATCCCCCCAGACCTCGATCTCACCACCATCGGGGCAGAGCACCACCTTGCGGGAGATCGCGGCGGGCGCCTTCTCCCGGCCGCCGTCATAGGTGCCGAGCGGACCGTAGACGTTGTGGAACCGTACGGACCGGGTCGGGATTTTCCAATCCTCGGTCATGTATTGGCACATCTTCTCCATGTAGATCTTCTCGAGCCCGTAGCCTTCCTCGGGCTGGGCCGGCCAGGCGACGTCCTCGGAGAGCGGGGTGACGTCGGGCGAGAGCTGGAGATGCTGGGGATAGACGCAGGCCGAGGAGGAGAAGAGGAACTTCTCCAGGCCGCTATAGCGCGCCGCCTCGATCATATGCGCGCTGATCAGGGTGTTGTTGAGCGTGATCTCGGCATGCGAGCCGCTGATGAAGCCGATGCCGCCCATGTCGGCCGCGAGGTGGTAGACCTCGTCCATGTCCTTGACGGCGATGGCGCAATTGTCCCGCATGCGAAGATCGACCTGCATGAAGTCGTGCGCGGCCGAGGCTTCGTATTGCGGGAGCTTGATGTCGGCCCCGCGGACCCAATAGCCCTTGTTGACGAGGCTTTTCACGAGATGGTGTCCGATGAAACCACCGGCCCCGGTCACAAGTATCTTTTTCATGACAGACAGCCCTTATTCAATGCGTGTCGTCAGAAGAACTGCATGATCGCCGAATGTATTGGTAGGAACCTTGAGGGTTAGATCGAACGCGCTCGCGGTGTCGCGTATAGTACCCTTGCGCCGGATGTGGCGACTTGGCGGTCAGAGGTGCCGGGCAAATGTGAGCCCACGGCCTCCGCCTTCCTCTGGATGCCCTGCTTGATGGGACTTCTTAGCGGATGCTCATGCCGAAGTCGGTCATCTGCCAGAGCAGATCATCCGAGCCGACCGCCTCAGGATCGGGGCTTCGATTTCTGGTCAGTGGGGGTTTCGACAAGACCATGAGCAGACCACGCCGTCATTCCGGGCTCGCCTTTGGCGCTCCGGAATGACGGGCTGGCTGTCAAAACCGATGTGAACTTTCCCGCAGATCGGATGACACTAATCCGAGTTCGGATCTCTGACCTCAGGATAAGGTCGTGCCTTGGAACAACAACGCGAAGAGGTCCTGAATTCCGTCCCGCGCGGACCCTGTCGGGCCACCGAATCGGGATGACGAAATGTCGGATCGCGTGTTCGCCATCAATCATGATCGCCGATCCTGTAGCTTTCGGACTAGTTCCCGACCACTCGGAAGAGATGTTCTCCAGGACAGGATGATATTTTAAGGTTGTCGCTTGCGGCGGTTGCTGTTCCAAACCCGTGACCGCCTTTGCTCATCTGAATGATCCATGGAGGCTGGAATGCGGGTGGCGGTCATCGGCGTCGGATATGTCGGTCTCGTATCCGGGGCGTGCTTTGCCGAATTCGGGCATCATGTACATTGCGTCGACAAGGATCCGCAGCGGATCGCCGCCCTGCGCGCGGGTCGCATGCCGATCTACGAGCCGCATCTCGACGCGCTCGTCGCCAACAACGTCGCCGCCGGGCGCCTGAGCTTCGGCACCGATCTCGCCGAGGCGGTGGGCGACGCGGAAGTCGTGTTCATCGCCGTCGGCACGCCCGCCCGGCGCGGCGACGGCCATGCCGACCTCGCCCATGTCTTCGCCTGTGCCCGCGACATCGCGCAAGCGATCCGGGGTTATACCGTGGTGGTGACGAAATCGACCGTCCCGGTGGGCACGGGGGACCGGGTCGAGCACATCATGCGCCTCGTCCAGCCGCAGGGCGCCTTCGCCGTCGTCTCGAACCCCGAATTCCTGCGCGAAGGCGCGGCCATCGCGGATTTCCAGCATCCCGACCGGATCGTCATCGGCACCCAGGACGAGCGGGCGCGGGCGATCATGACCAACCTCTACCGGCCCCTGGCGGAGGCGGCGGTGCCGCTGTTCTTCACCACCCGGCGCACCGCCGAGCTGGTGAAATACGCGGCCAACGCCTTCCTCGCCATGAAGATCGGCTTCGTCAACGAGATGGCCGATCTGTGCGAGCGGGCGGATGCCGATGTGGAAGGGGTCTCCTACGGGATCGGCCTCGACCGGCGGATCGGCGCGCAGTTCCTCCAGCCGGGTCCGGGCTTCGGCGGTTCGTGCTTTCCCAAGGACATCCAGGCGCTGATCAAGTCGGCGCAGGATTACGGCGTCCCCTCCCGGATCATCGAGACGGTGGCGGCCGCCAACGAGCAGCGCAAGCGATTGATGGCGCGGCGGCTCATCAAGGCCTGCGGCGGCTCCGTCAGGGGGCTGACCATCGCGGTGCTCGGCCTCACCTTCAAGGCGAATACCGACGACACCCGCGAGGCGCCGGCCACCTCGATCATCACCGCCCTCCAAGACGAAGGCGCCGAGGTGCGGGCCTATGACCCCCAGGGGATGGACCAGGCGAGGGCGCTCATGCCCGACATCGCCTACGCCACCGACCCCTATTCTTGCGTGGCCGGCGCCCATGCCGTGGCGATCGTGACGGAATGGAGCGTGTTCCGCACCCTCGACCTCGCCCGTCTCCGGGCCCGCATGGCAGGATCGGTCCTCGTCGATTACCGCAACATCATCCCGGTGGCGGAGGCGACGGAGGCCGGTTTCCGCCATGTGGGAATCGGCCGGCGCAGCGTCACGGCGGAGCGCCCGGTGCCACGGATCGACCTGACGCAGCCGCAGGGAGCGGTGCTGCCGGAACTCGCCATCGCTGCGGGGTAATCCAGCGAGGGCATGGACCGAGCGAAAGCCGCCCCGCGACTGCGGGGCGGCTTTCGTGTGTCGGTTCTACTTGGGGGGTACTTGGGGAAGTCTGTATCGTTGCAAGACGACGGATCTTCCCGCCCTCTCACCTTATCCTGGGGCGCGCTTTGCGCAAGCAAAGGGCCTCGAAGGAGCCCTCCAGTTCGCTGAGCGAGGACTGGAGCCCTCCTTCGAGGCCGCTTCGCGGCGCCTCAGGGCGAGGTAAGAGGTTGGAAGAGCGGGAGAACGGGTTTTGGTGGGAACCTATTCACCGTCCGGTCGCGGTCCTTAGGGCGGGCTTCGGCCAGAACGCGGAGGCCTGGGCCAGCACGGTCTCGATCACCTCGTCCTGCTCGTCGATGCGCAGATCCGGGAAGAGCGGCAGCGAGAGCGTGCCCTCGCCCCATTCCTGCGCCACGGGCAGGGACGAGGCTTCCGGCACGTCGCGGTAGAGGGTCAGCGTGGGCACGCTGCGGTAATTCACCGTCGTGCCGATGCGGGCCTCGCCCAGCGCCCGGAGCATGTCGTCGCGGCGCCCGTCGGGCACGTGGATCGGGAACAGGTGCCGCGCCGAGACCACGCCGCGCTCCATGGCCGGCCAGGTGAACGGGGTGCCGGCGAGCGCGCTCTCGTAGCGTCGGCTCAAGGCCTCGCGCCGGGCGCACTGGACCTCGATCTGCTCGATCTGCGGCGCGAGCAGGACCGCCAGCAGGTCCGGCAGGTTGGCCTTGGTGCCGAGGCGGTCGATGTCCCAATGGTTGTAGGTCCCGCCCTGGAAGCGCTGGGCCGCGCCGGCGGACATCCCGTGCAGCACCGTCTGCACCAGGGTTCGGGCGAGGAGGGGATCGCGGGTGACGACGGCGCCGCCCTCGCCGCAGGTCACGTTCTTCGTGGCGTAGAAGGAGAAGATCGCCGCGTCGCCGTCCTGCCCCGGCCGGCGCCCGTTGCGGCTGCCCTCGAAGCAATGGGCCGCGTCCTCGATGATCCGGATCGAGGAGGGGATCGCCGCCCGCAGAGCCGGGATGTCCACCATCTGGCCGTAGAGATGGACGGGGATGATCGCCCGCGTCCGCTCCGTCACGGCCGCCGCCGCGAGACCCAGGTCGATGAGGAGCGTGTTCGGGTCGCTGTCGACGAAGACCGGCGTCGCGCCGACGAGGCGCACCACGTTGGCCGTCGCCGCGAAGGTCATGGCCGGTACGATGACCTCGTCGCCGGGGCCGATCCCCATGGCGAGGAGGGTCGCCACCGCCCCTTGCGTCCAGCTCGAGGTGAGCTTGGCATGCGGCACCGCGAAGAAATCCCGCAGCAGGTCCTCCACGCGCGCGCCCTCGGGGCCGGTCGTCAGGAACGCACTGCCGAGGACCGAGGCCACCCGCACGGCGTAATCGGGCGAGAGCGCATGCCTATAGAACGGGACTGCCATCGGTTGCCTCCATGTCTTCGCTGAGAGCCGGCGATGCCGGTGTGGTTCGGTAGAGGGCGTGCAGGCGCGCCGCGACCACGGTCCAGTCGGCCGAGCATCCCATCCGGTGGGCGCCGCGCGACATCGCCCGCCATTCCGCGGAATCGAGGGAAGCGGCCCGGGCGAGCGACTGGGCCACGGCCTCGGCCGTCAGATCCTCGATGAGGAGGCCGGCGCCGTGCCGCGTCATCGCCTCGGTCATCCCCGCCTCGGCGGTGATGAGGAGCGGCACGCCGAGGATCTGGGCTTCGAGGGCCGCCGTCGGCCAGCGGTCGAGGCGCGAGGGAAAGGCGAAGAAGTCCCAAGACCGGACGATGTCGTCCCGCTCGGCCCCGTAGCGCGGCCCCTCGAAGGTCACGGCGGATTCGATGCCGAGGCGGCGGGTCGTCGCCATCAGCTCGTCTCGCTCGTCGCCGGGGCCCATGACGACGAGGCGGCCGGTGCCGCCCTGCCGCCGGTAGAGGGCGAACCCTTCGATCAGCAGGTCGAGCCCCTTGTGGAACACCGCCAGCCGGCCGCAGAAACCGAAGACCGGCGAGCCGCCGGCAGGGCCAGATGACCCGCCGGCAGGGCCGGACCTGTCGACGAATCCCGGACGCCCGCCGAGCGCGCTCGAATAGACCCCGTGGGGCACGAGGACCGACCGGGCCTTGGGCGCCAGGCGGCGGAGTTCGGCCTGTTCGAGGGCCGTGATGACGTGGACGAAGCGCGCGCCCTCCAGAACCCGCCGCTCCAGCAGCCGGACGTAGAGGGCCGTCGACGGCTTCACCAGCCGGCCGGCCCGGTCGTAGAAATGCGAGAAGCAGGCATGGAGGCTGATGACGTAGGGGATGCCGCGCCGGCGCAGCATCCGCGTCAGGGAGACCAGAAGCGGTTGGCGCGCGCCGTGGAAGTGAAAGATCGTCCGCGTGTCGGCCCCATCGAGGAAAGCCTCGCGGGAGCGGCGCGACAGGCTGACCGTGCGGCCGAGGATCCTGAGCCCGTCCAGCGGGACATGATCCATCCGGATGCCCGCCGGCACCGTCATCCCGTTGGGATCGCGCGACAGGAACAGGATGCGGGACGCCTCGCCCGACACGGTCTGCTCCGTGACGAGGGAGCGCGTATTCTGGTGAATACCGTTGGCGAAGGAGGGATATCCCTCCTTGTTCTCGATGATGACGTGTCGGACGGACAAGGGGGAGCCACCATCCGGCCGTCGGACCGTGGACGAGGGAGGCACGTCATAGGCTCGCATGGATGTCCTCTCGGGCCGGCCGGTCGGAGATGCGGGTCCGGGCGGACGCGGACCCGTTTCGTCTCAGGCGCGCGCCGCCTCGGCGCCGGCCTCGAAGGCCGGGCGGGGAAACACGCCCGGGGTCGCGGCGATGGCCTCTTCGGCCGGGATCGGCAGGCTCAGCCGCTGGAGCGGGTCGGCGAGCAGCATCTTGTACCACTTGACCGTGTTGCAGACGGCGGTGTTTCGCAGGATCTTGGCGTCGATGGCGTTCTGGATCTCGATGACGGCATCCTCGATCCGGTGTCTCGCCCCGAAGCCAAAACTTTCCCGCGCCTTGGCGAAGCTCACATGGTAATCGCGCCGGTCGAGCCCGCAGGGCATGAACTCGATCTCGCTCGCCTTGGTGACGGTGTTCTTCACCGCGAGCGCGATGTCGACGATCTGGCGGTTGTCCCAGCCGATGTTGAAGGCCGCACCGGCGACGACGCCGGACGGGGCGCGCAGGGCGCTGAGGAAGGCGGCGGCCACATCCCGCACATGGACAACCGGACGCCATTGCGATCCGTCGCCCCCCACCGTGATGCGGCCGCGATCCAGGGCGTCGAAGGTCATCTGGTTGACGACGAGGTCGAACCGCATGCGCGGCGACAGGCCGAACACGGTGGCGTTCCTGAGCGCCGTGGCGGCGAAATGGCCGGTATTCAGGGCGAGCACCGCCTCTTCGGCCCTGGCGCAGGTCTGCGCGTAGATGGTGAGGGGCCGTAGAACCGCGTCCTCGGTGAGGAACATGTCCTGGCCGGCGCCGTAGACCGCGCAGGAACTGGCGAAGAGGTAGCGGCGGACGCCGGCGCGCTTGGCGGCCATGGCGGCCCGTATCCGGCCCTTCTCGTTGATCGACCGTGTCAGCTCCGGGTCGAGGTCGCCGGACGGATCGTTCGATAAAGCGGCCAGATCGATGGCATAATCGCAATCGTCATAGGCATGATGGTCGATGAGCCTGATGTCCTGCTTGACGATCTCAAGCTTGGGGTGGCCATCATATTTCGAGAGAGCAAGGTCTCCGAAATAAAAGGCATCTATGGCTCTGACCTTGTACCCGTTCCGAAGTAATTCTCCGACCATGACGGAGCCAATGTAACCGCCGGCTCCCGTGACAGCAACTTTCGCGTTCATGATTGTCATCCATCGCAGTCTTGAGAACAATGCTTCAGTCTTGATGTTCAATTTAATGTGATGAATTTCGTAAGGCAAAAGAACAATGGGACTAGCAGCGATGGTTCGGGGTGCAGTTCAGTAATACGAAATCAAGATGCCGCGGCGCGAATGGATTAGCCGGGGGTGTTTCCTATGTGGCGCGTCTCGTCGGCGACGATCGACTGAACAAGGAGCGCTCGCGCTCGGTATCGACGCGCGTCAGCGCACGGGCCGTCCTTCGACGATTTCGGCGAGCGCATGGCCGTTCACGGGGAGCCGACCTCGCGGGAGGCGGGGTTTCCCAGGCGTGCGAGCGTGGCGGTGGTGTCGAGCGGGAGGAGCGTGAGGCCGGACGCCGAAGGCGTCGAAAGGCATCGGGCCAAGAAGGCATCGGGCCAAGTATGATTGGCCAGGGGACCGCGTAAGACGGCACGGGTCCGAAGAGAGATGTAGGACGAAAGATGAAAGCCGATCTCTCTGAGACGAGAGATGGGATTAGTCTCAGCCGAATCCGCGCCTCTGCTCGGCGCGGGTCATGTCTTGCGAGATCCACCCCGTCGAACGGGATGGATCCGCCCAGATGGCGGCGCCTCTATACGGCCGCCATCCCTTCGAGCGTATCGTTGAGCGATGCCGCGCCGGGATGATGCTTGGCGAAGCTCGCTCGGTCGCCCGAGTTACAATATTTGATACCCCAAAGAGCCGCTTGTGTCCTGTTCCGTACGTTAATCTTTCGGAGGATCGCCTTCACATTACCCTTCACCCGTCCTTCGGCGATGGACAGGCGCTCGGCGATGGCGCGGTTTGAATCGCCCTTGATCAAGCAGGCGATGATACTGAGTTCCCGGTCTGACAGATGAAGTGTCTGATCCTGAGAGGGGAACGGCTCGTCGGCCTCAGGTTCCCCGCTTTCCTCCTCACCGGGAAGGGGGTCGGCCTCGGCCCCAATGCACAGATGGGGCACCACGCAGTGGTCGAGCAGGATCAGTTCCAGGGCCTGCACCAAAGTATCAGAACACGCACTGTACAAAAGAATAGCCGCCGCACCGCATTCCAGCATGGGCGCTACATGCTCGGCCTCGCAGGTCGCGCAAATGCAGATGATGAAACTGTTGGGAAAACGAAGACGAGCGTTCAAGATTTCCTCGGTCGGGGCGTTCGCCGTCGAGGGAATACTCATGATGACAATAAGGTTCGATTCGGAAGATTCGGGTAAATCCTGGGCCTGATCGAGATTTCCGACCATGGAAATCACGTCGAACCCGCTCTTCAGCAATATGTATCGTAACCCTTCTCTGTAGAGCGCAGTTCCACCGCTGATCACGGTTGCGGGTCGCGCCGTAGATGCAAAATTGGGTCGTGGAAAGGTAGTTCCGGAAACGTGAATCATCGTCAGCCCCCCACCAATTCGTACTGATAAAGTCGACCGCTCCACTTACAAGTAATGTACAAATCGATACATTAAAGTGAGAGTCTGGTATGGATCGGAACAATCTGACCGTCAATGAAAAAACGATTAAATAATCCTTTTTTGGTCATCCCATTTGATCGATAGCCGCGCCCGACTGTGATCTGCCATCCGAAAGCTCTATACGGATGTTAATTGCGGATGGTTCTACGGGCGAACATTGGGGAGTGTGCCCGCGGATTCCTGGCATATCTCGAAGTCATCGATTGTATAGATTCCCTCGTGTTCGTTCAGACTCGCTCCTCGTCCCAGATCGACCGTTCGGAGTAGGTCTCTTTCGATCTCCGTTGTCTGGCAGCGCGAGGTACAATCACCGGCATTCAGTTGCGGTGATGTAGGATTCGCTATGCTGGGCAGGTGGTTAGACAAGCAAAACAGCTTTGCCGGCTCTCAAGGCGCGCAGGGTGCCGGTGGGCGGTGCTTGGCCGATGCGGCGCAGGCTGGTTCGGCATCCTCGTCGGCCGGCGTAGAATCAGGGTCCGGCGGGGCAGGAAGCTGGGCCGAGTCGTTCAGGCTCGACCATGCCGAGCTCATTGGCCCGCACCGGCCGGGCCCCCGTATTCCCGGCAGTCTCACCTGGCTGCTGGCGACGACATCGATCCTTTCCGCGCTGGTCTTCGGTCTCGTGGTCGAGACGACCCGGTCGGTCGGTGCGCGCGAGGCGCGCCAGAGCGAGGACGGACATCGCGTCGCGTTGCAGCAGGCCGAAGACCGGATCGCGACGCTCGCCCTGGAACTCCGCTCCGAGAAGGACGCGGCCGAGATCTCGCGCTCCCTCCTGAGCCGGCAGCTCGATGAGGGAAGCCGGGCATTGGAGACCGTCGAAGCCGATCTGAAGCGAGCGCAATCCGAGCGGCAGGCACAGGCCGCCCGCGCGGACGACCGCGAACAGGCGCTCCGTCGCCTCGAGGAGCAGTTCGAGGCGAGCCGTCGGGAAGCCTCGACCCTCCGGTCCGAAGCCGCGGATCTCCTGGCGCGCACCGATGCGGCGATGCGCGCGCAGGCCGCGGCGGATGAGGCGCGCCGGGCGGCCGAAGCGGTTCTGGCGAATGCCGGGGGCGCCCGCGACGGCGATGCGCCGGCGCGGACGGAACTGGCCTCGATCGATGACGACGCGAAAAGCGATGTCCGGTCCGCTGCGCTGCCGGTCGCCATGGACAGGTCAGCGGAGGCCGCGCCGCTGGCGGTCCCGCCCGTGACCGATCCGCGCCCGGGATGGTTGACGCATGGCAGCGCCACCTTCGCTTCCCTCGACGCCGTCGCCCATTCCCGTGGCCTCGGGCCTGTGAAGGCCCAGCCACAACCAACGGCCTCCGCCGTTCGCCGCGCGCCGCCGCGCCCGAACCGTGGGCGGACTCAGGCGAGCGACGCGGTGTCGATGCCGGCCTCCTCCGCCGCTCAGCCCGTGGCGAAAGCGGGCCTCGACGGCGGTGAGGCCGGTCCGGGACCGGACGGCGCGCCACAGCGTGTGCCGGTCTCCGCCCTCTTGCGTCCGTCACCGGTCCGGGCCGCGCCGCAGCAGAAACCCGCCCGTGGCGAGGGAGTATCCGCGGAGAAAAAGCTAAGTAATCCCAAGTAGCGCTTCTCCTGGGCGCATTCGCGCCGCATTCTCCTTGCCGAGCTTGGATTAAAGTCATTCTCTAAGTCGCGCTGAGTGAAAAATCGTTATCCAAGTGATTTAACGTCAAATTTGTGCCAGTTATATTCCGCGATGATGCATTTATAGTTTGGTTGCGTCGATGTATTCGTGATTTTTTTCGAATGACGGCGCGATGCATCGCCGTCTTTGCGCGGTGAATACGAAGCCTTGGATGCGTCATCGCCAAACATCGATCTCTGTGACGCGCAGCGATGCCGGAGCCTGTCGAGATGGAATTCATCGAGAACCGTTCCCAGGACGAAACGGATATCCGTCAGGCCGACGACGATGGGCGGTCCACCGCCTACTTCATCGGCGACGGAACCTTGCTGATCCGATGCGCGGAGCTCTTCCTGGCCGCCGGGCATGCGATCTCTGCCGTGATCACGCGGGACCGGCGCGCCGCCGAATGGGCGCGCCGCGCCGATATCGCGATCATCGACAAGGATGCGTTCCTGGCCGCCGGCCATCGCGATCCTCCGGTGGATTTCCTGTTCAGCGTCGGCAATCTCGACGTGATCCCATCGGCCGTGCTCGCCCGGGTCCGGCGCCGGGCGATCAACTTTCACGATGGCCCCCTGCCGAGGCATGCCGGCCTCCATGCCACGACCTGGGCGATCCTCGCCGGGGAGACCTCGCATGGCGTCACCTGGCATCAGATCGACGAGACCATCGATACCGGCGCCATCCTGGCGCAGGAGCATTTCGACATCCTGCCCGGTGACACCGTCTTCAGCCTCAACGGCCGCTGCTACGAGGCCGGCGCCTCCAGTTTCGCCGCCCTCCTCGACGGGCTCGTCTCGGGCCGCGTGGAAGCGAGGCCGCAGCGGGGTGAGCGCCTCTACCATGGCCGGCTGAAGCGCCCGGATCGCGCCGCGACCCTGGATTTCCGCCAGCCCGCCGCCCGGATCGCCGCCCTCGTCCGCGCCCTGGATTTCGGCCCGGTGCACAATCCGCTGGCGCGCCCGAAGATCTTCACCGGGCAGGATCTGGTCCTGGTCCGGGGCGCGGAGATCGGTCCCGCCTCCGCTCACCTCCGGCCCGGTACGATCATTCGGGTGGGCCCCGATCTCATCTCCGTCGCGACGGCGGATCGCGAGATCGTCCTTTCCGGCCTCACCACTCTGCGCGGCGAGCCGGCCGGCACTCTGTTCAGCCCCGGCACGGTCCTGCCCGAGATCGAAGGGCCGCGCGCCGAGGCGCTCGCGTCCGCCCAACGCCTCGCCGCCGCCCACGAGGCGTTCTGGATCGAGCGCTTGGAGGCCGTCGCCGCGCCGACCTTGCCCTATCCCCGTCGCGGGGACGGCAGCTCCGAGGTCGCGCCGCATTCCATCGCCATCTCGGTTCCCGGCGCGGCGAGCCTGGACGATGCGGCGGCGGCCTTCCTCGCCTGGATCGGCCTCGTCTGCGACACGCCCCGGGTTACGCTGGCGTTGAGAGAGGCCGCCGAAGATGAGGACGATCCGGGGGCCGCGCCGGAGCCGTGGTTCCTGCCGGACCGTCCCCTGACCCTGGTCCTCGACCGGGACGGCTCGGTCGCGGAGCTCCGGGCGGCGTTCGCAGCCGAGCGCGCCGACCTCGCCGCCAGGGGTATTCTGGCCGCCGATCTACCGCAACGCGCCGCCTCTCCCGAAATGCGCGAAAGGGCCGTCGCATGGCGCAAGATAGGCCTGGTCCATGGCGGTGCGAAACCGGGTCTCCTGACGCGTTCCGGCTCCGAATTGTTGCTGGTTCTGAGCGAGGGCGAAAGCCGGGCTGAGCTCCTCGCCTGCGGCCGGACCTTCGAGGCCGAGGTGGCGCAAGCCATGGCGGGACAGTTCGCGGCCTTCCTCCAGGCCTTCCTGGCCGATCCCGAGATTCGCCTCGGCGCGCTCCCCCTCGTGCCGGAGGAAGAGGCGGCCATCGTGGCGGCGCTCAACGCCACCACCCTGCCTTTCCCGCACAATCGCACGATCCAGGACGAGATCGCCGCCAGGGCGGCCGAGCTGCCCGAGCGGGACGCCGTCGTCGCGGGCAAAACCCGCCTCACCTATGGCGAGCTCGACCGCGCCGCCGGGGAACTCGCCGGCCGCCTCGTCGCGGCCGGAATCGGGCCGGGGACCATCGTCGGCATCTGCCACGAGCGGGTACCCGATCTCGTCGTCGCCGTCCTCGCGACCTTGAAGGCCGGTGCGGCCTACCTGCCCCTCGATGCCGATTATCCGCGCGAGCGCCTCGCCTACATGCTCGAAGATTCGGGCGCCGAGGTCCTGCTGACGAGCCGCCCCATCCAGGATCGCCTCGCCTTCGCTCCGGCGCAGGTGCTCTACACCGCGGAGGCCAGCGGCGAGGCCGCGCCGCCCCCCGGTCGCGCCGGCGGGCAGGATCTCGCCTACGTCATCTACACCTCGGGTTCGACCGGCCGGCCCAAGGGTGTGGCGATCACCCATCGCAACCTGATGAATTTCTGCTCCGGCATGGATGCCCGCATCCCGCACGATCCCCCCGGAATCTGGCTCGCGGCGACGAGCCTGTCCTTCGACATCTCGGTACTCGAAATCCTCTGGACCCTGGCGCGCGGCTTCTCGGTGGTGCTGCACGGACAGCGCTCCGAGCCCAGTTCCGGCCCCGGCTTCAGCCTGTTCTACTTCTCGAACGACGACGCGGCGGACCCGCAGGACAAGTACCGTCTGCTGCTCGAAGGCGCACGTTTCGCCGATCGCAACGGTTTCGTGGCGGTGTGGACGCCGGAGCGGCACTTCCACGCCTTCGGCGGCCTCTACCCCAATGCCGCCCTCAGCGCCGCCGCCCTCGCCGCCTGCACCGAGCGCGTTAAGATCCGCGCCGGCAGCTGCGTCCTGCCGCTCCACCATCCCCTGCGCGTCGCCGAAGACTGGGCGATGATCG
Organism: Methylobacterium sp. Leaf91; assembly: GCF_001422815.1. Lineage (GTDB taxonomy): Bacteria > Pseudomonadota > Alphaproteobacteria > Rhizobiales > Beijerinckiaceae > Methylobacterium. The sequence continues at coordinate 273,118 of NZ_LMMP01000001.1, read as the reverse complement.
ACAACCTGTCGAAGGGCCGGGCAGGGATCGCCTTCGCGTCGGGATGGCAGCCGAACGACTTCGTCCTGGCGCCCGAGCGCTTCGCCGAGCGCAAGGACAAGATGGCGGGGCAGATCGACGACATCCGCCGCCTCTGGCGCGGCGAGCGCCTGCCGTTCCCCAACCCGCTGGGCAAGGTCGTGGAGATCGGCACGATGCCCCGGCCGATCCAGCCCGAACTGCCGATGTGGCTCACGGCGGCTGGCAATCCCGACACCTTCGTCCAGGCCGGGCGGCTGGGATGCGGCGTCCTCACCCATCTCCTCGGCCAGACCCTCGAGGAACTGGCGGACAAGATCCGGCAATACCGCATGGCCTGGCGGGAGGCCGGGCATGCCGGTGAGGGCCATGTGACCCTCATGCTCCATACCTTCGTGGGCGAGGACGAGGATGCGGTCCGCGAGACCGTCCGCGAGCCGATGAAGCGCTACCTCGGCAGCGCGATGGATCTGGTCAGGCAGGCCGCCTGGACCTTCCCGACCTTCGTCCAGCGCGCGGCCTCCGACGGTCGCACGCCGGCCGAGATCCTCGACGCCGAGGATTTGTCACCCGCCGATCGCGACGCGCTGCTGGACCACGCCTTCGAGCGCTATCACCGCACCGGCGGCCTGTTCGGCACCCCGGAATCCTGCCTCGGCATGGTCGAGGCGGTGCGGCGCATCGGGACCGACGAGATCGCCTGCCTCATCGATTTCGGGGTGCCGACCGATCTCGCCCTCGACCATCTCGAGCACCTGAAACGGCTGATGGTTCTGGCCGGAACCCTCACCGCGACGGTGCCCGCCTCGGTTCCAGAGGAGATCGTCCGGCACCGGGTCACCCACTTTCAATGCACCCCCTCCATGGCCCGGATGCTGGTGGCCGATGCGGCGGGCCGGCGCGCCCTCGCGCAACTCGGCACCATGATGGTGGGCGGCGAGGCCCTGAGCGGGGACCTCGCCGGAAGGCTGCGCGACCTCCTGCCCGGCACATTCCTCGGCATGTACGGCCCGACGGAGACGACGATCTGGTCGGCCGTGCTCGAGATCGACGGCGTGGAACGCGGCGTGACCCTCGGCGAACCCATCGCCAACACGGTGCTGCACGTGCTCGACGCGCACCGGCGCCCGTGCCCGGCCTATGTGGCGGGCGAGCTCCATATCGGCGGGGAGGGCCTCGCCCGTGGCTATCTCGGCCGCGACGAGCTGACGGCCGAGCGGTTCATTCCCAATCTCTTCGGTCCGGGGCGGCTTTACAGGACGGGCGACCTCGTCCGCCGGGACGCCTCGGGAGCGCTGATCTTCCTCGGGCGGCTCGATCACCAGGTCAAGGTCCGGGGGCACCGGATCGAGCTCGGCGAGATCGAGACCGCATTGGCGCGCCAGCCCGGCATCGCCGCCGCCGTCGTGGTGGCGCGCGAGGATAGCGACGGCGACCAGCGCCTGGTGGGCTACGTCACCGCCAGGGACGGCGCGACCCTGCGGCCCGAGGCCCTGCGCGAGGCGGTCGCCTCGACCCTGCCCGCCTTCATGGTCCCGGCTGTGATCGTCGTTCTGCCCGCCCTCCCGATGACCCTGAACGGCAAGGTCGACCGAGGCGCGCTGCCCGCGCCGCATCAGGCACCGGAGGCCGCTGCTCCGCCCGAAGTGCCGATGAGTTCAGTGGAGGCGCTGATCGCCGGCATCTGGGGCGAAGCGCTCGGCCGGCCGGTCGTCGCCACAACCGAGAACTTCTTCGACCTCGGCGGTCACTCCCTCCTCGTGGTGCAGGTCCAGCGCCGTCTCGGCGAGGAACTCCGCCGGGAAATCGCGATCACCGACCTGTTCCGCTTCCCCACGATCCGCACCCTCTCGCTGCATCTCGGAGGATTCGCCACCGGCCCCTCGGCAACCGACCGGGGACACGATCGGGCCAAGGCGCGGCAGGCGCTGAGACGGCGCCATGAGATGCCGGCGCCCGTCGCGTAGCCATCGGCCAGTAGAGAAACGTGAGGTACGTCATGATTTCGCCGACCCCTGAAACGGCAGATGATGCAACCGGCAGGATCGCCATCGTCGGCATGGCGGGGCGGTTTCCGGACGCGGCCACGACGGGCGACCTCTGGCGCCTGCTGAGGGCGGGGCGCGAAGCGACGCATTGGTTCAGTGACGAGGAGCTGCTGGCCTCCGGTGTCTCGGCCACGCATCTGCGCGACCCGCGCTACGTGAAGGCCGGAATGGTCCTGCCCGACATGGAAGCGTTCGATGCGGGATTTTTCGGCCTGAGCCCTCGGGAGGCGGCCATTCTCGACCCCCAGCACCGCCATTTCCTCGAATGTACCTGGGAGGCGCTGGAGGATGCAGGCCATTGTCCCGAGACGTTCGCGGGAGCCATCGGCGTTTTCGCGGGCTGCGGCATGCAGGCCTATTTCGCCAACAACCTGCTCACCAATGCCGAGCTCCTCGAACAGGTGGGGCTCTTCCTCCTGCGTCATACGGGCAACGACAAGGACTTCCTCGCGACCCGAGCCTCCTACCTCCTTAACCTGCAGGGGCCGAGCATCTCGGTGCAGACCGCCTGCTCCACATCCTTGGTGGCGGTCCATTTCGCGATCCAGAGCCTACTGTCGGGCGAGTGCGACATGGCCTTGGCAGGCGGCGTGACCATCGAGGTGCCGCACCGACAGGGCTACCGGGCCGCCGAAGGCGAGATTCTATCGCCGGACGGGCATTGCCGTGCCTTCGACGACGAGGCCAACGGCACCCTCTTCGGCAGCGGGGCCGGTATCGTGGCCCTGCGCCGCCTGGAAGACGCCATCGCCGCCGGCGACCACATCTATGCGGTCATCTGCGGATCTGCCGTCAACAACGACGGCTCGACCAAGGCCGGCTACCTCGCGCCCAGCGTCGAGGGGCAGGCACGCGCGGCGGCCGAGGCTCTCGCCGTCGGGGGGATCGACCCCGGCAGCGTCAGCTACATCGAAGCCCACGGCACCGGCACGCCCGTGGGCGACCCCATCGAACTCGCGGCCCTGAGCGAGGCCTATTCCGTTCCCGGCCGGCGCCAGTTCTGCGGCATCGGCTCGCTGAAGACCAATATCGGGCATCTCGACACGGCGGCCGGGGTGGCGGGCCTGATCAAGGTCGCCCTGGCGATGCATCACGAGGAACTGCCCGCGAGCCTGAACTGCGCGCGGCCCAATGGCCGGTTCGATTTTTCCGCGAGCCCGTTCTCCGTGGTCACGTCGGCCAGGCCCTGGCCCCGCACCGGCACGCCCCGGCGCGCCGCGGTGAACTCCCTCGGGGTCGGCGGCACCAACGCCCATGTCATCCTGGAAGAGGCCCCTGCCGCGCCTGTGCCGGGTCCCGCGCGGGACTGGCAGATTCTCGCCCTCTCGGCACGGACCGCCGAGGCCCTCGACGGGGCGAAACGCAAATGGCGGGAGGCGCTGGCCGATCCCTCGCCGGATCTCACCCTGGCGAACGCGGCCTTCACCACCCAGACCGGCCGCCGCGCCTTCCCGCATCGCTGCGCCGTCATCGCCCGCGATCGCGCGGGGGCGTGCGAGATCCTGGCCAGTCACACGCATCGCCGCATGGGCACGGGGAGCGTCGGCGCCGGGACCGTCGGGGCGGTCTTCATGTTCCCCGGCGGCGGGGCGCAGTATCCCGGCATGGGCCGCGATCTCTACCGGGAGGTCCCGGCCTTTCGGGAGGCGCTGGAGGCCTGTCTGGCGCTGCTGCCGCCCGATGCCCCGGACGGCCTGCGGGCGCTGCTCCTCGACAGCGCACCGGGCGATGCCGCCGCCGCCGCCCTCCTCGCGCGGCCGCGCTACACCATCCCGGCCCTGTTCATCGTAGAATACGCCACGGCGCGCATGATGCTCGCCTGGAACATCCGCCCCGCCGCCGTGATCGGGCACAGCATGGGCGAGTATGCCGCCGCCTGCATCGCCGGCGTGATGTCCCTCGCCGATGCCCTGTCCGTCGTCGTCCTGCGCGGGCAGATCTTCGAAGCCGCGCCCGCGGGCGCCATGCTGGCGGTGTCGCTACCCTCGGCCGAGCTGCGCGACCGGATCGGCGACGCTCTCGACATCGCGGCGGAGAACGCCGCGACGCTCACGGTGGCGACCGGCTCCGTCCACGAGATCGCCGCCCTCGAACGGCGGCTGGCGGAGGACGGGATCGAGTTCCGCCGCCTGCGCATCGACGTCGCCGCTCATTCGCGCATGCACGATCCCTTCCTCGACCGGTTTCGCGCATGCCTGGCATCGATCGCCCTCCACGAGCCCACGCTTCCCTTCGTCTCGAACCTAAGCGGCGCCTTCGTCGGTCCGGGTGAACTCACGCGGCCGGACTATTGGGTGTCGCATCTCAGGCAGACGGTCCGCTTCGCGGCCGGCGTTTCGGCGATCCTGGCCGAGCCGGACCGGGTGCTCCTCGAGATCGGGCCGGGCCACAGCCTCGGTGCCCTCGCGCGTCTCGCGGAGGGCGGGGGCTTCGCGCCTCTGGCCATCGCCCCGACCATGGGCCAGCCGGGGGACACGGAATCGGACGTCTGCGTCGCGCTGACCGCGATCGGCAAGCTCTGGGCCTGCGGCCATGCCGTCGATTGGGCGGCGATCCGAGGCGGCGATGCGCGCCGTGTGTCCGCGCCGACCTACGCCTTCGAGAAGCATAGGCATTGGATCGAGCCGACGCGGTCGGCTGCGACGCCGGTCGTCGCCGAGGCCGAGGCGCCCGTGCTGCAGCGCCTCGACGCGATGGAAAACTGGTTTTCGGTGCCGCAATGGTTGCCTGCGTCGGTCGCGCCGAACCGGGCCACGCCGGACCGGACATGGCTGGTCTTCGCCGACGCGTCGCGCCTGAGCACCGCGATCCTGACGGCTCTCGAAAACCGGGGCGCCAGCGTGGCGGTCGTGCGCTCCGGCGAAACCTTCACCGTCCGCAACCGCCTGTTCCAGTTGCGGCCCGACCAGCCGACCCAATACCGGGACCTGATCACGGCCCTCGACCGCGAAGGAATGGCGCCGGATCACATCCTCCACCTCTGGTCGATGAGCATGCCCGACCCGTCCCTGGATCGCCCCTCGGCCGAACAGGTGCTGGGTTTCGACAGCCTTCTCTCCCTCTGCCAGGCGATGCAATATTGCGACGTCGCTTCGCCCAAGCGCCTGACCATCGTGACGCGGGAGAGCCAGTCGCCCCCGAACCATGCGGCCCGCCACCCGGAGCGCGCGACCCTCCTCGGCTTGTGCCGTGTCCTGCCCCGCGAGATGCCGGGCCTGGCGACGCAGGTCATCGATCTCGGCGGCGAGGATGGCCCCATCCGCGACGTGGATCCGGTGGCGGAGGCCGCCCGTGTCCTCGCGGAATGCGATGCGGAGCACGGCGTCGATTTGGTGGCTCATCGCGCCGGCATACGCCTGGTTCAGCGGATGGTCCCGGCGCGGATCGAGCATCCTGCCGGGCTACCGCACCGCCTGCGCCAGAGCGGCGTCTATCTCATCACCGGCGGTTTCGGCGGACTCGGCCTCACCCTCGCTGCGTGGCTGGTGAGCGACGTGAAGGCGCGCCTCGTGTTGGTGGGGCGCAATGCCTCCGCGCATGCGGCAGCGATCCACACTCTGGAGGCGGAGGGAGCCGAGATCCTGTCGCTGAGCGCCGATGTGACCGACCACGCTGCCATGGAGCGGGTGATCACCGCCGCGCGGAAGCGTTTTGGCGCGATCCACGGGGTCTTCCATGCTGCGGGCTCCATCGACGACGGCCCAATCTTGGAAAAGACCCTGGAATCCAGTCGTCGGGTCATGGCGCCGAAACTGGCCGGCGGTTTGGTCCTCGATGCACTGCTACCGCAGGGAAGCCTCGATCTGTTCGCGGTGTTCTCGTCCACCAGCGCCCAGATCGGGCCTCCCGGACAGATCGATTACGCCGCCGCCAACACCGCCCTGGACGCCCTGGCCGCCCGCCGTAGCGATGGCCTGTCGGTGGCATGGGGAATCTGGGGCGACATCGGCATGGCGGCCCGGATCCACGGGGGGGCGTCCCTGTCCGGTACCCCGGAAGGGCACCCGCTCCTCGGGGCCGAGACGGGTCGCACCGAGACCACCATCACCTTTCAGGCGCTCTACGATCCTGCGCACATGTGGGTCCTGGCGGAGCACGTCCTCGACGGACGTCCGATCCTGCCCGGCGCGGCCTATGCCGAGATCGCTTTGGCCGCCGCCACGGCGGGGTTCGCATCGACGGGTGTCGACCTGCGCGGGCTCACCGTCGATCTTCCCCTCGTGTTCGAACCTGGGGTGAAGCGTCTCGTACGGACGACGCTCACGGTCCTTGCTAGCGGCGGGTACAGAATGTCTGTCGAGAGCCGCCCCCTCCTGGGCGAAGAATGGGTCGAGCATGCGCGCGCCACCCTGTGGCCGGGATCGGCCCTGCCCTGGGCTGTCCGGAGGGTGGCCCGCCGGGCGGCGCGTCGGGAAGGGGCGCACGCGCTTCCGGGCCTTGGTTTTCCGCAGGGTGAGACCGTGACGTTCGGGCCGCGCTGGCACACGATACGCTGGATCGAGCGCGGTGATTGGGAGGCCGTGGCCGAACTGGAACTGCCCGCCGAGTTCGCTGCCGACCTCGACGGCATCACGGCGCACCCTGCGCTCACGGATCTCGCGACCACCTTCGGGCTGCATCTCCTCGCGCCCCCGGCCGACGACATGGTCTACGTCCCTACGTCGATCGAGCGCATGCGGCTTCCCCCGGGGCGCTGGCCTCGCCGAATCCGCAGTCACGTACGACTGACGGCGCTTCAGCACGGTGCCTCCGCTCGGTTCGACGTGGTGATCGGCGACGTGAACGGGGTACCGCTCGCCGTGTTCGAGGACTTCACCCTGCAGAGCGTGTCCCGATCGGTGAAGTCCTCGCAGGCAGATGCCCGTCCGCCGAGCCTGGAGGCGCGGCTCAATGCCGGCATCATGGCGGCCGACGCTCCCGAACTGCTCCGCCGGGTGCTCGACTGCCGGGGCGCCGGGATCGTGGCCTCGTCGATCGCCCTGTCAGACCTGCGCCGGGAAACCCTTGCAGCCATTCGTCCGAAAACGATGTCGGCGCAGCGTTCGGCCAAGCCGGTCGGCGGCGATCTCGACTACGCGAACGCTCTCGAGCGTCAGATCGCCGGATACTGGGCGGACCTGCTCGGCATCGCCGTCGTGCGTCCCCAGGACGACTTTTTCGAGCTTGGCGGTTTTTCCTTGCTGGCAGTGCGGTTGTTTGCCCGGATCCGCAAGAATCACGACGTGGATCTGCCGATCGCCACCCTGTTTCGTGCATCGACCCTGCGCCAATTAGCGACTTTGGTCGGCGGAATGGTCGCGCCGGAACCCACGGACGAGGGCACCGCCGGGGGAGGCGAGCCGGACAAGGTGCTGGTCATGCCGTCCGTCGCCTGGTCGCCTTTGGTGGAGATCTGCCGGGGCGTCCCCACCCGTGCCCCGATCTTCTGCATCCATGGCGGCCAGGGCAACGTCCTCAACTTCGAGAAGCTGAGCCGGCGCCTCGGCCGGGACCAGCCCTTCTACGGATTGCAGGCGCGCGGTGCCGACGGGCGGCTCGCGCCGCTGGAATCCATTGAGGAGATGGCGGCCTCCTACATCGCGGCCATCCGCGAGGTCGATGCGCACGGTCCCTACCGGATCGCGGGTTATTCCGGTGGCGGGGTGATCGCCTACGAGGTCGCGCAGCAACTGACGCGCGCGGGCTATTCCATCGCGCTCCTGGTCCTCTTCGACACTCTGTCGACCACCAGCGTCGCGCAGCATCACAGCACGGTCGAGCGGCTCTGGGCGGTCCGCCGCTGGAGCCTCGGCTACACGCTGGGATGGCCGTCCCGCCTGATCGAGCGCCGCCGCCGCGCCGCGGAATTCGCGCGGGAGCGCTTCGACCCGAACGTCCCGATCCCCGACATGTACCGCGCGCAGTTCATCATGAACGCCTATCTCGTCGCGCAGAGCCGCTACACGCCCGAGCCCTATGCCGGGAGCATGCTGCTGTTCCGCTCGACGGATGCGTATGTCCCCTATCTCCTCGCCGGCCCGGATCTCGGCTGGGGCGGTCTCGTCCGGGGGGGGATCGACATCCACAAGATCGCGGCGACGCACGAGACGCTGTTCCAGGAGCCCGCCGTCGACAAGCTCGCCGCCATCCTCCGGCGCAGGCTCGACGGCCTGATGCATTATCCCGTGCGCAAGAGCGCCTGATCCGGGGACCGCATCGTCCGTCGGTACCGTCCCGTTCCGCGATGGACGACACCCCGTTGCCCGGCAGGGAGACCGAAGATGGATTTCGTCGATCGCGCCTACAGGCACTACAGCGACGTCAAGCAACTCGGCCTGCCCGTGCTCCTGCGCGGGCTGCACCGCCGCGCATCCTCCCGCGGGGCCCGTCTGGTCCGGACGATCCACGGTGCGTTCTACATCCGGCCGCACACGTCGGACATGGAGGTGCTGAGATCCGTCTTCGGCCGCATGATCTACGACCTCGACCGGGTCCGCCAGGGGGCGGCCACCCGGAGCGAGTACGAGCGGATCTGCGCGGCGGGACACACGCCGATCATCATCGACGGAGGCGCCAATGTGGGAATCGCGGCGCGCTATTTCGCGCGGGCCTATCCGAGGGCGGTCGTGCTGGCGGTGGAGCCGGACGAGGACAACCTCGTCGTCTGCCGGCAGAACACCGAGGTCTGCGCCAATATCTGCGTCGTCCCCACCGCCCTCGGCGGCCGGAGCGGCTGCGTGAACCTCGAACACGGCAACGGCAACGCCGACAGGGGACGGACCGAGCGCTCCGACCACGGCATCCCCATCACCGTCATCGCGGAACTCAAGGACCTGATCCCCAATGGCGAGTTGCTGATCGTCAAGATCGATGTCGAGGGCTTCGAGAAGGACGTGTTCTCCGGCGAGATCGGCTGGGTCTCCGAGCCGCATGCGATCATCGTCGAACCGCACGACTGGATGCTGCCGGGCGACGGAACCAGCTTTCCGCTGCAGGACATCCTCCTGCGCGAGCGGCGGGAGATGATCTTGTCGGGCCACAACCTGATGCTCTTCAAGTCCCGCGCCGCATCCGCGAGGGGCGACACGTCGCGCTGGCCGACGAGGGGGCTTCTCAAGGTGGTGCCGTCCGCGTGACGAGGCGGCCGAGCTTCTCCTGCCCGGCATCGCGAAAACCGGCATAGTCGATGGGCGTCCGCCCCCAGATGAAGACCGGCTTCACGTCGGCGGGCGCGGCGTAGGTGTTCCTGTCGAAACTGTTGCCGCCCTCCTCGATGATTCGGGCATTCGGGGCGGCCTCGTTCGTATCCGTGACGCCGCCGGCGCTGCCCCTGCCGGTGAACAGGATCCGGTTGTCGTGGACGCGGTTTCCGGTCGTCCTGTAGAAGCCGCCGCCGTCCTTCTCGCGGCCCTGGTCGACGAGCACGATGGCGCGGCCGTCGGGCCGGACGGTGATGGTGTTGTCGAAGACTTCGACGCCGCTCGAGGCCGCCACTTGGATGTCGGCCCCCCAGAACCAGACCGGATGGCCCGCGCCGTTGAAGCGCAGCGTATTCCCGCGGATCACGGCGTCGTAGGAGATCTCGAAGAAGATCCCGGCGGTGGAATTGTTCTCCACCGTATTCTTCTCGAACAGGACGTCGCGGCAATCGATGTCGCACCAGAGGCCCGGACCCGCATTGTCGTGGACGCGGTTCCCGCGCAGGACCACCTCCTGGCTCTGGGTGATCTTGAGGCCGCCGGCCTCCCATTCGGGGTCGAAGCCGGCCGTGTTGTTCCAAGCGATGCGGTTGTTCTCGATCAGGATCCGCTGGCCTTGCGCGGCCGCGCCGAGCTGGCCGTTCCGCTCGATCGTGCTGCCGGTGATCGCCCCGTCGGAGCCCACATCGACGCCGAGCCCGGCATTCAGGCGGATCTGCGAATCCTCCACGCGCCACCCGGTGCCGTCGCCGCCGCGGATCGCCCCCATCTGGGTCGGCGTGTCGTATTTCTCCACGACGAGCCCCTTGATCCGCACATCGGCGGCCCGGCTGCGGAAGGCGAAGCGCGCCGCGCTGACCTCGACGCGGCGTCCCTCCGGGTTGTCGGCGAGGATCGCGCGGCCGGCCGCCGCCTCCACCACGTAACGTCCGGGACCGAGATCGCTGCGCGACGCGACGCGGGTGAGCGGCTGTCCGTCGAGGAACACGGCCAGCGACAGGAGGCAGAGCGAGCCGCCGCCGCGACACCGGCCAGCGCCCACATGGCGCGGGTACAATCCAGTGAGGGACCAGTACGGGCCCGCCCGTTCGAACTGCCGGACGATGCGCGAACCGTCGAGGACGCTGCCGGGCTCGCCGAGGAACGTCTGACCCCGCAAGGGCGCGATCTCCTGCATCCGATAGAGGCCGGCGCCGATGCAGATGGTCCCGCCCTCTCCGGCACGGATCGCGGCCCGCTGAATCGACTCGCCGGCGGCGACGCGCACGGCCTTGCCGGGGCAGCCGCCCTCCGCGCCCCCTCCCCGCGCCGGGTCGCTCCCCTGCCAGAGGATCAGCCCGGCGAGGGGCAGCGCATGGCGGAGCGCGCGCCACGTCATGGCTCCCGCCGTCCGGTGAGCGAAGTGCGCGACGGGGATCGCTGCCGGTGAGGGCTGTGCCGAGCGGTCATCCACCAGTTCGATCCTGCAGGGAGCAATTATCACCTTCCGTTACAGTTGCGGCCGGCACGAGATCTCGATGCCGCCGGCCCTGTACCGGTTTCTGCAAAACAGTGAGGGTTACTTCTCGCCGAAAGGAAGGTGAAAAACGGTCTAGAGCGCCGGGGCGAACGAATTAGTCCGTGATCTCACTTCCCAAGCCAAGTCGAAATCCCTCTCAATCACACCGACCAGACGGTAGATCGGCCGGATGGTGGATGAAAGCTCCGCCGTCATGGCCCGGATGCCCGGAAGACGGCCGATCCTCCGACCGGAGCGCCGCACATGCCACGATCAACGAGGACGGAATGAACCGGGTTCTGGACCACTCGAAGAGCGGGGTCAGCGTCGTGCTCCGCCAGACCTACGAAGCCCAGACCCTGGGGTTCCTCACCGCGATCCTCCGGCATCGCCGGGTGATCGTCGGGCTCGCCGCCGCCGCCTTGCTGCTCGCGACCGCCATCTGCTGGTCGCTGCCCGACAAGTACAGCGCCGAATCCCTGATCCAGGTCGATCTCAGCCGCGTCGCTGCCTCACAGGCCACGTCGCCGAACCAGCAGGCGGCGACCAGCCTCGATGCCGGGGCCATCGTCGAGAGCGAGGCGCGGGTGATCCGTTCGCTGGCCACCGTCAGACATGCGGTCGAGGACCTCAAGCTCCAGGACGACCCGGCCTTCGCGCGGGGGCCGGGCTTCGTCTCCCGCATCCTTTCCACGGTACTGCCCGGATCGGCGAAGGAGCCCGCCGATTCCACCGCCTCGGTGGAGGCGGTCACTCGCGAAGTCTCGCGGAACCTGACCGTGACCAACGACACGCGGGCCTACCTGATCAACGTGTCCTACAACTCGACCTCGCCGGAGCGTTCGGCGCGGATCGTCAACGCCGTGGTCGACGCCTATCTGCGCAACCGTCTGGAGATGGGGGTGGCGGCGGCCGAGCGGACGAGTACCTGGCTCGAGGAGCAGATCGGCGAGAGCCGGAGGGAACTCGAGAACGCCGAGGCTGCCGTCGATCGCTACAGGCGGCAGACCGGCTATGTGGAGGGCGGCACGCAGGGCATGAGCCTGCCGCAACAGGAGGTGCGCGATGCCGTGGCCCACCTCGCCGCCGCTCGCCAGACCCGGATCGCCGCCGAGGCGCGCCTGTCGCGGGCGCAGGAGGTCTTCGCCGCCGGCGGCACCCCATCGGCGCAGGACCTTTCCGGCGCGCCCCTGATCCAGAGGATGCTGGAGAGCGCGGAATCGGCCACGCGGGAATTCGCCAACGTCGCCGCGACCGGACCGCGTCATCCGGCTTACCTGCAGGCCAAGGCCAATATCGAGGCCGCGCAATCGCGGCTTCGCGAGGAGATCAAGCGCGCGATCGGCAATCTCGAGAGCGACGTCAAGGCGGCCACCGCCGACGAGGCGAACCTCGCCGACAGGGTCGACGTGCTGAAGGCGAACCTCGTCGAGGGAATGGGGCAGGACGCCAAGCTGCAGAGCCTGCAGACCAACGCGGTGGCCATCCGCGAGCGCCTCAAGTTGCTCAGCGACGGCCATGCCCAGGCGCTGGCGCTCACGGGAATGAAGTCGTCGACCACGCAGATCGTCATGGCGGCCAAGCCTGTGACGGTCCCGTCGGGGCCGAACCGACTCATGCTGATCTGCCTCAGCGTCCTCGGGGCGAGCGGCGTGGGGATCGGCTACGCCGTGATGATGGACCGGCGCGACACAGGCTTCCGGTCCGATGCCGAGATCGCGCACGAAACCTCCCACCGCTGCCTCGGGATGGTACCGGAACTCACCGGAAGCTCGTCGACCGCCGAGGTCCGGATGTTCGACGAATCGATACGCCTCATCAGCGCATCGCTCACCGGAGCCCGCGCCCTGGCCGAGCCCCGGGTCGTCATGGTGACGTCCTCGGTACCCGGCGAGGGCAAGTCGCTTCTCTGCATGGCGATGGCGAGTCTCCTGGCTCAGCGCGGCATCCGGACCCTCGTGATCGACAGCACGCCGCGCCGCTACGCGGAGGCCGACCAGCCCAGCCTCGAGGATGTCGTGTTCGGCAACCCGGCGGGATTCCCAATGCGGAACGACCCCGGCAGGGTCGTGGTGCTGCATCGCGCCGAGAACGGCGACTCGCACGACCTCTTCCTGACGCCGGCTTTCGAGAGTTTCATAGAGCGGGCTCGAGAGAACTTCGATCTCGTCCTCATCGAGGCTCCCCCGGTGATGCTGTCCATCGATGTCCTGACGATGGGCGGTCTCGCCGACGTCACGGTCATGGCCGTTCACTGGAACCGGACCCCGCGCGAGACGGTCCAGGCGGCGTTGCGGCGGCTGCAGGACAATTCCGTGCGCCTGCGCGGCCTGGTCCTGACGCATGTCAACCTGACGGAGCACAAGGACTTCCGCGTGGTCGACCAATGCTCCCACTACAACGATTACCGGGGGCATTTCGAGGAAGCAGGGTCGCATCACCCCCGCGGCAACCTGCTGCCGTCCAAGCTGTCCTCATAGGACCGGCCCAACGGGCCCGTTCCCTTTCTGCACGACTTCTTCTCGGCGGCCATCCAGCGGATGTCGATCATGGCTTCGATCATCATCGTGTTCACGCCTGTCGGTGGAGGCGGCGCGCCGCTGTCCCGCGCGGCCGTGGCCTGCCCGACGCCGTCGGCGGTGGAGCCGGCCGGTGCTCGCTAGAGTGCGGGCTGCACGGATCGCCTGGCCCCTGATCGATCAAGGCGTCGCGAGCCTCGGCAACTTCCTGTTCACGATCGCCCTCGCGCGGACATTGCCGCCGCAGGAATACGGTGCCTTCGCGCTGCTCTTCGGGATCCTGATGATCCTCTACACCGTCATGGCGTCGGTGCTGTTCTATCCGATGTCGGTCCTGGCCGATCCCGCGGACAGGGACCGCATCGGCGAACTGATGAGCGTGAGCTTCATCCTTCTCGTCGGCCTGTGCGTTCCGGCCGGTCTCGTCCTGGCCGTCACGGCCTTCCTCATCGGCCGGCCGGATCTCATCGCGGCTCTGCTCGTCTACTTCTTGGTCTGGCAGGTGCAGGAGGCGTTCCGGCGCTACCTGTTCGTGGAACTGCGCTTCGGAGCCGCCGTCCCCGGCGAGATCGTCAGCTATATGGGGCAGATCCTGATCGCCCTCTGGCTCGCGCTCCGGGGTGACCTGACCCTGGAGACCGCCCTCTATGCCATGACCGTCACATCGGCGGCGGCGGCCGTCCTCCAGGGGATACAAGTGGGGTTCTCCCTGCGCCGGCATGCGATGACCCGCATCCGGACCGTCGCCCTGGAATTCTGGCGCCTCGGCGGATGGGCGCTGGCGAACAACCTCTGCGCCGCCCTGCGGGTCCAGTTCCTGTTCTGGTTCCTGGCCGCCCTGTCCGGGGCCGCTCTGCCGGCGCTACTCCAGGCCGGCTTCAACATCGTCAACCTGCTCAACCCGCTCATGATTGGGCTCGGCAACGTCATCCTTCAGGTCTCCTCACGGGCGCATGCCGGGGGAAAGGCGGAGGCATGGCGCGCCACCCACCCCCTCGCTCTATCGGGGATGCCCATCGTGATCGTGTTTCTGGCGGCCATCGTGGCATTCCCCCACGAGGTGCTGGGCCTCATCTACGGCGCCCACTCGCCCTATGCGGACATCGCGACCCCGGTCCGGCTCCTTGCTATCGCGGCCCTCGCCGCGTTCGTGACGGACATCGTGTGCGCCTATTTCCACGGCGTCTCGCAAGCCAAACAGGCCCTGATCGTGAACGCGGCCGGGGCCGTGGCGACGATCCCGATCGCCATCCCGCTCATCATCGGGTTCGGCCTGAACGGAGCCTGCATCGCCCTCTGCCTCGCCAACGCCGTCCGCCTCGTCGTGCTTCACCTCCTCTTCACCAGGATGATCGCCACTGACACCGCCGACGCTTCCTCCGGCCGGGTGCGGGACCAGGCCGTCCCGGCCCGCTCCGCGGACGATCCGGGTGAGGCCATAGGCAACGCCGTGGCGTCACGCGTGGCTGCGCTGCCGGCCTCGAAACTGAGGCAGACCTGATCGGCGCTCACGCCGAATCCGGCACCGGCGGACGAGTGCGTCCGCCGGTGCCGCAGGGCCTCGCCGTACCTGTCCGACCAGCTTTTGCGAGGACTTCCATCCGGCCGACGCGCGAGGTGGGTCACTCCCATCCGAGAGCCTGATCGTCCGGCGCCCTTCGAGACCACTGCGCGCATCGGCGCTTTTGACATGCAGACCCAACGCGCCGTCAGGTCAATCGGCGCTGGTTCCGTCCGATGCTTGGCCTCGGCGCGTTCGGCGGGCACCCGCCGTCGCACGGGCAGAGGGTGATGAGTTCCCATCACCTCCGTCTGGTCTCAGATGAAGGGGCCGATCAGCCGTTCGTACTCGGCCTCGGCGAGACCATAGCTGTCTCCGGCCAGTTCGACGAGCTTGAGCCGGTCACGGATCGTGATCTGCCCGCGCCGCATCACGATCATGCGCGTGCGCTCCAGTTCGTGCAGGGCGACGGTGACACGCGGGCGGTGCATGCCGAGCATCAGCGCCAGCATCTCGTGAGTCATGACCACGCGGCCCTCATCGAGCCTGTCGCTAGCCAGGAGGAGGCAGAGCGCCAGGCGTTCCTCCACCGAATGGTGACGGTTGGCCAGCGCCATCTGGCTGGTCCAGAGGATGACGACCTGGACGTAGCGCAGAAGGATATCACGCAGAGCACTGCTCTGGGCCATCGCTTGGCGCAGGGCGCCCGCGCCGATCCGCAGGGCCCGGCCCGCCACGCGGACCTCCACGGTGAGCGGCGTATGCTCGATGCCAAGCACCAGGGCGGTGCTGACCATGCCGTCGCGCCCGACGACGGCGATCTCCACGGTGCCGCGTTCGGCGATGGCCATGGTCACGGACGCTAATCCGCTTTCGATGAAATAGGCGTGCGGGATGGGTTCGTTGGCGATGACGATCCGCTCGCCGACGACCAGAGCCACCTCCTCCAACTGCGGCAGCATCTGGTTGAAGACCTCGATGGGAAGCGCCCGCAGGAGACGGTTCTCGACCAATGGTGCCTGGAGTGGCTGGAGTCGTGAGTTCATCAATGACGCTCCGCCAAGCATCTCGCCTGTACTTTCAAGGAAATCGAAATCCGCGTAGGCGGGAGCTAGTATTCTGCAGGGTAATGAATAAAATTCCAGTACAATAATGCAATATTAAGTACTATAATTTCTGTAATAGAGCAATCTCTTTCAATGTGTTTGCAGGTGCGCCGCGTGTCTGAGCAGTTCGGGTGTCGAGGTGAAGCTGCGATACCGATACGTCCGAGGAAGTGTCCGGTGCCAGCCTGTGCCGATGTGGGTTCAGTAAGCAGTTGGCGGATCGCCGTCTCGGCATCGACGAGCCAGCGGCATCCGGGGCGAGCCGGTCTTCGCTGGGAAGAGTCTGCGTCTTGGATCAGCGCGGGGGGAGGGCGCCCGGTTCGGGTAGGACAAGGCTCGTCCTGATCGATGCCGTCGGCGGCTCGCGACGCACATCGATGATGTCGCCTGGCTGGAGGAGCGCCCGCTCATCGGCCTCGAAGGTTTCCGTCCGCTCTCCTACGGTTCGCGTGATGAAGACCTTTCGCGCCGGGGCGCCGGGGCTGGCGGCACCGAGCGTGCCGCCGGATTGGAGGCGCGCCTCCCGGATCTCGCGGGCGCTGGGCAGCTGCATCTCTACTTCGGTCAGGCGCGTGGTGACGTCCTGCAACTCGGTGAGGATTCGGCGATGATAGGTGTCGGTGAGTTCCTGCACCCTGAGTCCGAGATCACCGATCGCCAGGTCGAGCCGGGCGAGTTCGGAGTTCAGCCGAGCGATCGTACCCTTGTTCCGGGCCTCCTCCCGCTGCAGCTCGATGCCTTGGTATCGTCGTGCCAAGCCATTGCTGATGAGTTTCTCGTAATCTTCGAGATGGGACTGAATCAGCCGGAGTTGGGTTTCTTCTGCCTTCCGTTGCGCCTCGACGCCGCCGATCTCGGCCTCGATCCGCGGTTTCTGCGCTCGCAGCATCTCCGCGGATTGCACGAACGCACTCCGCTGCGCCTTCAGGATCCCGCGTTCCTCCGCAAGCAGGCGGGAGAAGCCCTCGTCGTGCCTGCTGCTGCGCGGTGGCGTGAAGTCCTCCCGGTCGTGTCGTTGCGCCTCCAGCCTCTCGCGCCGGAGCATCAATAGGCGCTGGGTCGCCTCCAGCACACGGACGCGCTCGTCGGAGCTGAGGAACTCCGTGCGTTGGGCGATCTGCGCCTGTTCGGGCAAGGCGAAGCCGCCGGCCAGGGCGATGCCGCTGAGGACCGAGGCGCCGTAGCGGAAGGGATAGCTCCCCGCCACGCGCACGTCGCCGAGGAGGTAGATCGGCCGCATCTCGGTGATGCGCAGGCTCACCACCGGCTGCTGCAGAAAGCCGTCGGCCAGATGGCTGACGATCTGCTTCTGCGCCTCCGGCAAGGTCATGGCGGACACGGAGACTTCACCCACCAGGGGTAGGAACAGAGCGCCGCTGCCATTGACCACGAACTCGCCCGACAGTTCGGCCTGCCCATAGACCGATAACCCGACCCGGTCGCCGGGCGCCAGGCGATAGGTCGAATCCTGGGCCAGCGCCGCCCCGCCGAGGGCGACCCATAGGACAAGCGCTGCGATGCGATGGGATACGCGCCCGGAGCGCGTCCGCTGATGCTGTTTCATCCTGGATCAACCGACCGCTCGTCTCGTGAGGCCCATCCCGCACGTTCGCCGATATTCTAAACGTCGGGAATTCGAGCTTCGGCATCGCCTTTCGGACAAGCTGGGTTCTACGACGAGGTAATCCTTTCGAAAATACGTATTTATGTGAAGGAAAAACAGTTATTCCTAATCCATTTCGCACGATTATTCGATAGTACTATTCCTTATTCGGGGCATGTGATTGTCAAATGCACCGGATGCGCCACTTGTAGTCAACGGTCATTGCCCGCCATGGTTCAACAACGCTCCGAGTTCCCGGCAAGGGAGCGGTAGGGCGAGATCACCGACGGAACGCTCATTCAACGCCCGGACGAGACCGTCGTCAGTCCAGGGAATGAGCCGGAGGGGCACCGACAATGAAGCGCATCCTCGTAACGGGTGGGGCCGGGTTCATAGGGTCTCATCTCTGTGGAAGGCTGATCAAACAGGGAAATGAAGTTCTCTGCGTCGATAATTTCCTGACAGGTGCGCGCTCGAACCTGGATAAACTGCTCACGCATCAATCCTTCGAGCTCCTTCGCCATGACGTGACGTTCCCGCTCTATGTGGAGGTCGACGAGATCTACAATCTCGCCTGTCCGGCTTCTCCGGTTCACTATCAGCGTGACCCCGTTCAGACGACGAAGACCAGCGTGATGGGTGCGATCAACATGCTTGGCCTGTCCAAGCGCCTCCATGCTCGCATCCTCCAGGCCTCGACCAGCGAGGTGTATGGCGATCCGGACGTTCATCCGCAGCCCGAGGGCTATTGCGGCCATGTCAGCATCGTCGGGCCGCGGGCTTGTTACGACGAGGGCAAACGCTGCGCCGAGACGCTGTTCCACGATTACCGGCGGCAGCACCGGATGTCGGTGCGCGTCGCGAGAATCTTCAACACTTACGGACCGAACATGCATCCGCAGGATGGTCGGGTCATCTCGAACTTCATTGTCCAAGCACTGACGCATCAGCCGATCACGATCTACGGCGACGGATCCCAGACGCGCTCGTTCTGCTACGTGGACGATCTCGTCGAAGGCTTGCTCCGGCTGATGGCGGTGGATGAGGAGCCCGGCGACGCGGTCAATCTCGGCAACCCTTCCGAGATCAACGTCCTCGCTCTGGCCGAACGCATTGTACAGCTGTGCAATTCGCGCTCGACCATCGAATGCCGACCCTTGCCGCAGGACGACCCGAAACGGCGTTGCCCCGACATCTCCCGCGCCCGCGAGAAGCTGAGATGGTCGCCGCGTGTCGATCTCGACACCGGTCTGGTGCGGACCATCGCGTATTTCGAAGCGAGGCTCATCCAGAAAGGTTCGCCGATTCACGCTCTGCGCGAATTGGCCCGTTCTGAACCCCTGACGCAGGCCGTGTGATGACCGACGATCTCTCGCCGACCGGCGCCGACCTGAATCGCTGGGCGCGATCCGTGCTCCCAGCGACTCACCTGCACTACGCGGTCGAGGCGATGGGGGGAGCATCGCCGGCCGCGGTGGAGCACCGGGAGTTGCCCCGCGCCGAGGTTCTCGGCCTTAAGGTCAGCGCGATCACCTTCGCGGATGCCCTCGCTGCCATCGATGCCTTCGTCCGCTCGCGGACGCCGCATTACGTCTGCATCACCGGCGCCCATGGGGTGATCGAGAGCCGGAGCGATCCGCGATTGCTTGCCATCCACAACGCGGCGGATCTCGTCACGCCGGATGGCATGCCGCTCGTCTGGATGTCGCGCTTGCTGGGCCACAAGGCGACCGAGCGAGTCTACGGCCCCGACCTGATGCGTGCCCTCACGGGCCTTTCTCCGGCGCGCGGCTATCGACATTTCTACTATGGCGGAGCGCCCGGCGTGGCCGAGGCGCTGAGCGCACGCCTTCAGGACGCGCATCCGGGGTTGTCCGTGGTCGGAACGTGCTGCCCTCCCTTTCGCAGTCTTTCGCGGGAGGAGGACGAGGCAGTGGTGGCGCAGATCAATGCCTCGCAGCCCGACATCGTCTGGGTCGGCCTCAGCACGCCCAAGCAGGAAAACTGGATGGTCTCGCATCTTGGGCGCATCGATGCGCCGGTGATGATCGGCGTCGGCGCCGCCTTCGATTTCCTGGCAGGCACCAAGCGCCAGGCCCCGGTCTGGATGCAGAAGCGGGGCCTCGAATGGCTGTTTCGTCTCGTTACCGAACCGAGGCGGCTCTTCGCCCGCTACATGAAGATCGTACCCCTGTTTCTTCTGCTGGCCGCCGGCCAACTTTTGAGGCGCTGGTTCGCTGCTCGCTTCCGGGGGGGAGCCTCACCGGCGCCTCATCGTCCCGGGTGATGCCTGCTCCTGCGCCGTGCCGGGTTTTTAGCCTAGTCGCGACGGTGTCCCGCCTCCTCTCGTTCCAAGGCCAGCATGGCCTCGCGCTTCCGGAATGGCTTCCCATGAGCACCACCGACAGCATCGTTCTCGTGGGCCCTACGGTCGAGCGTACCGTGCCGGTGCGAGCAGAACTCCGGCCGGGACGGCGGCGGGCAATCGTCACCGCCGTTCTGGTCGGAGGCGACCTGTTCTTTTCCGGATTGGCCGGTCTGTTTCCCCAACTGATCACCGGCTGGCTACCTGCCGAGCATTGGCTTGGATCGTCTACCCCGGTGCCGATTCCCCCGGTTGCTCTTGTGTTCGTCCTGGCGGCGTTCGGGCTCTATTCCAGCTACGGGCCGAGCCCGCCGGAGCGGTTCCGGCTACGCGTTCTCGGTATCGGAATCTACGCGATCGGCTGCCTGCTGGTCGCAAGCGCTCTCGGGACATCCGCGCGTGGCGTCGCCGATATCGCGGTGGTGTCGGCGCTCCTCATCGTGATCGGGTTCTATGGTGAATCCGCGCTGAGGAGCGCACTGATCCGCTGGAAGCTTTGGGGGGCTCTCACCGTGATCGTGGGGGCCGACACTGCCGGACGCGATCTGGCCAATACGCTTCTCGCCCAGCCGGAATTGGGGTTCCGTCCGGTGGGCTTCCTCGTCGAGCCTGGACAGGAGTCGATCCGGACGGAGGGACTGCCCGTCCTTGGCGGCATCGACGAGAGCCCGGCGGTGCCCGCGGAGGTCTTGCTGTTCTCGTCCTGCGCGACCCTTGCCCTGTATGATGGGAAAGGCACAGGCCAGCTTCCCGCTCCGCGCACCGTCCTGGTTCAGCAGATCCACGAGTTGCAGAACATGTGGGTCCAGGTTCAGCCTCTCGGCAGCGCCATCGGCCTGGAGATCCGGCGCGAACTTTACCGGTCGCGAAACCTGGCCCTCAAGAGGGTGATCGACTGCACGCTCGGAGGGATCGGCCTGATCCTCGCCCTGCCGGTGATCGCGATCCTCGCCGCGACGATCCGTGTACTCGATCCCGGCAGCCCGTTCTATGTCCAGATCCGCGTGGGACGAGACGGGCGACCCATCAGGGTCTTGAAGCTGCGGACCATGTATTCCGACGCCGAGCGCCGGCTGCATGCCCATCTCGAAGCCTGCCCGGCCGCCCGCGAGGAATGGAGGCGCTTCTTCAAACTCTCCGATGATCCGCGAATCTTGCCGAAGATCGGGAACTTCATCCGGCGAACGAGCCTGGATGAGCTGCCTCAGCTCTGGAATGTCGTGCGCGGCGATATGAGCCTCGTCGGCCCGAGGCCATTTCCCGCCTATCACATGGACGGGTTCGATTCCGATTTTCGAACTCTTCGCACCAGCGTCCCGCCCGGGCTGACTGGCCTATGGCAGATTTCGTCGAGAAGCGACGGAGATCTTGGGGTCCAGCGTAGCCAGGACACCTATTACATCCGCAACTGGTCACCCTGGCTCGACTTATACATCCTGCTCGCAACGGTCTCGGCCGTCCTTGGCGCCAAGGGTGCCCGGTAGCTTCCCACCGCCGTGACACGGTCATGTCCTTCGCTTTCGTCACGACTTTGTCTTGGTGGTGCGCTTGCCGTGAAGTTGATTTCCTTGAAGCAGGCCCTTGCGTGTCTGTGATCTAATTGGTCGAATGGTCATCCCATTCGATGCGTTGGCGTTTTTCGGGCCATAGAAATATACATATCAACCCAATGCTGCCGAACACGGACACAAGGGCGGAGATCCAAAATATGATTTCCAGCAAGGCACCCTCCGGTGCTGCAGTGGCACCGGATATCTTTTGCGGATGATGGATTGACTGTCAATTGCCCCGCGAATTCTATGGCGTCACGGTTGAAGTCTAGGAAGGCTGGTGACCATAGTCCTGGTTGGGACTGATTTCGCCAGTTCAAGCTTCAGGCGATTGGGGGGCGGTGAGGTCACCGGACGGACGGGCAGCGTTCGCCACCGCCTCGGCCACGAATTTCGCATGGCCCTTCGCGCGCAAGTCGCAGGCGGGGCAGGTGCCGCAGCCATAACCCCAGGCATGGCGCTGGCCACGCTCGCCGAGGTAGCAGGTATGGGTGTCCTCGACGATGAGGTCGACCAGCGGCGGACCACCGAGATCCTCCGCGAGTTTCCAAGTCTCGGCCTTATCGATCCACATCAGCGGGGTGTGGAGTACGAAGCGTCTGTCCATGCCGAGATTGAGGGCCACCTGAAGCGCCTTGATCGTATCGTCGCGGCAATCGGGATAGCCGGAATAATCCGTCTCGCACATGCCGCCGATGATGTGGCCGAGGGATCGCCGGTAGGCGAGAGCGGCGGCGAAGGTGAGGAAGATGATGTTTCGGCCGGGCACGAAGGTGTTGGGCAGCCCCCCCGCTTCGAAGGCGATCTCGGTGGTGCGGGTGAGGGCGGTTTCCGACACCTTTCCCAGCGCATCGAGCGAAATCGTGTGGTCGCGGCCGAGACGTCGGAACCAGCCTGACTTCATGCCGGCCATGCTCTGGCGCAAGGTCGCCCGCCGGTCGAGCTCGACCTTGTGGCGCTGGTTGTAGTCGAAGCCGAGGGTTTCCACCCGCGGGAACCGCTCCAGTGCCCAGGCTAGGCAGGTCGTGGAATCCTGCCCGCCGGAAAACAGGACCAGGGCGCCTTCGTCGTTCATCGTCAGCCTTCGTATTCTGCCCAGGACATCGGGGTCTCCAACACCTTGACCGAAGATAGGCCGGGCAGAGCCGGCTTCGTCCGATGCCAGATCCAGGCCGCGATGTTCTCTGCAGTGGGGTTCTCGAGCCCCTCGATCTCGTTGAGGCAGTAATGGTCGAGCTGGAGCAGGATCGGCGCGAAGGCATGCTCCACATCGAAGAAGTCGATGACCCAGCCGGTTTCGGCATCGACCTCCCCCGAGATCGTCAGCTCGACCCGGTAGGAATGCCCATGCATGCGATGGCAGCGATGGGTCTCCGGCACGTTGGGCAGGCGGTGCGCCGCCTCGAAGGTAAAGGCTTGGGTGATCTTCATCGACTGACTCTGGGGTTCTTCACGCGCTGACGTGACCGGTTCGGGATTACGGAATACCGATGATCTTGTGGGTCTGGAGCGACAGCCGCCAGCGCGCGTCTCGACGGCAATACTCCACCGCAGCCTGCGTATGGGCAACCCGGTCCGGCCCGTCCATGGGCTGGAGCCAATGGTGGCGGAAGCCGAGGGCGGCAAACAGATCGGGCATCGCCGCAGCCTGCGGATAGACGAGTTTCAGTTCGTGGCCCGTAGTCTGGACGAGGGCGTTGCCCGCCTTCGGGCTCACGCAGATCCAGTCGATCCCCTCGGGGGCCGCCAAGGTGCCGTTGGTCTCCACCGCGATCTCGAAGCCGCGCGCATGCACCGCCGCGATAAGTGCGGGGTCGAGCTGCAGCAACGGTTCGCCGCCAGTGAACACCACGTAATGATGGGAGGCGCCGCCCTCCCAGGTGGCGGCGATGGCGTCGGCCAAAGCCTCCGGCGTCGAGAAGCGTCCGCCGCCCTCGCCGTCCATGCCGATGAAATCCGTGTCGCAGAAGGTGCAGGCGGCCGTGGCGCGGTCCTCTTCGCGGCCGGACCAGAGATTGCAGCCGGAGAACCGGCAGAACACCGCGGCGCGGCCCGCTTGGGCCCCTTCACCCTGAAGGGTATGGAAGAGTTCCTTGACCGCGTAAGCCATCGATTCCTCGGCCGATCTCCTTGTGGAACCCGTATGGAATTCCGTCCCGCGATGGCGAACGGCCATCCTCAGCGCCTGAACGCGGTGAGACAGCCCATAGACTCACCGCCGCTCCGAGGCCATGGCGCAAGGCCCAACACATCCATGCACTTACGGCAACGTCGTTTCATGCCAACCGTGCGGCGCACCATGATCCTGGCTGCGCCGCCATGCTGTTGCCACGGAAACGGCGTTGATACCCTTGCCGGATCTCTCCTATGGGGAACGGTCGAGAGGACGATCGACGATTGGCAGCCCTCGCCAAAGCTCGGCCGTTGCGCTAACTTTTTCCGGACGCACCGGCCGTTATGGCGTCGGAGCGTTCCCAGCCGAGACAGGCCCGATGTCGAACCGAGTGTTGAGCCGCGTTGTCCTTGGTCTAGCGGTCGCGGCGGGACTTCTCGGATCAGGTGCGGCCGGCGCGGTGACGTCGCCTATCCTGGTGGTCGAGGTCGATTCGGGCAAGGTCGTCTACGCCCAGGGCGCCACCGACCCGTGGTTCCCCGCCTCCATAACCAAGCTGATGACCGCCTACGTCGCCCTGGACATGGTGCGGCAGGGTAAGGTCTCCCTCGATTCCCTCATCACGATCTCGCCCGCCGCGGCCGCGGAGCCGCCTTCGAAGATGGGGTTCCGGCCGGGTACGAAGCTGACCCTCGACAACGCCCTGAAGATCATCATGGTCAAGTCGGCGAACGACGTGGCCTGGGCGATCGGCGAAAATCTCGGCGGCTCGGTCGAAGGCTTCGCCGCCATCATGAACGAGACTTCCGCCCGAATCGGCATGCATGAAAGCCGCTGGACCAATCCGAACGGCCTGCCCGATGCGCGGCAATGGACCTCGGCCCGCGACATGGCAGTGCTCGGACGAGCGCTGATCCGCGATTTTCCCGAGAGCCGCGCGCTATTCTCCATAAGCGCCATCCAGTTCGGCAAGTCGATCATGGCGAACCATAACGGTCTGCTCGGGCGCTATGCCGGGGCCGACGGCATGAAGACCGGATTCATCTGTGCGGGTGGATTCAACGTGGTGGCGAGCGCCACTCGCAACGGCCGCCGTCTCATCACTGTTGTGATGGGCCAGCCGAGTGCGCGCGAGCGCGACCTGAAGGCCGCCGACCTGTTCGACCACGGGTTCAGCCAGTCCGCCGGCTGGACCGCCCAGACGCTCGATGCGCTGCCATCCTCGTCCATCTCCGAGCCGCCGGATATGCGTCCCTATATCTGCGACAAGCGTAGGCCGATGCCGGTCGACGAAGGGCCGGGGGCCATCGCCTCGCAGGCCGGCAACGAGAACGCTTCGATCCTGGCCGCCGCGGCACCGGTGGGCTCGGCCCTGGCCTTCGCGACGCTGAACAATGGCTCGATGAAGGGCCGCGCCCTGCCGCCGCGCGCCCCGCTGCAGCCCATCCTGGTCTGGATCGGCCGCGATCCGGCCGAAGGTGCCATTGCCCTGAACGAGCAGGCCGAGGCGGAGAAAGCCGAAAAGG
The DNA here is from genome assembly GCF_001422815.1 of Methylobacterium sp. Leaf91. GTDB lineage: Bacteria > Pseudomonadota > Alphaproteobacteria > Rhizobiales > Beijerinckiaceae > Methylobacterium. The sequence goes on along the minus strand of NZ_LMMP01000001.1, from coordinate 248,093 downwards.
CCGCCAAGCTCGCCGAACTCCGCAAGGCCAAGGTCGAGGCTGCGAACGCCAAGCGCGAAGCATCCAGGCTCACTAGGCCGGACGCGAAGTCAAAGGCTCCGAGTGGAAAGGTCGCCGTGCCTGCCAGCGCCAGCGCCTACGCTCCGGTGGAAATGACGCCTGTCATCGCAGGGGGCGGAAAGCCGTCGACCAAGGCTGAGGCCGGGAAAAAGCCTGCTGGAAAAGCCGTTGCAAAGCCGGGCCAAAAGACGTCGGATAAGCCCGCGGCGAAGGCTGAGGCCAAGCCCAGTGCAAAGCCTGGCGTCAATCCTGCAAAGAGCGCCACCAGGACGTCCGGTAACAATAAGACGTCCGCTGCCAGTTCGGCCGAGGATTGAGCCGGCGGCGTTGCCGGGGTAGGGCGGGTTCATGCCGAATCCTTTCTCGACCGCTCCGGTAGACACCGCTTCCCGTCGTCCCGAGCCGATCCCGCTAACGGTCCTCACCGGCTTCCTCGGGGCCGGGAAGACCACGCTCCTCAATCGCATGCTGCGCGATCCGGCCCTGTCGGACACCGTGGTCATCGTCAACGAGTTCGGCGAGATCGGTCTCGATCACCTGCTGATCGAGACGGTGGACGAGGACATGATCCTTCTCGGCGCCGGGTGCTTGTGCTGCACCGTGCGCGGCGACCTCATCGCTACCCTCGAGGATCTGCTGCGCAAACGCGACAACGGACGGATCGCGCCGTTCCGCCGGGTCGTCATCGAGACGACGGGCCTCGCCGACCCGGCTCCGATCCTCCATGCCCTGATCTATCACCCCTATCTCGCCATGCGGTACAGGCTGCAGGCGGTCGTCACGGTTGTGGACGCGATCAACGGCGCAGCCACAATCGACGTTCATCCCGAAGCCCTGCGCCAGGTCGCCGTAGCCGACCAGCTCATTCTCGCGAAGGAGGATCTCCTCTCGGGTGGCAGCGAAGCCTTACGCGCCCGGCTTCATGCCGTGAACCCGATGGCGCCGATCCACGGCCCCGACATCGCTCCGACCGATCTGCTTGGCGGGTTCTTCGGCCTCGATGGCAAGAGCGAGGAGGTCCGGGCCTGGCTCGGCGCTGAAGCCTTCCCGGATCACGATTCCCATCATGGCCACCACCATCACGACGTGAACCGGCACGATGCCGCGATCCGCGCTTTCACACTCACCAGCGACGTGCCGGTAAAGCGGGCGGCTTTCGAGATGTTCCTCGACCTGCTGCGCTCCGGACATGGCCCCAAGCTCCTGCGCTTGAAGGGGCTCGTCGCGCTTGCCGACGAGCCGGATCGTCCCATGGTGGTTCACGGTGTCCAGCACGTGATCCACATGCCGGTCCAACTCGCCGCTTGGCCCGACGAGGACCATCGCTCGCGTCTCGTCCTGATCGTGCGCGATCTGGAGCCCGCCTTCGTCACCGGCTTATGGGATGCCTTCCTCGGACGGCCGAGAATTGATGCGCCCGATGCCGCAGCCCTGACCGCCAACCCATTGGCGATCCCAGGGGCCTGATCCACCAGAAATCTCTGCCAAGACCGTCCCGTTTCAGGAATAATCGGGCGGCATTCGATTTGATTCTATATACCATGCTTCGCCGCGAGGCGAAGAATTCTGTCCCGTTTCGGGACGGATCGGTAGCGGGATCGCCGAATGAAACAGGGGCTGAGCATCATTGAGGGCGGGCTGCTCATAGAGGCGGGTAGCATCGGGGCGGATCACGAACCGGCGGAGTGGCACATCGACCTGCGGCGGCCCAACCTGGTGGAGCCGATCGAAGCCGAGGCGTGGCGTGCATTGCTCACTCGCATCCGCTGGCCGGAACCGATCTACGCGGATCCCGACTACCTGCTCACGGCTGCCGTGCACCAGTCCGGCGGCCGTGACTTGGTCTTTGCCTTTGCCTGGAGCGGGTCGGGCGAGCGCGCTCGCCTGCGCGGCGTCATTCCACTCGCCATGCCGCACGGCCTGTGGGGCAATGGTCGGGTACAGGCCTGGTATCCGCCCGGTCCGGTTCTCGCGCCCACCATCGAACCCGGCTTCCTCGATGAGGTCGAGGCCGCGTTGCGGGCCGCGATCAAGGCGGTCCATCCCCGCTCGACCCTGATCATGGTGCCGTCTCCGGCCGCGCCTGCACCGAAACAGGCGGCCCTTCTCGCACAGCCGGTGCCTGCGGAGGTCGTTCCGGCGAGGGATCGAGTCAGCATCCGCCTTGTCGGACCTTGGGCCCGTGATGGCGTTGAGATCGAGCGCATCACCGAACCCCGCAGCATTCGCGATGCCGTCGAAGCCTATCTCTCTTTCGATGCGCAGGTGTCTGGAAACCCCATCGTCGCGGATCCGTCCGCCTCGTCCATGGTCAGGGTGGTCACGCGGCGCTTCGCCCAGCGTCGCCAGACCAGCGTCGATTTCGCGCGCAAGGACGGCGTCATAGTCGCGGCTGCCCTGCGCCTCGGCGCCGGTCCAGGCTCGATCGTGTGGCGCCAGGCCGAAGCGCGAGCGGCCTGACGCGATCCGCCGGATCGTCCGGCCCAGTTGATGCCGAGTGCGGGACCCGCGACGTCGATCGCCTCGAGAATCGACGTCGGTCTCTCGGAGCGGGCCCTACTCGTCCTCGCCGAACTTGTTGGCGAGAAGGTCTGTGATGGCCGCCAGGCACGCCTCGGCATCGCTACCCGATGCCACCACGGTAATCGAGGTACCTTGTGCCGCACCGAGGGTGAGCAGCCCCATGATCGAACGCCCGCCGACGGTTTCTCCGGAGCGCGTCACCGTCACTGCGGCCTCGAACTTCTCCACGGTCTGCACGAACTTGGCCGAGGCCCGCGCATGCAGGCCTCGCCGGTTGATGACCGGGAGAACCTTCAGGTGGCCGCCATCGGGGACCGGGACTTCGGCCTCGGCATCATCGTCGTAAGAGTCGCTCATGGGCCTGTGCCGTCCCTGTCGCCGGTGCGCCAACGGTAAGCCCGAGGCGACCGGTCCGATCCTCGTTCAGTGATGGCACGGCCACGCCGAGGAAAGGCCGCGCGAAATCGCCACGCTTGCCTGATAAGCCGACAAGGGATGTTTGGGAAAGTCCGATCGTCTCGCGGAAGTGTTATTTGCCGGCGAGGACGCGAGACGCGACGTTGATGTACTTACGACCCGCTTCCTGGGCATGCAGCACCGCATCGCCCAGGGGCTCTGCGTCGCGCACGCTGGCAAGCTTGATCAGCATCGGGAGGTTGATACCGGCCACGACCTCGACAGTCCCGCCATTCATGCAGGAAAGGGCCAGATTCGACGGCGTCCCGCCGAACATGTCGGTTAGCACGACGACGCCTTTACCGGAATCGACGCGATCCACGGCGGAGACGATGTCGAGCCTGCGCAGCTCCATATCGTCCTCGGGACCGATCGTGATCGTCTCGATCTGCTTTTGCGGACCGACCACATGTTCAAGGGCAGCCTTGAACTCCGTGGCGAGCAGCCCGTGGGTGACGAGCACCATTCCAATCATAGACACGTGTTCCGACACCCAGTGGGAGCCGCCATTTTGTGCAGCGCAAGGTCGGGCGCAAGACGAGAGTTGCGTTCTCACGCCTCCTAGCCCCCTGATCATGTCATGTGGGTCGTCGCCACGCTACATGGGAGAGCCGAATTCGCATGAGACGGTGCTGAGGTGCGTCCATGGGGCAACGCTCGCCTGCTCGAATAGGGTATCGAGGACAATTCCCGGCGCCAGCCCCCGGTCGCGAATGCTGCGGTCCAGCATGATTCGGCGAATCGCCACGCCGATGAGATCGACGGAATTGACGGGCGCTTCGGGCAACCGAGGCAGCGTCTCGACGAGATCGACGACGAGCCGGATCACCACCGCATCCGCCAGAGGGAGTGCGCGTGCGAGGCCCAGGCCCCGGACTTCGATGAGGCCATGCAGGGCCGGATGACCGTGCGCGACGATGCGGTCGTGATGCCGATCGAGCCCGATACGGTCGTCGCCGACCAACGCGGCATAGGAGCCGTTCTGCCGAGCCCGGTCGAGAAGGGCGAGGGCCAAGCTCGATTTACCGGCCCCCGATTCGCCCCTGATGAGAAGCCCCGCCTCTCCCATGACGAGGCAGGTGGCGTGGATCGTGACAGCCCGCGAGGAAGTTGGCCGTTCCACGGGCGGGCTCGTCTAGCGGGAAGCGGCGGGGAGGCGCACGACGAACCGCGCGCCGCGCACCGTTGCCTCGCCCTCCTCGTCAGCCGGGCCGGGGCGGTTTTCCGCTCTGATGGTGCCCCGATGGGCCTGGACGATCTGGCGCGAGATCGACAGGCCGAGACCGGAATTCTGACCGAACCCCTGCTCCGGCCGGTCGGTGTAGAAGCGCTCGAAGATCCGCTCCAGGGCATGTTCGGGGATGCCGGGCCCCTCGTCCTCGACGATCAGTTCCACATCGCCGCGGACCCGGCGCAGGGCCACCCGCACCTTGGCGTCCGGGGGCGAGAACGAGCGGGCGTTGTCCAGGAGGTTGTTGACGACCTGACCGAGCCGGCTGTCATGCCCGAAGATCATGAAGGGCGCCTCCACATCGCCGGGGGGCGTGTCCACGTCGAATTGGATGAGGGCGTCCTTCGGGCGTCGGCGCTCGTTGGCGACGGAGACCACCGTGGTCATCAGTTTGTGCAGATCCACCTTGCGCGCCTCGGCGCGGGCGAGTTCCGCGTCTAGACGCGAGGCGTCCGAGATGTCGCTGATGAGGCGGTCGAGGCGCTTCACGTCGTGCTGGATGATGGCGAGCAGGCGCGAGCGGGAATCGTCGGTCTTGGCGAGGGGCAGTGTCTCGACAGCACTGCGCAGGGAGGTGAGGGGGTTCTTCAGTTCGTGGCTGACATCGGCGGCAAAGCTCTCGATGGCGTCGATGCGCCGATAGAGGGCCTGGGTCATGTCCCGCAGGGCGCCTGACAGGTGGCCGATCTCGTCGGTCCTGCCGGTAAAGTCGGGGATTTCTTCCCGTGACTTGATGCCGAGGCGGACCTTCTCGGCGGCGTCGGCGAGTCGCCGGACCGGTCCGGCGATGGCGCCGGCCAGCAGGATCGACAGGACCAGCATGACGGAGGCGGCGATGAGGAAGACCTGGAGCAGGCCGAACCGCTCGGAGGCGATGACCCGATCGATGTCGCCGCCTTGCGTCGAGAGCATCAGGGCGCCTCGGACCGTGCCTGACCGTAGGATCGGAACCGCTACGGAGACGTTCGTCTCGCCGGCCTCGTTGCGGCGGACGAGGGTGCCGCGGGCGCCGCCGAGGGCGACCTGGACTTCCTTCAGACTGTGGCCGCTCGCCGGTCCGACTTCCTCCAGAACCGGCGTCCGAGCGGTGCCGAACAGCTTCGCCTGGATGAATTCCCAGGCCTGTTCCAGCAGGTTGCGCTTGCTCCTAACGACGATGCCGTCGCTGCGGCCCATCTCGCCGCGGGCCGAGAGCGTGCGGGTGTCGAACAGCAGGCCGCCATCCTGGTCGTAGACCCGCGCCCGGTTGCCCGTCGGTGTAATGAGGCGGCGCAGGAGCGGCGCCACCCGCTCGGGGTTGAGGGAGAAGGTGAGCGGGGAGGGGTTGTCGTCGCCCGCACCGCCTTCGCCGGCCTGCAATTGGAGCAGCTTGTCGGGGTCGATGCGGATCGCATCGGTATCCACCGAGGCCGAGGAGGAGATCGCACCGGCGATGATCTCGCCCTGGATCAACAGGCTCTGCACCCGCGCCTGGATCAGCCCCTGCCGGAACTGGTTCAGGTAGAGGAAGCCGAACAGCAGGGCGATCAGCCCGACGAGGTTGAGGACGACGATCCGGCGGGTCAGGCTCGACGAGGCGCGCTGGCCGATGCCGCGCCAGATCGTGCGCGGCAGGGCCAGGAGGCCGCGTTGCGGGGCGTCGGCTTGGTCTTGGGAATCCACGATCGTCCGAGGTTGGAGAGTCGGCCCGGAATGGGCGCCATCGTTGCAGCAAAAGCACCGCCACGGAATGCCCGAAACCACCGCCGCGCGACGGCGAAACTCTTCCGTTCGAGCGGGCGGCGCGTGGCGGTGCCGGGCGGGCGGGAGTTCGGCGTCCGTGCGCCGCGCTCAGCCTTCCTTGAAGCGGTAGCCGACCCCGTACAGGGTTTCGATCATGTCGAAATTGGTGTCGACCACTTTGAACTTCTTGCGCAGGCGCTTGATGTGGCTGTCGATGGTGCGGTCGTCGACATAGACCTGGTCGTCATAGGCCGCATCCATCAGGGCGTTGCGGCTCTTCACGACGCCGGGCCGGTGGGCCAGGGCCTGCAGGATGAGGAACTCGGTCACCGTGAGGGTGACGGCCTCGCCCTTCCAGGTGCAGGTGTGCCGCTCCGGGTCCATCATCAGCAGGCCGCGCTCCAGGGAGCGGGCGGCGGCATCGGCCTCGCGCGCGGCGGCGCCCGGCCCGTCCTTGGGGGCGAAGCGGCGCAGCACGGCCTTCACCCGCTCCACCAGGAGGCGCTGCGAGAACGGCTTATGGATGAAGTCGTCGGCACCCATCTTGAGGCCGAACAATTCGTCGATCTCCTCGTCCTTCGAGGTGAGGAAGATCACCGGCAGGTCGGATTTCTGGCGCAGGCGGCGCAGCAGCTCCATCCCGTCCATGCGCGGCATCTTGATGTCGAAGATCGCGAGGTCGGGCGGGGAGTGTTTCAGCCCGTCAAGGGCCGAGGCGCCGTCGGTATAGGTCTGGATCCGGTAGCCTTCGGTCTCGAGGGCGATCGAGACGGAGGTGAGGATGTTTCTATCGTCGTCCACGAGGGCGATGGTGGGCATTTCGCGTTCCCTGTTGCTCGGATGCGGCCTTCGCGGACGTCAGTTCGCTCATGTCGTCTCCGCATCCCGCCCTCCGAAGACGAGGGCCGGCAAGACGCGCTGGCGAACCATTCGAGAAGCAGGGTCGCATTCGCGCGGAGAGTCAGGCTGTGTAAAGACTTCGGTTGAAAAAAGCGAGCTTGCTCGGTGGATAGATCGGTTTGACGCTTGACTGAGGCCGTCGTGCCGCAGTCCGGCGGCCTCGCGTAAGCGGTCCCAGTACCCCTATCATCGCGATTCTGAATGAAGGCCGGCGGTCGAAAAGTCCGGTCCGAGACCTCTTGAGGGCAGGGTGCACCATGGCTGACGGAAACCGGATCGAAGAGGGTCGGGGCGAGGCGGGAGAGGCACCGCCGCAGCGGCGGGGGCCCGCCGCACCGCTCCCGGCCTCCGAGGCCCCGTTCGATGCGATCGGCCTCGCCCGGCATCTCTTGCGCAGCATCCGCTCCGGGGCGCTGGCGAGCCTCGACGCCCAGGACGGGACGCCCTTCGCCTCGCTGGTGACGATCGCCACGGATGTGGACGGCACGCCCCTGATGCTGCTCTCGCGCCTCTCGGCCCATACGCGCAACCTCCTGGCCGATCCCCGCGCCTCGCTGCTGTTCAGCGCCGGCGGCAAGGGCGATCCCCTGGCCCATCCCCGGCTCACCGTCACCGGCCGCGTCAGCCGGACCACGGAGCCGCGCATCCGCGAGCGCTTCGTCGCCCGCCACCCGAAGGCGAAGCTCTATGCGGACTTCCCCGATTTCGGCTTCTTCGCCCTCGAACCCAGCGCCGGGCATCTCAACGGGGGCTTTGCCAAGGCGGCCACGCTGACGCCCGCCGAACTCCGCCTCGACCTGTCGGGGGCCGAGGCCCTGATCGCCGGCGAGCGCGGGGCGGTGGAGCACATGAATGCCGACCATGCCGACGCCCTCGCCCTCTACGCGAAGGGCGAGGGCGGCGGCGACGGACCCTGGCGCCTGACCGGCCTCGATCCCGAGGGGATGGACCTCCTGGCCGGCGACCGGACCGCGCGCATCCGCTACCCCGCGCCGGTCACCGACATGGGCAGCCTGCGCAAGGTCCTGGTGGAGATGGCCGCGAAGGCCCGCGGCGCGGAGGAGGATCGCGGCCCGGTTCCGAGCGGCGGTTGAACCGGGCCTTCCGCCACGCAAGCGACGGGCCTGCCGCTACGCAATCGAAACGACTCCGCGTTTAGGTGAGGCGAGGCAGGCCTCCCGTCGGGACGCCCATCGGCAGGGTGGCGAGCGGTGATCGGAGGCAGAGAGCGGAGGCAACACTCGGCCGTGGCGACCATGATGGTCTTTGCCCTGGCCATCGCGCTTCCTCTCATGGTGCTCACCGTCATCACCACGGATTGGTATGTCGCGGCGGAACGCGCTCGCCTGCAGACGATGGGGCAGCTCACCGGAGACCACCTCCGCGAGCGCCTCGACCGCGATCTCTCCGAGATGAGCGCGATGGCCAGGACCCTGGCGACCTCGCCCTCCATCGACGCCCAGGATTGGGCGCGGTTCGACGCCCAGGGCCGGGCGCTGGTGGACACCACCGAGTTCACCGTGTCCCTTACCCGCTTCGACGGCCGCCACATCGTGAATACGCGTGTGCCCGCCGGTCAGCCCATGCCGACCTCTCCCCGGCCCGACATCGTCGCGGCGCTGCTCGCCACCCGGCTTCCGGTCATCTCGTCGGCCGTCAAGAGCGCGGTGACCGGGGCCGACATCATCCTGATCTGCGCCCCGGTCCTGCGCGGCGGCCCACCGGACATGTACGTCTCCGTCGCCGTGCGGGTGGATCACTTCGCCCCGCTGATCGCCCAGGCGGCGATCGACGATTCGTTCGCGGCCGTCTTCGTCGATGGCGCGCAACACGTGATCGCGCGAACGAGCGATGTGCCGAAACCGTCCGCATCGCCGGCCGGCAGCCCGTTTCCACCCATGTCGAAGCTCCAGCTGCTGGAGGATTGGGAGAAGGCGGAAGCGAGCGTCATGGAGTTCCGCCATCGCTCCGGCGTCTCCGACTGGACGGTGGTGACCGGGCTGGACCGGGACGCGTTCGAGGTTCCCCTGCGGCGGTCCCTCGTGATCCTGGCCCTTCTCGCCTTCGCGCTGCTGGGCAGCGGCGGGATCGTCGCCTGGCTTTATGCCCGTCAGGTGGCGAAGGCGGTGCGAGCGCTGCGGCGGGCCGTCAAGGCGATCGGGCGGGGCGAGACCGTCGAGCCGCCCTCCAGCCAGATCCGCGAGGTGAACCAGATCGGCCTGGCCCTCGTGACGGCAGCCCGCGTCTCGGCCGAGCAGCGCGCCACCATCGCGGAGGCCAACGCCCTCCTGGAGGTCCGGGTGGCCGAGCGCGGTCGTGAGCTCGCGGCGAGCCAGGAGCATTACCAGCTCCTCGCCGAGACCATGACCGACGTCGTCATCCTGCGCCATGCCGATTGGCGCATCGCCTATGTGTCGCCCTCCGGAGCGGCGCTGTTCGGTACGGAAGGGCCGGATTTCGATCCGCGCGCGCGCATCCACCCCGACGACCTGGCCGCCTTCTCGGCCGCGGATGCCCGCCTCGGCCCCGACCGGCCGAGCATCGTCTCCCTGTTCCGGATGCGCCATGCGGATGGCCGCTGCATCTGGATCGAGGCGGTCAACGACCTTCTCACCTCGGCGGAGCCGGGGGACCCCAACGTGATCTCCACCCTGCGGGACGTGACGAAGCGGCAGGATCAGGCCGACGAGCTGCGCATGGCCCGCGACGCCGCCGAACTGGCCCAGGCCAAGGCCGAGAATGCGAGCCGGGCGAAATCCGAGTTCATGGGCCTCGTGAGCCACGAGATCCGGACCCCCCTGACGACGATCAAGGGCTTCACCGACCTCCTCGCACACACGACCGGGCTCTCGACCGATCAGGTCCGCTATCTCGCCCTCGTCGGGGCGGCCACCGATTCGCTCATCGGCACGGTGGACGATGTTCTCGACTATGCCCGGGCCGGGCAGGGCGACCTGCGCCTCGACCGTGTCCCCCTCGACTTTCCCGCCCTGGTGAGGGGGGCGGCCGATCTGGTGCGGCCCATGGCCGAGGCGAGGGGTGTCGCGATCGACGTGACCGTCACCTGCGAAGGCTCCCGCCACGTCCTCGGCGACGAGCGCCGCCTGAGGCAGATCCTCCTCAACCTGCTCCAGGACGCCATCGGCACGCTGCGCCGGGGCAGCGTCGCCCTCGCGCTGCAGGGTCCGCGCGGCGGCGAGCCCGTCGAGCGCTGGCGCGTCTCCGTCACCGCGCAGGCCGACGAAGACCCGGAACAGGCCGCGTCCCGCACCGTGGCTCTCGATGGCAGCGGCCTCGGTTTCATCATCGCCCAGCGCCTCGTCGGCCTGATGGGTGGCGGGCGCATCGACAGGAGCACACCGCAGGGCGAGACGGCGGCCTACCGGCTCTCCCTCTCCCTGGCGCCGGCGCCCGTCCTGACAGACGCCGCCCCGGTCCCCAGCCCGGCCGCGACCGGGGCGGGCCGCATCCTCGTGGTGGAGGACAACCCGATCAACCGGGAGGTCGTCCAGGCGATGCTGCATCGTCTGGGCTACGGCGTCGACATGGTCGCCGACGGAGAGGCGGGCATCCGCGCGGTCCAGGCCAGCGCCTACGACCTCGTCCTCATGGATGTGTCGCTGCCCGGAATGGACGGGACCACGGCCATCCGGCGCATCCGCTCCCTGCAGCACCCGGCGCGCCGGGTGCCGATCGTGGCCATGAGCGCCAATCTGATGCCGGACCGGGTCCGGGACCTCACGGGAGCCGGCGCCAACGGCTATCTCGGCAAGCCGTTCGATCTCCCGACCCTGTCGCGGGCGGTGGCCGAGCAGATCTCTTCCATCGTGCTGCGGGAGCGGGACGAGAGCATGCCGATGCCGGAACGGCCGCCGATCTTCGACCGGGCGGCCTTCGACGCCCTGATCGCCGAGATCGGCGCGGAGGCGGCCCGCGAGGCGGTGCGCGCCTTCGTCCGGCGCCTCGACCATTCCGCGGTGGACCCGGGCGCGGCCGATGCGGAATCACTCGCCGCCGAGGCCGACAGGACCGGATTCCGCGACCTCGCCAAGGCCTACCGGACGCTCGCCGCGCTTTCCCCCGGTGCCGCGCGCGACGAGGCCGAGGGGCGATGCCGCGTCGCCCGCGACCTGATGAACCGCATGGTCCACGAGATCACCGGGCCGACCATGCCCGAGATCCGCCAGACGGTGGCTTTGCTCTGAGAGCTGTCACGCCCTCCGCTACAGGGCGCGACCACGTGCTGACGCGGCTCCGCTTGGCGTGCCGGGGCCACACTGCTATCTCCCGACACGCGTCCACACACCGAAAAGCCGTGCGCCGGGCCCGTCCTTACGCCGACGGACCGCGACCGCGCCGGAGACAGACCCCTCGATGACCACCGTCCCCATCGACAACATCCGTAATTTTTCCATCGTCGCGCATATCGACCACGGCAAGTCGACGCTGGCGGATCGGCTGATTCAGACCACCGGCACGGTGGCGCTCCGTGACATGAGCGAGCAGATGCTCGACTCCATGGACATCGAGAAGGAGCGCGGCATCACCATCAAGGCGCAGACCGTGCGCCTCGAATACAAGGCGGAGGACGGCAAGAACTACGTCCTCAACCTGATGGACACCCCCGGCCACGTCGACTTCGCCTACGAGGTCTCGCGCTCGCTCGCGGCCTGCGAGGGCTCGCTGCTGGTGGTGGACGCGTCCCAGGGCGTCGAGGCGCAGACGCTGGCCAACGTCTACCAGGCGCTCGACGCCAACCACGAGATCGTGCCCGTCCTCAACAAGATCGACCTGCCGGCCGCCGAGCCCGAGCGCATCCGTGCCCAGATCGAGGAAGTGATCGGCATCGACGCCTCCGAGGCGGTGGCGATCTCGGCGAAGAGCGGCCTCAACATCGAGGCGGTGCTGGAGGCCATCGTCAAGCGCCTGCCGCCGCCCAAGGGCGACCGCGACGCGCCCCTCAAGGCCCTGCTGGTGGACAGCTGGTACGACGTCTATCTCGGCGTCGTCGTGCTGGTGCGCATCGTCGACGGCGTGCTCAAGAAGGGCATGAACATCCGCATGATGCGGGCCGACGCCGTGCACGGCGTCGACAAGATCGGCGTGTTCCGCCCGAAGATGGCCGATATCGGCGAGCTCGGCCCCGGCGAGGTCGGCTTCTTCACCGGCTCGATCAAGGAGGTCGCCGACACCCGCGTGGGCGACACGCTCACGGAAGACAAGCGCCCCTGCAAGGAGATGCTGCCGGGCTTCAAGGACGTGCAGTCGGTCGTGTTCTGCGGGCTCTTTCCGGTGGATGCCGCCGAGTTCGAGACCCTGCGCAGCGCCATGAGCAAGCTGCGCCTCAACGATGCGAGCTTCTCCTACGAGATGGAGACCTCGGCGGCGCTCGGCTTCGGCTTCCGCTGCGGCTTCCTCGGGCTGCTGCATCTCGAGATCATCCAGGAGCGCCTGGAGCGCGAGTTCAACCTCGACCTGATCTCCACGGCCCCTTCCGTGGTCTATCGCCTGCAGATGACCGACGGGACGATCAAGGAGCTGCACAACCCGGCCGACATGCCGGACGTGATGAAGATCACCGCCATCGAGGAGCCCTGGATCCGGGCCACCATCCTCACCCCCGACGAGTATCTCGGCGGCGTGCTCAAGCTCTGCCAGGACCGGCGCGGCACCCAGGTCGACCTCAACTACGTCGGCAAGCGCGCCATGGTGGTGTACGACCTGCCCTTGAACGAGGTGGTGTTCGACTTCTACGACCGCCTGAAATCGATCTCGAAGGGCTACGCCTCGTTCGACTACCACATCTCGGATTATCGCGAGGGCGACCTCGTGAAGATGTCGATCCTCGTCAATGCCGAGCCGGTGGACGCCCTCTCGATGCTGGTCCACCGCAGCCGCGCCGAGCATCGCGGCCGGGCCATGTGCGAGAAGCTGAAGGACCTGATCCCCCGCCACCTGTTCCAGATCCCGGTCCAGGCGGCGCTCGGCGGCAAGATCATCGCCCGCGAGACCATCAAGGCCCTCTCCAAGGACGTCACCGCCAAGTGCTACGGCGGCGACATCTCGCGCAAGCGCAAGCTCCTCGACAAGCAGAAGGAGGGCAAGAAGAAGATGCGCCAGTTCGGCCGCGTGGAGATCCCGCAGGAGGCGTTCATCGCCGCGCTGAAGATGGACGATTGAGGAAGGCCGGAGGCGGGGCACCGTCTGTTTTCAACCCCAGGTAGCGCTGCCGGGTTCGGCAACCTGGCCTTAAGACATCCGGCTTACGATGCCTCGTCCTAGGTATCGTGACAGGGACGGCGTCCTGGCGGGAGCGAGGGCGGCGTTGTCAGAACCAAGACCCCGAGGGGGCTTGGGAGGGGGTGAGATGATCCTGGTGCGACGACTCGCTCGCAGGTTCCAGTCGGCGCATACGTGGATCGCCTTCGGAATCCTGGCGCCTGTGGGCATGCTCGTCGTGTCGGCCATCATGTTGCTCGACCTCCGGCAGGATGCCTGGGAGAAGGCCGAGCAGACCTCCCAGAACCTGCTGCAGGTCATCGAACGCGACATCGCCCGCAACATCGAGATCATCGATCTCTCGCTGCAGGGCGTCATCGAGAACCTGAAACTGCCCGCTCTGGCCAATCTCTCGCCCGACCTGCGTCAGCTGATCCTGTTCGACCGGGCCACCACCGCGCAGGATATCGGCGTGATCCTCGTCCTCGACGAGAAGGGCGACAGTATCCTCGACGGCCAGGCCATCCCGGCGCGCCCCGTCAACAATTTCGACCGCGACTATTTTCAGGCCCACAAAGCCCGGGCCGGCCTCGGCCTCCTCATCAGCCGGCCGCTGCTGTCGCGCCTGACCGGCGCTCGTGTGATGGTGCTGAGCCGCCGTGTCGACAAGCCGGACGGGTCCTTCGGCGGGGTGGTGCTGGGCACGCTCAAGCTGTCGTATTTCACGCGGCTGTTCGATCGCCTCGGCCTCGGCAGCGAGGGCGCGATCAACCTGTACCTGCGCGATGGCACGCGCATTATGCGCTACCCGTATATCGATTCCCAAATCGGGCTGAGCATCGCCGGCTCGTCCAATCTGCAACGATTCGTGCGGGAGGGCAGCGGCAGCTTCGTCGCCCCATCCGCCCGCGACGGGGTCGAGCGGAACTATGCCTTCACGCAGGTCGCGACCTTGCCGCTGATCCTCAACGTCGCCCTGGCGGTGAACGAGATCGAGGCCGAATGGCGCGCGAAGGCGATCGTCATCAGCGCCATCGTGGTGGTGCTGTGCGGCCTGACCATCGGCCTCTCGCTCCTGTTCGGCCGGGAGTTGGAGCGGCGCACCGCGATGCAGATCGAACTCGCCCGCCAGTCGCGCACCGATGCGTTGACCGGCCTGCCCAATCGCCGCCGGTTCGAGGAGGCCCTGGCCGCCCTGCGCAGCGACGCCGCCCTCGCGACCCGTCCCTTCGCACTTCTGGCCATCGATGCCGACCACTTCAAGCGTTTCAACGACCGCTACGGGCATGCGGTGGGTGACGACGTGCTGCGCGGCCTCGCCCGGTGCCTGCTGGAGAGCATCCACCGGCCCGCCGACATCGTCTGCCGGGTGGGCGGCGAGGAATTCGTGATCCTGCTGCAGGACGGCGACAAGGACGAAGCCCTGCGCATCGCCGAACGGGTCCATGCCAGGGTGGCGCTTCTGTCGGTGGAGGCGGCCGGGATCGAAGCCGGATCGGTGACCGTGAGCATCGGCGTCGCGACCATGGGCGCGCCCGCGACCGATCCCCTGGCGCCATCGGACCTGTACAGTCTCGCCGATGCGGCCCTCTACGAGGCCAAGGCCAACGGCCGCAATCAGACCCGCTGCGTCGAGCGCCGTCGCGGGGAGGCGGACCGGCGGCAGGCGAGCTTTCGTCTGGCGGGCGCCTGACAGAGCGCATCACCACCCCCGGTCGATGCGGAGCGGTTGGGACCGCGATCCCAGCACAGGCCTTCAACGGGCCGAGACGGCCAGTTGCCGCGTCGCTTCGCCGAGGTCGCGACCTTGGTCGCGCAGGTGGCCGGAGGTCGCCCCGAGGGCCTGTGACGAGGCCAGCGCCTCCTCGGTCGTGGCGCGCAGGGCGTCGAGGTGGCGGGTCGCTTCGAGGATCGTGCCGCGCACCCGCGACACGCCTTCGGCGATGCCGCCCGCAGCCTCCTGGTGGGAGGCGCTGACGCGGGAAATGTCGGCAGCGCTGACGCGGACGGATGTCACCTCGTTCCGCACCGAGGCGAGGGAGGCGGTCGATTGGGCGGCGACCTCCCTGAGGCGACCGATCTGCTGCGAGATCTCGGCTGTGGCGGTGCTGACCCGGTTCGAGAGGTCCTTCACCTCCGCGGCCACCACCGAGAAGCCACGTCCGGCGTTGCCCGCGCGGGCCGCCTCGATCGTGGCGTTGAGGGCCAGGAGGTTGGTCTGGGCAGCGATGGTGCCGATGAGGTCGCTGATCTGCCCGATACCGGCGATTCGCTCCTGGAGTTCGGAGAAGACGTCCACCGCCTGATCCAGGATGCCGCCCGTCCGGTCGGCGATGATCTCGACCTGCCCGGCATGGGCGCTCGCCTCGCGCGAGAGCGCGACGAGGCCCTGAGCGGCATCCGACACGCCGTCGATGTCGCGGGAGGCGGCGAGGTTCGCCCGGTCCGCCTGGGCGCGGCTCTCGTCCACGGTCTCGGCCACGGCGAGGACCGTGCGGGCGCCCGCCTCCACCTGCATCGTCGTGTCCGCGAGCCCGGAGGCGATCCCGTCGAGGGCCGCCATGAGCGAGCGGACGCGCTCGCGCTGGGCATGGTCGGTGATCGTGATGGCGAGGCGGTCGGCCACGTAGGCCATCAGTTCGAGCAGGGCTTCGCTCAACTCCGCCTTCTCGCGGGAGAAGAATTCCAGCACGATCTCGACCCGGTCGCCGATGCGGACCGGGAACATGAAGCAGCCGCGTACGCCGTTTTCCCGCGCCGCCGTCGCCCGGACGAAGCCGGGCACAACCGTCACGTCCTCGCAGGAGATCGCGCGTCCCTCCGCGCAGACGCGCCCCACCAGCCCTTGGCCGGGGGCGAAGACCGCCCGCTCCGAACTTGCGACGAAGGCGTCCGCCCGCCCCGGCTCGTCGGACGGGGCGAGGTACCACGCCCTCATCGAGACCATTCCGCCCGCGGCGCCCATTCCACCCGCGTCCACGCCGTCCTGATCCATGCGTCGGTAGGCATGGGCGATCGGCCATTCGGTGAAGCGGCCGACGATGGCGAGGCAATCGACGATAGCGGTTTCCGGCGTCGGCGCGTTGGTGCAGGCACGCGAAATCGCGTTCAGGAAGGCGAGCACCGCGCCGAGGTCGTGCGACAGCATCCCGGCCGCAAGCGGGTTCTCTTCCCGCCGCCGACCGGTCCTGCCGAGCCATCCGCCGACGATCGACCTGACCATGAAACCCTCATGCGAGCCTTGCGAGCCTGTCGGTCCGGGCGACCGGAAGCCGGGCCCGGTCGGCAGCCTCTTTACAGCCGGAACTTAGCGTCCGTTTCCTTGATCAAGCCTTCGGTTCATCCCGCGCGACTGGGTAATTTGGTATCAATCCTGCGCAAATTCTCATCAAAGATCAGGCGCGACCTTCCACGGTGCCGCGAGTTCATGGCGGTTCCGGTCCGTGCGGAATTCAGGACGTACCCGCGACGGGTTTCCTCCAGGCTCACCTCGCCATCCTCGATCGCCTCTCCGCGCTTCGCCCTTCGCTCTTCGCCCCTCGGCAAGTGCGGCCTCCCCACAGACATCGTGCGCTCGACCCTTGATGGACAACCTGAGGTATACTAACCCGCTCTTCTCTCCTGAGGAGGCGTGGATGTCGATCGACGGTGATTCCCTGAGCGCGATCGTCGCGGAACTCTCGATCCGTCCGGGACATGAGAAGGTCAGGGCGCTGCTCTACCGCCTGCTGACCGAGGCGCTGGGCGCCAAGAGCGAGCAGATCTTCTTCGAGAGAAAGATACCTGAGGTTAGGGGCCGTCTCGATGCCCTGCTCGGCCGGACGATCATCGAGATCAAGTCCGACCTGCGCCGGGAGGGCAAGGAGGCCGAGGCCCAGCTCACCCGCTACCTGCCCGAACGCGAGGGGGCCACCGGTCAGCGTTACGTGGGGCTCGCCACCGACGGCGCCTGCTTCGTCGCCTACGAGATGCGGGAGGGCGTCCTGGTGCGGCTCACCGAGCACGAGGTGAGGCTGGCGGATGCCCGTGGCCTCACCGCCTGGCTCGAAGGTGTCATCGCCGTCCTCGACTGGCTGCCGGCGGACGCGGCCGGGATCACCAACGAGCTCGGCCGCCAGAGCGCCGCCTTCGCGCGGACCCTCGGCCTCCTCGCCAAGGCCTGGGAGGCGCTGGCGGCGGACCCCGAGGCGGTCCTGAAGCGGCAGCTCTGGTCGCGCCATCTCGGCTTCGTCTACGGCAAGGCCATCGACGACGACACGCTCTGGCTCCAGCACACCTACCTGGTCATCCTCGCCAAGGCGATCGCCGCCGGAACCATGGGCGCCACCGGGCGCTCGCCCGAGGATCTGCTGTCGGGGCGCGCCTTCCACGAGGCGGGGGTCCACGGCGCGGTGGAGACGGATTTCTTCGGCTGGGTGATCCAGGCGCCGGGCGGGGAGGCCATCGTCGCCAGCCTGGCCGCGCATGCCGCCCGGTTCGACCTCGGCAGCGTCGATGTCGACCTTCTGAAGGTGCTCTACGAATCCCTCATCGATCCGGCGCAGCGCCACGATCTCGGTGAATATTACACCCCCGACTGGCTCGCCCGGAAGGTGGTGCGGCGTGCCCTCGACCGGCCGGCCGAGCAGACCTGCCTCGATCCCGCCTGCGGCTCGGGCAGCTTCCTGTTCCACGCCGTGCGCCTCAAGCGCGAGGCCCTGATCGCGGCGGGCGTGCCGCTCACCGAGATCGCGTCGCGCTGCTGCGCCTCGGTCACGGGGCTGGACGTCCATCCGGTGGCCGTCATCTTCGCCCGCGTCACATACTTGCTGGCGCTCGGCGACGCCCTGCCGGGGCGAGGCGGCGACATCTCCCTGCCGGTCTATCTCGGCGATGCGCTGCAATGGAACGTGAAGCGCGACGCGTTCGAGAGCGACCTCGTGGTCGAGGTGCCGCGCGACCCCCGCGAGGGCCGCAAAGGCGCGCCGACCCTGCGTTTTCCCCTCGGCCTCTGTGCCGATCCGCCCCTGTTCGACCGCGTCGTCACCGCCATGCACGATGCCAGCGAGGCCGGCCGCACGGCGGACGCCTTCGCGCGCGGGCTCGCGGGGCTCGGCGTCGCGGCGGAGCAGCACGCGACGCTCGTCACCACCTTCACGATCTACGACCGCCTGCGCCGGGCCGGGCGCGACCATGTCTGGGGCTTCTTCGCCCGCAACCTCAGCCGCCCGGTCGCGCTCTCGGACGGCGCCAGGGTCGATGTCGTCATCGGCAACCCGCCCTGGCTGTCCTACCGCTACATGGCGCCCGCCCTGCAGGCCCTGTTCCGGGATACCGCGCGACGGCTCGGCATCTGGGTCGGCCCCGACGAGGCGCGGCTGGTGACGCAGACCGATCTGTCGGGCCTGTTCTTCGCACGCGCCGCGGAACTCTATGTCCGGCCGCCGGAGGGCGACCGCCCGGGCGGGCGGGTCGCCATGGTGCTGCCGCTGGCCGCCATGAGCCGGGGCCAGTTCCGCGCCTTCCGCACCGGGGACTGGACCGAGGTCCGTGTCGCGTTCTCGGACGCCTGGGTTCTCGACAATCAGGCTGTCTCGCCCCTGTTCAGGGTTCCCACCTGCGTCCTGTTCGCCGATGTCACGGCGGGGGAGGCCCGGCCGACGCCCATGCGGGTCACGGCTTTCGCCGGGCGCCTTCCCTTCAAGGACGTACCCGAGGAGGTGGCGGATCGCTGCCTGCGGCAGGATCAGGCCGATGCGCCGGTGGCGGCGAGTTTCGAGGCCGGGTCGCCCTATCGCGGCGTGTTCCGGAACGGCGCGACTCTCTATCCGCGTATCCTGTGTCTGGTGACGCGCGTTCGCGGCAGCAAGATCGGCGTCAGCCCGAGTTCGCCCATCGTCTGCAGCGAGGAGCGTGAGCGCAAGGGCGAGTGGAAATCGGTCACCGGATTGCGCGGCTCGATCGAATC
Organism: Methylobacterium sp. Leaf91; assembly: GCF_001422815.1. GTDB lineage: Bacteria > Pseudomonadota > Alphaproteobacteria > Rhizobiales > Beijerinckiaceae > Methylobacterium. The sequence goes on along the minus strand of NZ_LMMP01000001.1, from coordinate 229,035 downwards.
GTCGTTTCTGCGTCCCGTCTATCTCGGCGAGTCGATCGCCCCGTTTCGTGTCCTGTCCCCAGCGGAAGGCATCGTCCCGGCCACCACCGGGGGAACGGTCCTATCTTCGGTACAGGCCAGCGAAAGAAACCTTCCCGGCCTCGCCAAATGGCTCGCCGAGGCGGAGCGGCTCTGGACCGAGCTCGGCTCCGAGAAGGTGTCGCTCAAGCAGCAATTCGACCATTACGGGAAGCTGTCGAGCCAGATCCCCGTCGCGCATCAGCGCGTGGTCTTCGCCAAGGCCGGATTATGGCCCGCGGCCTGTATCGTCAGGGATCGCCGGGGAATCATCGACCACAAACTCTACTGGGCGGACATTCCTTCCGAGGACGAAGCCCGCTTCCTCATCGCCATCCTCAACAGCGAGGCGGCTCGCATCCGCATCGCCCATCTGCAGAGCCGGGGTGAGCAGGGCGCGCGGGACTTCGACAAGCTGATGTTCACGCTTCCGATCCCCCGCTTCGACCCGCGCGAGGCGGTCCATGCCGGGCTGGCGGCGGAAGGTGCGGTGGCGGAGGAGGTGGCGGCCGCCGTCGCGCTGCCCATGGGGGCCTCGTTCCAGAAGGCGAGGGCCCTGGTGCGGGACGCCTTGCGGGAGGAGGGCGTGTCGGCCCGCATCGACGCTTTGGTGGAGACGCTCCTCGGGCCTGATCCGCGCCTCGCCCTGCCGGACGACGAGGCCGTTCCCGCCCGCGACGAGGAGGAGACCGTCGACGCCTGATACCGAGGCCCGGCGGACGACCGCTGCCGCACGGACAGGCCTGAGTGAACCGGACCCGGCGAGGCTCGGTTCGAGACCGCTACTGGGCCTTGTCGCCGGTTTCCGGGGCGGTCCTGTCGGCGGGCGGTTCGGCGGTCGCCACCGCCGTGCGTTCCAGCATCGGCTGAAGGCGCATGGCGAGCTCGCCGCCGAGATGGCGGGTATAGGCGGCCTTGAAATAGCGCTGGCCGGTGCCGTTGCCGAAGAGCCGGTCATGGGTGCGGATCATCGCATCCACCTCGGGGCGGCAGAGGAAGCCGATGATTCCCGCCGCCTCGTACCAGCGCCCCGCCCGGGCGTGGCGCATGGCGGCCGGGTTGGCCATCACCGTCTCGGCGAAGCAATCCGTGGCGGCGCGCTCCAGCGGCGCCATGGCCGCATGGGCGTGTCCGGGTGTGCGGGGCGCCGCGTTCGCGGCACCCGCCGTCGCGACAAGGGTCAAGAGAGCGCCAAGCAGCCGAGCTTTCATCGCGCACATACCTCGAGGTCGATCGAAATCGATTCGCCCCAAGTATTCATCGAAGACTTGGACAGGAACAGGGCACGGTGCGCCCCGAAACCTGCGATGCGAGATTTCGTGAGCCGACTGTGCCCGGCCGATCACAGGGGCCGGATCAGCCCCGCTTCTCGGCGTTCCAGCGGCCGGAGCAGCGGATCGCGCCGTTGCTCGTCCATGTGCCGCTGCCGTAGCCGCCGCGATCCAGCTGGCCGACCACGGTGGCACCGTCGGAACCGCGCATGATCGTCGCCCGCACGGAGCCGTTGCCGGAGACGCGCCCCCGGATGTCGAAATCGCCGCCGGGATAGCTCGCCTCGCCCTTGGCGATCCGGACGCCGTAGCGATAGGCGCGATCGCAGGGGCCGTCCTGGGTGATGACCTCGATGCTCCAGGCGCCGTCGTAGCGGTTGGGCACCGAGACTTTCCGCGTGGCCGCCTCGGTGGTCCCGAGGGACGTCGTGAGGAGGGCGAGGGAGCCGGCGGCAAGGAGGAAGCGTCGCATCGTAGCCTGTTCTGCAAGGACGTGATCGGGGCTGGGAACGTCCCTGATCGCGTATCGGTTGCGGTTCACGCTGTCGTGGCTTCGCCCAAGGCGGCCTGAAGCAGCGTGAGGAGATCACCTCCCGCGTGCAGATAGGCATCGACCCCCGCGGCTTTGAGCCCCTCCGCGAGATCGCCGGGCTTGCCGGCGAGGTACACGGTCGTCGCGCCCGCTTTCTTCAGAGCCTCGGCCGCCGCGACGGCGTGGGTGGCGTAGAGGGCGTCCGACGAGCAGAGGCAGGCGATGCGCGCGCCGGATGCGGCGAAAGCCCTGGCCAGCGCGTCGCTCTCCGAAAAACCCTCTTCGTTCACCGCCTCGATGCCGCCGGCCCCGAAGGCGTTGGCGGCGAAGGTCGAGCGGGCGTTGAAGACGGCGACCGTCCCGAGATTGGCCAGGAACACCCGAGGGCGCCGCCCCGTCTCGGCGAGATAGGTGTCGGAGGCGTCGCGCAGGGCCTCGTAGGGCTCGGCGAGGCGGAAGGAGGGCAGGGCCTCGCAGGTGGTCGTCCCGGCCCCGCCGAGGGCGAAGGCGGGCGCCACGACATCGGAGGGCGGCAGGTCGAGGACCGTCACCGGCTTCTCGGCGAGGAAGGGGAACTCGCTCGCCCCCGTGAGCGGCTCGCGGCGCGTGGCGACGTTCTTCGCGCGGGTGGCGCGGGTCTCGCCGATCCGGGCCTGGATCGCGCCGGCCTGCAGGCTGGCGACGATGCCGCCCTCCCGCTCGATCGCCTGGAAGGCGGCCCAGGCCGTGGTGGTGAGTTCCTCGGTGAGCGCCTCGAACCCGCCGGCCCCTGCCGCCGGATCGGCCACGCGGGCGAGGTTGGATTCCTCGATCAGGACGATCTGGCTGTTGCGGGCGACACGCCGGGCGAAGGCGTCGGCGAGGCCAAGCGAGGCGGTGTAGGGGATGACGGTGACGGAATCGGCGCCGCCGAGCCCGGCCGAACAGGCGGCCATGCCGGTGCGAAGGATGTTCACGAACGGGTCGTTCCGGTTCATCATCCGCCACGCGGTCTCGGCATGCAGGCGCAGCGGCTTCGGGTCGAGCCCGCAGGCGGCCTCCACCCGCGCCCAGAGGCGGCGCATGGCGCGGAACTTGGCGATGGTCAGGAACTCGTCGGCATCGGCCACGAGGAGGATGGCGACGGCATCGCGGGCGCGGGCGAGGTCGTGCCCGCCGGCCTCCAGCATGCGCAGATAGGCGACGGCCGTGGCGAGGGTGGCGGCGAGTTCCGCCGCCTCGCTGGCTCCGGCTTCGTGATAGGGGCGCCCGTCGGCGAGCATCGCGCGGCCGGTGAAGCCGGCTCCGTCGAACTCCGACAGGAGCGCCGAGACCGCCGCGCCGATCTCAGGGAGCGTCGCGTCGAGGCGGCCGGTGGCGGCGAGCGTGCCGATCGGGTCGAGGCCGAGATCGAGGTCGAGGCTGCCGAGATCCTCGTTGCGGTGCGCGGCCAAAGCCTTGACCAGGCGGGCGGCCTCCAGCCCCCGCCCGCCGGCATCGAGCCGCGTCGCGATGAGAGAGAGCATCACGCCCGACAGGGCGGTGTCGAGGGCCGGGACGTCGTCGACGGCGAGGCCGAAGCCGCGCGCCGAGACGGCGCCCGCGAAGACGAGGTTCAGCGCATCGGCACCGCCTTCGAGATCGGCCATGGCGAGATCGTGGGCGGCCTGCGCGTCCGGGTGGTCCACCCGCTGGGCGATGCGCCAGGGGCCGGGCGCGCGCATGGGCTGCGCCACCGGCGCGGCGGGCTCGTAGAGCGGTTCGATCCGGATGCCGTCCGCCGTCTTCGAGACCAGGCGCTTCTCGAAATCGCCGGCCTTGAGCACGCCCTCGACCAGGCCGAGCCACCGCTCACGGGTGGGCGTGGGGAACAGGTCGGCGAGGGGGCGATTGTCCATCGTCAGGGCCTTGGCGCACGCTTCCGCCGGCCGCGCGTGGCCGGACGCTGTCGGCGACAGCCCTCGCACGGCGAGGCTTGCCGGGCAACACGCCCGACTCATCAAAGAAATCAGCGCGGACTCAAAGAAAAACGAAGGTCGGAGCCAAGTCCCCAACCTGCTGCATCCCGAGCCTGCTGCCCGCGCCTGGGCCCCGGGGTCCCGGCACGAGCGCGGGTCCGGAGCCGCGAGGCGGGTTCGTCAGCCGAACAGGATCAACCCCGCGAAGCCGAGCGAGCCGACGATGATGCGCCACCACGCGAACAGCCGGAAGCCGTGGGAGGAGACGTAGTCGAGCACGGTGCGGACCACGACGAAGGCCGAGAGGAAGGCCACGACGAAGCCGATGACGATGAGCCCGGCATCGTCCTGCGAGAGGTTTTTGTAATTGTCGAGGAGGTCCTTGGCGAAGGCGCCGGCCATGGTCGGGATCGCGAGGTAGAACGAGAACTCGGTGGCCGAGCGCTTGTCCGCTCCCATCAGCATCGCGCCGACGATGGTGGCGCCTGAGCGCGACACGCCGGGGATCATCGCGATGCACTGGAACAGGCCGATCTTGAAATCCATCGGCAGGGTGAAGTCGAAGACGTCGCGCTTCTTCACCTCGAGGTCGGTCTCGTCGAGGACGAGAAGGACGAGGCCGCCGGCCACCAGGGTGGCGCAGACGATCCAGGGATTGAACAGGTAGAACTTGATGGCTTTCGAGAACAGGCCGCCGATGATCGCCGCCGGCAGAAAGGCCAGCAGGATGCCGAGGACAAAGCGCCTCGCGTTCGGATCGCTCGGAAACGCCACGGCGATTCCGAGGAGGCGGCGGAAATAGACGGCCAGGATCGCCAGGATCGCGCCGAGCTGGATCAGCACCTCGAACGTGTTGTTGGGCGATTGGAAGCCGATGAAGTGGCCGACCAGGAGCTGGTGGCCGGTGGAGGAGACCGGAATGAACTCGGTGGCGCCTTCGACGACGGCGAGCACGACCGCCTTCACGATGCTCATGGCATCCATCATGTCTCGCCTCGGTTGTTGTGGGGTGGGAGCGCGGGGTCGCCGGACGGTGTCGGCGATCAGAGTTGACGAGCGGTTACCGGAACATGTCCAGCGTGTTAATGAGGCGGCAATGATCGGGCAATAAGTCTCGACTGGCGACCCTCACCCACCGGCGGTCTCGATACGGCGCGTCCCGCGGTTCCATCCCCTTCGAAACGGCCTCTATGGCGACGCTTCACCACTCCCCCTTCTGTCCGCATTCGCGCTTCATCCGTCTCGTGCTCAGCGAGATGGGCATGGAGCCCGCACTCGTGGAAGAGCGGGTCTGGGACCGGCGCGAGGCGTTCCTCCTCATCAATCCGGCCGGGACGACGCCGGTCCTGGTGGAGGAGACCGGGCTCGCGGTGCCGGGGGCCGGCATCATCGCCGAATATCTGGACGAGACCCGCGGCCTCGGCCTGTCCGGGCGCCGGCTGCTGCCGGAGGCCACCGCCGATCGCGTGGAGGTCCGCCGCCTGCTCGACTGGTTCCTGGTGAAGTTCGATGCCGAGGTGACCGGCTATCTCGTCACCGAGAAGATCTCGAAGCGCTTCATGACCAGCGCCAATGGCGGCGGTCCGCCGGACATGCATGCCATTCGTGCGGCGCGCACCAATGTGCGCTACCATATGAAGTATATCGGCTACCTGATGTCCCGCCGGAAATGGATCGCCGGCGACCATCTGACCTATGCGGATCTCGCGGCCGCGGCCCACCTCTCCTGCGTGGATTATCTCGGCGACGTGCCATGGGACGAGGACGAAACGGCGAGGGACTGGTACGCGCGGCTGAAATCGCGCCCCTCCTTCCGGACGCTGCTGGCGGACCGGGTGCCGGGCATGGCCCCGGCGGATCATTACGCGGACCTGGATTTCTGAACGCCCCTTCGGGCCAGTTCCGGGCAGAGGGCAAGCAGGCGGCCGGCCGCCGTGAGCAGCGCAAAATTCTCTCCGGCGTTGCCCTGAGGCAGGCGCTCGAGGCCCGCGCCCGGCATCTCGGCTTCGACGCGGTGCGGGTGACCACCCCCGATGCGGTGCCGGCCCTGCGCGAGCGGCTGCCGGCCTGGCTCGCCGCCGGGCATCACGGCGAGATGGAGTGGATGGTGGAGCGCGCGGACCAGCGCGCCGATCCGGCGGTTCTCTGGCCGGGCGTTCGCAGCATCGTGATGCTCGGCATGAACTACGGCCCCGAGGCCGATCCGCTTTCGCTGCTGGCCCTCAAGGATCGCGGCGCCATCGCGGCCTATGCCCAGCGCCGCGATTATCACGATGTGGTGAAGGGCAAGCTGAAGGAGCTCGGCGGCTACCTCTCCGCCAAGGGCGACGTGCGGGTGAAGGTTTTCGTCGATACCGCGCCGGTGATGGAGAAGCCGCTCGCCGCCGCGTCGGGCCTCGGCTGGCAGGGCAAGCACACGGTCCTGATCTCGCGTGAGCACGGCAACTGGCTCCTGCTCGGGGCGATCTATACCTCCGCCGATCTCGTGCCGGATTCAGCCGAGTCCGACCATTGCGGCTCCTGCCGGCGCTGCCTCGACATCTGCCCGACCGCCGCGTTCCCCGCCCCTTACCAGCTCGATGCGCGGCGCTGCATCTCCTACCTCACCATCGAGCACGAGGGGCCGATCGCGCCCGAATTCCGCGAGGCCATCGGTAACCGGGTCTTCGGTTGCGACGATTGCCTCGCCGTCTGCCCCTGGAACAAGTTCGCCGCCGCCGCCTCGGAGGCGCGCCTCGGCGCGCGGGCCGACCTCGCCGCGCCTCCCCTCGCCGAACTGGCGCGTCTCGACGATGCGGCCTTCCGGGCGCGGTTCGCCGGAACCCCGGTGAAGCGCACGGGGCGCGACCGCTTCCTGCGCAACGTCCTCATCGCGATCGGCAATTCCGGCGATCCGGCGCTCGCTCGGGAGGCCGAACGCTGTCTCTCCGACCCGTCGCCCCTGGTGCGCGGCATGGCGGTCTGGGCGTCGAGCCGCCTCACCGACGCGGCGGCGATGCGCGGCCTTTTCAACAGCCACGCCATCGGCGAAACCGATGCCGAGGTCGGCGCCGAATGGCACGCGGCACTCGATCACGCGGGAAACACGACGGCATGAACCTCTTCGTCTTCGGTCTGGGCTTCACGGCGCGCCGCTTCGTCGAGCGCGCGGCAGGGCGGTTCGGCGAGATCCGCGCCACCGTCACCGACCCTGCCCGGCCGGGCGCCGGCCTCGGCGACGTCGCCCTGCGCGGCTTCGGCCCCGAGACGGACGACGCGCGGATCGCGGGCGACCTCGCCGACACGGACGTGCTGCTGGTCTCGGCACCGCCGTCCCGCGACGGCGACACGGTGCTGGCCCACTACCGGGACGCCATCGCCGGCAGCCGGATCGGCTGGATCGGTTATCTCTCCACCATCGGGATCTACGGCGACCAGCAGGGTGCGTGGATCGACGAGACGACGCCGCCCAACCCCACGAGCGGGCGTTCGCATGGCCGCATCGCCGTGGAGAAGGCCTGGCTCGCCTTCGGGCAGGAGACCGGCAAGGCCGTGCAGGTGTTTCGGCTGTCCGGCATCTACGGGCCGGGCCGCAACCCCATCGTGAAGCTGCGCGAGGGCAAGTCGCAGCGCATCATCAAGCCGGGTCAGGTGTTCAACCGTATCCATGTGGACGACATCGCCACGACCCTGCTCGCTTCCATCGACAGGCCGAGGGCGCAGGCGGTCTACAACGTCACCGACGACGAGCCGACGCCGCCGCAAGTGGTGACCGAATACGCCGCCGGCCTCGCCAACCTGCCGCTGCCGCCCGAGATCGATTTCGAGACGGCGGATCTGAGCCCGATGGCGCGCAGCTTCTACGGCGAGAACAAGCGCGTGCGGAACCGCCTGATCCGCGAGGAGCTCGGCGTCGATCTCGCCTATCCGACTTACCGCGAGGGCCTGGCCGCGCTGGTGGCCGATGCCAGGGCGTGACGTTCGAGAACATATCCCATCGCGAGGACGACGCAGATTTCGGTCATTTCCCTCACAGGAGGGAGCCGAATGGCAGCGAAGCGTCTGTTGTCGCGACTGCGTCTTTGCTCAGGCATGGATGATCTACGGCGGAATGAATGATTTCAGTTTATTTTTAATCGGGCCTCGACCGTAGGAATCTCCCTTGCGCGACCGGTTTTCGGATCGGGCTGTAAAAAAATTCGAGGCGGGCTGCTAGGTTTCTTGCGAAGACTTTCTCTATCTGCTGAGGAAGAATTCATCTCGGCTCGAATTCGCGCTGATCTATGGAATTGCGGTATTCATGTCTTGATTCATCGGAGCCGTGTGCGATCCGGTCATCGATCAATTTTGGCCCCATCCTCTGCATACTAACATCGGTTTATAATAAATGTGTCGTATAGGCAAAGTCACGTCTAGTGCATCTATACCGGTAGATTTTTAGATTGTTGTAGAAACTTGCCTTAAAATATGGTGCGGCAATTTGAATGCAAGTCAAGTGCGCTATTTCACGGTCACATTGACTTCTCATTAAGGCGCTCTTCGCATAACGGTGCTTGAAGCAGGGGGGCACCGGCTGATTCTGGCGGTTTTGCGCAAGTATCGCCATCGAATGGAAAGCGGGTCGTGGCGGCACACGGTTCATGGTCGGAGCAAAATGCGTTCAGCCCGCGCGGGCGCGGGCGATTCTCCCATCCGCCTCAGACTTGCATCCGCCTCAGACTTGCATCCGCCTCGGACTTGCCGGTCGATGAGTGAAGCGATGGCGTCGCCGCTGAAGATCGCCGCGTGGCTTCGAACAGTCGCTTGGCGGATGCGACCGTCATCAACCGATGCCCGCCCCGCCACCGGGAATCTGCCCACGGACATGTCTCGCCGGACTCATTTCCCCGGCCGTGCCTTCTGCGGCGCGGATGCGGGACGGTCCGGCCCTCGCATCGTCCTGAAAGGCTGGTTGAGATCCGTGCGGGCCTTGCGCGCGAGCGAGGGGAGAAGGCGGCTGGGCGAGGAGCGTCTCGCGCTCGCGCTCGATAGCGGCGTGGAGGGGATCTGGGATTCGAACCTCGCCAACGGGACGATCTGGATGTCCGAACGCTGGTTGGCGCGGCTGGGTTACGCCGTCGATGCCATCGAGGCCCGCCAACCGATGGATCACATCGTCCATGCGGGGGATCGTGAGCGCCTGACCCTCGCCATGGCCGAGCATGTCAGAGGCCTCACCTCCACCTGCGAGTGCGAGCATCGCGTGGTCTGCCGCGACGGCACGTCGTTCTGGGTCCTGACCCGCGGTCGCGTCGTGGAGCGTGACCGCACCGGCCGGGCCCTGCGTGCGGTTGGAACCCAGATCGACATCACCCATCGCCACGAAGCCGAGGCGCGGGCCGAGTATCTGGCCCTGCATGACGACCTGACGGGCCTGCCGAACCGCCGCCTGCTTCGCCACCGTCTCGACCGGGCCGTGATGCGCCCCCGCGAGGGCCGCTCCACCGTCGCGGTCCTCACCTGCGATCTCGATGGCTTCAAGGCGGTCAACGACACGCTGGGCCATAGCGGCGGCGACCGTCTCCTCCGCATCGTCGCCGATCGCCTGCTCGAAGCCGTTGGCTCCGGTGGTACCGTGGCCCGGCTCGGGGGCGACGAATTCGCGCTCGTGCTCGAAGGGCTCGGCGGTCCGCACGAGGCCGATGCGATTGCCCAGCACGTGATCGCGGTTCTCGGCGCACCCATTGAGATCGACGGCATGGTGGTCGAGATCGGTGTCGGCATCGGCGCCGCGATGATGCCGAGTGAGGCCATTACCGTCGACGACCTGCTCCGGCGGGCGGATATCGCGCTCTACGAGGCCAAAACGATCGGGCGCGATACCTATCGGCTGTTCGAGCCCGCCTTGGCCGCGCGCCATTCCTCGCGGCACCTTCTCGCCTTCGACATGAAGGAGGCGATCCGGCGGGGCGACTTCTTCCTCGTCTATCAGCCGGTCATCGACCTCGTGACCGACAGGGTCACGAGCTTCGAGGCTTTGATGCGCTGGCATCACCCCGAGCGGGGGCTCATCTCGCCCGGCGAATTCATTCCGGTGGCCGAAGAGACGGGATTGATCATGTCGCTCGGCGCCTGGGCCCTGGCGGAGGCGTGCCGCGAGGCGATGACGTGGCCGGACGAGATCCGCGTCGCCGTCAACGTCTCGACGGTGCAGTTCCAGCACGACCTCGAGCGCTCGGTGTCGAGCGCCCTCGACGGGGCGAGCCTGTCGACGGATCGGCTCAAACTCGAAGTGACCGAGAGCGCGCTGATGCGGGACCCGGAGGGCGTCGTGGCGACGTTGCACCGCCTGCGGGGACTGGGCGTCAAGATCGCCCTGGACGATTTCGGCACCGGATACTCGTCGCTGAGCTATCTCCGTCGGTTTCCCTTCGACAAGATCAAGATCGACCGCGCCTTCATCAAGGATATCGCGGAGCCGGACGCGGCGGCCATCGTGCGCGCGGTGGTCGGCCTCGGCGAGCGGCTCGGCATGGGGATCGTGGCCGAGGGCGTCGAGACGACCGAGCAGCTCGAACTCGTCAGGAGCGAGGGCTGCGACGAGGTGCAGGGTTTCCTGTTCAGCCGGCCGCTCCCCGCCAACGAGGTCGCGGCCTACCTGAAATCCCGCCGCGTGAGCGCGGCGGCCTAACCAGGTTTCGCAGAAGTGTCCCCCGGTTCTGCGATGTAAACCTACCGGGGGGCTCAGGCCGCGCGCTTGTTCGCGGCCGGGCCGAAATGGCCGATATAGCGGGCGGCGATGGCCGAGACCGGCAGGACGACGAACACGTCCGTGGTGCCGAACTGGTGGTCGATCACCGCGCCGTCGCCGAAGGTGGCCCCCACCCGCAGGTAGCCCTTGATCAGTGGCGGCAGGGATTGGAGCGCGGCCTTCGGGTCCACCACCTCGCGCGGCAGTCTGTCCATGGCGACATGGCGACCGGGCAGCGCCCTGGCGCACCAGGGCTCGGGGGCGCGGGCATGGTGGTGGAGGAAGCTGAGCGCCAGGGCGAGCCTGTCCGGGTCGGTCCCCTCCAGGCTGGCGCAGCCCAGCATCGCGTCGATGCGGTGGTGCTGGACATAGGCCCAGATCCCGGCCCAGAGCAGCTCCACCGTGCGCTTGGTCCGGTAGGGTTTGAGCACGCAGGAGCGGCCGAGCTCGAGGAAGCGCTTGCCGGGATGGGCCGCCAGCAGCGGTGCGATGTCGTATTCGCCGGCGGTGTAGAAGCCGAAATTGCGGTCGGCGGCGTCCTGGCGCAGCAGGCGGTAGGTGCCCACCACCTTCGGCCTCGGGCGCCGGAAGGGTTTCGCCTCCGTCGCCGCATGGTCGATCACCAGCAGGTGGTCGCAGACCGTGTCGTAATCGTCGATGTCCCGCCGGGACAGCAGCGACATGCCGGAGGCCACCGCCGACATCTCCTGGTAGAACACCTGGTAGCGCAGGCGCTGGGCGCGGCGGATCTCGGAAACGGTGGTGGCGAGGCGGACTTCGAGATCGCCGATGCGGCCGAGGACCGGGTCGAGCCCCGGTGCGGCGAGGGGCTTCTTCAGGCGCGGCTTGAACCGGATCGGCGTCGCACCGGGGGGAACCAGCGCCCTGGCGCCGAAGCCGGGAAGGCCGGAAAGTCCCGGAATGCCCGCGAAACCCGCATGCCCCGCCTCAAGGCGTTTCTGCTTGAACCGGGCGATGGGAGCATGGACACGCGCCTCCCAGCCATTGAGCCACGCCGTGGAGGCATCGCGTGCGAAGTTCGGGACCATCAGTCCATTCCGCTCTGTCGGACCCGCGAGGCCGGCTCCCGATGGAGCGCCGGAGCCTCATATCCGCGAGGTCACATCACCACGAAGCCCGAACGCTTTTATGACAGGCTTTTGCGTGAATCCAGAGACGGTTAGTGTCGCGCCGAAATGGTTCGCCGGCGACCCTTCCATGGGTAGCCGCCGAACCTTTCCCATTCTCCTCTTCTCCGGCTCAGGCACCGGGGAAGAGAGGCCAGCCGAACCGATCTCAGACGAACTGGTTCAGGCCGGGGATCGAACCGACGATCGGCCCCATCACGTCCTCGCCGGCCTTCTCGCGGCCGAAGGCGAAGAGTTCGCGGCCGAGGGGCTGCATCTGCCCCATGGGTACGCCGGCCGCCATCAGCTTCTGGCCGAGGGCCATCACGCCCCCGCCCATCATGCCGCCGAGCATGCCCATAAGGCCGCCGCCGCCCTCGCCCTCGTTCGCCTGGGCCGCCGCCGCATCCGCACCGGGCATCGCCGCGAAGAGCTGGGCGACCTCGGTGGCCGGGCCTTCCTTCTGCAGGAAGGCGAGGATGTGGCCGATGGCCGTCTGGGCCGTCGCGGCGTCGAGCCCGGTCTTGGTGGTGACGCGGGCGATCAACTCTTCCATGTAACGATGCTCCAACGCATGAGTGTGCGTAGTCCATCTGGCCTGTCCGCGATGAAATCAAGCGCCGGGTGCGGTGCTGCTGGAAAATGCGTCCCCCGGGCGTCATAACCGCGGGGTCGCAGCGCTGGGCGCGACGCGAGGCGATGGGATCAGGCGACCATGCAGAGCGACGGCACCCTCCTCGTTGGCAAAAGCGGCACCAAGCCGGAAGCCCTCACGCTCAGGCTCGCCAACCGCCACGGCCTCGTGGCCGGGGCCACCGGTACCGGCAAGACGGTGACGCTCCAGGTCCTGGCCGAAGGGTTCTCCAATGCCGGCGTCCCGGTCTTCGCCGCCGACATCAAGGGCGACCTCTCGGGGCTGGCGGCGGCGGGCGAATCGAAACCGGTCTTCGTCAAGCGCGCGGAGGAACTCGGGATCGCCTACGAGCCCGACCGTTTCCCCACCGTGTTCTGGGACCTGTTCGGGACGCAAGGGCACCCGATCCGCTGCACGGTGATCGAGATGGGGCCGCTGCTGCTGGCCCGGCTGCTCGAACTCAACGATACGCAGGAAGGCGTGCTCAACATCGCCTTCCGCGTCGCGGACGACAACCAATGGCCGGTCCTCGACCTGAAGGACCTGCGCGCGCTGCTGCTCTACTGCACCGAGAACCTCAAGGAGATCTCGGGCCAATACGGCAACGTCTCGGCCGCCTCCGTCGGGGCGATCCAGCGGCAATTGCTGATGCTGGAGAACCAGGGCGCGGACCAGTTCTTCGGCGAGCCGGCGCTCGACCTCAACGATTTCATGAAGCGGGACCGCGACGGGCGCGGCATCATAAACATCCTGGCCGCCGACAAGCTGATGCAGCGACCGCGCCTCTACGCCTCGTTCCTGCTCTGGATGCTGTCGGAACTGTTCGAGCAGCTGCCGGAGGTGGGCGACCTCGACAAGCCCAAGCTGGTCTTCTTCTTCGATGAGGCGCATCTCCTGTTCGACGATGCGCCCAAGGCCCTTCTCGATGCCGTCGAGCAGGTGGTCCGGCTGATCCGCTCCAAGGGCGTCGGCGTCTATTTCGTGACTCAGAACCCCCTCGACCTGCCGGAATCGGTGCTCGGCCAGCTCGGCAACCGAGTCCAGCACGCTTTGCGCGCTTTCACGCCCCGCGACCAACGGGCGGTGAAGGCCGCCGCCGACACGTTCCGGCAGAATCCCGGTTTCGACGTCGCCTCCGCCATCACCGAACTCGCCGTCGGCGAGGCCCTGGTGAGCTTTCTGGAGGCCAAGGGCACGCCCTCAATGGTGGAGCGCGCCCTCATCGCCCCGCCGCAGGGCCGGGTCGGGCCACTGAGCCCGGCCGAGCGCGCCGAGCTGATCGCGAAAAGCCCGCTGCGCGGCAAATACGACGAGGCGGTGGACAATGAGAGCGCCTACGAGATCCTCGCCGCTCGCAAGCGGCTGGATTCCGCTCCCGCTGAGGCGGCGCAGCAATCGGAAGGCGGCCTGAGCGGCATGCTCGGCGATCTGCTCGGCGGAGTCCTCGGCTCCAAACCCGCCGCGAAGGGAGGCCGCCGCCCGCCGCAGGGGCTCGCCGAACAGGTCATCGGCAACGCCGCCCGCTCGATGGCGCGGACGGTGGGCACCCAGGTGGGCAACGCGATCCTGCGGAACGTGCTGGGCGGGTTGATGAAGCGGTGACTATTCGGAAAGAGCGGCTCGTTATCCGATGGCCTTGTCGTTGAAGGAAGCACTCGCACGACGGGGCATACCAAAGGCCGCATCCAGCGCCCGTTTCGGTACCCCCATTCGTCTGCGGCTGCGCATGAACGCTGAGATCGACCGGCCGGTCGATGTAGCGCGCCTCCTGGTCTCGCAGGGCGTGTCCCTCAAGCGGGCACATGCGTTCCTTCAGCGGATCGCCGCGGGCGATACGGTCGCCGCTCAGGTGTGGAGCGAGGATGCCGGCGCTCTCGTGGCGCGATTCTCCGAACTCGGAATCCAGGCCGTCGAGTTGCGAATTCCGGAGGTCAGTCCCAAGGAGATCCGGACGCGGATGAACCTGTCCCAGGCGGATTTCGCGACGGCATTCGGATTCGAGCTCGATACGGTGCAGAACTGGGACCAGGGCCGCAACCGGCCCGACGCCTCCGCACGCATCCTGCTCGCCATCATCGCGCGCCATCCCTCCATCGTGGAAGCCGTGCTCGCGGAACGGGACGACACCGGAGTCGAGCCGGGGTGAGCGGCGCTCCGGCATCGTTGCATTGACAAATCACCCCGTCCACGCTTATCCACCGACGCTCGCGCGGCTTCCTCGACGAAGTCCGCGCGTTTCGCGTTCGCAGCATCGCTCGATCGGTGTCGCGGATGACCTGAACAAGAAGACGGTCCAGGCTCGCTAAGCTGGAGGCCGGCAGAGAACACGAAGAGAGAACGATGTTCGCAGTCATCAAGACGGGCGGCAAGCAGTATCGCGTTGCCGCCAACGACACCATCACGATCGCCACCGTCGAGGGCGAGCCCGGTTCCGCCGTGACCTTCGGCGAAGTCCTGCTGTTCACGGACGGCGCGGGCGCCACCCAGGTCGGCGCTCCGCTCCTGTCGGGCATCAGCGTCGCCGGCGAGATCGTCAGCCACGGCCGCGACGCCAAGGTCATCGCCTTCAAGAAGCGCCGCCGTCAGAACTCGCGCCGCAAGCGCGGTCATCGCCAGCACCACACCGTGGTGCGCATCACCGGCATCAGCGCCTGACGTTCTGATCGAGACATTTCGGAGTTTAAGCCACCATGGCCCATAAAAAAGCAGGCGGTTCGTCCCGCAACGGCCGCGATTCGGCCGGCCAGCGCCTCGGCGTGAAGAAGTTCGGTGCCGAAGCCGTCATCGCCGGCAACATCATCGTCCGTCAGCGCGGCACCAAGTTCCACCCCGGCGTCAATGTCGGCATCGGCACGGACCACACCCTCTTCGCCAAGGCGGATGGCCGCGTGCTGTTCCTGACGAAGCGCGGCCGCGCCTTCGTCACCGTCGTGCCGCATCAGGAAGCCGCGGAGTAATCCACGGTCTCCCACGGCGGAGCGGCGTGCCTTCCTAGGCAAGCCGCGCGACGATCGTCCGACAGCGAAGGGAGGATGGCGCGCCATCCTCCCTTTCGTCGTCTCGACGATCGGTCCCGCCCGGAAGTCTGGCGCTCGGGAGCGGACCCGCGATGACGAAGGGTGGTCTCGGTTTGGCGGGGCTCGCCGTGGTCGGTTCGGTCGTCCTCGCCCTCTTCGTCCTGGGTGAGGGGCGCGAACCGCCCGCACCCTCTGTCGCGGAGGTGCCCCGACCGGCGCCAGGGCCGTCGCGCAAGAGTCCGACGCTCTATTGCGAATTCTACAATTTCGTCGGGCGAAGCCCCAAGGTCGGCTTCGCCTTCGCGATCTCCGACCAGGACGAGCGGCCGGTCTTCGCCCAGGTGAGCCAGTTCGAGATGGACGTTAGCCGGGCCGATTTCGGTGAGGGCGTGCCGCGCCCGATCTGGGCTTTCGACGATGCGCAGGTGCCGGCGACGCTCACGTCTCCGGATGGCGCCATCGTCATCAATCTCTACGCCTACGACCGGACGAAGTCGGGTGGGGCGTGGTTCGAGGCGGGCCTGCGCAGCGTGCAGTACCTGAACCTCGACGGGAAGTGCCGTCAGGGCGCAGCCTGAACCCGAACCCGCATGTGATTCGCGTAAGGCCCGGCCCCAATTGGGGACGGGCGCGAGCGAACCCAAGACAGAGACGAGAACACCCGTGAAATTCCTCGACGAAGCCAAGGTCTATGTCCGCTCCGGTGACGGCGGCGCCGGCTGCGTCGCGTTCCGGCGCGAGAAGTTCATCGAGTTCGGCGGCCCCAACGGCGGCGATGGCGGACGTGGCGGCGATGTCTGGGTTGAGTGCGTCGACGGCCTCAACACGCTGATCGACTATCGCTACCAGCAGCATTTCAAGGCCAAGAAGGGCGAGCACGGCATGGGCTCGAACCGCCACGGCGCCAATGGGGCGGATGTGGTGCTGAAGGTGCCCGCCGGAACCGAGATCATCGCCGAGGATGGCGAGACCCTGATCGCCGACATGACCCATATCGGGCAGCGCGTGCGCCTGGCCAAGGGCGGCAATGGCGGCTTCGGCAACGCCTATTTCACCACCTCTACGAACCGCGCGCCCAAACACGCCAATCCGGGCCTCGAAGGCCATGAGCAGTGGATCTGGTTGCGCCTGAAACTCATCGCCGATGCCGGCCTCGTCGGCCTGCCCAATGCCGGCAAGTCGACCTTCCTCGCAACCGTGACGGCGGCCAGACCCAAGATCGCCGATTATCCCTTCACCACCCTGCATCCGGGTCTCGGCGTGGTCCGCTCGGACGAGCGTGAATTCGTGCTCGCCGACATTCCCGGCCTGATCGAGGGCGCGCATGACGGCGTCGGCCTCGGCGACAAGTTCCTCGCCCATGTGGAACGCTGCCGTGTGCTGCTCCACCTCGTGGAGGCCACGAGCGAGCATGCCGGCAAGACCTACAAGCTCGTCCGCAAGGAGCTCGAAGCCTATGGCAACGGGCTCGCCGACAAGCACGAGATCGTCGCCCTGTCGAAGTCCGATGCCGTCGATCCCGACACCCTGAAAGAGCAGGTCGCGCGCCTGAAGCGGGCCTCCAAGGCGAAGCCGCTGATCCTGTCCTCGGCCACCGGCCTCGGTGTGCAGGACGCCCTCCGCGCGATCACCCGGGAGATGATGGAAGCCAAGGCCGCCGAGGCCGAGGCACGGCCGGCGGAGGCTTGGCAGCCATAAACGAGCGTTTTGTCTGCCGCGCGACTCGCGATAGAGTGCTTCGATGTCTATCGAAGTCCTTTATCTGCTGAGGAAAGACGATCCGGGAGCCGCGCTCCGGGATTTGGACGACGTGACCCTGCTTGCGGATGTGACGACCGATGACGGTGTGACGATTCCAGTCGGTACGGCAGGGACGATTGTCGGCGTCTGGCGTGACGGCGAAGCGTTTGAAGTCGAGTTCGCGCTCCCCGAGGGAGCAGTGGCGACGGTGCATGCCGGGGCGTTGACCCGCACGCGGCGTAGCGCCTCTTGAGCCGAGATCTACCTTCGATCCGTGGTCTGACGATCAGCGAGGACAAGGTGACTTGCTACTGTCTCAATATCGATCATCCGCGCGGCGGCCCGAAGGCGAGATTTCTGTTCCGCTTCGGTTTCGAGGCTGGCGAGCCGCGTGTCCTGCAGGATTCGCTCGCCGATCACCTTCTGCTCGCTCCGGATGCATGGACGATCTCGACTGCGCAAGGCGACACCAAGATCGTGTGCGAGGGGCCGATCACTTCACCGGATGGGCGCCACCCCATGATCCGAACCGTCTGGATGCTGGAGGATGGATTCGCCGCTTTCGTTACCCTCATTCCTCTCTCGCGCGGAAAGCCGAGTCCGATAACGTGAGGCGACGGGTCGGTATCGCCCCGACCCATGCGCTGCCGCTGCTGTTCAAGGGCGAGGACTTCGTTCACACGGATATCGCGTTCGCCTACACCCCCGTGCCATGACCTCTTCTGCTCAAACCGCCTTGTCCCAGATCCCCGTCCTTCAGGATTTTCGCCGCGTCGTCATCAAGGTCGGCTCGGCGCTTCTCGTCGACCGCGCGCGCGGTCGCCTGCGCCATGCCTGGCTCGCGGCTCTCGCCGAGGACATCGCCGATCTGCATGCGCGGGGCGTGGATGTCCTCGTGGTTTCTTCGGGCGCCATTGCCCTGGGGCGGACGGTGCTTGGCTACGCGCCCGGCACGCTCCGGCTGGAGGAGAGCCAGGCCGCCGCCGCCGTGGGGCAGATCGCCCTGGCGCGCTACTGGGCCGAGGCGCTCGGCCATCACGGCATCGCCGCCGGCCAGATCCTGGTGACGCCGCAGGACACCGAGGAGCGTCGCCGCTACCTCAATGCCCGCGCCACGGTGCTGAAGCTCCTCGAAGTCCGGGCCGTGCCGGTGGTCAACGAGAACGATACGGTCGCCACCAGCGAGATCCGCTACGGCGACAACGACCGTCTCGCCGCCCGCGTCGCCACCATGATCGGGGCCGACGTCCTGGTGCTGTTCTCCGATATCGACGGGCTCTACACGGCCCCCCCCGCCACCGACCCGGAGGCGCGGCACCTGCCCCTCGTCGAGCGCATCACGCCCGAGATCGAGGCCATGGCGGGCGGGCCGGCCTCGGAATTGTCCCGCGGCGGTATGCGCACCAAGGTCGAGGCGGGCAAGATCGCCGCCAGCGGCGGCACCCACATGGTCATCGCCGACGGCCGCGAGAAGAACCCCCTGCGCACCATCCTGCAGGGCGGGCGATGCACCTGGTTCCTGTCCGGCTCGAACCCCGTCGCCGCCCGCAAGGCCTGGATCGCCGGGTCATTGGAGCCGCGCGGCGTCCTCGTGGTCGATGCCGGGGCGGCCCGTGCCTTGCAGGGCGGCGCGAGCCTTCTGCCGGTCGGCGTCACCGGATTGTCGGGCAGCTTCGGGCGCGGGGACGCGGTGATCATCCGGGACGTGCAGGGACGCACCCTGGGGCGTGGCCTCGTGGCCTATGACAGTGCACAGGCTGCGCAGATCATCGGTCGCCCGAGTCGGGAGATCGCGGAATTGCTTACTCATCCCGGTCGTTCTGAAATGGTGCACCGCGATGACCTCGCAATGGTCGGGGAATAGGCTCGAATATTGAGCAATGTGCTTGTTTTGCTGCCTTAACGCGTGGCATGAGGGCACAGTCAACATGCCGCCATCGCCTTGAACGGTGAGCTGCGAGGAAACAGACCGTGCCCGTTCTGAATCTGAGATCCGATTTCGCCGCCGCTCCCGATCTTACCGAGCAGATGCAGGAGATCGGCCACCGGGCCCGTGCGGCCGCCCGCAAGATCGCCCAGGCTTCGGCTCAGGCGAAGGACGTCGCCCTTCGCCAGGTGGCCGATTGCCTGAGGACGAGCCGGGACGCGATTCTCGCCGAGAACGCCCGCGATGTCGCCGCCGCCACGGCGAGCGGCCAGACCCAGGCGTTGATCGACCGCCTCACCCTCGACGAAGGCCGTCTCGCCGCCATGGCCGATGCGGTGGCCAAGATCGGCGCGCTGCCCGATCCCGTCGGTCGCCAGCTCGCGGCGTTCGAGCGCCCGAACGGGCTGCTGATCGAGCGGATCGCCGTGCCGCTCGGCGTCGTCGGCGTCATCTTCGAGAGTCGCCCCAACGTCACCGCCGATGCGGGCGCCCTCTGCCTCAAGGCCGGCAACGCCGCGATCCTTCGCGCCGGGTCGGACAGCCACCGCACCGCCATGGCCATCGCGCGTGCCATGCGCGAGGGGCTGGAAGCCGCCGGCCTGCCCGCGGATGCGGTGCAGATCGTCCCCACCCGCGACCGCGCGGCGGTGGGCGCCATGCTGTCGGGCCTCGACGGCTGCATCGACGTCATCGTGCCCCGGGGCGGGCGCGGCCTCGTGGAGCGGGTCCAGGCCGAGGCCAAGGTGCCGGTCTTCGCCCATCTCGACGGCATCTGCCACGTCTACGTGGCCGCCGGCGCGGATCTCGACATGGCGCGCACGCTGGTGATCAACAGCAAGATGCGCCGCACCGGCATCTGCGGCGCCGCCGAGACCCTGCTCGTCGATGCCGCCGTGGCGGAGACCCACCTCGCCCCCCTCGTCACGGCGCTGATCGAGGCCGGCTGCAGCGTCCGCGGCGATGCGGCGACCCAGGCGGTGGATGCACGGGTCACCGCCGCCACTGAGATCGACTGGCGCACCGAGTATCTCGACGCCATCATCGCCGTGAAGGTGGTGGACGGGCTCGACGCCGCGATCGCCCATATCGAGGCCAACGGCTCGCACCATACCGATGCCATCGTCACGGCCGACGCCGCCGAGGCGGCGCGCTTCCTGGCGGAGGTCGATTCGGCCATCGTCACCCACAACGCCTCGACGCAATTCGCCGATGGCGGCGAGTTCGGGTTCGGCGCCGAGATCGGCATCGCCACCGGGCGCATGCATGCGCGCGGTCCCGTGGGCGTGGAGCAGCTGACGACCTTCAAGTATCGGGTCCACGGCCATGGGCAGACCCGTCCCTGATGCGGATGGCCGGCATTCTCCATGCGGCTTGATGCGGCCGGGCTCGCCCGGCTGCCTCCCGCCGCGCCCGGCCTGCGGATCGGGCTCTATGGCGGGTCGTTCAACCCGGCCCATCTCGGCCACCGGCATGTGAGCCTGGTGGCGCTGAAGCGGCTCGCCCTCGACCGGGTGTGGTGGATGATCACGCCGGGCAACCCGCTGAAGGACCGCTCGGCGCTCGCCCCCCTCGATCGCCGGATCGCCATCGCCGAGGCCGTGGCAAACCATCCGCGCATCGCCATCACCGATTTCGAGACGCGAATCGGGGCCCGTTACACGCGCCAGAGCCTGGATTATCTCCGGGCCAGGCATCCAGGCGTCCGCTTCGTTTGGATCATGGGCGCCGACTCTCTCGCGGCATTTCACCGCTGGCGCGATTTTCGTGCTATCGCCGCCATGATGCCGATCGCGATCATCGATAGGCCCGGTTTCACCCTGACGGCGACGAGTGCCCGAGGGGCGCAGGCCATGGGCCGGTGGCGCATCGACGAATCGGATGCGGGCCTCCTCGCCGATCTCGAACCCCCGGCCTGGGTGTTTCTCCACGGCCCGCGCTCGACCTTGTCGTCCACCGCCCTGAGGGCGGGACGGTGACGAGCGCGTCGCGACTCTTGAAAACGGAGAGTGATCGTTCCACTCTCTCCAGACTATAGATTGTTCAGATACAATGACCGCCGTCACTTCGGGAATCGAGACACTGACCGATTCGCACCATTCTGGAGCCACAGGTTCCGACCACGCCGCCGATCAGAGGATCGGTGATCTGAAGACGCTCGCGCTCGATTGTCTCGAAGACATGAAGGCCGAGGAGACCATCGAGATCGATCTCGCCGGTCGGACCTCGCTGGCCGACACGATGATCATCACCTCCGGCCGCTCGCAGCGCCATGTCAGCGCCATCGCCGACCGCATCCTGCAGGAAATGAAGAGCAAGGGCTTCGGTACGGCCCGGGTCGAAGGCATGCCCGCCTGCGACTGGGTTCTGATCGATACCGGCGACATCATCGTCCATATCTTCCGGCCGGAAGTCCGCGGCTTCTACAATCTCGAGAAGATGTGGGGCGCGGATCGTCCGACCACCGACCTGCTGGCCGGCTGAGCATCGGACCGATGGCGCGGGGCGCCTGACGCGTGCGTCTGCTCGTCACGGCGGTCGGCCGCCTCAAACCTGGACCCGAACGGGACCTCGCATCCCGCTATCGCGAACGTGCGGTCCAGCTCGGTCGTGGCTTGGGTCTCACCGCTTGCGACGTCGTCGAGATTCCTGAGAGCCGCGCCCGGCGCGCCGTCGACCGCAGCGTGGAGGAGGGGGCGGCGATCCTGTCCCATGCCCCGGCCTCATCGAGCGTGCTGCTGGTCTATGACGAGCGCGGTCGCTCGGACTGGACCAGCGAACGCATCGCCGAGCGGATCGCGTCCTGGCGCGACGCGGCCACGGCGACGCTGGTCGTCGCCATCGGCGGCGCAGACGGGCTCGCTCCGGCGGTGCGCGCGCGCGCCGACCTCTCCCTCGCCTTCGGGGCGGCCACCCTGCCTCACGGCCTTGTGCGCGTGCTGGCGCTGGAGCAGGTGTACAGAACGCTGACGATCCTGGCAGGGCATCCCTATCATCGGGGCGACATCGACGCATGAGGGGCGGACACGCGCGGCGCGGGCCTGACGGCGGAGCGATCCGTATCGTTGCCTATGCGGCGATGGCGGTGCTGACGCTCGGTCCGGCCTACGCACAGGAGGCCCCAAAGCAGCAGGACGCGCCGAAACCGCAGGATGCTTCTGCCGACGCGATCCAGCGCGCCATCGACGAGAAGGCCCGCCGCGCCGAGAACCTGAAGCGGATCGAGGAGCAGCTCGCCGCCTCCAGCGGAGCGCGGGCGAAGCTCGAAGCGGAGGTCGCCTCGGTCGCCGGAGACCGGGCCAAGCTGAATGCGGCCCTCCTCGACGCCGCCCGTCAGGCGCAGGCGACGGAGGGCAGGATGAGCCGCCTGGAGGAGCGCCTGAAGACGCTCACCGCCAGCGAAGCCGGCATCCGCCGCTCCCTCGAAGCCAGACGGGGCGTCATCGCCGAGATCCTCGCCGCCCTGCAGCGCATGGGACGGAGGCCGCCTCCGGCGGTCCTGGTCCAGCCGGAGGACGTGCTCGCCGTCATCCGCACCTCGATGCTGCTCGGCGCGGTGGTGCCCGAACTGCGCGGCGAGGCCGAGACCCTGGCTGCCGACCTCACCGAGATGGTGCGCCTGAAGGGCCTCATCGCCGCCGATCGCGAGGGCCTGCAGAACGACCTCGCCGGCTGGGCCCGGGAGCAGCAGCGGCTCAACGCCCTGATCACGGCGCGCCGTACCCGGCTCGCCGAAGTCGAGAGCGGTCTCGTCACCGAGCGCGCGCGCACGGCCGAGCTCGGTGTCCAGGCGAAAAGCCTGAAGGAACTCCTCGACCGGATGGAGAACGAGGTCGCCTCGGCCCGCCGGGCGGCGGAGGAGGCCCGCGCCGCCGAGACCAAGGAAGCGCGGGCGACCCAGGAGCGGTTCGCGGCGGCCGGCACACGCGATCCCGCGCGGCTCGCCCCCAAGATCCGCTTCGTGGACACACGCGGCGACGTGCCGAGGCCGGTGAGCGGCACGACGCTGCGCAGCTTCAACCAGCCCGACGGCAATGGCGGAACGACCCGCGGCATATCGCTCGCGACCCGCCCGAAGGCGGTGGTTTCCTCTCCATCCGATGGGTGGGTGTCGTTCGCCGGGCAGTTCCGCTCGTATGGACGACTCTTGATCATCAATGCCGGCGATGGCTACTATCTGCTGCTGGCCGGTATGGATCAGATCAACGTCGAGGTCGGACAGTTCGTGCTTGCGGGGGAACCGGTGGCAGCTATGGGTGAGGGCGGCCAGGGCGCCACACCGGGCGACCGCGACGGACCGGTCTTGTACGTCGAGTTCAGGAAAGACGGCGGCTCCATCGATCCGGAGCCTTGGTGGGCGAAGAGCCCCAGCGAGAAGGTTCGCGGATAATGCGCAAGATTTCCCTAGTCCTGGCCGGCGCGTTCCTTGGCGTCGGTTCCTCACTCCTCGCCACCCAGACGCATCTGCTCTCCGGGACCAGCGCGGTGGCGGCTTCCGCCGAGACCTACCGCCAGCTCAGCCTGTTCGGTGACGTGTTCGAGAAGGTGCGGACCGACTATGTCGAGAAGCCCGACGAGGCCAAGCTGATCGAGGCGGCCGTCAACGGCATGCTCACCTCCCTGGACCCGCATTCGAGCTACATGGACTCGAAGAGCTTTCGCGACATGCAGGTGCAGACCAAGGGCGAGTTCGGCGGCCTCGGCATCGAGGTCACGATGGAGGACGGCCTGATCAAGGTGGTCAGCCCCATCGACGACACCCCCGCCTCCAAGGCCGGCATCCTCACCAACGACATCATCACGCAGATCGACGAGGACCAGGTCCAGGGTCTCACCCTGAACCAGGCCGTCGACAAGATGCGCGGCCCGGTGAACTCGCCGGTGAAGCTCAAGATCTCCCGCAAGGAATCCAAGGATCCGATCGACGTCGTGCTCAACCGCGACGTCATCAAGATCAAGCCGGTGCGCTCGCGCGCCGAGGGCGGCGATGTCGGCTACATCCGCCTGACGCAGTTCACCGAGCAGACCTATGACGGCCTGCGCAACGCCATCGACAAGCTCTCCGGGGAAGTGGGCCAGGACAAGCTGAAGGGCTACGTCCTCGACCTGCGCAACAATCCGGGCGGCCTCCTCGACCAGGCCGTGTCGGTCTCCGACGCGTTCCTCGACCGGGGCGAGATCGTCTCCACCCGTGGCCGCAACCCGGACGAGACCCAGCGCTTCTCGGCCAAGTCCGGCGACCTCACCAAGGGCAAGCCCATCGTCGTCCTGGTGAATGGCGGCTCCGCCTCGGCCTCCGAGATCGTGGCCGGCGCCCTGCAGGATCACAAGCGCGCCACCGTGCTCGGCACGCGCTCCTTCGGCAAGGGCTCGGTCCAGTCGATCATCCCGCTCGGTGGCAGCGGCGCGCTGCGCCTCACAACGGCGCGCTACTACACGCCGTCGGGTCGCTCGATCCAGGCCAAGGGCATCGAGCCGGACCAGGAGGTCCTGCAGGAGATCCCGGACGAGCTGAAGGGTAAGGACGAGACCAAGGGCGAGGCCGGCCTGAAGGGGCACCTCAAGCAGAAGGATGTCGAGGAGCGCGGCGGTTCCTCGGCTTACGTCCCGCCGGATCCGGCCAAGGACAAGCAGCTGATCGCGGCCGTGGACTTCATCCGGGGTATCCAGAAGGGCGCGGCCAACACGCCGAAGGCCGCCGTTCCGAACTGAAGATCACGGCTCCATCCTGAAACGCCGCCGGCGTCGCGGGATTTAAAGAAACGTTAACCAGCGCGGCCCGCAATGTCGGTCAGACCGACTCGGCGGGCCGCTTCGTTTCTCACACGATAAGCCCGCCTCGGTCGTTCGCGAGCCCTCAGGGAAACGGCTGACCGTGGCCACCGACGACATCCTGACCCGTCCGCTGGGAACCAAGAGTGCTGCGGCGTCCCGCACGCTCGGCCAGCGGCTGCGCGGTGTCTCGATGCCCCGGATGAGCCCGCCGACCTTGGTCGCCCTCGCGGCGGCCGGCCTAGCCATCGGAATCACGATCCTCGCCGTGACCGGCGATCCCCAGGGCGGCGAGCCCGCCGCTTTCGCGGCGATCACCCTGCGCGAACCGGCGGCCCCTGCTCCCGTGGCGAAGGCCCCCGAGCCTCCGCCCGCGTCGCCGGCGCCGCGTTCGGCCGGCGAAGTCGAGACGGCCTCGGGCGTCCGTGTGGTGCGGCCGGCCGGTGCCGCCGCCACCGATGCGGTGATCATCCGCGTGCCCGACAGCGAGCCCGTGCGCCTGGCCGCCCCCGATCCTCGCCTGCTGGAGCGGGGCCGTCATGGCAGCGTGCCGAAGATCGGCGACGGCCGCCGCCGGCCCCTCGACGTCTATGCCCGCCCCGATCCCGATGCGGGCGCGCCGGGCGCGCGCATCGCCATTCTCGTCACGGGCCTCGGCGTCGGGCAGGCCGCGACGGCGGGCGCCATCACCAAGCTGCCGCCCGCGATCAGCCTCGCCTTCTCACCCTATGGCGGCGATCTCGAACGCAGCGTCGCCCGCGCCCGCGATTTCGGCCATGAGATCCTGGTCCAGGCGCCGATGGAGCCGTTCGATTATCCCGACAGCGATCCCGGCCCGCAGACCATGCTGACGAGTTCGCGACCGCCGGAGAATCTCGACCGTCTGTCCTGGGTCATGAGCCGGTTCGGGGGCTATGTCGGTCTCGTGAACTTCATGGGAGCCAAGCTCGAAGGCGATGCCGCCGCCTTCGAGCCGGTATTGCGCGAGATCGGCGCGAGGGGGCTCGGCTTCGTGGATGACGGCGCGTCGTCGCGCTCGCTGGCGACGTCTCTCGGCGGCAAGCTCAAGATCCCCGTCGCCCGCGCCGAGATCGTCCTCGATGCCTTGCCGCAGGCGGACGCGATCGACCGCGAACTCGCCCGGCTGGAGGCCCAGGCCAAGGCGAACGGGTTCGCGCTGGCCTCGGCGGGCGCGATGCCGATGACGATCGAGCGGATCGCCCGCTGGGCGAGTGACCTCGAAGCCCGCGGCGTTCGCCTCGTCCCCGTCAGCACCGCCCTGCGGGGAGCGCCACCCGCGCGGCTGTCGAGCGCGGGGCCGTGAGAGGGGCGGCGGCTGAGTCCTTCGGCTGAGCTGATCGACCACGTGCGGTCCGGGCGTGAGCATCCCCTCGCCCCGCCTGCGGGGAGAGGAGAACCCGCTTATCCGTAAGGTTAGCGCTCCGCCAGGGTCTCGATGATGGCCGGCGGGGCGGGGGCCGGCATCTGCCCGGTGAGCGAGGCCGAGAGCATCGTCGGCAGGGTCTGATCGTAGCGCATGACGAGGGCGGCGAAGCGCGGCGGCGCCTGCTCGTAGGCCGGCTTGAACCCGCGCACCCGCATGAGCGCGGGAACCGAGGCCGCCACCATCCAGCGCGACCAGACCGCCTCGGCGACGAGAACCGGGCGGCGCTGGGCCGGAATCACGATCACGTCCTGGCCGGCATAGGCGAGGGCCTCGGGCCGGCTGACATCGCCGAGCGAGACGCCCTTGGCGGAGAGGGCGGCCCAGAAGGGATGCTGTGCCCCGTCCGAATAGGTGGTGCGCACGGCAGCGCTCCCATCCTCCACCAAGCTTGCGATGCGGGCCTCCTCCTGCACCCGGCGCGCCGTCACCAGCGATTCCAGGGCGGGGTCCTTGTAGGGAAGGAAGGCGTAGCGGCCGGCGGTGACGGTGACGTTGGGCTCCTCGCCCGTCGCCTCGAACCGGTCCGAGCCTTCCTTGAGCTGGCGCCAGAAGGCGATGTTCGGGTCCGTCCGGTAGCGGGCCATGTTCGCCGCGCTCATCCGGAACGGGTAGGACTGGAACTGGAACGCCGCCTGTCCGCCGGCGAAGGCGTCACGCGCGATGGCGTAGATCTCGCCCACGACCTGGTCGGTCATGGCGAAACACCCCATCGACGAGCAGACGCCGTGGACCATCACGGCCGAACCGGTGAAGCCGTGCGCGCGGTCATAGGCGTTGGGGTAGCCGACATCGAAGGAGAGGTAGTAGCTCGAATTCGGGTTCATCTGGCGCGGAGGCACCGAGTAGAACCCTTCCGGCGTCTGGCGGTCGCCGGTCTTGCGCTTGGGGCCGAGCTGGCCCGACCAGCGGCAGATCGGAAAGGTCTTGATATGGACGAAGCGCCCGCTGGCGGCTTTCTTCCAGACCTCGATCTCGGATTCCTTCTTGTAGGCTCTGAACAGGACCGGCGCCGAGGCGCTGGTGCCCTTCTGGCTCATCAGCGCGAGGGTCGCCGCCGGGATCGGAGCCGTGGCCTTGGCCGATTGCGCCCGTGCGATGTCCGGCGCGGCGAGCCCCAGAGCCAGCAGGAGAAGCCAGGCAACGGCGCGGCGCTGTACGACTGGCGAGGGTAGAACGACCATGCCCGGCCCTGGAGAGGGATGCGCCGACCGACCGCCGACACCGTGCAACAGGGTGCACGAAGCCTTGCTTATCCCATCCCAATGGGGCGGCAATAGGGGAAGCGCCGCCTCCCTTCTTCTTTGGTCGACCGACGATCACTGACGCCGACCGAAATGCGGAGGTGCGGCGGGTCGAGGGACGCTCTGTCGCGAAGATTACATCGGAGGGAGATATCGTCGGCCTGGCATTCGTGGGTTGTCACCCCATGCCGGCAATGGAGCATCGAGATGCTGCGACCCATCAATCCGCCCGGTCCCTCGATTCCCGGCATCTCGCAGGCAATGCTGGTTTCGGAGGGCCGATTGCTCATCCTCTCGGGCCATGTCCCCTTCGATGGCGCCGGCGAAGTGGTCAGCGGGGATC
The DNA here is from genome assembly GCF_001422815.1 of Methylobacterium sp. Leaf91. Classification (GTDB taxonomy): domain Bacteria; phylum Pseudomonadota; class Alphaproteobacteria; order Rhizobiales; family Beijerinckiaceae; genus Methylobacterium. Next base: position 201,284 of record NZ_LMMP01000001.1, on the reverse strand, counting down.
TGGCGACCCAGCTCGACCGGGTGTTCCGGAATATGCAGGCGACGCTCCATGCGGCGGGCGCCGATTTCAGCGCCGTCGCGCGTCTCACGATCTATGTCCGGGACTATGATCCAAGCCAACTCCCAATCATCCGGGCGGTGCGCGATCGCTGGATCAACGCCGAATGCCCACCGGCCAGCGCATTGATCGGCGTTGCGGCGCTGGCATTCCCCGACATGTTGGTCGAGGTGGATGCGATGGCGTTCCTGCCCGCCTAGCCTCGCCGCCGTTCAGCGGCAGCGGGGTGGCGAAGCGGACCGGAGGGGACAGCGGCCGGCAATGTCGGACCGGCCACCGGCGACGAGGAGGGGCGTGTCACGGCCCCGTCAGGCGGCGATCACCGTGTTGCGCTCCACATGCAGCACCGCGCCGAAGGGATCGTTCGCGTCGAGCGTATCGGTACTCGGCAGGCAGACGATGAGGCCGCGGCCGGCTCGCGCCGCGCGCAGGCTGGCGAGGCGCGTCCTGATCTCGGCGGCCTTGCCGTCGTCCAGCGCGATGGCGACGACCACGATGTCCGGTTTGCGCACGAGGCAGCGGGCGAGGTCGATGCCGATGCGCTCGCGCGAGCCGATGGCGTTCTCCCCGAGGCTCGCCCCGCCGCCGCCCATGCCCGGCTCCACGCGGCTGGCGAGGCCGAGCCGGTAGACGGTTGATTCGAGGCCCTGCTGCACGAGGACCCGGCGCACCAGGGCTCGCACGCGCGGCTCCGCCCCGGCCTCCTCGCCGTTGATGCGGCCGAAGAGGAGGTTCTCCTCCAGGCTGGCGGCCGGGTTCAGCCGGTCGGGATCGTAGAATTCCACCGCCGAGCGCAGGTTCTGAGGCAGAAGCCGCGCGAAGGAGTGGCGTGCGGCGACGATCCGGTCCTCGAAGGCGGCGTCGATGAGGCCGAACCGGTGCCGGGTCTCGCTGTAGCGAAGCGCCAATCCGATCAGGCGCTTGCGGTCGCGCTGGCCCGCCGGGCCCCGGCGCCAGCCCTTCGCCTCCGGCTGACGGCTGACGAGATCCTCGAAGAATCCGCGCTCGGCCGCGGGAAACAGCGAGAACGCGTCGAAGAGCGGGTGGTCGTCCGGAAGGTCCGCGAAGATCTCGATGGTGCTGCGCGCCACCTGCAGCCCGATCTCGGTGAAGGGCCGGGTCAGGTCCTCGGCCTCGAGCACGGCGCGCAGGTAGGGATGGGCCGCGATATGGCTGCCGGAGAAGGCCGGTCCCACGGCCTCGCCGAACAGGATGTTCTCGCCCACCGTCGCCTGATGGTTGTAGCGGGCGGGATCGAACGGCTCCACCAGCCGCGCCGCCTTGTCCTCCGCCAGGGCCTCGCGCACGGCGTGGCGGGCGGAGACGATGGAATCGGCGATGCCGGGTTCGGCGTTCGGGTCCACCGTTCCCTCGAGGCCGCGCGCATAGACGAAGGTGTCGAGCCCGGTCAGGTGCAGCACCTCGATGAGGTCCGCCTCCGACGGCTTTTCCTGCCGAGCCGCGCCGTAGAGGATGTTCTGCTCCAGCGTGCCCTCGATCAGGATCGCCTCGGCGCCGGCCAGCGCGATGTGGCTGGCGCGCTCGGCCGGGTCGAGGCTGCGCAGGTCGATTCCGTCATAGGTCACTGCGCCCGCGGTGGGTTCAAGCTGCCCGGCCAGCAGGGCGGCCAGCGCCCGCGCGCCGCTGCCGCGCTCGCCCACGATGGCGAGGTGGGAGGGCATCGCCACGGTGACGTCGACGCCGGCGAGGCGTTCGCCGCTGGCGGGATCGTAGACGCCGACGCCGGACGCGGCGAGTTCCCCGCCCTTCGGCAGAGTGGCGAAGGCGCCGGGCCTGTTGCCGCCGCGCCCTTCGAGGGACACGAGCGTCGCCGCCAGATCGCGGAAGACCGGCGCCACGGCCTCATGGATCGAGCGCAGGCGCAGGGTGACCGCCAGGGCCAGAACGGCGAGGGCGAAGCCGCCGCCGGCCGCCACCAGGGCACCGGGCTCCACCGGTACCGTCGTGCCGTCGTGCCCGCGCCAGAGCGCCAGCGCCACGACGATGGCAGGCAGCAAGATGACGAGCGCCGTGGACGGCGCGCGCGCATAGGCGAGGCGCGATTCCGATGCCGCCAGCGCGTCGCGGGTGCTGGCCCCCTTGGCGGCGAGGCGGCTGCGCTCGAAGGCCGCCGCGCCGTGAGCGCGTACCGCCGGCATCCGCCGGATGAGATCGGCGAGGGCCCGCCCCGCCGCGCCCCCGGCCCGCAGACGCAAAGCCGCGCGATCGTGCACGCGCCGCTGGATCAGGGCGCGGGCGAGCCCGGATGCCAGGAGGCCGACGGCCACGGTGGGCATCAGGCGCGGGGCGGCCAGGGCGGCGAGAATCAGGGCGAGGATCCCGCTGCCGATCGCCAGCGCCGGCACTAGGACCGCCAGTCCGAACAGGGTGTCGAGGCGGCCCAGCATGTCGGCCAGGATCTGCGCCAGGGCGCGGGCCTCGTCGCGGGCGCTCGGCGGAGCGCGCAGGATCGCCTCGGTGACCCGACCATGCAGGGCCGCCACCGTGCGCGCCTGCGCCTGGAAGCAGAGGCGCGCCACCGCCCAGCCGAGGCCGGCCGAGGCCAGGGCCGCCGCCGCCAGGCCGAGGAAGGCCACGCGCACGAGGTCGGCCGTGGGCAGGGCCCAGCCGGCAAAGGCGACGAACGGCTCCGCGTCGCCCGTCCGCCACGGCAGCGTCGCGGTGATTCGCAGGAACCGGCCCGCCGTTTCGGTATCGTGGACCTGGACGCCCACGAGGTCGCGCATGCACAGCAGCGCGAGAAACGCGAGGGGCCCCCCGAGACCGAGCGCGAGCCCGACCGCGGCGACATGCTCGCTCCGCGCGGTCCGCCAGGTGAAGGCGATCGGATCCCGGTCCATCGGCACTCTGTGCAAATCGCCCCGGGAAACCGAGGCTCGCTGAGCGGCTTAGAGGATCGGGCCCGGCGGCGAAAGCGCTGGGGCGCACCTCGGCGGGCCATGCCGCCATTCTCCCGGCGCCGTTCTTCAGCCTTCGTCCATCGCGCCGGGAGCGGCCATCCGGCGCTACACGCGCGCCACGAATGCCCTGCCGTGTTCGCGCCAGGCGATTTTCGTCACGGCATCGTCTTACGGCCAAGCTAGCACCGCGCCGCCAACAGGCTGCTGCCTTTTTTTCGTGCGAGGCTTCCGTGTCCACACCTCTCAAGACCGCCCTGCTTGCCGCGACGTGCCTCCTGCCGGTCGGTGCGCAGGCGCAGCAGATTCCGACCTCGCCGGGCATCAGCTTCACGAACAGCACCTCGGTCGTCCCCGGGACGGTCATTCCGCGCGTCCTCGACAGTTACATCGGCCTGATGACGTCCAATCCCGCCGTCATGATCCAGAACTACCAGACGGTGGTCGGGATGACGCAGGCCCGGAATGCGGACCAGACCCTGGCGGCGATCCATGACGACCGCACCGTACAGGCCTACAGCATCCTGAACGGGCTCGGCCCCCTCACCTCCGCCTACCTCACCGGGGCCGGGGCCTCGTTCACCGGCACCCGGCCGACGAGCCTCACGCCGACCACCTATGCGACGACGACGCTGGCCGACTACGCGGCCAACCTCAGCACCGGCGCGAGCGCGAGCGGAGGCGCGACGAGCTTCGGCGACGGGACGGCGACACCTCTCGCGGCGGCGGTCAGCTTCATCGACAACACGGTCCGGGCCAATGCTTCGACGGAACCGTCGAAGCGGGTCTTCGGGCGCTACCAGGGCCCCAATCCGGCCATCGACCCCCTGGCGCCCCGCTTCAACGATTACAACGCCATCACGAACAAGGCGGGCCTGACCACCGCGGACACGGCGAACTTCGTCGTGCCCGGCTACCTCTCCAATTTCCCCGTTCCGGCGGTCTACGGAACGACCGAGCGCTGGGTGAAGGGCTTCACCGTCACCCAGGAGATGATCGATGCCAATGGCGGACGACCGCTGACGGCTCCCAATGTCGGCTCCTTCGGCCCCACCGGCGCCTTCAACCCGACGACGTTCGGGGTCGGCGAGTATGTTCCGGGAATCGGGACCTCGCCCCGTCCGTTCCGCGTCAGCACGGCGGTCGACGTGCCGACGCTGCTCAACCCCCGCACCAACACCACGAATGCCTACGCGGATGGTGGCTATCCGAGCGGCCACACCAATTCCGGCTATCTGCAGAGCCTCGGTGTCGGCTTCCTCGTCCCGCAGCGGATGCAGGAACTCCTGACCCGTGCCTCCGAGCTCGGTAACAACCGCATCCTGACCGGCATGCACTCGCCCCTCGACGTGATGGGCGGCCGCATGCAGTCGACGGCGATCGCCGCCACCAACATCTACGCCGCCCTCTACGACGCGGCCGGCAACCGGATCGACTGGACCAACCCGGCCAATGCCGGCGCCTACGCCGTGTATCAGGCCTACCAGCAGACCCAATCCTACCTGGCCGCGAGCTGCGGGGCGGGGACCGTGGCGGGGTGCCTCGCCGCAGGCGCGGCCTCCGGAGCGGCCGATTCCTTCGGCAACGCCGCGCAGAACAAGGCGGATTACACCGCCCGGATGACCTACGGCTTCCAGCCGACCGGACCCAGCACGCCCCTGACGGCCGCCGAGGTGCCGGTCCAGGCGCAGGTGCTGCTCCTCACCCGCTTCCCCTATCTCAGCGACGCCCAGCGTCGGGAGGTGCTGGCGACGACGGGCCTGTCCTCGGGCTACCCGCTGCTCGACGGCAACACCTATGACGGCTGGGGCCGCCTGAATCTCGTAGCGGCGGCGGACGGCTACGGCGCCTTCAACGGCGCCGTCACGGTGACGATGGACGCCGCCAAGGGCGGGTACGACGCCAGCGACACCTGGCGGAACGACATCGGCGGAACCGGCTCCCTGACGAAGGCCGGCACCGGTACGCTCACCCTCACCGGCACGAACACCTATTCGGGCGGCACCACCATCGCGGGCGGCACCCTCGTCGCCTCCGCCGCCAGCCTCGGCTCGGGTGCCATCACCGACAATGCCAGCCTGATCCTCGACCAGTCCAACGATGGAACGCTGGCGAATTCCATCGCCGGCACCGGCATCCTGACCAAGGCCGGATCCGGTACTCTCAACCTCACCGGCACCAGCACGTTCAGCGGCCTCACGGGCGTCGCGCAGGGGCGTCTGGACGTGAACGGCAGCCTCGCGCATTCCGTGGTGACGGTGGGCGAGGGCGCCGCCATCGGCGGCACCGGCACGGTGGGCGGGCTCGTGGCCCGGTCCGGCGCGGCGGTGGCGCCGGGCAATTCCATCGGCACCCTCAACGTGGCCGGCAATGCCAGCTTCGCGCGCGGTTCCACCTTGCAGGTCGAAGCCAACGCCGCCGGCCAGTCCGACCGCGTCGCGGCGACCGGCACCGCCACCCTCGACGGCGGCACCGTCCAGGTGCTGGCCGGTGCGGGCCGCTACGACCCGCGCACGAGCTACACCGTCCTGACCGCCGCCCGCGGCGTCACGGGGCAGTTCGCCGGCGTCACCTCCAACTTCGCCTTCCTCACCCCGACCCTCCGCTACAGCGCGGGGGCGGTCGACCTGACGCTGACCCGCAACGACATCGCCTTCTCCACCATCGCCCAGACCCGCAATCAGGCCGGCGTCGCCGACGCCATCCAGGCGGGCGGCGCGGGCTCCGCCCTCTACGGGCGCACCGTCGGACTGACCACGCCCGAGGCGCGCGCCGCCTTCGGGGCGCTCACCGGCGACATCCACGCCAGTGCCGCGAGCGCCCAGTTCGAGACCGCCTTCTTCGTCCGCGAGGCCATCCTCGACCGCCTGCGCTGGGGCGCGGCGGAGGTCGCCGATTACGGCAGCCTGCCGGCCACTTACACGGCCGACCTGCCGGGTCGGTCCGCTCCTGTGGCGCCCGTGCCCGTGCGGGTTCTCGACCCGCGCGTGTTCGGGGTCTGGGGACAGGGTTTCGGCAGCTTCGGCCAGGCCCGTAGCGACGGCAACGCCGCCGGGCTCTCGCGCCAGACCTCCGGCTTCGTGCTCGGTGCGGATCTCCGTCTGGAGACCGGCTTCCGCCTCGGCGTGGCCGGTGGCTACACCGCGACCAGCCTCGACAGCGCAGGGCGCCTCTCATCGGGCACGATCGAAAGCGGCTTCGGCGGCGTCTATGGCGGCTTCGAGCGGGGGGGCTTCGCGCTACGCCTCGGTGCGGTCTATGCCGACCAGTCGAGCCGCATGAGCCGGGTCGTGAGCTTCGCCGGGTTCTCCGACAACGACACGGCCCGCTACGGCGGCTCGACCGTTCAAGGCTTCGGTGAGCTGGGTTACCGCTTCTTCCTGGGCGCTGCCCAGCCCGTCCTGGTCGCCAAGGGCGGGGCGGCTCCGGCCCCGGTCCAGCAGACCTATATCGAGCCGTTCCTGGGCGGGGCCTACGTGTCGATCGGGCGCGACCGCTTCACCGAAACGGGTGGACTGGCGGCGCTGACGAGCGCGGCGCAGAGCACCGAGGTGGCGACCTCGACGTTGGGCCTGCGCGGCCAGACCAGCTTCGATCTCGGGTCCGGTGCGCCGGTCTCGCTGAACGGGTTGGTTGGCTATCGCCGGGCCTATGGCGACGTGGTGCCCAAAGCCCTCCTGAGCTTCGGCACGGGGCCGAGCTTCCTCACCATGGGCACGCCGATCGGCCGGGACGCCCTGGTGGCACAAGCCGGGCTCGACGTGCGGGTGGCGCGCGGCACCACGCTGGGTGTGTCCTATACGGGCCAGGTGGGCGAGCGGGCGCAGGACCATGCCGTGAAGGGCAACTTCACCTATCGGTTCTGAACCTTACGGCGGACATTGCGCCGCCGGACCGCGCGGGTCCGGCGGCGTTTACATCCCAGGAGGAAATGGCCTCCGAAGGTCGTGCGCTTTTTCAGTGCCGACCAAGGCTTTCTGCGCGAGGAAGGCTGTTTGCGTGAAGCGGAGCGTTTCGGAAGGATTACCGGCTCCCGCGGGTGGGAAAATCCTCTAGAGTGGGTAGCTTGGCGGTCTCCCCAAGGACTCCGTCCTCCGCAAGCCCACCCGTTCCTCCCACGCGAAGTCCCCGAACCTCCATGTGCGAATTGCTCGGCATGAGCGCGAACGTGCCCACCGACATCCGTTTCTCCTTCGCGGGCCTCGCCCGGCGCGGCGGGGAGACCGGGCCTCACGCCGATGGATGGGGCATCACCTTCTACGAGGGGCGGGGCGCGCGCGCCTTCCACGAGCCCGAGCCGAGCGCGCGTTCGGTCCTCGCCAAGCTGCTGCGCGACTACGCGATCAAGAGCCGGATCGTGATCGCGCATGTGCGCAAGGCCAATCGCGGGCGGGTCGGGCTCGAGAACACCCATCCGTTCAGCCGCGAGCTCTGGGGCCGGCGCTGGACCTTCGCCCATAACGGCCAGCTCAAGGGCGTGAAGAAGTGGCCGCTGACCTGGTTCAAGCCGGTGGGCTCCACCGATAGCGAATACGCGTTCTGCTGGATGCTCGACCGGCTGCAAACCCGCTATCCGAGCCTGCCGAGCCCGGCGCGGCTCGACAATGCCGTCGCTGAACTCTGCGCCGAGCTGCACGGGCTCGGCGTGTTCAACATGCTGCTCAGCGATAGCCGGACGCTCTATGCCCACTGCGGCAAGCGCCTGTGCTACCTCACCCGCTGCGCGCCGTTCGGCACCGCGACCCTCATCGACGAGGATTGGCACGTGGATTTCGCGCAGGAGACGCGGACCGACGACGTGGTGACCGTCATCGCCACCAAGGCGCTCACCCGCGACGAGTGCTGGACCGATGTGGAGCGCGGCCACATGCTCTCCCTGCGCGACGGCATCGTCCGCATCGTCAAGCCGGGAGTGCCGAAGCCGGTGCGAATTCCTCCGCCCTGTTCCGGGGTCGGGCGTCCCGACGGTCAGACTGGCCAGGCCGCCTCGCGGTAAGCGCTGTCCCAGAACATCCATTCGAGCTGCGTCGCGCGGGAGAAAGCGCGGTGCATCCGCTCACGCAGCGAGAGCGAGACCCCGAGCGCCGCGGAATCGGTGGTCGCGATCATCTCGGCGACGGCGGTGGCGAATTCCTCGCCCGCGTAGGTGTCGATCCAGGCAGCGTAGGGATTGCCGGTGCCTGCCCGTGACAGGATGTCGGTGCCGATCTCGGCATAGATCCAGAAGCACGGGAGCAGGGCGCCGAGCAGGACCTCGTAGGGCTCGGCATAGGCCGTGGCGAGGAGATACGAGACATAGTGGTCGCAGGCCGGCGAGAGCGGCGTCGCCGCGAAGGTCTCGGCCGTGATGCCGTAATCCCGGAAGAAGCCGCCATGGAGGGAGCGCTCGACCACGATCGCCGTCTCGGCGGCCTTGGCGAACTGCACGATGCCCTCGGGCTCCGGCGACTTCGCCGCCGCCAGGGCCAGCGCCCGGCCGAAACCGATGAGGTAATGCGCGTCCTGCAGGATGTAGTGGCGAAAGCGGGCCTCGCCGAGGGTGCCGGCGGCGAGTTCCGCATTGAACGGCATCGTCCGGATGGCCTCGTAGGCCGTCTCGTTGCGCGCCCAGGCTTCGGCCGAGAAGCCGTTCTCGTCGACGGGGCGGATCATGAGCGGGGACCTTCCAGGGTAAGGCTGACCCCGTGGCGGACGCGCTGGCCGGGGGCGATGAGGCGCTGTGAATCCCGGCGGGTCAGGTCGCCGTCGAACCCGGCCCAATCGGCATGGCCGGTCCAGCATTCCAGGGACAGGAACGGCGCCGTGGGCTTCGTCCAGATGGCGAGATGCGGGAAATCCGAGACATCCATGCGGATGGCGCTGCCGTCGGGAGCGGTGAAGCGCATCCGTGCGCTCGCCGCATCGCGCAGGACGATGGCCTCGGCGAATAGGTCGGGATCGAGGGGCAGGATGCGGCCTTCCAGGGGGAACGGACGCTCCTGGCGCAGGAGCAGGCCGCCATCCCCCACCTCCGGCGCCAGCGCCCGTTCGGGGTGCTCGAACTCCACCGCGTAGCCGCCACCCGCCTTGCGCTCCCCGTCGGCGAAGGGCCAGGGGAAGGCCGGATGGAAGCCCAGGGCGTAGGGCAGGTTCGTCCCACCGGTATTCTCGATCCAGATCTCGAAATCGAGATGGGCCGGGCCGACCCGCGTGGTGATGTCGAGTTGGAACGGATAGGGGTAGCGGGCGCGCGTCGCCTCGCTCTCGATGAGGCGCAACGTGACGCTGTCGTCGCTCTGCGAGACGATCGTGAAGGGCAGGTCACGGGCAAAGCCGTGCTGGCCCATCGGATAGGCCGTGCCATCCACCCGGACCACGCCGCCGGACGAGGCGCCGACCACCGGGAAGAGCCAGGGCGCATGCCGGTTCCAATGCGCCGGATCTCCGTTCCAGAGATACTCCCGCCCACCCACCTGCCAGGAGACGGGCTCGGCACCGGAGGCCGCGACCACCGCCACGGTGCCGTCTCCGGCCTTGAGAGTGATGCGGTCGCTCATGTGGTCTTCCTCGGTGCTGTCACGCTCGGGGCTTTCACGCTGACGCGGTTGTGGCCGCAGGCGGAGCGCCGGTCCAGCCTCGACAGGGACGATTAAGCGTTCACCGTTACGGAGAAATCCCGGCGCCGCGCCAAATTGCCCATACGGCTGGTCCGCCAAGTCAGGCATACAGTATTATGGCCAAGCTGATTCGGTCGGCCGAACCGGGTCCGTCTGGCTGAAACGTTCCCCATGGCCGACCTCCCGTCATGACGCTCACATCCCGTATCGTCGCGCTGGTCGTGCTCGCCCTCGTCCCTGCCATCGCGGTCCAGAGCTTCAACGAGCACGCGCTGCGCAGCGCCCGCGAGGATGCCGTGACGGCCTCGGCAATGCGCAACGCCCGCGCGGTGGCGGAAGACCTCACCCAGTTCGCCAGCGGAATGCGCCAACTCCTCGATATCCTCGCGGAGGCTCCGTTCATCCGCGACCAGGAAGCGGCGGGGTGCACCAGCTTCCTGCGCTCCATCATCCGAAAGCTTTCCGGTGCCACGATCCTCATCGTGGCGGATGCGAAGGGGCAGCTCGTCTGCAACAGCCTGGGAATGGAGCAGGGCGCCTATTCCATCGCCGACCGGACCTATTTCCAGAAAGCGATGCAGTCGGGCGTGCCGGTGATCGGGGAATATGTGGTCGGTCGCGGCAGCCGTGTTCCCACCATCCAGTTCGCCTATCCGATCCGGGATTCCAGCGACAGGTCCTCCGGCCTGCTCATCTTCGGCTTCGATCCCGCCTGGCTGGGCGAGCGGCTGGCCCATGCCGGGCTGCCCAAGGACGCCGCCGTGACGGTGACCGACCGCAGCGGCACCATCATCGTCCAGAATCCCGATCTCGGCTCCTGGGTCGGTCAGACGATGCCGGCCGCCTTCGCGTCTGGTCTGGACAGGGCCAGCACCCTCGGAAGCGCCGTCGAGATGCCCGGTCTCAACGGAATCCGCCGCATCACCAGCGTGGTCCGTCCCGATGGCGCCCTCGACGGGATGACCGTCGCCGTGGGCCTCGCCCGCGATACCGCCTTCGCCGATATCGATGCGGCGACGCGGCGCGGCGTGATCCTGATCTTCCTCGGGACGCTCGTCGCCATCGTGGCGGCCTTGATCGGCGGCCGCGTCTTCATCCGCAAGCCGGTGCGGCGGCTGTTGAAGGCGTCCCGCGCCTGGCGTTCCGGCCAGCTCTTCGCCCGGTCGGGCCTGACGGGCCGCTCCGAATTCGGCCAGCTCGGCCAGGCTTTCGACGCCATGGCCGCCACGCTCGAGAAGCACGAGGACGGTCTGCGGGCCGAGCTCGAACGCACGCGCAGCCTGCAGGAACAGCAGGTGACGATGATGCACGAGCTGAATCACCGGGTGAAGAACACCCTCGCCACGGTCCAGTCCCTCGCCCGGCAATCGCGCGGCGGCGAGGAGCAGGCGGCGCAGTTCGAGGGCCGCATCCTCGCTCTGTCGAAGACCCACGATCTCCTGACCCGCGACGACTGGACCGGCGCGCCGCTCCGCGCCGTGCTCGAGAACGAGCTCAGCCCCTACCGCAGTTCGGCGGACCATATGGAACTCGTCGGCCCCGATATCGACCTACCGCCGCGCTACGTGCTGGCCTTGGGAATGACCGCCCACGAACTCACCACCAACGCGGCGAAATACGGCGCCTTGTCAGGCAGCCAGGGCCGCCTGTCGGTGATCTGGCGCGTCACCGAGGATGGCATGGGTGGGCGGCGGCTGGAAATCGAGTGGCGGGAACGCGGCGGCCCGGCCGTGGCGCAGCCGAAGCGCCGCGGCTTCGGCACCCGGCTCATCACCGGCGGCATCGCCCGCGAACTCGCGGGCTCGGTCGAGCTCGATTTCCAAGCCGAAGGCCTGCGCTGCCGGATCGACGTTCCGATCGAGACCGCGCCGACCGTCCGCTTCCACTGATCTTTCGATACAAAGCCTCGACGAGTCGAACTCGTCGAGGCTTTGTCTTCGCGTGCCCCTACTTGGCGGCGTTGGGGATGCCTTCGATTGGGCATTCCGGCGTGCCGAGATCGGGGCGGGTGATGGCGCGGACCGCCTCGCGGGTGCCGGCCGGGTCCTCGATCCAGCGACGATAGAAGTCGTAGGGACAATCGGCCTTGCCGGGCTCGTTTTCTTTCGAGTTGATCATGCCCGTATAGCCACGGTGCAGCAGTTTGAAGAGATGGTTCTCCGACTGCATGTTGGCGCGGGCATCGCGGATGAGGAACTTCGACAGGGCGGCATATTGAACGCCCATTTCCTCGGTGCCGCATTCGCCCAGCGTCCGGCCGTCGAAGCCGATGATCGCCGAATGGCCGAAATAGCTATAGACGCCGTCGAAGCCGGCCGCATTGGCCACGGCCACATAGGTGTTATTGGCGAAAGCCATCGCCTTCGACATCAGGATCTGCTGCTCCTTGGCCGGATACATGTAGCCCTGGCAGCGGATGATGAGCTCGGCGCCGCGCATGGCGCAGTCGCGCCAGATCTCGGGGTAATTGCCGTCGTCGCAGATGATGAGGCTGATCTTGAGGCCCTTCGGCCCGTCCGAGACATAGGTGCAATCGCCCGGATACCAGCCCTCGATCGGGGTCCAGGGCATGATCTTGCGGTATTTCTGCACGATCTCACCCTGGTCGTTCATCAGGATGAGGGTGTTGTAGGGCGCCTTGTTCGGATGCTCTTCGTGGCGCTCGCCGGTGAGCGAGAACACGCCCCAGACACCCGCCTTCCGGCAGGCCTCGGCGAAGATCGCGGTCTCCTCCCCGGGCACGGCGGAGGCGGTCTCGTACATCTCCTTGCCGTCGTACATGATCCCGTGAGTCGAGTATTCGGGGAAGATCACGAGATCCATGCCGGGCAGGCCGGACTTCATGCCCACCACCATGTCGGCGATCTTTCGCGCGTTCTCCAGCACTTCTGCCTTCGTGTGCAGACGCGGCATCTTATAGTTGACGACCGCGACGCCGACGCTGTCGTTGCTCGAGGAAATGTCGCCATGCATCATCGGTGGGGTTCTCCTGGATTCGGGAGTGCAATGCGCCGTTTCCCTCCCCCGCAGAGGGGGGAGGGTGTGGCAGCTTTCAGTGGCTGATCATCCACGGCCTCGCGTTGGGGAAGCTTTTGGCGGCCGCCGGCTGCTTGGTTTTCGAGGCCCCCGAGCAACAGCCGCAGCCGGCCCCGTGCCCCGATGATTTGCGGGGCGCGTGGGCGCTCCGCTCGTTGACCGCATGCGCCTTGCGCCGCCCCGCATCCATGGAGGCGAGGTTGGGTGCGGTGAGGAAGGCGCGGCCGCAGGACGAGCCGCAATCGGGGCAGTCATGCGGGTCCTTGAACTGCGCCATCGGGCGCAGCACCGTGAAGGGCCCGCAGGCGTCGCAGGCATAATCGTAGACGGGCATGGGGGCCTCTCGAAGGATCGACAATGGGCGACGCGACGGGGGAAACGTACTTCCCCCCAAAGGGCTGTCGGTCTCATGCATCGCATGCGTCGCGCGCCTTCCCTCCCCCTTTTGGGGAGGGATCGAGGGTGGGGGTGGTGGGGTGACCCTCGACCTCTGGAGGCTGGCGGAGCCACCCCCACCCCTAACCCCTCCCCACAAGGAGGAGGGGGACGCGCTCGACTGAAGGGCAGAACCGCCTCTCAAAGATCCGGCGAGAGCGGCATCTGGATCGAGCCGTCGATATGCTTGATCGGCCCGTCCGCACCCGGATTGATGTCGAAGTCGAAGATCTTCGTCGGAATCCAGAGCGTGGCGCAGGCGTTGGGGATGTCGACGACGCCGGAGATGTGGCCCTGGACCGGGGCGGTGCCGAGGATCGAATAGGCCTGGGCGCCCGAATAGCCGAACTTCTTCAGGTATTCGATGGCGTTGAGGCAGGCCTGCCGGTAGGCCACGGTCACGTCGAGGTAATGCTGCTTGCCGTATTCATCGACGGAGATGCCCTCGAAGATCAGGTGATCGTCGAATTTGGGCGTCATCGGCGACGGCTTGAAGATCGGGTTCTTGATCCCGTATTTCGACATGCCGTCCTTGATCAGGCTCACCTTGAGATGGACCCAGCCCGCCATTTCGATGGCGCCGCAGAAGGTGATCTCGCCATCGCCCTGGCTGAAATGCAGGTCGCCCATGGAGAGGCCGGCGCCCGGCACGTAGACGGGGAAGTAGATCTTCGAGCCGCGCGACAGATCCTTGATGTCGCAATTGCCGCCATGCTCGCGACCCGGCACCGTGCGGGCGCCTTCCGCCGCGGCCTTGTCCTTCGCCTCGCCCTTGAGCCGGCCCATATGGGCGGTGGGGCCGAAGGGCAGCGTGGCGAGCGCCGGCACCCGGCCGGGATTGGTGTCGTAGAGCGCCTTCTCGCGGGTGTTCCAGGTGTCCAGCATCTTCGGATCGGGCAGGCAGCCGATCAGGCCGGGATGGATCAGGCCGGGGAAGCGCACGCCGGGGATGTGGCGCGACTTGGTGAACATGCCCTCGAAATCCCAGATCGACTTCTGCGCCTGAGGGAAGTGTTCGTCGAGGAAGCCGCCGCCGTTCTTCTTGGAGAAGAAGCCGTTGAAGCCCCACTGGCTCTCGGGCTTGGCGCCGATATCGAGGAGATCGACCACCAGGAGATCGCCGGGCTCCGCGCCCTCGACGCCGATGGGGCCGGAGAGGAAGTGGACGATCGACAGGTCGATGTCGCGCACGTCGTCGGCGGAATCGTTGTTCTTGATGAAGCCGCCGGTCCAGTCATAGGTCTCGACGATGAAGTCGTCGCCGGGCTTGACCATGGCCACCATCGGAATGTCCGGGTGCCAGCGATTGTGGACCATGTCGTTGTCGTAGGCCGACTGCGTCAGGTCGACCTTGATCAGGGTCTCAGCCATCGTTGTTCGACTCCCTCTGGCGTGACCGGGGCGTGCGCCCCGTTTGGGCCGGCCGGCTCATCCGGCGGGCCGTGGACGATGGCCGGCGGCGCCCTTGGCGGCGCTGCCCGGCGTTCAGCTCGCGAGCAGCTCTTTGAGCGCGGCGTCGAGCGTGGCGATGTCGTCGGGGCTGGTGCCGGGGCCGCCGGCGAAATGGCCCCACCAGGTCTCGATGACCCGCAACTCGGCGTTCGGCATCGATTCCGCCTCGATCCGGTTGTCCTCCGGCGGGAAGTACAGGTCGGTGGAGGCCGGCATCAGGATCGCCTTGGCGCGGATGGCGGCAAGCGCAGCCTTGGTGTCGCCCTTGAAGACCGGGTTGGCGCCGATATCGCCGTTCTGCCAGGTCCAGAGCATGGCCAGCAGATCGTTGGCGTCACGCGAGTAGAACAGGCCTTCCCAGAACCCGACGAGGAAATCCTCCAGGGACGCGTAGCCCATATGGGTCAGGTCGGCTTCGATCCGGTAGAAGGTCTGCGACAGGCCCCAACCGGCATAGACCCGGCCGAAGGCGCGCAGCCCCTTGTTCGGCGGCGAGGTGTACCAGCCCTCCGCGAAAGCGGCGTCCGCCTGGAGGGCGGCCTTCGCCCCTTCGAGGAAGACGAAGTTGTGCCGCGAACACTTGGCCGAACCCTGGAACGGCAGGATGCGCGGGACCATGTCGGGATAGAGCGCGCCCCAATGGTAGGTCTGGAGCGCACCCATCGACCAGCCCGTCACCAGCACCAGCGTCTCGATGCCGAAATGCTCGGTGACGAGGCGGTGCTGGGCCACGACGTTGTCGTAGGCCGTCACATTGGGAAAGCGCGGCCCGTCCCAGGGGGCGGGCGTGTTGCTCGGCGAGGACGAGAGCCCGTTGCCGAACATGTTCGGGATGATGATAAAGTATTTGTCCGGGTCGAGGGCCTTGCCCGGCCCGATCAACCATTCGTTCTCCGTGTGCTGGCCCGAATACCAGGTCGGATAGACAATGGCGTTGTCCTTGGCCGCGTTGAGCGTTCCGAAGGTCTTGAAGGCGAGCTTGGCCTTGCGCAGCGTCTTACCGCATTGGAGCACATAGTCGCCGAGTTCGAAGATCTCGTAATCCGCCATGGGGGCTCCCTGGAGCTGTGTTGCGGAACGGCGGGCGGATGCTGCCCCGGCGATCAGACCGAGAGGAAGCGGGCGACCTGTGCCTCGTCGATATCCGCCCGCATCGCCTCGTGGACGATGTGGCCGTTCTCGATGACCAGCACCCGGTCGGCGACGTCGAGGGCGAAGCTCAGCACCTGCTCCGAGACGACGATGGAAAGGCCGCGCTCGTCGCGGATCTTCTTCAGGGTCCGTCCCATCTCGCGGATGATCGAGGGCTGGATGCCCTCGGTCGGCTCGTCGAGGAGGAGCACCTTCGGCCGGCTGGCCAGCGCCCGCGCGATGGCCAGTTGCTGCTGCTGACCGCCGGAGAGGTTGCCGCCGCGTCTTGCCTTCATTTCCAGCAGGACCGGGAACATCGTGTAGAGGTCCTGCGGAACCTTGCGCTCCTTGGTGACGGTCAGGCCCGTCTCGATATTCTCCTGCACCGTCATGGCCGAGAAGATCATCCGGCCCTGCGGCACGTAGGCGAGGCCGCCCGCCACGCGCTGGTGGCTCTTGAGGGCGGTGATGTCCCGGCCGTCGACCGTGATGGTGCCGGACTTCACCGGGACGATCCCCATCAGGGTCTTCATCAGCGTGGTCTTGCCCATGCCGTTGCGGCCCATCACGGCGACGATCTCGCCGGGTGCGATGCTGATGTCGAGGCCGTGCAGCACCTCGCTCTGGCCATAGGCTGAGTGCAGGTCGCGGATCGCCAGCATCGGCTGAGCCCCGAGGGCGGGCGCCGGCGGGAGGGTGGCCGAGGCGGAACTGGTCTGAAGCATGGCGCCGGTCCTGTTCAGTGGCCGAGATAGACTTCGATGACCTTCGGGTCGTTCTTCACCCGCTCCATCGAGCCTTCGGAGAGCACCTTGCCCTGGTGCAGCACGGTGACCCGGTGGGCGATGTCCTCGACGAACTTCATGTCGTGCTCGATCACCAGCACCGAGCGGCCGACGATGATCTGGTTGAGGAGTTCGGCGGTCTTGATGCGCTCGCCGACGCTCATTCCGGCCACCGGCTCGTCGAGCATCAGGAGTTCGGGGTCCTGGATCAGCAGCATGCCGATCTCGAGCCATTGCTTCTGGCCGTGGCTGAGGAACTCGGCTCGCTCTTTGAGCTGATCTTTCAGGAAGATCATGGTCGCGACTTCGTGGATACGGTCACGGACCTCGGCATCGCGTTTGAAGGTCAGCGCACCCCACACCGTGCGGCCGCGGGGGAAGGAGATCTCCAAATTCTCGAACACCGTGAGGTCGTCGTAGATCGACGGCGTCTGGAACTTGCGGCCGACGCCGGCCTGGACGATGGCGCTCTCGGAGATCTTGGTGAGTTCCTGGCCCTTGAACTTGATCGACCCGGCGCTGGCCTTGGTGCGCCCGCAGATCAGGTCGAGCACCGTGGTCTTGCCGGCGCCGTTGGGGCCGATGATGACGCGGATCTCGTTGGGATCGACGTAGAACGACACGTCGTTCACCGCCTTGAAGCCGTCGAAGGAGACGGTGAGGGCTTCCACCGAGAGGAGGAAGTCTTTCGCGTCGGGGGATTCGCCGATGATCGGCGAGCTCAGGATGGCGGCGTTCATCGTCAGTCTCGCTCCTATTCGGCGGGGGTGCCGTGGGGGACGGGCGCACCCGCCGGCGCCAGGGCCTTGACCTTGCGGGTCAGGCGCGGCTCGACATAGCTGCGGTAGATGCCGGCCAAGCCGTTGGGGAAGGCGAGCACGACGGCGATGAACAGGGCGCCGAGTCCGAAGAGCCAGAGTTCGGGGAAGCTCTCCGAGAAGGTGGTCTTGGCCCAGTTGACCAGAAGCGTGCCCCAGACGGCGCCGAACAGGGACAGGCGCCCGCCGACGGCGGCGTAGATCACCATCTCGATGGAGGGCACGATGCCGACGAAGGACGGCGACATGAACCCGACCTGCAGGGTGAACATCGCCCCGCCGATGGCGGCGAAGCCGGCCGCGAGGCAGAAGGCGAAGACTTTGAACCCGGCCACGGAATAGCCCGAGAACCGGACCCGGTCCTCCTTGTCGCGCATGGCGAGGAGGATGCGCCCGAGCTTGGCCTTCTTCACGTATTGCGCCGCCAGGATGCAGCCAAGGAGCAGCCCTCCATTGACGAAGTAGAGGATGAACTTCGCGCTGTCGGTGCGGATGTCCCAACCGTGCAGGGTCCGCAGGTCGGTGATGCCGTTGATGCCGCCGGTATAGCCCTGCTGGCCGACGATGAGGATCGTCAGGATGGCGGCGATGGCCTGGGTGATGATGGCGAAGTAGGTGCCGCCGACCCGGCGGGTGAACATCGCGAAACCGATGATGAAGGCGAAGAACACCGGCACGGCCACGACGAGGATCAGTGTCAGCGGCAGGCTCTGGAACGGCTTCCACATCAGGGGAAGTTCGGTGATCTGGTTCCAGTCCATGAAGTCCGGGATGCCCGGCGTCGACTGGATTTTGGTGTTCTCGACGCTGGAGGCTTCGAGCTTCAGGTACATGGCCATGCAATAGCCGCCGAGCCCGAAGAACACGCCCTGTCCGAGAGATAGGATGCCGGCATAACCCCAGCACATGACGAGGCCCAGCGCCACGAAGGCGTAGGTGAGGTACTTGCCGACGAGGTTGAGGCGGAACGCGTCGAGGGTCGCCGGCAGGACGAAGAGGATGAGGCCGGCGAGCAGCGCGAGGCTCACCCACTCCATCGGTTTCATGAAGGGATTGTCGTTCACGGTGAGCGACTTCGACAGGGTCTGGACGGGGCTTGTCATCGGGATGGCCTCCTCAGCGCCGGACCTTGAGGGTGAACAGACCCTGCGGGCGAACCATCAGGATCCCGACGACGGCGAGCAGCGTCAGAACCTTGGCGGTGGAGCCGGACAGGAAGAATTCGAGGGTCGACTGGGTCTGCGAGATCGAGAAGGCCGAGGCGATGGTGCCGAGCAGGCTCGCCGCGCCGCCGAAGACGACGATCAGGAAGGTGTCGACGATGTAGAGCTGGCCCGAGGTCGGCCCGGTGGAGCCGATCATGGTGAAGGCCGAGCCCGCCACACCGGCGATGCCGCAGCCGAGGCCGAACGTGTAGCGATCCACCTTCTCGGTATCGATGCCGACCGCGCCGGCCATGGGGCGGTTCTGCATCACCGCACGCACCTGCTGGCCGAAGCGCGAGCGGTACATCAGCAGGCCGACGCCGACGGTGATGAGAGTCGTGATCGCCATCACGAACAGGCCGTTGATCGGCACCTCGATCGTGTCGGTGACCTGGACCGAGCCGATGAGCCAGGAGGGCAGCTCGACGCCGACTTCGCGGGCCCCGAAGATGGTGCGGTAGGCCTGCTGCAGGATCAGCGAGAGCCCCCAGGTGGCCAGCAGCGTGTCGAGGGGGCGCTTGTAGAGATGCCGGATGAGCGTCCATTCGACGATCATCCCGAGGGCTCCCGAGGCCAGGAAGGCCAGGATCATCGCCACGAAGAAGTAGACGCCGAACAGGCCGGGCAGGTGGGTCTGGAAGAAGGTCGAGCACAGATAGGTGACGTAGGCGCCGAGGATCATGAACTCCCCATGCGCCATGTTGATCACGCCCATCTGGCCGAAGATGACCGCGAGGCCGAGGGCCATCAGCACGTAGACCGAGAACAGGATCAGGCCGGCGAAACCCTGCATCGCGAAGATCGCGCCGAGATCTCCGAGGGAATAGTCACCGAGCATGTTTTCGACCTTCCGAAGAATCCGACGTCTGCTTTGCAAGCATTGGGCCGATCAGCCGTGGCGCGGCGCGACCCGAAAAGGGCGCGCTCCCTCCCCCTTGTGGGGAGGGAAGGGGTGGGGGTGGCTCCGCTGGTCTCCGTACCGGGAGGGTCACCCAACCACCCCCMCCCCTAACCCCTCCCCACAAGGGGGAGGGGGTCGCAGTGCTACTGGTAGCCCTTCGGGAAGGGGTTCGGCTCGATGAGCGCGGGGCTCTCGTAGACGATCTCGAACTGGCCGCTCGGCAGAGCCTTTGCGACACGGGTCTTCGACCAGAGATGGTGGTTCGGGTGGATCTTGACGTAGCCCTCGGGGGCTTCCTTGAACTCGATGTCGGCGGAGGCCGCGACCACCTTGTCGACATCGAAGGAGCCGGCCTTCTCGCAGGCCATCTTCCACAGGAACGGGCCGAGATAGGCGGCCTGGGTCACGTCGCCGATGACGGTCTTCTCGCCCCACATCTTGTGGAAGGCGGCGACGAACTTCTCGTTGTTCGCGTTCTTGAGCGATTGGAAGTACTTCATGCAGGAATAGGCGCCCGCGATGTTGTCGCCGCCGATGCCGTCGATCTCGTCTTCCGTCACGGAGATGGTCAGCAGGGTCTGCTTGTTGAGGTCGATACCGGCCGCCTTGAGCTGCTTGTAGAACGCCACGTTCGAGCCGCCGACGACGTCGGTGAAGATCACGTCGGGCTTGGTCAGCTTGATCTTGTTGATGACCGAGTTGAACTGGGTATGGCCCAGCGGGAAATATTCCTCGCCGACGACCTTGGTCTTCAGCACGTTCTCGATGTGCTTGCGGGCGATCTTGTTCGAGGTGCGCGGCCAGATATAGTCCGAGCCGATGAAGAAGAACGTCTTGGCGCCCTTCTCCTTGGTCACCCAGTTGAGCGATTCGAGGATCTGCTGCGTGGCTTCCTGGCCGGTATAGATGACGTTCTTGGACTGCTCCAGGCCCTCGTAGAAGGTCGGGTAGTAGAGCAGGCCGTTATACTGTTCGAACACCGGAAGCGCGGCCTTGCGCGAGGCGGAGGTCCAGCAGCCCATCACGGCGGCGCAATGGTCGTTGACGAGGAGCTTCTTGGCCTTCTCGGCGAAGGTCGGCCAGTCGGAGGCGCCGTCCTCCTGGATGATCTTGATCTTGCGGCCCAGCACGCCGCCGGCCTCGTTGATCTGCGCGATGGCGAGCTTCTCCGCCTGGATCGATCCGGTCTCGGAGATCGCCATCGTGCCGGTGGCGGAATGGAGGATGCCGACGGTGACTTCGGTGTCGGTCACCGCGAGGCCGGTGGTGTTCACCGCCGAGGTCGGAGGAGCCGCAGCGAAGGCGCTGCGCGGCATCATGGCCATGGCCGGAATGCTCGCCAGACCCATGAGAAGTTTGCGACGGAGGGCCGAGTGCGGTCCGTGCTCGTTGTCGGCTGCCATCCTGCGTGAACCCCTTCCAGGAAATGTCCCGCCGGCTCCTGCATAAGGCGGGCCGTTGCGGATGGCGGAAGCTAGGCGTGATGGCGCGGCGCAGCATATACGCTGTTTTGCGTAGGGAGGTAGGTTGTGCGCCTCGCCTCTCGCCCCCTTCGGAGAATCGTCTTCCCTGTGCGAGGCATGCCTTCCCTGTGGAGCGGGGCCTCGACGCGGCTCTCCTGGTGTACCAATGTCTCCCGGCCCCGCGGCACGGGGATTGCTGATCGACCGCCGTTTGCCCGTGACCGCATGCGGGCCGGCTCCTCCCACACGTGACGCTGACCGGGCAGACTGAACGACCCCATGAGCGGCCGCCAGCAGATTCCCCCGATCCGGCGAGCCTATAACCGCTTCGTCGCGGACGAGACCCTCGAGGATTACGCCCTGCGCTTCACCGCCAAGAAGGCGCGGCGCTGGTCGAGCCTGCGGGTGGCGCAGACGGCGCTGGGGTCGCTCTCGTTCCTGGCACTGGAGGCGATCGGTGGCACTCTCGTCCTGGCCACGGGCTTCACCAACACGGCGGCGGCGGTGCTGTTCGTGGGCGTGCTGATCTTCGCCACCGCCGTGCCGATCAGCCTTTACGCCGCCCGCTACGGCGTCGACATCGATCTCCTCACACGCGGGGCCGGCTTCGGCTATCTCGGCTCCACCATCACCTCGCTGATCTATGCGAGCTTCACCTTCCTGTTCTTCGCCATCGAGGCGTCGATCATGGCGCTGGCGCTGCAACTCTGCCTCGGCCTACCGCTCTGGATCGGCTATATCGTCAGCGCGGTCGTGGTGATCCCCCTCGTTATCTACGGGATCAGCCTGATCAGCCGGTTCCAGATCTGGACCCAGCCGCTCTGGATCGGGCTCAATCTCCTGCCCCTCGGCTTCATCGCGTGGAAGAGCGGCCCCGCCTTCGGTGACCTCCTGTCCTATCCGGGGGCGTCGGAAGCCGTCGGCTCGATCTCCACATTCATGGGTTACCCGATTTCGGGCTTCGACCTCGCCCAGTTCGGCCTCGCCTCCGGCATCCTCCTCGCGCTGTTGGCGCAGATCGGCGAGCAGGTGGATTTTCTCCGCTTCGTCCCGCCGGCCGAGACGTCCGAATCGGGGAGTAATCCGCGCTGGTGGCTCGCCGTGCTCGGGGCCGGCGCGGGCTGGATCCTGCCCGGCATGTTCAAGATCATGCTCGGCGCCTTCCTGGCGGTGCTGGCCCTGGGGCAGGGCGTGCCCTACGATCAGGCGGCCGAGCCGACGCAGATGTATGTGGTCGCCTTCGGCTACGTGATGCCGTCACGGGAGGGGGCGATCCTCCTCACCGGCCTGTTCGTGGTGATCTCGCAGCTCAAGATCAACGTCACCAACGCCTATGCCGGCTCCATCGCCTGGTCGAATTTCTTCTCGCGCCTGACCCACAGCCATCCCGGCCGCGTGGTCTGGCTCGTCTTCAACGTCGCCATCGCGCTGCTGCTGATGGAACTCGGCATCGACAAGACCCTCGCCAGCACGCTCTCGCTCTATGCGGTGGTGGTCTCGGCCTGGGTCGGCGCGCTCTCGGCGGATCTGGCCATCAACAAGCCCCTCGGGTTGTCGCCGCCGGGGATCGAGTTCAAGCGCGCGCATCTCTACGCCGTGAACCCCGTCGGCACTGGAGCGTCCGCGCTGGCGCTGGTGGTGGGCTCGCTCGCTTATGTGGGCCTGCTTGGGGGCGGGCTCCAGAACTTCGCGCCGCTGCTCGCCCTCGTCACAGCCTTCGCCGCCGCACCCGCCATCGCCTACGCCACCGGCGGCCGGTACTACCTCGCCAGGCCCGCTACCGCCGAATGGGGCGGGCGCGCGGAGATCCAGTGTACCGTCTGCGAGCATCCGTTCGAGGGCGAGGACATGGCCCATTGCCCGGCCTATGCCGGGCCGATCTGCTCGCTCTGCTGCTCGCTGGACGCCCGCTGCGGCGACCTGTGCAAGCCGCATGGCCGCCTGGAGGCGCAGGCCCAGGGCGTGCTGTCCCGGATCATGCCCGAGAAGACCGCCGCCTGGATCGGGGCGCCCCTCGGCCGCTACCTCGCCCTCATGCTCACCCTCGTCTCGGTGATCGGGCTCATTCTCGGCATCGTCCATGGTGGGATCTCGACGACGCAGCCGGAGCATCGCGAGACCTTGCGCGCTGCGCTGACCAGCGTGTTCTTCATCCTCGTGGTCATCCTCGGCATCGTCGCCTGGCTGTTCGTGCTCGCCCAGGAGAGCCGCCGCGTGGCGCAGGAGGAGACCACCCGCCAGACCGCCCTCTACGAGGCCGAGATCGAGGCCCACAAGATCACCGATGCCAAGCTGCAGCAGGCCAAGGAGACGGCCGAGGCTGCCAACCTCGCCAAGAGCCGCTACGTGGTGGGCATGAGCCACGAACTCCGCACGCCGCTCAACGCCGTCCTCGGCTACGCGCAGCTGCTGGAGGGGGACGACGACATCCCCGCTCCGCGCCGCAACGGCATCCGCGTCATCCGGCGCAGCGCCCAGCACCTGTCGGGCCTGATCGACGGCCTCCTCGATATTTCGCGCATGGAGGCGGGGCGCCTCCAGATCCACCGCAACGAATTCCGCCTCGCCGAATTCCTGGACCAGATCGTCGACATGGTCCGGCTCCAGGCCAACGCTGCCGGCCTCGAATTCCGGTTTTCGCGCCCGCCCGTGCTGCCGGCCGTGGTGGCGGCGGACGAGAAGCGCCTGCGCCAGATCCTGCTCAACCTCCTCTCCAACGCGATCAAGTTCACGGAAACCGGTTGGGTCTCCCTGGAGATGACGTATCGCAGCCAGGTCGCGGTGTTCTCGATCCGCGACAGCGGCCTCGGCATTCCCGAGGACGACCTGCAGCGGATCTTCGGACCCTTCGAGCGCGGCTCGCTGCCCGCCGCCCGCAACACGCCGGGAACCGGGCTCGGGCTCACCATCGCGCATCTCCTCGCCCAGGTGATGGGCGGCGAGGTCAGCGTGGAGAGCGAAGTCGGCCGCGGCACCTGCTTCAGCCTCCGGCTCATGCTGGCCTCGGTGCACCGCCCGGCCGGTCCCAAGCCCACCGAACCGTCCGAGCGCGCTGCCGGCAGCCGGCGGGAGAGGCCGGTCCATGTCGGGCCGCCGCGCGTGGTGCTGGTGGCGGACGACGATGCCGCGCATCGCGCCCTCATGCGCGAGGTGCTCGAACCGCTCGGCCTCGTCGTGCTGGAATCCCCCGACGGGCCGCATTGCCTGAACCTGGCGATGGAGCGGCGGCCCGACATCATCCTTCTCGATATCGCCATGCCGGGGATGAGCGGCTGGGCCGTGGCCAAGGCCCTGCGCGATGCCGGACTTTCCTCCCGCATCGCCATCATGTCCGCCAACGTCCACGAGATCAGCCCGATCCGGGGCGACGACGCCCCGCATGACGAAATCATCCCGAAGCCCTTCGACCTGCGCGACTTCCTGGAGCGGATCGACCGGCTGCTGGCGCTGGGCCAGCCCGCCCCGCCCGCGCCCGCCTTGCCCGAGGCTCCGCCCCGGAGCGGACAAGGCGGCGAATCCCTGCGCCAGGACCATATCGCCGAGCTGATCCGCCTCGGCCGGATCGGCCATGTCCGCGGTATCGAGGCCAAGCTGACGGAGCTCGAAGGCCAGTCGGCCATGCCCGCCGAGATCGCCGCGCAGATGCGCGGGCTCGTGGCCTCCTACGACCTCCGGCGCTACGTGCGCATCCTCGAAGGGATGCGCGATGGCTGAGACGCAGCGCGACATCGTCCTCGTCGTCGACGATTCCCCCGAGACCCTGAGCTTCCTCACGGAGGCGATCGAGCGCTCCGGCGCCACCGTGCTGGTGGCGGTGGCCGGCGACCTCGCCTTGGCGCTGGTGGAGGAGATCACCCCCGACATCATCCTGCTCGATGCGGTGATGCCCGGCATGGACGGGTTCGAGACCTGCCGGCGGCTCAAAGCGCGCAGCGACCTCGCCCTCGTGCCCGTCATCTTCATGACCGGCTTGTCCGAGACCGAGCATATCGTGAAGGGCCTGGAGGCGGGCGGCAGCGACTACGTCACCAAGCCGATCGCCCCCGACGAGATCCTGGCCCGCATCCGCGTGCATCTGGCGAGCGCGCGGGCCGCACAGAGCGCGCGTGCCGCCCTCGACACGACCGGCCGCACGCTCTTCGCGGTGGATCGCCAGGGCACCGTCCTGTGGAGCACGCCACAGGCCGCCCGCGTGCTGGCCAAGCTCGGCGACGGGGGTTCGCGCCTGCCCGAGGCCGGCCGCTCCTGGCTCGCCGAACAGCTGAAGGGCGGCAACGCGGCCTCGGTCACGCTGCCGGATACGGAGGGCGCCGCCCATAGCCTCAGCCTCATCGGCACCACCGGCGACGAGGTGCTGCTGCGCCTCTCCCGCGATGCTTCCGCCAGCGGCATCGAGCGCCTGCGCGCCAACCTGCCGATCACCGCCCGCGAGGCCGACGTGCTGTTCTGGCTGTCGCGGGGCAAGGCGAGCCGCGATATCGGCGACATCCTCGGCCTGTCACCGCGCACGGTGACGAAGCATCTGGAGAGCATCTACGCCAAGCTCGGCGTCGAGAACCGCACCGCCGCCTCGATGATCGCCTCCCGCTACATCGACGATCAGGCCTGATTTCAGCCTGTTGCCGCCGTCCTCGCGGATCGCGGCGGCGTCTCGGCGGCGATGTGGAACGCTGCCGGGCGACGGAACAGGAAGACGAAGGGCGTGTGGCGCACCACCCGCTCGATGGCGAGGGGGACGAGCACGGCGACGAGGGTCACGACGAGGCTGGCCAGCCCGATATCGGCGATGGCGCCGGTCTTCACGATGAGCGTCCGGGTCGCCGCCATGGGAAGGAAGAACGCGAGGTAGATCACGATCGAGCGCTCGCCGCAGGCTCTGAGCGCCGCCGTCACCGGCCCCCCGGCGAGGGTGAGCAATGCGCCGACGGCCACGATGGCGAGCGCCCCGGCCCCGCCGAGGACGAGGCTGACGAGGGGCAGGCTGGCCAGGGTCGGAAAGGTCTCGTGGCCTATAGCGGTGAAGGCGAAGAGGCCGTTCACCAATGCCCAGGCCGCGAGACCGCCGAGCGCGGCGCGGGGGTGGCGTCGGACGAGATCGGCGAACCGGAAGATCCGGGCCGCGAACAGATAGCCGGCGACAAACCAGACGTAGCGGCCGCAGAATTCGGTGACGAGATCCGAATGACCTTCGAGGGGAAGGCTCTGGAGCAGGGCGGCCCCGCCGAGAAGGAGCGCCGGATGCAGACGGCGCAGGAGCTTCGTCAGCACCGAGAAGACGGCGAGCAAATAGATGAACCAGAGGGTCGAATAGGGCTCCACCAGAGCGTGCGCGAGATGGGCGAGGAAGGCCCCCGGCCCGCCGCCGTCGACGATCTGGCCGTATTTCACCGTCGACTGGATCAGCACCCAGAGCAGGTAGAAATAGGCGAAGTGGACGACCCGCCGGTCGGCGAAGAGACGCCAGTCCCGGTCGATCACGCGGCCGACGAACAGGCCCGACAGCAGGAAGAAATCGGGAATCCGGAACGGCTTGGCGAAGGCGACGACGGTATGGAGGAAGCCCTCGCCACCCATGTCCATGCCGGTGCCGAGGGTCGAGTGCATCATCACCACGAGGATGATGCACAGGCCCTTGGCGACGTCGACCCAGGCGAGTCTCAAGGCCTCCTCGGCGCCGGGGCCTGGGATCTGGGTCGCTGGGGCCAAAGCTGCACTCCGTCGAAATCCGGGAACGAGCATGGCCGATCCGGAATCAAGGCCGGCTGCCTGTGATGCAGCTTTCCTTGATCGATGCCGAAGGCCCGGTCAACGCGAAGGCTCGGATCGCAGAGCGGTCCATAATGGCCGTTTCGCATCGCGATGGCCTCAATGTCATGGCGGAATGTCAAGTATTCGCATAATCTATTGCGCTTCGCCGGTGGCGAATCGAAAGACATGGGAGGGATTCGTGAAGCTATGCGTTCCCGCCGCAGCGTGGTGCTTCGTCGCCTCGTCTGCCGTCGCGCTCGAAGCGCACGACATTCATGGAACGTGGCGCCTCGCGAGCGCCACCCGCAAGATCGTCGACACCAACGAGACGCTCGATGCTTATGGCGGACCCCGCCCCAGCGGTTGGCTCACCTACGGCAAGGACGGGCGCATGATGGTCATCTGCGCCTTCGAGGGCCGCACGAAACCCATCGCCAACGACAAGATGACCGACGAAGATCGTATCCACCTGCACAAGACGTTCTTCGCTTATGCCGGCACGTACACGCTCGATGGACAAAGGATCACGCACGCGATCGACACGTCGTGGAACGAAGCGTGGAGCGGAACCTCGCAGGTCAGGGATGTGGAACTGAAGGATGGCAAGATCATCCTGACGACCCCTCCCTTCAAGTTCAACGTCGACGGCAAGACGAGCATTCTCACCCTCGTCTGGGAGCGGTACCCTCGATGATCGCCCCGGCCTGGGGAGGCTCGCGGGCAGGGCTCGCCGAGCCCCGCCCGGTTCTACGGCGTCAGAAGTCGAGGGAGGCGGACAGGATGAAGGTCCGGGGCGATGCGACGGTCACGAAGGTGCCGGTCGTGAGCCAATAGCGGTTGTCGGCCACGTTCTCGACATTGAACCGGAAGGTGATGGGCCGGTCATAGACCAGCGTCGCGTAGCGAAAGCCGAGATCGACCCGCGTCCAGTCGGGGAAGCGCAAGGTGTTGGCGTCGGTGAGGTACGCGCCGGACGTGTAGATCACCCGACCGTTGAGAGAGAGGCCCGGCACCCAGGGCGTATCCCATTCGAGGCCGGCGGAGACGGTGAGGTCGGACACGCCGGCGGCGTCGTTCCCCCGCCGCAGGGGATCGATCGGCTTGGTCAGTTCGGGGCGAAGGAAGGTCGCGCTCGCGAACCCGCGCAGGCTCGGCACAATAGCGCCGTAGGCCGACAGTTCCAGGCCCTGGTTGCGCTGCTCGCCATTGTAGGCCTGGGCACCGGAGGCGGTCTGGACCAGATCGGGCCGGCTGATCTGGAAGAGGGCGGCCGTCGTCGTGATGGTCCCCCAATCGACCTTGATCCCGACTTCCTGCTGATCCGACTGGTAGGGGCTGAGGATCGCGCCCGTATTGCTGAAGCCGGGACCAACGATGGTGCCTGCCGTCAGTCCTTCCGCGTAGTTCGCGTAGAGGGAGACGTTCTGCCAGGGCTTGATGACGATGCCGGCGAGGGGCGATGTGGCATCGGCATCGTATTCGCTCGTCCGTGCCTGGGTCACGGTGTCGAAGCTCTTCTGGTTCACCATCTGGTAGCGGACGCCCGCGGTGAGCAGCAGAGAATCGTTGAAGGCCGACATCGTGTCGACGACGGCCACGCTCGTCAGCGAGGTATCTGCATAGCGTTGGGGATTGAGGCGCGCGCCGGTGACTACGGGAAGCGGTGCCGGGCGGTAGATGTTCGACGGCACCGATTCACCGGGTGTGTTCGACACATAGGCGAAGCCGTCCTCCCGATTGAACCCGGTGAAGACGAGGTTCAGCGAGTGGTTGATGAACCCTGTGTCGAACCGGGCCTTCACGCCGGCATTGCCGCTGATCGTGCTGCTCTCAGAATCGTAGAAGGCGTTGATGAGCCGGAAGTTGCCGAGAGCATCGACTCCGTTCGAGTACCCGAAGACGCGCGTATCCGGGAAGGTCTGCTGATTGGAGCCCGCGCGATAGCCGATCCCGCCATAGGCGGTCAGCCAATCCGTCAGGTCGTATTCCACGAAGGAGGCGACGGTGTTGTCGCGTTGCTTGAGCTGCGTCCCCGGAAACCAGTTGCCTCTTGCATCGGGCGGCCTGGGAATGAAGGGGATATCCGATTGCAGACTCAGCTGGGGCCGGAAGTTCTTAGTGTCTTCGTTCTGCGAGATGACATCGAGGGCCCAGCGCAGGCGTTCGCCGCGATAGTCGAGCGAGAGGGCGCCGATGCCGCTCTGCAGGTTGCCGTTGTCGATCGAGGCCTCGCCGGTCCGGCCCAGGCCGTTGAAGCGGATGCCCCATTCCTTGTTCTCGCCGGCGCGGGTGCCGGCATCGACATGGACGCCGAAATTGCCGTCGCTGATGAATTGCGGCGTGACGCGCACGAAGGGGATATCGAGCGCGCGCTTGGTCACGATGTTGATGCTGCCGCCGACGCTCCCGCCCGGCGGGATGCCGTACATGAAGGCACCGGGCCCTTTGAGCAGCTCGATGCGCTCGATGTATTGCGCCGCCACGCGGTTGGAGGGGACCAGTCCGTACAGGCCATTCAGGCCCACATCCTGTGACTGAACGGGAAAGCCGCGGATCTGGAACGTATCGTCGAACCCGTTGCTGCCCGTCGTCAGGCGCACCGAGGAATCGTTGATGAGCGTATCGGCGACGGTGCGCGCCTGCTGATCCTGGATCACCTGCTGCGTGAAGTTGACGGTGCTGAAGGGCGTGTTCAGCACATCCCTGGTGCCGAGGATCCCGAGGGACCCGCCGCGCGCCACCTGACCGCCGGCATAGGGGGGCGGCAGGTCACCCAGGCGCCCCGACCCCGAACTGCCCCGGCCCGCTGCGCCGGACGAGGCTTCCACCGAAAGCTCGTCCAGCCGCACCGCGGTCTGCGCCCATGCGCTCGAGGATGATCCCATCCAAGCGAGACCGAGCGAGGCGGCGCCGATTGCGGAGTAACTCAGGGTTGTTGCCAGTGTCGAGACGCGCTTACGCACCGTTGCATTCCTGCTTTTGCGACAGGCATGCGAGCTTTCGGCTCGGAGCCAGCACATTGAAGATTCAAAAATTGGGGGGAACGACTTTGTGTATACGCAAGCGAATAATTTATTACATGAAATCGAGCAAGGACTTGGGAATCGTTGCTAAGGCTGCGTGCTTCCAGAGCAACAAAAACGAATTGTTCTAAAGAAAAACAGCCGACTTTACGGAGCGGCGGCCACCCGCCCGACGACCGTGCGGGGGCGACCATCGAAGCGGATGGCGGGGCGTCAGGAAACCTTGCGGCGCGAGAGTTTGCGCGCCCGCGTCATCCGCGTCGCGGCGTGGAAATCGTCCGGCTTGGTCCGCACCCAGGCGAGGAAGCCGCTGATCTCGGGATCGGCCCGCAGAACCTCGATATCGGCGAGGCGGCGGGCGATCTCGGCTTCGCTGTAGCGGGCGTGGATCGCGGAATGGCAGATCTGGTGCAGGCGGACGGTGCCGGCCTTGGCGCCGCCCTTCAGCTTGGGCGTGAGGTGGTGCAGGCTCGATTTGGCGCGCGGCGGGATCGGCCGTTCGCAGAGCGGGCAGATCGTGGGGCCGGACGAGCGGTTCCCGGTCTCCTCGTCCTCCCGCCATTGCCGGGCGCGTCGTCCCAAATTCCCGTCTCCCATCCTGCCGCTATCAACGCGGCATGGCCGGAATGGGCTCGGCACTCCTGACGGGACGGAACGTCGCTTCCGCCTCCGCGTCGCGTTGGCCGAGGAGCGAGACGTGATCGCCCGGCACGGCGACGAAGCGCGCCCTGGTCCCGGCGAGGGCCGCGAGGTCGCGCCCATGCGCCACGGGAATCACGGGGTCGCCGGTGCCGTGGACGATGAGGATGCGCCCCGCCGCCTCGCCGATGCGGCGATCCGAGCGCCAGGTATCGCGCAGGAGCAGCCGGGGCAGCAGCGGGAAGTGTTCGCCGACGAGGCGGGTGAGGGAGACGAACGGCGCTTCGAGATAGAGGCCGAGATGCGGCTCGCGCGCGGCCACGGCCACGGCCACTGCCGCCCCCATGGAATGGCCGTGAAGCAGGATCGGTGCGTCCGGGGCGCGGTCACGGACGAGGCGGTAGGCCGCCAGCCCGTCCTCGATGAGGCCCGCCTCGCTCGGTGAGCCGGTCGAGCCCGGATAGCCGCGATAGGCGATGGCGAGGGTGCCCCAGCCGGCCGCGCGCCAGACCCCGTCCGAGAACCGCGCGACATGTGGCTCGGGCAGCGAGCCGTTGCCGTGGAAGGTCAGCACCACGCCTCGTCCGGGTTCCGGTGCCCGCCACAGGCCGTAGAGGCGGTGGCCGTCGGCCGTATTCAGCGTGACCGCCTCCGTCCCGGCCGGCACCCCGCGCTCGCCCTCGCCGAAACCGCTCCCGAAAGCGCCGGGATAGATGAGATGACGCTGGAACAGGAACAAGGCGCCGAGGACCGAGGCCGAGAGCCCGAGGGCGAGGAGCAGGATGACGCGGAGCAGGGTCATGCGTGACGGGCTTGGCTCATGGAAGAGTGGTCGAGAAGGGCGGTCGGTGACGGTGCGCTGTTGAGACCACCACTTTATCGTGTCATGCGCACGAAGCTCCCGCGATGCGACGGTGCCTCGCGCGGCGCTACGAGCGTATGAGGCGTTTGGACATGGCGGAATTTGGGAACTCGACCCGCCGCCGCCGGTCCGTCGGTCCGAGGCTCCATCGGGGGTGAGATGTCGTCAGAGCTTCCGCCAAGCCAGGTTCGCGCCGCCACCCTTCCGGTCGGCCCCAGTGCGAACTTCCTGCTGATCGCCCTGATCTTCCTTGGGACCGGCCTCGCCATCGGCACCGGCGCCGTGGCGGGCTCGGGTGTGGCGTTCGTCTTCGTGATGGCCGGCTGGCTGCTCAGCCTGTGCCTGCACGAATTCGGCCATGCCTTCGTCGCCTGGAAAGGAGGCGATACGGATATCCCGCAGAGCGGCTACCTCACCCTGGACCCGCGTCTCTACGCCGACGCGCTCTCCTCCATCGTCCTGCCGCTGCTGTTCACGATCCTCGGGGGGATCGGATTTCCCGGCGGGCGCGTGTCCGTGAACACCCATCTCCTGTCCAGCAAGCTCTGGATCTCGGCAGTCTCGGCGGCCGGCCCGGCGATGAATGGCCTCTTCCTGCTTGCGCTCGCCCTGCTCTATTCTCTCACGGGTGAGGAATCCGACACGCTGCGGGCGGTTCTCGCCGTCTCCGCCCTGTTCCAGGGCACCGCCATCATCCTCAACCTGCTGCCGCTTCCGGGCCTCGACGGCTACGGCATCCTTCAGCCCTGGCTGCCCGAGCCGGTACGGCGCTTCGCCGATCCGCTGGCGGGACATGTCAGCCTGATCCTGGCGGGTCTCTTCCTGTTTTCCGGCGCCTTCGGCCCGGTGGTGTTCCGGGTAAGCCTCCTCCTCATCGGCCTTCTCGGCATCGAGATCGTGGACGCGCGGGACGGCTACGGCCTGATCCGTCTCTGGTAAGGTGTCCGCGCCCGGCCTATGAGGCAGGGAGGGCGGTGCGGCCCACGGAGACGGCAATGGCCCTGAAGACGACGTTCGTGGTCCAGACCTTCGTGATCAAGCGCAAGCGCCTCGTGCCCGGTGACCGCGAGGTGGCACCCACGGAGAGCGGCGCCCTGAAGAAGGCGGAGGCCATGTCTGGCCGCCTGCCCGGCACCGCTGCCCTGAAGGTGGTCGCCGACGACGAGACCGGCGAGCTTGAAAGCGCGACGATCCTCGGCCAGTTCGGCGAGGTGCCCGACGATTTCGCCGAAAGTCTCACTGGGGGCTGAGAGCCTCACAGGCGGCTGACGCGAGCGCGCGTGAAAACCGCGCAGGCCGACGCTGCCGGCAACGCATTCCCGACTCATGCGTAGGTTTGGAGATTTTCCAACCCCTGCAGTGACCGGGAGAACGCGCCCATGAAACATAAACCCCTGCGCGAGCAGGTTATCGTGATCACGGGGGCATCGAGCGGTATCGGCCTCGCCACGGCCCGCATGGCCTCGGCGCGGGGCGCCCGCGTCGTCCTCGCGGCACGGAGCGCGGACGTCCTCGCACGCCTTCGCGAGGAGTTCGGCGGCGCCGGCCGTGCCGCCTCCGTCGTGGCGGATGTGGGACGCCGCGAGGATGTCCAGGCCATCGCCGACGCCGCCATCGCGACCTTCGGCGGTTTCGACACCTGGGTGAACGTCGCCGGCCTTACCGTCTATGGGCCGCTCTCTGAGATCGCCCAGGAGGACCACGAGCGGCTCATCCGGACCAACCTCTGGGGCACGGTGAACGGATCCCTGATCGCGGTCGAGCACCTGCGCCGGCGCGGGGGCGCGCTCATCAATGTCGGCAGCATCGCCTCCGACCTCGCCTTCCCGTTCCAGGGCCTCTACGCGACCTCGAAACACGCGGTGAAGGGCTTCACCGACACGCTGCGCATGGAGTTGATCGCCGAGGACGCGCCGGTCTCCGTCACGCTGATCAAGCCGGCCTCGATCGACACGCCACTCCCCGACCGGGCCCGCAACTACATGGACCGGCGGCCGGCTTTGCCTCCGCCCATCTATCCGCCGGAGGAGGTCGCCAACGCGATCCTTCACGCGGCGGAGCATGGCCAGCGCGACATCATCGTCGGCGGTGGCGGCAAGCTGTTCGTCATGGGCAAGGAATTCGCCCCCGGCGCCTACGACCGGCTGGCCTCCTCCATCATCGCGCTCCAGAAGCGCTCGGAGCCGGCGGAGCAATCCGAGGGTGCTCTGCACGCTCCGCGCGGCGCGGGCGAGGTGAGGGGCGCGCCGCCCTATCCCGTCATGCGGACGAGCACCTATACCCGGGCGACCCTGCATCCCCTCGTGGCCATGGGCACCGTGGCGAGCCTCGCCGCCACCGCCGCCGTGATCCTCGGCCGCAAGTCTTTGCCCGGAAGACGATACTGAGGTGGCGTTGAGGATCGATGCCGAACCAAGCCGCGATGCAGCTCTCCTCGAAGCGTCTCCCCCTCCGGTGACGCGATGGGGGGCTGTGCCGCCACGCCGCTTCCTCGACATCCCGGACGGGCCGAGGATCGCCTATGTGGAAGCGGGGTCGGGGCCGGACCTTATCCTCGTCCACGGCGCGGTGATGACCCTGGACGACATGTGGCTCGGGCCCATGGAAGCGTTGTCGCGGCACTTCCGCGTGGTCGCCATCGATCGGCCCGGCCATGGCGAGAGCGAGCATGTCCGCCTGAGCGACGCGTCGCTCTGGCGCCAGGCCGATATCCTGCGGGAGGTCTCGCGCGCTCTGCAGCTGACCCGACCCATCCTTGTCGGCCATTCCTTCGGCGGTGCGGTCTGTCTCGCCTTCGGCATGGCCTATCCCGACGAGACGGGCGGCGTGGTCGCCATCTCGCCGATCTGCTTTCCCGAATTGCGCCTCGAACAGATCCTGTTCGGGCCGCGCGCCAGCCCGGTGGGCGGGGAGGCACTGTCGCGGATGCTATCTGGCAGCGACGCAATGCTGATGCCGTTGCTGTGGCGGGCCATGTTCCTGCCGCAGCGGATGCCGGAGCGTTTCGCCGCCGAATTTCCCTTCCGGCTCGCCGGCCAGCACCGCCGCCTCGTCGCCGATGGCGAGAACGCCAATCTGCTATGGGGGGATCTGTCCCGCAGCGCGATCAGTTACGCGACCTGCCGTGTGCCCGTGGCCATCCTGTGCGGCAGTGCCGACATCGTCACGAACCCGCTTGTCCATGGGCGTCAGGCCGCGCGCCTGATTCCGGGCGCGACCTTTCGCTGGCTGCATGGGCTCGGCCACATGCTGCACCATTTCGCTGGCGATGCCGTCGTGGATGCGGCACTCGAGATCGACCGGCGGCCGACGAACGTCGCCTGAGGCCGGCTGTGGCCCCCTCATCCGGTGCGTTCGACGGGCGCTCCCTCGCCGTCGCCGGGCGTGACCGTTCCTGCGTCCAGCCCGTTCAGGAACGGCGCGGCAGCCTCGGCCGCCGCCGCCTCGATGGCGCGGTAAGCGCGGACCAGATCGGTACCGAAGGCTGTCAGCCGCGCGCCGCCGCCGCTCCTGCCGCCGATCTGGACCTCCACCATCGGCCGGCCGAAGCCGGCGTTCAGCGCCTCGGTGAGCGTCCAAGCCCGCCTGTAGGACATGCCGATGGCCCGTCCTGCCGCCGAGATCGAGCCATGTTCGGCGATCATTTCGAGGAGCTGGATCTTGCCCGGACCGATGCGGTTCCCGGGCTTGAGATCGACCCGGATGCTCAACCTCGCCATCTGCCCGCCTCTTCCCCGCCCGCCGCCCCGGACCCGTTCCAACGAGGGTCGACGATAGGCCCAATGGCGGGCCGTTTCGACCGCACGCGCCGGGCGGTCGGACCTTGAGCGATCGATATGTCGGGATGTATATAGCGCTGCGCCGGGTTATCGTAGATGCGGCCGCCTGACGGCCGTCCCTTTACTGTGCGCCTTCGAGAGACGATCCGTCATGCTCACCGCCCTCCGTGCCCTGGTCCTCGCCGGCTCCGTCATCCTAGCCCCCGTTATCCTCGTCTCGGCCGCCCGGGCGGCCGAGACGGCCACGGTCTTCGCCGCCGCGAGCCTGAAGAACGCCCTCGACAATGCCGGCAAGGCCTTCACCGCCAGGAGCGGCATCGCGGTGAAGGCGAGCTACGCCGCGTCCTCGGCCCTGGCGCGGCAGATCGAATCCGGTGCGCCGGCCGATCTGTTCGCCTCGGCGGATCTCGAATGGATGGACTACCTCGCACAGAAGAACCTCATCCGTCCCGAGACCCGCGTGAACCTGCTCGGCAACCGCATCGTCGTCATCGCGCCGAAGGACGCCGCGACCGCCGACCTGCCGTTCACCGCCGAGGGCTTTTCCGCCGCACTCGGACCCGAGGGGCGTCTCGCCACCGGCGAGGTCAATTCGGTGCCCATCGGCAAATACGCGAAAGCCGCTTTCGAGAAGCTCGGCCTGTGGGGACGACTGCAGCCGCGCCTCGCCCAGGCCGACAACGTGCGAGCCGCATTGCTCCTGGTCTCGCGCGGTGAAGCGCCGCTGGGCGTGGTCTACGAGAGCGACGCCAGATCCGATCCGGGCGTGAAGATCGTGGGCGTGTTTCCGCCGGACAGCCATCCACCGGTCGTGTACCCCTTCGCCGTCACGGCCGAAGCCAAGGGGGAGGGGGCGGCGAAATTCCTCGCCTTCCTGAAGAGCGCCGAGGCGAGGCCGTTCTTCGAGGCGCAGGGCTTCACGCTCCTCGGCTCCAACGCAGCAAAACCATAGGAAACGTCATGAAGATCAGCGCGCGCAACACCCTCAAGGGCAAGATCGTCGCCGTCGAGAAGGGCGCGACCACCGCCCATGTGAAGATCGAGATTGCCGACGGCACGGTCGTCACCGCCTCGATCACCAATGAATCGGTGGATGCGCTCGGCCTCGCCGTGGGCGGCGAAGCCTATGCCGTCGTCAAATCCTCCGACGTGATGATCGCCGTCGACTGAGCGATCCCATCCGCCTCATCCTGGCCGGCACCTTCGTTCCGCAGGGAGAGGCGGTCCCCCGCAGGGGCGGGGAGGGGGAGGTGACGCCGTGGCCCTGAACTTCACCCGGATGGGACCTGCCACCTGGGTCGCGCGGATCGACCATATCACCCTCTACCTCGGCGGCGAGGTCAGCTACGCCCAGGCTGGTCTGGCGACCAAGGTCGGAGCCTCGCTCCCGGCCGTGCGGGACGCGGCCTCGGCCTCGGCCTATCTCGACCTGTTCGTGGACAGGACGAAAGCCTCCGGCCGCCCAGACGAGCCATAGTGGCTGGACGAGATCGAGTTCCGCGACCCCGCCGGGGAGGGCGGTGCCGCCTACGCACTCCATTTCACCCTGAACGGTGACGATGGCGGGTTGTGGGCGGTCGAGATGCGGGCCTTCGAGGACGAGCACCGCCCTTTCCGGTTCGAGCGACGCCAGGGGTGAGGGGCGGGCCGGATTGGCAGTAGGGAGTCCATCGACGGTCCACGCCGTCTTGGCCTTACCCGCGCATCGGCGGTGGTAGGCGGGCTCATGCCGGGTTTGAACGGTCTCTTCTTCCTCTCACCCTCGCGGCCGAAGACTTTGTGTCGATCCACCTCGAAAATCGAAATTCCATTTCGTTGACAGGGACGGTCCGTGCCTCATGATACGGACGTCATCTTGAGCAGTCGCCGAGCGGCATAGTCGAAACCCGGAATAGACTTCATCTTCGACGGAACTGTAGTTCCGATCATTCCGGTCGATGCCGGGAT
Source organism: Methylobacterium sp. Leaf91 (assembly GCF_001422815.1). Classification (GTDB taxonomy): domain Bacteria; phylum Pseudomonadota; class Alphaproteobacteria; order Rhizobiales; family Beijerinckiaceae; genus Methylobacterium. The sequence continues at coordinate 164,489 of NZ_LMMP01000001.1, read as the reverse complement.
CACGCCGCTTCTGCGAAGCGGTGACCGATATCCCTTGGCCAATGCCCCCGCCTCTTTCCCTTTCCCGGAGCCACCCCATGTCCAACCAGAACACGACGCCCAAGTCGCCCCGGCCCAAATCGCCCCGGCCCGCCTCGCTTCACCCCGAGACGATCGCTCTGCATGCGGGCTGGCGCGCCGATCCGACCACGGGCTCGGTGGCGGTGCCGATCCACCAGACCACCTCGTTCCAGTTCCGCGACACGGCCCATGCCGAGAACCTGTTCGCCTTGAAGGAACTCGGCCACCTCTACACCCGTGTGACGAATCCCACCGTCGACGTGCTGGAGCAGCGCCTCGCCGCCCTCGAAGGCGGGGCGGCGGCGCTGGCGCTGGCGTCGGGCCAGGCGGCCTCCGCCCTGTCGGTGCAGAACCTCGCGCGGGTGGGCGACAACATCGTCGCCTCCACCGACCTCTATGGCGGCACCTGGAACCTCTTCGCCAACACGCTGGCCGAGCAGGGAATCGAGGTTCGCTTCGTCGATCCGGCCGACCCGGAGAATTTCCGCCGCGCCACCGACGACCGCACCCGCGCCTATTACGGCGAGACGCTGGCCAACCCGAAACTCGCGGTCTTCCCCATCGCGGAGGTGGCCGAGATCGGCCGGAGCTTCGGCATCCCGCTCATCGTCGACAACACCGCCGCGCCGCTCCTGGCGCGCCCGTTCGACCATGGCGCGGCGATCGTGGTCTATTCCACCACCAAGTATCTCGGCGGCCACGGCATCGCCATCGGCGGCGCCATCATCGATGGCGGTCGGTTCGACTGGACGGCCAACCCCCAGCGCCAGCCGGCCCTCAACACCCCCGATCCGAGCTATCACGGCGCAGTCTGGACCGAGGCGGCCAAGCCCCTCGGGCCCATCGCCTATATCCTGCGCGCCCGGGTCCGGCTGCTACGCGACCTCGGCCCGTCCGTCTCGCCGCTCAATGCCTTCCTCACCCTGCAGGGGCTGGAGACCGTGGCCCTGCGGATCGAGCGCCACAGCCGCAACGCGCAGGCCGTGGTCGATTACCTCGCCGCACGGCCCGAGATCGAGCGGGTCATCCACCCCTCGCACGCCACCGGCAAAGCGCGCGAGCGGGCGGAACGATACCTCAAGGGCGGCTATGGCGGCCTCGTCGGGTTCGAACTCGCGGCCGGGCGAGAGGCCGGCCGGCACTTCATCGAGGCCCTGTCGCTGTTCTATCACGTGGCCAATATCGGCGATGCCCGCAGCCTCGCGATCCATCCGGCCAGCACCACGCATTCGCAATTGTCCCCCGCCGACCAGCGCGCCACCGGCGTGTCCGACGGCTATGTCCGCCTTTCCATCGGCCTCGAACATATCGACGACATCCTGGCCGATCTCGACCAGGCCCTGGCCTCGGTCGGGTCCTTCGCGAAAGCCGCCTGACCATGGCGGCTTCCCCGCTGGCTTCGTGGGCGGCACCGGAATCCTCTGCTTCCGCCGCCTCGATCCCCCGTCTCGACCTGCGCCGGCTGGATGCCGGACCGGCCGAGCGGGAGGCCTTCCTGGCCGAGCTGCGTGATGCCGCCCGCGATGTCGGCTTCTTTCACCTCGTCGGCCACGGCATTCCGGCGGCGGAGATCGCCGAGGTCCGGGCCCTAGCCCGGCGCTTCTTCGCCCTGCCCCTCCCGGAGAAACAGGCCGTTGCGATGGTGCGCTCGCCGCATTTTCGCGGCTACACGGCGGCCGGACGCGAGATCACGCGGGGCGCGCCGGATTGGCGCGAGCAGTTCGATGTCGGCGCCGAGCGCGAGGCCCTGCCGCAAACCGCAGCCTCGCCCCCCTGGAGCCGTCTGCAGGGCCCCAACCAATGGCCGGTCGGCCTGCCCGAACTCCGCGTCGGCCTGCTGCGCTGGCAGGCGGCGGTGACGCAGCTCGGCATCCGCCTGCTGCGCGCCTTCGCCCTCGCCTTGGGTCAGCCGGAGGACGTGTTCGCCCCGATCTACCAGGGCGCGCCGAACCAGCACATCAAGATCATCCGCTATCCCGGCCGTGAGGCCACGCAGGGAGAGCAGGGCGTCGGCGCCCACAAGGATAGCGGCTTCCTCACGCTGCTGGTCCAGGACGGGCAGAGCGGCCTCGAAGTCGAGGGGCGGGACGGCTGGATCGCCGCCGAGCCGGTGGAGGGGAGCTTCGTCGTCAATATCGGCGAACTCCTCGAACTCGCCTCCAACGGCTACCTGCGGGCCACGATCCACCGGGTCGTCACCCCGCCGGCGGGGCGCGACCGCCTCTCGGTCGCGTTCTTCCTCGGCGCCCGCCACGACGCCACCGTTCCCTTGCTCGATTTGCCGCCCGACCTCGCCGCAGAGGCGCGCGGCCCGGCGAGCGACCCCGACAACCCGCTCTTCCACGAGGTCGGCCGCAACTACCTCAAGGGCCGCCTGCGCTCCCATCCCGACGTGGCGGCGCGGTTCTACGGCGACCTCGCCGTGACGGGGGGCGCATGATCGGCGGCCCCCGGCGCGTGATCTCCGGCCTGCTGAACGCGCTCCTCCGCGGTCCGCCCTGGCACGGCGACAGTCCGCGCGGCACCCCTGACGCCGCTCATCTCGGCGGTGTCGCCGCCATGTTCAGCCACGCCACCTTCCTCACCGAGGTTTCCCCTCCATGGCAGCCGACATCGCCGTCTCCGACCCGGAGCCACAGGCCTATCGAGACATCCGCGCGGCCAACGACCGCTACGCGGAGAGCTTCGACAAGGGCGACCTCGCCCTTCCGCCGGCCCGCCGCTTCGCCATCCTGACCTGCATGGACGCGCGCCTCGATCCGGCGAAATATGCCGGCCTCGGGGAAGGCGACGCCCACGTCATCCGCAATGCCGGCGGGCGGGCCAGCGACGACGCCATCCGCTCCCTGGTGATCTCCCACAAGCTCCTTGGCACCGAGGCGTTCTTCGTGATCCACCACACCGATTGCGGGATGGAGCTGTTCACCGATGCCGTCATCGGCGACCTCCTCGCCGACAGTCTCGACACGGCGAACTTCGACGGCACGGTCTGGTCGAACCCGCATCATGGCGGCGGCTCGCCGGCCGGCTACGCCATCGACTGGCTGACCATCCCCGAGCAGAGCCATGCCGTCACCTCGGACGTCCGGCGCATCCGCGCGCATCCCCTCGTGCCGAGCCGCATCCCGATCTTCGGTTTCGTCTACGATGTCGCCACGGGGCGCCTGAACGAGATCGCCGCAGCCAGCCAAGCCGGCCGGCCCACGCCGCCGCTCCATCTCGGGTAGGGGGAACTCCATGAGACGTGCCTTGTGGCCGATCCGCTCCCGCTCCCGCCGGATGCTGAAACGCAGGCTGCGGAGGGCGAGGGCGTTCCACCCGGCCCTGCTTCGCGAGCGAACCAGGCTCCCGGCCGAGGTGTCGGCCGACGAAACAGCTTCGGATTAGATGCGTCCCGCTCAAAGCCCTTTTGATCGGATGTCTCAGCGGATGCTCATGCCAAAGTCGATCGTCTGCCAAAGTCGATCATCCAAGCAGACCTCCTCATCTTGAGGTAACGCCCTGGACAACAACTCAAACAAGCTCTCAGCCGGGCGCGCCCGCCGCCGGGATCGCCGCGATGCCGGCTGAGGCGGCCCAGGCCGTGAGTTCCGATTTGCGGATCGCCGCCGCCATCAGGTCGGGGAACAGGTCTGGCGTGCAGGCGAAGGCGGGCACGCCCAACGCGGCGAGCCGGCCCGCCAGCGCCCGGTCGTAAGACGGCGCGCCCTCGTCGGACAGGGCCAGCAGCGCCACCACCTGCACGCCCGACGCCACCATCCGCTGCGCGCGCGCCAGGAGCCCGGCCTCGACGCCGCCCTCGTAGAGGTCCGAGATCAGGACAAGGATCGTGTCCTCGGGGCGGGTGATGCGGGATTCGCAATAGCCCATCGCCCGGTTGATGTCGGTGCCGCCGCCGAGCTGGACCGAGAACAGCACCTCCACCGGGTCTTCCAACTCGTCGGAGAGATCCACCACCTCTGTGTCGAACACCACCAGCCGGGTGGTCACCGCCGGGAGTGAGGCCATCACCGCGCCGAAGATGCTCGAATAGACGACCGAACTCGCCATCGAGCCGGATTGGTCGATGCACAGGATCACGTCCTTGAGGCTGGCGCGCTGGCGCCGGCCATGGCCGAACCGGGTCTCGGGGATGATGGTGCGATACTCGGCTTGGTAATGGCGCAGGTTGGCCCGAATGGTCCGGTTCCAGTCGATCTCCGCATGGCGCGGGCGCCGGTTCACGCTGGCGCGATCGATGGCTCCGGTCACCGCCTGGCGCAGGGGTTCTTCGAGCTTGCGCATCAGGGCCTCCACCACCTTGCGCACCACGAGGCGGGCGGTGTCCTTGGTCTTGCCGCCGAGCAGCCCGCGCATGGAGATCAGGGTCGAGACGAGGGCGACGTCGGGGACCACCGCCTCCAGCATCTCGGGCTCGGTGAGCATGCGTTTGAGGTCGAGGCGCTCGAAGGCGTCGCGCTGCATCACCTGCACTACGGAGGCCGGGAAATAGTCGCGGATGTCGCCGAGCCAGCGCGGCACGGAGGGGGAGGAGGCACCGAGGCTGCCCTTCCGGTCGGAATCGTAAAGGGCGCCGAGCGCCCGGTCGATGCCGACATCGCGGCCCGACAGGCCGCAGCCGGTGCCGTCCGCCGCGCCCCCGCCGAGGACGAGGCGCCAGCGGCGCAGGCGCTCGGTGTCGCTCATGGCGTGTCCTCCGTCGTCTCGTCCCCACTCGGCGCCAGGAGAAGGCGCAGGATCGGCAGCACCCTGGCGGCGCGTTCGGCATCGAGGATGCGGCCCGATCCTTCTTCGTCGGAAACACCCGTCCCATGGCGGTTCAAAGCCTCGCCGATGGCGCGTCGCTCGCCCTGCGAGATCGTCGCGAAGGTGCGTCGCAGGAGGGGCAGCAATTCGGCAAAGAGCGTCCCGTCGAGGCCGGCGAGCCATTCGTCGAGGACCGCGAGCAGGGTGCCGCCGTGGATCAGGACCGTGCCGCTCTCCTCCAGGAACCCCTCGATCCAGGCGGCGGCCGCCACCGTGCCGGATGCGCGGGACAAAGCGAGGCGAAGCCGGTCGCCGGCCTGCTCCGCATCGAGGGCCCGGTCGTCGAACAGCAGTCGCACGGCGCGTCCGACGACGCGGCCATGCACATGGCTCTGGTCGGCCAGGCCGTGAAGGGCCTCCTGCCAGACCGCCTTCAGGTCGGGCTCCTCCAACAGCGAGATCGCGGCATGGACGCCGACGATCCGCGCCTTGGCGGCGCTCGCTGCATCGTCGTCGAGGCTCTGGCAGGCCGCCGTCAGTCCTGCGGCGGCGCGGGGCACGAGCCCGCGCACCACGCCCAGCACCGGCTCCGTGTCCGAAGAGCGTACCGAGCCGTAGCGCGCCAGTTCGGCCAGGGGCGGCAGCGCCTCCATGAGGTCGAACACGTCCGCCGAGACTGCGGCGCGGTCGTTGAGGGCGCGGATCACGTCGTCCGTGGCTCCGGCGAGATCGGCGTCGAGGAGCGTGCCGATGAGGCCCGACAGCTCCGCGACGCGGGTCGCCTCGCGGGCCCGCCTGCGCACCCGGCTGCCGGCGGCCTCGGCCACCGTGCCGCCATCGGCGGAGGCGGCGACTAGATCCACCACCCATTCGGGCTGCCAGGACAGGAACCACGCCTCCTTGAAGGTGCCGCGCCCGCGCGCCTGCTGACGCCGGCCCCAGGGGATGCCGATGAGATGGAGCCGGTTGAGGAAATGACTGCGGGCGAGGTCGTTCTCCTTGCGCAGGTCGAGGATGAGTTCGCCCGCGACCGCCTCCGGCTTTAGGCGCAGGCTTTTGCAGGTCGCGGCGAAATCTGCCTCCACCGGCGTGCCGGGACTATCCGGTGGGGTCGCGCCCAGGCGCTCGCCGATGACGAGCTTGCGCCGGATCAGGGCCATCGGCGCCGGATCGGCGAAGCACAGGGTCGCCTGCGCTGCCTCGTGCAGGTCGTCGAGGGAGGGGCGTGCCCGGCCCCGGAACCCGGCCAGCGCCTCGGCGAGACGGGCTGCCTCGATCACGGAGGCCGGCGAGGCGTCGAGGTCTTCCGCGCGGAGCAGGGCCGCCGCGCGAGCGAGCCACCGCGCTGCGACACGGCCCTCGTGGTTCCACAGGGTGTCGTACCATTCGGGCGAGAGTACCCCGGCCCGGTAGCCGCTGGCTGTGGCGAGGCGCTCGTATGACCAGGGCGCCCAGGCCGCGGCGACCTTGGTCCGAGGCAGTCCCTTCAGGGTCGCCGCGTCGAGGCCGACCTGTCCCTTGGCATCGTGGCGCGCCAGCGCCGGGGCGTGCCAGGCGCCGCAGATCACGGCGATGCGGGCAAAATCCTCCCGTGCCGCCTTGCGGAGGCAGGTGCGCATATGCGCTTCGCGCGCCTCCTCGCGAAACGCGTCCCCGTCGGCGTCCTGGCCGGGAGCGGTCTCCGCGCCCTCGCGCAGGGCCGTCATGGCCTCTTGGATCGCCGCGAACACGTCGCCATCCTCGCCCGTGCGGCTCTCGACGAAGGCATCCCACCAGCGCTCGCCATCGGGGAAACCCGCGACCTCGGCCAGTTCGCCGAGGGGATCGCGCCGAACGGCGACGGAGGGCGCCTCGCTCGCCTCGGCGGGCTCAGGCGTATCGAGCTCGGCCGGGGCCGTCTCGCTTTCGGGCGCCTCCCCCCTCGTTTCGAACCCGTCGGCGAGCTGGATCGCGTGCGGCAGGTCGATGAAACGCAGGGTCGCCCCATGGTCGAGGCCATGCCGCATGGCCACCCATTCGGGCGAGAAGGCCGCGAAGGGGAAGAAGGCGCAGGTCTGCGGCCGGTCCGCCCGGTAGACGAGCAGCGCCACCGGCGGTGTCATCGCCGGATCGGCGACGAGCGGGATCAGGGCGTCTGCATCCGGCGGCCCTTCGATGAGCAGGCAATCGGGCCGGAACGCATCGAGGGCCGCGCGCAGCGAGCGGGCCGAGCCCGGCCCGTGGTGGCGGATGCCGAAGATCCGAACCTCAGGCATCGCGGCCGGGGGTGGTGGGACGAAGGCTCATGGCACGCTCGTTACTCTTGGGTGGGGTGTCGCGGTGGATGGCGCGCGGGGCTTTCCCTCCCCCCTCTGCGGGGGAGGGTGGCCCTCGCGTGAGCGAGGGTCGGGAGAGGGGAGCGCCGTATCCGGAGAGGTCGCCCCCTCTCCCGCCTGCTCCGCAGGCACCCTCCCCCGCAGAGGGGGGAGGGTGAGAACGCCCTCACGCGCTCTCGCGGGCGGCGCGGTAGAAGTCCTTCCACTCCGACCGTTCCTTCACGACGGTCTCGAGATATTCGCGCCAGACGATGGCGTCCTGCACCGGATCCTTGATCACCGCGCCACTGATGCCGGAGACGAGGTCGTGGGCCGAGAGGTGGCCGTTGCCGAAATGCGCGGCCAGCGCCAGCCCGCTGCCGACGACGCTGATCGCCTCGGCCGTGGAGAGCGTGCTGGACGGCTGCTTGACCTTGCTCTTGCCGTCCGCGGTCACGCCTTCCCGCAACTCGCGGAAGATGGTGACGACGCGGCGAATCTGGTCGGCGCCGGGCGGTTCGGCGGGGATTTCGAAGGCGCGCCCGAGGGCGGCCACGCGGGTCTCGACAATGGCGATCTCGGCCTCGATCGTGGCCGGCGAGGGCAGCACCACGGTGTTGAAGCGCCGCTTCAACGCGCTCGACAACTCGTTGACGCCGCGATCCCGGTTGTTGGCGGTGGCGATGAGGTTGAAGCCCCGCGCGGCGGCGATCTCCTCGTTGAGTTCCGGGATCGGCAGGGTCTTCTCGGAGAGGATCGTGATGAAGCTGTCCTGCGTCTCGGAGGGGATGCGGGTCAATTCCTCCACGCGGGCGATTTTGCCTTCCTCCATGGCGCGCACGATCGGGCTCGCCACCACCGCCTCGCGGCTCGGCCCCTTGGCCAGCAGTAGAGCGTAGTTCCAGCCGTAGCGGATGGATTCCTCGCTGGTGCCGGCGGTGCCCTGCACGATGAGGCGGGAGGTGCCGCAGATCGCGGCGGCCAGATGCTCGCTGACCCAGCTCTTGGCGGTGCCCGGCGTACCGAGAAGAAGGAGCGCCCGGTCGGTGGCCAGCGTCGCCACCGCCACCTCCATCAGGCGCCGGTCGCCGATGTATTTCGGCGTGACCTCGAAACCGGAGCCGAGCCGCCCGCCCATGAGGTAGGTGACGACCGCCTGCGGCGAGAGCAGCCAGTTCGGCGGGCGCGGCCTGTCATCGACGCCGCGCAGCGACTCCAACTCCTCGGCGAAGGCATCCTCGGCGGCCCGGCGCAGCTGCGTCGTCTTGGTTCCGTTGATCTGGCTCATGCCTCAGGCGAACTCCCGTCTGATGGTGGCGCGCAAAGCGAGGGTTTCGGCGAAGTCCTCGATCTGCCGGCGCAGGTTGTCCTCGGCCTCGTCCGGCAGCCGGGCGAGGATGGCGGCAGCCGATGCCGCGTGGTCCTCGTCGGGCCAGGCCCGTTCGGCGAGGCGGGTGAGCAGGTAAGCGGAGGCGAGGTCCTGGCGGTCGGATTGCGAGGTCCGCGTCACCGAGGCGAGCCAATCGAGGAGGGCCGCCGTGAAGGCCTCCGACAGGGATGAGGGCGCCTGTCGCAGCAGGGTCAGAATCGTATCGATCTCCCCCTTGCCGAGGAGCTGCGCCACCGTCGCCTCCCATTCCGCATCGGGGAGCGACCGCACGGCGCGGGCCCAGGTCTCACGGAGCGCATCGCCCGGCTCGATGCCGGAGAGGCGCCCGGCCGACGCCTCGGCCAGCACCGACACCATCGTCCGTACCCAGTCGAGGTCGCGCTCGCGGCGCGCGGCGGTGAGAAAACCATCGACGATCTGGATCGCCCATTCGCTGCGCAGGGCCAGTTCGATCCAGAGCCTCGGCGGATGATCGGTGAAGGCGTGGAGGGGAGCGGCGGCGATGACGCTCTCGAGCAGACCGGCCCTCGCGCCGCCGCGCCTCCGCTCGTAGGCGTTCGGCTCGATCCCGTCCCGCGCGAGCGTCGGCGATTCCTCCGGCAGCGTCACCACCAGAGTGTGTTTCGTCCCGCCGAGGAGCTTTCGGCTGCTTTCGACCACGAGCGCGGTTCGGGCCCTCGCCGCCATGCGGGAGGCGAAGAGCGAGTGGGTGAGGCGCGGTAGCAGGACTCTCGCTGCCGCGCGCACGCCGCCCGCGCGATCGTCCAGGCAGGTTTCGAGGAAGGGCGCATCCGCCTCCGACAGGCCGATCTCCAGGATGTAGACGAGGCGCTCGCGCATCTCCGCCTTCTCGGCGCGGAACCCAGCCTCCAGATCGGCGCGGGCTCCTTCGGGATCGCGCAAGCGGAAGTCGGCGAAGGCGGCGTGGCGCTCGGCCGGGCTCGCTTCAGCGCCATCCGGGGCCGAAATCGCCGCCTCGGCGCCTCGGGCGGAACAGGCCGCCTCCAGCCAGGCGAGCTCCTCGCCCGCGACCGCGTCGATGGTCTCGCCCCACTCGCGCCGGTAGGGCGCGAGGGCGGGGAGCAGCCAGGGCGGAGCGCGCATGCCCCGCTCCGCCGCGATCTCGCACCACTCCTTCACGCGGCCCCGCGCCTCCGTGCCCGCGGCGAGGAGCAGCCCGAGCCGCGCCGCCGCTTCGGGTGGGCAGGGACGGCCCTTCGCCTCGTGAGGGCGCGTCGGCGTGAAGGCTTCTGGCGGAAAGCCGCTGCCGGCGAGATGGTGGATGCCCGCGACCGCGACCCGCGCCAGCAGGGTCATGCCCGGCTCTGCGCGCGGCAGCGCACCGGCGACCGTCTCGAGATCGACAGGGGAGGGGGAGCGGTCGGCCCCCAGCAGAGCGGAGACGAGGGCCGACTCCCAATCGTCGGGGGCGGATGCGTCGAGGCTCATCAGGCCGCCCTCACCAGGATCGGCCGGGAATCCTGGGCCGGAACCGCGTAGAGGTGCCCACCGGCCACCATGGCCAGGGGCGTGAGCGCGAACCCGTCATAGAGCCCGAACAGATCGACAGGGCCGCCCGCCGCCACCGCCATCAGAGGGGGAAAATGTGCGGAATCGGCGAGGGTGAAACAGCCGCTGGCGTCACCCGCGCCCATGGCGCCATCCGCGAGATGTCCGAGGCGCAGGCCGGACAGCCGGACCGGCCAGCGGTCGATCCACGGCGCCCGGGCCAGGGCCCCGGCGAAACCGTCGAGGGCCTCGGCGACGCCCGTCGCGCCGGGCAGGGCGAAGGCCTGCGCCGGCCCGGCGCGTCCATCGCGAAAGACCGCCCTGAGCGGCGGATCGCCGGGATGGAAGGCGAGCGCGCCCGAGAAATCCTGCCCCGCCGCCGGGACCGGCGGCAGTGGCGAGCCGGAGGTGCCGTAATCGACCACCTGGGCCATGGCGCCACTCGTGCGTCCGGCGAGCCAGACGGTGCGGGCGGTGAGCTTGTCCTCGTCCTCCACCGTATGGGCGAGGACGGCCCACTCGTCGACGAGACCCGGACGTGCCGCCATCTCCTCGGCGGTCACAGGATAGCCGATGGCCGCGCGGACGCCCGCTGCCTGTTCGGGCGTGAGCCGGTCCAGACGCCGGGCGGCCCGGGCCAGCAGGGACAGGCGGCCGAGAGCGAGGGCAAGGGCCGCCTCCGGACGTGCGGCAGAGCCGGGCGCGGCCGCGATGAGGCCCGGCATGGCCCGCACCCTGCGGGCGAGGCCCGGGGCCTGTCCATCGACGAGGCGTCCTGCCATGCGGTCCCAGAAGGCATAGGGCTCGCGCCGCACCGTCGCGAGACCACGGCGCATCAGGTCGCCGAGCCAGAGATCGAGTTCATCGAGCGCCGCCGAGACCTTGTCCTCGCGGGCCTGACGGCGTTTGGCCTGCGCCTTCTCGTCGACAGGGGCGGAGGCTTGCTGAGACCGCGTTTCGGCGGAGACGGCGCGGCTCTCGCGCCCCCGGATCCAGGCGGCGACCCAATCCGGCGGTTCGGCCTCGGAGATCGGCGCGGCGGCATCCACCAGCATCAGGCCGATTGCGTGTTTGCAGGGGAATTTCCGGCTCGGGCAGGTGCATTTCGAGGCTGGACCGGAGAGATCGGCCACCGTGCGATAAGGGTTCGCTCCGCTTCCCTTGATCTCGCCCCAGACGACGGCGCCTGCCCGCCCGAGCCCGCTCCACTTGGCCGCCTTCGCCTGATCCTGCCCGGCCTTGCGGCTCGACGCATCGGGAGCGAGGTCGAGGATTTGCGCGGAAGTGAGGCTCATATGGCGATGGGACGGCGATTCCGAAGCTGGATGACTCGAGGGAGCCTAGCCGCCCCGAGCCGCAACGCAAGCATAAATCTGTATTTAAAGTTTATAATAAGAATAAAACAAATATTCCTCTGTAAGAAAGAGGCAGCAGAAATGCCGATATATGAGGAAAGCGGCACAGAGGTGTATTTGTCCTCCCTGATGGCAGTGCTCTGGTGTCCGTTCGTCAACGATCAGCAAGCCCGCCGCCGTCACTCGACCTCGAAAGGTGCTCTCGATATCTCAGCTACAGTTTCGTTCGATGGTCGTTTGCGAAGTAAAAGCGATGGTTCGGTATTCCCAAAAAAATCTCCCGGCGGGCCATTCTGGTCTGAGCGCAGCCCGTCCATGACCGGAAGCTCTGTGGGCAGTTTCAACGCTGCGACTTTCTGATCGACGCAGGCGCTGACTTCTGCCGGGAGGTATTTTCGCACTCAGGGGCCTATCTCCGTCGGGCTCGTTCCCTCGGGCGGTAAACCCCGTTCACCGCGACATATGAACCTATCTTCGATCCCGGCGTTCACATTTCTTGTGTTATCGAAGGAGTGGCGATGCTCATTGAAGACTATCGCGAGCCAGCCCGGCCCCGGCCGCGCACTAGGGATCTCAACAGCGCGCTGACCGAGACCACCCGGCGGCGTCTCGGCGAGGAGCTGCAGGCCCTCTACGAGCCCGTCATCGACGAGCCGCTCGACCCTCGCCTTGCCGAGCTCATGAAACAGCTGGAGGCGGACAGGGACCGCTAGATCCTGTCTGGCTAAATCCGGTCCAGGGATCGGGGGTGATCCTGTCGGTGCCGCCCGGTGATTTCCCGGTGGCCGATTTGCTTTCTCCCCATTCGAGCTCCGCCCTAACCCGCACCTTGCCTCTGCCCTCGGTTCAACGCTGTTCGGTCCCTCAACGCGGGAGAGGCTCCGATCTCGTGGCGATCCGGGTTTGAACCGTCGGAGGCCCGGCGGAACGACATCGTCCAGGGTCGGAGCGGACGAGTGTTCCGCAGCCATGACCGATTCTGAATGGCATTCGATGTCGGCGGGGCACCATCCTGCGTCATTCGCCGGTGGAGCGAGGGCTCAAAGTGCCTCGCCGGCCATGTAGTCGATACGAAGACGTCCTGATCGGCGATAGCGGCATTAATATCCTGACGCGCTTGGCCGGTAACGATTTCCTCCGGGGAGTAGGAGCATCCGATACACTGATCGGCGGCGACGGCAATGATAAGCTGGCAGTTACCAATGCACCAGCGCTGGTCGACGGGGTAGATGGGCAGGACAGGCTCCTGCTTCTTGGAGCCGATACTTTCACGTTCACCGACACAAGCTTCAAGAGCATCGAGACGATCTATGTGCGCGGAGCTCTGTCCCTCGATCTGTCGGGCGTGACCGCAGGCACGACGGTCAACCTGCAGAACGCCAAGGATACCTTCGCCACGGTGTCGGGGACAAAGGGGAACGATGTCATCAGGGCCGGCGTGGGTGACACGGTGATCGATGGCGGCACGGGTAACGACAAGCTGTATGCAGCTAGGGGAGCTGATACCTTCATTTTCGAAATGAATTTCGGGAAGGATAACGTCTATGGTTTTGCGAAGGGCTTCGATCATTTCGACGTGTCAGCCTTCGTGAGCAGCTTCGAGGATATCAACCTTACTATGTTGAACAGGGGGGGCGGACACTCTTGTCACGTTCGATGATGTTGCTCTTGTCAACAGTATAATCCTGAGAGATGTTGCTAAGTAATCCTTGAGTGGGGCGGACTTTGGACTCCTGATCTAGTAATATGTCGGTAATTTACTTCTAGAGGGTAGTCTGAATCGTCTTACGAAATGAGGATGTAGGACGGGGCGGAACGAAGCTAGTGGAAGAGATGTCCAGCGACGGCCTGCCGCACGCTGGAGGCGAATAGCGACGATGAAGACCTCGGACGACGCGGCGTTATTTTCCGCCCAGTCCGACGAACCTCGGCGAAGTGCAGATGCTGCCGGCAAGCACAGGCGATGTTCATCATCACTGCATGCCCTTCCACGAGCGCTTGGCCCAGCAAGGCTCACCGAAGAATGTCGCGCAGGCGGCCGTGATGCGAAGGCGACTGGTGACGCTCAGCGCGATCCCTCGCGAATGCACGTCATGATGGCCAATCACCGCTCGACCATCGACGTCGTCGCTCCGCCCCGTCCCTGTGAGTCGTCTGATCCATCGGGAGAATACGATGGCAGCAGACGCGCCTCGTCGTCATCACAGTGTCGCCCAGCCTTGCGATCCAGCGCGATAGTGAGCCGGTATTTTGCCGGCCATGTTCGCCGCGAACGCATTATGCAGCATCTTCTCATCGAGGAATCGTCCCTCCCGGGGCTGATCTTCGCCCTCGCCTTCGACACGGATGGACGGGGACGCCAGGTTGCGCTGGGGGACGAGCTTCCTTCCCTCGGTGACCCGGAACACGGCTTCGTTTGGCTTCACGTCGATCTCGTCGATGCGCGGACCGAGGCGCTGATCCTTGAGGGACGCCTTGGCCCGCCCCGTCTCGCCGCCGCAACCTTCGCCCGCGACGAGCATCAGCGTGTCGTCGTCGATGGCCCTCATGCCGGCTTCGTCATCGCCGACCGGGAACGCGCTTTCGACGGGTCGTCGAGCGAAGAACCGAACGGCCGCCTCCATTGCGTTCTCGGTCCAGGCTATCTGGTCAGTGGCCGTCGCCATGCCACGGCCTGCGCGGTCGCCGCCCGCGACGCGGTCCTGTCCGGCACCCTCGTTCCCGGCCCGGCAAAGCTGCTGGAGCGCTTCGTCGGCAGCACCATCGCATCGCTCAATGCCACGTCCGATCGCCTGTCCTCCTCCCTCGATTCCATCGAGGACGACATGCTCGACGAGGCCAAGGCCGACGATGCCAGGCCGTTGGGACCGATCCGCCGCCAATCCGTGCGCTCCCACCGTCAACTCGCCGGCTTACGCGCGGTGTTCCACCGGCTCGAGGATGAGGCCGCCATGGAGGGCGACCAATTGCCGGGAGCCGTCGGCGCCATGGCGGCGCGCGTGGTCCAGCGCCTCGATTCGCTCCACCGGGACATGCATGTCCTGTCCGAGCGCAGCCGGCTTCTCCAGGATGAGATCGCCGCCCGCACGACCGCGCTGACCAACCGGCAGCTCTTCACCCTCTCCATCCTCACGGCCCTGTTTCTGCCGCCCACCCTGGTCACGGGCGTCTTCGGCATGAACACCAAGGGCCTGTTCTTTTCCGAAACCGACAGCGGCTCCATGATCGCCCTGATCATCGGCGCGCTCGCGGCGCTGGCCGTCTATGTCGTCATCCGCCGGCTCAATCTCGCCGGCCGGCCTGGTTGATCCCGAACGCGAACGCGCCCACACACCCTCGATTCATCCGACCACCGGAGCCTTCCCCCGCATGGACTTCTTTCGCCGCTTCACCGTGCTCATGTGCGCGCCTAACTTCGATCCGGACGACCTCGAGGGCGTGCGCGTCCAGCAGATCATCGGCTCTGTGGAGAAGCTCGGCTTCGAAGTGGTCCGCGCCCGCCGCGTGGAGGACGCAGCCATCGCGGTCCAGACCGATGCCGCCATCGGCTGCATGGTGGTGGATTGGGGCAAGCGCGGCCTCGACGGCAAGGCGGCGGCCCTCATCAACCTGATGCGGAAGCGCGGGCTCGAAATGCCCATCGTCATCATGGTCCGCCGCAAGCGCCTGGAGGACATCCCCGTCGAAGTGCTCGACTTCATCGACGGCTACATCTTCCTGGCCGAAGAGACCCCGGACTACATCGCCCGCGGCCTGGTGAGCCGCGTGAAGCAATATGCCGAGACCCTGAAGACGCCGTTCTTCGGCGCGCTGGTGGACTATGCCGAGCAGGGCAACCAGCTCTGGACCTGCCCCGGCCATAACGGCGGCATCTTCTACAACCGCTCGCCGATCGGGCGTATCTTTGTGGAGCATCTCGGCGAGGCCGTGTTCCGCGACGACCTCGACAATTCCGTGCTCGATCTCGGCGACCTTCTGGTCCACGAAGGCCCGGCCTTGAAGGCGCAGAAAGAAGCCGCCGTCATCTTCGGGGCCGAAAAAACCTATTTCGTCCTCAACGGCACCTCGGCCTCCAACAAGATCGTGCTCTCGGCCCTGGTGGCGGAGGGCGACCTCGTCCTGTTCGACCGCAACAACCACAAGGCGGCCCATCACGGCGCCCTGTTCCTCGGCGGCGCGGTTCCGGTCTTCCTGGAGACCGACCGCAACTGCTTCGGCCTGATCGGCCCGATGTATCACGAGGCCCTCGACGAGGCGGCCATTCGTGAGAAGATCCGCACCAACCCCCTCATCACCGACAAGGAAGCCTGGAAGCGCGAGCGCCCGTTCCGCGTGGCGGTGGTGGAGCAGTGCACCTATGACGGCACCATCTACAACGCGCAGATGATCCTCGAGAAGATCGGGCATCTCTGCGACTACATCCTGTTCGACGAGGCCTGGGCGGGCTTCATGAAGTTCCACCCCCTCTTCGCCGGCCGCTTCGCCATGGGACTGAAGGGCCTCGACGAGACCTCGCCCGGCATCATCGCCACGCAATCGACCCACAAGCAGCTGGCGAGCTTCTCACAAGCCTCGCAGATCCATACCAAGGACAGCCATATTCGCGGCCAGACCCGGCGCATCGAGCACCGGCGCTTCAACGAGACCTTCCTCGTCCACGCCTCGACCTCGCCGTTCTACCCGCTCTTCGCCTCGCTCGATGTCGGCGCGCAGATGATGAAGGGCCGCTCGGGCGTCGTCCTGTGGGACGACACGATCCGGCTTGGCATCGAATGGCGCAAGAAGGTCCGTGCCATCCGCCGCGAATTCGAGGAGAAGGAGGGCGATCCTCTGCGCCGCTGGTTCTTCGACCCCTTCGTGCCGGACACGGTGAAGGGCCCGGAGGGCAAGGTGCCGTGGGAGAGCGTCTCGACGGACGAGCTCGCCAGCGACGCGAAATACTGGGAGCTGACCCCCGGTGCCGCCTGGCACGGCTTCAACCATGTGGCGCCGAACTACGCCATGACCGACCCGAACAAGCTCACCGTGCTCACCCCCGGCTTCGACCGGCGCACGGGGGAATATGCCGAGCACGGCGTGCCCGCGCCCATCGTGGCCCAGTACCTGCGCGAAAACCGCATCGTGCCGGAGAAGAACGACCTCAACTCGCTCCTATTCCTGCTGACGCCGGGCGTCGAATCCTCCAAGGCCGGCACGCTCATCTCCGGCCTCGTGGCCTTCAAGCGCCTGCATGACGAGAATGTGCCGCTCGAGGATGCCATGCCGGAATTCGTCCGGCGCCGGCCGAACCGCTACAAGGGCGTACGCCTGCGCGACCTCTGCGCGGATTTCCACGCCTTCCACCGCGAGCACGGCACCAGCACCCTTCAACGCAAGCAGTTCGAACCCGGCCACCTGCCCGAGATGGTCATGACTCCGAAGGAGGCGGTGCAGCAGCTCACCCGCAACAACGTCGATTACGTGCCGATCGCGGAAGCGGAAGGTCGCGTGGCGACGACCTTGCTTCTAGTCTACCCGCCGGGCATCGGCACGGTGCTGCCGGGCGAACGACTGGACGAACGGGCGAAACCCATGCTGGACTACTTCAAGATGTTCGAGCGCTCCGCGAACCTGTTCCCGGGCTTCGAGGCCGAGATTCAGGGCGTGTTCCGCAACGTCGATCCCGATGGGACCATCCGCTTCTACACCTATGTCATGCGCGAGAATCGCCTGTGAATCCGGAAGGGCCGCCCGCCGCCTCCGATACCGGGATCATCATCCGGCCCTCCTCGGATGCGGACGTGCCGGCCATGGTGGCGATCTACGCTCACCATATTCGGCGGGGCGTAGGTGATGTGGGGGATTTCGAAGCGGATCCGCTCCATCCCGACGACCTCAAGCGCCGCCGCAAGGCCATGCGCAAGAGGCGTCTGCCGCATCTTGTGGCCGACCGCGATGGGGTGGTGGCGGGCTACGCTTACGCTGTCCCGTTCCGGAAGCGCCCGGCCTATCGCTACACGCTCAAGCACTCGATCTACGTTCATCACGAGCACCTGAACGCCGGCATCGGGCGACGCCTGCTGCCGGCTTTGATCGAGGCCTGCGCCGCCGGTGGCTACCGCCAGATGATCGGCTATATCGACGCGCAGAACGAAGCGTCCCTGCGGCTCCACGAGACCTGCGGCTTCGTCCGTGTCGGCCTGTTGCCGGCGGTGGGCTACAAGTACGGCCGCTGGAGCGACAGCGTCATGGTCCAGCGGGCACTCGGCACCGGCGCCACCGACCAGCCCGGCACCTGGACACGATCGGTTGAGGCGCTGGTGGCAGGGCACGAATGGATGGGGAAGTAGCACTTCCCCATCGGGCCGGTACGGAGCGCGTCAACTCCCGCGACATCGCTCTCCATCAGGCATTTTCGAGCCCGGCATCGACCCTCGCCGCCACGTCCTGCGAGACGTCCAGGGCCTCGGCCAATCGCTTCAGGAACTCCCGCTCCTGCAGCGTATCGGCATCGATGGCCAGACGCGCTGCCGCATAGAGGCGGGCACCCTTCTCCGGCGAATCCACGCGTTCGGCGAGTTCGTCGATCTCGGCCGGGTCGGCCAGCTCCTTTTCGAGCCAGGCGCGGCCATCCTTGTCGATACCGGCCGCCTCTACCGCCTCGTCGAGGCGCTGGCGCTCCTGCGTGTCCACGATGCCGTCGGCCAAGGTCGCCGCCACCATGGCGCGCAGCATGATGCGGGCCTCGTCCTCGCCGACTTGGCTGAGATCGGGGGTTTCGGGCTCATGGGAAGGACGGAGTGCTCGAAGAGCCAGGCCCGCGACGAGGGCGAGCCCACCGAGGGCGGCCGTGGCGGCGATCCCGCCCTTGCGTGAGCGCACGAGCGCGTCGACGATCTGTCTTGCATCGGCCATGGTGGTCATCCTGAAGGCGGGTTGAGGATCAGACCGGAAACGGACGAGACCCATCCCGGGTTCAAGGCGGGCCGTGCGGTGGAATCAGCCTGCCCCGCTTGTGCCGCACGGAACGGACACGATCTGTGGCGGGTCCGTGCAGCGCCAACGGAGCCGCAAGGCAGCCCCAAGGACGATCTTCCATGACCATCACCTCCATCGAATCCCGACTTTCGGTCTCCGGCCAGCCGAACGAAGCCGAGATCGCCGACTTGGCGGGAAAAGGGTTCGCTCTGCTGATCAACAACAGGCCCGAGGGGGAAGAACCCGGCCAATTGGGCACGGAGGCCGAAGCCGAAGCCGCAGCTGCTAGGGCGGCGGGGCTGGCCTATCTCCATCTTCCGGTTACCGGCCCAGACATCACACTCGACGACATCGCGCAGTTCCGCGACGCCGTGGAAGGGGCGCCCGGCCCAGTCCTCGCGCATTGTCGTAGTGGTACCCGCTCGCTCACCCTCTGGGCTTTGAGCGAGGTGTTGGCGGGACGCTTGAGGCGCGATGACGTCGCGGCCTATGGCCGGGAACGGGGCTTCGACCTCAGCGGCGCAATTCGCTGGCTCGACGCGCATGGCGAGGGGATCGTCGAGGATTGAAGCCGCAGGTGGCGGTCCGCAACATTGGATCAAGCCCGTGCTGTTCGCGGCGATCGCTATGGGAGATCGGGTCCAGACGCTTCCCGATCCGAGGCCTGCACCGTCTGGCGGTCGACCTCGTCCCTGATACGGCGGCCCGCCATCAGGATCTCGAGAAGGAAGGCGACGATGGCCGCCACCGTGCAGACCAGGGCGACGCCGAAGCATCCGAACAAGACGGAGGCCGTGGCGGCATCGCGCAAGGCCCCGACGAAAAGCGTGAGCACCGCGATGCCGGTCATGATGCTGCCGAAACAGGCCAGCACCACAGCCACATCGAGCATGAAGGAGCGCTGACGCAGATAGGTCAGTTGGCGCGACAGGTGCGCCGCCTCGGTCGCATCCGCCTTCTGCAAGCTGGCGGCGGCATCATCGACACGGTCGGCCACCCGCCCAAGGCGCGTTGAGAAGACATTGAGCAGCGTCGCCAGCGCCGTCAGCAGGAAAGCGGGAGCGAGCGCGACCTGAATGACGTGGGCGATGTCGTCGGGAGCGAGGAGAGAACCGGAAGCCACCATGACGTGGCGTTACGCCATGCCGAGCAGCCCCGGAAGATCCCTCCTCGCTGCGACCGCCGTTCCTAGACCCAGACCCTCGAACGGGGTGGAGGCGGGGTCGTCAGGTATAGATCATCATCTCCGCCGATGGACCGATGGCAAAGACGGCGCGGATAAGTAAGGCAGGCGCCACTGGGCCCAGATGCGACGAAGCCCCGCAACGAGTGATGCGGGGCTTCTCTTGTCGGATGAGGCTGAAATGTCTTCGCTCTTGGTGCAGGTCTTCCGTGCAGTTGTTATTGCGGGCAGCGGTGACGCTGACCGTCATTGCCCAGATAGGTGCCCGATTGCTGATCGTAGGAGCGGAAGCGCTGGATGCAGTAGGCGACGTCCTGATCGGACCCGCCGACATCCTGCTGAACCTCGACGGCGCCACCATAATAGGCTGGGGCATAGCCGCCGCCGTAATAGCCACCGTTATCGTAGTAACCGCTGCCATAGCCGTAACCGATTCCGGCTCCAGCCAAGCCTAGCCCCAAACCAAGACCGAGTCCGCCGTAGCCGTATCCCCGGCCGTAGCCACGATTGTAGCCATACCCGCGGTGATGACCGTAGCCGCCACGGTTGAAGCCACCGCCGGAGTTCGGACCGGCAGCGATCCCGCCCTGTCCGCGTCCACCGCCCCAGCCTCCCTGGCCAGCGCCTCCCACGGCAGCGGGACCGCCGCCAGCACCGCCACGGCTCAAGCCGCCACCGCCACCGCCCCAGCCTCGCCCACCACCGCCCGCAGCCGCGAGTCCCGCGCCGCCAGCACCTCCACGGCTCATTCCACCGCCGCCCCAGCCGCCGCCTCCACCACCCGCGGCGAGCCCACCGCCGCCACGGCTCGTGCCACCGCCGCCACCGCCGCCACCACCCCAGCCGCCTCCGCGAGCGTCGGCGGTTGTCGGAACGAACGCGACCGCGCCGAGCAATGCGGCCGATGCGAGAATGAGTTTGTTCATGGAACGCCAGCCTGATTGTTTTTTAGAATTGATGACTGACAACGCGCCGTCAGCAGGGAAGGCTCCATTATGGGAGGGCTTTTGACGGACTGAAATATGCCGCACCGAAAATGGACTGTGCTTGCGGATGAAATCGAACACTACGGTCGTCGAGAGCTTAACGGCCCGACCCGAACGATCCGCGATCGGCGCGACGTCATCGTTGCCGTGGTGTGAGTCCTTGCATTCGACTGGGGATGTCGGCTCCGGCGATTGACAAAGGCGCGGCGAACGCAGACTTTCGAATCGTTCCGAGGGGGGCCCCGTTCAGGGGGCTGAGATAGGGCCGCAGCCCTGACCCTTGAACCTGATCCGGCTCATACCGGCGGAGGGACGGGAACTACGCTTGGGTTGTCTGCTCCAAACGAGCGGGTGCCCGTCGTCCTGACGTACCGTTGCGAACCGGATCGCCTCCCACGCCAGGAGCGAATCCGATATGAACGCACCCGTCCTCCCCAAAGACCTTTCCGGACAAGAACCCGCCAAGGGGCAGCCGCAAGCGGTGACCACCGGCCCAATCATGGGCTCGCGCAAGGTCTATGCGAGCGTGGCTGGCCGTGACGACATCCGGGTGCCGTTCCGCGAGGTCACGTTGAGTGATCCGAAGGAGGCGCCGGTGCGGGTCTACGATCCGTCTGGCCCCTATACCGAGACCGATGCCCGGATCGACCTGAATGCCGGCCTGCCCCTATTGCGCGACCCGTGGATCGCCAAGCGCGGCTATGCCACGATCACGCCGCGCGCGGTCAAGCCCGAGGACAACGGCTTCGTGCCGGAGGACAAGCTCGTCGCCCCCTGTCCGGCGACGCGCCAGATCCGCAAGGCCGGCCCCGGCCAGATGGTGACGCAGTACGAGTTCGCCAAAGCCGGGATCATCACCGAGGAGATGATCTACGTCGCCCACCGCGAAAACCTCGCCCGCGAGACGATGCTGGAAGGCGCGCAGACCGCGCTGGCCGACGGCAACAGCTTCGGTGCCTCGCTCCCCGCTTTCATCACCCCCGAATTCGTGCGCGACGAGGTGGCGCGCGGCCGCGCCATCATCCCGGCCAACATCAACCACCCCGAGGTGGAGCCGATGGCGATCGGCCGCAACTTCCTCGTCAAGATCAACGCCAATATCGGCAATTCGGCCGTGACCTCGTCGGCAGCGGAAGAGGTGGAGAAACTGGTCTGGGCGACCCGCTGGGGCGCCGACACGGTGATGGACCTCTCCACTGGTCGAAACATCCACAACATCCGCTCGTGGATCGTGCGCAACTCGCCCGTCCCCATCGGCACCGTGCCGATCTACCAGGCCCTGGAGAAGGTCGGCGGCGATCCGCTGAAGCTCGACTGGGAGGTCTTCAAGGATACCCTCATCGAGCAGGCCGAGCAGGGCATCGATTACTTCACCATCCATGCGGGCGTCCGCCTCGCCCATGTGCCGCTCACCGCGCGCCGGGTCACCGGCATTGTCAGCCGAGGCGGCTCGATCATGGCGCGCTGGTGCCTCGCCGGTCACCGGGAATCGTTCCTCTACGAGCGGTTCGACGAGATCTGCGACATCATGAGGGCCTACGACGTCTCGTTCTCGCTGGGCGACGGCCTGCGCCCTGGCTCCATCGCGGATGCCAACGACGCGGCGCAGTTTGCGGAACTCGAGACCCTCGGCGAGCTGACGAAGATCGCCTGGGACAAGGGCTGCCAGACCATGATCGAGGGCCCCGGCCACGTGCCGATGCACAAGATCAAGGTGAACATGGAAAAGCAGCTGGAGGAGTGCGGCGAGGCGCCGTTCTACACCCTCGGCCCGCTGACCACCGATATCGCACCGGGCTACGACCACATCACGTCGGGCATCGGCGCTGCCATGATCGGCTGGTTTGGCTGCGCCATGCTCTGCTACGTCACCCCGAAGGAGCATCTCGGCCTGCCCAACCGCGACGACGTCAAGGAAGGCGTGATCACCTACAAGATCGCGGCCCATGCCGCCGATCTCGCCAAGGGCCACCCGGCGGCGCAGCTGCGCGACGACGCCCTGTCACGGGCCCGGTTCGACTTCCGCTGGGAGGACCAGTTCAACCTGTCGCTGGATCCCGACACGGCGCGGGCCTATCACGACGAGACCCTGCCGAAGGACGCCCACAAGGTCGCGCATTTCTGCTCCATGTGCGGCCCCAAATTCTGCTCGATGAAGATCACGCAGGATCTGCGCGCCGAGGTGCTCGCCATGGAGGCGGCCGGTCAGGTGCTGGGCGAGGCGACGCCCATGAGCCAGGCCGAGCGCGAGGCGGGAATGGCGGCCAAATCCGCCGAGTTCCAGGCCGAGGGCGGCAAGCTCTACGTCGACGCGGCCGAATAGGCCGCCTCATTCGGCCCCTCGCGCCTCGGCGCGAGTGGCTCATCGTCAAGCGCCGGCGGCGTAGCGGCTGACGGCGAGTTCCGGGGTGGCGCTGTCCGGCGTGCGGCCGGAGATGAGGTCGGCCAGCACCCGGCCCGAGCCGCAGGCCATGGTCCAGCCCAGGGTGCCGTGGCCGGTGTTGGTGTAAAGGTTCGACAGGCGCGTTCCGCCGACGATGGGCGTGCCGTCCGGCGTCATCGGCCGCAGGCCGGTCCAGAACTTCGCCTGCGAGAGATCGCCGCCCGCCGGGAACAGATCACCGACGGAGCGAACCAGGGTCTCCCGACGCGGTCCGCGTAGGACCGCGCTGAAGCCCGCGAGCTCGGCGGTGCCGCCGACCCGGATGCGGTCGCCGAGCCGGGTGATCGCCACCTTGTAGGTCTCGTCCATCACCGTCGAGACCGGTGCCGCCTCTGCATTGGTGACCGGCAGGGTGAGGGAATACCCCTTCACCGGATAGATCGGCAGATCGATGCCGAAGGGCCGGAGCAGAGCCGGGGTGTAGCTGCCCATGGCCACCACGTAGGCGTCGGCGGTCAGGACCTCGCCCGCTGCCGTCGCCACGCCGCTGATCCGGTCACCCTCGCTGCGCAGGCCGGTGATGGCCGTGCCATAGCGGAAGACTACGCCGAGGCCCTCGCAGAGCGCGGCGAGGCGCTGGGTGAACAGATGCGCGTCGCCGGTCTCGTCGCCGGGGAGCCGCAGGCCACCGACGAAGGTCCCGGCCACCCGCGCCAGGGCCGGCTCGGCCATGATGCAACCGGCGGGGTCCAGCACCGCGTAGGGAACGCCATAGGCGTCGAGGACGCGGGTGTCGTCCCCGACATGATCGAGCTGCTTCTGCGTCCGGAACAGCTGGAGCGTGCCCTGCTCGCGGTGATCGTAGGCGATGCCGGTCTCGGCGCGCAGGTCGCGCAGCACGTCGCGGCTGTATTCGGCCAGACGCACCATCCGGCCCTTGTTGCGCTGGTAGGCTTCCTCCGTGCAATTCGCCAGCATCCGGGCGAGCCAGCCGTAGAAACGCGGCTCGAAGCTCGGCCAGACCACGAGGGGCCGGTGGCGCATCATCAGCCACTTCATCGCCTTGAGGGGAATGCCGGGCGCCGCCCAGGGCGCCGAATATCCCGGTGAGACCTGGCCGGCATTGGCGAAACTCGTCTCGAGCCCCGCCGCCGGCTGGCGCTCCAGCACGGTGACCCGGTGGCCGGCTTTGGCCAGGTAATAGGCCGAGGTGACGCCGACGACGCCGCCACCGAGGATCAGGACATGCATGGCCGGCGTTCCGTAGAGGGTCGGGGTTAGGGTCCGGAATGGGCTTGGCGCCCCGGGCGGGTTCGCATTGGCGGGCCAACACGTCACCTCGCTCAGTCCTTATGACGTGTCGCAGGTTTCAGGCCGCAGAAGCGGCGACCCTCGTTGCGAAACCCGCCCAGGGCCTGTTTGATCGGGTTTTCCAGCGGATGCTTGTGCCAGAGCAGATCATCCCAGCAGACCACCTCATCCTGAGGCGCCCTTTGCTTGAGCAAAGGGCCTCGAAGGAGCTCTCCAGTCGTCTCCCGATCCCTGGAAGCCTCCTTCGAGGCCGCTACGCGGCACCTCAGGATGAGGTTAAGCTCTAGAATAAGAACTCAAACGATTGTCAGAGTTCGCCGGTGAGGAACTGCGCCCGGCCGTGGCCGAAGGACCAATCCTCGTCGGTGTTCTCCACCGTGGAGACCATGACGTCGGCCGGGGCGATGCCGCAGGCGGCTTCGAGCTTCTCGGTCAGCAGCCGGTAGAACAGCTGCTTCTTCTCTTTGCCGCGCGGCCGGGTGATCATCTGGACCACCACAACGTCCTTGGTGCGCGGGATGTCGAGCCCGGTATCCTCGACGATCATCCGCGAGGGCTTGTGCTCGGTGACGATCTGGTAGCGGTCGCCCGGCGGAACGTTGAACGCCTCCAGCATCGCCTCGTGCGCGGCGTCGAGGAGCGTCTTCAGTTCGGAATCGGTGCGGCCTTCCAGGATATCGAAGCGCATCAGGGGCATGTCGGTTCAACCTTTGAAGAGAATGGAACGGGTCACGGGCCGTCTATCGGGAGTGCGCCGGCCGCCGGTCAGGCTTCGGCGCGGATGAGACCGCGCAGCATCTCGATCATGCCGGTGATCTCAGCTTGGGTCGAGATGAAGGGCGGGCCCATGGCGATGGTGTCGCCGGTGAAGCGCAGGAGGATGCCTTCGCGCAGGCCGCGCTCGAAGATCCGCAGGGCGCGCGCGCCGGGCTGGCCCGGTGTCGGTTCGAGATCGACGGCCGCCGTCAGGCCGAAATTGCGGATGTCCTTGATGCCCGGTTCGTCGCGCAGCGTGTGGACGGCCCCCTCGAGGATCGGCTCCAACTCGCGCACGCGGGCAAAGAGGTCACCCTCCTCCATCAGGTCGAGGGAGGCATGGGCGACGGCCGCCGCCAGGGGATGGCCCGAATAGGTGTAGCCGTGGAACAGCTCCACCGCCGCCGCCGGCCCGGTCATGAACGTGTCGTAGATCTCCTTGCGGACGATGACGCCGCCCATCGGCACGATGCCGTTGGTGATGCCCTTGGCGAAGGTGATCATGTCGGGGATCACACCGAGGCGGTCAGCGCCGAAGGGCGCCCCGAGGCGGCCGAAACCGGTGATCACCTCGTCGAAGATCAGCAGGATGCCGTGCCGCGTGCAGATTTCGCGCAGGCGCTGGAGATAGCCCAGCGGCGGCACGATGACCCCCGCCGAGCCCTGCAGCGGCTCGACGATGACGCAGGCGATCGTGCCCGCATCGTGCAGCGCCACCATCCGTTCGAGGTCGTCGGCGAAATGCGCACCCCAGGTCGGCTGGCCCTTCGAGAACGCCATCTCGGCATAATCGTGGGTATGGCGCAGGTGGTCGACGCCCTGGATCATCGCGGTGGCGAACATCTTGCGGTTGGCCACCATGCCGCCCACCGACATGCCGCCGAAGCCGACGCCGTGATAGCCCTTCTCGCGGCCGATCATGCGGAAGCGACCGGCCTCGCCGCGCAGGCGGTGATAACCGAGAGCGATCTTGAGGGCGGTATCGACGGCCTCCGAGCCGGAATTTGTGAAGAACACCCGGTCGAGCCCGTCCGGGGCCATGTCGGCGATACGCTCGGCCAGCCGTAGCGTCACCGGGTTGGTCATCTGGAAGGCGGTGCAGTAATCGAGGGTCTCGGCCTGCCGGCGCAGGGCCTCGACGATCCGCGGCTGGGCGTGGCCGAGGGGGCAGCACCACAGGCCCGACAGGCTGTCGAACAGCTCGCGTCCCTCGGCCGTCCGGTAATAGGCGCCCTTCGCCGAGGTGATGATGCGCGGCGTCGGGTCGGCCTTCACGTGGCGATTGGGCGTGAACGGCATCCAGTACGGCTCGACATTGAGCTGCCGGTCCGCCGCCTGGTCGATGATCGCATGATCCATGTGTCTCTCCGCCGATCCCCGATGCAAGATCCCGACCCCCGCCGCACTGCGTTATCGCCCGGCCCTGGCTCACCGACTATCAACAGTTGGCGGGTTGGCACGCGCAGCTGTATCTGTTCACCCACCCATACAGTCGGATCGCCGAGACCGGCCTCGCCCGTGGATGACGGCCCATGATCAGCCTCGACCCCGCCAGCACCGCCCCCCTCGTCGCCCAGCTGGTGGAGGCCGTGTCCGAGCGCATCCGCAGCGGGAGCGTGGCGCCGGGCGCCCGCCTGCCATCGGTGCGCAAGCTGGCCGTTCAATGCGGCGTGAGCACGCTCACCGTCTCGAACGCCTATAACCGGCTGGTGGCGGACGGCCTGCTCGAAGCTCGACGCGCGAGCGGATACTTCGTCTCGGCCCGGCTGCTCGATCGCAAATCCGTCGTCCCCCGGCGGAAACCCGTGCAGATCTCGGTGGATTCCGGCTGGCTGCTCCAGCGGGTCTACGAGGAGGACGCTTTCACCGTCAAAGCCGGCTGCGGCTGGCTTCCCGACAGCCACCTGTTCGCCGACGGGATCAAGCAGGCCCTGGCGGCCCTGGCGCGGCGCCCCGACCGGCTGGTCTCGCGCTATGGGCATCCCCTCGGCCACGCGCCCTTGCGCCGGGCGATCCAGTTGCTCCTCGCCCAGCGCAACATCGAGTGCGAGCCGGACCAGATCCTGCTGACGCATGGGGCGAGCCAGGCCCTCGACCTGACCATGCGGACCTTCCTACAGCCGGGCGACGTCGCCTTCGTGGACGATCCAGGCTATTGCAACCTCTACCCCTCGCTCCACGCCATGGGGGTGACCATCGTCGGCGTCGAGCGGACCCTCCAGGGGCCGTCGATTCCCGCGCTCCAGGCACTGGCGGAGCGGCACAAGCCGAAGCTGTTCTTCACCAATACGAGCTTCCACAACCCCACCGGGACGTCCTGCTCGCCGGCCACCGCCTACCAGATCCTCCGCATCGCCGAGAAACACGACTTCCAGATCGTCGAGGACGACATCTATGCGAGCTTCGTCGAGGAGACGGCGCCCAGCATCGCCAGCCTCGACCAGCTCGCGCGCGTCATCCACATCAGCAGCTTCTCGAAGACCATCTCGCCCGCCCTGCGGGTCGGCTATCTCGCCTGCAACCCCGAGAATGCGCAGCGGCTCCTGCGCATGAAGATGGCGGCGAGCCTGACGAGCTCGGAAATCTCCGAGAGCATCGTCCACTCGATCCTGACGGAAGGCCAGTACCGCCTCCACATCGCGAGGCTCCGCGAAAAGCTCGCCGCCGAGCAGAAGATTGTGGCCGAGGCCCTGCTCTCGGTGGGCCTGTCGCTGTTTCACCGCCCCGCCAACGGGCTCTTCCTCTGGGCCGGCTTCGGCGGAGATCCGGACACGGCCGGCCTCGCGCAAAGGGCCGCCGCGAAGGGCATCATGCTCGCCCCCGGACACCTGTTCCGCGCCGATCAGGAGCCGACCCCGTGGCTGCGCTTCAACGTGGCGCATGCCAACGCGCCGGCCCTGTTCCGCTTCCTCGACACCGAGCGGCCCGCGCCGGCGTGACTTACGAGGCCGAACCGGCGAGAACTCCGCATTCCCAACGCATCCCAGCTTGAGCGGCGATGACAAACGATTTCACCCTCGACCCGCGCCTCGTCGCCGACACCGTGCCGGTGGGCGACCTCGCCTTGTGCAGTGTCCTGCTGATGGACGACGCCCGGTTTCCCTGGCTGATCCTGGTGCCGCGCCGGGCGGGTGCCAGCGAACTCACCGACCTGTCGGCGGAGGATGCGCGCGACCTCATGGACGAGATCCGGATCGCCACCGGCGTGATGCTGGCCCTCGCCAAGCCCGACAAGGTCAACGTCGCGGCCTTGGGCAACGTCGTACCGCAGCTCCATGTCCATGTGATCGGGCGTTTCCTGTCCGATCCGGCCTGGCCCTCGCCGGTCTGGGGCGTAGGCACGCGCCAGTCCTATCCGCACCACGCCCGCGCCCAGATGATCGAGCGCATCGGCGCCCTGTTCGCGGCCGCCTGATGAGCGCGCGCCTCGACCAACTCGGCTATGCGGAGAGCCGGCTCGTCCGCCATTCGGCCGAGAGCAGCGACCTCGTGCCGAAGCCGGACGCGCCGGATGCGCGGATCGTGCTGGTGGCGGGGGACCGCATCGTCCTTGCCGGCGATACGGCGCTCCTCCCCTCAGGGCAGGCGGCGAGCGCCTGCCACGCCGAACTCACTCTGTTCCTCGGCCGCCTCGACGGGGCTCCGGTCTTCGCCTGCGCGGTCTCGCCGGAGTCCGCCGACGGGTACGAGTCCGACTCCGGCTTCCGCACCACCGACCTGCGCAGCCTCGCTGCCGAGAATGCGGTGGCGCCGCATGAACTCGGCCTCCTCGCCACGGCGAAATCCATCCTGGCCTGGCATGCCCGCCACGGCTTCTGCGCCAATTGCGGAACGGCCACCCGTTTCGCCGCCGGCGGTTTCCGCCGCGAATGCCCGATCTGCGAGACCCATCACTTCCCCCGCGTCGATCCGGTGGTGATCATGCTGATCCGCCGGGGAGAATCCTGCCTGCTCGGGCGCTCGCCGCGCTTCAAGGAGGGCATGTATTCCTGCCTCGCCGGCTTCCTGGAGCCCGGCGAGACCATCGAGGACGCGGTCCGCCGCGAGACCCTCGAAGAGGCGGGGCTGAGGATCGGCGCGGTGACCTACCACGCCTCGCAGCCTTGGCCGTTCCCGTCGTCGCTGATGATCGGCTGCGCGGCGCAGGCCCTGGACGAAGCGATCACCATCGATCCGGCAGAGCTCGCGGACGCCCGCTGGTTCACCCGCAACGAGGTGGCGGCGATGATCGCCGGCACCCATGGCGAGGGACTGACCGTGCCGCCGCCTATGGCGATCGCTCATCTGCTCATGCGTGCCTTCGTCGAGGAGCGGCTTTAATGGGCTGTGGAAACCGGTCGACAGACTCACGGCAGTGGCATTTTTGTACCTCCCTGAGGAGGAGTTAGCCACGTCGCGTCATGGTTAAAAATTTCGGACGATCGGTCCGAAATTGTGTCTTCCCGGCACTATCCCAGGATTGCTCCGTTGATTCACGTCGCTGCCGTCAATGGAGGCGGCGA
This sequence comes from Methylobacterium sp. Leaf91, assembly GCF_001422815.1. Taxonomy (GTDB): domain Bacteria; phylum Pseudomonadota; class Alphaproteobacteria; order Rhizobiales; family Beijerinckiaceae; genus Methylobacterium. The sequence continues at coordinate 135,057 of NZ_LMMP01000001.1, read as the reverse complement.
GGGGACGATGGCGAAGATTGTGTTGGGTGTCGGCGCGATGATCGGGCTGATGACCGGAACCGTGGCTGCAGCGGACCTGCCCCGCCGTTCCGCACCGCCGCCCGTCTTCGTGCCTGTCCCAGCTTTCAGCTGGACCGGCTTCTATGCGGGTGTGCAGGCCGGATACGGCTTCACCGAGCGGCAGACCGTCCGCACGGCGGCGACCTCGGTGAATGGCAGCAACGCCGATCTCTTCATCGAGCGCGCCGGCATCGCCTCCCTGTCCTCCCGGCAGGAAGGCTTCGTGGCCGGCGGTCAGGCCGGGTACAATTACCAGTTCACCCCCGGCGCGGGCCTTGTCCTCGGCATCGAGACCGACATTGCCTATACCGACCTGGACGAGACCAAGCGCAGGTCGCGCGGCATCTTCGGGTCGGGCAGCGATTCGGCCGTGGTGACCACCACGCGTCAGAGCCTCGATTTCCTCGGCACCGTGCGCGGCCGGCTCGGTTACGCGTTCGATCGCGTCTTGGTCTACGGCACCGGCGGTCTCGCCTACGGCAACGTGAACTACCAGAACGCGTCGAGCTTGCAGTTGGGGGGAACTTCGACCCTCGACCTCTTCGCCGGCGGGATCGACCGTCTCGAGACCGGCTTCGCCTATGGCGGGGGCATCGAATACGCCCTGCCGACCGAGAATTTCCTCAACGTCTTCCGCTCCTCCGCGGTGACGCTGAAGGTGGAATACCTGCATTACGATCTCGGCAAGCGCAGCGTCCCGCTGACGGGCTCCAGCGGACTCGCCCAGTCCCTCGTGGAGGCGACCTCGCGCTTCCGGTCGGAGGGAAGCGTCGTCCGGGTCGGGCTGAACTACAAGTTCGGCTCCTGAGCCATCGGGACATCCGGCTCGCGATGCCCTCCGGGGCATCGCGGCGGCTTATCCCTCCGACATTGTCGGCAGAGCGACCGTCCAAGGCTCGTCGAGCCGAACCTCTTCCAAGTTGGTGCCCGTCCCGCCGCGATCGATCACCAGGAACTCCTGGGGCGCACCGAAGGGGGTCAGCACGCCGTGCCACGTGCCGATAGCGTAGCAAACCCCCTGGCCCGGCGCCGTGACGAAGGCCTGTGGTGGTCCGGGCCGCCCGTCCTCGTCGGGGCACACGACGACGAGGAACGGCGCGTCGTCCAGCGGCACGAAGGCCTGCGCGCCGAGGGGATGGCGCTCGATGAGACCGACCCTCAGCGGCAGGGGATAGGGCTCGGCTTCGACGAGGCCGATCACCACCCGCGCGCCCTCGCCGATGGCGCGGATTTCCGCCAGATCGTGGAAGCGGCGCGCCATGCCGGCATTCATCGGGCGCGGATCGACGGCCGCCCTGTCGATGACCGTCCCGAACGGGGCGAAGGCCTCGGGCGTGAGCGGGCGGGCGACGATGTGGCGGGCGCTCATCACCCGATCCTGCGCGGCGTCAGGGCCGGGTGGCGGTTGACGTCCTTGTAGAGCAGGTAGCGGAAGGGACCGGGGCCGCCAGCGTAACAGGCCTGGGGGCAGAAGGCGCGCAGCCACATGAAATCGCCGGCCTCCACCTCGACCCAGTCGCGGTTGAGCCGGTAGACCGCCTTGCCTTCGAGCACGAAGAGCCCGTGCTCCATCACATGGGTTTCCTCGAAGGGAATCGAAGCACCGGGCTGAAGCGTCACGATGTTCACGTGCATGTCGTGGCGCACGTCGTCGGGGGAGACGAAGCGGGTCGTGGCCCAGACACCGTTCGTGCCGGTCATGCCCCGCGGCTCGATCTCGGAATCGTGGCGGATGAAGGCGGGGGGCACGTCGATGCCCGGCACGGGCTCGTAGGCCTTGCGGATCCAGTGGAAGCGGGCCGGCTCGCCGCCGTCATTGCGCAACGTCCAGGGGGCGCCCGGAGGAAGATAGGCATAGCTGCCGGAGCGTAGGGCATGCGTGGCCCCCTCCAGGACGAGGCTGGCATGACCACCGACCACGAACAGCACGCCCTCGGCGCGGGCGTCGAGTTCCGGGCGCTCGCTGCCGCCGCCGGGCGCGACTTCCATCAGGTACTGGGCGAAAGTTTCGGAAAAGCCGGAGAGCGGGCGGGACAGGATCCAGGCGCGGGTGTCGTCCCAGAACGGCAGCACGCTGGTGACGATGTCGCTCATCACGCCTTTCGGGATGACCGCATAGGCTTCGGTGAATACGGCCCGGCCGGTCATCAGCGCGGTCTGGGGCGGCAGTCCACCGCAGGGCGGGTTATAGGAAGAGGCGGTCACGGGCTCGTCTCCAACAATTCATGCGACTCGTTCGAGCCGTTAACGTCGCGGGCCCAGCGCGGATCGTGCCAGGGCGGACCCGGATTGGCCTGTTCCGACCTGGGCGCGCCGGATGTCGTCCCGGAGCTTACGCCTTGGCAAGGGGGCTATCGAGCACCGCCGCCGTGTCGGTGGCGACCTCTCCGTTCAGGACGCGATGGGCCTGAGCCCAATCGATATCGCCCTCCCAGGCGGCGATGACCACCGTCGCCACGCAATTGCCGATGAGGTTGCCGAGCGCCCGGGCGATGCCGACGAACCAGTCGATGGACAGAACCAGCACCAGCCCGATCACCGGGATTTCCGGCACCGCCGACAGGGTCGCCGCCAGGACGACGATGGCCGATCCGGGGACGCCGTGTGCGCCCTTGGAGGTCAGGAGGGCGATGCCGAGGATCAGCATCAGGTGTCCGAAGGACAGGGGCGTGTTGGTGGCCTGCGCGATGAAGACGGTGGCGAGGGTGAGGTAGAGGGAAAAGGCGTCGAGGTTGAACGAGTAGCCCGTGGGGATCACCAAGCCGACGGTGGAATCGCGGATGCCGAGCCGTTCGAGCTTGCGCATGATCTGCGGCAGCACGCTGTCGGAGGAGGCCGTGCCCGCCACCACCATGAGTTCCTCGCGCAGATAGGCCATGAGCTTCAGGATGCTGAAGCCGGCCGCGCGCAGGATCGCGCCGAGCACGACGAAGACAAAGAACGCGACACCCACATAGAACAGGGCCACCAGCATCCCGAGCTGCCGCAGGGAGCCGATGCCGTACTTGCCGACGGTGAAGGCGACGGCGCCGAGGACACCGAGGGGGGCCAGCCGCACGATGAAGCCGATGATCTTGAACAGGACGGCGGTGATCCGCTCGATGCTCTGCGCCAGGGGCTGCCCGTGCTCGCCCAGCAGCGCCAATCCCGAACCGAACAGGATCGCGATGATGAGGACCTGGAGGATGTCGCCCTTGGCGAAGGCATCGACGATCGTGGTCGGGATGATCTTCATCAGGAAGTCGACGGTGCCTGTCACCTGCCCGACCCGGTCGGTGTAGCTGGCGATGGCCTTGGCATCGAGAGTGGAGGGATCGATGTTCATGCCGGCCCCCGGCGCGAACACGTAGGCGAGGACGATGCCGAGCACGAGGGCCAGGGTCGTGACCGCCTCGAAATAGATCAGCGCCTTGAGACCGACCCGGCCGACCTTGCGCAGGTCCCCCGCCCCGACGATGCCGTGCACGACGACACCGAAGACCAGGGGCGCGATCGCCATCTTGATCAGCTTGATGAACCCGTCGCCGAGGGGCTTCAGGGCGACGGCGAAATCCGGCCATGCGATGCCGAGGACGATGCCGAGGACGAGGGCCGCGACCACCTGACCGAACAGGGACGCAAAGAAGCGCCGCATGCGAACCTCCAACCGTTGCTTCAGGCCGTTCGTCGCTCCGCGTGCCCGGCCCCGGTGCATCGGAAGATTCACTGACAGGAGGTGGGACGTCCCGCGGGGTCATGCAGGAATTACATGTCCTCGACAATCGCCGAGCGCAGCATTGTTCGACCCGAGGCAGCCGTCAAATATATCTTTCATCGCCATTAAGAAGCTCAGCGTATGAATGGCGGTCATGGAACTTCGCCACCTCCGCTACTTCGTGGCCGTCGCAGAAAAGCTCAGCTTTACAGCGGCGGCGGATGCTCTCGGCGTGGCGCAGCCGCCGCTGAGCCAGCAGATCCGCGATCTCGAAACCGAGATCGGAACCCGACTGCTCGAGCGGACGACGCGCCGCGTGTCGCTCACGCAGGCGGGCCAGGATTTCCTGGTCCGGGCCAAGGCCATTCTCCACAGCGCGCAGGACGCCACCGAGCGGGCGCATGCCATCGGCTGCGGCAGCGTCGGCGTGCTCAATGTCGGCCTGACGGGCTCCATGCTCGCCGGACCGCTCGGCGGACTGATCTATAAGTTTCAGGAGACCTTCGTCGGAGTCGACATCCAGATCCATGAGATGTCGCCTGACAAGCAGATCGCTGCGCTGAAATCGGGGCAGACGGACATCAACTTCCTGCGAACTCCGCCGCAGGACCCGGACCTGACGAGCGAATTGGCCTGGAGCGAGGGAATCAACGTCGTCCTGCCTAAAGGCCACAGCATCACCACCGAATCGGTGACGTTGAGCTGTCTGAAGGACGAGAAGTTCGTCTTCCTGCGTCTGCGGGATTCGCTCTTTGCCAGGCACATTCTGCAATGCTGCATCGGCAGCGGATTCTATCCGACGATCTCGCAGCAGGCGGTGGAAGCCGCCTCGCTCACCAGCCTCGTGGCGGCGGGATTCGGCGTCGCCCTGATCCCGGAATTCGTGGCGAAGCTCGCCCATGCGAACGTCACCTACCGGCCCGTCGTCTCGCCGATCCTGTCGGCGGATGTCCACGCCCTCTATCATCTGCGGTCGGGACCGATGGCCCGGAATTTCTTGGCTCTGATGCGCAGTGACGCGGAGCGTCTGGCCACCGAATTACGGCAGGGATGACGCCTCGATCGACCGCCGACCGGTGTTCAACATTGGCTAACCAATCGGGCCCACCCTGGCTGCCATGTCGAAACAAACCGTCAAAACCGCACGATGCGCACTCTGGCTGGCTTCGCTGGCCCTCTGTTGCGTCTGCGCCTTCCAACTCATGAAGATCCCTAAGACCGCGCCTCAGCCGGGCAATCACGCCACGCTCAGGGGCGAGCCCGAGACGACGGGATCGATTGAGACGCGGCCTGTGAAGATTTGCCGCCCCACTGTCTGTTAATGACTTCTCACCGATCGGAGGGCGTGAGCACCATTCATTAACCACGGCATCGCAGTGTCGGGGCAACCCAACTTGCAGGTACCCGAGTGTTCCAGGCCCGTTCGATCGGCATCGAAGATTTCAACGACGATTGCCCTGTTTCAGGCGATCAGCTTGGGAAGATATACCGCGCTCACGCGGACGCCATCCCCGATTTGGTGGCGGGCATTCCCGAGAGGACCCGGGCGCGCCTCGCCGCCTTCCTCTATGGCCGGAGCCATACCCGTGAACTCGCGACGCAGGTCGCCGCATCCTGCCAAGCAACCACCCTGCGACAGGTCGCCGGCGACCTCGGCGACGCAATCCACCGGCAATCCCGACAGGGCTACACGCCTCCCACCTACGGCGATGGACACCGTGTGTCGAAGAAGGGCGTCAGCCTTGCGGGGTCGGGTGCAGCATTGGGAATGACGGCCAGTCCCCGTTTCTGACCCGGCTGAGCCGGCGCGGCTAATCCATACCACGCGCGGCGCGCCATGCCGCCAAGGCGCTCTCACGGGCGTCGTAGAGATGCCGGAGGCGACTTCCCTCCTCGCCCCGGCCCGCGCGCTGAGCCGCCATCTCGTCGATCCTGTCGGAGCCGAACACGCTTGCCAATTCGGCGATCCACTCAGCATCCGCGGCGATGAGATCGGCCTCGGTGGAGGCGAGGGCCGGGGTAGAGAAACCTGGGAAGACGTCGAGATTCATCCGCCCCCATACGGAGCGGCACATAATGAAGTTTCATACTTCATCCCAGGGGCCACCCTGGCGCTTCCGCAGCGTTCCTGCGCTGGAATCCCTGGCGAATGCTGATGGAGCAACCCGCCCCGGACACGATCCACGCCGCCCTCCACATCGACCTGCCAGGGTCGCCCGGATCGTGTCCGCAGCCTGACGGGTGATTTTTCCTAGGAAGTGGCCTATCTGCATGCCCGTTTGCGCTAGAACGCATCCTGGGAGGCAGGCATCGCCGACGCAACGATCACGCGCCCCCCGTCGCGGCTACGCTCTCTCGCTGGCCTCGTGGCCGCCACCGTCCTGCTGCCCCTGGCCATCATGCTCCTCGGCCTCTGGGAACAGGAGCGCGCCGCCGCCGATTGGGCCGAACTCGATGCCGAACGCCTGCAGCTGATACGGGTCGTCGAAGACCTTGAGGCGCGCCAGCCTCGGGACGGCCGCATCGATTTCCGCATGCAGTTCCGCCGCAACGGCCAAGTCTATGGCGGCCCCCTTGCCCTCGTTCAGGCTCGCGTGGCGCGGGACGAGGCCACCACCCTGACCATGCTGATGGATTGGCGCAGAAGCCTGCCGCCGTTCGTCGTCGCGGCCGGTGCCATCGCGGCCGCTCTGTCGATCCTCGTCCTGCTCGCCGGCGCCGTCCTGGGATGGATGGGCCGGGGCTCGCGGGACGTGCTGGTCGTCGGCTTCTCCCTGGTGCGACGACTCTTGCCTCCCATCCTCGCGGTCCAGGTCCTCCTCACCGCCGGAGGGGTCGTTGTCGCCGTGATCGTCGAGGCCGGTATGCTCGCCCGACCCGGCCTCGGCAGCGGAGAGATCAAGCTGCTGCTGGTCGCCGCCGTAGCTATCGGCGCCGTGCTCATCACGGCCGGTGCGACCGTTCTCGGTCTGCGCCGGGCCCTCGCCGCGTTCGAGCCCGACCCGCTGCCGATCCTCGGCCGGACCGTCTCGCCAGCGGAGGCGCCAGGCCTGTGGCGTCTCACCGAGGGGCTCGCCGAACGGCTCGGAGCGCTCAAGCCCGAGGCCGTGGTGGTGGGCCTCACCGGGGGCTTCTTCGTCAGCGCCGGGCCGGCCGTGGTGGAGCCGGGCGGTGAGCGGCTGACGGGCCGCATCCTCTATCTCCCGCTGCCCTATCTCGCCCTGATGCGCGGCGACGAGGTGGCGGCGATCATCGGCCACGAACTCGCCCATTACGCCGGGGGCGACACCGCCTACAGCCAGCGCTTCCTGCCAATCTATGCCGGGGTCGGGCGCTCCCTCGACGCGGTGGCTGAGGGGCATGCCGGATCCTTCGGGCTGCTGACCCCGTCCTTACGCCTCGGCGCCTTCGTGATGGAGCGCTTCCATCTCGCCGTGCGGCACTGGAGCCGGGCGCGGGAATTCGCCGCCGACGCCGCCGGCGCCGGGCCGACCTCGGCGGATGCCGCCGCGCGGGCGCTGCTCCGCACCGGCGCGGTTCAGCCGCGCATCGCGGAAATGCTCGATGCCGCCGCCGAGACGCCCGGATCGGCCCCCGCCGATCTCGTGGCCGCCATCCTCGATCACGTGATCGCGCGCGGGCTCGACGACCCGGCCGCGCATCTGGAGGCCGAGCAGCCCCACCCCACCGACACCCATCCGCCGACCCGCGAGCGCATCGCCGCCCTCGGCAGGACGCTGGATGCCGAACTCTTGGCCGCGTCTGCCATCGTGCCGCCGCCGCACGCGCTGGGCCAGCTCGCCGCCTATTTCGCCGACCCCGCCGGTCTGTGCCTGGCGGCCACGGCGGATTTTCGCGGGGCGGTGGAAGAGCATGACGCGGCCGTGCGGGCGCATCTCGAAGCGGCGGCGGCGGCGATCGACACCGAAGAGCGGATCCTGCGGGAGAACAGCCGGCCCGGCGCCATCGTCCTCGCGGTCACCGGCCTGCTCTTCGCCACTTTCGCTCTCGCCCTGGTGACCCTCGGCTTCCCGGGATTGTCGGCCTGGGAGGCGCGCCTCGTAGCGGCGGTCTCCCTTGCCTGCGGGGCTATGCTTGGGGGCTTTGGCCTGTTCAGGCTGTGGCGGGGCGAGCGGACCACGATGATCCTGCGGCCCGAAGCGCTGGTGATCCCCGGCCTGGACCGGCCCATCCCCTGGGACGACATGGCCGACCTCGACATGACGCTACAGCAGACGGGAATCGTCACGCGCCTGCTCCTGCCGCCGGAGGCGCTCTTTCCGCAGAGGGTGCCGGGGGGCCGGAAGATCCGCCTCGACCCCAAACGCCGCATCGTCACGATCAGGGCCAGCCTTCCGCGAAAGATGACGCTGCAGGACTTCGCCGACCTGATCGGCCGCTACCGGCACGCGGCCGAGGCGCGCCGCATCCTCGCGGAGGCCGGCTCGCCCCCGGCCCCTCCCATACACGACACCAGACGAGGCTCGCTTTGATGACTGCCCCTGCGAAAAGCCCGGCCTCCTTGCGCCTTCCCCCTCCGAGTCAGGGCTGGGGCAATATCCTCTGGACGCTGTTCGGCCTCGTGGCGTTGGCGGGTCTTTTGGCCGCCTGCCTCGTCTACACGGCGCCGCCGCTGCTCTCGGATTGGCAGGTCCGCGAGACGGCCCATCCCGTCGCCGACGCGCGGGTGACGGACGGCAAGTGCAGCGCCAAGATCGTGCTCCATATCTGCGACGCGACGCTGAACCTGCGCACCTCCACCGGAGCCGTCGCGCGACGGGTGAACTACGTGTTCAGTGGCTTTCATGTGGGCGATTACAGCATCCGGGTGATGGCCGATCCGGCCCGGCCCGACCTCGTCACCACCGATCTCGGCCTCGACCGGTTGTGGAATCGCACCCTGACTTTCCTGGCGATCACCGGTGCCATCGCGGCGATCATCGTGCTGGCGATCGCCGGAATGGTCCGCAACCGGCGGGCGGCCTCGGGGGGCCTTTGACGGCGGGGACCGGTCGCGCGAGCCGGGATTTCGGTCGGACGCGACCCCGTTTCCCACCGCCACGCGGCGGGCCTTCGGCGTGTTTCGTCGTCGCGACGGATGGCGCCACGCGCGAGGGGGCGGCAGCCACCCGAGTGCGGGAAAACGCGTGATCCGGCAAGCTCTTGAGCCACCCTGAGCGTGGCGCGACCATGGCGGATCGGCGCGGCGTTGCGCCGATCATGGCAAACCGCGCCGCGTTCCGGTCACACAGGTGAACCGCGGACTTTACGCCCCCATCACCCCCGCTATCCGAACCGAGGTTCCGCATGGACCAAAGCCTGCGCCAACGTTTCGACGGAGTCTGGACACGGGCGGTGGGAGGGTCCGGCGCGGAGGCCGCATGGCGGGCGCTCGATGCCGGCTACGGCGAGGCGGCGCGGCATTACCACGGCTGGCCCCATGTCAGGGCTCTGCTCGCGGGGCACGATGCCGTGCGGGGGCTGCCCGACGTTTCGGGGCTCGACGGCGACGCCATCGATCTCGCCATCTATTTCCACGACGCCGTCTACGATCCGGCCCGCTCCGACAACGAGGCGCGGAGCGCCGACCTGCTCGTCACCTGCTCAGGGTCCGGCCTCGGGCGGGAGTGCATTCGCTCGGCCGTCGCGATGATCCGGGCGACCGCCGCGCATGGACCCAGCGAGGACCCGGAAACGCGGTTGATGCTCGATCTCGACCTCGCGGTGCTCGGCGCTCCACGGGCGATCTACGAGGCCTATGCGGCGGCGGTCCGGCGGGAATACGCGATGGTCCCCGACGCGGCCTGGAGGATCGGGCGCGCGGGCGTGCTCGATCGGTTTCTCGACCGGCCCCGTCTCTACCAGACCGGGCATTTCCACGACCGCCTGGAGAGTGCGGCCCGTGCCAACCTGGCCGACGAAGCGGCGGCGCTTCGGGCCGGAGGGTAACGCGCTCAGGCGCGGCCGAGAAGCCGGTGGACCTGCCACGTGATCATCATGCTCGACGCCATCAGGATCACGTAGAGGAGGTGGAGAAGAAGCGGCGTGTCGTGCATCGGCCCGAACCCGTGCTGGTACGGTGGGAGGGAAACACCCTCTCCACGCAACAACCGGGCCATGCTCGCCGACCCACGGATCACGCCGCGTGCGGCGTGGGCACTGCGAAGGCCTTGTTCGAGACCAGGCGCGTGAGGACCGCGACGAGGTCGGTCTGGGTGACGATGCCGAGGATGCTGCGGTCCTCGGCCGTGACCACCACCGCATGCGTGCGTCCGTTGCTCAGCGGCTCCACCAGCGAGAGCACCGGCTCGTCCGCCATGGCGGTCCTGGCCTCGGACATGACCTGCGCGATGGCCCCGTCGCCCCGCAAGGCCAGTTCGCGCAGGCCCAGCGTGCCTGCGAGCCGGCCCGCGCCGTCGACCACGGGCAGGGTCCGGATGTTGTGCTTGAGCAGCAACTCGCGCGCCTTCGCGACGGTATCGTTCACGCCGATCGTGACCACGTCCCGCGACATGACCGTGCCGCAGTCGAGCTCCCCATGGGCGCGGGACATGGCCTGGCTCTCGACCTCGCGGAGCAACCGATCCAGGTCGGTCCGGTCGATGTCGAGGGTTTCGTTCAAGGACTCGAGCGCCGCGTCGACGTCGCAGGCATTGAAGCCGACGCGGAGCGGAGCGGGCAGATCGGCCGTTCCATGGACGTTGACGGGCGCCGCCTGCGGAACATGCGGATATTGCCGCCCCGACAGCCGATGGAAGGCGATGCCGAGGCCGACCAGGATGAGGGAGTTCAGGCAGACGGGGACGAAGGGAAACAGGAAGCCGGAGGACGCGATGGCCGGCCCGCCGATGAGCGCCGTCAGGGCGGCGGCACCGCCCGGCGGATGCAGGCAGCGCGTGAACGACATCGCCGCGATGGCGAGCGAGACGCCGACGCCGATGGCCAGGACGGGGTTGGGAATGAAATAGGCCGCCGTGACCCCGATCAGGGCCGAGATCGTGTTGCCGCCGATGATCGGCCAGGGCTGGGCGAGCGGGCTCGCCGGCACGGCGAAGAGGAGCACCGCGGTCGCTCCCATCGGGGCGACGATCAGGGGAATGTGCGGCCCCTCTCCGACGATCCAGCCGCTGACGAGGCCGGTCAGCGCGATGCCCAGGAGAGCACCGAGGCAGGCGATGAGACGCTCGCGCAGCGTCGCACCCGCCAGGATCGGCCGAAACAGGCGAGATCCGAGCAGCTCGCCGAGACGACGTCCAGGACCGGCGATGTTGGACATCCTCTCGTTCTCCCCCTGTTCGACCACCCGCCCCGCCGATCACCGCCGCCATCGCAGGCTCACGGCTCTGGTATACCAGGCGGAGTTTTACAGGAGGCATCGAGATTTGCAATCTCGATAGGCATTCTGCCTTCTAGTGAGGCAGATCGGGGGCCCGATGCGGAGCGCGGCCCGCTTTCGCCCTAAGGGGCTCACGATTTCGGCCTCTCTCCTCCGTGCAGACGCCGAGGACCAACGCATCGATCACTGTCATGTGATCGCCGATGTGGGTTATCCAGGAGGCGGCCGCCTTCTCGGCTTTATGAAGCAAACGCACCAAGGTGATGGCGACTGCAATCTCTTGCGATGGCCGAATGATTTAGAGATTATGTAGCTTGCAAACTCGACCCGACCAGTCGTATTGCATGATCTGCTAATGGAGGTGAATCACGTGAGGGGATGGCAAGTCTGGGGTATCAGTGGCGTTGTGCTCGCACTGTGGCTCAGTTGGGTGTTTCAATCCATTTTCGTAGACAAGTTAGGACTTCCGGCCGTCGTAGAGCGAGGCCAATGGGGCGATACCTTCGGCGCGCTTAACGCGTTGTTCGCGGCAGTGGGCTTTATAGCTGTGTTAATAACCCTGCGCTTTCAGCAGCGTCAGATTCAAGATGCCCGGCAGGAACAAGAGAGGCTCACAAAGGAAGATCGCGAGGAGCGACACAAACAAAGGTTCGAAAGTTCTTTTTTTCAATTGTTAGATTTACTCAGAGAAATAAGACGGGAAGCTGTTTTTCACCACACAGATGAATATGACGCATTAATGGAGCTGGAGGACGAGGAGTTTATTGGAAGCGGCGCCTTCGAAGCGGCATGGCGAGAATTTGTACACACTTTGAACAAGCACAAACCATCAGCCGACGCACCTGCGGCGGCAAAAATCTACGAAACTGTAGTCCATAATAGATATGAATATGCATTTTCTCCATTTTTTAGAGTGCTATATACAATGCTAAGAAATTTACGCGATGATTCTATCCTTTCTAAGGATGAAAAGGATAACTATTCTAGGTTAGTTCGCTCCCAGATGACGAGTTTTGAAATCGCACTAACGGGAGCAAACGGGCTATCTAAAGTTTCAGGCAGATTGAGCGAACTTCTGACCGAGTTTCATATGTTAAAATACTTACCGAATGGTCCGCGTCGAACTGCAATGCGTCGATTTTATCCAGATCAAGCGTTCAGTTCTAGGAATTAAGCTTCAAATTATCGATTTTTTACAGGAGCAGCAATCGTTCTAGCCACTTTTCGAATGGTTTCCTTAAATCGCTCGGGATCATCATCCGTCCCGAGTTCTTGAGCGGCTTTGATGAAGCGCTCGGACTGGGTGAGGCCGTCGTCCGGCGTCGGCTTCTTTGCTACCGCCTTCCTCGGGTTATCAGATGATTTACTCATAATGGAAACTTCGGCATTGGATGCTCTGGCTTGCATCTAGGTAAGTTTATGAGCCTCTGGGCAATCGGGTCATCTGCTATTGCATCACACCATGTTTCTGCAAGGAGGATTGGAAGGGATCTACCTTCTGGTCCTTTCGAATTGCCGGCATCAAACGTATGTAAGGCTTTGATCGGAACTTTATAGACGTCCTGTATTACGAGCGCGGATGCTATATGTATTGCATCTGGCGTCAGAAGCTTTCTCTTTCCGCCAGTCTTCTCGTATTGCAAGCTTCTCAAATCGCCCGCTAGGCTCATTATCACAGGGTCCGGAGTTACCTGCACAACGGCTGCGCTGTATTCATCCAGAAAATCTTCGAATTTCTGGTACTTGCTTGTATTCAGGTTGCCGCGTGTTATCTCGGCCAATGTTATGGAAGAGCAATATATCTTACATTTTCCATCTACTGCCTCGTCAAGATATTGGCCAATGTGAGAGATGTAATTTCCATAAGCATCCACCTCGTTATTGAGGTATGCCGTAAAAACACAAGTATCCCAATACATAGAGTCCGCCTTCATGATTAATCGCGGCTCCACTCGATCTCGGCTTCGCTTCCCATCGGCATGAAAGCGCCTCGCCAGCGAGCAATGTCTGGCTTGACCTTGCTGATTAGTTTGATTGCGCGAATTTCGATATTGGTTGGCAACCCACTATCTCCGCGATAGAATGCTAATCCCGTCACGGTTGCGCGATTATCGAGCGCGCCTCGCACCATATCAAGACCAACCTGTGTAATATCACAGTCAATCTCATGGCCTCCAACGCTTAAAACTAAGTATGCCCTCTTAATTTCGCCTCGCAAGTCGACGGATTTGAGCACTCCATCAAAGGATGTTGCAGCGTACCCCTTGAAGAATTTTTGCGTACCCTTCTCGATACGCGTCATCTCCGCAAGTAGCTGAGTTGCCTGAGACCGCATCAAGTCATCAAGCCGAAATATCTCAGACGTACCAAATTTTGCCTCACCAAAGGCGAAAGTCTTTCCAACATTTTTATTTAGCTGGGCCACTTGCCGTACAAAGCTGATAGGCAAGTTCTTCGCGTTCGGATCACCGCTCTGGATTTGATACAATCCACGCTTGTAATATGCGACGCTAGATGCAGGAGGTGGCCCGTTGTTAAACAGATGCTCCTCAAAGCGTGCGGTTGCTGTGTTCTTTTCTAGCGCGCTCACAAAATAGCGATGTCGACGTATACCATTAGCTGCTATGTCGGCAGCAGCTAGCGCAGCCAGAAAAGCTTTCAGCTTCTCAGCAAAGACTTCTCCATCCACGGCCTCGTTATGCGCTTCGAGGCCGTGGATGGTGAGGGTCGTTTCGTCTTCAGAGGGCATATCGTAGCGCCCGCGTTTCGTGAGCTGACCGGTATGTCAACCGCTTGCCGACGATACCAGAGACCGCACGGCTTGTCCGCTCCGCAGCGCCACAACCCAGCTTCACCCGGTTGTTGTACCGGAAATCGAATTCGGCGAGGTAGCGGTGCAGGTGCTGCTTACCGCAGTGCTGGTAGACGCCCTTCATGCCGCGCTTGAAGACGGAGAAGTAGCCCTCGACGGTGTTCGTGTGGACGATGCCGCGAACATACTCCTTGGCGGAATGCGTCGTCATCTGGTGGCCAGCGAAGGTGGCGCCGACCTTCATGTAGATGCTGGCCTCGTCGGTGATGTAACTTGCTTCCTTGAGGATGTTCGCCTCGATGATCGGGCGAAGGGTCTCAGGCTTGATGTCGTCCACGACCACGGAGCGGACCTTGCCGGCATCGCGGTCGAGCAGGGACAGCACCTTCATCTTGTGGTGATAGGCGCGTGCCTCCGGCACGCCGGGCTCGTGTCCGATGAAGGTCTCGTCAGCCTCAACGACGCCACCAGCGCCGGGCATTCCATCGATGCCGCCCATGGGAGCCAGGGAGCCATCACGCGTGGCCTCACGGATGCGGTGGGAGAGGAACCACGCCGTCTTGTACTGAACCTCAAGGATGCGGTGGAGCTGGTGGGAGCTGATGCCCTTCTTGGAAGAGCATATCAGATGCACGGCCTGCAGCATTTTGTGGAGCGGGAGCCGAGCATGCTCGAACACCGTGCCGACCTTCACCGTGAACTGCTTCTTGCAGTCGCCGCACTTGTGAAGGCCGATGCGGATGCGCTTCTCGGGGTTCGCCTTGATCTTTCCGATCCGACCCATGCCGCCGCAATGAGCGCAAACCGGACCCTGCGGCCACAGCGTCGCTTCAAGCCAAGAGAAGGCGGCTTCTTCGCAATGGAACTGGGGCTGGCTGAGAACGGACATCGCTGAACTCCTGCCAAGATTATACCTCAACCGTGCCAGGTTTGCAATTTACATAATCGCTCGAGATTTTGGCCTTTCTCCTCCCTACGGACGCCGAAGACCGTCACATCGATCACTGTCATGCCATCGCCGATGCAGGTAATCCGAGGAGGTTGGCGCCGCTGCGCCCTACGGTGCCCCGCAGGTGACGATGGCCACGACGCGCCATCGCGCCCCTATGACGCCACACCGCCGGGGCATCGACACCGCCACCGGCTCCACCATGAAAGAGGCGCATGGAAAGCGTTACCGTCGTCCTGGCCCTGCTGCTGTCCGTCCTCGTCAGCGGCGCCCTCGGCCGCCTGCTTCCGCTGCCGTTGCCGCTGATCCAGATCGCCATCGGCGTGGCCCTGGCCCTGGGTCCGCTGCCGAGCACGTCCCTCGACCCCGAGATCTTCTTCCTGGTCTTCCTGCCGCCGCTCCTGTTCCTGGATGGCTGGCGCATT
Source organism: Methylobacterium sp. Leaf91 (assembly GCF_001422815.1). Lineage (GTDB taxonomy): Bacteria > Pseudomonadota > Alphaproteobacteria > Rhizobiales > Beijerinckiaceae > Methylobacterium. The sequence continues at coordinate 119,781 of NZ_LMMP01000001.1, read as the reverse complement.
CCCAAGCGCGACCTGTTCCGGGACGGCAAGACCGTTCTGGCCCTCGCGCTCGGCCTCGTGGTCCTGACCGTGCTCGGCATCGGAACGCTGATCCACGTCATGATCCCGGGCATCCCCCTCGCGGTGGCCTTCGCCCTCGCGGCCGTCCTGTCACCGACCGATCCCATCGCGGTCTCGTCCGTGGCGGCGCAGGCCCCGGTGCCGCGCCGTCTCATGCACATCCTCGAAGGCGAGGCCCTTCTCAACGACGCCACCGGCCTCGTCTGCCTGCGCTTCGCCATCGCCGCCGCCTTGACCGGAACCTTCTCGCTGCCCCAGGCCGCGACGACCTTCGTCTGGCTCGCGCTGGGCGGCATCGGCATCGGCGCCGCGACCACCTTCCTCCTCATGGGCGCGCAGGACCTCCTGCGCCGGCGCACGGGGGAGGACCCCGGCCTGCAGATCCTGTTCAGCCTGCTCACGCCCTTCGGCGCCTATCTGGCCGCCGAGCATGTCCACGCCTCCGGCATCCTCGCCGCCGTCGCGGCCGGCATCGCCATGACCTATGTGGAGATCCAGGGCCGCAGCCTGGGGGCCACGCGCGTCCGGCGCACCGCCGTCTGGGACACGGTCGCCCTCGCGGCCAACGGCTCGATCTTCGTCCTCCTCGGCGAGCAGCTGCCGGCGGTCCTGCGGGAGGCCGCCAAACAGTCCGACGTCGAGGGCGCGGGCTGGCTCGTTGCCTGGATCCTGGCCATCACCGGCGGCCTGATGGCCATCCGCTTCGTCTGGGTCTGGGTCTCGCTCCAGTTCGTGCTGATGAAGGCGCGCCGGAACGGCGACCGACGAGAGGCGCCAACCCTGCGCCTCGTGGCCGCGACCACCCTGGCGGGCGTGAAGGGCGCGATCACGCTGGCGGGTATCCTGACCCTGCCGCTCACCCTGGCGGACGGCACGCCGTTCCCCGCGCGCGACCTCTCCATCCTGCTGGCGATGGGGGTGATCCTCACCTCCCTCCTCATCGCGAGCACGATCCTGCCGCCCCTCCTGCGCGGGCTTCGCCTCCCACCCGAGCCCAGCCACGATTCCGAGGAGGATGCGGCCCGCGCCGCCGCGCGCGACGACGCCGTGAAGGCGATCGAGGCCCTGCAGCATCGCCTCGTGGAGGAGCAGGAGGATGCCTCCATCGCGGTGGAAGCCGGCGCCCGCGCCATGGATCGCTATGAAGGTCTGGAATCGCCGACGGAGACGCCCCGCAAGGATGTCAGCCGTGTGAAGCAACTGGCGCTCACCGAGAAGCGCCTGCGCCTCGCGGGCATCGACGCCGAGCGCCAGGCGCTCTACCGCCTGCGCCGTTCGCAAGCCATCGACGACGTTCTGCTGCGGCGGCTCGTCCGGGAGATCGACCTGATCGAGGCGCGGCTCGTCGCCTAGAGCTGCGCCCAACCCCATTGGGTCGGGTCACATCGTCCAGGCCTTTGTTTTGCCGCGCTCTTTTTCGCCGAACCGGCATTCACTTCGGCGGAGAGCGCTCCAGTCGCGCCTCGGTCCGGGAGACGCGCGGGAATGCGAGATCCGGCGGCGCATATTCTAATCCGCGATCGCGCGTGCGGGTCGGCACGTCATAGATCGCGATGACGCCCCATATTGGTTTCCAACAGCAACAAGCAGACACCCTTTCAGGTCTGCAGCTTATAGGAGCCAAGCAATCCTCATGAAGTCCCGTATTGCCGCCATCGCCACCGCCCTTGTTCTTGGTGTGGCCCCGATCTCGTCGGTGATGGCCTACGATAGTCCTTCCCGCTACACGACGGTCTCGCCTTACGATGTCGAGACGACAGGTTCGATCCAGTCTCGCGACGATATTTTTTCGCGCAACCCGGCCACCTGCCCGATGAGCTCCGCCGCCGAAGGCAATGCCAACCAGCAGAACTTCCCGGTCCAGCAATACGGCCAGACCTCCGGCGGAAACCGCTGCTGATCGGCGTCCGAGGGGGCGACGATAGAGTCCCCGCTCAATGGGCGGGTGAGCCGGAATCGTCGCCCGTCCTGGCACTGACCGGCTGGAACGCCGGCACCTGAGGATCGGCCTGCAATCGCGTCAGGATGGCGCGGGCGAGATCCGCCTGGTCGAACGGTTTGGTCAGGCGCACGAGATCGGTCTGCGCGTGCTCCGTCGGTTCGGCGTAGCCGCTGGCGAGGATGACCGGCAATCCCGGATACGCCGCCTCGATCGCCGCGATGAGCTGCAGGCCGTTCATGCCGGGCATCAACTGGTCGGTCACCACGAGATCGAACGGTTCGGCGCTGCCGAGGACGTGCAGGGCCTGTGCGCCCGACATCGCCTCCTGCACCCCATGACCGAGATCTTCCAGCATGGCCGCCGTGTTCATGAGGACGAGCGGGTCGTCGTCGACGACCAGCACCCGCAACGGCCTCGTCTTCGGCAGGGGAAGCCCGTGTTCGGGCGCTCTCTTGTCCGGGCCGCCGGCCTGGGCCACGGGCAGCCACAGCTCCGCGACGGTGCCCTGGCCCGGAACGCTCGTGAGGATCAGCCGTCCGCCGGATTGCTCGGCGAACCCATGGATCATGGAGAGGCCGAGCCCGGTGCCCTTGCCGACGCCCTTGGTGGTGAAGAACGGCTCGGCGGCGCGCGCCAGGGTCCGTTCATCCATGCCTTCGCCGGTATCGGCGACCGAAAGACAGACATAGCGGCCGGGCGCGAGTCCCGGAATCTCGTGGGGGCCGAGCTGTGCCTCGCGGGCCGAAATGGTGATCCGGCCCCCCTCCGGCATGGCATCGCGGGCGTTGACGCTCAGATTGAGCAGGGCCAGTTCCAGCTGGTTGGCATCGGCGCAGGCGAGGGGCAGCTGCAGGGGAAACTGCGTGTCGACCCGGACGACGGAGCCGATGGAGCTCTGCAGCAGCTCGGCCATGCCGCGCACGAGAGCCGGAACGTCGACGGGGCCGGTCTCCAGGGTCTGCTGGCGCGCGAAGGCGAGCATGCGCCGGGTCAGCGTCGCCCCGCGCTCGGCCGCCTGAATGGAATTGTCCACCAGTCGCAGGAGCTTGCCATCCGGCGGCAGACGCTTGCGGGCGAGGTGCAGATTGCCCAGGACGACCGCCAGCAGGTTGTTGAAATCATGGGCGACGCCGCCGGTGAGCTGGCCGATCGCCTCCATCTTCTGTGACTGGACGAAGCGCGCGCGGGTCTCTTCGAGGGTCTGTTCGGCGTTTCGCCGCTCCGTGACGTCCCGGGTGATCTTGGCGAAACCGATCAACTGGTCGTGCTCGCCCCGGATCGGATCGATGACGACATGCGCCCAGAAGCGCGTGCCGTCCTTCCGGACGCGCCAGCCTTCCGCTTCGAAACGGCCTTCCTTCGCCGCCGTCCGCAGGGCGTGGCCGGGCAGGTCCGAGGCGCGATCCTCGTCGGTATAGAACCGCGAGAAATGCTCGCCGATGATCTCGTCATCCGCATAGCCCTTGAACCGCTGCGCGCCACGGTTCCAGCTCGTCACCTTTCCCTGCGGATCGAGCATGTAGATGGCGTAATCGTGCACGCCCTGGACGAGCAGGCGGAAATGCTGCTCGCTCTGCCTGAGCGCGGCCTGGGCGGCATGCCGCTCGGTAAGGTCGCGGGTGACCTTGGCATAGCCGAGGAGGGCGCCGTCCTCATCGCGGATCGGGTCGATCAGCACATGGGCCCACATCAGGCTTCCGTCCTTGCGGACGCGCCATCCCTCCTGCTCGAATCGCCCCTCGGTCGCGGCGATCTTCAGCGCGCGGCCGGGAAGATCGGTGGCCCGGTCGTCATCGGTGTAGAACCGCGAGAAATGCTCGCCGATGATCTCCGCGTCGGTATAGCCCTTGAAGCGCTGGGCGCCGCGATTCCAGCTCGAGACCCGCCCCTCGATGTCGAGCATGTAGATGGCGTAGTCGACGATGCTCTCAACCAGTAGACGATACCGGTCGTCACCTACAATCGATGCATTGCTTGCTTGCGAGGCCTTCAGCACTTGCTCGGGCATTGCAAAGTGATGGATTGAATCATCGGGCATGGACCCACCATACGGGATACCGAACGCGATGTCGGCTGCGTCGCATTACGGACGCAGCTCATGGCATGACGGCCGTCACATCGGCCCCGGCAGGGGAGGATCGGCGCTCAGTCGATCACTTCGACGATGCGGCGGGTGCCCGGCTCGACCAGGACGGGGAGATCGTTGACGATCGTGTAATTGTACCCTTTGAGGGCGAATTCCGGGGGCACGTCGTAATAGACGACGCCGTTCTCGGGCAGCACGGTGCCGACATGGACCTTGCCGCGATACGCGAAGGAGGGGCGCCTTTCGCCGCGCGTATAGATGCGGAACCGCTCCCGGCGGTCGATCCCCAGAATGTCGTTCGCCGTGCCGACAGCCCCTCCGATGACGCTGCCGACGGCCGCGCCCAAGGGTCCTGCGATGTTTCCGCCGCGCTCCGCGCCATCCTGCGCCCCTCGGGTGAGGCCCTGCGCGTGGGCGGCCGTCCCAACGCTCAACGCCGCGAGCACACCCACCGCAACACGCATCCGCATCGGTTTCGCTTCCGTCTCTGATGGGCCGAACGGGAAAGAGCACTTCCGATCCGCGCTGCCTTTTCTTGCCGATGGATGGTTAACATAATCCACTGTCGGCACGGGTTCGCGTGCGAGACGCCCTGCGTCGTCGGACCACGACCTCATCGTTTCTCGACGCGGCGCCCGTCGCGCAGCCTCGTTCCGCCGGATGGTACGAGACCGGACGAAAGGTCGGAAAAAAACTTAAGTTATTGCCGGACAGGCCTCGTGTGCTTTCGAAAGGCATCAGGTCCCCTGTGCCGTGATGACCCCTGATGTCCGATCCGCCCCAGCCTCCAGCCACGATCGTGGGAACACAGCCACGACCGGCCTACCGGGTGCTCGTCCTGTCCAAGGAGGGAACGATCCTCGACGTGAGGCGGATCTCCGTCGATAGCGACGACGACGCCATCCAGCACACGCAAAGGCTGGTGGACGGGCACGCCCTCGAGCTCTGGGATGGTCTGCGCTTCATCGAGCAGTTCCTGCCGACCGAGTGACCGCATTTCCGTCGCCGGGAGGGAGATGTCCCCGATCCCCTAGGGCGACCGAAGCAATCTCGATGACCGGACACCGGGGGAGAGCCGCTAATCCAGCTTCAGGGCCTCCTTGAACGGCACGACGGCGCGCAGTTCACCCGAATCGTCCATGATCTCGAAGCACTGCCCGTCCACGAGCCGCCCGGCCCGGACGAGTTCGGCGAGGATGTCCCGCGCGGATGCCAGCGCTTCCAGGCGAGCCGCATCGACATCGACGAGAACGCTCCCCTCCTGATCTTCGATGAGATCGTCGCCGTCGCGAATGTTGAGGTAAAAACGAGGCATACCAGTCAACGGCAGGCTCTAGCCCAAGTTGCTGTATGAAAGAAGACATAGCTTCCTCCAGTCCGATGCTTTTGCGTCGCCGCACCGGATGCGAAGGTCGGGATTCGGGCACGCGCCTCTCGAAAATCCTCCCGTCTCGCGCAGACAGGCCTCGATGAGGCGGGCTCACCGAGGCCAAGCGTCATGTCACAAGTCTCACGTCACACGTCTCACATCACGAAAGCGGCCGGCCGTGGACGGACGCTCGTATGCCGATCACACGACATGCACATCCGTGTGGGTGAGCGTGGCGAGGTTCTCCAGCGTGGCGAATTGCTGTTGGGCCTGGCTGCCGCTGCCATCGGAATCGTAGTAAAGGGCGCCGGTGTTGCTGTCGTAGAGCACCCGGTCGTCCCCATCGACGGTCGAACCCGCCGTACCGATGTCCTTGAACGCAGACTCGGTGAGTTCGCCGGGGGCCAGCGCCTCGAAGATCTCCTGCGACAGGCTGATCGTATCGAGGTCGTGGGTGAAATCGGTGATCCGATCGACATTCGTCGAGCCCAGTCCCGTATCGAAGACGAATGTGTCGTCGCCGCCGCCACCCGTCAGGATATCCCTGACCTGACCGCCCGCGAGCACGTCACGGCCCGCACCGCCTTCGAGCTGATCGAGGCCGGCGCCGCCGAGGAGCTCGTCCCTGCCGGTGCCGCCGAACAGCTTGTCGTTGCCGGCATCGCCGAACAGGACGTCGGAGCCGTCGCGACCGTACAGAATGTCGTTGCCAGCGTCACCGTCGACCAGATCATCGCCCTCGCCCCCGTCGAGACGGTCGACGTCAGCGCCGCCGGTGACGAAATCGTTGCCGCTGCCTCCGAGAACGGTGTCTCGCCCCAGTTCTCCCACGAGGAAATCATTGCCGGAGCCGCCGCTTATGTAGTCGTCACCCGCATTGCCGGCGATGTAATCGTCGCCGAAGATGCCATAGAGGATATCGTTGCCGTCTTCTCCTATGATCTGGTCGCTACCGGCATTTCCTCTGATCACGTCGTTGCCGAGGCCGCCGGCTATGTAGTCGATACCGTCACCGCCCGTGATCCGGTCGTTGCCGTCCTGGCCGTCGATGCGATCGAACCCGCCATTGCCATTGATGACATCATCGCCTGAGAGACCAAGGATGATATCTTCATCATCCGTACCATTCAGAACATCACTTCCAAGAGTACCGTTCAGCTTAGCCATGGCGTTTGCCTCCGCTTCATGCGTGATCGCAGGGTTTTTATAGAGGCAACTGAAACATCGTCCATTGCTCATCATGGAAACAATTGTTTGCGGCGCCGCAACATGCTTTGCAGTACCGATGGATATTTAACATCCGTTTTTCTCATAGTATAAAGAAATATCGAGAATTCGACCTCTCTGGGAGCACATCGCGTCGCGCCATTCGAATGCCTGCGACATTTCATCCCGCATAGACTTCGATGATGCGCTCTACGTATTTCACCTTGGGACAATGGCACGCATCCGGGGAGCGTGACTTACGGTTATTCTGTTCGGACGGATCTTCACCGCAGGAACATTCGCCGTCGAACCGGATTGATGCGTCACTCTCGGAAAACAAGGACGTTCGATGAATAGCCTACGCATCGTCGTGAGCGCGGGAGCGCTCGCATTGTCGGTCATGCCCGCTTTCGCCCAGGGGTTGCTGTCCCCCAATGGGGAACGTGGCGTGGTGATCCAGAACCAGCCGAACACGACCGGCAACAGCCGTGATCGCGTCATCTCCTATGGGTCGACGGGGGCCGATACCGTGACGACCAATTCCGCCGCGGGCGGCAATGCGAGCCGGCCGGAGCAGGCCATTCCGAATGGAAGTGCCGGTGGGGGTCAGGGCGGCCGCTGAGAGCCGGCGACGCCCACTCCCTCCACGGTCTTTCAGGCCGCGTATCGGGGATCGGCGCTGAGGCGACCGGTCGCCGGTCGGGCCACCATCACCGAGCCTGGCATCAGCCCTTGGTCCCCTTGAAGGGGCGGAACAGCCAGGCCAGGCGCTTGGCGTCCGCCTCCTCGCCTTCGGCGGGTTCAGGCACGGCCTCCTCGTCTTCGCGGTCGGCCACCGGTTTTGCCGAATCCTCGTCCTCGAGCTTGCCGATCATCTGCTCCAGCAGCGGCGGCAAGTCCCGTTCGTATTTTTCGAGGATGATGGCGGCATCGAGCAGGGCGTGAATATGCGCTTTGGGAATGGGTTGACTGGCGATCTGTGCGCTGAGGACGCGGTCGGCCAGAAGACTGGCGAGCCGCGAGACTTCGGACAACCGACCGATGGGATCCGTGGCGTTGGCGGACGGGTCCGGGCTCTCGTTCATGACAAATGTTCTCCCCCCTCAGATGTTTAACCCATTATCCGCCGTCCCCCTACATGCGCCAAGCACTTCTGCCCCGGTCGACTATCCCGTGGTCGAGTGGGAGGCGCTGCCGGTGCCCTAGAGCGCTCACCGCCGAAGTGGATGCTGGTTCGGCGAAAAAGAGCGCGGCAAAACAAAGGCCTAGAGTTGCACCCGACCCAACGTGGTCGGGCGCAGCTCTAGGGGAACCGGCATCCGCGGGATCGATTGGCCTATCGACCGGGCAGCGATGCAAACCCTTTTACGAGGTGCCCCATGGCGCAACAGGTTCCCGTCGACGCGACTGCGCAGATCGAAACCCCTCTGGGTGCGGACGGTACCCACACCATCACGGAGGATCTCGTCTACCAGCGCCATGCCATCGTGAATGTGATCTTCCATGGTCCGCCGGGAGCGGGCGACCGTGGCTGGACGCTGATCGATGCCGGGATCATGGGGTCGAAATCCGCGATCCGGAAAGTGGCGGAGCAACGCTTCGGCCCGAATGCCCGTCCGGCGGCCATCGTGTTGACCCATGGCCATTTCGACCATGTCGGGGTCGTGGAAGACTTGGCTCGCGAATGGGACGTGCCGGTCTGGGCCCATCCGCTCGAACGTCCGTATCTCGACGGGTCCGCCGCCTACCCGCCGCCGGACCCCTCCGTCGGCGGCGGCCTGATGGCCCGGCTCTCGCCCCTCTATCCGCTCGCGCCGGTCGACGTGTCCGCCCATCTCCGGGACCTGCCGGAAGACGGCTCGGTGCCCTCCATGCCGGGCTGGCGCTGGATCCATGTGCCGGGCCATTCGGTGGGTCAGGTCGCGCTCTGGCGGGAGGCGGACCGCACGCTGATCGCGGGCGACGCCTTCGTGACGACCGCTCAGGAATCGGCCTACGCGGTCATCGTCCAGGAGCCCGAGATCCACGGTCCGCCGATGTATCTCACCACCGATTGGGAGGCGGCGGGCCGTTCGGTGGCGATTCTCGCGGCTCTCGAACCGGAGCGGGCGATCACGGGCCATGGACGCCCGCTTGAAGGACCCGCCCTTCGCGAGGCGCTTCATCTGCTGGCGGATCGTTTCGATGCGGTCGCGATGCCGAGGCAGGGCATGTATGTGGATGAGCCGGCCCGAGCCGAGGACGGATCGGCCTACAAGGAGCCGTGACGCGCCTGTGTGGCCGCGTCGGGTGACGGATCGGCGATGCGGGCTCGACCCCATGCTGCTCGGGCGGTCGTGCCCGCGCGATCGGGGAGGACCGGGCCGGCACGACGAATCCCCACGTCTTATTCCATCGAAAAAGCATTCGCCGGGGCCGGATGCCGCTTTTCGCGCGTCCTGTGGCAGAACAATCGCAGTCATGGACCGGCTCGGCATGGTCTAACGGCCGAGCCCATTCGGCTCATGCAGCGTTGAGTTGCCAAGACATCATCATGCGACTTTCAATCTATTGCCTGCTGGCGGCCTGTTTGCTGGCGCAGCCCTCGCTCGTCGACACAGCCTCTGCCGAGGAGGTGGACACCGAACATCTGTTCGGCTTCACCGAAGGGGCCGATGTGGGCAAGAAGGGCGAACAGGAGGTGGTGCTCGATACCGTCACCCGTATCGGCAAGCGTCGGGCCGGACCGGGTCCGTCATCCTATGACGCGGTCGGCACGAAACTCAGCTATCAGATCGATCTCGTCGACGGTTTCAGCGTCCAGGTCGGGCTCTTCGGCGACCACCATCGCGTTCGCAACATCCTCGATCTCGACGACAGGAACGCGGGCAATTTCGACGGCGTCTCGGTGGAGTTCAAGTATCAGCTCGTCAAAAGCACGCCCGAGCAGCCCTTCGGCCTGGCCTTGGAATCGCGGCCGCGGTTTGCCCGCGTTCTGCCCATCGAGGGGCGCGGAGCCGACATCTTCGACTTCGAGAATGTCGTGCACGTCGATTGGCAGATCGTGCCGAACAAGCTCTGGTATGGCACAAACATCAGCTACGATCCGGCCGCCGGACGCCAGCGCGGCTCCGGGGAGGGGTACCGCTCCTCCACATTCCTGTGGTCGAATGCCCTCGTCGGGGAGGTCGCGGACAAGACCTATCTCGGACCGGAACTGCGCTATCTTCGCGGCTACGAAGGCATCTTCCTGAACGGGCTGCAAAGCGAAGCTCTGACCCTCGGCCCCGCCCTGCATCATCGCTTCACCGAAAAGGCCTGGATCACCGTCGCCTATGCCGGTCAGGTCTGGGGCCGGGACACCGACAAAGCCCTCGCCAACCGGGGATTGGGTCTGAACCAGTTCGAACGCCATGCCCTTCGGGTGAAGCTGGGTATGGAGTTCTAGGGGGCAGCCCCGCGCCGTGGTGATGGCCGTACGGTCGCCGGTTCGTCGCGCGCGCTCGTCAACGAACCGCCTCTCGGATCGCCGGAATTCCCGTGGCTCGTATGGATCAGCCGGTTCCGCCCGTCAGGACCAGGCGCAGGGAGCGGGCGAGTTCATCGCGGCGGTACGGCTTGTTCAGGACGGTGAGTTCGCCCTTGCCGATGATCTGTCCCTCGTCGAGGTTGGCGACGTAGCCGGAGGTGAGGAGCACCTTCAGGCCCGGTCGCAGGCGCTGCGCCTCGACCGCCAGCTGCGAACCGTTCATGCCGCCCGGCATCACCACGTCCGAGAACAGGATGTCGATGCGCTCGACCCCCCTCAGATGCTCCAGCGCTTCGGCGGCGTTGCGCGCGACGATCACCCGGTAGCGCAGTTCCTCCAGGCTCTCGACCGCCATGCCGAGGACCTGCTCGTCATCCTCGACGAGCAGGACGGTGTCGCCGTCCCCCGCCCGCTTGAGCGGGAGCGCGGTGCCGGAGCCCGTCCCCGCTTCCTCGCCGACCGGGTCGGAGGACCGCGGGATGAGAAGTCGGAACGTGGTTCCGGCCCCGACGGTGGATTCGATGGCGACGTAGCCGCCGGCGCTGCGGGTGAAACCATAGACCTGGGAGAGCCCGAGACCGGTGCCCTTGCCCACTTCCTTCGTGGTGAAGAACGGTTCGAACACCCGGACCAGGGTCTGGGGCGGGATGCCGCTGCCGGTGTCGGCGACCGAGACCTCGACGTAGTCGCCGGGGGGTACGCCTTTATCGGCGACGGCGGCGGTGTCGAGGCGGACGTTGCGGCTGCGTACGTCGATGCGGGCCGCGCGGTCGCTGCCCTCCATCGCGTCGCGGGCGTTGACGACGAGGTTCAGCACCGCGGCCTCGAACTGGGCGGGGTCGATGCGGATCGGATCGAGCGCCGGGTCGAGATCGAACGTCATCTCGATGGCGCCGCCGGCCGCGCGCTGGGCCAGGGGCCGGAAGTCGAGGAGGAGGCGGTTCGGGTTGAGGGTCTGGGGCCGCAGCATCTGCCGCCGCGAGAAGGCCAGAAGCTGCTGGGTGAGCTGCTCGCCCCGGCGCGCCGCGTTCATCGCGGCCTCGGCCAGGCGCACCACCCGCTCGGTGTTCTCCGGCTTGCGGATCACCATGTCGAGGCCGCCGACGATGACGGTGAGCAGGTTGTTGAAATCGTGCGCCACCCCGCCGGTCAATTGCCCGATGGCCTCCATCTTCTGGGCCTGGCGCAAGGCGTCCTCGGTCGCCCGCTGGTCGGTGCGGTCCATGACGATACCGGCGAGGCGGACGGGATTTCCCTCGCGACCGTATTCGGCGCGGCCCCTCGCGGCGATCCATCGGATCGCGCCGTCCGGGCGCCGGATCCGGCATTCCATGTCGAGGTTTCCGGTCTCGACCGCCTGCGCGAAGGCCGCCGCGACGATGGAATGGTCCTCCGGGACGACGTGATGGAGGAAGTCCGCCCATCCCCAGGAGGGCAGAGGCTCGTCGTAGCCGAAGATGGCGTCGTGGCGTCTCGAACGCCGGGAGGTATCGTGGACGAGGTCCAGGTCCCAGGAGCCCATGCCGGCGGAATCGAGGGCGAACAGGAGGGTCTCGCGCGCCGCATCGACTTCGCGGGTGCGCTCGGCGACCCGGCATTCCAGCGTCTCGTTGGCGTGCCGGAGGCGCTCCTGCGCCTGTTCCCGCTCCAGGATGTGGCCGCGGGCCTGATATTGCCGGCGCCGGCCCCGAAGCGCCGACGCGACGGCGCTCGCCAGAGTCTCGGCGTTGATGGGCCGTTCCAGCAGCACGACGTTGCCGAGCCGCTCGATGATCGCGGCCGCCCGCGCGGGGCGGCGTCCGACCTGTCGGGTCGCCAGCATGATGAACGGGAAGTCCGACCAGGGCGGCTGGGTCTCGACCCAGGCGTCGAGGGCGGCCGTATCGGCCTCGGCCAAGGCCTCCTCGGTGACGAGGGCCGCGGCCGCGCCCGCGCGCAGGCCGGCGATCAATGCCGGCGCGTCCGCACAGATGGCGGCCGGCGTGCCCGACTTGGCGAGCAGTTGCTGGACGACCCCGGCGTCGCGCCCGCGCGGCGCCAGGATCAGCACCCGCTCCTCGATTGCCGACGATGGCGTCACGCGGCGGGTCCGGACGTCTCGGCGTTGCCGTCCAGCATCGCGACCTTGCCGCCATAGGCCGGCAGCCCGGTGAGCACGCCCTGGAAGTCGCTCAAGGCCTCGCCGACCTGCAGGCCGGTCGGGGAGATCCGCAATTCCCGGATGGTGCGCTCGTGTGCGTTGACCCGGCTCTTCACCACGGAGATCGCGGTCCGGACTGCGCCTTGGGCCTCGAAATACCGGAACAGCACGATGCCGTCGCTGAGATAGCTCAGGTCGACGTCGGTGCGGACCTCGCCGATGACCCCGTGCTGGCCCAGCACGAGGACGGTCGTGGCGCCCTTCTGGTTTAGGTAGCTCAGGAGCTCGTGCATCTGCAGGACGAGATATTGCTCGCCCGGCATGGCGTGGACGTAGGCGTTGAGGCTGTCGATGGCCACGAAGGACGATCCCTGCGCCTCGACGGCCTCGCGCACCCGGCAGGTGAACTCGCCCGGCGAGATCTCGGCCGGGTCGATCTGCATCAGGTCGAGCGCGCCGCTCGCGATATGGGGACGCAGGTCCATGCCGAGGAGCGCGGACCGGGCGAGCAGGGTCGCCCTGCCTTCGTCGAACAGGAAGTAGGTCGCGCGCGATCCGCCCTCCAGGGCGGTGAGCATGCAGCGGATGGCGGTGGTGGTCTTGCCGGCGCCGGACGGCCCCATCAGCAGCGTGTTGGTGCCCGGCACGAGGCCGCCCCCGAGAAGCAGGTCGAGCTCCACCAAACCGGTCGAGGTCGTGCTCGGATCGAACTCGTCCGAGTGCTCGGCCGCGACGAGGCGCGGGAACACGGTGAGGCCGCCGGTGCGGAGCACGAGGTCGTGGAAGCCGCCACGGACCTTGACGCCGCGCATCTTGACGACGCGGATGCGCCGACGCTCCGACCCGAACTCGCGCTCGATCTGCTCCACGACGATGACGCCATGGGCGATGCTGTGGAGCTGGACGTCCGCCGTGTTGTCGTCGAGCAGCAGAACCGTGCAGCCGCGCGACGCGAAGAACTGCTTCAGGGCAAGGATCTGACGCCGGTAGCGCAAGGGGTTCTGGGCCAGGAGCCGGAGCTCGGACAGGCTGTCGAACACGATCCGGGCCGGCTGCAGCGCGTCGACGCGCTCCATGACCTCGCGCACGGTCTCGCCGAGCTCCACATCCGACGGGTGCAGGATCGACTGCTCGCTGTCGGGGTCGAGGCCGAGTTCGCTGACGAGTTCGTAGACGTCGATGCCATCCAGGGACCAGCCGTGGGATGCCGCACCGGCCCGGAGCTCGTCGGCACTTTCCGACAGCGTGACGTAGAGGCCCTTCTCGCCCCGGGCGACGCCTTCGAGGAGGAACTGCAGCGACAGGGTCGTCTTGCCGGTGCCGGGCCTGCCCTCGACGAGGTAGAGCCGGTCACGGGTGAGACCGCCGGCGAGGACGTCGTCGAGCCCGGATATGCCGGTGGAGAGCGCGTTGCGGGAGCCGGTCGGGGCGGTAGGCTGACTGTCGTCTGGCATGGTCACCATGATGCGGGAGAGGCGCATCGGGCGGCCGCCCATCGAGGGGGCGGCCCATGGCCTTCTGTCGGAATCCATCATGCATCAGCCCGTGTCACCGCGATAGGTCGGATTGGACACATCGCCCGGAACAATGGTGGAGGCTCTGTCGTCCTTCACACCAGGACATGGCGTCGGCACGTCGAAGATCAGGCATAGGTTGAAGGCGATCAGGAACCTGCCATTGCGCCTCCTGTTTTCGTTGGACGGGGTCGCGGCTCGGTGCCGGGACCGTATGGACACTTCAGCCGGTGAGCGGAAAACGTTGGATAACTTGCAAGCCGAAGTCGAAACGTTGCCGCTGGAGACACGCCCATTCCAGGTCCTCGTGGTCGCCGGATCGGCAAGGCGGCTCGATGGATGCCCCGGCATGGACGGCAAGGCCCGGTTTCTGATGCACCGGATGCTCGGGCGCCTGCCGGCGCGCTGGCAGGTCGACCATGTCGATATCGGTAACGAGCACGGCAAGCCCAAGATCCAGGGCTGCAATGGCTGCGTCGGCTCCTCGATGGCGCTCTGCGTCTGGCCCTGCAACTGCTATGGGCCGGACAGCGACCACCAGCCCGACCTGATGTGGAACGAGAAGCTCTACCAGCGCCTCGCCCGTGCCGATGCCTGGGCGATCATAGGGCCGGTCTGGTGGTATGGTCCCTCCACCAACCTCAAGGCGATGTTCGACCGCCTCGTCTGCATGAGCGGCGGTAACCCGCTCCCCGACCTCATCGACAAGAAGAGCACCCTGAAGGCGCAGGCGCTGGAAAAATCGCCGCTCTGGCGGGAGCTGACCCGGAACCACCTGGAGGGGCGCACTGCCGGGTTCTTCTGCTACGGCAACGAGGGCGGCAACGAACTCGACGACGATCGCCGCCCCCGCATCCTCCGGCAGAAGGACTGGTTCGACCCGGCGCGGGAGCCTTACCAGGGCGATGAGCGCAAGGCTTACCAGGGCCTCGTCTGGCAGTGCCGCTACAGCGGCATCGAGGTGCCGGACGAGCTCTGGCGGCATGCCTCGGTCGGTCTGGAGCGGCCCTATGCCGACGATCAGGCCGACGACATGGTTCAGGAACGCGACGCCATGGCCTGCTTCGATTCCTGGGTCGACGCCTTCGTGCGGCACGTCTCGGCCAAGGGCATCGTGCCGGGGACGACCGAGGCCGAACGGGGCGCGCGATCCACGACGGATTGATGCCGGCGGCCTCGGTCTTTCCGCTAGAGTTGCGCCCGACCACGTTGGGTCGGGACACATCTCCAGGCCTTTGTTTTGCCGCGCTCTTTTTCGCCGAACCGGGATCCACTTCGGCGGAGAGCGCTCCAAGGCCGTGTCTCGGATGCGCGCGGCGGGGTCGGATCCCCGCTCAGGCGTTCACGCCGCCATCCACGGTGACGACCGATCCGGTGATCTGCCGCGCGGCCGGGCTCGCGAGAAAGCCCACGGCGGCGGCGACGTCCTCCGGCGTACCGTAGCGGCCGAGCGGCGTCAGCGCGCGGATACCGTCGGATTGGGGACCGTCGGCGGGGTTCATGTCGGTGTCGGTTCCACCCGGCTGGACCAGGTTCACGGTGATGTCCCGAGGCCCGAGTTCGCGGGCCAGCCCCCGGGTGAAGGCGAGAAGCGCCGACTTGGTCATCGAGTACACGGTCACGCCGGGAAAGGGGACGCGCTCGGCGAGGCACGAGCCGATCGAAATGATGCGCCCCCCTTGTCCGAGATGCGGAATCGCAGCCTGGGAGGCCAGCACCACCGACCGCACATTGACGTTCAGGAGCGCGTCGATGTCGACGAGGTCGATCTCCGCGACCGCGCCGTAGCGGGCGATGCCGGCATTGTTGACGAGGATGTCGAGACCGCCCAGTCCCGCCACGGCCTCGTCGACCGAGCGTTTCACGGCCGCCGCATCGGCGCTGTCGGCCTGAATGGCGAGCCCGTGCCGGCCTTTCGCCTCGATGGCGCGCACCAGCTCGGCCGCGCGGTCGGCCGACCGCTCGTAGGTGATCGCCACGTCCGCCCCTCTGTCCGCGAGATCGAGCGCGATCGCGGCGCCGATGCCTCGTGAGCCACCCGTGACGAGTGCGCGCTTTCCAGCCAGTTCCTGCATCACTCAACCTTTATGTATCGATCGACACAAAAATAGCTAGGCGTGTTGGTGATCGGGGTCAAGAGATTTATATATCGATCGATGCAGAAATCAGAGCAGAAACCGGGACGCGTCGCGGCAGGGTCGGTCCGGGGGCGCGGACGCCCTCGTGCCTTCGACCGCGAGGCCGCCCTCACGCAGGCGACCCACCTGTTCTGGCGCAAGGGCTACGAGGCGACGTCCATCGCCGACCTGACCGAGGCGATGGGGATCGGATCGCCCAGCCTCTACGCCGCTTTCGGATCGAAGGAGGCGCTCTTCACCGAGGCCCTGCG
The DNA here is from genome assembly GCF_001422815.1 of Methylobacterium sp. Leaf91. Classification (GTDB taxonomy): domain Bacteria; phylum Pseudomonadota; class Alphaproteobacteria; order Rhizobiales; family Beijerinckiaceae; genus Methylobacterium. Next base: position 103,567 of record NZ_LMMP01000001.1, on the reverse strand, counting down.
CCACTACAACACGACCTACGAGGCGCTGGTCTGGGGCAGGTTCCGATCCGCCGGGACGGCGCGTGAGGCGGTGCTGTCCTTACTCATGGACTCGGCCGCGGCCCTGACCGGATCGCTCGCCGACAATCCCCTCGGCTGCATGGTGACGCTCTCGTCCGTCGGCGGCGAAGGGCGATCGGACCTCGGCGATCTGGTTCGGTCGGCGCGTGCCGTGACGCTGGAGCGTCTGGAGGCGTGCCTGGCCGGGGCCGTGTCCTCGGGCGAGCTTGCGGGCGAGACGGACATTCACGCCCTTGCCCGCTTCGTGCAGACCGTCCAGAGCGGCATGTCGATCCTGGCCCGCGACGGCGCGAGCCGGGCCGAACTGGAGGGCGTGGCCCAGGTGGCGATGCTGAGATGGGACGCCTGCGGCTGAACTTCGCCGGACCGCGCCAGCGCTGCGCCCGACCGCGTTGGGGCGGGGCATATCTCAAAACCTTTGCTTGGCGATCGTACCATTCGCCCATACGGCCTGACGGTCTGGCTTCCTCTTCATAGGGTTGCCCCGATATCCGCCCTTTCCGCCAAGTTCTTTCACCGTGAGACCGCAGCTTTCGGGACGCTGGAGGGACTCTTTTAGGCGGAAGGCCCCGTGTGACCTCATTGCGGTGGCACGTCATGAATCGCGGGACACGGATACTGCAAATGCGGGGCTGCCGGATTGGGTTCGGAGGCTTTTTGCTGTCCGCCGCGTTGGCTCTACATTCCTCGACGATGCAGGAGCCACTGTCATGACCGCCGACACACCCTCCAAGCCGGGGCGGACAGCGTACCCGCTGACGCCAGCACAAGCCATGCAGGTCGGTGACGCCGAGTTCCTCGACTTCATCTTGCAATCGGCTGCGGACGCCCGACAGTCCGCCGCAAAATCCAAAGCGGTGGTCGAAGAGACGAGGGCGATTCTGGACGAGCCTGAGACCGCACCAAAACCGCCCGCAAAGCGGGGCGGGGTCGTTGACGCGTGAGGAACGGAGGCGCCGCTTCATCGAAGCCGCCCGTGACGCCGGGGCGAGCGAGGATGAAGCGGACTTTGTTCGTGTGTCGAGGCCGATATCGAATCTGTGCCGATCAGATGACAGTCATGATTGGTAATTCGGCCGTCTTCTCATGGTTTCAACGATAGGCGACTCGATCATCGTAAAATCTAGCCAGATCAGCAAAAGCCCATTTTCATCCGCGACCTCGAGGCGCCACTCATCGCTCGAGCAAATGTGCTTGAAGTTTTCGAGAATGATCCTGCCGGCTAGGCACACCGCCGCAAACCTGGCTTCCTCGATGCTGTTGAGCTCTGTACCCTCCTGATCGAGGGTGCTCTTTCCATCGTACACGTTGAAATGATAGCGCGGCATGTCCCGCCTCATCCTGGTGAAGGCGGGAGCGATGACGCTCTCACTCACGGGCATGCCTAGGATAGGGCGCGCAATTGCCCTGACATTAAGCAACTATATTTGTTGCTGCTATTTCTTGCGTTATTTTTTGACGGCGCTCGACCACATGTCGCACCCGTCTGTGCGAGCCGATGGGGATGACCGGGAGACCGATCCGGCGCGGGGCGGGAGGGAGGCCTCCATGGCTCAGCCCGCCCGCTTGATGGCGAAGGAGTTCAGATACTCCTCGGGTTTGGCCGGATCGAAGACCTTGCCCGTCACCGAGAAAGTCTTGGTGGTCGCCGTCGGCGGGGTGAGGCCGGCCTCCGTCATCAATCTCGCGGTGCACCTCGGATTCGTGATCGACCGCCCGACGGTTTGCAAGCTTCGTACACATTGCCCGACGCGACGGCGCGTCAGGCAAAGGGCATGACCTCTAAAGCTGCGCCCGACCACGTTGGGTCGGGACACATCTCTAAGCCTCTGTTTTGCCGCGCTCTTTCTCGCCGAACCGGTATCCACTTCGGCGGAGAGCGCTCTAGAAATCGACGGAGGCGGAGACGATGACGGTTCGGGGGGCGCCGACGGCGAGGAAGCCGCGTGCGGCGGAGGCCCAGTACGAATCGTCGAATAGGTTCTCGACGGTGGCCCGCAGCACCACGGGTTTGCCCGAGACGCCCTCGAAGGCGTAGCGCAGGCCGGCATCGAAGCGGGTCCAGTCGGGGACCGACTGGGTGTTGGCCTGATTGTAGAACTGGCGGCTGGTATGGATGGCCCGCCCGGTGAGGGTCAGGCCCGGGGCCAGCCACGGCGGCAGGTCGTACTCGCCGTAGAGATTGATCGCCATGTCGGGGACGCCGGGAGCGGCGTTTCCGTCGAACTGCCCTCCGAGCGTCCTCACCAATTCCGCGTCGATGAAGGCGATGCCGCCGAGCAGGCGGATCCCCGCGACGGGCTCGCCGAACACGGTGAACTCGGCGCCCCGGTTGCGCTGCAGCCCGCTCACGGAGAAGCGCCTCGTGCCGGGATCCGTGAAGGCGCTCGGCTGCTCGATCTCGAACAGAGAGGCGGTGACCGAGACGGTGCCGAAATCGTATTTGGCGCCGACCTCCTTCTGCCGACTCACGGTGGGGGCGAAGATCTCGTTGGCATTGACCGCGGTGACCGGCGCGCTCGGGCCTGCGTCGAGGGACTCGATGTAATTGCCGTAGAACGACAGGTTCTCGAAGGGGCGGATCACCAGGGCGATGGCGGGGCTGAACCGGCCCTGGTCGTAGCTCGATGCCAGCGCCCCCTGATTGGCCACCGGGCGGGTGACGTAGCTGTTGACCGCGATGTCCTGGAAGCGCCCGCCCAGCGTCAGCATGAAGCGGTCTTCACCCAGGGAGAGGGTGTCGGCCACGGCCACGCTGCGTGCGCTCAGCTCCGTGAAAAGGGGTTGCCGGCTGGAGCGGGGATAGACCCCCGTGGCGACCGATCCGAACGGCAGGTAGGTCGGAGCGTAGATGTTGGTCTGGAAGCTCGGGAGGCTCGGGGGGAAGTAGCCGCGCGAGAAGTTCTTGTTCACGGCCTCGGTCGCCGAGACCGAGACCTGGTGCCCGATGAAGCCGGTGTGGAAATGCGAGCGCAGCCCGATCTCGCCGGTCAGGCCCTGCAATTCGAGGGGAGCGATGGCGAGCGTGTTGGTGGCCTGCCCCGAGGCTCCGGTGATCAGGTAATAGGAACTCAGCGAATCCTCGCGGTAGCGGCTGATGCCGCCCGCGGCGTAGATCGTCGTCTCCGGCAGGATGTCGAATTCGACCCGGCCGGCGGCCATGCCGTAGGTGGTGTCGATATACTCGTTCGTGTTCGCCGTGTTGCGCCGGTTGTTCGGGGCGCGGGGCACCGCGATGTTCGGTGCGGCCGCGTTGAACAGCGATGTCGGCGCCGTGATGTTCTGGTTGGAATGGTTGAGGTCGAGGGAGGCGCGGAACCGGTCGCCGCGATAATCGAGCCCGAGGGCCGCGATGCCCACCTCGATGGCGTTCTTGTCGAGGGGTGTGCCCCCGTTGCGGTAGGCGCCGTTGAAGCGGATGCCCCATTCCTTGGCGGCACCGTAGCGGCGTCCGAAATCCAGATGGGTTCCGACCTGGGAATCGCTGAAATAGCTCGTCGTGATCCGCGTGAGCGGCTCGTCGAAGGCGCGCTTGGGGATGAGGTTGATGGTGCCGCCGACACGGCCGACGCCGCCGTTGAGGAAGGCGGTGGGGCCCTTCAGCACCTCGACGCGCTCGAGGGCTTCGGTGAAGGTTCGGCGCGCATTGGCGATGTAGAACAACCCGTCGAAGGCGGTGTCGAGGTTGGTGACCGAGAAGCCGCGGATGAAGAAGGAATCGCGTTCGCTATAGGGCGGCGCGTCGTTGCGCACCGAGGGATCGTTCTGCACCACGTCGCCGACCGTGCGCGCCTGCTGGTCCGTGATCAGCTTTTCCGTGTAGCTCGTCACGTTGAAGGGCGTGTTCAGCACGGAGCGGTTGCCGAGGAGGCCGAGCCGGCTTCCCGTCGCCACCTGGCCGCCGGCATAGGGAACCGGCGGCTGGCCCACCGTTCCGCTCGACGGGGGCAGCCCCGCGAGCGACGCGCGGTTCAGGCGCTGGGCCTCGACGCTCAGCTCGGCGAGGGTCACCGCCCCGGCCGGCTCCGGGCCGAGCTGGACGTAGCTCGGATTGACGAGGGTGATGGTGGAAGGGCCGACCGCCCGGTGGGTCAGGCCGGTGCCTTCGAGGATCTTGGCCAGACCGTCGAGGGGCAGGAACGCGCCGTCGACGCCGTTGGTGCTCAGTCTCGCCGTGAGCTCGGTGGCATAGACCAGCTTGACCTTCGCCTGTTCGGTGAAGGTGACCAGGGCCGTTTCCAGAGGCCCTTTCGGAATCGACAGGGACACGCTGTCCCCCTGTCGCGGGGCCGAGGCTTCGGGAGCGAGGGCGATGATGCTCGCCTTCCGGTCCTTGGCCGATGGCGGGCGCTTCGCCTCCTGGCTCTGCGCGGCGGCGGGGACCATCACCAGCATCGACACGCCGGCGAGGAACACCCTCGCGCGCCGCTCCCCTGTAAACCCAAGCTCTCGCGCCGCCATTGCACGCCCCATCCGTCGGTTGAACAGGACGGTGCGCTTCGCGCTCTCTCGTCCCTTACCGATTGAGATCAACGGACCCGCGATCTCCTGACGTCCGAGAATGGAATTATTTCGGCCTCCTATAGCGGCGACCCGACCAGGACCAGGAGGGGCGTGAGCCGGGTGACGCGCACGTTCATCGTCGCCGCGATCACGTCCAGGGCATCGTCCGTGTTGTGGGGGTCGAAGGCCCCCGTGACCCGCCGCTCGCCGGCCTTGGCGTCGATGAGGACGACGCGGCCGTGGCGGTAGCGGTCGAGTTCCCCCAGGACGGCGGAGAGCCGTTCGCCCGAGAAGACGAGGCGACCCTCCCGCCAGGCCACGCTCCGGTTCGGATCCGCCGCGACGACGCCGAAGGGCGCCCCGTCCTCGCGGCGAACCGCCTCGCCCGCCGATACCAGCATGTGCCGGTGCTCGTCCGCCACATCGACGCGTCCCTCGGTGACCCCGACGGGGCTGTCCGCACCGTCCGCGCGGACGAAGAAGCGCGTGCCGATCGCCCGCACGCTCAAGCCATTGCCGCGCACCACGAAGGGGCGCCGGGAATCCGGGACGACGTCGAAGAACGCCTCGCCGCGCAGGAGCTCGATTCCGCGTTCGGTGTCCGTGAACCGCAGCGCCACCGCCGTGTCGGTGTTGAGATCGATGCGGCTCCCATCGGCCAGGACGGAATGGCCGATCTCGCCGACGCCGCTCCAGAGGTCGGAGCGGAACCGGTCGATCAGGCCGAGTTGATGGATCAATGCCGCGCACAGGATGGCCGCCACGGCGAGGGCGGCGAGTCCTGTCGGCGAGGTGCGGCGTCTGCGTGGGTCGGGCACATGGCCGAGCCTGCGCCAGAGCGCATCCATCTCGGCATGAGCCTCGGCATGGGCGGGATCGGCATCGCGCCATTCCGCGAAGGCCTCGCGGTCCTCGTCCGTCGCATCGGGGGAGGAGAGCCGCGCGACCCAGCCGGCCGCGGCCTCGAAGACGGGATCCTCGTCGTCGCGCGCGTCCGCGTCTGTGGTTTTGTCCTTGGTCACGGTTCTGCTCTCCGGACCCGATCCCGGCTCGGATCGCCGAGCCGTGTGTCCCTACCGTCTCTGATCAACGAGGCGGCCGATCCCTGACGTCGCGTGTCACGAACGTTCGCGGCTCCGGCTGCGGCAATGCAGGAGGGCCTTGATGAGGTGCTTCTCCACCATGTTGCGGCTGATGCCCAGGCGTGTGGCGACTTCGCCGTTGGAATGGCCGTCGATGCGGACGAGGAGGAACACCTCCCGGCACCGGGGCGGCAACGCGTCGATATCGGCGGCGAGCCGACGGAGCTCCTGGCGCGCCATCACCTGCCGTTCCGGCAGCGCATAGGCATCGACGATGTCCGACATCTCCGCGTCGCTCACGGAATGGAACAGCGTCCCTTCCAGCCGCTGCCGGTTCCGCATCCGCAGGGCGACGTTGTTGGCGACCTGGAACAGGAAGGCGGAGGGGTTCTCGACGCTGGTGCGCGAGAGCGCCGCGAGCATGCGCAGGTAGGTCTCCTGGTGGGCGTCGGCCGCGTCGGCGGAATTGCCGAGCAGGCGCAGGAGGAAGCGCTGAAGCTTCGCGCCTTGGCTACGATGCAGCGCATCCATCGATACCAGCTGCATAAAACCAGCTCCCACCACCTTGGGATCACCGCGGGACCGCACGATCTCTTGGCGTTGAAACAAGCGGGTGGATTCAAAATTATGCAAGCACGTCAATAGTTTATATGATTTCTAAAATGTCCTGCCCCTGACGGATCAAGCCCTTGTGTTTCTGTCGGAAACATCTTGCCGGCCGGCCTTACCCGCCGGGACGCCCTGCTTCTCACTGGGCGCGAAAGCCCCCGTCCTGTTGCGCTGCGGACACAGATGTCGGCCATCCCGCCGCCGGACGGGCCCCCGGAGCGTGTCGGGAGGGCCGGCCCGGCGCGGAACGCCCTGAGGCGTCGGCGTCACGCCACGCGGTCGAGGCTCGTCTCCGTGGCGTCGCGGAACTGAACGTTCAAGCCCGCGCCCGAGCGATGCCGGACTTCACAATCGAACCGGCGTCCGTCCTCGTCGATGGTGACGGCGAACCGGTCGGGAACGTCGGCGCGTCGCGACACATGCAACCGCGCGCCTCCCTCCGACAGGTCGCGGACCGAACATGCGATGCGTTCGCCGCCGGGGAGGTGAATATGGGCCGGCAGCAGGACGCGCCTCCGGCGCTCCGCGCGGCGTTCCTCCATGCCGACGGTCCAATTGTCGAGGCCCGTGCTGATGCTCGACACGCCATCGGCCGCCTGCCGCATGCTGACCAGGATGTCCCCCGTCGTCCGTGCCTGCTCATCCACCGCCTCGGTGACTCCGGCCACATGCGTGCTGATCGTCCCGATCGCCTGCGTGATGGAGGCCAGGGTCGCCGCCACTTCGGTGGAGACCGCCTGCATGCCGGCGATCTCGCTGCTGATCCGGTTCGTGGCGGAGGCCGCCTGACTGGCGAGGCTCTTGACCTCTGTCGCGACCACCGCGAAGCCGCGCCCCGCGCTGCCGGCCCGCGCCGCCTCGATCGTCGCATTGAGTGCCAGCAGATTGATCTGCTGAGCGATGCCGGCGATGACCGAGGCGACGCCGCCCATGGCCTCGGTGGCGGTTCGCAGCCGCTCGGTGGCGGCATCCGCTTCACCGGCACGCCCATGGATGTCGTCCACCACCGTCTTGGACTGGGCCATGCTGCGGGAAATGGCCTCCGCGGACGCGTTCATGGCGTCGGCGGCGTCGGTGACGGACTGGACGTGGTCGAGGGTCCGCTCCGCCGCCTCGACCGCGACGGATCGCGCCTCCATGTTGGCGGTGACGTCCGAGGCGTATTTGACGATCTTGGTCAGCCGGCCGCTGGGATCGAAGATCGGGTTGTAGCTCGCCTGGATCCAGACCGAGCGGCCGCCCTTGCCGAAGCGCTGGAACATGCCGGAGGAAAATTGTCCTGCCCGCAGGCGGTCCCAGAAGGCGGCGTAATCCGGCGTCCGCGCATAGCTGGGCTCGACGAACATGGCATGCGGGCGCCCCCTTATGTCGTCCAACTGGTAACCGACCGCGTTCAGGAAGTTCTCGTTGGCGTCGAGGACCGTGCCGTCCGACGCGAACTCGATCACTGCCTGGGACCGATTGACGGCCTCCAGCTGCCCCATGGCATCGGCGGTCTGCAGCTTCTGCCGGGTGATGTCGCTGGCGAATTTCACCACCTTGATCGGGACCCCGTCCCGGTCGCGGATCGGGTTGTAGGTCGCCTGAATCCATACTTCGCGGTCGCCCTTGGCGATCCGTTTGAACTCGCCGGAACGAAACTCGCCACGGGCGAGCGACGTCCAGAATTCGCGGTAGGCGGCGCCCACCCGCTCCGACGGGTCGACGAAGAGGCTGTGATGCCGCCCGCCGATCTCCTCGAGCGTGTAGCCCATCGCCGACAGGAAGTTCGCGTTGGCGGTCAGGATAGTACCGTCGAGGGCAAACTCGATCACGGCCTGCGAGCGATGGAGGGCGTCGAGTTGCCCGTCATGTTCGATGTTGCGCAACACTTGAGCGGTGACATCGGTCGCAAACTTGACAATTCGGCTGACCTTCCCGGCGCGGTCCAACACGGGATAGTAAGTCGCCTGGATCCATACCTCGCGCTCATGCTTGGCTATGCGCTTGAACTCGCGCGTCTGTGCTTCGCCGCGGCGCAAGGCCTCCCAGAACAACCGGTAATCGTCGCTTTTCTGATCTTCGGAAGAAACCAAGAGTGAATGATGTCGACCTTTTAACTCGGAAAGGGAATATCCCATCGCATCGAGGAAGAGCGGATTGGCATCCAATACTATGCCGTCTGGGTTGAATTCGACCCGAGCGCTGGACTCGTCTATCGCGGTCATGAGCGCGCGGCGGTCTGCATCGAAAAATAACACAGGTCTCATTCCCTGTAGCATCGGTGGCGTTCCGCTACCCTTGGCACGACTTGGTTAAATGAAAACAAGTCATCCCTCAGCTTTCCGGCGCGGCGCTCGCCAAAGATGGACGGGCCGCGTGAGGCATTTCGTACCAGGGAGTCTCCGTTCGACGTTCGATGGAGACGGGACGTGAAAGCTTTTCTCCGCAGCCTCGTGATCGATCCTCGTCGTCGCGACATCCGGCTCCCCTCCGAAACCGTCCGGCTCGCTCCTCCCGGTCCGGTCCGCTGGGGCCACGGTGCCGATGTCGCGCTGCCGGCCGACATCGTCGAGCCTCATCGGCCTCGCGACCCGCTCGTCCTCTTCGATCGCCGGTCGCGCGGCGGCCAAGCAGTTGTTTTGCCTCTGGTATATCACCGACAGAAGAGTAGCCGGGTCTAATCCACGATGCTGAGTGCGGCTCAGCACGTCAGGAATGAGATTGCTGCCCCATATTCAAATCACACAAGACGAACGAGCCGAGTTGTTCGGCATCGACGTCAAGAAGGAGCTTGTAATACAGATGAAGACCCGTATCGCCGCTATCGCCACTGCGTTTGTTCTTGGCGCTGCTTCGATCTCGTCCGCGATGGCTTTCGAACGCCCGACCCGTTACAGCTCGTTCAATGCCTACGACGTCGAGGCCACGGGGTCTCTCGGTCTCCGCGACGGCAATGCCGGGCGCAACCCGGCCACCTGTCCGATGAGCTCCGCCGCCGAAGGCAATGCGAACCAGCAGAACTTTCCGGTCCAGCAATATGGTCAGACCTCGGGCGGGAATCGCTGCTGAATGAAGATCTTCTCATACGCCATGGCGGCCGCCGCCACCCTCATGCTGGCAGCGACGCTGGTGAGTTCGGCAAGCGTTCTGATGAGTGTCTGAAGTCCGGCTCAAACACGGATCGTCGCGCAGAAAGGCCGCCCCTCGGGCGGCTTTTTTTGCTTTCTCGGATGAGAATGTGAACTAAGTGAAAGATGGGGACTTAAGCAGTTTCGCGGGCAGATGGACTGCCCGTCAGCGAACCGGCGCCGTAGCCGACAGTTTTACCCCATGAACGACAACCCGCTCAATATCTGGCAGCTTCGCAGCCATGCCAGCGAGGCTATGCCGTTCAGGGACGGCGTCGACCGGGCCATGGCGAAGGCCTTTCCGCCGGTCGAGGGGGAAATCCCCGACCGTATCGCGAAGGCCCTGCAGGCCTTGGAAGCCGCGATGGGCGGGACGCTGGCGAGCCGGCCGTCGTCACGCTGCGGATCGAGCGGCACTCCTCGGGATGCGGCGCATTGGCATCTGATGTCGCCGATGGCGGCGATGACCAGTTCGGCCTTCCTGCCGAACGGCATCCGGCACGGCCTGCGCCATCCCTCCGAGATCGGTATCCGTCCGTAGAACGTGGAGGGTTGTCGGGCGCACGGTTCGACTGTGCGCCCCGGTGACCGCAGGTTGAGCGAATGTGACGAAGCCCCGGCGACCCGAGAGGTCCGGGGCTTCGCGCGTTGAACACACCGATGAAGGATGCGGAGTCAGCTCGGCTGCTCTTCTGTCTTTTCGATCTCCGGATCGTCTTCCTCCGGGATCGAGGGCGGCTGCCGCTCAGGCTTTTCGGGGGCAGCCGGCGGAGTGTCGATGGGCTGCAGATCGGCGCCAGGCTGCGGTGTGTCGGCTGTCTTCACGGATGTGCTCCCTCGTCGTTGCAGGGAGCAAAGCCCCTTGGATCGGAAGCGTTCCAGTGCGCGCCCTGCGTCATCCCCCGCGCGAGCCTCACGGATATCCAAGGCCGCGCTAAGCCGTTGCGCGATCACGGAATGCGCGCTGACGTCGCGAGTCCGATCGACACCTCCGGCCTCCCTCTCGCCTGTGCCATTCGGCCTCATCTCCGATCCGATGCGGGTCAACTGTCCGCCTTTAACTGTCGGTGCAAGTCGTCGGCGCATGTGCCGCCTGCCGGCTCGCTTTTGGAGCGAGGTGGCGAGACCGGCGATGTCGCAACGACGAGCAACCCCGGTCCGGCCCGGCCAAGCTCGATCCGCTCGAGGGTGTCTCAGGAAATGAGATCGCATTCGCTGCGGCTTATGGGCGCCGAGCAAGCGTATCCGCATTTTGAGCGAGGCTTTAAGCAACCGGCTGCAGCGTTAACAGTTAGAGAGACAAGGATTTCGTCCAATCGAGACATAACACAGTTTAATACTCGGAGATAGTCTACATGGCACTCGACCCGCGCTCCATCTATGTTACTGCCCTGAAGAACACGCATGCCCTGGAGTTGCAGGCGCTTCAGATCATGGAAAGGCAGGTCGAACGCCTGCAGCGCTATCCTGAAATGGAAGCGGCGTTGCGTCGCCATATCCAAGAGACGCATGGCCAGCGTGACCGGCTCGAAGAGGCGCTGTCATCCCTCGGCGATGGCCCCTCGGCGATCAAGGAAGGGTTCCTCGGTTTCGTCGGCAACATGATGGCGCTGGGGCACGTGCCGGCTCAGGACGAGATCCTGAAGAACACCTTCGCCAATCATGCCTTCGAGAACTTTGAGATCGCGGCCTATACCTCGCTGGTGACCATCGGGGATGCCGCCGGACAGAGTGCGCACCGCACCGCATTCGAGCAATCCCTGAGGGAAGAGCAGGCCATGGCGAAGACCGTTGCCGAGCTCATCCAGCCGACGACGTTGCGCTATCTGGAACTCAGCGCCGCCGACGAAAAAGCAGACCGCTGAATACTGGGCGCTGAGTATTCGCCGGGCGCCATGGGGTCGACGATCACCTTGGCGAACGGTGGAAGCTCGGCGCCAATCCGTGTGAGCCGAATACCGTCCGGCTTGGCTGCGAACTGTCGCCGCGGGGAGCCTCCGCGGACGGTCCAGGGATCAGGATTCAGGGGAGTATCCGAGACATGTTGGCGATGAACTATCGCGGGCCCTACAGGGTTCGGGTCGACAGGAAGCCGGTTCCGGTCTGCGAACATGTTCAGGATGCCGTCGTGCGGGTGACCCGCACCTGCATCTGCGGCTCGGACCTTCATCTCTACCATGGTCTCGTTCCCGATACCCGGGTGGGCATGACCTTCGGCCATGAATTCATCGGTGTCGTCGAGGAGGTCGGGTCGCAGGTCGGCAACCTCTCGGTCGGCGACCACGTGATCGTCCCGTTCAACATCGCTTGCGGCCAGTGCCATTTCTGCCGGCAGGGTCTCTTCGGCAATTGCCATGAAGCCAACCCGCAGGCGAGCGCGCTCGGGGGCATCTTTGGCTATTCACACACGGCCGGCGGCTACGATGGGGGCCAGGCGGAGTATGTCCGTGTCCCCTATGCCGATATAGGCCCCTGCAAGATCCCATCGACCATGGATCTCGACGACGCGGTGCTTCTCACCGATGTCGTGCCGACCGGGTACCAGGCGGCCGAGATGGCCGGCATTCAGCCGGGCGATACGGTGGTGGTCTTCGGTGCCGGTCCCGTCGGGATCATGGCGGCCCGGTGCGCGTGGCTGTTCGGCGCCGGACGTGTGATCGTCATCGACCACATCGACTACCGGCTCGATTTCGCGAGGACTTATTGTCCCGCCGAAGTCTATAACTTCCGCTCGATGGACGATCCCGTCGTCTTCCTGAAGAAGACCACCGATTCCCTCGGTGCCGATGTCTGCATCGATGCCGTCGGCGGCGACGCGGCGGGCAGCGCCCTGCATACCCTGCTGGGCACGAAGTTGAAGCTCGAGGCGGGTGCCGCGACCGCGCTCCATTGGGCGATCAATTCGGTGAAGAAGGGCGGCGTCGTGTCGATCGTGGGCGTCTACGGTCCCACGGGCAACCTCATCCCCATCGGCAATGTCGTGAACAAGGGCATCACGATCCGGGCCAACCAGGCCTCGGTCAAGCGCCTCCTGCCGAGATTGATCGAGCATATCGAGGCCGGACGCCTGAACCCGAAAGCCTTGATTACGCACAAAGTGCCTCTGGAGGAGATCGCGGACGCGTATCACATCTTCTCGGCCAAGCTCGACGGATGCATCAAACCCGTACTCGTCCCCCCTTCGGCGCGCGGGTGAGGAAGACCGACATGCGAAACCTTCCGATCGACCCATCCAAGATCCCCGGCTGGGGTGCCGATGCCAATCCGGAGAACGATCCGACCTACCCGATGCGCGACCGATCGCGCGACGACAAGGGCGGGATGAACTGGCCGCGGCCGCCGCAACAGCGACAGACGGTCGAGATCCTGCAATCCATCGAGCGGAACAACCTCACGGCGGTGTTCGGCACCTCGACACCGCCGAGCGGCGTCAGTGGTGCCATGCGGCGTCAGGCCTTCAAATACAGTGAGTCCGAATGGGCCCATTGGTTGATGTTGATGGCGGCCGACCGGGTGAATGTCGTCGAAGGTCTGGTGCAGGATTTCGGTCGCGGCACGGTTCCGAACATCCCCGCCGAGATGGGTTTCCGTTCGGAACTCCAGCACAACCGTGCCGGGCTGGTCAGGAAAGCCGCGGTTTCAGGGGCCGTTCTGGCCCTCGGTGTCCTGGCCTTCCGCCTGCTGTCGTCAAAGGACGGCAGCCGCCATACGCGGCGGCGTGGTGGTTGAGCATCGCTAGAACGGCCTGACTTTTAAAACCGTCTTCGCTGTCGAAACAATAGCCTCCGCCATGAATTGTCCCATCGAGTGAGGTGATCGACAGCAAGGTCCAGGGCAACATAGCTATTGTTTTTGTTAATGCTGTGTGTTCTCGCCGTCATTTCTTAATAAGAATGGATAATGGCTTTTGATGGCTTGCCGTTCTGACGGATAAAGCTTGCGGTCACCTCATGCGCCGCCAACGCAGATATGATAGTTCTTGCAAGGATCGCTCGAGATGACCGATTTCCCGAAGCCACCATTCGAGAATCAGCGGCCGCTGACGCCACCGGGCCGCGATGCCGACATGGACCCGCGCCCGGATTACGGCGAGGCGCATTACAAAGGGTCGGGGCGCCTTTCCGGTCGCAAGGCGATCATCACCGGCGCCGATAGCGGCATCGGACGGGCCGTGGCCCTGGCCTATGCCCGCGAAGGGGCGGATGTCCTAGTGAGCTATTATGAGGAGCATGAGGATGCCGACGTGACCTGCCGGCTGATCGAGTCCGCCGGTCGCAAGGCGGTGCGGATGGCGGGTGATGTGAAGGATCCCCGGCATTGCCGCGCCATCGTCGAGACAGCCGTCTCCGAGTTCGGCCAGGTCGATATCCTGGTCAACAACGCGGCCCACCAGAAGACATTCGCCAGCCCCGAGGAGATCTCCGACGAAGAGTGGGAGATCACCTTCGCGACCAATATCCACGCGATGTTCTACCTGGTGAAAGCCGCACTCCCGCATATGAAGCCCGGGAGTTCCATCATCAACACGACCTCGGTCAACGCCGATACGCCGAGCCCGCAGCTCCTGGCCTATGCGACCACCAAAGGGGCGATCCAGAACTTCACCGGCGGTCTGGCCCAGATGCTGGCCGAACGGGACATCCGGGTGAACTGCGTGGCTCCGGGTCCGATCTGGACGCCGCTCATCCCCGCCACCATGCCGTTGGAGAAGGTGAAGAGCTTCGGATCGCAGGTGCCGATGAAGCGTCCGGGGCAGCCCTGCGAACTCGCCCCCGTCTATGTGATGCTGGCAGGCTCGGAAGCGAGCTACGTCTCCGGTGCCACCGTCGCGGTGACCGGAGGCAAGCCGATCATCTGAGAGGCACCCGGTCTCGGATGGACCGGACTTCGGAGGCGGCCCCAAACGCTGCCCCGAGGGCTTTACCGTCCGCGAGGCCCACGAAAGATCCCTGCCGCCATCGCGGCGGTAGCAGGCGGCCTCGTCGTGCCGCCTGCATTCCTGCGTCAGTCGATGAACCCACGGCTGGAACTTACTGCCTGCCTCTGCCAGTAAACATGCAGACAAATACGGTTCAGGCTTCGCGATGATTTGCGGAGGATAAATATCGGAACTGACATTGCGATGAATCGTTCTCTCTGCAAGGCAACGCTATTCGATAGGTGTACCGAATGACTGCTAAGCCGCCACCCGTTCCACCTGCCAACCAATCCGACAAGGGGCCTGGCAACGCGCCGGAGGCGCCCGTGTCGACGGCACCCAAGGGCGCCGCACAGACGCAGAATCCCGACAAGATGGGCCAAGCCGGAAATTCCAAGGTCAACACGACGCATCAAGGCTATCAACAGGACCGCTGATGAGCACCTCGAAGAAAACTCCGGCTGCCGATCGTCATCATGGCGGGCCCGGTAGCAGCCACCAGGATGCCACCGAACCTCGGTCCGAGCCGGATCGCGGCCCGCGCCCGGGCAGTCCCACCAACGATCCCATCTCGCATGTGTCGGGAGGCGGCGGCGAGCGCGACCGCCACCATGCGCATGACGCGGAAGGGAAGGGCGGTCACCGCTCGCATTGAGCGGCGGCATACGCCTTCGAACTCGGACACAGGAGGAGATGTTTCATGGCCAAGGCCGATCGCCATTCCATGGGGCCGGGCGCTCAGGGCAAGGGCACCGGAACGGGCGCGATGACGGATCTGCCCGAGGGAATCCTCGAAGAGAACATGGTCTTGAGTAACCGCGACAAGTCTCGGCATACCGACCAGCGCGGCTTGGACAGCAAGACGGTCCAGACCGAGCAATACCAGGATCACGCGGCCAACCGCGAAATCCCCCCGGATGCCATCGAATCCGGTGTTTCCGGGAACACGAGCGGCCTGGCCAACCCGAAGACCGATCTTTCGGGCGGGGAAAGCAGCCTGAAAAGCCAGGACCGGGACTAAAACCCGTTTCGATCGTTCACCTAGCCAATGGTGCTCCGGTCTTCACGAGGCAGCGGGGGCGATCCGGCCCCGCTGCCTCGTCGTCGGGCCGTCGAGCACGAGGTGGCGTCGCGTGTGCGGGCCATGAACCGCCAGTGGAGTTTTCTCATGGGCCTACGATCCGAGACGCCTCCGCCGCCCGCCGACCTCGCGGTCGAATCGCCTGCGGATTCCGATCGCCCCACCAGCGCGATGCTGAAAGCCGACATCGATTCCGGCAGGACGGGTGACAAGATCCCCCATTACGATGTCGGCCTTTCGCCGCTTGGCACCGATGACGAGGCCGCCGGGAATACGCCCTCGAAGGAACGGATCGCGATGGCGCGGGGCACGGAGGCGGCCTCGCCACGGGTTCAGGCCACCGCCCGAGCGACGGGGCGCGATTCCTGGGTCATGCCACTCTATATCGGCCTCGTGGTGCTCGCGGCCGTGGTGATCGGCGGTTCGCTGTATCTGTTTCGGGCCTGACGCGAGGGCATCGACGGAAGCTGAGGCTGGCAATCCTAAGTCGCTACGCGAGCCCGCCTACATCGCTGCGCGAGCTTGCCTACACCGCTGCGCGAGCCTGGCCGCGCCGGTACAGGGCCCAACCGGCGATGAGCATCGCCGCGCCCCATAGCAGGAAACCGACGTCCCAATAGATCCATTGCGCCCGTGGCACGGTCTCGTTGACGTGGTGAAGGCCGAGGAGATGGTGATTGATCGTCCCCTCCACGAGATTGAAGATCCCGAAGCCCATCAGGATGCCGCCCGGAAGCAGCCAGCCCGACCACCGGAGATGGTTCTGCCGCGAGTAACGCCACAGCACGAACAGCCCGGCGAGGGTGAAGAGATAGGTGCAGGCGTGAAACAGACCGTCCCAGAGCGTATTGATCTGCAGGTTCTCGACGCTGTCCGCGGGATATCCGGCGCTGCTGAGCATGTGATGCCATTGCAGGATCTGGTGGAGCACGATTCCATCGAAGAACCCGCCGATACCGAGGCCGAAGAGAATGGCCGCCGAGAGCGGGAAGCCGGTCGGACGCGCATCGTCGCTTGTCATGGGATGTCCGGGTGATCTGGGGGAAATCAGGCGGCGAACAGGTGAAGGCTGAAGAGGCCCGCTCGGTCGAGCCAGACCCGCTCCGGCCGCCACCCGGCGCGCTCGGCAAGTCTCCGGAACGTATCGGGCGCGTATTTGTGCGAGTTGTCGGTGTGGATGCTCTCGCCCGCCCCGAACCGGATCTCCGTCCCCGCGAGTAGGTAGCGGCCCGGCTCCCGCGCCACGAGATGCGCTTCCACCCGGAAGGGATCGGGCAGGATGCGGGGTTCGTGCCGGAAGTTGTCCAGGTCGAAATCGGCGTCGAACTCCCGGTTCAGCCTCTCGAGAAGGTTGCGGTGCAGGGCCGGCATCAGCCCGTCGGCATCGCCATAGGCGCGAAGCAGGCGGGCCGCGTCCCGGTTCGGGTCGGCCCCGATGAGGAAGCGGCTGGGCCCCAGGGTGGCGCGTGCTCGCTCCAGGAACAGTTCGGCCTCGGCGGGCGTGAAATTGCCGATGCTGGTGCCGGGAAAGAACCCGAGCACCGGCCCTCCCGACGGGTCGACCGGTAGCCGGACCGGTTCGGAGTAATCGGCGCAGACCGGGATCATCTCGATCTGCGGATAATCGCGAGCGAGCCGCCGGATCGCGGCGTCGAGATAATCCCCTGAAATGTCGATGGCGATGAAGCGCGCCGGCCGGTCGAGGGCGTCGAGCAGGGTGCGGATCTTGCGGCTCGCTCCGCTGCCGAATTCGACGATGGTGGCGCCGGGTCCGATCAGGGGGGCGATTTCGGCCGATACGGCCGGCAACAGCGCCATCTCGGTGCGCGTGGGATAGTAATCGCCGCTGCTGCAGATGCGGTCGAACAGGTCGGAGCCGGTCTCGTCCCACAGGAGCTTGCCGGGAAGACGCTTCTGCGGCTGCGCCAGTCCCGCCAGAACCTCTTGCAGCAGGTCGGCCTGGTTCGGGGACAGGGCGGCATCACCATCGATCATGGAAGGGCCTTCCTCGGTTCAGGCTGGGCGCGTCGCCGTCAACACCACCAGGGCGATGCGATCGGCCTCGGCATAGGCCGGATCCTCGAGTTCCTCTCCGTAAGCATCCGGATCGAACTCGCGATACTGCGTGCGCAGCCCGTGTCGTTCACAGGTCGCCAACGCGGCGTCGCGGAAGGGATCGGCGCCATCGACGATGACGGAGCCGGTGAACAGAACGAGGCTGCCCCCCGGGGCCAGACGTTCGGCCGCCGCCTCGACCACGGCCTGTGACAGCCCTTCGCCGAAGGCGCCCCCACCATGGCGGTAGGTGCGGCCGCTCCGGTCGATCATGAAGGGCGGGTTGGAGACGATGAGGTCGAAATCGCCCTCGACGTCGTCGAGGAGGTTGCTCCGTCTCGGCTCGATGCCGGCGACCCCGGCGGCCTGGGCATTGATCCGCCCGGCCTGCAGAGCGGCCGGATTGATGTCGACGAGGAGTACTTCGGCGCCCGCGGCGCGCTTGGCGATGGCGATCCCGGCCGCTCCCGATCCCGAGCCGATATCGACGGCCCGGTGAACCGGTTTCTCGCGTTGGGCGAGATGAGCGATGACGGCGGAGACGAACCGCATCGTATCGGGGCCGAAGAAGACCGCGTCCGTCGAATCGGGCGGATAGGCCGAGTGCAGGAAGAGTTCGTCATCGAGGCTCGAGAGGCGGATCGTGGCGCGCCGGAACTCACCCTCGCTGTCGACGACGCCCGCCCGTTGCAGGGCGGCGAGAACGTCCGACGGCACGGCGTCGTCCGAGAACGGGCGGCTCCAGCCGAGGACGTCGCGCAGGTGGCGGGCGCGCGCCGCTTCCGGGCGTGCATTGACGCGGGCATGGCTCGCCGGCGTCACGGTCGTGAACCTGTAGCCCGTGTCCCGCACCGTGCGGATGAGATCGACGAGGGCGTCCTCCGTTTCAGGTCCCACACTCTGCACTCCGGTCATCTCCCATGGTCTGTTCGCCGGGTTCGGCCCATCTTTTCGCGTCGGAGCCGGATCGCGCATCCGCCCGTGTCGGGTTCCTCATTCGCTGGCCGTCGGGCTCGTCGCGCGGGTGGACGCGCTGGCCCCCTCTTGGGCGGCGTAGATCTCGGTTCACCAGCGGGCGGCGTCCGAAAGGAAAAGCGATCCGTGTTCGGCCAATGTTGCGTCGATGGGGCGTGATCCAGGCTGGATATACGCGACCACAACCGGGCTTGACTGTGGTTGTTCCTAGTTATGGCGGCGTTGCATTGGTAACCTCGGTTAAAACTAACTTCGATCAAGCATTATGCAGATGTTAATCAAGGCGCCTTGCCTGATACTGGATCGGGTTCTGGCGAGGCCGATGACCCGAAGAGCGCCATCCCGGACGTATCGCGCGCCGCCGCTTCACTCACCGATGACGAGCCCGATGGGCCGATGAGGCATGATCGATGGACGCGCGGACCGGCCGACAGCTTCACGGAGAAGAACGGCGTTTCCGGGAATTGACCCTCCGAGGCCTGGTGCTCGGAGCGGCCATCACAATCGTGTTCATGGCCGCCAACGTCTATATGGGCCTGAAGACCGGCATGACGTTCTCGTCGTCGATTCCCGCCGCGATGCTGTCGATGGGCCTGCTGCGGTTGTTCGGCGAGACCTCGATTCTCGAGAACAACATCGTGCAGACGCAGGCCTCGGCCGCCGGCACGCTCTGCAACGTCATCCTGGTCCTGCCCGGCCTCGTACTGATCGGCCATTGGCAGGGATTTCCGTTCTGGCAGACCGGAGGGGTCTGCCTCGTCGGCGGCTTGCTCGGCGTCGCCTTTTCGATCCCGCTGCGGCGGGCGCTCGTGGCCGAGGCCGGGCTGCCGTTTCCCGAAGGCGTGGCCGCCGCCGAGGTGCTAAAGGCCGGTGCCGGAACCGAGGACGGAGACGGCAGCCGGCACGGTCTGCGCGATCTGCTCCGCGCCGGAGGGGCGGCGGCTCTGATCGCAGTCGCGACGAGCGGCTTGCGCGTCCTCGGCGAGGGCCTCCACACCACCCTGCAGGCCGGTGGGGCCGTGTTCCGGCTCGGGACCGGCTTTTCCCTGGCCCTCGTCGGCGTCGGCTATCTCGTCGGCATCGGAGCCTGCCTCGCGCTGCTCACCGGCGTGATCATCGCCTGGGGGGTGGCGGTCCCGGTCCTGACGGCCCTCGGGCAGGGGGAGGGAATGGACCCGGGCGCGGCCGCCGAGGCGGTGTGGTCGGGCCGCGTCCGCCTGATCGGAGCCGGGATCATCGCGGTCGGCGGGGCCTGGACCGTGGCGACGCTGGCGCGGCCGATCCTGGCGAGCATCCGCGCCGCCCTGACATCGGCTCGCGGCAGCCATGGGGGCCTGCGCGACCTGCCGCGCCAGGAGCGGGACATTCCGATCACCTGGGTCGGCGGAGCGGCCGTGACCCTCATGCTGCCGATGGCGCTCCTGCTCGGCCAGTTTTCGGCCGGGGCCGAACTCGGCGCGCTCTATCCCGTGCTGATCGTGGTGGCGACCGTGTTTGCCGCGGGGTTCGGCTTCCTGATGGCGGCGGCGTGCGGCTATCTCGCGGGCCTCCTCGGCTCGTCGTCGAGCCCGATCTCGGGGATCGGCATTCTCACCACCATGCTGGTGGCTCTCTTGCTGCCGCTCCTCATCGGACGGAGCGCGGGACCCGAAGGCGACCGTTTCGTCATCGGCCTGGCGCTTCTGGTCGCCTCGGTCATCGTCACCATGGCGTCGATCGCCAACGACAACCTGCAGGATCTGAAGACCGGCCAACTCGTGGACGCCACGCCCTGGCGGCAGGAGGCGGTGCTGGTCGCGGGCGTCGGCGTCGGCTCGCTCGTGATCGGGCCCCTGCTGGCGCTCCTCTACAACGCTTACGGGTTCGTCGGCGCCCTGCCGCGAGACGGCATGGATGCGAGCATGGCCCTGCCGGCGCCTCAGGCGGCGCTGATGACGCAGATCGCCAGCGGCATCGTTCACGGCGAGCTGCCCTGGAACATGGTGCTGACGGGTATGGGGCTTGGCGCCGCCCTCGTCGCCGTGGAGGCGCGGCTGCGCCGAAGCAGGCGCGTGTTCCCGGCCCTCACGGTGGGCATCGGCATCTATCTTCCGCTGAACGTGGTGGTGACGATTGCGATCGGAGGCGTGATCGCGTGGCTGAGCGAGCGGTCGTTCCGGAAGCGCTTCGAGGGGGAGGGGGCCGAGCCCGCCTATGAGGCCGTGCGTCGCCGTGGAATCCTGCTCGCATCGGGCTTTCTCGTGGGCGAGAGTTTCGTCGGCGTCCTGCTCGCCGCCGCCGATACCGTCACCGGACGCAGCGCCTCCCTGACGATCGCCGATCCCGAGTTGTCCACCGTCACCGAAACGGCGGGCCTCGCCGTGTTTCTGATCGCGATCGGGGTCTTCTACCGGGTCGTATCCCGCTCTCCGCGCTGACCGGCGCGCTCTCGTCATCGGGATCCCGTGCCGCACCGGGTCCCTTTTCGAAACCTCGCCGCCAGACTTGCGGATCGACCATTATCCGGGGCGGTCCGGCGCAGTTTTACTTGAGTGTCATGTTTTCCACTTCACCGCGCGATCAAGGCTATCATTTCAATCGCATTGTAATTCAATATGCATTCTGGCGATTTGCTTTTGTGTCGTGAGAGAATTGAAAAATATGGAAAAGTCTTTTCCGGAAAAAATCAGTATTATGAGATGGGCACTGATTATATGAGGCGAAAATAAGACGTTCGTTAATAAATGTTTGTGTGCGATGACTGAAAAACAGCGCTCTGTCCGGTTTTATACCAACGGTTCCTGCCCAAGGAATTATAGCTCTTGAAAGATTGTCATTCTCGCCGAAGTCAATCTATAGCCGTTGATGGATTGGCAGGAGTACCTACCACATGAGCGATGATGCCCAAGAATTTCAGGCCGATTATATCGAACTCACGGCCGACCTCGTATCCGCCTACGTCTCCAACAACTCGATACCTGCAAGCGCGCTGCCTGATCTGCTAAACAACGTTCACGCCGCGATCAGTGGTCTGGCTTCCAGAGGATCGGAGGCAACCGAGACCGACAAGATCGAGAAGGCGACACCGGCGCAGATCAAGAAATCGATTTCCCCGGACGCTCTGATCAGCTTCGAAGACGGCAAGCCCTACAAGACGCTGCGCCGCCATCTGACCCTCCGTGGTCTCAGCCCCGAAGCCTACCGGGCGAAATACGGCCTGCCGCCGGATTACCCGATGACCTCCGCGAGCTACTCGGCGCAACGCTCGGAACTCGCCCGGTCGCTCGGCCTCGGGCAGCCGCGCCGGGCCCCTGCGCCCGAACCGGAGGAGACGGTCGTCCAGGACGACGCTCCGGTATCCGAGAAGCCGAAGCGGGCGGGCCGTCCGCGCAAGGCCGCCACCGCCTGAGGGACACGTTCGGCCTGAGCCGAGGCCCGGTCGAAGCCAATCCGCACGCGACAGGCCCGAGCCGGTTGCGCGATCGGCTTCGAGTGACGCCGATCCGAAGGTGAGCGCGCTCACCTTCGGCAGGCCTTGCGCACGGGGAAGATCAAAGGCCCAGGAAAATCAAAGGCCCAGGAAGATCAGAGGCGCGGAATGCCTGTTCGGGATCATGGAGACACCTTGATCGGTGCCGGCCTGGCCTTCACCGCGGGGTTCGTGGACGCCGCCACCTTCATCGCCCTCACCGGCCTCTTCACGGCGCATGTGACCGGCAATTTCGTGCTCATCGGTGCGGAGCTTGTTTCCACATCGAGCGGCGTCATCGCCAAGCTGCTGGCGCTGCCGGTCTTCATCCTGGCCGTCGCCCTGACACGACTGGTCACCCTGGTCCTGGAGCGGAGAGGGGTGGCGCCGCTTCGGCCTTTGCTGGCCCTCGAGGCTGCCGTTCTCATCGCCTTCGCGGTTGCGGGCATCGCCCTGTCGCCCCTCGGATCGCCGGACGGCATCGCGGCGATCACCGTGGGCATGCTGGGCGTCGCCGCCATGGGCATTCAGAACGGGATCGGCCGTCTCGTCATCGGTCATCTGGCGGCGACGACCGTGATGACCGTGAATGTCACGCAGGCCGTGATCGACCTGACCGATCGCTTTTGCGGCGCGCGCGCCACGGCTCAGACCAATACCCGCCTGAAGCGGACGCTCTCGGCCGTGCTGGCTTTCGCCGTTGGGGCGTTGGCCGGGGCTTTCGGCGTGGCGGCCCTGTCCTTCTGGTCGATCTTCGTGCCGGCCCTCATCCTGACCGGGTTGATGATGATCCCCGCGCGAGGCCCGAACGCGTGAAAAGGCGCGGCGGCTGTATGGTCAGGGGCGAGGTCGACGGTCGTCTTATCCTGAAGCAGCCCCGCCGCCCCGATCTGCTCACGGGGTCGGCGGGGTGCATCGTGTCGTGTCCACACGACGGGAGCCGATACGCAACTTGGCTCGACATCAGGATGCACCGCTTCGGTTAGCAGAAGGCAAACTCCCCGTCGGGCGACTGGCCCGGATCGGGAATGCGGGGTCGTCCCGTCTCGAACCCCCTAGGGTCCGGCCTTCGCGACTTTTCGCAATCCCGAATCCTCGCGGAAACAATCCAGGCGACGGCGCAAGCATGCCTGCCCGTGGAAACCGTCTGTCCGCCACCATGCATCCCCGCGGCGTCTGAAGAGTTTGATGGAGGCACGACCGCGTGAATCGAGGGCGCTCGACGAGTCACATCTCGTGAGATCACACTGGGATCGCAGGGAAAGCCTTGGCTGTTTGAGGCCGCGGCCCCGCTGGGAAGAAAGCCGGACATGACGGCAGATCGATCGATGCCTCCGGGGGTTCCCATGGAGCAGGGAGGCGGAGCCGCGGAGCAGCTGGCCTACCGGCTTCGCCAGCAGGAACTTACCGCCGAGTTCGGGATGTTCGCGCTCAGGACGCGATTCATCGACACGCTCCTGCAGGAGGCGACGCGTGTCTGCGCGCAGGGGCTCCAGAGCCGGTATTGCAAGATCATGGAATACTTGCCCGCCGAGCATCAGTTCGTGGTGCAGGCGGGGATCGGCTGGAAACCCGGAATCGTCGGTATCGCAAGGACGGGGGCCGATGCGGCGAGCCCATCCGGTTACGCCTTTCAGACCGGGCAACCGGTCATCTCGAACCATCTCGGGGGCGAAAGCCGCTTCCGCACGCCCAAAGTGCTCGAAGACCATGGGATCCAGCGGGCGATCAACGTCATCATCCGTGGCGAGGGCGAGCCGTTCGGTGTCCTCGAAGTCGACAGTCCGACGGAGGGGCGCTTCACCGAGGCCGATATCGCGTTCCTCCAGGGGTTCGCCAACCTGCTGGGCGGTGCGATCGACCGGCACCGCACGGAAGAGGAGCTGCAACAGACGGAAGCCCGTCTACGGCAGGCCTTGGCGCATCAGGAGGTTCTCACGCGGGAAATCAGCCATCGGGTGAAGAACAGCATTTCGATCGTGGCGAGCCTGCTGAACATGCAGGGCGACATGGCGACCGATCCTGTCTTGCGCGCCGCTCTGGGCGACGCGCGGAGACGGGTCCTGACCATCGCGACGGTGCACGACCGGCTATGGCGCACGGACGAGGTCCAGGTCCTCGATCTGGCCGAGTTCCTGGCGGAGCTTTGCGAACATCTGGGCGCATCGGTGGGGCCGAACCACAGACTGACCTGCGAGGTCGCACCGGTCATGGTGGCGACGAACCATGCCGTGCCGTTGGGGCTCATCGTCAACGAGCTCGTCACGAACGCCTTCAAATATGCCTATCCCGACGGAGCCGGCGAAGTGCGGGTCTCGGTGACGCGGGAGGAGCCGGGACGGCTCCGTCTCGAAGTCTGCGACAGCGGCGTCGGCCTGCCAGCGGGCTTCGACCCGTCGCGGTCGAAGAGCCTCGGCATGACGGTGATCACCGGGCTCGGTCGCCAACTCGGCGGTCAACCGGAATGGCAGGATCTGCAGCCCGGCACACGGGTCGTGCTCGCATTTCCGTACCGGGAGGCCAATTTACGAGAGGGGGCCGAGGATCCGGACACCCTCTCGTCCTGAAGCCTCACAGTTCTCATAGTTCAGGGATGAGGAGGCAAGATCTTTTGGTCAGTAAGATCTTTTGGTCGGCAAGGTCTCTTGATCGGTATGTCCCGATCCCGCAACGCGTCATGCTGCCGATCGTCGGGTGACGGTCCGACACGCCATGCTCTGGCTGGGTCGCTGCGTGACGTCCACTCGGGTGGACGATCCCTGTTCCGGGGTCGCTCCGGTCATCAGACTTTTCTATCCTACCCGAGGCATCTCAGGCGGACCCGTGACACCCGAATGCGCAGGTCGTACCCGCAGCTAGGGCAAGGTCATCGATCGTAGCGCCGGATCCCGTGGCCAAGCCGCTATTCCCCCAGCGTGCGCGCCAGATCCCCGACCCGTTTCAGGTCGGCCACGAAGGCTGCGTAAGCGTCTTCCTTGGCGTCGTCGGGGAGGCGCAGGAGGTAGGAGGGGTGCACCGTGATGAAGCCCTCATAGGGCTTGCCGAAAGAAGCGGGGCCGCGGGCGCGGGTGATCGGGATCGCCTTGCCCGTCAGGGCCAGGACGGCGGTGGCGCCCAGGGCCACGACGAGTTTGGGGGCCACGAAGTCCAGCTCCCGGTCGAGCCACCAGCGGTAATGGCTGACCTCGCCGGCGGTGGGCTTCTGGTGGATGCGGCGCTTGCCGCGCTCCTCGAACTTGAAATGCTTGACCGCATTGGTGAGGTAGGCCGCGTTCCGCTGGATGCCCGCATCCGCCATGGCGCGGGACAGGAGCTGCCCGGCCGGTCCCACGAAGGGGCGGCCCTGCCGATCCTCCTGGTCGCCCGGCTGCTCGCCGACGAAGGCGATGGCGGCATGAGCAGGGCCTTCGCCGAGGACGGCCTGGGTCGCGCCCGGCACCAGGGGCTCCGAGCGCCGGATGATGGCGTTGAGCTCCTCCAGGGAGGTGGGATCCTGGTCGGACATGGCGGCGACGGCCTTGGCGGGGTTACGCTTGGTCGGCATCTGCGGCTCCCGTTCGATCATGGCTTCCGTGCGGGCTGAGGCGGCGCGGACGAGGCCGAGAATCGCCGCTGTTTCCGGCATGTTGCGCCAATACTTCTTCGGCATCTCCGCCCGCATGGCGGCAAGGTTGGTGCGGGCG
Organism: Methylobacterium sp. Leaf91; assembly: GCF_001422815.1. GTDB lineage: Bacteria > Pseudomonadota > Alphaproteobacteria > Rhizobiales > Beijerinckiaceae > Methylobacterium. The sequence goes on along the minus strand of NZ_LMMP01000001.1, from coordinate 78,043 downwards.
GGGTTGAACGTGCTCTCATAGTAATCGCGCCAGCCGGCCTCGAACCCATCGGCCTCGGGCGCATCCTCGCGTCGTCCCGGCGGGCCGAAGGTCAGGGTCTCCCCGTCCCAATGGGCGGAGCCGTCCGGCGTGAGGATCGTCCAGTGCAACGACCGGAAACGCGAGACGAAGAACGTGGTTGCCGCCTCCAGGATGTGATGATCCGGCTCGAACCAGGCGACGAAGCGCTCGACACCGTCGGCCTCAGTCCGCCGGAACCGCAGGAAGGCGTGCATCTTGTGCAGGTCGCGGGCGATGGCCTTGCGCATCCGGTCGAGCCGATGGACCAGCGGGTCGCTTCCCACCTCCATCAGGCCGCGTTCACCGTGAGTGATGCGCCAGATCAGGGTGTAGAGCAGGGCGTAGCGCTCGGGGTCGCGGTGCGGGACGACCATGCGGATCAGGTCGGCCACCGCGCGCGGCAGGCTTAGTGGCGCATCGGAGCCGGATTCTGGCTGGGAGACCTGTCCGAACAGGCCGGGGGCCTGCCCGATGGACCAGACTACTCTATCGGGCGGGACCGATGCGGCGGCGAGCCGGCGCGCTGCGGTGCGGAACCCGTCGAGATCGGCACCCTCGTGGAGGATGACCGTTTGGAGTGATCCGCCCGACCCTCCCCCCTCCGCAGGGGAGGGTGGCCCTCGCGTGAGCGAGGGTCGGGAGAGGGGAGCGCCATCTCCGGAGAGGTCGCCCCCTCTCCCGCCTGCTCCGCAGGTACCCTCCCCCGCAGAGGGGGGAGGGTGGTGCTCACCATCGCGGTCCATCAGAACAGGCTCAGCTGCCGCGCCGGCTCGACGAGCTTGGCGCGCAGGTCCAGCCGGTCGGTACCGCCGGGGCCAGGGTGATAATCGGCGGCGATCAGGAACGGGCGGGCCCGTTTCAGGCCGGAGGTGAGTCGGGCGACGTCGTCCAGGCGCAGCCGTGTGTGGCGGCGCGCCTTCACGATCTTGTCGACGGCACGCGCACCGAGGCCCGGCACCCGTAGCAGCATCTCGCGGTCGGCGGCGTTCACGTCCACGGGGAAACGACCCCGGTGCTTCAGGGCCCAGGCCAGTTTCGGATCGATGTCGAGGGAAAACATCCCGTCTTCGGCGGCATCCGCCACGTCGTCGGCGGAGAAATCGTAATACCGGATCAGCCAATCGGCCTGATAGAGCCGGTGCTCGCGTTGGAGCGGCGGGGATTTCAGCGGCAGGATGGCGGAGCCGTCGGGGATCGGGCTGAAGGCCGAGTAGTAGACGCGCTTCAGGTTGAACGAACCGTAGAGAAGGGCGCTCTTGCGGATCAGTGCCTCGTCGGTGGTGGTGTCCGCGCCGACGATGACCTGCGTCGACTGGCCGGCGGGCGAGAACCGGCGCTTCTCGGCCTTCGCCTCGGTGATCCGCGCGCCGATCTGCTTCATCGCGTTCTGGATGACCGGGCCGTTCTTCTCCGGCGCCAGCCGGTGCAGGCTGGCATCGGTGGGGAGTTCGAGGTTGATCGAGAGCCGGTCGGCATAGAGCCCCGCCTCCTCCACCAGCCACGGGCTCGCCTCGGGGATCGATTTCAGGTGGATGTAACCGCGAAAGCCGTGGTCACGCCGAAGGCTCTTGGCCACCCGCGTCAGCAGTTCCATCGTATGGTCGGGCGACTTGATGATGCCCGAGGAGAGGAACAGACCCTCGATATAGTTGCGCTTGTAGAACTCCACCGTGAGGGTCACGACTTCCTCGACGGTGAATTTGGCGCGAGCGACGTTGGAGGAGCGCCGGTTCACGCAATATGCGCAATCGAACAGGCAGTAATTGGTCAGCAGGATCTTCAGGAGCGAGATGCAGCGCCCGTCCGGCGTGTAGGCGTGGCAGATGCCGGCCCCGGTGGTCGAGCCGAGTTCGCCCTTGCCCGCCACCCGTTTGGGTGCCCCCGACGAGGAGCAGGAGGCGTCGTATTTCGCGGCATCGGCCAGGATGCGCAGCTTCTTGGCGAGGGTCTCGTCCATGACAGGGACATGCGCGTCGTTCGTGTTTCGTTCAAGTTTTTGTCGGGCCGGGTCGGAAATGCCGCAGGGTGCGCAGGCCCCCCTTTCCCCGCGCGTGGAGCCGCTGCGTTCAGCAGGCATCGCGCGTCCCTCTCCCCCTTGTGGGGAGAGGTTAGGAGTGGGGGTGGTGCCGCTGGCCTCCGCCGGCTCAGGGTCACCCCACCACCCCCACCTCCAACTGCTCCCCACAAGCTCGACGGATCTCGGGCAGGCCCGAGATCCGCTGGGGAGGAGGGCCGCGTAGCGCGCGAGAGGTGTGAATGCCCTAGGCACGCGGGGAGAGGCGGAAGCACGGCTCGGCTCACGGAGATACCTCCATCACCGGTCGAGCCCGTCCTCCGCATTCACCTCCTCGTCGACGATCGTCTTCGCCAATCCGTACGAGAACCCGGCCCGCGCCATCGAGGCGAGATCCTTGTCGCGGTGGGCGGCACGGAGGTCGGGGCGGCGGAACGGGCCGAGGCGGCGGCGCTTGGCATAGGCGCGGGCCGCCACCTCCTCCGCATTGGTGCCTTCCTCCTCGCCCCGGTCGCGCTCGGTCTCCAGGGTTTCGGCGATCAGCGTCCGGTCGACTCCCTTGGCGGCGAGCTTGGCCGCGAGGCCGCGGGCGGAGGTCCCGCGCCGGCGCAGGGTCGCGGCCCGCGCGGCGGTGAACCGGGCATCGTCCACGAGGCCGGAGGAACGGGCGCGCTCCACGATGGCGGCAATGGTTTCGGCGAAGGCGGCCGGGTCTTCGTCCCGGAGCCGGCACCTCTTGGCGACCCGGCGCTCCAAGGTCTGGCGCAGCATCGCCACGGAGGCGCTGTAGCGCTCCAGATACTGCAGGGCGACGCGCTCCAGATACGCCGCCGTGACCGGCGGCGTAGCTTTTGCCTCGCGGGGCGTAGCTTTTGCCTCACGAGAGGCCCCAGGCCGTCCCGCTGCAACGTTTCGAGCGTTCATCGGTTCATCACGCTTCGGACAGGTTTCAGGATCATGTCGCGCATCGTCTCGACCGTGAACCGGTTTCCTGTCTTACCCCGAGAGGACGCATGCATGTCATGCCGGCATTCCTCCTGAAGCGCGAGTGGCTCCTGGTCGCGCTCGGCCTCGGCTTCGCCGTCCTGGCGGCCGCCGTGGTCTACCTGTCGCGCCCGACCGTTCTCACGGTGGCGGTCGGTCCTCGCGACGGGGCCGAGGCGCAATTGCTCGAAACCTACGCCCAGGCCTTGAGCCGGGCACGGGAGGACGTGCGCCTGAATGTGCGGACCTATGACGACGTGCGCGACAGCGCCGCGGCGCTCCAGGCGGGTCGCGCCGACCTCGCCGTGGTCCGGCCCGACGTGTTCCTGCCCGATAACGGCCTGACCTTGGCCCTCCTGCACGAGGAGACGCTGCTCATCGCCACGCCGGAAGCGAGCGAGATCGAGAGCTTCCCCGACCTTGCGAAGAAGCGCCTCGGCATCGTCGAGCGCCACGCCGCCGACCGGCCCTTCGTCACCAATCTTCTCGCCTTCTACGATTTCACGGCCGTGCCGGCGCCCGAACCCGGCCAGACGCTCGCCGCCAGCCATATCGCCCTCGTGCCGCTCAAGCCCGGCGAGGTCACGGCCGCCCTGCAGGCCGGCACCGTGGACGCCGTCGCCGTCATCGCGGCCCCGACCTCGAAGGCCGCGATTTCCACGGTGCGGGCAGTGGAGATGGCCTCCCACGAGAAGAAGATCACCATCGTCTCTGTCCCCGATGGCGACGCGATCGTGCAGCGCATGCCGGAACTGCAATCGGCGACGATCCCAGCGGGTACGTTCGGCGGCCGGCCCAAGCGCCCGGATGAGGACGTGAAGACGGTGGGCGCCTCCTACCGGCTGATGGCGCGGGGCGCGGTGAGCCGCTACTCGGTGGCGTCCGTGACCCAGCACCTGTTCGAATGGCGCTCGAAACTCGCGCCGAACGCACCCATCGCCAACCTGATGAAGGCCCCGGATTTCGAGACGTCGGTGGCCGCCACCAGCGCCCGCCTGCCCAACCATCCGGGCGCGGTCGATTATTTCGAGCGCGAGCAGCAGACCCTGTTCGAACGCTACGAGGATTACGTCTACCTCCTCGCCTTCTTCGGCGGCACGATCGGCTCCGGCATCGCCTGGCTCGGCCAGCGCCTCGCCCGCCAGCGCCGCGAGCGCGTGGACGTGGTCCTCGACCGGCTGCTCGACATCCTCAGGGACATCCGCTCGGCCACCACGAGAGAGCAGCTCGACGGCCTCGTTCGCGAGACCGACGATCTCGTCACCGACGTCGTCCAGCATGCCCGCGAGCGCAATGTCGACACCCGCGCGATGAACGCCCTGATCCTGGCCATCGATGCCGTGCACGGCGCCATCGCGGATGCCCGCCGTTCCCTCGTCACCGGCGCCGAGCCCGAGCGCCGGCCCCTGCGGACGCGGTCCGCGCGCCTCCTCAGGCTGGATCGGCCGGCGGCGGAATAGCGGCGGTGACGATGTGGTTGCTCCGCTGCCGGCGGAACACGGGGAACGAGCGCTAGCGGCTGCCGTTCGTGAGCAATCTTCGTTTTAATCCATCCAATGCGTAGAATTCATCTCATTCTCTCGTGGGAGTAAACTGCCACGCTTAACAAGAGATAAGATCAGGGGTCGCCGGATATTATTTTCGAATTCTGAAACCTTCGTGGTTAGCCATCCGTACCAGCCCGACCGCAAGCCTGCGAGCCGCATATGCATCTCAGGCAGCGCGTAAGGGAGACGACGCAATGGCTACGATCAATGGCGATAACGGCGACAACGTCCTGAACGGCACCGAAGACGAAGACACCATCAATGGCCGCGGCGGTAACGATACGATCGACTCGGTCGATCGTCCCGCAAACATTTTCGCAGGTTCGATCAATCCTGTGCGTGATGAAGTTCGCGCCGGATCCGGCGACGACACGGTGACCGGCGGCAAGCTCGATCGGCTGGTCGGCGGCGAGGGCGATGATTTCCTGTCGGTGAATTTCAATTTCAACGGACCGGTCGTCGGCTCGGGAACCCCGATCAGCTTGACGCTCGATGAGAATGGCACGGGCAGGGCATCCGACGGTACCGTGATCTATGGCTTTGAGTCGGTGAACTTCAACCTGTCCGACACCGGCGACAATGTCGTCGATACCGGCAATGTCCGGGCGCAGCTGACGGGTGGAAACGGAAACGACACGCTCACCACCGGATCGGCCGACGATGTCGTCTATGGCGGCGGCGGCGACAACGTCATCTCGACGGGCGGCGGCAACGACACGATCGGTGGCGGCTCCGGGATCGACACCGTCTTCGGCGGCGACGGCGACGATACTTTCGGCGTCAGCATCGCCACCGACGGCAGTGACCAGGTGAATCTCGGCGACGGCAACGACACCGTCCGGTTCGATCGCGCCGACGGCGGTGCCGGCAACGTGCGCCTGACCTTCACCTCGGCCGAGGTGGGCAACGGCAACACCAACGATGCCGGCAGCCTGACCAACCAGGATGGCGGGCTCGCGGTCCGCGTCCAGGCGGAGGATGCCGACGGCAATCTGACGGGGCCCATCTCCCGCTACGACGATGAGGGCATCACCTTCGTCGCCGGAACGCAGGGCATCACCTTCGACGTCCGCGACCTCGTTTCGGGCACACAGCGCGGTAACACGTTCGAGGGCGTCGTGCTCGGGACCAACGGTGACGACGCGCTGACGTTCTTCCCGCCCTTCCGCGCCGGGCAGGACTTCTATTACAACGCAGGCCAGGGCAACGACACGATCACGGCCGGCACCGGTAACGACTTCCTCGTCGGCGGTGCCGGTAACGACACCATGATCGGCGGTCTCGGCAACGACAGCTACATCGTCGATTCCCTCGGCGACACGGTGGTCGAAGGCGCCGATGAAGGAACCGACACCGTTCTGTCCTCCATCACCTACACCCTGCCCGACACGATCGAAAACCTCGTCCTCACCGGGATGGGCGCCGTCGACGGCACCGGTAACGCGCTGGACAACAGCATCACCGGCAATATCGCCGACAACCGGCTGGATGGGGGAGCCGGGAACGATCGTCTCACCGGTGGCGCTGGCAACGATCTTCTCATCGGTGGCGCAGGCGGCGACGTCATGGACGGTGGCGTTGGTGATGACATGTTCCTCGTGGACGACACGGGCGATCAGGTCATCGAGCTGGCGGGCGGTGGTAACGACACGGTTCGCTCTTCTCTGAGCTATACCTTGTCCGCTGATGTCGAAAACCTCGTCCTAAAAGAGAATGGCGAGTTGAGCGGCAGCGGCAACGATCTGAACAATCGTCTCACCGGCAACGACGCAGACAACCGTTTGAGCGGCGGCGTCGGGGACGATACCCTCGTGGGTCGTGATGGCGACGATACGCTGCTGGGTGGTACCGGAGCCGATACGATGCTGGGCGGCATCGGGAACGACACGTACGTGATCGACAGCGAGGGCGATCGCGTCATCGAGGAGTCGTTCGAAGGCTTCGACACGATCCGCTCGTCTGTCAGCCAGACGATGGCCGCCAATACCGAAAAGCTCGTGCTCACCGGGACCGACGATCTGACTGCCAACGGAAACGAGATCCGGAATCAGATCTTCGGCAACTCCGGCGACAACGTGATCGACGGCGACGATGGCCGTGATCTCCTCTACGGCCGTGACGGCGCCGATACCTTCGTGTTCAATGCCATCACCGACAGTGACGTCGCGGTTTCCGGACGCGACATCATCAAGGACTTCGATTTCGCCGAGGGCGATCGCATCGACCTCAGCGGGATCGATGCGGACTTCGGACAGGCCGGAGATCAGGGCTTCCAGTTCGTCGGAACGGATGCCTTCTCGGGTCAGGCAGGCGAACTGCGCACGAAGTTCGGTGGCGGCAACACCCTCATCCAGGGCGATACGAACGGAGATGGAGCGGCGGACTTCGCCGTTCTGCTGCAGGGCCAGCAGACCCTGGACAACGGATCGTTCGTGGTCTGATCCGCTCTCGATCCAGGCTACTGGATTCACCCATCCGCTTTTTCGGGCGGACCGCGTCCCTCTCCCCCTTGTGGGGAGAGGTTAGGAGTGGGGGTGGCTCCGCCAGCCTCGGCGGCAGAAGGGGCACCCAACTACACCCACCTCCAGCTCCTCTCACAAGCTCGACGGATTTAGGGCAGGCCCGAGATCCGCCGGGGAGGAGGGCACAGCTGTGCAGCCCGCGAAATGTGTGAATGCCGTAGCTCGATCCAAGGAAGGGGCTGCTGTCGAGGCAGCCCCTTCTCATGTCCGAAGGCTGCTTTGTCGGCACTGGTGCCGGCGGCTTGCCACCCGATCCGGGCGCTCGGGGCGGGTGCCCGACGATGGAGTCCCGCCACGAGGACCGTGCGGCCAATACCGGGCTGGTTCTCAATAATGCGGCGGGGGCGGTTCCGGGGCGCCGGTGCCGGTGCGGGCGCCGGCCTCCTCGACCTGCTCCACGAGCTTGGCCAGATGCCGCGTCAGGGCATCGATCTGGCGCCATTGCGCGGTGATCGTCGCGTTGAGGTCGTCGATGACCACGTCCTGCTCGGTCAGCCGCATCTCCAGGGCGTCGATGCGGGCGGAGAGCGTATCGTCGTCGGTCATGGCTGGCCCCGCCTCATCGCAATGTTTCGGGATCGTGGTCGGGCCGCTCGACGAGGCCGGGTCCGAGCGCGATGCGGTGGTCGAAGACGAAGCAGTCGCCGCGCCAGCGGCTCTCGGCCTCCGGGATCGTCTCGAGATAGCGCAGGATGCCGCCCTCGAGATGGTGGACGGACCCGAACCCCTTGGCGCGCATGTAGGCCCCGGCCTTCTCGCAGCGGATGCCGCCGGTGCAGAACATCGCCACCGCCGGATGCTCGGCGGGGTCGAGGCCGTCGACATAGGCCCGGAAATCCGAGAACCGCGACAGATGCGGGTCGGTGGCGCCCTCGAACGTGCCGAGATTGACCTCGAAGGCGTTGCGGGTGTCGAGGAGGAGGAGGCCCGGCGTATCGAGCAGCGCGTTCCACGCCTCGGGCGGCACGGGAATCCCGGCCTCGCCCGCATCGGTGGCGCCGTCGTCGAAGGTCACGATCTCCCGCTTCACCCGCACCTTGAGATGAGCGAAAGGCGCGGCCTCCGCGCGCGAGAGCTTCACGTCGAGATCCCTCAGGCGCTCGCCGAAGAGCGGGCCGTCGCGCAGCTCAGACAGGAGCGTGGCCATGCCGGCCGCGCTTCCCGCGATGGTGCCGTTGATCCCCTCGCGCGCCAGGAGGAGCGTGCCGAGGATGCCGAGTTCCACGCAGCGCCTCTCCAACGCGTCACGCAGGTTTGCGGCGTCGGGCAGGGGAACGAAGCGGTAGAGGGCGGCGACGGTGTAGGGCATCGGCGGCAGGGTCTATCAGGCGTGGTCGTCAGGGGGAACCGCTCGGCGCGGCGCTCTCGATCCGGCGCAGGATGAAGGTGGTGCCGACTTCCGGCTCGCGCCGCCAATGGTTCTCCCCCGCCGGCACCAGCCCCACCACATGGCCGCGCCGTGCCACCAGGGTGAGCCGGCCGGGAGCCGCCAGCCACGCGGCCGGATCGAAGGTCGTCAGCCCGCTGTCGCGGCAGCCCTCGAGCAGGCGGACCGTGGCGGTCCCGCCACCCTCCGCGGGTTTCAGTTCGAGGCGGCAGACGTCCTGCTCGCGGTAGCGGTCGAGGGCGTAGATGCCGGCCGTCGGCCGCGGGCCGGCAGGCGTCGCTGCGCTCGTCTGCGCCCCGGTATTCTGGCCGCCTGCCGCAGTTGGATCGTCCCGCTCGAGCTTGTACCCGGAGCCGCCATCCGGCGCTGGCGCGGGAGGGGGCGCCATCGCCACGATCTGGAGCGGAACGAGGCTGTAGACCTCGCCCCCCTCGGTCTTGGCCATGAGGCTGCGCCGGTCGTCCCGCGCCTTGAAGATCAGGACCGGCCGGACGTTCTTGTCCACGAGGCGGACGACGCCGTCCACGAACAGCCAGGCGGCGACCTCGTTCAGGATCGGCAGGGCACGGCGGCACCCGGCGGGAAACGACAGGCGCCGCCCGCTCTCGAAGCTCTGCGACGCGAGGGTCATGACGCAGCGCCGCGTGCTGCCGTCCCGCGACAGGTCCCAGGTGCCGGGAACCCCTTCGATGGTGGGCGGCAGGGTCTCCACGAAGCCGGTTGGTGGGCTCACCGCAGCGGGCGTCTCCGAGGGGCCGGAGGCGGCGGGGGGCTCCGCCGGTGTCGGGGCGGGCGTCGCGGCAGGAGGCGTGGTCGGTGTCGAGGGGGGCTGGGGAGCACCCTGAGCCATCCCCTGGCCCCCATTCTGGGTCATAGTCTGGGCCTGCGCCGGACCGGCCAGGGCCGCTGCCGTCAATAGACCGGCGAGGGAGCGTGCGAGACGGATCATCGGGCCGCTCCGGTGCTGGGCGCGTTCGTCGGCGTTTCCGGCACCGGCGTCAGCGGGCCCTTCCCGGAGAACCAGGAGAGCAGGTTATCGACCACGAGTTGGCCCATGACTTCGCGGGTCTGGACGGAGCCGGAGCCCACATGCGGCAGCAGGACGACGCGTTCCAGGCCGAGGAAGGCCTCCGGCACCTTGGGCTCGGCGGCGAAGACATCGAGCCCCGCGCCGTGGATCGCGCCCGATCGCAGGGCCTCGATCAGCGCCGGCTCGTCGACGAGGCTGCCGCGGGCGACGTTGACGACGATCCCGTCGGGGCCGAGGGCTCCCAGGATCTCGGCATTGACGATCCCGTTCGTCTCCGGGCCGCCGGGCGCCACGATCATCAGGACATCCACGGCCCGCGCCATCTCTAGCAGGGTCGGGTGGAAGGCATAGGCCACGTCGTCCTGCCGGCGGCGGCCGTGATAGGAGAGGGCCACGCCGAACCCTTCGAGGCGGCGCGCGATGGCCCGCCCGATCCGGCCGAGGCCGAGGATGCCCACATGCCGGCCGCGCAGGGTCGCGGTGAGCGGGTAGGTCCGTGTCGGCCAGTGCCCGGCGCGCAGGTGGCGGTCCGCCTGCGGGATCTCGCGCACGGTCGCCAGGAGCAGCCCGAGGGCGAGGTCGGCCACCTCGTCGGAGAGCACGTCCGGCGTGTTCGTGACGACGACGCCCCGCTCCGCCGCGGCGCCGACATCGATCGTATCGTAGCCGACGCCGAAACTCGCCACGATCTCGAGTTGGGGCAGTTTCTCGATGAGGGCGCGGTCGACGGGGGCCTGCGCTCCGGTCGCCATGGCGCGGATGCGCGGTCCGATCTCGCGATAGAACGCGTCGGGATCGGGCGCGGTGTCGGCGCGGTGGAGGGTGAAGGCGCCCGCCAGCGCCTCCATCACGCTGGGCTGCATCGGCTTCAGGAGCAACAGGTCGGCAGGCTGCATGTCGCGCTCGTCATCCGTCCCCGGAACCGGCCATGGAAGGAGAGGCCATGAAACGATACGGCTGTAATCCGCCGTCCCGGCAGGGTCCAGCCATCGCGGCGGGTCCGCATCGGCCAAGGTCGCCATGCGGCGCGCGGGCGGCAGTCATGACCGCGATGCGCCGTGTGCGCCGGCCTACTTCCAAGCGGGCCTTTCGAACATTACTAAAGAGGGCGAGAGTCACATATCCGCCCGCGATCCGATCAACGACGAAAACCGAAACAGCCACGCCATGACTGCCCCGCGCACCCTCTACGACAAGATCTGGGACGACCACGTGGTCGATGTCGAGCCGGACGGCACCAGCCTCCTCTACATCGACCGCCACCTCGTCCACGAGGTGACGAGCCCACAGGCCTTCGAGGGGCTGCGCGTGGCCGGACGGCGCGTGCGCCACCCGGAGAAGACCCTGGCCGTGGTGGACCACAACGTCCAGACCTCGGACCGCCGCTTCGGCATCGAGGATCCGGAGAGCCGCCTCCAGCTGGAGACGCTGGCCGAGAACGTGCGCGACTTCGGCATCGAATTCTACGATGCCCTCGACCGCCGCCAGGGCATCGTCCACGTCATCGGCCCCGAACAGGGCTTCACCCTGCCGGGCCAGACCATCGTCTGCGGCGACAGCCACACCTCGACCCACGGCGCGTTCGGCGCGCTGGCGCATGGCATCGGCACCTCGGAGGTGGAGCACGTGCTCGCCACCCAGACGCTGCTGCAGCGCAAGGCCAAGAACATGCGCGTGACCGTGGACGGCACCCTGCCGCCGGGCGTCACCGCCAAGGACATCATTCTCGCCATCATCGGCGAGATCGGCACCGCCGGCGGCACCGGCTACGTCATCGAATATGCCGGCGAGGCAATCCGTGCCCTCTCGATGGAGGGGCGCATGACGATCTGCAACATGTCGATCGAGGGCGGCGCCCGCGCCGGCCTGGTGGCGCCGGACGCCATCACCTACGCCTACGTCAAGGATCGCCCCAAGGCCCCCAAGGGCGAGGCGTTCGAGCGGGCCCGCGCCTATTGGGACAGCCTCGCCACCGACGAGGGCGCCTTCTTCGACCGCGAGGTCCGCCTCGACGCGGCGAGCCTGCCGCCCCTGGTGAGCTGGGGCACCAGCCCCGAGGACGTGGTCTCGATCTCCGGTCTCGTGCCCGACCCGGCCGCCATCGCCGACGAGAACAAGCGCCAGTCGAAGGCGAAGGCCCTCGACTATATGGGCCTCACGCCGGGCACCAAGATCACCGACATCACCCTCGACCGGGTCTTCATCGGCTCCTGCACTAACGGCCGCATCGAGGACCTGCGCGCCGTGGCCAAGATGGTGGAGGGCCGCAAGGTCCATCCGTCGGTCTCGGCCATGGTGGTGCCGGGCTCCGGCGTGGTGAAGGCCCAGGCGGAAGCGGAGGGCATCGACCTCATCCTCAAGGAGGCCGGGTTCGACTGGCGCGAGCCGGGCTGCTCCATGTGCCTCGGCATGAATGCCGACCGCCTCAGCCCCAACGAGCGCTGCGCCTCCACCTCCAACCGCAACTTCGAGGGCCGTCAGGGCCATCGCGGGCGCACCCACCTCGTCTCCCCCGCCATGGCCGCCGCCGCCGCCGTGGCGGGCCGCTTCGTCGACATCCGCGAGTGGCGCGGCGAGGCCTGAGCGCTCAGCTTAGGCGGAATCCGCGAAACGGGCCGGAATCGCGATTGACGCGGCCGGCCCGTCCGCCTAAACGAACCTCCGCGTCGGCAAACATCTGCCGACCGGCCCAGGTGGCGGAATTGGTAGACGCGCTGGTTTCAGGTACCAGTCTTGCAAGAGGTGAAGGTTCGAGTCCTTTCCTGGGCACCATTTTTCTGAGAAGCGTCTTTCCCTCAGAAACTTAAGCCGGATGAGTTAGTTGCGACAGGCAGGCCGTGGCACAACGGTGTGCCACATGCTCCTCAGGCTTCCCCGTCCGATGAAGCGGTGAGACTTCTCCCTCGCTCAGTTCAAGCAGCGCATTTCTGCTGATGCCCGCGAGGCGGCGATGGGCCGTACCATCGTGGTGCCGCTGTGCACCGAAACCATCCACATAACCCCGACGATGGGCACCAAGCGGTTCTCTCTGAGGACCCGTGACCTGGTAAGGCGAAAGCGCGACAAAGGGCGGCTGCGGCGGCGGTACAGCGATTCTGGGCCACCCTTCGCACCGCTCGCCCCGCCACGCTCGACCATAAGCAGGCTACAAGTCTGGCCGAAGGCCTCTATCAGTATTGGGCTGATAGTGGCGGAGATCGAACCATCGTCATCGTTCACAAAGGCGGAGGCAAATGGGAGGCGGCCCAACAGAAACTCACGAAGGCGAGCGGAGGCGCGAAGCGGCTCACAACCGCGAGCACCGCGCCGGGCGCAGCCCGCCTCAAGTCCGAGTTGCTCCGTACGCTGTAAGAAGCTCATGGCTTATCTGTCGGACCATAGCGGCCCCCGGACCTATGCCGATTGGCAGAGTCCCGTCCCAGGTGAAGAGTTCACCGTTGTCTGTCACGACGCTTGCCCCCATGCCCATGATCTCGGCACGCTGCATTTGGTCCAATATCTCAGGCAAAACCGTATCGAGGTGGGCACCGAGTTTGTTGCGCATCATCGTTATCAATTCACGGCGAACCAACCTCGCCCGCTTCTCCCAGGGCACCTGTTCCGCCGGGTCCAGCGGTATCAGGCCGAGCGGCACTCCCTCCTTCGCCGAGCTTGCTACCCAAACGATATCTCTGTTCCACCACTCTGCGAAGGTGACCGACTTCGTGCCTTGGTAATCCCATTGGAAGACAGGGATGAAATCAGCTTTCGGTGGAGAGGTGTCAATGCGCATAAAGACAAGTGAGTTGTGTGCATTAAGGTTATTCTTATCGGCCCCCCTCGCGCTGATGGTATACGTTTTGGCAGCTCTGATGCGTGCCGCTACAGCGTTTTCCGTTAAGATGCGGGCTATTTCGGTGGCCATGTTGAAGGCAATATATGGCCTGCCACTGTCGTATATGTCGCAGAGCTGTAAGAGCGTCGTCACGCTTTCGTTGATATGCTGCTCTAGCTCAAGGGCAGACATTCGATACTGGTTGCCAACGTTGCGTTTCATGTCGGGCCTTCTTGTGCCGTGCAATGCAATCAATGTGATTTGGGGCTAAGGAACTAAGGCGTTTGCCCAACTCAGACCCCGTATCGCCCCCCGCGCCTCAATCCTCGACCCCTCTTCCACGAGCACCCTCAAGCCAACCCCGGAACCGTAGGCCCGCCCGGCGCCGCTCCCAGCGTGCCCGGTGAGGGCATCGTGGCTGCGCACTGTAGATCCAGTTTCCGGTGACCTGTCATTCGCGGCGCTGGGCGCCAAAGGCTTACGGTAGGCGCGGCGGTAGCCGGGGTTTGGCTTAAGGTGCATGCTCCCGACCGCCCTCCCTGCGCTGTCATCAGGCTCGAAACTTCGCGGCAACTGCTTTGGCTTGCGAAGCATCGAGTTTGTGCAGACGCGCCAGGGCACGCTCGGCGTCATGCGCTATCGCCTCACGGTGGCGGGCTTTAATGCCATCGATCTCGTCCACGATGGCCTGAAGCTTGGCGAGAGCCGACTGTTCTGCGTCGGGACCGGAAGGGATCATCGGTATGTCGCCAACACCTTGGGCAGGATGACCTAATCGTTTCGCGACCTCTAGAACGGCCTCCGAGATAATCCCGAGTTGCCGCCCGAAACTGGCGACTTCCTGCGTGACCTCGGCCTCAATCTCCGGCACGCCTTGATACAGATGCGGGGAAATATCTTGGCTTACAGGTCCGCTCAGAGGAGCGTAGAACGGGAATGTGAACCATGAAAACCAAGTTGGACTTCTAGACATGGTGCGCTCCTCGGGTCTGAGAGGCCGCAATCGTCGCGTGTGAGGCCCGGCCGCTCAAGCGGTATTTCGATGATTCTCGAAGCTGAGCGGAGACGCGTAGCGGCATCTAGCCTTACGACGCCATCAGCATGACATACGTTCGGCATTGATTTCCGCAGGTCAGGCAAAAGAGTCATGGATTATATTCGCGTTGATAATATAAAGCTGCCGGTCCTAGTGCTTAGCAGTCAGGCGCAGGGTTCGGAGGCGGAAAGTTGCTCTTATTTAAAATTCTTATGGATAGCGATCTTAAAAAGGCGGCCGGTATTGGCAGTATATGCTTGGTCCCGACCGCCAGGGTTAGTTTAGGCCAAGATAGCAGCCGCCGTAGCTTTGGTCGCTGCGGATGCCATCAACTTCGCGCCGACAAGTTTGGCGGTTGCAATAGCGGCTGGAGCAGCTGCGGGCATCAGCAGCGTCACGCCGAGGAGACCCGCTCCGCCGATGGCAAATGCGGCCACGGTCAACGCAACGCCCATAGCGTGCCCTTGGCCATTGCCTTTCTTATGCTTATAGATCTCGCGACTCCCGTCAGGGCTGTTCTTCTCATAATAAGTCTGCTCGAAGCCGCCGTCCATTGTATACTCTCCGCCTGAGCCGGTTATGACGGTAAGAAATATTTGTGCTTCTGTGAGATATTCAGAACACATATAAAATTAAACATAAAAATAATTGCTCGGCAATGCAGAAATCTTGTGGACAATAGGATTGTTTGCGTGCCCTGGCAGGAACAATGTCGCGACATCGGCATTGTGGGGCGACGCAGGCTAGCTAAAATAAATTCAGCGCCGGCCTTGATTTAAACTTTGAGCTTTCAAAGCGAGCGCCGCACGCTGTCAGGCCCCTCAATCCTCCCCATCTCCTCTGCCAATGCCTTCAACCCGAAGCCGCTCCCGTATCCACGCCCAACGCTTCCGCCGCTATTGCGCCTGGTGAAAGCATTGTGCGTCTCCTCGAAGCCCGCTGGGTCAGCTGCTCGTTATCTGCGGTTTCGGTACGGCCTGCATCGTCCCGGTGATCCGGCGTGACTGAGCACGACGGTCTCGGCGCGATCCTTGAACTCTCAATCGCCGCGCAGGATATCGCGGTGCTCTCGGCACAAAAGCGGCGTTGCACCATTCGCGCTCCTTTGCGCGATGCCAACGAAGCGCGGGCGCGCGTTGTGCGGTGTCAGCGGCGAAGCGGGTCAGGGCGGACGGCTCATGCACGGATCCCGGTGGCTTGACGCTCCGAGCCTCCGCCGGCCAAGCTCTCGGAAATTGCGAGCCGGCGTCGGGGCAAGCCCCGCCGACGCCGACGTCCCCCTCTCGAGAGACCCTTCCAGAATGCGTCTTCCTCGTTTCCGCCGCGCCACCGGCCGGCTTCTCGCTCTTCTCGGCCTTGTCGTGTCCTTGCTCGTCTCGGCCCCGCTCATGCCGGCCCGTGCCGCCGAGGCGGTCTTTCCGCCTGCCGGCGGGATCGGTCTGGTTCCGCCCGCCGGCATGACGTTGGCCAAGAGCTTCGCCGGTTTCGAGCATCCGTCCGGCGCCTCCATCGTCATCGTCGCGATGCCAGCCGAGGCCTATGGGCAGCTCGCCGAAAAGTTCACCCCCGATTCGCTGCGTTCGACGGGCTTTGCCGCCGTGGGGGCTGCCGAGCCGCTGCCGGTCGCCGGCGGCGAGGGGCGGGTCCTGCGTGGCAGCCAGTCGGCCAGGGGGATCGCCTATACCAAGTGGGTCGCGGTGGTGCGGGGCGGGGATGGCACCGGCCTCGTCACCGTGCAGGTTCCGGAAGCGGCCCGTGGGCAGGTGCCGAACCAGGCGGTGGAGGCGGCGCTGGGCACGATCGCCTTCCGCTCGCCCGGCAGCGTCGCCGACCAGATCGCGGCCATGCCCTATTCGGTGGGGGACCTGGCCGGGTTTCGCCCGGTGCGGACGCTGATGGGGAATACCCTCCTGCTCACCGACGGCCCCAAGGACGTCGATCCCGAAGGCACCCAGCCGCTCGTCATCGTGGCGCCCTCCCTCGGGAAGGCTCCGGTCGCGACCGGCCAGCAGAGCGCCTTCGCCCGCAAGGCGCTGGGCACCATCCGCGAGGTGAAGGACATCGCGGTCACCGACGAGAGCCGCACCAGCGAGGGCGGCGCGGTCGTCATCCGCCTGCGGGCCACCGGCAAGGACGTCCGGTCCGGCCGTAAGGTCGGGGTGACCCAGACGATCCGCTTCGAGGGCAAGACCTACCTGCGCGTCATCGGCCTCGCCGGCGCGGACCAGCCGGACGCCCTCGCGCGGGCCGAGCGCGTCGCCGCCTCGGTGGTTCCGCGCTGAGCAGGCGGGGCGGTATGGGGGACGCGCCCATCACGGTCCGCCCCGGCCCGCCAGGGTTGCCCCCGCGATCGTGGGGCGGCTAGACATCCCTGCGACCGGAACGCCGCACGTCACCGGGCCGGTCGCCGCCTCTTCCCCGTCTCGCGAGGAGCCACGATGCAGAGACCCAAGGATCGCAGTATCGCCCTCTCCAGGTCCGCTGCATGAGGGTCGTCCGCGCGGCGCGCCTCCACCTGAAGGAGGGAGCCTCCGACAAGGTCTACGAGGTGGACCTCGTGGAGAACGACGCGGTCGCAGCGCCTGAGCGGTTCCTCGTCAACATCCGCTACGGACGACGCGGCGCGGTCCTGCGTGAGGGATCGAAGACGGCGCAGCCGATCTCGGCCGATGCTGCCGCGAAAGTGTTCGACAGTGTCGTCGTCGCGAAGATCAACGGCGGCTACCGCCGGAGCGACCAGCCCGCAGCATCATCCGTGACGGGCGCGGCCGGGGCCCCGGCCGAGGGCCGCGACGGCATCCTTCTCGCGCGGCTGGCCTCCTGCCGGCGCTGGCCGTGGCCGGAGAAGGATCGCGAGCGCCTGCTCTGGCGCATCGGCCAGCTCCGCATCGCGCAAGCGGAGCCGGATCTCGTCGCCCTGGTGCGGGACGTCGGACCGGCGGGGGCGAGCTACGCCCTGGTCTGGGCGCTGGCTCGCGCCGTGGGCGGCGGCGCCGCACCGATCCTCGAGGCCGTGGCGGCCGAGACGAGCAGCGTCGTGATCCGCGACCTCGCCCGCTTCGCCCTGGTCTCGCCGCTGATGGGCGCGCAACGACGCCCCTCGGGTGAGGAGGCGGACCTGCCGGAGGCGGTCGCCCGGCCGGCCCGCGCCGGCGACGCGGACGGCCTCGTCGCCGCGCTGACCACCCTCGCCAGGGGCAAGCCCCTCGCCGTCGGGCCGGCGCTGGTGGCGCTCGGCCGCTGCGCGCAGGACGATGCCGTGCTGCATGCGGGCCTCTGCGCCGCGCTCCCGCGCTTGGCCCCCCGGCCGCCCTACCTCATCGGCCTGCGCCGCCTCTTCAAACATGCCGAGATGGCCGACGATGCCGGCCTCTTCGGCGCCACCGCCCTCCGGCTCGAGACCGCGAAGGCGATGTACAAATCCGGCGACCCCATGGTTTACTCGGCCGAGTTGCGGCGGCAATTCGTGGTGCGCGATGAACGGGGCGGTCCGGACGCGCGGATCGGCCTGTCCTCGGCCACCTCCCTCTACCTCAAGCGCCGGATCTGGCGGGCCTTGCGCAAGCGCGGCGAGGTCGGCGATCCGGCCTTCGCCGAAATGGCCGCCGGGCTGCTGCTGACAGTGCGGCCCGAGGATCTGGGTCCGCGCACGGTCTCGACCCTGTGGCGGCGTCAGGCGAACGGCACCTGGGGCCGCGAGCCCCGCCTGCGCGGCCCCCTCGCGACCCAATGGGCGGCGAGCCATCTCCTGTTCCGCCATGCCCCGCAGGCACGGCCGCGCTCGGGCTCGGCCACGTTCTTCCTCGATGCCGATACCGACCTCGACTCGCGGGACGAGGCCTTCCCCGATCTCTGGAGCGCCCGGCCCGACCTCGCCCTCCGTCTCGCCACGGAGGGGCGGATCGACCCCGTGGCGATGCTGGGACTGCGCGTCCTGAGGGCCGACGCCGCCGCCTGCGCCGCCCTCGATGCCGCCGCGGTCGGCCGCCTGCTCGGCGCGACTCTGCCCGCCGTCGCCGCCCTCGGCCTGGAAATCGCGCGGGAGCGGCTCGCCCGGGGCGGGGCCGATCCCGAACTCCTCGCCGTCCTCGTCCAGGCCCGGTTCCCGGAGGGGCGGATGCTCGCCCTGCGGCGGATCGAGGCCGAGGCGGATTTGCCCTGGTCGAACGTGGCGCTGGCCTTCGCGCTGCTCACGAGTGCCGCGCCGGAGGTCGAGGCGGCGGTCCTCCCCCTCGCCCGCGAGCGCGGCCTTCCGGCCGGCGTCGCCGGGCCTTTGGCCGAGCGGCTGGTGGCGTGGCTACGGGCGATGCCGCCGGTCCTCGACGCGGAGGCGGCGGCATCGATCCGGGCCATGCGCGGTGGCCTCCCGCTGCTCTGGCCGGACCACGACATGCCGGTGGCCGGGCACGACATCGCCGCGTTGATGGCGCATCCGGCCCCGGAGATGATGGCTGCGGGCGTCGCGCTGCTGGCCTTGTCCGGCACCGATGCCGATGGCCTGCCCGCCGAGCAATGGTACGCCCTGATCGGATCGGACTCCCTGGACGTGCGGGACGCCGCCATCGGCCTCCTGTCGCGCCTCGACGATGCGCGGCTCCGCCGGCACGCCGACCCCATCCTCGCCTTCGCCTCCGGTCCTTCGCCCGTTCTGCGAAAGGCGGCGCGGCCCCTGGTGAAGCGCCTGGTCGATGCCGATCCGGCCAGCGCCGGCCCGCTGGCGCAATCCCTCATCGCGAGCCTGTTCCGCACCGCGCCGGACGACCGGTTCGTCGCCGACATCGTCGCGCTCCTGGGCGAGGCGATGCCCGGGGAACTCGCTGCCCTCGACGGCGGCACCCTGTGGCGCCTCCTCCAGGCGCAAGCCAAGGGCGCGCAACGCCTCGGGGCGATCGTGCTGGCCGAGCGGGAGCCCGGCCTCTTCAGCGTGCGCCAGATCGCGCGGCTCGGGGGCCATTCGCATCTCTCCGTGCGGCAATGGGCGATGGCCGCTTATCTCGCCGAGCCGGCTCGCTTCCAGGCCGAGGCGGCCGAGGCCGTCCTCCTCGTCGAGAGCGACTGGCCGGAGACCGTCGCCTTCGCGGAGAGCCATTTCGCGACCTGGCCGGGGGAGGCCTGGACGCCGGAGGCGCTTTCCATCGTCACCGACAGCGTCAAGCCGGAGGTCCTGGCTTTCGCCCGCCGGATCCTGCGCAGCCATCTGCGGCCGGGGGAGGCGGATGCCCAGATCCTGCGCCTCCTCGAACATCCCTCGCCCTCCATGCACCTCCTGGTGACGGAGCTCCTGACGGCGCAGGCGGTGGCCAGCGAAGACGCCTTCGCCCGTCTCGTGCCGCTCGCCCGCATCGTCATGCTGCAGGTGCTGACGGGGCGGACCGCCAAGGACAGGATGGCGGCCTTCCTGAAGGGGGAGGCCCTGCGCAGCCGCGAGCGGGCGCAAGGTTTGCTGCCCCTCTTCGCCGACCTGTCCCTGAGCGTCACGGCGCGCGACCGGAACGCCGCGATCCTTGCGCTTCGCGACATCGCCAACGCCTATCCGGATCTCGATACGCCCCTCGTCCGGCGACCGTCCGCGGCACGGCAAGCCGCCGGATCGGTGTCGGAGGCTGCCCGATGAACGTCGTCCATCGCTACCTCGGCGAGAGCCGCGCCGTCACGGAAGGGGGCACGACGCGGCTCGGCTTCGCGCCCGATACCTTGCGCGCGCCGACCTTCTTCAACGGAAGAGTCGCCCGCCACCTGCCGTTCCGCGAGGCGATCTCGGCGCTGCACCACGTCGTGGTGTCGGACCTGCGCTTCAAGCCGAAGGACCGCAGCGCCTATTTCGCCTGGCTGCAGGCCAACGAGCAGCAGCTTCTCGCCGAGGCGCTGGCCGGGCGGGACGAGCTGGAGGCCGAGATCGAGTCCCTGCGCCGCGAACTCAGGGACATCGATGCCGCGTCCCAGACGGTGATGCGGCCGTTCTACAAGGCCCGGCAGCTTTATTTCGACCGGCTCTACAAGGAGGATCTCGACGCCTGGATCGTCCTCGACCCGGTCATCACCGTGCATCCGGACGAGATCTTCTTCGAGTGTTTCAGCCTCGACGAATCCACCTACGGGCGCCTCTCCTGCGACCACGACGTGTTCGAACGCATGGGCGAGATGGCCTTCGGCACCACCAACATCGATTACAGCCACGCTTTGTACGACGAGTTCCAGAAGATCCGCAGCGACCGGGACACCGAACTCGCCATCGACCCCACCGGCTTCTCCGTCCAGACCGCCGGCACGGAGGAGTATCGCGAGGACAAGATCGATCTGCCCGATTCCTGGATGCGGGGCTTCCTGCAGGTATCGAGTGCCATGACGCAGCCCGCCTGCGTGGTCGACCTCCACCCTGTCGACCTGCACGCGATCCTGACGCGGCTCGCCGCCCGCCGGGAGCGGCACGGCCCGCGCTCCCTGCGCTTCCTGCTCGAACCGGACCGGCCGGTGAGCGTGCTGATCGAACCCTGGAACGAGCGCCTGACCTTCCGGCGCTCGATCTACCGGGGGCCGGCGAGCGCCGAGATCCGGCTCTGGGGCCGTCGGCGGCTGGCGATCCTCGCCCGCGCCCTGCCGCTCGCCAGATCGGTTCGCCTCCATCTCCTCGGCACCGGTCTGCCCTCCTTCGCGGTGGTCGATTACGGCGGCCTGCGCTTCACCCTCGGCCTGTCCGGCTGGACCGCCAACGACTGGTCCCGCGCCGGCCAGTTCGACCTCCTCGCGCCCCGCACGGATGTCGATGCGGGCACCGCCGCGCGGGTCTTCGCGGCGCTCGGCCGCCATCTCTTCGCCGATGCCGGGACCCTCGCCGCCGAGACCGGCCTCGACCGGGCGACGGTGGAGGCCGCGCTCGGCGGCTACGTCCAGGCCGGCCGCGTCATGTTCGATCTCGACAAGCGGGTGTTTCGCCTGCGCGAACTCACCCGCGAACCGCTGGATGCGGGCGCCCTGCGCTTCGCCTCGGAGCAGGAAGCCAAGGCCGACCGGTTCCTTGCCGCTGGGCTCGTGACCCTCGGCCCCATCACCCGCGCCGAGGGCCGGCGCAGCCTCACCGGCTCCGTGTTGGACGACGGCCGGGCCATGGCGACCGCCGTCGAGATCGACGCGGACGACCGCATGGTCGGCGGCCACTGCACCTGCGGCTTCTACATCCGCAACAAACTGATGCGCGGCCCCTGCGAGCACATGCTGGCCCTGCGCCGCATCGTCCACGCGCAGGTCGAGGGCAAGCCGATGAGGAATCAGGCGTGAGGAACCGCGTCGGCAAGCGATTGATGCCCTCCCCGGCATGCTTTAAGCTTCTTCCCCTGAGGGACGTCGGGCGGAGCGGACCTTGCATTCTGGGCGGCGTTTCGCCGTCCCTGCACTCTGCCCGGCAAAGCGTCACTGGCCCGCTCTTCACTGGGCCGGCACAGACCCCTACCGCGCGCTTTCTGTTTGGGTTCCTTGAACCCAAACGCGCGGTAGGGGTCGTGCCGGCATCGAGTGGACCGGACCAGTCCCGAGACTTGACGAAGGCTTTCCGCCCGGCGTCCCTCACTCGTCCTCCCGTCCGGGCGAACCGCCCATGAGCGTCCAGCCCGGCTCGCTCACCCGGCAGCAGCTCTACGACCGCATCCGCGAGAGCTCGAAGGACGAGGTCGTCCTCGAAGAGATGATCCGGCTCGGCTACTGGCCGGCCGGGACGGATCAGCCGAACCTCCCCGAGGACGTCATCCGCCGAAGGGGCGAGCTCACCCGCGAACTGACGGAGCTGCATCGGAGCGCGGCGCTCTGGAAGAATCCGGACGCCGCCCTCAAGGCGATGCACAAGCGCCGCAAGAAGGCGGCTCTGGAACGGCGGCGCGAAACCAAGCTCAACGGCGCACACGGGCGGCACGAACGCGCGCTCACCTGGCACGGGCACCGGAACCGGGAGATCCTCTATCTCGGCGAGGGCGTCTCGGCGGGTCTCTCGGCGCGGGGAGACGCCGGGGCGTCGCGAGCCGACGGCCTGCCGGAACTGGCGAGTCCTGGCGCGGTGGCCGAGGCCATGGGGATCGGCCTCGGCGAGCTGCGCTTCCTCGCCTATGACCGGGCGCTCGCCACGGTGAGCCATTACCAGCGTTTCACCATCCCGAAGAAGACCGGCGGGCTGCGCGCCATCTCGGCGCCGATGCCCCGGCTCAAGCGGGCGCAATACTGGATCCTCGATGCCGTGCTCGCCCATGCGGGCATCCACGAAGCCGCCCACGGCTTCGTTCCGGGCCGCTCGATCCTGACGAACGCCGCCCTCCATGTGGGGCGGGACGTGGTGGTCAATCTCGACCTCAAGGACTTCTTCCCGACGCTGGATTACCGCCGGATCAAGGGCAAGTTCCGGGGCCTCGGCTATGCCGAGCCGGTGGCTACGGTGCTCGCCCTGCTCTGCACCGAGCCGGATGTGGACGAGGTCGAGATCGACGGGCAGCGTCTCTACGCGGCGCGCGGACCGCGCCGCCTGCCCCAGGGGGCGCCCACGAGTCCGGCGCTGACCAACCTCGTCTGCACCCGCCTCGACGCGCGCCTCACCGGCCTCGCCGCGTCGCTCGGCTTCACCTACACGCGCTACGCCGACGACATGACCTTCTCGGCCTCGGGCGAGGGGGCGGGCAAGGTCGGCGCGCTCCTGAAATACGTGCACGAGATCGTCGCCGGGGAAGGCTTCACAATCCATCCCGACAAGACGCGGGTGATGCGGCGGGGGCGGCATCAGGAGGTCACCGGGCTCACGGTGAACGAGCGGGTCGCGGTGCCGCGCGAGACCCTGCGCCGGTTCCGCGCCCTGCTGCACGGCATCGAGGGGCACGGCCCCGCCGGCCGCCGCTGGGGCCGGAGCGAGGGGCAGGCGGTGCTCGCGGCGGCTTTGGGCTTTGCCCGCTTCGTCCGGATGGTCACGCCCGAAGCCGGTGCTCCCCTGGTCGCGCAGGCGCGGCGGCTCGCCGAGAAACACGGGGCGCCGCAGCAATCGGCCCAGCCCCGGATCACCCCCTTCCGCGCGCAATCCGCCCGGGGCGTGCCGCCGCGCGAGGGCTGGTGGAGCCCGGCCGAACGCCCGCTGCCGCAGCCCGATCCCATCCTGCTCGAGGCCGAGCGGCCCGCCAGAAGCGTGCCCGGACGAAGCGGCCTGCCCTCCATCGGCCGTCGCCCCGAGCCGGCCGCCGACCAGCCGCGTCCCGGATCGCCGCCCGGCGGCGATGTCGGAGAGGACACTCCGCTGAAGCCCTGGATGGTGGTGCTCGGCGTGTTCGTCCTGTTCCAGGCCGGCGCCATCGTGCATCCGGTCCTGGGATTGCTGGTGCTCGCCGCTTCACTCGTGATCGCAATCCGGCGCTGGCTCCGTCGCCGGCGCGGCAGGTGATCACGGGGCGCTCTAAAGGTGCGGTAAGGCCTACATCTGACAAAGCCATATTCGATGCATGGTCTGCCGAGGCTGGACGGCTCGAAACAGACCCGCTCTTACACATCCCGGCGCCGAAGATCTCTGACTCGTATCCATAAAACCCGAGCGGGGTTGTGCGGACGTCGTCGCGCAGCCTGATTTACCTGAGAAAATTGAAATATAACTCACTACTGGCCAATCAAGACTGTAGATATGGGGGTTTTTTGAGTCATTATCTGCGTTATAATTTCGTTAATCCGCTATATATATTACGCATGGCATCAATCGTTGCTGATCAAGGCGGGTGCCCGTGAGGAATAAGATTTTTGCACTCATGGCTGTGTCGCTCGTCGTGCTGTGCTCGACACTCGCGATATACATCGCCGCGTTTACGCTACGGCCGATGGCGCGGGACGCCGCAATGACTTCGGCCATGACCGGCATCGCCCGATCCGTCGAAATGTTCATGGTTTCGACAAAGAAATTCAACGCCGAGTTCGAACAGGCCTCTTCCAAACAAGATAAGGACGCTGTCCGAGAGACGTGGACGACGACGATCCGCGCCGTCGACGACGCTGTCATCCATGATTTTGGCCCCGACAATCTACGGGTCCGCCTCGTGAATGATCCCGCCATCACGGGCATACCATCGTCGGGCGGAACCGCGACGGCGGTCGAAACGGATTTTGAGCGAAAAGCTCTGCAGCAGTTCATCGACGGTCGCAATGAACCGATCGTCACCGAGGAAGACGGCTTCCTCAAGATTTCGGCTCCACTTCCGGCCTCCGCACATCCGGGATGTGCGAACTGTCATGACTTGCCGGTCGGATCGAAGACCGTTCTGGGGTCCATCAATGCGTATGCCCCGCTGAAATCGGCGATCGCAAAATCCGACAGCGAGGCGAGGACCGTCGCTTCCGTTCTCGCCGTCATGATTACGCTGGTGTTCGGCTGCCTGTTCTGGCTCATCCACAAGCTCGTCATCGTCAGGGTTCAAGCCGTGACCAAGACCATGCTCGATCTGGCCCGCGGCGACATCCATGTCGCGATTCCCTTCAGCAAAGGGCGGGACGAACTCGCGCGGATGGGCCAGGCCATCAACGTTTTCCGCGAGAATGCATCGCAACGCCAACGCCTCGAATCCGAGGCGCGGGCCGATG
This sequence comes from Methylobacterium sp. Leaf91, assembly GCF_001422815.1. Taxonomy (GTDB): domain Bacteria; phylum Pseudomonadota; class Alphaproteobacteria; order Rhizobiales; family Beijerinckiaceae; genus Methylobacterium. The sequence goes on along the minus strand of NZ_LMMP01000001.1, from coordinate 53,065 downwards.
AGCAGAAGCGCATTCGGCATCAATCGAAGACCGAAGAACTGATTGACGACTTCCGGAACCATGTCGGCTCCTTGCTGAAAAAGACGACGTCGGATGCCGCCCGAATGCAGGCTACTGCGGCAAGTCTTGGCGGGATCGCGGCAGCATCCCTCAGTAAAGCCAATGAAGCGACTGACGCGGCCAACGAGTCGGCAGACAGCGTGAGCACGGTTGCGGACTCGGCGAGCAGGATTGCCCTGTCGATCAACGAGGTTGCCGACCGTGTCTCTTACTCCGCCGAAGTGGTTGGCCGCGCAAGCCAGAGTGCCCTGTCCAGCAACACGATGATTGCGGGCCTTTCCCAGGCCGCGGCCCGCATCGGTGACGTGGTTCAGGTCATCTCAACGATCGCCCGACAGACCAATCTGCTGGCGTTGAATGCAACCATCGAAGCGGCGCGCGCGGGGGATGCCGGCAAGGGGTTCGCTGTGGTGGCGAGTGAGGTCAAGCAATTGGCCGAACAGACCTCCGCCGCCACCCAGGAAATTGCCAAGCAGGTGGATGGCATCCAGACATCGACCCGGGACTCCGTCGTCGCGATCGAAGCCATCACGGTGTCGATGCACGAGGCCAACGCGTGCATGAGCCTGATCGCACAGTCGATCTCTCAGCAGGGCGCGGCCACGAAAGGGATCAGCGACAGCGCGCTCGGCGCCTCGGAGGGGACGGCGCGGGTCACCAACGCCATGGAGGAGTTGGTGGGCGCTGCGAACTTGACGACGGTGGCCTCCGGAAACGTCGCCAGCGTCGCGACCGAACTGGTGTCCGCGAATGAAGATCTCGCGAGCACGGTGGAGACCTTCCTCCGGTCCGTGGTCGCGTCTCGCTGATCGGGCGAATGGTCCCCGGATGAGGGGATACGGGTCGATCGTGAAAGCTGGGCATGTTCGCCCTGGCGCTCGGGATGGCCACGGCGAGCGGGGCCCATGTCGGCGGGACAGCCCGAACCCATCCTGGTGGAGGTACCAACCCCTAGACGTCCGAGATGGGTGAGGGCGGGCGCTGAGCCTTTGCCTTGAAGCGGACATTCGGCTCCCGGCCCATGCCAGTCGTTACGATGAAGTCGGCGCTTCCCCAAAGCGATCGCCATCGTGTGCTTTGAGAACGTCGACGATGCCTCGATCGACGATGTCCGCCATGGCAGCGCCGTACTCGGGGGGCTTCCCCTGGATCAAGTCGATCCGTGCAAAAGGCATGATGATTTCCTCGGGCAAGATTGCGGTCGGCCCCCCACCGGGACCGACCGCTGGGCACTTACGTCCGGTTGTCGATCTCCGGCACACCGCTGCTCCTGTCCGAATAGGCAGCGATAAAGGCCGGCCGAGACTGCCAGCGCTGCCAGAAGGCATCGAGATGCTCGAAGCGCTCATCGAGCGGAGTGGCGTTCACCGGGAACTTGGAGAACGCGATGGCCGTCGCCAACGTGATGTCCGAGAACGTCGGCTGATCGCCTCCCAGCAGCCACGCACGGCCGTCGGAGAGGTGCCGGTCGATCAAGCCGGCATGCGCCAGTGCCACCTTGCGGGAGTGCTCGCCCCAGGCCGGATTGCTGGTCAGTTCGAGCTTCGGGCCCAGACCCTGATGCAGGACATGGAATGCAGTGACGATGGGATAGAGGATGTGCACCCACACCCGGTTGTCCCACATCTGATCAAGGCCACGCTCGTGCGCCGTTTCGCCCATGATCTTGCGGCCTTCGAACGTGTCGTCGAGGTAGCGAGCGATGGCGGAGGTCTCGCTCAAGTAAGAGCCATCGGCGAGCGCGAGGGTCGGTGTCTCGCCCCAAGCGTTCATCTTCAGATGCTTCCAACCCCTCTGCTCGCCGACCGGTGACATGTCGTAGACCGTCTCGTCGAAGTGATCGGCGATGCCCTTCTCGTGCATGAAGATCCGCAGGCGCTGCGGGTTCGGGAAGGCCGAGGGTGAGGTGAATAGCTTGAGCTTGTCGGACATCGGTATCTCGCTTTCCTAAGGGTTTTGCCTGTCTGTCAGATGACAGACATCGAACTATGACCGATATCTTGTGTCGTCAACCCCTGTCTGCCATATGACAGGAGGAGGTTGAGAATGGCAGCGACGTTGAAGAGGGATGTGCGTGAGGCGATCCTCGTGGCCGCGAGGGAAGCAGCGATGGCCTATGGATACGGCGGCATCAATTTCCGCGACCTCGCGCAGGCCGTTGGCATCAAGGCCGCTAGCATCAACTACTACTTCGCCAATAAGGCCATCCTCGGCGAGGCAGTCGCGCGCCGCTATTGGGAAGACATTGCCCGCGATCTTGAAGCTATTTCAACGGATGCGCAAAGTCCGATGGAAGCGCTGCGGCAATACCCCAGCATTTTTCGTCTCTCTCTGGAGCGCAATAATCGCATGTGCCTCAGCAGCTTCATGGCGACAGAGTATGACGCGTTGCCTGAGCAGGTTCTGAAGGAGGTCCAGTCTTTTGCAGACGTTAATACGGCATGGCTACGCGAGCAGCTCGTTGCTGCAAAACTAGTCGAGGCGAAGGACGGGAATACGAGAGCCCTTGCCATCTATGCTGCTGTAGCCGGAGCTCAGATCATCGCTCGAAGCCGTTCGGATATAAATCTGTTCGACTCGTTGGTCAGGAGCTATCGAGAGACAGGACTCCTTCCGAACTGATCAAAAGCCCGCACGAAGACAAGGTCCGCTTCCATGCTTGGTCGATCGTAAGCGGTCAGGCTTAAATCCACCGATTCCAGTCGTACTCTCTGGCTCGCTGGGCCGCCTGGAAGCAGACCTTCCCAGCGTCTGCCAAGGGTCGTGAGCGAACGGTAACAACCGTGAAATTTCCGCCCCTTGCCTGCCGGCGACTTGGGCGGTGGCCACGTGAAGTCGACGCACGCCATCGCGGATGGGCCGGCTCCCCCGACACCTCTTGCAATTATAGATTATCATCATAATCTATAAGCCGAAGCGGTCCCCCGAGGGCGCGCATCGTGGGAGAGTGTCGTGGGCAAAACGGACATCAAGACGGCCATCGTCACCGGAGCGGCATCCGGCATCGGACTGGCAACGGCCAAGGCCCTGAAAGCGGCGGGCTACCGCGTCTACGGCACGAGCCGCAGACCCGCGCAGGGACGGGACGGGGACGTCACGATGCTGGCCTGCGACGTGACCGACGACGCCTCCGTCGAGGCCCTGGTGCGGACGGTCCACGGCGAGACCGGGCGGATCGATCTGCTGGTCAACAATGCCGGGTTCGGCATCAGCGGCGCGGCGGAGGAATCCACGGCCGAGCAGGCGCAAGCCCTCTTCGACGTCAACCTGTTCGGCGTGATCCGCACGATTCGGGCGGTGCTGCCGCTGATGCGGGCGCAGGCGGGCGGCCGCATCGTCAACATCAGCTCCATCCTGGGGCTCGTCCCGGCGCCCTACATGGCTGTCTATTCGGCCAGCAAGCACGCGCTGGAGGGCTATTCGGAATCCCTGGACCATGAGGTTCGCGGCCAAGGCATCCGCGTCGTGCTGGTCGAGCCCGCCTATACGCGCACGGCCTTCGACGCGAACCTGGTCTCCCCCGATGCGCCCTTGAGCCTCTACGATTCCGATCGCGCGGACCGGGAGCGTTTCACGCGGGAGGTCATGGCCACGGCCGACGCGCCCGAGATCGTCGCCGAGGTCGTGGTGAAAGCCGCCACCGCGGCGGCGCCCCATCTGCGCTACACCGCCGGATCGATGGCGCGGCAGGCCAGCCTCCTGCGCCGTTTCGTGCCGGCCAAGCAGTTCGACAAGAGCTACCGCAAGCAGATGCGCCTTCCCCCGGTTTCCTGAGCCTCCGCGCTCCGGGGGGCGTGGGAAACATGGTCCGCCCGTCTCTCAGCCACGATCGGGATTGACCATCGGGTCGGCCTGGAGCCTCGCCGCGGCCAGATCGATGAAGGCGCGCACCTTGGCCGGCGCGCGCCTTCCCTCCAGGGTCACGATATGGACCGGGAGCGGCACCGCGTCCGGATCGTCGAGGACCAGCCTGAGCCGGCCTTCGGCGACCGATGGCGCCACCTGATAGGACAGCAGGGGCGCGATCCCCTGGCCCGCAAGTGCGGCCGCCAGGACCGCGTCGATCGTGTTGCAGATCAACCGTGATTGCGTGGCGCCACGCGTCGGCCCTTCGGCCGGGGAATGGCGCTCGTAGGACAGTCGCGTTCCCATCAAACCGATGGTCGCGTGGCGGTGCAAATCCCCCATCGATTGCGGTGTCCCGTTCCGGTCGAGATAGTCCGGCGCGGCGCAGAGAACCCTGCGGACGGTGCCGACCCGGACCGCGACGAGCCCGGAATCGGCCAGATGACCGATGCGGATTCCCACATCGGCGCCCTCCTCGATCAGGTTGACCACCCTGTCGAGGAACAGCGCGCGCACGCTGACGGCCGGGTAACGCGCAAGAAAATCCGTAATGGCGGGCAAGACATAAAGCCGCCCGAACTGAACCGGAGCGGTGATCGTCAAGGTTCCGGAAGGTGTCGCATAGGCGCCGGCCGCGAGTGCTTCCGCTTCTTCCATGTCCGCGAGGATGCGGCGGCAATCCTCCAGATAGCGTCCGCCCGCCTCGGTGAGCATCAGCGAGCGCGTGGTCCGCGTCAGCAGCCGGGCTCCGATCCGGTTCTCCAAGGCCGCCACCGCACGGGTCACGGCGGGCGGGCTCATGTTGAGTTGGCGCGCCGCAGCGGCGAATCCCCCGCTCTCCGCCACCCGCACGAAGACCCGCATCGCCTGCCACCGGTCCATGCCGGCTTCCTCCTCACCCGCGGATTATTCCAAAAACCGGAATAGTCGATTGCGGAGAATGCCGGTTCACGCGTTCCACGCAAGGGTCTCTGATGTGTCCGTGGCCGGCGCCCTTGTCCGGCCGTCGCGGAGATCCATCATGAAGCTGTTCCACATGGCCCTGTCCGGGCATGCGCACCGGGCGCGTCTGTTCCTGTCCCTGGTGGGCGCGGATTGCGAGATCGTCGAGGTCGACCTCGCCGCCGGCGCGCACAAGACGCCGGAATTCCTCGCCCTGAACCCGTTCGGACAGGTGCCGGTGCTCGTCGACGGCGACGTGGTGGTTCCGGATTCCAACGCCATCCTGGTCTACGTGGCCAAGACACTCGGGCGCACGGATTGGCTGCCCGAGGATGCCCTCGCGGCGGCGCGGGTGCAGCGCTGGCTCTCGGTCGCGGCCGGGCCCATCGCCTTCGGCCCCGCCGCTGCCCGGCTGATCACCGTCTTCGGCGCTCGCTTCGACACGGCCGAAGTGATTGCCCGTGCACATCAAATCCTCGGCCGCATCGAGGCGGAACTCGACGGTCGCGACTGGATCGCCGCCGACCATCCGACCATCGCGGATGTGGCCCTCTACAGCTACGTCGCCGCAGCCCCCGAGGGAAATGTCGATCTCGGCCCCTATGCCGAGATCCGAGCCTGGCTCGGCCGCATCGAGGCGCTACCCGGCTTCGTGCCCTTTCCGACGACGGCGGCCGGCCTGCGCGCGGCCTGACACCACACCCTGCCACGAAACCCTTTCAGTGGGAGATTCCCATGTCATCGGTCCATCACCCCACCTCACCCTGGCATCTGGGCGAGATCGCGATCCAGAATCATGCGGGCGTCACCGAGCGCATGGCCGAGATCGGTCCCCGCGTCATCCGCGACCGGATGATCGACCAGCATCGCGACTTCTTCCGGCACTTACCTTTCGTGGTGCTGGGGGCTGTGGACCCGGAGGGTGAGGTCTGGGCGACGATCCGGGCCGGCGAGCCGGGATTTCTCGACGCGCCGGACCCCTTCCGCCTGCGCGTTCGGAGCGCCGCCGATCCATACGATCCCGCCGAGGCTGGCCTGGCGGACGGATCGGCGGTCGGTCTTCTCGGAATCGATCTGGCGACGCGACGCCGCAATCGCCTGAACGGGATCGTCCGGCGCGAGGAGGGCGACGAATTCGATGTCCGGGTGCAGCAAAGCTTCGGCAATTGCCCGCAATACATCCGGGTCCGGCAGCAGCCTGAGCGTTTACTTGTTCCCGTCGCGGCTGCCCCGGAGATCGGCCACGGCCTCGATGGCCGCGCCCGGGCGCTCATCGCAGGCGCCGATACGTTCTTCGTCGCGACCTATGCGGACGGGGAGGAGGGGAACCGCCAAGTCGATGTCTCGCATCGCGGCGGTGCGCAAGGCTTCGTCCGGATCGGCGAAGACGACGTGCTGACGGTCCCGGATTATTCCGGCAACCGATTCTTCAATACACTTGGAAACATCCGCGCCAATCCTCGCGCCGGGCTCGTCTTCATCGACTTTACCAGCGGTGACCTGCTGCAGATGTCGGGGCGGGCGGAGGTGCTCCTCGATACTCCCGAGATCGCGAGTTTCCCGGGAGCCGAGCGGCTCTGGCGCTTCGCGCCCCGCACCCTCGTCCGGCGCGTGGGGGCCGTGCCGCTCCGGTTCGAGGCCGCTTCACCCCCCGGGCGTGCCTGATCCCCTGGGGCGGGACGGATTTCGCCCCGTGCTTCGCCTCAGCGACGGCGGACCTGGCTCTGTTTCGTGTGGAGCACCTTGCGTGCCCGCGCCTCGTGAATCGCGGCCACCTTCATCAGGAGGCGGCGTTCGACGTCCGAGGGAGCACTCGCGGCACAGTCCCGCAGGGCGATCGCCGCTCGCACATGCATCAGCGCCCGATCCAGCATCCGGTCCTCGCTCTTCGCCTCATTCCCTTCCTGCCTAGCGCCGCTGTGCTTAAGGCATCATCAAGCTGGATGCCGGGGCGGAGCGGTCGCGCGCGCCCAAGGACGCGTCCATTCTTCGCCCGTCTTCACGAAGGTCCGGCCCGGCACCGGGCAGGCCGTCCGGGCGCCGCCGATCCGCTCCGAGAGTTGACGCCGGCCGTCGGGACTGCCAACCCGGCCGCATTGCGGGCGCGGCCGCTCCCTCGGTCCGCAGGAGTACCGAATCTTCATGTCCGATCTGCTTGAGACGATCCGCAGAACCCTCGTGCCGATCCACAAGGAGGGCTACCCCTTCATCCTGATCGGCATCGTGCTGACCGTGCTGTTCGGCTATTTCGCCCAGTTCGCCGGCTGGATCTTCCTGATCCTCACCCTGTGGGTCTGCTATTTCTTCCGCGATCCCGAGCGGGTGACCCCGGTGGCGGACGGCCTGGTGGTTTCCCCGGCCGACGGCCGGGTGAACCTGATCTCCACCGTGCTGCCGCCGCCCGAACTCGACCTGCCGCAGGAGCCGATGACCCGGATCTCGGTCTTCATGAACGTGTTCGATTGCCACGTGAACCGCGTTCCCGTCACCGGCAAGATCGGCCAGATCGTCTACACGCCCGGCCTGTTCCTCAATGCGGAACTCGACAAGGCCAGCGACGACAACGAGCGTAACGGCCTCGTCATCGAGACCACGCATCGCGGCAGCCCCCTGCGCGTCGGCGTCGTGCAGATCGCCGGATTGGTGGCCCGTCGCATCGTCGGCTGGGTGCAGGCGAACGATACCTTGAACGTGGGCGAGCGCTTCGGCCTCATCCGCTTCGGCTCCCGCGTCGACGTCTACCTGCCGGTGGGGACTCGGGTGCTGGTCGGCCTCGGCCAGAAGGCGGTGGCGGGCGAGACCGTTCTCGCCGATCTCGGCGGCGGCCCCGAGCGCAGCTTCCGCCGTATCTGATCCCGCCCGGCCCCGCCCTGGCGGGGTCGCGATCCTTCGCGGACGGTGCCCTTGAGGCCCGTTCGCCCGTCTTTCTGAAAAGGCGCGTCATGGACGATCTCTTTCCGCCCTTCGAGCCGGATGCCAACGAGCCGAAGCCGCGCCGCTTCAAGGCGGTGCCTTTCCGGATGATCGCGCCCAACATGATCACCCTGATGGCGGTGTGCCTCGGGCTGACCGCGATCCGACTGGCATTCGAGGGCAAGTTCGAACCGGCCGTGATCGCCATCGTCGCGGCCGCCTTCCTCGACGGGATCGACGGGCGCGTCGCCCGCATGCTCAAGGGGACGTCGCGTTTCGGGGCCGAGCTCGATTCCCTCGCCGATTTCGTCAATTTCGGCTGCGCGCCGGCGCTCATCCTCTACGGCTTTGCCCTGAAGGAGCTGCGCTCGCTGGGCTGGATCGTCGCCCTGATCTTCGCCATCGCCATGGCCCTGCGTCTCGCCCGCTTCAACGCGATGCTCGACGATCCCAACCGGCCCGCCTGGAAGAAGGACTTCTTCGTCGGCATGCCGGCGCCGGCCGGGGCCCTGACGGCGCTGCTGCCGCTCTATCTCCACTTCCTCGGCCTGCCGATCGAGCGTTGGGCCGCGCCGGTGGTGCTCGGCTACACCCTCTGCATCGCGCTCCTGGTGGTCTCCACCGTGCCGACCTTCTCCGGCAAGACCATGGGCAAGCGCGTTCCCCGCGAATGGGTGCTGCCGATCTTCCTCGTGGTGGTCGCGGCCTTCGGCCTCTTCATCAGCTACCCGTTCGAGGCCATGGTGGTGATGGCGGCCGGCTACCTCATCACCCTGCCGATCGGGGCGGCGCAGTATCGGCGCCGGGCGAAACACGAGGAGCGCCTCGACGCAACCGACCGTGGACAGATCGGTACGGCGCCTGTCGAAACCTGATCGCCTCGCCTAACGTCCCGGCGGGAATGCGGGCGGCGCAAGTTTTGGAGGCGACGGTGCTGGAAGAATTCAAGAAATTCGCGTTGCGCGGCAACGTCGTCGATCTGGCGGTGGGCGTGATCATCGGCGCCGCTTTCGGCTCCATTGTCACCTCCGCCGTCCAAGACGTGTTCATGCCGATCATCGGCGCGATCACGGGCGGGCTCGACTTCTCGAACTACTACATCGCGCTCTCGTCGAGCGTGCAGAAGGGGGCGGCCTACGCGGACGCCAAGAAACAGGGCGCAGTGATCGGCTACGGCCAGTTCATCACGGTGGCGCTCAACTTCATGATCGTCGCCTTCGTGCTATTTCTCGTCATCCGGGCGATGAACAAGCTCCAGTCCCAGGAGGAGGCGAAGCCTGTTCCCGAAACCCCGGCGGACGTGAAGCTGCTGGGCGAGATCCGCGATATCCTCGCGGCCAGACCCAAGGTCTGAGATCAGATCGTCGTCGCGGGCGGTACCTTCAGGTCGTCGAGGAGGCCATCCAGGGCCTGCTCCACCGCCCCGGTGCCTTCCTCATGGGTCTTCAGACGGATCTCGAGACGGCGCAATTGCGGCTCGAACTCTTCCGGCACAGCCGGATCGCCGAGGAATTTCGGCGCATCGTCCTGCGTGGTGAAGACGGAGCGCAGCTGCTGGCCGAGATGATCCCGCACCGGCTCGGGCAAGGCCGGATCGACATCCGCGCCGCCGGCCTGACCGGGGGGCGATTTATCAATGCGGAAGATCGGATCGTTCGCCATATCGGGTCTCTCCTCAATCAAGAGCAATAACCAGCCGGGGCGGAGAGTGTTGCGTGCCTCGACTCACAAATGTTGATGGTACCCGATCCAGCGCCGGTATTTCTGGTATTTCTCGCGCGAACCCCGACGATCTTCCGATCCACGAAAAAGCCCCCGGTGCCGTGGCACCGGGGGCTCTTGCCGAATGGTCAGCTGCGATCGACGATGATTAGTCGATGACTTCGACGATGCGGCGGCTGCGATCCACCAGGACCGGACGGTCGTTGACGATGGTGTAGCGCGCGCCGCGGGCATTGTACTCGGACGGCACGTCGTAATAGGTCACGCCGGTGCCGGGCAGGGTCGCGCCGACGCGGACGTCGCCGTCGTAATTGTAGGAGCTGTGACGCTCGCGGGTGACGTACTGGCGGAAGCGGGGACGGTCGTCGACACCGAGGATGCCACCGACGGTTCCGGTCGCAGCGCCGACGGCACCACCGACGATGGCACCTACGGGACCAGCTGCATCGGCACCTTCCTGGGCGCCACGCTCAGCGCCGCGCACGAGGCCCTGGGCCTGGGCGGCGAGGGGGAGGGACAGAGCGATCGCCGAAGCGGCGAGAAGGGTCTTGATGTTCATGATCGAGATCTCCGTATCCGATGACCCGCGAACGGTGACGCTCAGCGGGGTTCGGGGCAGTAACGCCCCATCTCGGGAAAGGGATGCCTCGAAAATCGATTTTGCCGGAATGTCCCGATCATGCCCCCGATGGGAGAACGATATTCCCCGTCCGCAAGGCGTCGCGGAACGGGTAGCCCGGTGAGCATGGTGGGGAGCCGATCCCGACCGCCCACCGGGCGGAGTCAGGCGTCCTTCGGCATGGCCGACTGGATCAGCCGGTCCGAGCTGAGGTCTTCTTCGTCGTAGCCGAGCAATTCGGCGAGCCGCCCGCGGGCACGGCTGACGCGGCTTTTCACCGTGCCGACCTTGCAGCCCATGATCGTGGCGGCCTCTTCGTAGGACACACCCTCGGCGCCCACGAGGACGAGGGCCTCGCGCTGATCGGGCGGAAGCTTGGCGAGCGCCGTCTGCAGATCCTCGACATCGAGGCGGTCGCCCTGGTGCGGTGCCGTCGCGAGACGCGCCGCGTAGGAGCCGTCCTGGTCTTCCACCTCGCGCACGCGCTTGCGGTGGTCCGAGTAGAAGATGTTGCGCAGGATCGTGAAGAGCCAGGCATTCAGGTTCGTGCCCGGCTGGAACCGTGCGCGATGCTGCCAGCCCTTGAGCAGGGTGTCCTGCACCAGATCGTCCGAGCGGGCCGGATTGCTGGTGAGCGACAGCGCGAAGGCCCGCAGCGACGGCACCGCCGCGAGCAGACCGTTGCGGAACTCGGGCTCCACCTGCTCGCCGCGAGCTTTCAGGGCGGCTTCCAGCTTCTCGATGAGTTCGGCGAAGCGCGTTGCCGGCTCGTCCGCGCCAAGGCGGTCGTAGACGGTGCGGAGCTGGTCGCCGAGATGTGAGCGGATGGTCGCGGTCAGGCCCGGCCGCCCATCGTCGTTCGTGTCGCTCAGGAGGTCGTCGCTGGTTTCAAGGACGTCGCGTGTCATGGCTCGTCGTATTCTGGTCGTTGGGCAGGAAATCGTCCGGTTCGGGCCGGCCGTATCGGATCGGTCCGCCTGACATCGACGGCGAGGCCGTAGCGTGTCTCGGGTTGTAGCGCATCATACCCGGTCACGCACCCCGCCAAGCCACGCAAATGGCGACCTGCACCGTTCGCGTCCACATGCGGCGGATGGCATCGGCGGCGGCGACATCTTCCCGATATCGAGGAAGGAGGGCCGCCTCTGCTTGCGCCCCATATCCGGCCATTGTCTCACCTGTCTCTCTGCCATCGCGAAAGGGATCGTCCATGCATCGTCGCGCCTTCACGGCGAGTCTCACGGCGGCCGTCCTGGCCGGGCCGGGCGATGCGGTTCGCGCGTCGGCTCGTGGCAGGCCACCCGTCAGCATTGCGATGCTGATGTTTCCCGGCATGACGGCTCTCGACCTCGTCGGGCCGCAGGCGATCCTGGCGGGTCTGGCCGGCGGCCGGCTCCACCTCGTGGCTCGCCAGACAGGCCCGATCCCCAGCGATACGGGCCTGACAATGGTGGCCGATACGTCCTTCGAGACCTGTCCGGGCGAGATCGACGTACTCTTCGTGCCCGGCGGCGACGCGACCCCCGGCCAGATGCGCGAGGAGGCGACCCTCGCCTTCCTGCGCGACCGGGCGGCACGAGCGTCCTGGGTCACCAGCGTCTGCACCGGTTCGCTCATCCTCGGCGCGGCGGGACTGCTCGACGGCTACCGCGCTACCTCGCACTGGTGCGTGCGCGAGACCGTGCTGCCGCGCCTCGGCGCCATTCCGGTGAACCGGCGCGTGGTGGTCGATCGCAACCGGATCACGGCGGCGGGTATTTCCGCCGGCCTCGACTTCGCTCTCGTCCTGGCGGCCCTTCTGCACGGCGACGATGCTGCGAGGACGAGCCAGCTTGTCGCCGAATATGCGCCGGAACCGCCCTTCTCCGCCGGCACGCCCGAGACTGCCGGGCCGGATATCGCCGCTGGCGCCGGAGCGATTCTCAAGGATCTGGTGGATGGGTCTCTCGCGGCCGCGGCGAGCTACGCGCCGCGATGAGGTCCGGGGCGCGGGGCCTCCGGCCGCACATGGTCTCCGTCCCCCGCGAGGGCGCGTCATTTTGCCGGAACTCTGTTGAATGGCCAAGGTTTAGCCCCTGGCGAGAAAGCTGCATGGTCGCGATGCGCTGGCCGCCGGACTTCCGCGCTCCAACCATGAAGGGCATCGATCCATGGCATCAGGCCTCGCTGGCGATCTCACCCGGACGAAATCCCTCGAGCGACTGAATGCCGATGCCGAAGGGGGGGAGCACAAGCTCGAGCGCACCCTCGGTCCCTGGAGCCTCGTCGCCCTCGGCATCGGCGCGGTGATCGGAGCCGGCCTGTTCTCCCTCACCGGGATCGCGGCGGCCGAGCATGCCGGTCCCGCCGTAGTGATCTCCTTCGCCATCGCGTCGATCGCCTGCGCCTTCGCCGGCATGTGCTACAGCGAGCTCGCGGGCATGATCCCCGTGGCGGGTTCGGCCTATACCTACGCCTATGCCACGATGGGCGAGTTCGTGGCCTGGATCATCGGCTGGGACCTCGTGCTCGAATACGCTGTCGGCGCGGCCACCGTCTCGGTGAGCTGGTCGAGCTACGTCACCCGGTTCCTGCGTGACACCCTCGGCATCAACCTGCCGCCCAGCCTCGTCAATTCCCCCTTTGAGACCTACACGGTCGACGGGGTGACGGCGCATGGCATCGTCAACCTGCCGGCCATCCTCATCATCGTCGCCGTCTCGGCCCTGCTGATGATCGGCATCCGCGAATCCGCCCGGGTCAACGCCGTCGTCGTGGCGATCAAGCTCGCGGTGGTGGCGGTCGTGGTGGGCGTCGGCCTGTTCTACATCAAGGCGCAGAACTACGTGCCGTTCATTCCCGAGAATACCGGGACCTTCGGCGAGTACGGTTGGAGCGGCATCATGCGCGGCGCCGGCGTGGTGTTCTTTGCCTATATCGGGTTCGATGCGGTCTCGACGGCGGCGCAGGAGGCCAAGAACCCCCAGCGCAACATGATGATCGGCATCCTCGGCTCGCTGGCCATCTGCACGGTGATCTACATCGCCTTCGCCGGTGTGCTCACCGGCCTCGTGCATTACGACGCCATGAAGGGCGATGCTGCGCCTGTGAACACGGCGATCGCCCAGACACCGTTCCCGTGGCTGAAAAGCCTCGTGACGCTCGGCGTCATCGCCGGCTTCTCCACCGTGATCCTGGTTCTGCTGCTGGGCCAGAGCCGGGTGTTCTACTCCATGAGCCAGGACCGGCTGCTGCCGGGCTTCTTTTCCAAGATTCATCCGACCTGGAAGACGCCCTATCGCTCGAACCTGTTCTTCATGGTGTTCACGAGTGCTCTGGGCGGCTTCCTGCCGATCAGCCAGCTCGGCCACATGACCAGCATCGGCACCCTGCTCGCCTTCATCCTGGTCTGTGCGGGAGTCATCATCCTGCGCCGGACTCAGCCCGATGCGCGACGGGACTACCGGACGCCGCTGGTGCCGCTGGTGCCAATCCTCGGCATCGTCAGCTGCCTCGCCATGATGGTGTCCCTCGACGGCCAGACCTGGCTGCGACTGATTGCCTGGCTCGCGGTAGGACTTGTGATCTACTTCGCCTGGAGCCGACGCAACAGCCGTCTCGGCCGGGCGGAGGCGGCCTGACCGTAGCAGTCTCGGCTGTCCCCAGGGAACGGGATCCGGTGCTCGGGACGGCGGCCTGATCCGTCAGGCTGTCTTGATCAGCGACAAGAGAGGGCTTTTGGAATCCTTCTCCACCATCACCTCGCCCACATGGACGATCTGCCGCTCGCGCGCGACGAACGCCGTCGGCATTTCGGACTGCATCTCGGCTTCCACGGCACGCAGCATGGCGTCGCTATGGGCGGGATGGAGATGGATGATCGCGAGCGCCTTGGCACCGGCGGCCTTCGCCAGTTCGACGCCCTTCTGCCATGTGGAATGACCCCAGCCGCAGCAGCGCGGATATTCCGACTCGGTGAACATGCCGTCGTAGACGAGGAGGTCCGAGCCTTCCACGAACCGGCGCAGGGACTCGTCCGGCCACGGGTCGGAATGCTCGATGTCGCTGATGATGCAGAGGCGTTTTCCGCCATGGTCGAAGCGGTACCCCACCGATCCTTGCGGGTGGTTGAGGAGGATCGTGTCCACACGCGACCCATCGGGGAAATCGAGCGCCTCGCCGGCCTTGAAGCCGTGATGGGCAAGGGTGCAGGGAAGGATGTCCAAGGTCACCGGGAAGAGTGGCGGCGAGAACAGGCGGTCCAGGGTCTCCTTCGCGCTCGCTCCGTCGAGATTGCCGCAATAGGTGTTGATCGTCCGTTCCGGGTTGAAGATGACCGGCTTGAAGAACGGCAGACCCGCCGTGTGGTCGAGATGCAGATGGCTCAACAGGAGGTCGATCTCTTTCGGCATCTCCTCGCGGTGATGCAGCCCGCAGGCATTCAGGCCCGAGCCGGCATCGACGATGAACAGGCGCGAGCCGCAGCGGATCTCCAGGCACGGGGTGTTGCCGCCGAACTCGACATAATCCGGCCCGCTAACGGGCGTGGAACCGCGGACGCCCCAGAAGCGTAGGGAGAGGCCGTCTTCGGTCGAGGGCGTGTGCGTCATACTCATGGTTCGACTACCGATTGCCCGATCCGCCTGAGACCCGGTGCCTTTCGGCGCACCGATGCGATCCATTCTTCGCGAGAACGGTCACAAACAGGTTGCCAGGATCGAAGTGGGGTTGACCATGAGGTAGTCAGCCCCCTCCGACATCGATGTGCGGCCACGCACACAGCCTGGAGACGCTCGTCCTCGGCAAAACCGCGCTCACCGGCCAGCTTTCAATTGGAGCGAGCCCAATATTCGCCTGCGTGAAATGGCCGAGGCTCCGGGCGGCCGTCGCCTCGGGCAGAGCCAATGTGGCGTTGCCGAGACGGCGAATCCGGCCCTCGTGACGAGTTCGTGCCCGATCCTGACGACAGCATCTCCGTCGCGATTCCAGAGAAAATCGGGAAATGTCTTTGCCGGAGCCTTCTCGGCTCGGCCCATCGACCTTTGCACTCTTCGGTCTCCGACACTCGGACTTCCCGATCCTGATCGGCACGTGCTTTACCGAAATCTATCGTCCGGGAAACGATGAGGGCCGAGGCTGCGCATGGATTCCGGCCTATGGGGGAAGGACCGGCTGACGGCATGGGCCGTCACGGCCATCGCTGGCGCTGGATGCGGATACAAGGAACCGGAAGTGGAGCAGCTTGGCGCTCTCCCGTGCTACCGCTGATGGGCAGCTATGGCTCGCGAATTCGAATATTTCCAAATCAAGACTGCGGAATATTTCCGCTGCTCGCATTTTATAGTCTTTCCAATATTCAAGCTTACTCTTGATTGATTGGGGTGATTGCCTCTTTATGTCGGTTATCGGGGCAATGCGCGATGAGAAGGCCGTCCAAAATGGAACGGATGCTGGAACTGGTCCGCGGCTATGCACGGCTGGCGTGGTGGGATGGCTGTGCCGTCGACATGAGCCTTCACCGCCTTGCCGACTTCATCGATTTCCTGGCTGCCGCGAGGGAGCCGGCGCTTAGGCACGAGCCGATTCCGATTGTAAAAGGAGAGATTGCGTGAGCGCCTTCCGATCGACCCGGCCATGTATCGAGCCGCCCAAAGAGGGAAGCGAACTGGACGAGGCCTTGCGCCGCGCCTTCTGGACCAGCCTGAACCGCCATCCCCTTCCGGCGCTCCAGGCGCTGGCCACGGCGGCACGGACCATCGGGACCCTGTATCGACAGATTGCCCAGGCACATGAAGGCCCCGGCGGCTGTGGTTGCGGTTGGGAGCCCGACCCGGACAGCGATCTCATCGTGCTCGAAGCCAATCTGGCCGCTTCCCTGCTGAAGCCGCCCGAACCAGACCTCGCCCACATGGTGACGCTCGGACGAGCGTGACGTCTCATCGGGGTCACTGGCGCGCCGGGGCGTCGATCCACCGTCCCACCTATCGAGACGCAAGATCGCGGAAGGGATTGGTTAACCCACCAGCCCGCATGATCGGCTCGATCCTGCAGGGTGGAGGTGGGAATGGACGTGATCTACCGCGGTCTCGAAACGTCGCTCCTCGGCCTCACCCTGGTCCTTGGCATCGCGGCCTTGGCCCTTCCTTCGCTGGCGCCCCGGATACTCGGCGCTCCGGAACTCGCCGTGACCCTGCCCTTGCTCAGTGTCACCGCCGCACATTGAGGGTTTCGCGCCGGATTTGCGACCCGGCAGTCGATGTTTGAGGTGATCGCCTCAGGCGACGATCATGGCGCTGGCTGTGCGGTTCGACACAATCGACCCATGCTGACGACTTTCACAGTGCGTTGCGTCATCGCACTGCAACTGTTTCGCCCTCACGCGACTTTATAGACCAAGCGCTGCGGTGAGCGCACTGGCTTGGGTCTTTAAGGCGCTCCGGACAACGGCGCGCGGGCAAGGTTGCGATGGCGAAACGATTCGGTCTTTCCGCTGCGTTGGGCGTTGCGCTCGTCGTCGGCGCCACCTCTATCCCGGCCTCCGCGATGCCGGGAACCGAGGGAGCCTCGTCCACGAGTGTTCAGCGGGACGCGGAAGTCGGCAAAGTCGCATTGACGGTAGAGGCCGAGGACGATGCCCTGGCCTGCACGAAATCGCGCAAGCGGTTGTTCGTCGATGGCGAGGGCTGGATCGTTCGCCGGGTCACCACCTGCCGCTGAGGTGATCGCCGCTGCAGTCGTGCGGGACCGGTTCATGCATGTGGTCTCGTCCGTTTCGTTCATTCCGGCTATCCGACCACCGTATGGCTCGTTCGTCAGTCGAGCCATCGTTCCCGGCTCAGGCCTACGCGCTGCGAGGTTCGCATGTTGGCGATGAGGAGATGGTCAGCGCATTCAGCAATGCTGGTGCTCACCCTCCTCATTGTGCCCGTTGCCCATGCGCAGAGAGCGGTGACTTCCGGCTACGGTCATTCTGATCTCCGGTTCGATGATCGCTACGCCGGACCGTATCCGGCTGCGGCGTATGGTGTCGCTCCGCTGGTACGCTTCCCGCGTCCGACCGAACTCGTTCCGAGCGCTTGGGGCTATGGAACTTACGGCATTCCCACCGCGACCGGCATCCGTCCCGCCTCAGTAGGGACACCCGTTGTATACGTGATCGACACGCCCGCCCGCCGGGTCATGCGCCAGACCCGCAATCCTGGGCCGCGCATTGTGTCGCGTAAGGCGCGAAAGCCGGATCCTGCATCTCTTGCCATACACCATCAGGCCGGCGCGGAGGTCGTGACCCTGCGCATGGAGCGCACCAGCTCGCGCTGAAGACAGAGCCTTGTCAGTATTGCGCGCGCAGGACCGCTTCGGAGACGAGCTTGATCGGCTTTCCCCTGCCCATCATGATCGCCGCCCGCGACTGTTCCGGGTCGGCCTCGAACCGCGTCCGCAACCAGGCGACGAGGAACTTCAGGTATTCTGAACCAATGAGCTTCGCCGTTCCCGGATGACGCCACCAGCGGTCGGCGTCGAAACCTTCCGCGATCACCGGATGGGGGAGGACGCGGTCCTTGCCCATCAATGCGTGGTCGAGCTCCACCAGGGTTCGGGGCATATGATAATTCGACGTCACCACGGCCACGGTGTTGAACCGGTGCTGGCGCATCCAGCGACGGGTCTCGATGGCGTTGCCGATCGTGTTGCGGGCCCGGTAATCGAGATCGACACAGCACTCGATCCAGTGGCGCTGGCTCGGATTGAGCCGGGCGATCTCGTCGCGGCTGGTCCGCTCGTTCACGCCGGTGATGAGAAGACGTCGGCCATAGCCACCGGCCAGAAGGTCGATCGCGTCGCCGATGCGCTGGGCACCCCCGGTCAAGGCCACGATCCCGTCCGCACGGCCGTCGAGAGTGCGCTCGTCACGGGCGATCGATTCCGCGAACACCAGGAAGCCGGCGAGAAGGGCCAGGGTAGCGACGGCACCGAGTCCGAGAGCGATTTGACCGAGACGGCGGAGGGTTGAAGACATCACCATGGCGATCCGCGCGGGAGGCACCGACGATTCCGCCCGACCCCGTGGCCAGACCCAACCGAACGCCTCTGGAGGGCGAGTGGTGCCGTGTCCTGACATCCGCGTGGCCATTCTCCAAAGGTAGCGCGGAATGCGTCATCCGCGAGGCGACATTTCCGCCCCGATGGGTTTACGAATGGTTAACGCGAATCCGGCGCGGATGTCTGTAGTCCTATGATGTCATACGGAACCGCTGATCCGGCGGGTCCGGCACCCGGAAAACCGGCTTCAGCGCAGGAAACGCCGGACGGTCAGCCGCGAGACGATGCCGGTGACCACCGATGCGATGACGCCGATGAGGAGGACAGCGGCATAGCCGCGCCAACCGATATGGAACGCACCGAATAAGGCCTCGATCTCGTCCCCGGCGGGTCCCGAGCGCCAGACCTGGGCGAGCAGTCCGGCGAGCGCGAACACGGCCAGAGCCAAGCACGAGCCGATGATCCCGCCACGCAGGCCGAGTCGGAAGAACCGACGCTGGAACGCGCGGGCGATGAAGTCGTCGTTCGCGCCGACGAAATGCAGCACCTCCACGACCTCGCGATTGCCGGCCATGGCTCCTCGTGTGGCGAACACGACGGCGAGGCCGGTGGCGATCAGGACGAGGGTCACGATACCGACTCCGACGCCGACGAAGGTATTGGCCATGGTCGAGAGCCGCTGAAGCCACAAGGCATGGTCGTCGAGGCTCGCGACCCCCGGCATCGCCTCGCTGAGCGACCCCCGCAATCCCTTCAAATCCGGGGGAGGGGATTCCGCGAGCTTCAGGGTGACGAGACGCGGTACCGGAAGGTCCGAGAGGTCGAGGCCGCTCCCGAGCCAGGGTTCGAGCAGGCGCTCCGCCTCCGTCTTCGAGAAGATCCGCGTGCTGGCGATGCCGGGCGTGGCCTTGGCCAACGACTCGGCCCTCGCCACATCGGCATCGATGTCACGGCCGACGCTGGGCCTCACCTGGATCGTCACTTCCTGCGCGACGCTGCCCTGCCACTGGTTGGCACTGGACGCGACGATCTCGGCCGCCCCGGCGCACAGGGCGGCCAGGAAGGTCAGGATCGCGATCACCGCGGCGAGCGCCCGGCTCGCCGCCGAATCGGTGGGGACAAGGGGCGCGTTGCGTCGCAGGGTCGCCGGCAGGCCGGCCTCCTGGTCGGGTGTGACGGGCATCGCGGGACGCGGGTCTAGGCTAGCCTCACCCATCAGCGTTCGATCTGAAGCCGGCCCTGGCCCAGAACGAGCCGGGGGGCGTCGACGAGGTCCATCAAGGCGAAATCGTGGGTCGCGATCAGGACCGAGGTGCCGAGGCGGTTGAGTTCGATGAACAGCCGCAACAGACGGCGGCCGAGGCCGGGATCGACATTGCCGGTGGGTTCGTCGGCAAGGAGCAGGTCGGGCCGGGCGATCAGCGCGCGGGCGATCGCCGCGCGCTGTTTCTCGCCGCCCGACAGAAGCGGCGGCAGGACATGCATGCGCTCGCCGAGGCCGACCCAGCGCAGGAGTTCCACCACCTCGGCGCGGTAGCTCGTTTCCGCCCGACCCTGGACGCGCAGAGGGAGGGCGACGTTCTCGTAGGTGGTCAGGTGGTCGAGCAGGCGGAAATCCTGAAACACGATGCCCATCCGCCGGCGCAGGCCGGTGAGCGCCTCGTTGGAAATATCGCTGACCTCTTCCCCGAACACCGAGACCAATCCGCGCGTCGGCCGCACCGAAAGCAGGATCAGGCGCAGCAGGGTGGTCTTTCCCGCGCCCGAAGGGCCGGTGAGGAACTGGAACGAGCGCGGGGCGATCTGGAAGCTCACGTCGCTCAGCACTTCCGGCCCGAGGCCGTAGCGCATGCCGACATTCTCGAACTGAACCACGGGCTCCTCGACGCCCGACAGGAGGCTGTCACGGCTCACGCTAGGGTCCCGGATCCGTCGATGCGCGATTCTGCTGACAAGCCTGCCCTCCCATATCCGCCGCTTCACGGAGGATTAACCGCTTCCGGCGATGACGGTGTGAGTCTTTTTCACCGAGCCGGCAACTGCCGATCGAGATATTCGAGGCGGCGATTCGCCATGCTGATCGTATGCCCCTCCTGCGCAAGCGAATACGACATCGCCACCGACAGGGTCGGCGTCGAGGGTCGCTCCGTGCGCTGCGCCGCCTGTCGCGAGACCTGGTTCATCTCACCCGACGAGGTCGCCGCCGCCCTTGCCGAGGAGATGGCCGAGATTCAGGCGGCGATGGGCTCTGTGGAGGGGCGCGGCGAAGCGCAGGCCGATCTCGATGCATGGGAAGCGGCTTTGGCCGAGGAGGCCCAGTCCGCGACGGCGGAGCCGGTGTCTGAAGATAAGCCGGTTCGCAAGGCCAGGGGGCGGACGCCGCCAAAGAAGCGCTGGAGCGCCCCGTCGCCCGCCGCCGCCTTCGGGCTCGCCCTGCTGGCCGGCATTCCCCTGGCGCTCCTCGCGCGCAGCACCGTGGTGCGGGCCATGCCCCAGAGCGCCTCGCTCTATGCCCGGATCGGTATGCCGGTGAACCTTCGCGGCATCGAGATCCGCGATCTCGCGGCCTACCAGACCCAGGGCGAGGGGGCGGCGTCCCAACTCGTCATAGAAGGCGACGTGGTCGGTGTGGCGGGCACCACCGTCCCGGTACCGCCGATCGAAATCCAGGTGCGCGACGCGCAGGACCAGACCATCTACCGCTGGACCGTGACGCCGCCGCGTTCCAGCCTCGAGGACCGCGAGACGGCCCGGTTCAGGGCGAGCTTGTCGTCTCCTCCGGCACAGGGGCGTACGATCAAGGTTGGGTTCGCGCCGGAACGTGGAGCGCCGGAAGCGGATGTCGCTCACTGACCCCTGACATTGCCGCTGGTTGAGGGCAAAAATCGATGCCAGCCGGCTCTGCTCGTGGTAGGGAGAATGTATGACCAGCCCGACCCGACGCGTCCGCGTCCTCTTCGACGAAGCCGCCATCGCGAACCGCAACGAGGAGCTAGCCGCAGCCATCGTCGCGGCCAAGCCCGAGAACCTCCTTGTCGTGGCGGTTCTCAAAGGCAGCTTCATGTTCGCCGCCGACCTGCTGCGGGCCTTGCACCGCTCGGGCCTGTCGCCACAGGTCGAGTTCGTGCACCTGTCGAGCTACCGCAGCGGGACGGTATCCTCGGGGCAGGTCGCGATCCTGCGGGACGTGGAGAGCGAGGTTCGCGGACGCGACGTGCTGCTCGTGGACGATATCCTGGAATCGGGACGCACCGTCGTCTTCGCCAAGGATCTGCTCATGGCGCGTGGGGCCAAGCGGGTGCTGACCGCCGTTCTGCTGGAGAAGCCGGGCAAGCGGGCCGTGACCATCGATGCCGATTTCGTCGGCTTCACCTGCCCCGATGTGTTCGTGGTGGGCTACGGCATGGATGTCGCGCACGAATATCGGCAACTTCCCTTCGTCGGTCTCGTGGACCATGTGAGCAGCGAGCCGGATCTCTTCGGCGGAACCTGAGCCCCCCTCTTCAGGGAGGCGAGGCACGCGATGAATCGGGTTCGCGAGGGTTCACCCGTGGGTTTATGGCGACAATTGCGCGCGGCCACATATTGCGCAACATTTACGTATTATTTGATGCAAAGCAGCCCTTGACATAGGGGCTGAGTAGAAGCGCAGTCTGGGCGGTCCAGCAGAGACAAAGAGTTGATGGCGCGAATTCTCCTTGTTGATGACGAAGAGCCGGTACGTGGTTTCCTGAAGCGGGGCCTGGAAATTGACGGTCATTCCGTCGTGACGGCGTCGGATGGCAGTGACGGACTGGATCGGCTGACGGAGGCGGACGGGGCGTTCGATTTGATGCTCACCGATATCCGCATGCCGCTCATGGACGGCATCGCCCTCGCCCTCGCAGCAAAGCGCGATTTTCCCAACTTGACCATCCTCCTGATGACGGGGTTCGCCGACCAGCGCGAGCGTGCCCGCGGTCTCGACGCCATCGTCACCGACGTGCTGACGAAGCCGTTCTCGCTGGCGGACCTGCGTTCCACCGTGAGGCGCGCGCTCGCCGCCTGAAGACGCGTCATCCTTGAAAATTTGATTGAAGCTTGGCCGCCGGTCGTTGCGTTGCCGGAGGGAGCAGTACCTCTCTCTCCCCGCCACGAGTGCCCCATGATGTCATCCACGACCACCCGCGCCGCCCTGGCCGCGGTGCTTCTCTCCGGCACGATCGTCGCGGGCTCCGCATGGGCTGAAGCCCAGACTGGTTCGGTACCCGCCGGCGCCCTCGCC
Source organism: Methylobacterium sp. Leaf91 (assembly GCF_001422815.1). Taxonomy (GTDB): domain Bacteria; phylum Pseudomonadota; class Alphaproteobacteria; order Rhizobiales; family Beijerinckiaceae; genus Methylobacterium. The sequence continues at coordinate 30,680 of NZ_LMMP01000001.1, read as the reverse complement.
AAGGTCGCCAGCTTCGAGCACCAAGTGACCGGCGTTACCGTGACGAAGGACGGACGCGTCTTCGTCAATTTCCCCCGTTGGACGGAGGACAGCGCCGTCTCCGTTGCCGAGGTAAAGGACGGTCGGATCACGCCCTTCCCCGATGCCGAGTGGAACGCCTGGCGCAACGCGCGCAAGGACGAGGTTTCGGCGGGCGACCATTGGATCTGTGTCCAGAGTGTCGTGGCGAGCCCCGACGGCAATCTCTGGGTTCTCGATCCGGCCGCTCCCGCTATGGCCGCATTGGTGAAGAACGGGCCGAAGCTCGTGGAGATCGACCTCAAGACGAACAAGCCCGCTCGCATCATCGCCTTCGACGAGGCGGTGGCCCCGCAGGGCTCCTACCTCAACGACGTCCGCTTCTCGCCGGATGGGAAGACCGCCTACATCACCGACTCGGGTGCCAGCGGTGCCCTCGTCGTGGTCGATCTCGCCAGCGGCAAGGCCCGTCGCCTCCTCGACGGCGATCCGACGACCCAACCCGACAAGAGCGTCACGGTGACCTATGAGGGCAAGCCGCTGCGGCGACCCGATGGGCGCGGCGTGGAATTCGCCGCCGATGGTATCGCCCTCTCGCCCGATGGCGGCACCCTCTACTGGCAGGCGATCAAGGGGCGAACCCTCTACAGCCTGCCCACATCCGCGCTCACCGGCTGGCTGACCTCGTCGCTTGTGCCGGAGGCGCTCAGCGACCGGAGCCTGTCGGCCAAGGTCGAGACGGTGGGCGACAACGGTCCCGCTGACGGCCTTATCATCTCGCGCAAGGATGGGCGGATGTACGTCACCTCGCCCCAGGACGATTCGATCAAGGTTCGGGACCTGTCCACCAAGGGCTCCGCCCTCACGATTCTGATTCAGGACAAGCGCCTGCGCTGGCCCGATACTTTCGCCGAGGGACCGGACGGGACCCTCTACGTGACGACCTCTCGTATCCAGGATTCGGCCTTCTACAAGGCCGGCGCCCCGGCGGCTCTGCCGACCGACCTGTGGAGCATCAAACTGACGAGCGACGCCGCCGGCTCGACGACGAGCCCATCGGCCCGCTGAGACCGAAGGCCCGACCTGTCGACGAGACCCGCCTGGGCCTCGCCGCTGCCCTCCGTTGCGAGCTTTTCCATGCGCCGACGCGATATCCTCTGCGGCCTCGCCGCATCTTCCCTCTGGAGCCCGCCGGCCTCGGCGGCCCCGATCCTTCGTTCGGACGATCCCCGGTTCGCCGAACTGGTCGATCCCTCCGCCCGGCCGGTGACCCTCTACCGCGAGGGTCGGTGGTGCGAAGGCGTGTGCTGGGCGCCGCACCTTGGGGGCCTCATCGTCAGCGATGTGCGATCGAACCGCATGCTGGTGATCGGCGAGGATGGCGGAGTGATGCCGTTCCGCGATCCGTCCAACAATGCCAATGGAAACGTCCTCGATGGTCAGGGACGTCTCGTCACCTGCGAGCACCGCACCCGTCGCGTCGTTCGCCGCGAATCCGATGGATCGATGGTTGTGTTGGCCGACATGTATGGCGGCCAGCCATTGAATTCCCCCAACGACGCGGCGCTCGCGCCGGACGGTGCGATCTGGTTCACCGACCCTGTCTTCGGCATCACCGTGCCGGATGAAGGCATTCAGACCACGCCTTCCCAGTCCGCGAGGCGGGTCTACCGGATCGATCCGGCCGGTGAGATCCTGGCCATGACCGACGCGGTCGGCCAACCGAACGGCATCGCCTTCTCGCCTGATGGGCGAACGCTCTACGTCACCGAGACCAGTGCCGCCCTCGACAATGCGGAAGGGGCCCGCGCTATCCTCGCCTTTCCGGTGGAAGAGAGGCGCCTCGGTGATCCACGCGTCGTCGCCTCGCTCGAGACGGGCGCTCCGGACGGGCTCGCCATCGACGAAGCCGGGCGGATCTACGCGGCCTGTGACGACGGCGTACGTGTTTACCTGCCCGACGGGACGTTGCTCGGCCGGATCGCCACCGCGACGCCGGCCTCCAATGTCGAGTTCGGCGGGCAGGACGGGAATCGCCTCTTCATTTCGGCGGGCTCCGTGGTGGCGGCCATCGATCTCAAGGTCCGGGGCGCGGTGAAAGCCCGCTGACCGCATTCAAATCCTACAGGATTGCAGCATCCATGACCTTCGCTCGACGTGACATGCTGGCTGCCGGCCTCGCCGGATTTGCCGCACTGACCAGCCAGGCCTCCGCTGAGCAAAAGGGCCCGTCCCAAGCGGAATCCGGCACTGGCGTTGCCAGCGATCAGGGCGTTCCCGGGCTCGAACTCGCCATGATGGCGAATGCGCCCTCTAACCCCACCGGCATCACCCTGTCGCGAAGCGGCCGCGTCTTCGTGATGATGCCGCGCTTCAACGCCAAAGTCCCTTTCACCCTCGGCGAGGTCATGCCGGACGGGAGCGTGACGCCCTATCCCGACGAGGCCACCAACCAGCCCGACCCGAAGGCCTCTCAGCACCGGCTCCTTCACGTCCCCAATGGTGTGATGGACCGTGACGACAGGCTCTGGGTGCTCGATGCCGGATTGCCGGATGGGTCGGGCCCGCCCATGCCGGGAGGTGCCAAGCTCGTCCGGTTCGATCTGACCACCAACCGGATCGCCCAGGCGGTCCCGCTGGAGGCCGGCGTCACGGCGACCTCCTCGCTCAACGACCTCAGGGTCGATATCCGGGACGGACGGGCGGTGGCCTTCATCACGGACCAGGGCCAGGACGGCCATGGTGCCATCCTCGCGGTCGATCTCGCGAGCGGTCGTGTCATCCGACGGCTCGCCCGGCATGCCAGCACCGAGTCCCAGAAGGGCATCGTCAAAGTAGTCGAGAATCGCCAGATCCTGCAGCGCAAGGCCGAGGGGCCGCCGCGTCCGGTCCAGGGCGGCGCGAACGGCATCGCCCTCAGCCCCGACGGCCGACGCCTCTACTACGCCCCACTGATGGGGCGGCGACTCTATGCAGTGGAGACCGCTCTTCTCCTCGACCCGGCGGTGTCCGATGCCGAGGTCGCTGCCGCTGTGGAAGATCTCGGCGAGAAGGGCATGACCGGAGGGCTCATCGCCGATTCCAAGGACCGCGTGTATCTCGCCCTGCAGGAGCACAACGCGGTCGGCCGGCGCGAGACGGACGGCACTGTCACGATCCTCGCCACGGATCCCCGGCTCATCTGGGCCGACACGTTCTGGATCACCCCCGACCGCTGGCTCTACATCACGGCCGCGCAGGTCAATCGCAGCCCCGACTACAATAATGGACGCGACCTCAGGCAGCCGCCCTATGCGATTTTGAGGATGCGCATCGATGCCGACCCGGCCTGATCAGCCGAGCAGATGTGTGAGCAGGGCGCGCAGTTGCGCCGGCTTGATCGGCTTGTGCATCAGCTCCGCCCCGAGCCTCGCCACATCGGCTTCGATCACGGCGGAATGGTCGGCGGTGGTGACGATCGCTGGCAGGTCCGTGCGGATCACGCCCCGCAGGTAGGTGGCCACGTCGAGGCCGCAGGCGCCGTTGTCGAGGTGGTAATCCAGGATCAGCACGTCCGGTGGTGGACGTCCGGCGGAGACGTACTCTCCGACGCTGGCGAGATCGCGATGAGCACTCACATCGGCATCCCAGTTCCGCAGCAGGCGCGTCAGTGCATCTGCGGTGGCCGGATCGTTCTCCACGATGAGCACGCGCGCGCCCGTCAGCCGCGTCGCGATCGGCGTGGGGCCGGCCGCCGGCTCGACCGGAGAGGTGCCGATGGGGACGGTCAGGCTCATCCGCGTTCCGTGGCCGGGCCGGGAATGCAGGGTGAGCGCGTGATCGAGGGCCGTTGCCATGCGCTGGACGATGGAGAGCCCGAGACCGAGACCGGGCTCACCCTCGTCACCCTCCCTGCCGCCCCGGTAGAATTCCTCGAAGACGAGATGCCGCTCGCTCTCCTCAATGCCGCAGCCGGTATCGATGATCTCGATGCGGCACGCCTGGTCCCGCCGCCGCGCGGCGATCAGCACACCTCCGCGGCTGGTGTAGCGGACGGCATTGGAGACGAGGTTCTGCAGGATGCGACGAAGCAGGATCGGGTCGCTGTCGACCCGGAGCTCCGGGCAGCGGACCGCGAGGCGCAGGCCCTTGCGCTCGGCCATCGACATGAAGCTCGCAGCGATGCCCCCGAGCAGATCGGCGAGGGCGATCGGCCGGATACCAGGGCGGACGATTCCGGCATCGAGCTTGGAAATGTCGAGCAAAGTCTTGATCAGATCTTCGATGGTCTGCAGGCCGCGCTCCACCTGCCCGGACATCGCCAGGGCTTCCGGGCTGAGCGGCATGTCGGAGAGGGCCGAGGCCGAGAGGCGCGCGGCATTCAGCGGCTGAAGCAGATCATGGCCGGCGGCGGCGAGGAAGCGGGTCTTCGAACGGTTGGCGGTCTCGGCTTCCTCCTTCGCCGCGACGAGGGCGGCGTTGGAGCGCTCCAGGCTGTGCATCAGCCCGGTCAGCTCCTCGGTGCGCGAGCGGACCCGACCTTCGAGGATGATCGCGGTCTGGAACAGCGAATAGGCCCCGCCCTGCTGGTCCATGTTGCGTTCCACATGCGCCATGAGGGCGGCGTTGATGCGCTCGAGCTTGGCGATGCGGCGGGCGGCATCGTCAGGATGATCGGCCTTCATCGGGCGCGCGGCCGGCCGATGGCGATGCCGGTGAAGGTCTGGTTGAGATGCATCGCCTTGTATTGCTCGCCGTAGGTCTCGAACCCGACCACGTCGTAGCGGCGGTAGAGATCGCAGATGCCCTGGCGGACCTGTCGGCTTTCCGCGTCGAGGCGGCGCAAGACGCAATCGAAGCCGATGATCAGGTCGATCCCACCCAACGCCGCATCGAGGCGGGCGAGGTCGTTGCGGGTGGTCTCCACGATGTCGCGTGGCTGGGCCAGGGTCAGCACGACGCCTTCGTCGATGGCGCAGAAGAAGGTCAGCGAGCCGTCGGCGTTCATGCGTCGGATCGAGCGGCAGAAATACTCGCCGCCGACCTTAACGGCGAGCGGATAGGCGGCAAAGCTCATCGGTGTGAGTGCTTCCGGATCGAGCCCCACCGCCATGGCGTATTCGCGGGCGGCGGGCTCGGCGTTCAACTCATGGACGATGCGCTGCTCGTCGTCGGAGGCCGTCACCACGAACTTCGTCGATGTCGGCTCGAAATGATCGCTCTTGAAAGTCTGGAACGGGTGATCCGTCTCCACCAGCACCACCACGGCCGCCCTGCGATGGATCGTGCCGCCGTGGAGCAGGACCGTTTCGCGGAAATGCAGATCGTCGCCTGCCGATCCCCCGACCAGCGGAATGCCGTCGAGGGCCCAGGCGATGGTCGAGACCACCGTCTCCTCCGCATTGGCGAGCCCGTCGATGAAGGACAAGGCGAAGAGCCGGTTCGTCGCATGGTCGGTGGGGTCCGTCGCCAGCGCCCGTCGCAGCGTGCGGACCGACGAGGCCGTGCGGGCCACGTCGAGATGGTCGATGGCATCGAGGATCGCCGAGACGACGCGAAATCCCTTGGCCGGAAACGCCACCACGACGAGGCCGCCCTCCAGGCCTCCCGCAGGACAGATCCCGCCCGACATCGTACACCCGGTGATGGGCGTGCCGGGGAAGGCCTCCGCCAGGGCGGCGTTCAGGGCGCCGACATCGTAATCGGGGGAGAAGAAGGCCAGCATGTGCGAGAGGTCGGCCGGGCCGATATGGGCGGCGATGTCCGCCACGGCGTCGGCCTCCGCCGTCGCCATCGTCCAGGAGGTCTTGATCCCGCACAGATGCCCACGCATCCGCGTGTCCTCCTCCACCGTCGCGCTCCCTCCGGCGTCGTGGACTGGCTTTGCGCCTTCGTCGTCACGCCGCCGGCGAGTATGTCGGCGCGCCGAGCGGGGTGCAATGGCGGCGCTCTCCCGCGCCGCCCTTACCTGTCAATCCACCGTCTTGAGGTCCTTGACCGAGACGTCGCCCTGCCGCGACGAGAAGGTCGGCGCGGAACCGTTGCTCTGGGAGACGCCGCTGATCTGGTGATCGCCGGTATCGTAGGTGGTGCGCTTGCCGTCGGTATCGATCACGAGGCGGCGGGCATCGGGGAAGAACGCATAGCGCATTCCGTTCTGGCCGCCGCTGGTGGAGGGCTGGCCCAGCTCCTGCGGCCACCAGGCCTCGCCGCCGGACATCGGTTTCATCGGCTCCATAGGCTTCATCGGTTCCATGGGCTTCATCGGTTCCATCGTCATCCTCCAAACAGGGTCGTGCGTCTGGCACGGCTACGCCTGAAAGCCGACATGGTTGCATTCCTGGGGAGCCGCCGACCCATCGATTGCACGACCTGCCGGTTTTTCGCGCCGTTCCGAGTCGGCACACCGGTTCGCTTCTCCCGGCATCCGTTTGCCCGCACTCGGTTGCACGCATTGAATTTCCCCGTTGTAGGGATCATATCGCGCACCGTTCGATCCCCGGAGGCAAACCCTTGAGCGATACCCTGGAACGGCACGAATTCGGTGCCGAGGTCGGCCGGCTGTTGGACCTCGTGGTCCATGCCCTTTACTCCGACCGTGAAATCTTCCTACGGGAACTGGTGGCCAACGCCGCCGATGCCCTGGACCGGCGCCGTTTCGAGGCGCTGACGCAATCGGTCTCGGCGCCGCCGGCCGACGCAAAGGTCACGATCACCCCCGAGAAGACCGCGCGCACGCTGACGATCTCCGATCCCGGCATCGGCATGACCAAGGCGGAGCTGGCGCAGAATCTCGGCACCATCGCCCGTTCCGGCACCCGGGCCTTCAGCCAGTCGCTCGGAGACGCGAAGGCCGAGGACAAACCCAGCCTGATCGGCCAGTTCGGCGTCGGCTTCTACTCCGCCTTCATGGTGGCCGACCGCGTGACCGTGACCTCTCGGCGCGCCGGCTCCGACGAAGCCTGGACCTGGGCCTCGGAGGGCCAGGGCAGTTATACCCTGGAACAGGCGACACGCGACGAGCCCGGCACGGACATCGTCCTTCATCTCAAGGAGGATGCCGACGAGTATCTGGAGAGCTACCGGCTCGACCACGTCGTGCGCAAATGGGCCGACCACATCACCGTGCCGGTCGCCATCGTCGCCGAGGGCAAGACCGAGACCGCGAACCAGGGCACGGCCCTGTGGCGCAAGTCGAAATCCGAGGTCACCCCGGAGCAGTACACCGAGTTCTACCGCCATGTCGGCATGAACTTCGACGAGCCCTGGGCGACCCTGCACTGGCGGGTGGAAGGGGCCCTCGAATTCTCGGCGCTGCTGTTCATCCCCGGCATGAAGCCGTTCCAGGCGGTGGAGGGCGAGCGCGCGAGCAAGGTTCGCCTTCACGTCCGGCGCATGTTCATCACCGACGAGGCCGAGTTGCTGCCGACCTGGCTGCGTTTCGTACAGGGCGTGGTCGACACCGAGGACCTGCCCCTCAACGTCTCCCGCGAGATGCTGCAGGCGACACCGGTCCTCACCAAGATCCGTCGCGCCGTCACCGGTCGCGTCCTCTCCGAACTCGGCACCCGAGCCAAGGATGCGGAGGGCTACCAGTCCTTCTGGGAGAATTTCGGGCCCGTCCTGAAGGAGGGCATCTACGAGGATTACGAGCGCCGGGGCGAGATCGCTCCGCTTCTGCGCTTCCGCTCCTCGGCCGTGGAAGGCTGGACCTCGCTGCCCGATTACGTCTCGCGCATGAAGGACGGTCAGGAGGCGATCTATTACCTCGTGGCCGACGATGCCGACGCCCTGGCCTCCTCGCCGCAGCTCGAGGGGTTCCGCGCCCGGGGCGTCGAGGTTCTGCTGCTCTCCGACCATGTGGACGCGTTCTGGCCGGAGCAGCTCGGCCGGTTCGAGGAGAAGCCCCTGCGTTCGGTGACCCAGGGCGGCCTCGACCTCTCGAAGATCGCCGCCACCGAGGAAGCCGGCGAGGCGCCCGCCTCCGTCGATGCCCTCGTCGCCGCCCTCAAGACGGCGCTCGCGAAGGACGTCGCCGACGTGCGAACCACCGACCGGCTGGTGGAGAGCGCCGTGGTGCTCTCGGCCTCCGGTAGCGGACCCGACCTACAGATGCAGCGCCTTCTGCGCCGGGCCGGGCGTGGAGCCGGCGGATTGCCGATCCTCGAGATCAACCCGCGCCACCCGCTGATCGCCTCCCTCGGCGCCAAGGCGGAAGCCGGGGAGGATGTGGCGGAGGCCGCCGGCACCCTCGTCGATCTCGCCCGCATTCAGGACGGCGACACCCCGCGCGACCCCGTGGCCTTCGCCCGCAAGGTCGCCGCTGCCCTGGCCCCCGGCGCCTGAACGCACGACCGGAGGCGCCTGCCGGGAGCAGGCGCCTCCGTTGGCCAGCCATGAGTACCGATGCGGTTCTCGACTCGCGCTTCTCGTCTTGCGCTTCTCGTCTTGCGATCTCCGCCGCACTCGTGCTAACGAGCCTTCGTCTCATCGAGGCGCCCCGCGGAGAGGTGGCAGAGCGGTTGATTGTACCGCACTCGAAATGCGGCATGGGTGCAAGCCCATCGGGGGTTCGAATCCCCCCCTCTCCGCCACTTGCCCTTGCTAAGCCGTTTTTTTCATTAGAGAAACCTGCTTAGTGCTCGGCCGGCACCCCCAACTTAGCCCACATTTCGTATTGGTTTGTGTCGGCTTCAGCTGGATCTCACTGGACTTTGACTCGTGCGCGCGAGGCCGAGGGAATGAGGTGCATCGCCGCCTATCTGGCAGTAAGTTCAATACGCGGTCGTCCGCATACACGGAGCATAGGGAGCGCACGTGACCACCTCGCACGACCTCGTCACGAAGCTGTGGCGTCTGTGCACGCTCTTAAGAAAAGATGGGGTAACTTACCCCCAGTACGTCACAGAGCTGACGTACCTCATATTCCTGAAACTCGCTCAGCGACGCATCTCCGCTGGCAAGGCGTCCCCCCTCGGTACAGAGTGGCAAAAAATAGTGGACGCCCCGGACAAAGATGTCCTTCATATATATAAAAAGACGCTCTCCTCGCTGGGAACGAACGCGAGAGAGCCCCTGGTGCGCACGATATTCGAGGGAGCCCAGACTGTCGTACGGGACCCCTTGACACTTCGTCGTCTCGTCGCGGCCATCGACGGTGCAACTTGGTCATCCGACGACGGTGATTTATTCGGCGATGCATACGAAGGCCTGCTCCAAAAGAACGCAGAGGAGACAAAGAGGGGGGCCGGCCAGTATTTCACCCCCCGGCTGCTGGTTGACGCAATTGTACGTCTCATGAAGCCGAGCCCCGGCGAGACTATCCAAGACCCAGCAGCAGGTACCGGTGGATTTCTGATTGCAGTGAAGCGCGATATGGAAGAATCGGAAACACCTGGCACGCGGAAAACTAGCTATCGCGGGGTGGAAAATGTTGCTGACACTTACCGTCTGCTTTGTATGAACCTATATCTGCACGGCATAAATCCAACTGGCATGTTTATGGGCGACACGCTTTCACCTCTTGGACAGCAGGAAATACTCGGCAATGCCGACTTAATCCTTTCGAATCCGCCTTTCGGCGCCAGCGGCGGCCCGCCGACACGTGATGACCTCACAATCACCGCACGATCTACGACCTTCCAACTACCCTTCGTCGAACACTGCATGCGTGCCCTTGCGCCTGGCGGTCGCGCGGCGGTGATTGTACCTGATAACATTCTATTCGATGGTGGGCGTGGGCGTACTCTGCGACAGGAATTAATGAAGGCGTACGAACTACATACGATCTTACGCCTGCCGACCGGCATTTTCTACGCACAGGGAGTCAGGACCAACGTCCTGTTTTTCAATCGACCGCTTAGCCGACCGGAGGGTGATGCAACGTGCAATGTATGGATCTATGATCTACGGGCGAATGGTGCGCCAGGGAAACGAGGGACGGCCGGCTTGGCCCCCGGCCTCGCTCTGTTCGTCAAAGCTTACGGAATGGACCCGCGCGGCCACGCAAAGCGTCTCGATGAGGGGCCTGAAGGAAGATTTAGATGCTTCTCGCGGGAAGAAATTAGAATGAGAGACGACGATCTCTATGTAACGTGGCTGAAGGAGTCCGACGATATTGACGAAGGTCTTGAATTCGCGGCGCCCGATGCCGTGGCGAGTGTCGTTGAGCAACACCTTGTTTTCGCTTTAGACGAGATCAAGGCGCTCATGGCGGATCTAGTCGAGGACACCATAGACAACGACGGGCCATGAAGGTTCCACAAGACTGGAGAGAGTGCAGGCTTGAGGACCTGCTTGCGCCCGAACTAGGCGCCCTCACCGATGGCCCCTTTGGTAGCTCACTTAAGTCGGAGCACTATGCGGCGGAGGGTGGCCGGGTTATCCGCCTCAACAACATCGGGCGGGGGCAATTTAACGACGCCGATAAGGTATACATCGATATGGACCGCTTCAGTCGTCTGCGGCGGCATGAGGCTCGTGCTGGGGATCTTGTCACGGCCGCGCTGGGGGAACCGCTTGGCAGAACCTGCCTCGTTCCCGAAAGCATCGGCCCTGCCCTTGTGAAAGCCGATTGCTTCCGCACGCGCCTTGCTAGGCAGGTGGATGCGAGACTGATCTGTTTTTGGCTGAATAGCCCAGCTCTGAGTCGGCACTTTAACGAGAAAAGCAAGGGTGTCGGCAGGATACGGATCAACTCGCGGACACTTCGCGAGGCCCCCCTGCCACTTCCGCCTCGGACTCGCCAACGCGAGATCGCGAACCATCTCGGCCGCGTGGAAGCACGCGCCGAGGTGGCGAAAGTCGAAGCGGGCAAGGCCGTCAAGGCTGTCGAGGCGTTGCGGCTCAGCGGCCTGCGTGCAGGAGTATCCGGCGAGCTTACGATTAGGCGCCGCGCAGGGGTCGGCTTTGGCGAAAGTGTTGAAGAGTTGCTAGCCCGCGTCCCAGTCCCGGTGCAGGGCGCTGTTGATCAATCGACAACCGACGTGACCATGCGGGGTTTGGGGGTGATCGCGGTGAACGACCCGTCCACTCCCATACCTGCCAGCTGGCGTTGGACTCCACTTCTGCGGGTAGCAGCACTTGGAACCGGCCACACGCCCAGCCGAAGACGACCTGAATATTGGGGCGGCGATGTACCGTGGCTAAGCATCCCCGACGCTCGCGACAATCACGGCGGCGTAGTTAGGGACACTTCGCAGAAGACAACGCCAGAAGGCATCGCAAATTCATCCGCACGCCTGCTACCGGCTGGAACCGTCTGCCTGTCACGGACGGCGTCGGTCGGCTACGTGACGATCCTTGGTGTCCCAATGGCTACGAGTCAGGACTTTGTGACTTGGACTTGCTCTGAAGCTCTTGTTCCGGAGTATCTAATGTTTGCGCTCATGGCCGAAGGACGCGGTATCCGCCGCTTCGGCAGAGGCTCGACACATACCACAATCTACATGCCCGAGTTACGTGCTTTCCAAATTGCGCTCCCCCCCCTTCAGGAACAGAAGGAAATCGCCTCTCTGGTGTCGCGCATATTGCTTCGAGCTGGCATGATGCTGAGGGCCGCCACAGACGCAGTGAGAGCCGCCGATCAGCTCCTTCCCCGGGCCATAGCTCACGCCATGGCTGGAGGTTTGGATAAGGTCGCGAGGAGCGAAGAGTCGGCCAATGTGCTGCTCGACGAGATCAAGCGAGATAGGGATTTGATACCGGTGATAAAGCGAAGGCGACGTACCTCCGCTATCGATGATAGGAGGATTAACGAGGACATGGTGACCAGCGACGCTCAACCCGAGCACTCGCAAGTGGGCAACCCCGATCTCATCGAAGTGCTGCGATCATCCGGTGGCGAAATGCCGGCTACCGAACTATGGCGACGGTCCGGCCTACAGATTGACCGCTTCTATCGGAGCCTCCGCGAAGCCGTCGATGCTGGCTTGATAGCGGAGAGCGAGGACAAAGAGGTGCTGCGTGCGGGTTGATCGACTTGCAGTACGCGGGTTCAAGAACCTGGGCGACATCGACATAGATTTCGACGCCCGCAAGCTCGAGACCGTTATCATCGGGCAAAACGGAACGGGTAAGTCGAATGTAATTGAGGCGTTGGCGACCATCTTCCGCGACCTCGACGACCCAAAGCAGCGTACCTCGTTCGCTTACCGCCTTGCCTACACCTGTAAAGGTCATTCTATCGTCATCGATCACGGTCACGCCGAACCTGGACGGGTTAAGGTGACCATTGACGACAAGTACTCATCACTCACAAGGCTTCGAAGGAATAGCGATGAGTACCTGCCAAATCATGTCTTTGGCTACTACTCAGGCAACTCTGATAGGCTACAGCTCATCTTCGACCCGCCTCAGCGCAGATACTACGATGCAGCCATCGCTCCAGGTGCCGAGAATCGATTGGATCCGCGGCGATCAGAACTACGGCGGCTCTTTTTTGTTCGAGAACGTTATGGCGCTCTAGCGCTGCTCACCTACTTTGCTTTCGGTGACATCGATACGCAGGACTTCCTAAAGCGACATCTCGGCGTCGAAGGTTTCGACAGCGCGCTCCTTACCCTACGGCAACCCGAATGGGGCAAGCGGCCACCTACACCGACAGTGCTTGCTCAATCCGATCCACGATTTTGGAACGCGCGTGGCATAGTACGTCGGTTGCTAGATGGACTGTGGAAGCAGTCTTTAGCTCCAATCCGGAGCGAAGAGAGCGTTCGCGAGGACTACCGAAGCCAGGGCACTACTGAGAAACAGCTTTTTATTTTTCTCAAGGACGCGAAGGCGTTACTCGCACTAGCCGAGCCGTTTGGTGAAGAGCAGCGTTTCTTTGCCTTTCTTGAAACATTGGACCTCTCCGAACTAGTCAGAGACATCCGAATTTGGGTGCGGCGAGAAGGAGCTGACACAACCGTTCCCTTTCACGAGATCAGCGATGGCGAGCGGCAGCTGCTGAGTGTGCTTGGAATGATGCGTTTTGCAGCGCACGACGAGTCCTTATTCCTCCTTGACGAGCCCGATACCCACCTAAATCCTGCTTGGAAATGGAGCTACCTATCGCTTATCAAGCAGGTGGCAGGCAAGAATTCTAATTGCCATCTAATCATGACCAGCCATGATCCCCTTACAATAGCGGGCCTGGAGCGGTCGCAAGTCCAGATCCTATATCGGAATGTGAAGGGCGAGGTAAAAGCCGCAAGCCCGGAAGCAGATCCAAAGGGGTTAGGCGTTGCGGGTGTTCTGCGCCAAGTGTTCGGCCTCGCCACCACTCTTGATCCCGATACCCAAGGTCTCGTTGAGAGACGTAACGACCTGCTGGCTAAGACGCTTACCTTGCGTGAGCAGGGCCTGCCAGTCCCGGACGAGGCCGCACGCAGACTCGCGTCGATGAATAATGAGCTGTCGGCGCTTGGGCTTGCGTACCAGAGCGCTGATCCCGAATATGACGATTATCTACGCGCACTCCACCGCGTCGATAGAGAGGTTGGTACTACATACTCGCCTGAGCAGATAAGTGCTCAGAACCGTATGCTGGAGGAACTCATCGAGGGTCTCCGTTGAGGTTTGTCCACTACCCACTGAACGCTATCGCGCAGGCTTGGCTCAAGAAGGCGTCTGAGGCTACCATTAAGGCTGCCGCGAAGCTGACTGACGTTGAACGAAAGGCATACGTCAGCTCGCGTAGTGATGTCTGGTCAACTCTAAAAGAAACGCTTGAACATTTATCTGCAGGAAAATGCTGGTATACCGAAGCACGTGATAATAAGGTGTCGTACTGGCAAGTTGATCACTACCGACCGAAGGCTTTATACCCGTGGCTCGCCTTCAGTTGGGATAACCTCCGGCTAAGCGGAGCGAAGCCGAACTTGCGTAAGTCTGATGATTTCCCCCTTGGGGCCGGGAGCCCTCGCGGCTCGGATGCCGAGGGAATAAAAGGCGAGCAGCCACTCCTACTCGATCCTACACGGTGGGGCGACCCCGACCTCCTTACCTTCAAGGCAGATGGGGAGCCCGTCTGTGCTACACCGGCGGACCCCTTCTCTAAGGAGCGGGTCACGACAACAGTTAAGCTGCTTGGGCTCGACAGCGAAGGGCTGTGCGCGCACCGCCGGGAAAAATGGAGGTCCTGCGAGCGGAAGTTGAAGAAGTTACAGAAGCTTTTGGAAACCAATCGGCACCAGGCAAACCCCGAAGGTGGTGAATTGATCGATGAGATTTGTCGCGACCTCGAAGCGCTGTACGATGATGAAGCAGAATTTACCTCAACCGCTTGGTCCTGCGCACAGGAACTTAATGCAAGCAGACTGATCGAACTCGCGCGATATCGGGCACGTTTGCTGCGTGAACTCGAACAGGGATAAGTTACAAATCTCTCTACAAGCATAAACTTGACATACGCTTTTTACTTATGCTTCGGGGATTGATGCATTAAAGGAAAATGTGTCAAGTGAGAGCGACGCCGAAAATCAGACTACTGATCAGGAATGAATGGCCGGCTGCGTCGCAAATTAATTAAGGCCTATGGCTTAGTAACAGTAGGGTATACCCTAACGTGACGTAACATGAACCACATTGGCCATCGTAACATCTGGGTTGACACCGGCTATTTGTGACAAGGTAGCCTCGGGCTTACACCCTGAGGTTACGAGCTATGGCCCGCATCGGTTACGCCCGCGTCAGCACACTTGATCAAGATCTCGATGGGCAGGTCGCCCGGCTGAAGGCCGAAGGCTGCGGGCTCATCCGTTCGGAGAAGATCTCCGGTGGCAGTCGTGAAGGCCGGGCCGAACTGGAGACCGTGCTGGAGTTCCTTCGGCCCGGCGACGAACTGATGGTCACGCGCCTCGACCGCCTGGGCCGCGACACGCGGGATGTCCTGAACCTAATCCACGAGGCCGAGCAGCGCGGTGCGCATGTCACCGTGCTCGACCCTCACGTTTCGACCCGAGGCGAAATGGGTCACGTCGTTCTGACCGTGCTCGGCATGGTCGCGCAGATGGAGCGACGGTTCATCAAGGAGCGCCAGCGCGAAGGCATTGAGCGCGCGAAAGGCAGTGGCGTGTATGCCGGTGGCAAGCGCCGCCTCGACCGTGATCGGATTAAGGAAATGGCATCATCAGGCAGCGGGGCCGCTGCAGTTGCCGCCGCCTTGGGCTGCTCCCGCATGCAGGTTTATCGGGTGTTGCAGGAGCCGTGACCGGCCGACAAAACTGAATCGCATCGATGTTTCTAATGCGTGGATTGCCGCAAGTCCGCTTCCAAGTGGATGATCGGCAATGCAGACTTCCCCACCGAGCTGACGTTGGGCGCCTGTGCGTTTTCGCGTTGTCCGGCACCACGTGATCGCGACGATAGAGGTGCATTCGCACCCTGGATTGTTGTGGAAGTAAGGTACTTCGGAATCTATCAACCTGTCCTTCCCTTACTTCGCCTCCCCGGCCCCCGCATCGCTCCATACGGGCGGAACGTCGATATGGCTCGCAACAGCTCTAGCGCGGGCATACGATCCTGATTTGTCAGCCAAGCTAAGTGCCGATAGCGGGCACGTGAAGCGCGTTTGCGAGAGGGGGCGGATCTTTTTTTATTGCTTGATCGGGCTTAGCGAACTTCGTTGAGCGACCGGTCGGCCGAGGCGAAATGGGGGCGTTCTCCGCCCCAACCGACCGGTGCCCCCGCGAGCCAAATTTCCAGGCTCGCGGATCTCGAATGGGGGCGTCGTGCATTTATGCGCCGCCCACGAAATGTCTCGTCACCTGCTGTCAGCGGGCTTCGCGTCCAGCGTCCTAGCGGGGTGTGGTGCTGCTCGTCATGGTCGGATGCTTGGGCGCCCATTCGCGGTCGGCCCGTGGACCATTGGCTTCGTCCGTCGGTGCCGGAAGCTGGCCGGGCAAGACGTCCGTGACCCGCTTCCAGATCTGGCTGCCGCAAAGCACCGCTAGCATGCAGCCCTCGACAGAAAGTTCGCCAGCCTTCTCGCTCCAGATCGTCACGTCGTACTGCTTGCCGTTGTCGGCGTTGTAGATCCGGCCCTCGTAGCGTCCATCCTTGGCGGGCTTAAGCCCAAGGATCATCTGGTGGCCCAACACCGGTCGGGTCCGCTTCTGCGGGTCTGAGTTCTCCGGATCGAGACGTGGCTTGCCTTTCTCCACGAAAGGCTTTGGAATCCACACGACGTAGCCGCACAGATTTCGGTCCCCCGGTCCGCAACGTTCGGTGCGAACCCGGGCACGCCCGTCCTCAGTAAGCCAAGTTCCGGTCGGATCCACGGAGGCGGCAGAGCTAGTTTTCGTCGTGCCGAAGGTGGTCGCAGCGATAAGGGCAGCCGTAGCGAGGCGTGGGAGGATCGTTGTCATTGGGGGGGCTCCTTGGGATTCAGTCAGCCGCCCACGATCCCGCGATCCGCATTGAGCGGGGGCCGGCATGGAAAGGTGGGTTTGGGGTGAAGTCTGGCGGCTCAGAGGCCGCCGGGATCTGGGTCAGGGAGCGGTGCGGTTCCGGCAGGGCTGGACTGGAAGATTGCCAGCCAAGCCCGCATCGAGCAGGGCATGAAGCTGAGCAAGGGCTGGGTCGATGTCGAAGGCGGGGAACACAGCCTTGTTGACGATGATGCCCTTCAGCAGCGCGCTAATCGCGCCGTAGAGCGCGACTGGGTCGCAATTGGGCGAGGTGGCGAGGGCGGCAAGGGTTGCGATGAACCAGGCCGAACTCTGTTCCTCGCGCTCGCGCAGGATAGCCTCGATCTCGCTGTTGCGGGTGGCCTCCGACCAGAGTTCGACGCGTAGCACGGCGCCGTCGCGTGGGATCTCAAGGTGGTAGTAGGCAATTGTGCTGAAGAGGGCGGCGCGCTTGTCGCCAGCTTCCTCGAACTGGGCGATACGGTCCGCAGCCCGGCGCCGCTCCCGCTCGGCCATCGCGAGGAGCACGGCCTCCTTCGAGACGAAGTAGCGGTAGATGTTAGGCGAGCTCATCGACGCCTCGCGGGCGATGTCCTGCATGGTCGAACGGTGGAAGCCGTTGCGTACGAAGCAAGTCTCGGCCGCGTCCAGGATGCCCTCTTGACGAGTAGTGAATGCCTGCGAGGGCTTCGGGACGGACTTGGTAAGAGTGCTCATCGAACAGGTTCCAACAGGGTCACGGACGAGCCGTGCTGGATGGCCCGTCGGTCGAATGGGGCTGCGCCGGAGGACGACAACCTTGGCGTCGAGCGCTCCCGTTTCAGGCGGCCCACCGCAGTCGGCGATCCGCCGTGAGCGCGTCATCGCATCCGAAGGTACGGGCGGCCAGCTTTCGGGCTGCCGCGAAGCACTATCATAATGACCGGTCGTTATCATGTGGGATCCTTTCACCGCGTGCCATCGCGTCAGTCGATAATGTCGATGATGCGTCCGGTGAGTGGGTCAACGATCAGGACCTCCTCGTCGGCGCCGGCCTCGCGGCCGTACGCGCTCCGGTCTGATAGGAAGTGGGCCCGCCGGCGTTGATCCCCGGCAGAGCCGAGAATGCCCCGAATTGTCCCGGTGGCCGCGCCGACGGCACCGCCGAGGGCAGCACCGACAGGCCCAGCGACCTCCCCGCCGGCGTCGATCCCGGCTGTGGCGCCGCCGATGAAGCCTTGGGCGAGGCAAGGGCTCGAAGTGGCAGCCCCGAAGCCGAACACCATGATCATGATCGAACACTTCATCGACGGTCTCCAGAAAGCCAGGGAAAGCGGGAAAGAGGTTAGAAGCGGTAGTTTACGCCCGCTCGAACGAGGGCGATGTCGTTGTCGATCTTGCGTGCATCGACGTAGGTTCGCCCGACCGCATCGGTGCCGATAACGCCGGCAGCGGCCTTCCCAAGGTTGACGTACAGGCCTTCGACCTTGACCGACCAGTTCGATGAGAGCGCGTATTCCACGCCCGCACCGGCCGCGAAGCCGATCTTGCCGTCGTTGCACTTGCTGCCGAGGCAGGTCTCGCTCTTAAGGTTTCCGTAGGCCAGACCGGCCGATCCGAAGACCAGGAAGCGGTCGAACGCGTATCCGATCCGGGCGCGTCCGGTGGCGAAATACTCGGTCTTCTTCTCCGGGCCGATGTAGTTGAAGCCCGCGGGGACCGCTCCGGTGCCGCTGAAGGTGTAGTCGCGCTTCGCCTTGCCGAGGTCGAGATACTGGATGTCGTTCTCGGCACCGATGACGAAGTTGCCGATCTGGTAATTGTACCCGACCTGACCGCCGGCCAGGAACCCGTCACCATTCCGCTCGGACCGGAGCGAGCCGAAGGTGTTGGGCGCCGTGGGGAAGTATCCGGGTTGGACGGCGAGGTCGTAGTCCTTGCCGGTTCGCGTGGCGTAGCCGGCATTCGCACCGACGTAAAATCCGGTCCAGGTGAAGACCGGGGGCCTTGGGGCATAGACGGGAGCTATGGTGCGTGCCGGGAGGTCCGCGGCAAGCGCCGTACCGGTCGAGAGGGCGGCAACCGCGAGGAAAGCGCGGTACAGGCTCGGACGGAGGGTCATCGTTTCGAAGTCCTAGGGCTGCATCGCTGTCGCGCAGGCACGGGGGCTCGGCGCCTGGGAAGGCGTCGGTCCAGGCTAAGGGAGCGATCAGGATGATGGGTCGGATCGGCGTGCAGCGGAGCTACGGTAGAGCTGCCATCCCGATGTCTCAGTGATAGTGAATGGTCATTATCATGTCAACCACGTGGTTGCGGCAATTGTGTTCCCCTGTGCCGCAACTCGCCATTCAAACGAGTGCCGCGTCAGTGCGGAGGGAGGTCTCAATCCTCGCCACCCCGTAGGAAGTCGCGCTCATGGAGACCGTACTTGCGCGCCGCATAGGCTAGGGCGACCGTCACCAGAAGGTGAATCAGGAGAAGGGCCAGGGGTGCCAGGACGAAAGTCCAAAGTAGTAGTGCCTGTAGAAGGGACATCGGTGGGCTCCCTTAGGCGCGGTGACGCTCGACGACATGGCCCGTCACGCCTTCGAGCATCGAAGGGCGGCTCGGAGTTGGCCCATCCAAAGGCTTCGTCGTGGGTTTCGCCGAAGCACGGTGCCGCGGACGGAATGCCCGCAGCCTTCGGGCCCAGAGCGTATGTCCAAGATAAGCCAGTCCGAACACGGATAGGGCCACGACGAGGTTGGTTGTCAGCAAGGACATAAGGTCTCCGGGCGCTGAGAAGATGGGGTACCGTCTTGGGGGGTCACTGGACTCGCGTCCGTCACGCGTCTGCGTCAGACACTTCCGACGCCGACCACACCACCTTGCGCGGGGTTGTGGTGCGTCGTGAGAGCTTCTTCAGGGCCGTCTGTTCGTGGAATTCAGGTCCAGATTATGAGCCAGTGGACTGGGCTCGGCCGTCTCCAGGCCGGCTCCCCCGTGCAGCATCAGGTCGGCATTGGCGGCTACTGGGAGCGGCTCACCGATCTCGAGTGGAACTTCGTCGAAGCGTAGGCGCGCTATACGATTAACTGGCGTCATAGCGCGCACGCCTCCAGGCTTAATGGGAGTGGGATCTTCTGACCGCGCATCGCCGAGCAATGTGTCGGAGCAGGATCAATTCTGGGATCCAAGGCGACCGGTACCGTAGGAATCGGTTTTTATCAGTATAAATTATACTTATTGCCCGATATACTATCCACTCGCATGGACAGCGTGCGAACTTTCTCAGATTCTGCGAACAAGATGCAGGCAAGAAGACCACAAACGACGAAAAACGCCAAAATTAGGCAAGTCGCGAGATCGGCGACTTGTACTTTTTCGTCCGTATCCTGGATGTTGAACCTTAGGGGCGATGAAGAAACACGGAACCTCCCATCCGCCGTCACCGTTCCGCCCTCCGGCCCACTTGGATCGAAGCTGCTGTTGGCGAAGGGGCGAGATGGGGAACAAGGCGTTCCGGATTGTTTCTCAGCACCGAGAATACGAACATGTCGGCGACGTGACGTCCGATAAACGGCTCCGCCTCTCGAAGCGGGTTGACGGCAATGAGTCCGCCTGTCAGCACCGACAGCATAGCAGACCAGTAGACCGCCATTCGGAGGCATCTAACTGATAGCATGGGCACATTGGCACAATCCGAACGAAGAAAGTGCTGTCTTACATATAATGAAATGCTTGCTGATTTTAGCATGTACATTGAGCATTCTCCGCCCGCGACCAAAACCCGCCTTGCGAAGTCCAGATTTCGCAATGGGCGGAGTATGGCACCTGTCCGCAGATGTTCCGAGCTTTCGCTGGTAGAACACCCGGAGCCGCCAAGGGCAGTGATAGTGAATGGTCATTATCATGTCAAGCAAGCGTATCCTCAGCCTCCTTGCCCACGAATTTCGTGCGCTAGGGTTCATTCAGAACGGATCGATGGGCGCGCTTATTCTGAACGCAGCAAGGCCAACCCTGCTGCATAAGAACCGTGGTAGCGGATGGCTAACGGGCGCACAGCGTGCGGTGATCTTTTTGAGGCATTTCTGCTTTCAGGAAGAGCCTACCACTGATCTCGTAACGGCTGGGGTCGAAAGGAGCCATCCGCCCTATATCTTTCGAAGGACTGCGCTTTTCAGCGCGCGATGCTCGGGTTCGTCGATGTGGCCAGCGGAGTGGAGATCGGCGAGACGTTCGAGTTCGCGCACTGCATCGGCCGGCGAAAGGGCGGGCCGCGCGTGTCCGCCCCCATCCCCCTGAGGGGCCGCCACGAGGGCGACCCGCTGGGTGTCGTTGACGAACAGGTTCAGCCCCGATTCACCGCCCTGCGAGGCGCCGGGCTGATCCGGCCGATGCACCGCGTGCAGCGCCCACACCAACGCCACGACCCAGCCGACGAGCGTCCCACCGAACAGGGCATTGACCGCCAGGATGACCCAGCGGTTGGGATGGCGCCGATGGAAAGCGATGATCGACGGTAGGCTGTAGACGGCCACGCAAACGGTGACGACGACGAGGATCGAGGCCGTGTCGTCGTTCACGCGCCGCGCGCCTGCGAGAGGGCTTGCGCCTTCATTACCTCGAACTCGGCCTCCGACAGGCTGCCGCCGGCGCGAAGCTGCGCCAGCCGCTCGATCTCCGCGATCACGTCACGCTGTGGCTGCGCGAGGGGTTGAGCCGGCACAGGGCGTGAGGGGGCAGCGCCAATTGAAGCGGGCACGGCACCGGCCATAGGGGGCGACCCGAACCGGTTCGGCCCCGGGGTCCCGGCAAAGCAGGCGAAGACCAGCGCGACGGGGCTGAGCAACAACCACCAGCCCGAATGGTCGGTGTCGTGCATCCGCCGAATCCCGGCCGCTACCTGCGGCAAGAGGTGAACGAGGTGGGTGAGGCCGATGAACAGGCCGCCATCCTTGTTGCCCGTGGCGAAGGCCGCATCGAGCATCAGCGCGATGACCGCGATGCCGAGGTACACGAGAATGAAGCGCCAGTAGTCGCCGCGCGAGGTGCGGCCGGTGAAGTCGCGAAAGCTCCGCATCGCACTGAGGTACGAGTTCATTTGTCCTGTTCCCTAGAAATATTGCTGACTTGTTGATTGACGATTTGATTCAAGCTGTAATGCACTACTGCGTAAGTCTGTTTTTGTGCCGGTATCGGACGTCCGCCGGGTTGCTGCTGCCCCATGAGCCGGTACCGCGCCCAAGGGCCGATAACCCTTAATCCTTATCATATACGTCATGGATTAAGCGAGGGTATCGACGTGCCTGTGGTCCATGGATGGACGGGCACGCCTTGCTTGGAATGTCCGGCAGCTGCGTTCGGTACGTGGGCTGTCGCAGGAGACTCTTGCCGTCGATGCTGGCGTGGCCGCGCCTTACCTCAGTGGTATCGAACGCGGCTTGGTAAACCCGACTGTCGATGTCTTGGATCGATTGGCGGGCGCACTCAGTGTCGAGGTCGATGTGCTTTTGCGGGCTTATGATGAGAGCGTTGAACCACCACGGTCGTTGCGCGCCGGTCGAAAGCCGAAGGGTGGCCGCGATGGGGAAAATTTGAAAGACTGAGCACTGCCGAACCATCGTCAGTACTCCTCAGCGAGCATGATGGTCAGCACGCGCACCGTCACCGCCGGGTCGGCCGGGTCAGGCGAATGACTGACCATGGCGCGGTCGTATGTGTCGATCTTCCAGAAGCACCGCTGCCCAGCGAGATCGAAGGCGCCGAAATCATGCTCGCCATGCGGGTCGTCGGCGACGCTGAAGGCCGCGAACGGTTTCACCGCCACCTCGGCCTCGTGACGAAGCCCAACCGGCAGGGTGGCAATCCCGCACGACATCATTACATGGCCGCCGGCAAAGCTCCGGCGGAACGCATCGTTGAGGCCGCGCACCCGTTCGATGCGGGTGGTCGAGGCGGGATCCGCCTCGACGCTGCTGGGGGCCAAGCGGCTCATGCCCCTGGCTTCGCGGCCTGAACCGCGCCGGGCGGCAGCAAGCCAAGCTCGCTGCGGTGCCGGGTGATCAGCCCATCGTCTGGCCAGTCGCGCCACTGAAGCTCGAAGGCGTCGTCGGCTTTCGTGTACATGATGATCGCTTCGAACCAGCCCTCCGATGGGCCGGCGCAGGCCAGCACGAGGCAGCCCCGTTCGATGCCGGGCCAATCGGCGGGCGCCTTGAAACGGCCGCCGGGGCCTCCGCCGCCCGAAGTGTCACTTGCCCCACCGCCCGAACCGGGAGGGGCGCCACTGGCCTTGCCTGCCGCCCTGACGGGCGGGGCAACATCGGGCAGCCCAGCCGCCGCCACGAGCCGATCGAACACCTCGGCTTTGACGAACGGTACGAAGGCTTTGCCACTCCCGAACAGGCGTCCCTGCGGCAGGCCGGCGGCAAGGCTTTGATGGGTGCCATCGCTGATCTCGAGGACGTGCATGCCCATCAGGTCGGCGGCGCGCTCGGCATTGGCCTTTTCTCCAGCGGCAAAGCGCGAGGCGTGTGGGCGGTGCCGCTCGTCGCGGCCGAACAGGATCAGGCCTGGCGGTATGGCGGTGGCGGCGTGCGTTACGGTGGTCAGGCTCATCAAAGGGCTCCAGAAACGATGAAGGCGGCCCGGAGGCCGCCTTGCGTTGAGTACGAGGGGGAGGATGCACCCGCCCGCTGCAGCAGGGTTTCGGGTGGCGGTAAGGGTCGCAGCGGCAGGGTCATTGGGGCATCCGGCAAGCTGCGAAACAGCCCGCAGCGAACCTCACATTATAAGATTATCGTCCTAATGTCAAGCTTAGGTTAGTTTTTAGCTGGCGCATCTGCTTATGAGTTGTACCGCCATGTCTCTTTGATAATAGGAGAGCAGTGGCAGTAACGAGCAAATTCTTGTCGTTCTGCTTTTGCGTCAGGCGTCGCCAGATAACCCACTCGGTCGGATGAGGCCCGCGGCAATTGCCAGCCAGACGAGGTGCGCGTCATTGCGGGCACCCAGCTTCGCCTTGATGCCATAATGGTAGTTCTGAATGGTTTTGGGGCTTAGGTTGAGCGCCTTGGCGATGGCCTCCGTGGCCATGCCGGATGCCACGAGTTGAAGCACCTCGACTTCCCGGGGGCCGAGCTCGTCAAGCGGCGAGCGCTTGCCGCTGAGACGTTCCGCTGCAAGCTCCTGTGCGATGTCGGCGCTGACTGCCTGTCCGCCGCGTGCCACGATGGCCACGGATCTAACCAGTTCCTCGGGAGCGCTGCTTTTGGTGACGTAACCTGAGGCTCCCGCCTCAAAGGCTTTCAGGGCGTAGGCCGCCCCCTGATGCATGGTGAACACCAGGATGCGGGCGCGCGAGTCCCATTGCCTGATGTGACGGACTCCCTCCAGGCCGCTAGGACCCGGCAGCGACAGATCCATGATCACCAATGTCGGTTTCATGGCCTTGTATGCTCGGTAGGCATCGGATGCCGTCTCCGCCTCGGCCACGACACGGTAACCAGGTTGACGCTCCAGTAGACGACGATACCCTTCCCGAACGACAGGATGGTCATCGACGAGGAGGATTCCGGTCTCGCTCACGCGGCAAGCCCCTCTAACTTCATTTCGGGAGGGACCTTCCTATCGTTCCGTGGGCTAGAATGAATGGCCTCTGACGGACATGGAATCGTCGCTTCGATCCGTACGCCGCCTTGGGCGGGGACGATGGCCAAAGTTCCGCCGAGAGCCCCGATCCGCTCGCGAATGCCGAGAACGCCGTGGCCGCTGCCGGTCTCCACCAGCGCCGCGTCGCCACCGCCGTCATCCACGATGCCGAGCGTTACCATGTCCGGCGTCCGGACAAGGCTGACATTCACCTGAGTCGGCTTTCCGTGACGAACTGCATTGGTAAGGCACTCCTGCACGATCCGGTAGATGCTGAGCGCAACCGGTGCGCTCAATGTCGAGAAGTCACCGGCAAAGCTCAGGTTGAAAGCGGCGGGCTTCGCGCTTCGTCCCTCCCATGTCGAGACGAGGCGGCGGAGGCTGTGTTCCAGGCCGAACTCGTCGAGGTCGGGGGGCCGCAGGCGCGCCAGCGCTCCTTTCAGCGTGCCCATCATATGACGGGTGATCCGGCTGATCGAGCGGGCGTCGTCACGCAACTCCGAACGTTCGCCAGCCTCGGCTTCGATTGCGCTCGCCAGGGCTCCCGTGGCGGTCAGACATTGTCCGAACTCATCATGAAGCTCACGTGCGAGTGCACGGCGCTCTTCTTCCTGAACGGCAAAGAGGCGCCGGGTCAGCGCCATCCGCTCGGCCGTAGTGTGCTGGAGACGCTCGCTCAGGGCGTTCACGGCACGCGCGATGCGGTCGAACTCCCCAGCTCGGAACGGGGGTAGGCGGGTGGAATGATCGCCCCTCTCCATCTTGCCGAGGCCACGGGTGATCACCCGCGCCGGCTGTAGCGCGACACCGATTACGAAGGTGGCCAGGATAGCGATACCGCCAGCCATGGCGGCGGCGGCGGCCATCAGCACCCGCACTTGTCGCCAGACCTGTCGCACGGCCGCGCCCCGGTCGGGCGTAGTGACCACGATCCCCGCTTCCCTACGATTCAGGATCACCGCGCGGCGGATCGGCGGGATCACTCCGAAAGCCCCGCGATACAACATTTCGAACCACGCCGGAGCGGGCCTACCCGCGGTCTCCAAGCCACTGCATTGCTGAAGCGTGGCCTCGCCCTCCCATGTCAGGGCGACGCAGTTCCCGGGACTGATGAATCGCAGGGTGTGCGAGCTGCGCCAATCCGGGAAGGCATATTTGGCGGAGCGACCGGCGCTGCCGCGCCAGGTCAGTTCCCGCCAGGCGAGTTCCTGCGCTTCACGGACCACCCTGTCGGCGGAGGCCGCGGTCTCCTCTCGGATGCCTTGGTGCACCTCGGCGACGACCCAGGCTGTGGCACAGGCCAAGCAAAGCATCACTACGCCCAGGACGCGCAGGATCAATCCGATGAGCAGACCCATGCCGTGGTGTTCCTCGCATCCAGCGAGGGAGAGGGACGCAACTGCCGGATGCTGGCAAGTGGTCAAGGCCACGATCAGGCAAAATGCCCGACTGCCGACGGGGATCCTGCCCTACCAGGGGACCGGGCGGGCCAATAGCGTTTCCGTCGTCGGGCTGCTCCGCGAGATAGTCGAAGAAGGCAGCCGGCGACGGGAGGAATTCCATGAAACATGCTTGCCTTCTCGGCTTGGGCCTCGCGGTTGCGAGTGCCACCGCCGGGCTCGCCAATGACGACGTGCTCAAGCGCAGCCAAGACCCCAACCAGCAGGTGCTGCAGACGCTCGACTACGCCAACACCCGCTACTCGAAGCTCGACCAGATCAACGCCGGGAACGTTAAGAACCTGCAGGTCGCATGGAATTTCTCCACCGGCGTCCTGCGCGGCCACGAGGGCTCACCGCTCGTCATCGGTGACATGATGTTCGTCCACACTCCCTTCCCCAATATCGTCTATGCCCTCGACCTCAACAACGAGGGCAAGATCCTCTGGAAGTACGAGCCGAGGCAGGATTCGTCCGTGATCCCGGTCATGTGCTGCGACACGGTCTATCGCGGCCTAGCCTATGCGGATGGCGCCATCATCCTGCATCAGGCCGACACCACCCTAGTCTCGTTGGACGCCAAGTCCGGAAAAGTGAACTGGTCGGTCAAAAACGGGGATTCGAAAATCGGCGAGACCAACACCGCCACGGTGCTGCCGGTGAAGGACAAGATCATCGTCGGCATCTCCGGCGCCGAGTACGGCATTCGCGGCCATATCACCGCCTACGATGCGAAGACCGGTAATCGCGTCTGGCGCGGCTACAGCGTCGGATCCGATGACGACATGATCGTCGATCCGGCGAAGACGACGTCGCTCGGCAAACCGATTGGTAAGGATTCCTCCCTGAAGTCCTGGGAGGGCGATCAGTGGAAGACCGGCGGTGGCGCGACCTGGGGCTGGTATTCTTACGATCCGAAGCTCGACCTCGTCTATTACGGCACCGCCAACCCCTCGACTTGGAACCCCAAGCAGCGTCCGGGCGACAACAAGTGGACCATGGCGATCTTCGCTCGCAATCCCGATACGGGCATGACCAAGTGGGTCTATCAGATGACCCCGCACGACGAGTGGGACTACGACGGCATCAACGAGATGATCCTCACGGATCAGAAGATCGACGGCAAGGAGCGCCCTCTCCTAACCCACTTCGACCGTAATGGCTTCGCTTACACCCTGGACCGCGCCACGGGTGAGGTATTGGTGGCCGAGAAGTTCGATCCGGTGGTGAACTGGGCCTCGAAGATCGACCTGGACAAGGCGTCGCCTACCTATGGCCGCCCCCTCGTCCAGGCCAAGTTCTCCACCGACCAGAACGGCGAGGACACCAATACGAAGGGCGTTTGCCCAGCCGCGCTCGGCACCAAGGATCAGCAGCCCGCTGCATTCTCGCCGAAGACCCAGCTGTTCTACGTGCCCACCAACCATGTCTGCATGGACTATGAGCCATTCCGGGTGAGCTACACGCCGGGCCAGCCCTATGTCGGTGCGACCGTCTCGATGTACCCGGCTCCCAACAGCCACGGCGGCATGGGCAACTTCATTGCCTGGGATAACCTGAAGGGCCAGATCAAGTGGTCGAACCAGGAGCAGTTCTCGGTATGGTCGGGTGCTCTCGCCACCGCCGGTGACGTGGTGTTCTATGGAACCCTCGAAGGCTATCTGAAGGCCGTCGATTCGAAGACCGGCAAGGAACTCTACAAGTTCAAGACGGCCTCCGGCATCATCGGCAACGTGATGACCTACACCCACAAGGGCAAGCAGCACCTCGCTATCCTCTCGGGTGTCGGTGGCTGGGCCGGTATCGGCCTCGCGGCCGGCCTCACGGACCCGAATGCCGGGCTCGGCGCGGTGGGCGGCTACGCTGCCCTGTCGAGCTACACCAACCTCGGCGGTCAGCTGACGGTCTTCACGCTGCCGAACTGACCGACCTCAACTCGATGCATCCGCTCTGGTGGGGCGGATGCAAGCACTGTTCTCCCGCGCAGTGACCGCTGTCCGGAGGAATGGCGTGTCGCCCTCGCGCCAACGACGAAGAGGGCTGTTTGCGACAGTAACTGATCCGAACCTGCGTGAGGCGTATGCCCTCCACTTTGTCGTCGTACGGTAATGGATCGGCGGGCTTTCGGGCCCGCCATTTTTTTGGCTGAAGCCAGATCTGAAGACGAAGCGAAAGCGGCTGGGTGGCGGGAGCCGCGGTAATACCAAAAGCACTGATTGAGGCCGGCATAGATCCGGAGAAGATTTCAGCCATAATGGATGAGATACGCCAGAAAATGTTTGCGGCGACTAATCGCCGTTTCTGAGAAGTTTTATGACTGAGTAGGTTACCGCCTCCCTTGGCCTCATCTCCGAAGGCCCGCTGTTTCCGATCCCCTGCTCCTGCTCGTCCTGGCGTCCGAGAGCGCCGAGGTCGTGCTGGGTATTCGTGTGCGCCTCCTGCAAAATACCTTCGCCCTACGAAGTTACGGGGAACGGTTTTACGGTCTCCACCGTACCTAGGCGGCTGAAGGTCAGGCCCAGACAACGAGACCTTCGCGTACTTCGAATGCCCCCGCACTGAGGTGTGAGTGCGTCGTGGGTAACCCATGGCCGACGCGCGAGCGGCTTCGCCGATCATACGTGGGAAAGCGGTTGCAAGGGCTCGGTGAACGGGGGGGCGTCTCACCCTCCCGCGTCACCTCCTAGGAGGCATATTTGAGAACCATAGGCGCGATCATCCTGTCCCTCACCTTGCTCCTGGCACAAGACGCCATGGCGCAAACCCTGTCGCAGGATCAGGCCGTGGAGAGTATCGATGACGTAAGGCCGGGGCCGCCTCCGCCGCTCCCGGACCTGTCGGATCCGAACTCTCGCACCGGAGAGGCACTCGCCGAGCCAGATGCGCGCTCCGGCATCCCGAAGGTCCTGCGAGGATCGGCCAGCAAAGCCGGTGGACCCGCCAACGAACTCAACCCGAGCGGGACTCGCGAGGATGAGACTCCCGCGAAGGGCGATCTTGCTAACGTCATCGCGGGTAAGGATCTGTTCCATGGCAATTATTGCGGCTCGGGCCAGCGTGGCGCGGATCTTCCGCCGACTGACGCCCTAGATGCCGCCTGTCAGCGCCATGACGCATGCTACGATATGGCCGGACATCGCTCGTGCGCTTGTGACAAGAAGCTGAGGCGCGAGGCGACTGCGGTTTCGGAAAGACCAGACGTCACGCTAGAAATACGTCGCCGAGCCTTGAGCGTTGTCGGGGCTGCGGATGCCATGAGCTGCCAGGCTCCCTGAGGGTAAGCTCCATTAGGGGAGGTCCAGCTGTCACATCCTGGTCTGGCATATCGACGTGATCGTCTGTTGCCGGAACACGGCACCCTGCATCACCAAGCTGAGGGTCGTGCGGAAGGCCTCGATCATCCCGCCGGTACGGGCGACCAGGTTAAGCCGGTTCGGCTGGGCTGCGCATCAGACCCCGGAGGGCTCTGAACGGAAGCATCAACATCGTCACACAGGCGCCCAGCGCCAGCACAACGAAGACCGACAGGATTGCCGTCAGGATTTTGATCATAGGCGTGCTCACTCCGGCGTACAGCGGCATAGGCTCCGCAGTGCGTTGTAGATACGATCGACCCAAAGGTCGGCGAGAGTGTGTGCAGTTCTACGTTCCCGTTAGGATTGATCGCTGCTCGCCATACCGTTTTCTCGGATGTCGCTACTAAATGACTTCAGCCGCCTCTACGGTCCGCTCTGCATCTCAAAACCTGACATTACAGGGCACACAGGCCATATGTTCGAGATGGTTAATTCAACGCTAACCCGCGTCGGCGACGCCCACGGCCTGCTCAATCCCTGGGAGGCCCGCCATTTCCGACGCTCTTCTTTTGCTCACCCTAGCGACCGAGAACGCCGAGCTACGCGCCCAGCTCGCGGAGGTTCAGGAGCAGTGCGTCGAGCTGGCAGTGGATGCGGGCGAGCTTCACGCCGAGGTGGAACGGCTACAGTGGCGGCTTGCCGTAGCCGAGCGCGACCGCGACAGGTGGCAGGCGCGGGCCGCGCCCTGCTGAGCCGTTTGGGAAAGGCCGGCTGTCCGACCTACGCTACTTGGGTTGAGCGGCACACGTGATCTGCGCAAGCAGCAGGATGGGGAAGTCGCGCATCTGATGCTGAGAGATATATGAGCAACACCGAGCAGTTGGTTCTTCCAAAGTATAATTAGACAATTTTATCGCGCTTGACGGTTATAAAAAATTAGGGAGTGCTCCCGGCTCGGCATGCGAGAGGCCGARACGATGTGCTTAGGTYGATTGTAAGGAATCATACGGTGGATCAGATCGAAAAGATCATGCGTGATCTCACCAGGGATTTCGAAGTCGAGCGGCAGGCATCCGRTACGAAGCAGATTYCTGCGCCTTCACTGGCCGGCATTCTGCGGGTCATTGGCTCGACGGACAGGCAAACCACTGACTCCCCCCCTAATCATCACGCCACCCCACAGGATTGGTCGGACCTGATTGATAGGGTCAGGGACGCTGCGCATMGGGTAAGGGAGGCTGAAGCCGAAACTCAGGAGCAGGAGATCCGCGTTCGTGAGCTTCTAGACCGRGTTCGTGAGGATATGACGGCCGCGCATGAGCGCATCAGAGCAGCCGAGAGCCATGCCAAGGATATTCAAACCCGGTCCGATGCGTTGCTGAAAGCCGCCGATGCGCGCGTTAGAGAAGCGGAAGAGCGGGCTCGCACAGCAGAAGCGTGGCTGTCGAAGATCTCAATGACGATCGCCGAGGAATTCTCTTCCAAAGACGAAAAGCGCCTCACGGCCTAAATTTTATTCGCGTGAGGAACGGATGGCTTTCCTCAGAAGCTGCCAATYAGCATATCCGGTGCATCGGTTCCAGCTTCAGGAACTGTCCGATTGGGACGCAGTAAGTCGGTGACCATGATCCGGAGGTTCGAAAGTTCGAGCCTCCCATGCTCATTGTCGCGGGTTCGTTCGTTGGTATCGGGACCTAGTTCCCATCTTCCTCCGCCATCACTGCCTCGACGGCAGCAATCGCATTCTCCAACTCGGCGACGCGCTTCAGCACACTATCGGCTGGCAWAGTGTCGTGATCCGCWGCGGCGACGATCAGWACGTGCTGATGGGCCTTCAGACGGTCAAGGAGAGCGACAAGCTTGGACATGACGCTGGCCGTATCCTGCCCCGGCAATCACGGCAACAATTTCCACCAGATCGTTGAATTATTGCTCCTCCTCAAGGC